>DASUGF010000070.1:0-62672 GCA_036274175.1 Parafilimonas sp.
TGCGGGCGCCTGAAATCTATGAGGTCTGCAAAAAAGGTAGTAAGCATAGTGTGTATATCTCTGTTTTTTAGTTCATTACAAAGTTATCCACATCTTCTTTGTTTGCTGCCTTTTTTATTTTTTAGAATTGAACAGCCCTGATTAAGGGTACTTGCGACTTATTGTGAAGATCAATTATGATATCAGAAGTTGTGGATTCGATTTATCGGAATACATGGAGAGTATGATAAATTGACCCAGAAAGCCTTGGTAAAACCTGAAATTATTTTTGATGCAAAAAGGTTCTGCCGAAAGTGATAAACTTGAAGTATTAAGCTTCTTAATTGACAGATAGGAGCAGGACGTTTCTCAATAAAGTTTCCTGATTCATCACCCGGTTTTATAGAAGGGAAATTAAGCGTAAAAAAGTGGCAATTTGAACCACCACCTTTTTATGCGATATTGATTTCAATGGTTGCAGATTTTAAAAGGTGCCCAAGACTGGATTCGAACCAGCACGCCAGTTACGGCACTACCACCTCAAAGTAGCGTGTCTACCAATTTCACCACCTGGGCATTGCGGGCTGCAAATGTAATTTGAAATTGTATTACTTGTTCAGCTCAATTCTAAAAGTTGTGCCTTTGCCTGGTTCACTTTGTTTAATAAAAATTGAGCCGGAATGATATTGCTCAATGATACGCTTGCTGAGCGTTAAGCCAAGTCCCCAGCCTCTTTTTTTTGTACTAAAGCCTGGGTTGAAAACCTTAGGCATATTATTTTTTGAAATGCCTTTCCCGGTATCTTTCACATCGATCAACACCTGTGTTGCCATATCTTTTATTGTCACTTCTACTGAACCTTTTTCTTCTATAGCATCCAAAGCATTTTTAAGCAGGTTTTCTATTACCCAGTCAAAAAGCGGGGGAGATATCATGGCCGGAATATTGGTTTCGCCCTCCGTATTCAATTTCATGTTTACTTTTTGTCCTGCCCTGCGTTTGATATAGTCGATCATATTACTTACCTGTTCCACCACATTTTTTTCTTCGAGCACCGGGTGGCTGCCGATCTTTCCAAACCGGTCTGTTATCAATTCCAGCCTGTTTACATCTTTTTCTATTTCTGCACTTAATTTCTGGCTTTCCGGTGTTTCCTTCAACACTTCCACCCACCCCTTCAGGCTTGAAACAGGCGTGCCCAATTGATGTGCGGTTTCCTTTGCCATACCCGCCCACAACTGGTTTTGTGTACTGATGTAAGAGGTGCGTTGCGCACTGATCGTTACAACCAGGAAAAGGCTAACAATAAGCAACTGAACGATCGGATAATAACGAACTTCCTGCTGCAGGATGCTTTCACCATAGTAGTATTTGTTCGCAGTATATGGCTTTTCCGATAAGGTTAAAATGATGGGCTCATGTTGTTTTTTAAACTCATCCAGTTTCCTGTATAAATAAGATGAATCAGTTTTAATTTTTCCTGTATCGAGGTTTACGCAGTTGCCTGCATTAATGCTATCATTTTCATTGGTTTCAATAATGGGAATCTCTTTGTTTTCGGATGATATTTTTACGGCAAGATTAAGGCTGGTTTCATCGTTTGAGTTGATGATGGTACGTTGCGCTTCCACCCATAATTCCACCTTCTTTTTTTCATCTGAGGCTATCTTTTTTGCAAGGTAAGAAGAATAGAAAACGGTGCCCGTTACTATTGCAACAGCTATTATAAACAACAACGTTTTTCCGTTAAGCCATTGCTGTATCATGCTTCTAAAATATATAAATGCGGCTCAAAATAAAAAATCCCGCAATGTTATTTTGCGGGATTTTTTTAAAACATCACTTACCGGTGTATTAACTGAACAAGCCTCCTTTCTTCAGTTCCTTGGTTCCTTGCCCGATTTTATAACCGTTTTGATAAATTTCAATTTTATAGCCTCCTGTCTGGTATTTCCCGGTCTCCGGTTTCCAGTCAAAGCTTACCGGCATACGCTTACCCTGCTCGTACTGAACATTCAGCTTGTTGGTAAATACTTTTTCACCCTCTTCGCGGGTTTGGAATGTGCCGCTGCCATTTGCAGGAAGCGTGATCGGATGACCATCAGGCCCTGTAACACACACAAATAATTCTTTGTCACCACTGGGAGCAATACGGTTTTCATCCAGGTCAAAAGATACCCTTAACACGTCTGTTCTCTTTGCAGTGGAGGTAACTTTTTCTTTACCATCCCCTTTAAGATTAATTGCCGCAATGTTTATGTTTGAAGCATGCAGCGTTGAGCCAACATCTTCCACATGTGCTTTTTCTGCCTCTGTTTCTGAAAGGCTCTGTTCTACCCGGCCCTTTTGAGCTGTGAGTGTATCACGTTGTGTGCTAAGATCAGCATTGGCGACTGTAAGTGTTTGATTTTCCTGCTTTAGCTGTTCCACCTGTGCCAGCAGGTCGGTGATTTTTCCATTCAGATCTTTGATCATGGAACGTGCTTTGGTCAGGTCTGCATTTTTCTTGCCCAACTCCGTTTTTATCCGCGATTTCAGATCTTCGATTTCCGTTTTACGCTCGGCCAGTTCGCCGGAAAGCTTTGTGTTTGACCCCGTTAAAGAATCCATTCTTGACAAGGCATCATTGTATTCAGCTTCTATAGCGCTACGGGATGAATCTGCTGCGGTGTATTGTGTGGTCAGCTGATTTATTTTGTCACTGGATTTGTTTTTATCATAAAGTATATAGCCCCATGTACCCACCAATGCGGCTATTAAAATGCCATAAATTAATTTCCTGTTGTCTTTCGGCTGCTCTTCCGGTTGAGCCGATGTGGATGACGGATAGTTACTGTAACTCATATTGTTGCTGGAATTTATTGTTTGTAAAAATGTTGTTTGTGAAAACTAGTTTATTTAATATTGAAAAAAGAATCGATTTGAGCTTAAACACTTCTTTATTTAACCTTTTTTTGATAGACATTGAAACTGTTCCTTGTTTTCAAGGGTTCGAACAGCTCCCTGATGACTTTAAAATACTTTGGGCGGATAAAATTTCCAAAACCGTGCCAGAAAACCTATCTCTTGAAGACAGCTATTTGTTAAGAGCAGGAATACTTGCAGAATTTGGAAAGATAGTTTGCATCTCAGCCGGGTATTTTTATCAGAATAGCAATAGCGAAATCTGCATTAAAGTTAAAAGCATTTCCGGTGAGGATGAAACGGAAATTCTGCACAATTTTATACAAATCGTTAATTCTTTTCAAAAGGTCAATAAAAGCTTTCAGTTTGCCGGCCATAATATAAGAGAGTTTGATATTCCCTATATATGCCGGCGAATGCTTATTAATAATATCCCGTTGCCATCTTACCTGCAGATACATGGCGCCAAGCCCTGGGAAATTGAGATGGTCGATACCCTGCAATGGTGGAAATTTGGCGATTATAAGAATTATGTTTCCCTGAACCTTTTAGCCAATGTTTTGAATATCCCCACCTCCAAAGGTGATATGGATGGAAGCAAAGTAAGGAGTGTGTATTATGACGATAAAGACCTTGAACGCATTTCCTGTTATTGCGAAAAAGATGTGATCGTAGTAGCCAACATAATCCTTCGATTTAAAAATCTGCCTTTATTAACGGATGAATGCGTACAAATTGTAAAATAGTATTGCATCATCTATCGGAATGTATAAAAAGCCCCTATATTTGCAGCCCCTTTTGGTGCGGTAGCTCAGTCGGTAGAGCAAAGGACTGAAAATCCTTGTGTCGGCGGTTCGATCCCGCCCCACACCACATATAAACGCTTCAATCATATTGTTAATCAATAAGTTGAAGCGTTTTTTATTTATCTCGGTGTTTAAAGTACTATTTTTTATGCTTAAGAATATAACTTGTACTTCTGCCGCCAGCAGGTTCTTTTTCAAGAATATTTTTTTGAAGTAAATCTTGTATATCTCTAAGTGCTGTGTCTTGAGAGCATTTAGCGATCTTAGCCCATTTAGACGAAGTAAGTTTCCCTGTAAAGCCATCAAGCAGTTTGTTGATAAGCAGTTTCTGCCGATTATTCAAAACGATAGATGTATGTTTATCCCAAAACTGTGCTTTACCAAAAACAGAACCGAGTAGTTCATCCGTTGCATCTAAAGAACGTTCTATGCATTGCAGGAACCAGATAATCCATTTAGTTATATCAAGGCCTCCTTTCTGTGTTTTTTCAAGAATATCATAATATTGCTTCCTTTCCTGCCTTATTTGGAAGGACATGCTGTAAAACCTCATAGAGCTTTCGTCTGCTCTGGCAAGTTGCATATCAGTTATCGCCCTTGCTATCCTTCCGTTGCCGTCATCAAAGGGATGTATGGTAACAAACCACAAATGTGCTATTGCAGCCTTTATAACCGGGTCTGAGCCGTCTTTATTGAACCACCCTATAAACATATTCATTTCTTTTTGCAGAACACTTGAGGCAGGCGCTTCATAATGCACTTTTTCTTTACCCATTGCTCCGGAAACAACCTGCATAGGGTCATCATCTGAATTATTCCTCCATGCTCCAACAACTATTTTATGCATACCGCTTCTTCCCGTTGGGAATAATGCAGCATGCCAGTCAAATAATCTTTCATTGGATAAAGGTTTTTTATAGTTCTGTGTTGCATCCAGCATCATTTCAACAATGCCGTCAACGTTTCTGTCCGTAGGAGCTAATCCCGCTATTTCCATTCCTAACCTTCTTGCTATGGATGATCTTACCTGTTCGGGATTAAGTATCTCGCCTTCTATTTCACTGGATTTTACGATATCTGATGTAAGTGTTTTTAGATTTACTTCTTGCTGTTGATTAAAACCCAAACCTTCCATTCGGCCAAGCAAACGGCCTTGCCTGTGGCGCACATTAGCCAGAAGGCTTGTCACTTCACTTTCTTTCCAATTAAAGCCCGGCCAACCACGCAATTCATAAATATATTTTACGATTCTCCGCATATTATTCGGTGAATATAGAGTTTATTCACCGCATTTTCATAGTAAGAATGCGGAGAATAAGGAGTTATTCACCGCAAAGAATAATACAACCGTCATTGATCAAGCCTGCACACAGTGGCAGAAACCAATCTTTAGAGCCATAAATATCAAGGCCGGGCAAAGGATTTTTGAGATAATAATTGAACAATTCAGGGGTTTAACGCGTTTGCTTCTGTAAAATTGCCTCGAAAATAAGGCTATCTTGTTGCGCAATAGCCAATAAAAATTTCTCCAAAATCTACTTTGCGTCATTTGCCGCAATCCGCGAGTTTCTTCGCAGGTAATTTTGCAATATCTTATTTAGCAGTATCACTGATAATAAAATAAGGCTTTAATAAGTTTTTATAGGTGCCTGGTTATTTGCGAAAGCATAACGAAGGAAGCAAAACAAATAAATGGGAAAAACAACTGAAACAATGATAGAGAAACTGAATGACCGTGGTTATTTCCTGTACCAGGATAAACACAGCAGGGGTAAAGTAATTATTATTACATCAGGACCTGCACCGGAAGTTATTGAATTGGAGCCGAATGAATTTGAACCGGGTTCGGATGAATGGGCAACCAAGGAAATGGAAGACTATTTGACCATTAAGAAATTCAAAGAATAAATTTTTCTAAAAATAATACAGCATTCACTTGCCGTTATCTGCAAACTTATATGTCGCCGGATCTAAAGCCTTGGGCGACCAGTTCTGAAAAAACTGTAAGATTTTATCTTTATTGTAGCCTTTCCCTTCTTCAAGATACTCAGAATTCTGCGTATGGATCAGTTTGCCTTTATCATCCAAAACAAGAAACACCGGAAAACCAAAACGCTGCGGGTAGCTCAGCCTCGCAAACGCATCGCGATTCATGTTTTCGGGACTGTAGTTCAAATGATATACAATAAAATTTGCGTTCAGCACCGAATCAAGCTGCGCGTCTTCACTAACGGTTTTATTAAAACGTAAACACCAGCTACACCAATTGCCGCCGGCTTCCAGCAAAACAAATTTGTGTTCAGCCTTTGCTTTCTTCACCGCTGCTTCAATATCTTTTTCTGCGTTTGCCTTCGGATCATATAAATGCACTGTATCCGTTGATTGCGCATGTGTACTACCCAAAACAAAAAAACCCATCGCAAATAATAATGCCTTCATAGTATTAAGTTGATGTGGTGCAAATCTATTTACCGGCTTCCTCATTCAAACAGAATTAACTTTGCATAAACCTGCACGTATGGAATTCAACAAGCTGCTCACTGTTACATTTACATTGTTTGCCGTAATTGATATCATAGGTTCAATACCTGTCTTGATCGCACAAAAAAATAAAACAGGCGATATCAATGCATGGAAAGTAACATTAGCCAGTGGTGTTTTGATGATATTATTCTTATATGCCGGCCGGCCTTTGCTGAAAGTATTAAACCTTGATGTACATTCATTTGCCGTAGGCGGTTCCATCGTTATGTTTTTGGTGGGGCTTGAAATGGTACTGGGGCTGGATATTTTTAAAGAAGAGCAAGGGTCAACCGGAACATTGGTGCCTATTGCATTTCCGTTAATTGCAGGCACTGGAACACTAACCACCATCATGTCGCTAAAAGCTAATTATGAAGACCAATACATACTTGTCGGAATTTTAACAAACCTTGTCTTCATTTTTATAGCCCTCCATTTATTAAAATGGCTTGAAAAGATACTCGGAAAGGCGGGTTTAATTGCGGTGCGCAAATTTTTTGGCGTGATATTGCTTGCTATTGCTGTGAAGATCTTTGGGGCTAACCTGCAGGCATTTGGGAAGTAGGCGTTGGTTGATAGGCTGGTAAGTTGATAAGTTGATAGGTTGATAAGTTGATAAAGTTGACAGGTTGAATAGTTACAGTTGCCCGGCGTTTTAATCGGTGACTTAATGCGGATGCTTGCAACATGTTTTTAATTACTTTCGCGCAGAAATTTCCGGTCTCGTAGTACAATGGATAGTATAAGGGTCTCCGAAGCCTTTGATTCAGGTTCGATTCCTGACGAGACCGCAACTTAACTGTTGGGTTGTCAATCAAGTTTAACAGATTATCTCATTAACCCTATCTTTCTCAACATGTCCCTAAACCGCTGATCAGAACGCACTGATTCCCATTTTGTATCGATCGCTATACTACTATAACGCGTTATGTGTTGTTGCGAAGAAAGAAAAGCAGGGATGCAGCGATTAGTGATGGGAAGAGTAATGTATCATATCAAAGTTTAGCTTACTTATCACGACTTTTATTTTTTTTCTTTCCGGAAACGTTTCATTAACATTTCTCCCGTTTATATCAAATGCTTTTTTCAGCGGGTAATGCCTGATGTTAAGCTTTGCGAGTTTTTCCGCGTATGTACCAGATGTGCGCCAGCGTACATCATTGCCCTGTTCTTTTAAATAGGCTGCGAGTGGCGTAAACGGGTTGAAATGCCCATCCGCAGGTATGGTTGCCAATAGTATTCTTTTTTTTGTTCCATTTAATTTGTTTTGAATAATGTATTGCAGTGATCTGCCCTCTTTAACATTATATATGGCTTCCATGGTATGCTTCTAAAATTTGCTTTAAAATGCTGCGTTTGAAACAGCGATAATGAATAATCTTTTTTGCGAGGGCAAATTTGAAAAACATAACTACTATATTCTATAACCAAAAATTGTATAGAGCGTCATCAAATGTGGGGAGACGTTTAGCAATACTGATCTAAGGGATAAGGGTTAAGATCTTTCGCAGTTGTTGCTCCTTAATAACCTAAACGTTTATTATACCGCACAACATCCCAATATTCCTTTCCATAAGAAACAAGGATCTCACTGCCTGCATCAATGTTCTTTGTGGCTTCTATAAAAACTTTTTTTCCATCAATAACGTAGCGACTGTTGTTAGTTGTTTTTTTCAATTTACTTATGCCGTTTGCATCGTTGGCATAACGGCCGAATGTTTTATGATAATTTTTTGCATCGATCACCAATTCATCTTTGATATAATAGATGTAACCATTAAAATTCTTTTGTTGCTGAGCTATTTTCCAGGTGGTGGCGCGGCCTTTATATTCTACTATTCTTGTTCCCTTTGCTATAAATTGTTTGGTGAATAAACCTTTTCCTGCGCCGGGGATTGTTGACCGTTTAATTACAAGAAATTTTTCCAGTAAAGCCATAAATAAGATGAGTTTGAAAAGCGGTGTTGCAGCAATATTAAATGGGATTATACATGCAATATAGATTATGAAAACAACGAAGAATCAAACTATGTATGAAACTTCAAGATCTTTTTAGCTTTCATTCCATATGCCTCCGATCTATAAAGTAAATTGTAATACAAGTATGGATGCGCGGTTAGGCCGGATATCCATACTGCCTGGTGTTTGATTCCTTTAAATTGTTGTCCTGAAAGTTTTTATAAAATATCATTATTGTCCGGTTAACTTGTGCTAAAGCCCGTTGGGTAAGGGTTTCATTTATATAACCTCAGGCTAAAGCCCAGGAAAAATATTTTAGTCGGACAACAATAATAAAATATCATTAAGATAATACAACCCTTAACGTCATTCCCGCGAAAGCGGGAAGCTCACTTTATGAGAACACTTCCTATTCTCACTTTAAAAAATTTGTCTAATTGTAGCTGGTAAAAATGCACTTAATGAAACACTGTTCATTACCTTCAGCTCTTCCATGAAATTTGTTTCATTGTCAAGGAATTTTAAAATAGTTTGAGGTGAATTTTTTTTAAAGAGTTGCGCAAAAATTTTATCACCACCCATTTTTTTGTTTTGCAGCACATTCAATAAAATACTATCGTACAAATGAAAGCGCTTGTCAAAAACTGACTGCATGTGCAGCGGATCTTTCCCGTGGACCAATGCATTAATTAGCCTTTCTGAATGTTTTTGAATGAACCGGAATGTGTAGCCGCTGCTGGCTTTGGTCTGTCCGCCGGCTGTACCGATATTTATCAGTCTCCCATCGCCCTTCGGGAAACTATAGTTCGTCATCGGAATGATACCCGATTCAGCATGTGCAATGGTATATTTTTTTATGCTGAGCACTGAATGAATATAGTCTTCGAGCGCTGCATCATATTCATGTTGCTCCGGGATATTTTCCGAGAATAAAGTGTATTCAACCAACGCTTTATTTTTTGCAACAGGTAGAACATACACAAATGCTGTTCCTTTATCCTGGCTTATCCTGAAATCCATAAAGGTGGCCCGGCGTTCATCAAAAACATCTTTATCTGTTTCGATCATCCATCCTTTAAAATGCTGCAGCAACACATAAATATTTTTCTGTTGTAAAGCTTGCTCTCTCCAGTCATTAAAGATGATGCTATTGAAAACATGATCAGCCAACAATTCCTTGCCATTTGTTTTTACCGTTACATTGTTTTCGTTGTTCATGACAGATTGTACATCATCCTGCAATATGCTAATGTTTGAAAAACGCCTGGCCTTATCTGATACGGATGAATACAGGTCAATACTGCGGATCATCTTGTACTGATACGGCGCCAGATCATAGCGGGCGGAAAAATGATCTGAATAAAAATCTATTTGTTGCCAGCGATGATATACAAGTTCTTCAAACAAGCCCGGTTGCTGTTCCCAAAAACACCATGTTCTGTCATTATTATTTTTTTGTTCCTTATCAATTACAAGTATCTTCTTATTGCTGAAGAACGGATGTGCCATCATTCTGCGCAACAGGCTTAAACCTGCGCATCCTGCACCGGTTATTATATAATCAAAGTAGGTTTGCACAATTAAACGCTAATTTAGTCCCCATCCCCTAAAGGGGAGAATATTAATCCGGAAGAAAAAAATCAAGTAATACACCCGGGCGGATTTATCAATATAAATATTTCGGTTAAGCCTGGCAGTTTTATTCGGAAAGGTCAGCGATTATTAACCATCAAATCTATGAGGCCATACTTGGAGTGAAGACGGTCATTTCAGAAAATATGTGCTACTTTAAGGTTTCTTTTGTAAAAAATAAATTGCCTGTCATGCGTTACAAATTATTTGTATTCCTTCTTTTTATTTTTTTGTGTGATGCTATTCACGCTCAGCAAAAAACATATTGCAACCCTATCAATATAGATTATGGTTTTACGCCAATTCCAAATTTTTCTGAACAGGGGAGGCACCGTGCAACAGCCGATCCCGTGATTGTTTTATATAAGGATAAATATTTTTTATTTTCTACCAACCAGTGGGGTTACTGGTGGAGCAATGATATGCTGAACTGGAAATTTATTTCTCGCAAATTTTTGAAACCAGATGCCAATGTGTATGATGAATTGTGTGCACCAGCGGTTGCTGTTTTACATGATACCATGATAGTGATCGGTTCAACGTACACCCAGGCTTTTTATTTGTGGATGAGCACCAATCCTACGGTTGATGACTGGAAGCCGCTGGTGGATTCGTTTAAAGTAGGCGCATGGGATCCGGGTTTTTTAGCAGATGATGATGGCAAATTGTATATCTATTTTGGTTCAAGCAATACCTACCCGACTTATGGACAGGAGGTCGACAGAAAAACATTTCAGCCAATAGGAGAGCGCGTGCCTTTATTGCATTTGAATGACAGCATTCATGGATGGGAGCGTTTTGGTGAATATCACGACAACACATTCCTGAAGCCATTTATTGAAGGCTCCTGGATGACAAAATATAACGGTAAATATTATCTGCAATATGGCGCACCGGGCACAGAGTTCAGCGGTTATGGAGATGGTGTGTATGTTGGTGATAAACCATTAGGGCCATTTGCTTACCAGGCACATAACCCATTTTCATTCAAGCCCGGTGGTTTTGCAACAGGTGCGGGCCATGGCGCCACTTACCAGGATATATATGGCAACTGGTGGCACGTAAGCACAATGATCGTTAACGTAAAAAATAATTTTGAACGCCGCAATGGGATTTGGCCGGCAGGATTTGATAAAGATGGTATCATGTATTGCAACACAGCCTTTGGTGATTACCCTACCTATCTGCCATCGAATAAAAATGAAGATCACATCAAGGGAAATTTTACAGGCTGGATGTTGCTGAATTATAATAAGCCTGTACAGGTCTCATCCACATTCGGAAATTATGAACCTAATAATGCAGTAGATGAAAATATTAAAACTTATTGGTGTGCTAAGACTGCAGATAAAGGCGAGTGGATACAATCTGACCTGGGAAATGTAAGTACCGTGAATGCAGTCCAAATTAATTATGCAGACCAGGATGCGGATATATTGGGCAAAAGCACAACGATCTATCATCAATACAAATTGTATTATTCTACAGATGGCAAAACATGGAAAGTTTTGGTTGACAAAAGCGATAATAAAACAGATGTGCCGCATGATTATGTTGAATTGTCAACACCGGTGCAGGCACGTTATATAAAGCTGGAAAATATTCATATGGCCGATGGAAAATTTGCGATCAGCGGGCTGCGTGTTTTTGGAAATGGCAATGGCGCAAAGCCTGACACCGTACAACATTTTATAGCGTTGCGTGGCGAAAGCGAAAGAAGGAACTGCTGGCTTAAATGGCAGCACAGCAATGATGCTTATGGTTATGTGATTTACACAGGCATTGAGCCCGGTAAATTATATACAAGCATAATGGTGTATAACGCGAATGAATATTATTTCAGTGCTATGGAAAAAGATAAGCCTTATTATTTCCAGATAGAAGCGATCAACGAGAATGGTGAAAGTGCGAGAACGCAGGTAACCAAGGTTGAATAATTATTGTAACTTAGTGATACGTATGAGCAATTGAGTAAGTATATTACCATTGACAAAGAAGTATTAGGAGGCACGCCGGTTTTTAAAAATACAAGGGTTGCCGTTAAAACGCTGTTTGATTACCTGGAGGATGAATCTTTAGATGAATTTTTAAAAGGCTATCCGTCAATAACCCGTGAACAAGCGGAAGCTATCATTCAATTAGCTGCTGAGAAATTCTTAACAACCCTTAAAGATGAAAGTATTGCTTGCTGAGAACATCGATGTGCGATTCAAAAAGCAATCTTTTACAATTCCATGAAGTTTATACGGTTAACGATATGCAATGGAATGGAATTAAAAACGGCGAACTGCTTAAATTAATTTGCAATACGATTTTGATGGCTGGATAGTTGTCC
Organism: Parafilimonas sp.; assembly: GCA_036274175.1. GTDB lineage: Bacteria > Bacteroidota > Bacteroidia > Chitinophagales > Chitinophagaceae > Parafilimonas. The sequence goes on from DASUGF010000070.1 coordinate 12,139, forward strand.
ATAATACCGGTGTTCCGATTTATGTATTCCAGTCTTTGTAAAATGCCCTGGCGGATATATTAAACTGTTTGTTGCCGGTTGCTTTAATGTAGAAGCCTTTAAAATATACAGTACCGCTTATCATACTAAGTTCGCATCGGATGTTTGTGACAATGTTTTGCCCTGCGATAATTGATACAGGTGTAATGGTATTTACTATCGGCAGATTACCGGTAAATGTTTTTCTAATATCATCCTTTTTTGAACACGACATTACTGTAAGCAGATAAACAGGTAACAGTATATTTTTCATAAAAATCTTTTCCTGCTGACAATTATTCCATGCTTAACGTTGCGAATATTGACATCAAAATTATTACCGCAATTAATGACTGGGCTATGGATGTTGGAGGCTGACTAATAACAGGGCCGGATACTCATTCTTAGAACTATTTCAATGGCAAATGAAAAAAATTCAGCCGGTAATGCCAGTTGAAAACCGGCGTTTGCCATTACAGCGTATAATTACATGCCCGGCTTTTTAGCCGAACCTATTAATGCCACGTCAATAAGTTCTAAAGACTTCACCATATCCTTCACGGTATCTTTATATTTCTTAAAATGCAGTGTTTCTATGTGCGATTTATAGGCCGCTGTATCAGCATATATTTCAAGGATGGTGATGCTTGACGGATCGCTTTTATCGGCAACAGCATAATAGGTTAATACACCCGGCTCAACACGAACAGCAGAGGTCATTTGTTCTTTTAAAGCAGCATTGTATTTTTCTAATTGCGAGGGGTCAACTTTAATTTTTGCCAATCGCACCATTTGATCTTTTTCCTGTGCCATAAGTGTTGTGTCAAATGAAAGCGTCAATATAAACAAGATTGGAATTACCGCCAGCCATTTATTGCAAATCAACTGGGCGCTATTAATTTTTTTAAAAGGATCCATATGCGAAATTTTTAAATCGTTCTTATCAATTGCCCAACTTGTTTAGCAGTTAAAGAACCGGAAACTATATAACAATCTCCATTATGCCGGCAGGTCCAACCAATCAACCCTTCAACCAATCAACTACTCCCGCACTACAACATCATCCTTTGAAATCTTCCATTGATTATTAAAAAAGCCTGCCATCTTTACTGCATTGGCGCCGTCCTTCAGCATATTGATCGAAAAGATTATGAAATCAGGAAAGCCGCTGCCACCGGCAAAATATTGATTAGCATAGGCTGCTTTCATGCCTTTAACACCAGTGGCAGCCACCACACCGGTAAGCAATGCCGGGTCTTTTTGCGGCCATATAAAATAAGTCGCCAGGTCATCGCCATTCCAATGTAAGCTGTCTGTTGTTATTGTATTGGTACGAACTTGTACCGGGCAGTCTTTTAATAAGATGTTCCAGGCTGAATTATTGTTGGCATTACCATAAATAATTATGTTTCTGCCTTTATATTTCTCTGTAGTGAATTGTTTATCTGTAATGATATCTATTGCACCATTGCCGCGGTAATACCAGCTTTCAGCGTCATACGTAGCTTTATACAAGTTGGTTTCAACCTCTTCTTTGCTTCCATTAGTGCCGATCACAAAGATCACGTTATGATTAAACGCTTCTTTAAAAGTGCCGTAACGAAGCGGATTTTTATCATTAATGTCAGGTTGCTGTGTTATGCCCCATGCCTCACCTGTCTTCATTAAATAAATGCTATCGTTGTTTGAAATGGTTGTGTAGTGAATGATGTTTACACTATCCAATTGAATTGATACTGCTGTATTGCTGCCGAATTCATTCAATGCTAATTGCAGCAACAAAATATTTTCTGTTTTGCCCGAAATAGTTTTAGTGTTTTTGTTCCGGCTTAAAACAATGCGGCTGTAGGCTAAAGGATGTTGTTGTTGCACAATGGTTGCCCATCGGTACGTTGCGGAAATGCCCGGGCTTGATGTAGTGAAGTCAATATGATTAACCGCTGAATCAGGTAAAATGCTGTGCCACTTAAAATATTCAAAAATATGCGGCCAATCCACGCTCTGGTTTCCAAACCAATGTTCACCGCCGGGATATTCGTAGTAATTAAAATCAGCATGAAAATCACTGAGGACAGAACGCATTTGCCTTGCATATCTTACAGGTACAACTCGATCTGAATCTCCATGTAAAATATAAACGCCCAAAGGTTTGTAGTTCAATGCAAGCTTAGGTACATCACTTTGATTGCCTGCCCTTAATAATAATTGTTCAACCGGTTGTTTGCTGCTGTCAGGAATTTTTCCATCTGCAGAGCCATAATCTTTTAAGGAAGTATAACCGGAACATGGCGCTATAGCTGCCCATTTATCGGGATACGTTGCACCAAGAAACCAGGTGCCGTGTCCACCCATTGAATGCCCGGTCAAATAAATATGCTGCGGATCCGGTTTGAATTTTTGTTTGGCAATTTCCAATACTTCCAAAGCATCAAGCCTTCCCCAATCTTCCCAGTTAAAACCACGCGGCCTGCGGTTAGTGGCGGCTACAAGTGTTCCCCAGTCTTTTGAATTATAGGCTCTCGCCTGGCCTATTGCTTCCACGCCTGCGCCATGCACCGAAAGAAACAATGCTGCATTTTCTCTGGTGCCATTTAATTGCGGTGTAACAGCATAGTATTGCAGGCTGCCATCAACATCACTTACAAAAGTGCTGCTGTATTGCGTTGATGCATCAACAGCGTCAACTGTTATCGTTTTTTCATCTGCAGTTTTGTTTTGACTGAGTAATGACAGTGTAACATCATATTTCCCTTTGGCTGTAACAGCACCTGCATCAAATTCAAATACTACTTTGCGCGTAGCCATTGCAGGTATAGATGCAATGGTTGTTATTATTTGCTTTCCGGCGCAATCTGTTTTTATCTGAAAATTCTCTGCTGCTTTTGATGAAGCGTTGATTACGGTTATCGCTCCTTTTAATATACCTGTTTGTTGATTGAGCACAATGCTGGGTAATGTAAGATCTGCCGTATTTAAAGCGACAGGTTTATTGGAAAGAACGATTACAGGCAAAATGTTAGACCCACGTATATATATTTCATTCGGTCCCTTTTTTAATTCAACAGGGATGAACATGTAACCTGAGCTATAAGGGTCGCCCATGTGTGGCACACCATTAAAATAAACGCCGCTATTGCCCAGTATGTATAACAAAGCAGGTGCTTGTTTTGCAGCAGTATAGGTAAGATATATATAGTCGGCGCCACGATCCACAGCACCCGGACTTAAAAACGGATTGGTTGTGCCTTGCATATTTCTTCTTGGGAATGTGCGAAATCTTCCTGCGCTGTCTGCCTGTACTTCTTTCCAAAGGATCGTATCTTTTTCGTTCATGTCAAATACTTCACCTGCTTTTGGCGCTGACAGTGTGCCGTTATATAATTTCCAGGCGAGCACATCTGTATAGATCGCTTCACGGCCATAACGGCTGCTGCTTGAAACCATCAACGCTTTGGTAAAACGTACAGTGTCCTGTGCAGGGAGAGCATTAAACCAAAAAAGAAATAGTACCCAAATACTTTGTTTCATCATATGCTTTTCAGAATTAATAAAAACAAATCTAAAAGAAACAGCAAAAAGCCGGCTAAAGTTTAGTATTTCTATAAATAAAGAATTGAAAATTTTAAATGAGACATAACAGGTAGGCGTTGGCAATTATAATAAAAGCCTGCAACCAAGACGATTAAATAGCAATTTTATTCAAGCTTCTTTTAAAGACCTCAAAGGGGCCGGAAAAATCCAAAAGCTGAACACCCTGATGCACAAAAATGGCAACGTTTTTTATGTTGTTTTCCTGTGACCGGCATGATAAAAATGATCCGGCAAGTAATACAACAATGAAACATATTCTTTTCATACAATTTTTGATGAAAGTTATTACGTTAAGGAATGATTGCCTTGAATAAAATTGCTATTATAATCCAAAGATTGGATGTGAGCATTTAGGTATCGGAAAATATTTATAACATCAGTCAAATGCAAAATCTCACAATTGTTTTTTAAGCAAAGCTTCTTTGAAACTCCGCCGGAGTCGTGCCCACCATTTTCTTGAAATGTCTCGTAAAATGGCTTTGGTCAGAAAAACCTAATGTATATGAAATATCGCCGATCTGATGTTTGTTGCGCAACATCTGCTTAGACCTTTCTATTCTTTTTACGGTAATATATTTATGCAGCGTGATCCCGGTATTGCAGGTGAATATGCGCAGCAGGTGAAAGGGGCTGATGGCAGATACCCTGGAAAGATCTTTGAGCAAAAGTTTGTCGCCAATATTGTCATTGATATATTCTTTTAGCGTTTCAAGATTAGACTGGTAGTATGGTGATCTTTTTTCGCCGGCCGATTGTAAAGTGGAGTAGCGACTCATAATATAAGCCATCAATTCATAATAAAGTTGGCTTGCCTCCAGGTTGTCTGTATGCTCTTGTTGCAGCGCGTCAAAATAGGTATTTATCTTTTGAAACAGGAGCGCATCATTTACCAGGCACTGCCTGAAGTTTATTGACAACAAATTCTGTGGCTTATATTGTTCACAAAACAATTCATGTAAAACCGCGGGATCAACATAAAACACTTTGTATTCAAGCATTTCATTTTTGGGAGCAGTGCCATCATGTATTTCACCGGGGTTGATCAATACAATATTGCCGGGTTGCGCCGAAACATTTTTGCCGCCACAATAAAATTTATTTTTCCCCTTTATAACAATCTCCACCAAATACTCTTCATGAAAATGGCGTGGATAAGAAAAATTGGAATACCTGCATTCATAAAAAGACACTTTTTCCGAAACCGGCGATTTAATATTGGAAATATCAAAATGAGATCTGTCCATTTACTGCTCCTGCTTTCACCAAATTTCGCATAATAAAAATGTCTTCGGCTGCCGTTCATATAATTTCGGCAGTAAAACGCATGTCGTATGAGCATGACTTCTTCTGAAAGTTGAGTGGTTTTTAAAAATCGATTGCTGCTGTTTTTAGTAGGCTCTGTGAAGGGCTTTTGCGTGCCTTTGAATAAATAATGTCGTTTTATGACCGCACTGGTATATTATGCGCACATCTATGCTGCACGTGCCAGATCCTTTTTTATTTTCCTATTGAGGCGAAAGAAGTGGAAGAAATGCATTTGCTCTTTCCAGGAGACAATGCTACACGAAGAATTGGCGATGCTATAAGAGCCCGCCGGGACTTAAACGTTGCAAGTGAATAAAATAATGGTGATAAATAAAACAATGTAGATACATATTGCATAAGTATTTTGTATTCTTTTTAATCGTGCACGTTCATTACTCGTCGATACCTTTATGTTGTTTTGATTAAAATAAAACCAGTGTCGGAATTTCCAGTTTCGATTTTTATTTTTTATAAAATGTATAGTTTTTATTATCGCTAGTATTAAAACAACACCAGCTAAAATGTAGCTATATTTAAATGATTCCATGTCCCTGTGCTTTAATTCCCAATATAACGTGAAATTTTATAATGCTAAAGGTAAAGACGGAAATGAATCTTTTTTTCTTTAAGGGCTAATTAGTTCGTAGCGGGTTTTTGCAATAAGCTGCGCATCCTGTGTTTTGTTTGCGTTGATTGTTGATTAAAACGCAGAGGGTTATTCAGCACACAATAGCCGTGCTATGAAGACCTTGCTATGACACAGTCTCGCACTATTTCTGGCAGGAAGGCTATCTAGGGTGGTGTCAACTAAATTATGGCGTGAGGAATACTCGCGCAGAGGACGCAGAGATAACAGAGAAAGCTCGCTTGCACCATTAGCTGTGCGACAAAAATCTTTCGTTGTGCACCTACAGCCTGTGGAAGACACGACAATTTTATGTTGACGAGGCACTAGTGCTATGGTAAGTTGTGATTGAATACCATCTATTTAGGATGATTACTCACCATTCACTACTGACTCACTATTAACTTAACACCAGGTTTTGATGCATAGTTAAACCTGACCAGTTTTGTGCACATTAAAATAATTATACAGAAAATTTTTCGAGCACCAGGTTGATCACTTCCACCAAAATCAGGATGATGATTACCCACTCCAATGCAACGCTGTTACGGTATTGCAGGAGATCTTTAAACAGGTCGAGATTTTCTTTTACAATTGCCAGGCCGTCCTGTATGGTTCGGAAGCGCGACTGCAGGTCAAATGTTTTTTTTAAGCCGATGTCAAGTTTGTTGAGCGTTTCATTTTCCCAGGTTTCTTCCGGCGAATCAAATATATAGAGGTTGGCAGTGATCTTATTTTTAATATTAAGTGTGTGGCCGATGGATTTCTTTAATTTAATGCCGCTGAGACCTATCCTTCCCTTTTTTTCCAGTATTTGCGTGTGATAGTTGGTTTGTTCGATCAATATGTTTGTCTGGTCATTATAGTAATCAAGCGCCACGCTTTGCGAAACATTTAGCATGATCAGCCGCACCATATCCATATCTTCACCCGGTATCTCAATTTTATTGAAACCATAATTAATGGCCGTTGCTGCTGTTTCTATTTCGAATTCATCACTTAGCCACTGACTAAAGAAATTTTTGCAAAAAGGTTTTAGCATTTGCAGGAAAGCTGTCATCTCCGTTTCATTATAACCGACAAAACAAGTAACACCATATTTAAATACATACAGGTATTTGTGCACTTCAACCGCATAAAACAATTCATCAGCATCAGCAAAATGGATGTTGGCAACAAAAGCACTTTTAAACTGTTTCAGGTCAATAGTATCTGCCACCTGGAAGGAAACGACTTTGAGATTCATATAACCAAAGAAGCGTAAAGTTAAGATAAAAGAAAAAGCGTATTAAAGCGGTTCAAAGGGTCAACAGAATTCATTGAATGAACTGTTGTTTACGATGCGTATGCCTAATGGATACGAAAGCTCAATAAAGATTTCGTCAATCCGGTAAATACCAATTGTACTGTCGAAACACCCAAAGACTGAAAAAGGATCCTTCTTGTTTACCTATTTCGCCGCCTGCACCGGCGCATTATCTTTTAAATGCCAGCAATATAAACAGCCATATGTTCTATAAGGAGACCATTTATTTGAGATCTTTATGAGCTTTTCCTTTAGTTGCTTTTTTTCAAGTTTTTGCAGTTTATAAATTTTGATCATAGCGCTTTGCACGCCGTAATCGTCAATAGAAAAAACATCTTCACGTCCAAGCGCAAACATCAATAACATTTCAACCGTCCATCTGCCAACACCTTTTATTTGTATGAGCAATTCAATAATTTCTTCATCGCTCATGGCATTTAATTTTTTATCAGTGATCTTATGTTCAATACAAAATGCAGCCACATTTTTTACATAAGAAACTTTTGCATTGGATAAACCAATAGCACGCAATGTTTCATTGGGAGTATCCAATACCTGATGCGGTTTTGGCTCTTTGTTGTTATATAAAGCAAGAAAACGGTTATAAATTATGTCTGCCACTTTTGTATTCAGTTGCTGGCTCATAATGCCGGCGATCAGCAAAAGCGGAATATTTTTATGTGGCTTTATACGTTCATGCAGGGGTTCATTAATATGAGCTGCAAGCTTTTTATCTTTCCTGAGATGTTCGATGTATTCCATAAATATTGAATCAATATTATAAGCTAATGAAGTTAAGCGTGAGTTGTGAGTGGTGAATGGTGAGTAAGTTCCCATAGCGCGATCTGTCTCACAACTGGCTACTCACTACGCACTTGAATGCGACAACTTGCAATTAACATAGCACTAACGTAAGCCTTCCTATTATTTAACACAATAGGATGAACATTGCCTCTTAGACTGCATATAAGCTGGTTCATAATTAATGTTATGATTATTCCGGAGACATTAATGCTGAATAAAGATATGCAGTTGAAGTGTGCGATCCGCCTTAGGCGGACTGCATAGCATTTCTGCCGCTGGTAACATAATAACAACAATGCGAAGCATTCAAAAAAATCAGTGCAACAGCAGGCTGTTGAATAAAGTTGTATCGCCGCTGAAAACGTTAAAATCCACTCTTGTTTTTATACCATTTACCTTCCCGGTGGCATTGTGTTGCCAGAAATACCAGCCTTCATCAACACCAGGCTGTTCTTTCACAAAATAATGCGCTACCCAAAGCGGGTATTCGTCAAAATCATGGCCGAGAAAATTTTTATAAAACGATGCGCTGGTATAAATAACCGGTTTTACAGTATACGCTTTTTCAACAGCATTCAGCCAGGCATTCACACGGCTGCGCATACTGTCCGGGCGCACGCCATATAACTCTTCCACATCCAGCACAGGCGGAAGGTCGCCGGGTTGTAATTGAACTGTTTTAATAAAATGCTGCGCCTGTAACCGGCCACTTTTGGTGGCAAGAAAATAATGATAGGCGCCTCTTGTTATGTTGGCCTCTTTTGCTTTTTGCCAGTTGCGTGTATATTGCCTGTCAACACTCTTTAATCCTTCCGTAGCTTTTATAAACGCGAATTTTATGTTCACATCCTGGTCCTGCATTCGTGCAACAGACGGCCAGTAAATGTTACCCTGGTAACTGCTCACATCGATACCGTGAATTTTAAAACCAAGCGGGAGCTCGATACCAAAATCAGGATACAGAGCAAAGCGGGCCTCTTCTTCTTTTTGCTTAACCGAGTAAGCTATCCATATGTAAATGCCAAGCATTGCAACTATTGCCGCAATTATTATAAAAATTCTATTGTTGGATCTTTGTTTTGAACGTTTGCTTTTACCCATCAACAATAATCAAACGAAAATTTTACTTAACAATTGCAAGCGAATGTTGTTGGCCATTTGCGTCGGTTACCAACAGCCTGTAGTTGCCATTTATGTAAGTGGAAAAGGGTATTTGAATTTGTGCCGATCTTTCCTGTATTGTTAGCTGCTTACTCCATAATGCAGTACCTGTATTATTAAATAATTGCAGTTGTATTTTGCCCTGCAGGTTTTCTATTGTAACCAAAGCAATTGAATTGACCGGGTTAGGGCTAACGGTAATTTTTGCAACGGCAGGCATTTCAGCGGGCCGAAGATTCTTTCTCTTTATTACCTTGTTGTTGCTGCTTATAAGATAATTGTCGGGATCTATTGTAACATTCTTAACAGGAAAGCCCGGGCCATCTATAACAAAATCCTGGTTGTTGTGCATGCACCATAAAGTAACCGTAACAGATTTTGTTTGCCTGCCATTGCTTAACTGCACCGGCAGCGGCACTTTGAAAAATTTCACAGAAGCAGGTACCGATGTTTTTTGTTTTACATTCAGGTAGATTTTATGGTCGGATGAATCTTTCCAGGTAACCGTAAATGACGGATAACCCTCGCCATAAAACCATTGATTGAAAAAATAATTTAAATTCTGACCGCTTGTTTGCTGCAGGTTGCGCTGCAGGTCTTTTGTTCGTGCAAAACCGTAAGCAAGTTTTGGATCGGTAAGGTAATTATTGATGCCCTTAAAGAAAAGGCTGTCGCCAAGCGTCCATCTCAGCATGCGAACTAAAAAAGCGCCTTTGTTGTAGGTTAAACGGCTATCAAAAATGCGGTTTACATTGGTGGTATCATTCACCCACACAGAACCGCCGGGCTGAGAAACCACGTAGGCAAGGTCGCTGGCAACATAATTTTTATGATTAACCGTATCTATTTTTTCTGTATAAAAAATATCTGCCAGCCAGGTGGCAAAGCCTTCATTCAGCCATATGTCCTGCCAGCTTCCGCAGGTAACTTTATCGCCAAACCATTGATGGCCTAATTCATGTGTAATCAGGCCTGTTCCTGAGTTTGTTACGAAAGAGTTTGTCTGGTGTTCCATACCACCTCCCCAGCCGAATTCAGTCTGGCCATACTGTTCTTTTATAAAAGGATAAATGCCAAAATGGTTACTGTACAGTTTGAGGGCATTCAGCAAAGTAGTCGAACTGTTTACAAAGGACGAAAGATGTTCGGGATAAACATGCTGTATAAATAAAAGCTGATTCGACCCCTGGCCGTTATTAATAATGGTTACAGAAGAATCAATCGCATAGTTTGTTACTGCAAATGCTACTAAATAGCTTGCTACCGGGTAACGGTGTTTATAATGTGATGTTATAAAACTTCCGTTTGTTACAGCGCCTGTCAAAACACCATTTGATGAAGCCTTGTATTGCGAAGGATGCGTTATATAAATATCCATGCTGTCTGCTTTATCGTTCAGGCCATTGCGGCAGGGCCACCAACCGGAAGCGCCATAAGGTTCGCTTAATGTCCATATAACAGGTACGCCTGAATGGGTTGTTTTCGTAAAGCCTCCTGTAAAATCGCCGCTTACAGGCGGTACACCATGATAGTAAATACTAACAGAATCTTTTTTGCCTTTACCAAAAACTACAGGAAAATTAATAGTGAGCGTCGCATTAGTGTGTTGTGAAAAAGTTGTTTGATGATTGTTATAGATCACACTGTCAACGGTAAGCTGGTTAGTAAAATCATAAATGATTTTGTTGGTTAAAGCAGTTGTTTTAAAATAAGAGGTTACGCTCCCGCTTATATAACGCACTGCAGGATCAATATTCCAATTACAACGGTAATAATACACTTCGAAATTGTTTGACGAAAGCGATAACAATTGTTTATTCGCAACCGCATTGAATTTTTTTTTCTCCTGCGCTGAAAACTGTTTTGTTCTCTCCACGTTCGACGTTTGTGAAAAGCAGTGTATGGCTGTCATTAAAATTAGAGGGAGTAGTATTGCCTTCATGATATTTTATTTATACAAGCATCGGATGATGCTAATCAAAAGTATTTCTTTTGATTTAACTTCTTATGACAAGCTCCTGACTTTAAGAAATGCTTCATTAAAACCGATAATCGTATTTTTACAGCTTCAATGAAATATTTCAACTGGAACGATACAAAGAACCTGTTATCCAAGCTGACGTTTCGACGCAGCCTAAACGCTGCGAAAGTGATGACAAGCTACCAGTTAAGCAAGCTGTTTAAAAAGCCGCTGCAATGGGGTTATCCTATATCTATTTCTTTTGAACCTACTACCTCCTGCAATCTCCGTTGCCCTGAATGCCCGAGCGGCATGCGTGCCTTTACCCGGCCAACAGGCATGCTTAAAAAAGATTTTTTCAGGCAGACCATTGATGAAATTCATAAAGAGCTTCTATACCTTATTTTTTATTTCCAGGGCGAACCCTACCTGAATCCTGATTTCCTGGAAATGGTTAAGTATGCGCACGATAAAGGCGTCTATACTGCTACGTCAACGAATGCCCATTACCTGACAGACGAAAAAGCAAAGCGCACAGTCGAAAGCGGGCTTGACCGTTTGATCATTTCCATTGACGGCACTACGCAGGATGTGTATAAGCAATACCGTGTAGGCGGCAACCTCGAAAAAGTTTTGCAGGGCGCCCGCAATATCGTGAAATGGAAAAAAGAATTAAAAAGCAAAACGCCTTTTGTGTTCTTTCAATTCTTAGTGGTAAAACCCAATGAGCACCAGATAGAAGACATAAAGCGCCTGGCGAAAGAGGTTGGTGTTGACCAGGTTCGCTTTAAAACAGCGCAGGTGTATGATTATGAGAACGACCCGCATCACTTAATTCCCACCATTGATAAATACAGCCGTTACCGCCAGGATGCCGATGGTAAAATGCAGAGCAAAAGCGGCATGAAAAATCATTGCTGGAAATTGCATCACGCCAACGTAATTACCTGGGATGGCATGGTGGTGCCTTGCTGTTTTGATAAAGATGCCATGCACCGTTTAGGTAATTTGAATATGCAATCGTTCAAAGATGTCTGGCATAATGATAATTACCGGCAATTCAGAAGCGAGCTGATGAAAAGCCGCAAGAATATCGATATCTGCGCCAACTGCAGCGAAGGGCTTACCGTTTGGGAAGATTGAGGTTATTTGCCTTTATTTTATAGCGTGTTTTCTTTTTTTTAATTCTCATTTTTGGGTGTAAAAGGGACTATAGTGACCTTGGGACAATAGTGGAATTTGTACCTATGAAGAAATGATCTCCTTTATTCTTGAGGAAACTTCACGTGCATTGTTTATCACCATTAAATGCCCGCCATTATTAATCGTAAAATCTGCTTTTACAAATTGATAAGGCAACAGTTTATCATTAGTGCCATGAATATGGGTAACATTAGAAGGGATGATCTCATTTTGCCAGTTTAATATCGCTCCGATGCCCCACCGGTAAAAATGTATGTCCGCATTTCTCGCAACGTGTTCGAGGTATTTTTTTTGCGGGGTATATTTAGCGCCAAGAAAATAATTCCGGAGAAAGGATTGCTTTTTTACTGTCCACTCCGGTAAAATTTTGTAGAGTGGCAGGTACCGGAAAAATTTCCAGTGGACGGGAAGTTCATATTTGGTTTTAGCGCTTGAAATAATAATTACTTTGGCGGAAGGGTTCGTCTTTGCAATTTCCACTGCCATCATCCCGCCGAGTGACAGACCCAAAATAATTGGAGCCTCATCATGAATAAACCTTTCTCTTAAGCGATGTGCATATTGCGGCAATGTTTCGTTTGCCTGCGGCTTGATCCATTTAATGAACACCGGGTTTACGAATGAAAGATCAAGATGTTTAAATACCTCTTCATCAGCTCCCATGCCCGATATACAATACAGGGTTTGCATCAACTTGCTTTCACCAGGTAATAATTCTTTTTTCCTTTTTGTACCAAAAGATATTTGTTGTGAAGGAGCAGATCGGCCGTGATGGAAAAATCCTGTCCCGGAACTTTTTTCCTGTTAATGCTAATGCCGCCGTTCTGGATCATCTTTCTCGCTTCACTCCGGCTCGGGAAAATATTTGTTTCGGCAAGAAAAGAAATGATATCAACACCAGCATTAACCTTTGAAAGATCATACTCAATTTTAACCACGCCTTCCATGCTTTGCAGGTCTGCCTCGCTTAAACTTTCAGCCGGGGCAGTTTGATTAGAGAATAATTTTTCTGTTGTTTCCAGCGCGTGTTTTAGCGCATCCTCGCCATGCACAAAGAGCGTAACTTCTTTTGCTAATGTTTTCTGCAAGGAACGTGCGGCAGCATTTTCTTCCTGTTGTTGTATTAACGCTTCTATTTCTTCTTTTGATAAGAACGTAAAAATTTTGATCCATTTTTTAGCATCTTCATCAGCCGCATTCAGCCAGAACTGGTAGAAGTGGTAAGGAGAAGTCTTGTCCGGATCCAGCCACACATTTCCTCTTTCCGTTTTTCCAAATTTACTGCCGTCAGATTTTGTGAGCAGCGGGCAGGTAAATGCAAAAGCTTCGCCGCCTGCCTTACGCCGTATCAGTTCTATCCCGGTTGTGATATTCCCCCATTGATCACTGCCGCCCATTTGCAATTTGCAGTTGTGATATTTATTTAACCAGTAAAAATCATAGCCCTGGATCAACTGGTAAGTAAATTCCGTAAAACTTATTCCTGTTTCACCTTCAATTCTTTTTTTCACACTGTCTTTCGCCATCATATAATTTACGGTAATATACTTGCCCACATCCCGTATGAAATCAAGAAAACCCATCTCGTTAAACCAATCATAATTATTCACCATTACCGCGGCGTTAGGTTTGGATTCATCAAAATCCAAAAACTTTTCCAATTGTTTTTTGATTCCGGCAAGGTTGCGCTGTAAAACATCTTCACTTAAAAAATTACGTTCCTGGCTTTTTCCGCTGGGATCGCCTACCATACCGGTAGCGCCGCCAATCAAAGCAAAGGGCTTATGACCTGCTTTTTGCAGGTGCACCAATAATAAAATGGGAACAAGGCTGCCGATGTGCAGGCTTTCAGCAGTTGGATCGAAACCAATGTATGCAGATGTTTGTTCTTTATTTAACTGTTCTTCCGTTTCCGGCGTTATATCCTGCAGCATTCCCCGCCAGCGCAATTCTTCAATCAAATTCATTCATGAAAATTTTTGCAAAAATAAGCGTGCGTAGATAAAGGCACGAACGTAAATAGTTAAGTTAAATCCGCAATCTAAAATCTGCAATTATCCACCAATCAATGCCGACAACTCCCCAAATGTGTCCTTCAGCTTTTCATACAGGCTTTTGTATATAACAAAATATTTTTTATAGATGCGATGATTAACCATATCCGGTTCAAATGACTTTACATTTTTCAGAAACATTTTTGCATCCGATATTTTTTTTACCAAACCGGTTGCCTTCATCCCGATAAATGCTGCCCCCAATGCCGACGCGTCGGCCGCATCATTTATCATGATTTTTTTTCCGGAAACATCTGCCAGCAACTGCACCCAGGCTGCCGATCTTGTTATGCCACCGCTTAAATAAATGTTCTGAATAGAGCTGGTGGTTTCTTCAAGCGCCTGCATTACATCAACGATTGAGAAACAAATTCCTTCCAAAAGCGCTTTGGTTAAATGCTTTTTTGTATGTGCAGACGACAAACCAATGAAGCAGGCCTTGGCATTTTCATCCCATATCGGAGCGCGTTCCCCGGAAAGGTAAGGCAGGAAAATAAGCCCTTCCGCACCTGCATTTATTTTAGATGTATCTTTTAATAAGGCATGTAATTTTTTTTCATCTCTAAAATCTTCTCCAAAAATTTTTTCTACCAGCCATTGCAAGGCAACCCCGCCATTATTGATGGCGCCGCCTGTTATGTAAAGGCCATCGCTTATGTAGTAGCAGAATAATCTTTGTTTTTTATCGATAAGGTATTTGTTTGATGTTATGCGCACAGCGCCGCTTGTTCCCACTGTTACTGCTGCGTTCACCGTATTGATGATCCCGCTGCCAAGATTCGCCAATGCCCCGTCACTTGCGCCTAAAACAAATGGAATTGTACGCTTTAGTTTTAATTTCTTTCTTACTGACGGTTGTAGTTGTGTTTCGTAGTGCTCAACAGGAAATAATTCAGAAAGATGTTGTTCGTTGATACCTGCAACCTGCAGCGCATCTGCATACCAGCATAAATTTTTTTCATCAAATAATCCTGTTGCTGCAGCTATGGAATGGTCGACGATGTATTTATCAAACAGCCTGAAAAAAATATATTCTTTTATGGAAACGAATTTATGTGCCTTGTTAAAAATATTTTTTGCTTCATGCTTTAACCAAAACAGTTTGCACAAAGGCGTCATGGCATGTAAAGGCACGCCCGTTGTTTCATATATTTTTTTTGCTGCCGGTTTTTGCTCCAGTTGTTGCGCATATGTAGCACTGCGCAGATCAGCCCAGGTGATCATATTCATTAAAGGCTTTCCGTTTTTGTCAACTGCAAGAAAACTATGCATGGCAGCACTAAAAGAAATACACGAAATATGCTCTTCACCGCAAAGCGCAATTGCCTGTTGTAATAATTGTATAACCGCATCAAATATCGCATCGGCATCCTGTTCATTCCAGCCTTGCCTGGGCTCTATTGGCTTTGTTGCACATTGAAATGTTTTTATAACTTTTACTCTTGTATCGACTACTATGGCTTTACAATTTGTAGTGCCTATGTCTATAGCAATTACATTCATCAGGTAATATTAAAACAAATTAAAAAAACACTCCGTTTAAAACTGTTTATACTTACTTTAGCTTTTCTAACGAAACCAATATCAAAAATGGGCACGCTACAAATAAAAAAAAATCCAAAAAAATATGATGCGGTAATTGTTGGTTCGGGAGCAGGTGGCGGTATGGCAACTTATGTGTTGGCAAAGGCTGGTTTGAAAGTCTGCCTTATTGAAGCAGGGCCTATGTATGATCCTGCAAAAGATTCCAACCAATTGCAGCCACCATGGGCATCGCCCCGGAGAGGAAGAAGCACCAGGTTCCGCCCTTTTGGAGATTTTGACGGTTGTTATTGGGGCTGGCAGATCGACGGAGAGCCTTACACGCATGTTGGAGACACTAAATGGGAATGGTGGCGTGCGAGAATGTTGGGAGGAAGAACCAACCATTGGGGGAGAATAACCCTTCGCTTTGGCCCCCGCGATTTTAAAAGAAAAGATATCGATGGTTTAGGCGACAACTGGCCGATCAGCTATGAAGATATAAAACCATATTACGACAAGGTGGAAACTTTAATTGGCGTGTTTGGCACCAATGAAGGATTACCGAATGATCCTGATGGTGTCTTTATTCCGCCGCCTAAGCCGCGTTTGCATGAAATGTTGATAAAAAAGGCAGGGACCTCATTGAACATACCGGTTATTCCATCACGCCTGTCTATCCTTACTAAAAAAATAAATGATGATCGCGGCGCCTGTTTTTATTGTGCACAATGCGGAAGAAGTTGTAAAGTGTATGCAGATTTTTCTTCTTCTTCAGTTTTGGTTATCCCTGCTTTAAAAACAGGTAATGTAGACCTGCTGACAGACTGTATGGCGCGTGAGGTTTTAACGAATACTGAAGGGTTGGCAACCGGTGTTTCTTATGTAAATAAAGAAGACATGCAGGAATACGTGGTGGAAGGCAAAACAGTAATTCTTGCAGCGAGCGCCTGCGAAAGTGCAAGGTTGTTGTTGAATTCAAAATCACCAAGACATTCGAACGGGTTAGCTAACTCGAGCAATGTTGTTGGAAAATATTTACACGACTCCACGGGTGGAGATATGGGTGGCTATCTGCCTAACTTATTCGACCGTAAACGGTATAACGAAGATGGTGTTGGCGGCATGCACGTGTATACCCCCTGGTGGCTGGACAATAAAAAATTAGATTTTCCAAGAGGTTATCACATAGAGTATGGCGGCGGTATGGACCAACCGGCTTACGGTTTTGGCTGGAGCATAGAACAAATAAATGGCAAATATGCTGTTCGTGGAAAAAAGAAAGAAGCCGGTGGTTATGGAAAATCGCTGAAAGAAGATTACCGCTTTTTCTATGGCGCATCTGTTGGAATGGCCGGCCGTGGCGAAGCGCTTGCTTTGGAGAGTAATTATTGTGAGATCGATCCTAATACCGTTGATAAATACGGCATCCCGGTACTTCGCTTCAATACAAAATATTCTGATTATGAAATCAAGCAGGCGAAGCACATGAAGGAAACGTTTAAGGAAATTCTTACTGAAATGGGCGCCGTAATTACTTATGGGGATGACGGTCCTGAAAATGATTATGGTTTGCATGATCCCGGGCTTATCATTCATGAGGCAGGCACTGTAAGAATGGGAGATGATGCCAGGAAGTCTGCTTTAAATAAATGGTGCCAGGCGCATGATTCAAAAAATGTTTTCTGTGTTGATGGAGGGCCGTTTGTTTCACAGGCTGATAAAAATATTACACACACCATCCTGGCCTTATCCTGGAGGACAAGTGAGTATATAGTTGACCAGATGAAGAAGCAAAGCCTGTAACCTGGACTTTAACCATGTAGCCGACAAAATCCCGGATTGTTTTATAACGGAAAATGTGTTATTCATTTTAAATCAGACAATCAGTCAAATCTTATAAAATCTTGGTCTTATGGACAGAAGAAAATATTTAAAAACACTCGGTATAACTGCTGTCACAGCAGGTGTAATGGTTGATGCCTGCAAGACGGATAACAAAGAGCCTGCCGCAAAACCGGCAACAACGGAAAGCGAAAGCACCATCAATCGAATGCCGGAAGAGAAGGCTTATGAAGATGGCTTAAAGAAAGCGGATAAATTTTTTACACCGGAAGAGTTTGCCACCATTACTGCACTTGCAGACATTATTATCCCAAAAGACGAAGTAAGCGGAAGCGCCAGCGATGCAAAAGTTGCTGATTTTATAGAATTTATAGCAAAAGATGACCCTTCCCTTCAAACACCGCTTCGCGGAGGATTGCGATGGCTGGACCTGTATTGCCTGAATGCTTATGAAAATGCTTTTAAAGACTGCACTGCACAACAACAGATCGAAGTTGTTGACCAGATTGCTTACCCCGGAAAAGCAAAACCGGAGATGAGCTTCGGTGTTAAATTTTTTAACCTGATGCGTAATCTTACGGCAACAGGTTTTTACTCAACTCAAATCGGATGGAATGATATAGGGTACGTCGGTAATCGTCCCAATCAATGGAATGGCGTACCGGAAGACGTATTAAAGCAATATAATATTGCTTACTCAGAAAAAGAATTGAAAGAATGTATTAGTTTTTCCTAAAACGGCCTTATTTGCTTTTTGAGTGTAACGCCCTCAGCTTGGCAGACTTTTGAATCCGTTTTTTTGTATAGATCATGGAAGCAAAAGCTGTTGATATATTTGTGAATAATATTTTAAAATTTTTCAGATCCATAAGTTGAAAGTTTTGACGAAATCTTTAATATTTTATACGTAATAAAATGTTAAAAGGATTTATAAAGTTTAAAAGATAATTTAATCATGAAGTTCGCTGCTTGATCTTACGTTTAATTTTAAATTTTAACCACAAGCACTATTGGAGTAGCTTTGTTTCGTAAGCATTTTTCAGTTACCTTTGCCACCCAAATTTTTCAGGCTATGAATTTCAGGAGAGAGTTTGAAATAGCATTTGTGGGCCTGAAACCGGGGGTTCATTATTTTGAATACCAGGTGGATGATAAGTTCTTTTCACATTACGAGAGGCAGGATTTCTCTAACTGTAACGCCAAAATAAAGCTTGAACTGGACAAAAAGAGCAGTTTTATGCTTTTAAAATTTGATATTGACGGAACGGTAGATGTGAATTGCGACCGATGCGGCAATCCTTTAACCATCCAATTATGGGACGAGTTTAAGGTGGTGGTAAAGCTGGTTGATAATCCTGATGAAATGAATGAACAGGAAGAAGATCCTGATGTGTATTATATCAGCCGTGGAGAAAGCCACCTTCACCTTGCCGACTGGATATATGAGTTTATTAACTTGAGTATCCCGCTGCAAAAAATGTGTCCGCCCGATGAAGCAGGTGAGTCACAGTGTAATAAAGAAGTGCTTGCGAAATTGTTGCAGGCTGAAAATATTGATAATAAAGAAGCGAACCCCATGTGGCAGGCTTTGAATAAATTTAAAGATCTTAAATAATATAAATTTTAAATTATGCCAAATCCAAAACGCAGGCATTCACAACAACGCAGCGCAAAAAGAAGGACGCATTATAAGGCAGAAGAAGTGACTTTGAGTAAAGACAGCACTACGGGTGAAATGCATGTACGCCACCGCGCACATGTAAGCGAAGGCAAACTCTATTACAAAGGAAAAGTTGTTTCGGAAAAGGTTCCTCTGAAAGCATAAACCTGTTGCTTTGATAAATCTCGCTCTTGATATGATGGGCGGTGATTACGCGCCGCTTGAGGCTGTTAAAGGCTTACAATTGTACCTCAACAGTAAAAACACCGATGTAACCATTTATTGCATTGGTGATGAACAGGAGGTACGGGCGTTGCTGCATGAATACCAGGTGGAAGATGAACATCTTGTAATGGTTCATACCTCTGAAGTTATTGGTTACCACGAACATCCTACCAAGGCATTAAAAGATAAACCCAATTCCTCCATTGCCAAAGGTTTCCAGTTACTGGCTTCAGGTAAAGTAGATGCATTTTTAAGCTCCGGTAATACAGGCGCCATGCTTGTTGGTTCCATGTTTTTTCTAAAGCCGCTTGAGGGAATTTTGCGGCCAACAATTGCCACGGTTGTTCCCAAGGTTGGCGGCAGTACCGGCTTATTGCTTGATGTTGGTTTAAATGTTGACTGCAAGCCTCAGCATTTAGATCAGTTCGCCTTGCTGGGAAGTTTGTACGCAGAAAGTATCTTAAGCATTCAAAAACCAACAGTGGGTTTATTAAATGTTGGTGAAGAAGAAGGCAAAGGTAATGCCTTATGCAAAGAAACCTTTCCTTTACTGAAAGAAAATACGCAGATAAATTTTCTTGGGAATGTAGAAGGAAGGGATGTTTTTAATGCCGGGGCCGATGTAACAGTTTGCGATGGCTTTACCGGGAATGTTGTGCTTAAACTGGGAGAATCCATTTACGATATTGTAAAAAGCCGCGATATACATGACGATGATTTCATGCGCCGCTTTGCTTATGAAACCTACGGCGGAACACCTGTGCTTGGCGTTGCAAAGCCTGTTATAATCGGTCATGGTATCAGCAATGATGTTGCTTTTTGTAATATGCTTGCGCTTGCTGAGAAAATGATTAACACTGATGTTTGCGGCATTATCCGCAATGCTTTTCAAAACGCTGCTGCCACTCCGACCGCCTAAAGCATTTTCAACTTTCTGAAAAGTATTTTATTTCTTCTTCAAAATTTAAGCAGGGGTGCATTTGCAAAATGCGTTTTGTTTTTTCCAATTGCTGCTGTAAGAATTTTTTATGCAATACTGAGTGTGGGTTAAAAGGCTTGTGTTTTTTGGCTATAACTATTTTTTTTATTTCTTCCATCAAATCTCTTGTTGACTGATCGAAACAGGATTCAGCAAACTTTTCCAACACAAATTGTGTAGCGGCATAATTTGGATGGGCAAGATCAACATCATAAAAGCGGTAATCTCTTAATACATCAATCACTAATTCATAGGCCGGGAAATAATATAGCTTATCAAACTTATTCACTAAATGATGAACTGCTTCAATTAGCCTTGCCTTGCTCCTGTTATTATCCACCACACCATCCCTTAAATGCCGTACAGGACTGATTGTGAAAATAATTTTCAGTTTCGGATTAAAATGAAACAGTTGGTGAATAACACTGTCAAATGCCGTTATGATATCTTCAATTGTATTCAGGTGTTTTGTTAAATATTGGGCTGGTGCTTTATGACAATTTGCTACCTCACCCCCGGCCCCTCTCCACGCCGTGGAGAGCGGTGATTCAGCCGCAAGTTTATACGTAAATGCAGACCCCAATGTGATTATTAGCCAGTCCGCGTCTTTTAAAAATTGATGCGCCCGTTGCCGGCTTTCATTAATGTTCTTTAAGCATTCGGTTTTATCAGGATTGGAAAACCTGCTATGATGCTGCCAACTGTTCCATGCTTCATTCAAATTGAAAAGATCTTCTTCAACATATTTTTTATGTTGAACGTAGGAGAGGAGGCTTGATGAAACGCTCATAGGGTCAAACAAAATACCATTAGGATTTTGCAGGGCATTAAATTTTGTTTCGATCAGAAAATTGCCAATATGTTCTGTAAAACAAGAGCCTGTTAAGAGAATTTTATCCCTGTAAGAGATGAAAGGTTCTAAAGGCTTAATATTTATTGTTGCGAAAAACTGCATGTACTTAAATAAAAATATTGTCAGCTATTGTTATGCTTTGCTGTAAGGCTTCCTCATTAATATTAATCAATAATTTTTTTTCCTTGAAATAGCCGGTCATAAAAATTGTATCCATATTCCCAACCAGTTCATTCTGCGCCATCGGGCAGCCACCGATACCTTTAATTGCGCCATCAAATCTAAAGCAGCCCCTGTTGAATGCAGCATCCAGTTTTTCTTTCCTGTTTTGCATTGTTGAATGCAAATGCACACCAAATTCAATTAAAGGGTATTTATTGATCAGGGCATTGCAGGCAAAAGAAATTTGTTGTGGAGTTGCAACGCCAACCGTGTCTGCCAAAGAAATAATACTAATACCTCTTTTCACCAGCTCATCAGCCCAGGCGATCAGAACTTCTTCATTATATGCGTCGCCATAAGGATTGCCAAAGGCCATACTTAGATAAACAACCAATGTTTTTTTATGCTTAATGCAAAGCGATTGAATGGCTTCAACACGTTGCAAACTTTCTTCAATACTGCTGTTTGTATTTCTTTGCTGAAATGTTTCTGATATGGAAAAAGGAAAGCCGAGATAAGTGATGGCATCATATTCAACGGCTTCTTTTGCTCCTCTTTCGTTGGCAATAATCGCAAGCAATTTTGTTGCACTGATTCCAAATTCCAAATTCCTAATTACCTCTTTCGTGTCCGCCATTTGCGGAATTGCTTTAGGTGAAACAAAGCTTCCGAAATCTATTGTATCAAAACCAACCTGTAATAAGCTGTTGATGTATTCAATTTTTTTTTGTGTTGGAATAAAGTTATGCCAACCCTGCATTGCATCCCTGGGGCATTCGATCAGCTTTATTGCTTTATTCATTCGGCAAAATTAACTGCATGCTGCTTATTTCAATTGAATTGCTCGCCGCCGAAAATAAAAAAGCACCGCACAAGACTATGCGATGCTTTTCACATAAAAACCATACTGTTATAATATTTTAATTCCTAAGCCAACCTGTATTGTCTGGCTTTGCCATTTATCTGAGTTTGCGATGTCGCTTATATTACTTAAGCCGATGTTATAGCGACCGTAAGCTTTTATTAGGCCGAAATTTAGTTGAGCGCCTAATACAGCAGCCAGGTCGCCACCTTTAAAAGCACCTTCTATCTCGTCTCCAATCTTTTGGTCTTTATTCATGAGTATACTGAATTGCGGCCCAACCTGGAATGCAAGCAGCTTGCTTGCGTTAATATGCAGCAATACCGGAATGTTTAAATAATTTAAGTGAACGTCTTCTGGTTTCACCAAACCATAGCCGGAGTCTATCGTTGTATTTGTCTGGCTGAAAAGTAACTCGGGTTGTATCGCAATAGTTTTATTGATACCAAGATTAGCATAAGCACCCAATACATAACCAAAATTGTATCCATCCTTAAATTTTTCACCATCTATCTTTCCCAGGTTAGCGCCAACTTTCCCCCCTAATTCAAAGGATTGGGCCGAGGCCGTAACAGCAAGTGTTAACACAAAACATAAAGACAAAATTAGTTTTTGCATAGCGTTGAATTTTTAAATTTTAATTAGGCCAATTGTTGTGCCAATTGACCCTGGAAAAACGGTAAGGCTTACATGATATTGCTTAAAAAAAGCTTAAAAGCCCTGTTTATAAACTTATTACTGCTTTCTTTTATATAACTCGCTTCGCTGGCGTTGTGCGTAAGAATTTACAGAATCAAATAGTTCTTTATTTAAAAGCGGGCGTGATTGGTAAAAATTGAAACTTTTAAAAAAATCCTCTTTAGTAAGGTTGTGCAGTTTTAATACCTGGACTAAGCTGGCGGTGCTTAGTGTTTTTACTGACGTATCTCTTTTTTTCTCTTTTTCATACTCTGCATATGCGCCTGCCTCTGCCATTTGCCATACAATGATTTTCATTTTATCTATAGGCAATATATCTTTCGGAATTTTTTTTTCTTTCGGCATGCATGCAACAAATACAGAAAAAACTATACAATAAAGAAAGCACTTTTTCATTTTATCTCCTGTTTATAAGTGGCGGCATTGCTCACATCAATAGAAGCTAAAATCTGCGATGCCTGTGCCTTGCTTCCGGGATCTCCCTTTTTAAAAATACCGATATATTCCTGCGATTTTCCCTGCACTAATAATTGCGCGATCATTGTATTAGGATTCGTTTGGTTGAAATCCTGTAATGATGATAATGCATCAAGAATATTTGAGCGTGCGGTTTCTTCATCATCATACATCTCGTCGAGGCCATCCCTGTAGTAACTGTAAATTATATCATGAATACTGTTATATTTTGTGTTCATCATGTTTTCGGCAAGCCAATAACGGTTTCTTGATCCGTCAAAAGATTTCCATCCACTGATGCTTTTTGATTCAGGAGCATTACTTACAATATTTTGCGCTTTCGAAAAATACAGGTCGCCTCCTTTGGGAGAAAATGAATCGTAGTCAAAGCCAAGGATCATATAAACATAGTAGGCAAATATGGCGGGAAGATTTGCAGCCAAAGCGTCTGTGCCCTGCACCCTGTTCTCATTAAAATCAAGTTGTTGAAATTGTACATATTTAAATTGAACAGAGCCGTCCTGGCAGTTCAACAATGCTGTTTGATAGGAAGCATTATATACCGGCCTGGCAGCTTGTATAGCCACGGAAGCGTCGAACACATTGTCTGCATCCACACTTTGAATAGTGAGGATAAAACTGCAACGTATCTTTTCCTGGGCCTGGAAAACATCGCTTGTCCATTTGCGGTTATTTATAAAGGTTGTAAGCTGGTTTTGTAAGGTTGTAAACGTTGTTCTGTCAATATTGCCACCAACCACCTGCTGGGCATTTACTGTAACTTTTGCCTGGAATTCCTGCGCGTAAAGAATGGAACCTGTGGCAAACATGAATGTGCAGCAAAGAAAAAATTTACGCATGTGTTTTTTGAATAATAAGTTCAACAATTTTATTTGCGATCTCTTTTTTTAATGCCAGCTTCAGTTCAACTGAAGTGGCATCAGCAAAAAAAACAGATACTTTATTCGTGTCATATCCAAACCCCGCGCTTTCATCCTTCAATGAATTTAGAATGATCATATCTGCATTTTTAGTTCTTAATTTCTCCAGCGCATTTGCTTTTTCATTATCTGTTTCCAATGCAAAACCCGCTAAAAACTGTCCCGGCTTTTTTCCTGCGCCAAGTGTTGCAAGAATATCTTTTGTTTTTGTAAGCTCGAGTGAAAAACCTGTTTTATTTTTTTTAATTTTTTCTGCGGCAACAGTTGCGGGTTTATAATCGGCAACTGCTGCAGCCATTATCTCAATGTCCATTTCATCATGTAATTGCAAACAGGCATTAAACATTTCATCTGCTGTATTAACATTCACTACCTGTATGCCTTTGTATTTTTTTGTTTGATGAACGGGGCCGGTTACAATAGTAACATCAGCTCCTTTTTCATACAGCGCTTCCGCCAATGCAAAACCCATTTTACCCGATGAATGATTACCAACAAAACGAACGGGGTCGAGTGGTTCGTATGTTGGACCTGCAGTTACCAGCGCTTTTTTATTTTTAAGCACAGCTTGCCTGGAGAAATTTTCTGCAAGAAACAAAATAATGTCTTCAGGCTCCGCCATCCGGCCTTTACCATATAAGCCACTGGCAAGCTCGCCTGTCTCTACATTAATAACAGTATTTCCAAATTCCTGCAGTGCAGCAATATTCTTTTTTGTTGAGGGGTGATGCCACATATCTTCATCCATTGCCGGAGCAATTACTACCGGGCAGGTTGCTGAAAGATATACAGCAAGTAACAGGTTATCGCATTGTCCGTGAGCCATCTTTGCAAGCGTATTGCAACTTAAAGGTGCGATCACCATTACATCTGCCCAGCGTCCAAGCATCACATGGTTTGACCAACTGTCATCCTGTGCGATCTCAATTAAAACTTTATTATGCGTAAGTGTTGAAAGCACAAGCGGGGAAACAAAATCTTTGGCAGCCGGTGTCATTACAACCTTAACTTCTGCGCCTTCTTTTACCAGCAGCCTTGCAAGAAAAATAGATTTGTAGGCCGCAATACTTGCAGTGATACCTAATAAGATTTTCTTTCCTGTGAGCATTTGTCTTTTAATAAAAAAATCCTCCCGCCATTGGCGGGAGGATTAAAATTACGATTTACAAGATACTAACGAAACAGGTCATCGTCATTCTTCCTGTAATAAATCTTATCTTCCAGGAATTCCTGTGTTGCAAGAATAGCCGGGTTAGGCATCTTTTCGTAAGCCTTTGAAATTTCAATCTGCTCCTTATTCTCGTGAATCTCTTCCAGGCTGTCTGTATGGCTGGCAAACTCCTCCAGTTTATTATGCAACTCTTCCTTTATTGCAATGTTTATCTGGTTTGCTCTTTTGCCGATGATAGCAATAGATTCATACAGGTTACCTGTTTTTGATTTTATATCAAGCAGATTTTTTGTTTCTACTGTATTCAGCGTATTAGCGCTGAGTTGTCGCCTGAGTTTGCTCATTATTATTTTGTATTTGAAGTTTTTTTAAATTATTCTCTGATTGCGTTTTATAATTCGTTACATCCGGCAGTAAGGTGCTGGATGGAAAGCGTTGTTCAAAATCATGTGCGTCATTGATCACTTTTTCATACCGTTCCGGTTGTTTGTCTGCAATACTCATTTCGGCATAGCGGTAATATGCTTTAATAGAGTTAAGTGCGTATTCATCGCTTTTATCAGAATCCGGAAAATCATCCATTAAAACTGAAAAAGCAACGCCGGCAGCTTTATAATAACCCAAACTATAATAAAGCTTGGCGTTGTTAAATTCCTTTTGCTCCATTTTTTTCCGGCAGGCATCAATTATTTCATTTGCTTCTGTTATCTTTTTTGAATCGGGGTGTGTGTTTATAAATGCCTGTAATAAAGCCATTGTCTTTATCGTGTTGGTTTGATCGAGATCTACCTTTGGCGATTGCTTATAATAAGCCATGCAACGCATGAATTCCGTTTCTTCTACCCTGGGGCTGTTCGGGAAATTTTCACCATATGTTTTAAAAAGGTTTTCCGCATTCATGTAATCCTTCTGGTAATAAGCAGTATATGCATATTTATAATAGATGTCCTCAAATCTCGGATCACCTTTAAAAAGCGGTAAAAGATCAGTATACAATTGCTGGGCTTTTTCATAATCTTTTTTTACGAAATACTGCTCAGCCATCTTCAGCTTATATTCCTTATCCTTGCTTTTTAATACTTTTCCATACTTGGAGGTACAGGAAGCCAGCGCCAATAAACAGATCAAGATCCCGGGTAAAAATTTCATAAAACGTGCAAAGATAATTTTTTCAGCCAAATTAGCTACAGCAGATTCAGCATTAACAGATAAGTGAGTTAATAAAAACTAAAATATGCGTTTGAACGGAAAAGGAAGCTTTTACAAATAAACCGGTTTAGGTTTTGAATATCGAAGTTTGCAGTAAAATTCACCGGATGAAAAAATTGTTTAGCCTCATAATCCTTTCAGGAGTTGGTTTTTTTGGCGTTAATGCTCAAAGTAATACGAATGCCCAAAACATTTTAGATAAGGCCAAAGCGAAGGTTCAGGCTTCTAAAGGAATTAATATTGGCTTCTCTTTAACACAAAAGGATAAGCAAAACAAGCAGATTTTATCTTCAAAAGGCACGTTAGTCATAAAAGGGCTTAAATACTATCTCAAACAGGGGGATAATGAAATATTTTGTAACGGGGAACAGCTTTGGAATTATGACGGCCATTCAGAAGTAACTGTCACGAAGGCTGAAACAGGAGATGAAGAATTATCGCCGCAACAAATAATTACAGGATTTAATAATAAAGATTTTGATATAAAATTGGTTTCATCAGCGGGAGCAGGTTACCTGCTGCAGTTAACGCCTGTTGATAAAAGAAAGAACTTCACACGTGTTGCACTTACCATAAATAAATCCAGCAACTTAATAACAAAAGCGGCCATAACAGATAAGGCAAATACCGTTACGGAAATCAACTTCGACAATATTTCGCTTAATGCCACAATACCCGACAGCAGGTTTGTTTTTGATCCCTCAAAACATCCCGGAGTTGAAGTAGTAAATCAATAAACTAAGTTTCACGTTATTGAATTTTTTATTCAGCTTTGCTTTTTATGAAGCAAAAGATAACCATAGCTATTGATGGGTATTCCTCTTGTGGTAAAAGTACACTGGCTAAGCAACTGTCAAAAGAGTTACAATACATATATGCAGACAGCGGAGCTATGTACAGGGCTATAACGTTATATTTTTTGCGTAACTCAGTCTCTTTAACTAGTACAACACAAATAAAGCAGGCTTTAAAAAATATTTATCTCGAATATATTTTTGACGCGTCCACCGGCAACACAAATATCTACCTGAATGATGAAAATACAGAATTGCTGATCCGCGACATGATCATCAGTGAAAAAGTAAGCGAGGTGTCCACAATAAGAGAAGTAAGAGAGTTTGCAGTACGCCAACAGCAAATTATTGGCAGAAACAAAGGCATTGTTATGGATGGACGCGATATCGGTACGACAGTTTTTCCTGATGCCGAACTGAAAATCTTTATGACTGCTGATATCGCCGCACGCGTGGAGAGAAGATTCAAAGAATTGTTTGCAATCAATCCGCATATTACTATTGAAGAGGTAAAGCAAAACCTTGAAATGCGGGATTATATTGACAGCAACAGGGAAGTGAGCCCCCTGAGAAAAGCAGATGATGCAATAGTGTTGGACAATACAAATCTTACAATGGCACAGCAATTGAAATTAGCTTTACAGTGGGCGCATAAAAAAATTCCGGCGGTGAATAAAACAATCCATAAAAAAAATTACAGCAGGGCAGATCATGCATGAGATAGAGCCATTTTATAACTGGAGACATTTATATGTTGCAGAAGAAGATCCGAAATCTCCTTTTTATGGACGGTTATATAGTGAGTTTGAATATTCCCAGGCAGTTTATAATTACTACATACATCCTCAATGGGATGAATTCGGCAGCCGTACCTTGTATCTAAAAATAATTTATGCCGACTACGAGCTTGGCTTTGCAATCATTGAAATGATCGGCGAATGGAATGACGCTATAGAAAATGATGTTATGACGCTGAAAAGAGATATCATTGATGTGATGATGAGCAATGGCATTAATAAATTCATTTTAATAGCAGAGAATGTGCTCAATTTTCACAGCGGCGATAAAGACTATTACCAGGAATGGGCGGAGGAAAACGAAGAATCCGGCGGCTGGGTTGTTGCTTTAAATATGAATGAGGCTTCGCAATATGATTTTAGCCGCAAGCATCTCGACCTGTTTATTGAATTGATCAGCCTTCCGGATTGGCGTATATATAAACCTTACCATCTCTTCAAAAAAATAGAAGCTACCCTCAATAGCAGGCTTGTGAACGACTAAAAAAATATATAAGTGCTTATATATTTTATGTAACCGCTTATATAATTAGCAATTCATTAGTATTAATGTGTAAGTAGTACACATTTTATGCTTATGTTTGCACCGCCAATTCGAAATGATCATTCCTAACGGCAATTGCATTTGCACTGCAACTTCTCTTCGTTTGCTGCTGTATAAAGATTTTATAGACTAAAAAGTACGATTATGAAACAGGAAGTAAGCAATTCGAAAGTGTATCTCGATCAGGAAGAATTAAATGTGCTGGTGAGGGAAGTTAAAGAAACAGTAGCCGCCAATATTAACTCTGAAAAGGCAAAGAATAATAAAAATATATTCAGTGCTGCTGATCTCTGGAACATTCAGCGAATGAAAACAAAAACCCAGATAAGGTCAACACTTTGGAACTAAGGAAAGCGGCTCAAGCCGCTTTTTTTCATCAATCAATTGACTGGATTCGGCCGTTTGCAATCTTAATGAAATATATTTTTTTATTTTCAAGATAATCCGGAATAAATGAAGTTGGTAAAAGCCTTACCGGCTGGAAATTATAATCATTCGATATTTTGTAGGTGCTGTCAGAGGATTTGTTTATAAATGTTCCTGGATTAGCGAGGAGCAATTTTGAAAAGTGATACATTGTCTCATAACCTTTAAGCACCATATCGCTCGGCCTTGTGTAGTATAAAGTTTTATAGTTTGCTTCAATACTTTCAAGCGTCAGGTTTTTATTTAAATAGTTATAGGGCGATGTTATTATGATCTGCAGGTTCTCAGAGTCGGTGCCTGTTATGCCGCTCATGCCGCTCCATGTGGGCATGCCAACCAAAACGTTTGCATATGCAAGACCGTTATCATTTAAAATCTTTATCAGGTCTTTTCCAAAACCTTCCAATAAGCTTCCACAAACAATTATATTTTGACTCGAATTGCTTAAGTGACTTATAACATCCGTGTCAGAGAAATTATCGCTTAAAATAACAGTTGAAAGATTGATTGCCCGCTTTGAATTCAGCTTTGATATTTCATTGGCTATCCTGTCTTCCATAGAACCTTTACGGGTGAAAAGAATAATTTTTTTTCCCTTGTAGTTTTTTGAAAGATAATTGTAGATAGCATTGATGTGCGTTTTCCATGTTGGGTTTACCATCAGGAAAAACGGGTTATTATTCAGGTTTATATCATTTGGAAAAGTTGCCGATATAACCGGGATGCTGTTTTTTGCTGAAAAATCTGAGACGGTTTTTTGCTCCGCCGATGTTGTGAAGGATGCAATCAGCAAAGAAAAATTTAATGCCTGCATTTCGGTGGTTAATTGCTGAAGGCTTTGATTTTGCTTGTGCATATCATATACCCATACTTCAAGGTTTGCATTTTCTTTTTGTAATGAATCTATAGCCATCGTCACGCCATTATAAAATTCGAGGCCTGATAAAAAATACTGCGAAATTTTTGTATTGCTTAAATTGTACTGATAACCTTTAAATGCAGAATCGAGATTCAAAGGCAACATAACTGCAATGCGTACCGGTAGTTGAGTTGTGTCTGCCGCTTTTGCAGTTAAATAGGTAGTTATAAAAAGCAGGGGAAGAAAAATTTTTTTAAGTAACTGCATAAATAGTGCTGAGGAATCAAATTTAGTGCCTATTCCCATTCAATAGTGGAAGGTGGTTTGCTGCTGATATCATAAACAACGCGGTTAATGCCCCGGATATTGTTAATGATTTCGCTGGATACATGCGCTAAAAATTCATAAGGCAGATGCGCCCAATCAGCCGTCATGCCATCAACGGAAGTTACCGCCCGCAATGCAACAGTATATTCGTACGTACGCTCGTCGCCCATAACACCCACAGTTTTCACCGGCAACAAAATAGCGGCGGCCTGCCACACTTTATTGTACAGGTCATGCTCTTTTAACGAGCTTATAAAAATATCATCTGCCTGCTGCAACAGTTTAACTTTTTCTTCAGTGATATCGCTTAAAATTCTTATCGCCAGGCCGGGGCCGGGAAAAGGGTGGCGGTTGATCATTTCGGCGGGAATACCCAATTCAATACCTACTTTTCTCACTTCGTCTTTGAATAAAAAACGCAGTGGTTCTACCAGGGAAAGATGCATTTTTTCAGGCAAGCCACCTACATTGTGGTGTGATTTTATGGTAACTGACGGTCCGTGTACGCTCACACTTTCAATCACATCGGGATAAATGGTTCCCTGCCCCAAAAATTGCACTTCTTTTGCTTTCGCGGCCTCTTCCTGGAATACATCAATGAATAATTTACCGATCGTTTTTCTTTTTTCTTCAGGATCTGTTTTATTCTCTAAGGCAGTATAAAATCTGTTTTTTGCATTAACACCGGTTACATTTAAGCCAATGTTTTTGTATGTATCAAGAACGGATTCAAATTCATTTTTTCGCAACACCCCGTTGTCAACAAAAATCCCATGCAGCCTGTTACCAATTGCTTTGCTGATAAGTGTTGCCGCCACGGTACTGTCAACACCTCCGCTTAAAGCCATTATTACGCGTGCATCGCCAATTTGTTTTTGTAAAGCCTCAACAGTTTCATGAATGAAAGATGCCGGCGTCCAATCCTGCTTGCAGCCGCAAATATTTACCAGAAAATTTTTAACAATCTTTTTCCCTTCTGTCGAATGATATACTTCCGGATGAAACTGCAAACCGTATAAAGGCTTTGATCCATTATCATTCTTACTGAAAGCAGCAACAGGAATACTTGCAGTGGTTGCCAGCAGATCAAACCCTTCAGGTAATTGCGTGATCGTATCGCTATGACTCATCCAAACCTGCGAATTGTCTGTAACATCTGCCAATAAAATATCATCATGGCGCTTATGCAGTTTCGCCCGGCCGAACTCGCGCTTGTTTGATTTTTCTACCTTACCTCCAAATTCCTTAACCGCAAGTTGCGCACCATAACAAACTCCCAAAACCGGTACCCGTGTTAAATAAGATGGAATATCTACAGTGGGTGGATTACTATCATTTACGCTAAACGGCGAGCCACTCAAAATAATGCCTTTGATCGTGTCATCAATTGCAAAGGATTTGCTGAATGGAATAATTTCGCAGTAAACATTGGCTTCTCTTACAGCACGTGCAATTAATTGTGTGTATTGACTTCCGAAATCAAGAATTAAAATTTTCGCGGTCATAAAAAAGAAATGCGAAGATAAATGTTTTTAAAAGACTTGCTGACCCGGTGATGTGCAGCAAAACGATTATTGCTTTGATTATATTTTATCTTTTTACTTTAGCAAATAAAATCAAACCATGAAATCATATTTAACTGCATTGATTGTAACAGTATTTCTTGTTGCCTGTGATAATCCATTTAACAGACCAATAAACGGGAACGGTAACATAACTACATCTGAAAGAAATGCTTCCGGATTTAAGAATATAAAGTGCTCCGGCAGTTATGATGTTGAACTGACACAGGGAAGCCCGTCATCTTTAAAGATCAAAACAGATGAAAATTTACAGTCGTATATTGTTACAGACGTTGATGGGAATGAATTAAACATTCATACAAAAGAAGGAGTGAATCTCCATCCGACAGACAAAATAAAATTATACATCACTACGGATAAGCTTGAAGGATTTAAATTGGCAGGAAGTGGAAATGTCAATACTACTAATAAACTTACAGGCGGTGATCATCTCAACCTTGATATTTCCGGCAGCGGTGATTTGCATTTTGATGTGAATACGCCGAGCATAGAATCAAACATTTCGGGTAATGGCAATATTTATATTTCGGGCGAAACAAGGAACTCCAAAATAGAAATTGCCGGAAATGGAAACTATAACGCGGAGGACCTGAAAACAGAAAATGCAACCGTAAGCATTGCAGGCTCAGGCGATGCGCGCCTTTTTGCGGATCAGACATTAGATATACACATAGCTGGTGTCGGCAATGTTTATTATAAAGGCAATGCTTCTGTTTCGCAAAATATTGCCGGTTCAGGGAAGATCAAAAAGCTGGAATAATTATTCTCCTGCGATTGCCTTCTTTTCTAAAAAATTTTCGAGCAAAGTGCCCAATATGTATGTCCAGCCTTCCGTAAAGCTTTTCTTTGCAAAATCGGGGTTGTTCTGCGGAAATGTTTCAAGGCCTTTATGGGTTAATTTCACTTTTGTTGTGTTACTGCCCTCATCAGACAATTCAAAACTAACATACGACATGCCTTCGAAGCCTTCATAACTCCAGCTATATTTCAGTTTTTTGTTTGGAAACACTTCAACTATTTTACATAGGTGGTGATAAACTTTATCATCGCTGCCGCCATCAAATTTGAACTCAAATCCAACTTCCGGCCTGAAATCGTCAAGGTCAAAATACCATTGTTTCATTTGGCTTTTATCCGTTATTGCCTTCCATACCTTTTCAATGGGAGCATTATAACTCCTTTCAATTACAAATGGCTGTTGTGTTTGCATAGTGTTATTTTTTAGTGTTTGGATTTTTTGTTTTTCGCTTTAAAGTTTGCCGTTGACCGGAGGTATTATTTTCCTGCTGTAAAAATTCTCCGGGCGCATCTAATTTTTTCGTCCAGAAAACACGGTATTTGTCCACCCAGTCCGACACTTCGCGTAAAGAATTGAAATTTACCTCGCAATATCTTTCCCGCCCTGTTTGCTTTACTCTCACCAAACCACATTCTGTTAATATTTTAATATGCTTTGAAATAGCCGGGCGGCTTATGTGAAAATAGCCGGCGACCAAATTTGGTGTAAGCGGTTTTTGCACCAGCGCCTCGATTATCTTTCTTCTTGTAGGATCCGCTATTGCCTGGAAAACATCTCTCCTCATAAATAGGTAACCGGTTTGGATACAAATATATGTAACTGATTGGTTACGGATTTTTTAATTTAATTTCTGTTCCGATGATAAGGCTATAGATATTAAGGTTTTACGTTGCAGGGATGGACTTAGCTGTGTAAGCAGATTTATTTCCTGTTACAAAAAAAATTAGGTTAAGAAATAATTGAATATTTAAATAAAAAATCTCTTTACCTTTGGCACGTTTTTTAAGGGTTTAGGGTTGAAAAACCCCGCTTAGTCTTAGGCGGGGTTTTCTTATCAATAAACCTTTACCCATTTACCTTTTACACCGCCACTTACAGTGTGATCATACATCTGTTCGCAATACACGCCTGGCCAAAAGTATTTACCCGGATAAGCAGCATTGAGTTGTACATAATAGGTTTTACTTTCAGTTGGCTTTAAGTTGAAATAATAATAAACACGGTCATCGCGGATATCCATGTAATCGCTTGGTGATGATTCAAAACTGCCTTCGCTGTTATAGAGCCTTGTATTTAATATCTCCCACCCGCTTGGAAAAATTTCACTAAGCGCCATGTTATTATAAGTGTTTCTTTTTCCCGGGTTGGTAACCACAACTTTTGCAAGGAAATCAGTGCCCTGTTTAACTGAATCAATGCTGATGGGCGTATTGTTTGTGCTGATATAACTCACCGAAACTTTTAAAATACCCGGATCATTTGTAAAAGAAATATTCTCACCACTCAGCGGTTTGCCTTCATTAATTATCCTGACAAATAACATGTTGCTGCCTTTGTTTTGTAGCTGAACAGATGCTTTTCCGTTTTGCCATTGTAATGCGTTTTGCGCAACAACATTATTGGAGTTTATATTGATGGGTTGATTCCCGGAATTGCCTGTTGCATTTATTTTTTGATTGGATGGATTGCTGCCGCTGAATGCTGCAATAGCAATTAAGCTGTACGCTGTTGTTTGTGTGCTGTACCAGTAATCCTGCGATAATTGTGCAGCGACTGTTTTTACCAGTTGTTGCGCTTCACCGGTTCGTTTCATCAATACCAATGTTTCAAGCACCATTGCCTGGTCGCGCAAACTGCTGCCAAATGTTATTCCCGGGTCCGGCCTTGAAGGAAATGAAGTAGGTAATCCGCTTATCAATTGCAGCGCTACGTTGTTTTGGCCCATTAAATAATAAGCTGCGGCCAACCGCCATTTTGCTTCAGGTGTTAGGAATTTCCATTCTTTTAAACGGTTCATTGCACCTAACTCGGGCGCATTGGCTAATGCCAATAAATATAAACGATATGCCTGCATCAGGTCCGTTCCATACCACGGCGCAGATGTTACATTCCATGCCAGCGCTTTGTTACGTTCATACTGTTTCCATTGTTGCAGCATGGTTTGTGAAACCGCATATCCTTTTGATGATGCAACCAATAAAAAATGTCCTGCATAGTTGCTTCCCCATTCATCACTGTTAGCTTCATTCGGCCAGTAGCTGAAACCGCCATCTGACTGCTGAAAATTGTTGAATTTCTGCAAGGCAACTTTAATGTTCCTGTCAATTTCAGCCTTTTGCCTGTCGGTTAGATCCATTAACTGATTCAACACCAATTGTGGAAATACAGATGATGTGGTTTGTTCAATACAACCATGTGGATAGGTGATCAGGTAAGTCAATCTTTTCTGAAGATCAATGGCCGGAATGCTGGATATTTCGAGCGTGGCCTTGCTGCTTTGCATATCGCCGATCATGGCAACGGCGGAATTCCATGCCTGGCCTGGCTGCAGAACAGTTTCTGTTATTTGCGTTGTGTATGGATTGGGGTTCCTAACATCGATTTCTGTTTGATATGTTGACTTTTCATTGCCACTTGTTGCAACAATCTTTATATTTCCAATACCTGTAGCATTATTTACTTTGGCATAAAAATATGCCTGTTGCTCACCCGGCTTCGTAAAGCTGATGGTTTGATTACCGCTTGCGGCAATAAAGGGATTTGTTTGAATGCTTAATGCAACATTCCTGATGTTATTCTCTGTTGCAAAAACAGTGACCGGAATTTTTATCTCTTCACCAGGGCCAACAACTCTTGGTAATGTTGGCAATATCATCAATGGCTTTTTAACGGTAACATTTTTTTCGGCCATGCCATAGGCCGCCCCATCTTTCAGGTCACCCGCTGCGATAACCATTGCGCGTACACTGCCCATGTATGCAGGTAAAGTAAAGTTGTGCGTTTTGCTTCCACCTTTCAAACTGAATGGCCCCATAAATTTAACAACAGGCTTAAAGCGGTTCGATCTTCTTGTATTGCTGGCAATATCTGATTCCGCATCACCGCCAATGGTTAATATACGCTGTATCTGCGAACCGAATGCACCGATCACATCATCATACAGGTCCCAACTCTTTACGCCAAGCGCCTCCCGTGCATAGAATGCATTGTGTGGGTCCGGTGTTTTAAAATGCGTGAGATCAAGCAGGCCATCATCCACAATGGCAATCACATAGGTCATCTGTTTATTCGATGCTTCCGACACCGTTATGCTATTATTTACTTCCGGCCTTATCACGTCGGCCATTTTGATAACAGGTTTTAAAATGGTGTTTTTATCATCAACGAGAATTGGTATCACGCCATACATTCTTATTGGCAGGTCGTTTACCGTTTGTGCATGCGGTTGTATCAGGCTTACATTCACATAAATATTCGGACTGTATTCTTTTTCCGCTTTAAATGAAAATTTTGTTTGACCTTGTTCTGTGTTCACCCAATAAGTTTTCATTACCTTACTTCCACTTTCAATGCTTATCAAAGCCCGGCCACCTTTGCTGCCGGGTATAGATAAGTTTACATCATCACCAACATTATATTTCTCTTTATCTGATGTAAAGGATAACATTGCTGCGGCAGACGGATCGCTGCCGCCGGCTCTTGCCCGCCAGCTATAATCGTCTACAAAAAAAGTACTCCCGGTTTTATGGCCACTGTGCAGGTCTTTCACCAGTATTAAATACCTGCCCCAGTCATCTTCATCCATTTTGATATTGTAAAAACCTTTACCATTGCTTACCTGCACTGTATCTTTCTTAATGAATTTATTATACTCATCCTGTGTGAAGTTGCTTAGGTCTTCATCTTCATCCCACCACCAACGCCATTGAATGCGATACAGTTCAACCTGCACGGTTGAATTGCCTTGCAATAAATTTCCTTTTGTATCTACATCAACAATATCAAAACGGTGAGATTTACCTGATTGTAAAAAGCCCCAGGTTTTATCTCCCGGCGGTACCGCAATACCTACATAAGATGAATAAGGATTGAATGGCATAGAGAAATTATCAATACTAAAATTGCCTCCTGGTTCAAATACTTTTACAACAAGATTAGTGAGCAACTGCCCCGGTGCATCTTCACCTGCTTCAAAGGTTGGATTAACAGGCGCCGTTCCGCCGGCACTTAATGTTCCATCAAAAATAGTTTTTGATTGCGAAGCGAAATTGGAGGTTGGATTATCAAATACAAACCGGTCAAGCTTTGGAAATTTTGTTTTCTTTTTATATAACTGTGCATCAACCCTTGCTTTTACATTTTGCGCGGTTGCTCCAAATAGCCATCGCGCACTAAGCGTACCATTTACGGTTGCATTCTTTCCAAGAGCATCAACATTGCCAAAGTCAAGATTGATCTTTAAACGGTTGGGCATCACCGTTTCGATCTTTAATTTCTTTTCAAATGTGGCTCCTCCGGCTTTTATGCGGCAAACCCAGTTGCCTGTCGGTGCATCTGCGTCGGTTGCTGTTCGGAAAACATTAAATCCGTCATCGGCATTTGTTTGTACAATACGTTTATATAATTGTCCGCGCGGCGAAATGATCTCCATTTCCAAAGGATAATCATCAGGTAAAGGATTGTTTTTATCATTGATGATACAACTCAGGAATAAGCTATCACCCGGGCGCCATACGCCACGTTCACCAAAAATGTAGCCTTTGATGCCGTTCTTTACTTCATCGCCGCTTACATCAAAACGGCTTAAAGGCAAACTGTTCCCATCGTCTAATTTTAAATACCCAAACTGGCTACCTTGTTTCGCTATCAGTAAATAAGGTTTGAGGCCCCCTCCAACTCCTCCGCCAATAGGCGGAGAGGGTTTTAAACCCTCAGATTTTTTTGTAAGATCGATGATTGCCAAACCGTCACCATCTGTTGTTGCTTTGGCTATGATTTGTTGCTGATAATTCAATACCTGCAGCTCAACGTCTTTCATCGGTGCCGTTGAAATAATGTCGTTCACTGCAATAAACAGGCTTTTATTGGTGGAGTACTTTGCAGTTAAGCCAATATTGCTGGCGAGAATATTCCGAGTGGCAAATTTTTCTTTGTTATAGTAAGAACTAAAACAAGGGTTGTTACGTTGGCGCCAATTATATCCATACGGATAATAATTATCATAGCGGTTCCAGAAATCTTCGTCATCATCCAATGCGCTTTCGTTGCCCGCATTGTAATAATTCCATTCATCATCCTCTTTATCATTTACCAAACTATCGCAGGTATATAGAGAATAGTTCGGGCGAAAGCCGATCGTTACGCGATAGATAGCGCCGGGCTCTGTGCGGATCAATTTATCCAGGTCAAGCGAAAAAGTATTTTTATGATGAAGATTAAGCGACTTGTCGTCATCCAGGCGTATAGTAGCCTCTTTAACCGGACTGCCAACACGCCGCAGGTCTTCGCCTCCATTCATATCATTCATTTGTAAAAACTGGGCAATGTTGCTTTCATAGATTTTGATAATGGAGACGTCAATAGCTTTAAGGTTAATGGCTTCAAAAGGCAGGACCAATTTACCGGTGCTGTTTGGTAAAATATTGCCATTGCCTTTGATCTTTACATTAGGCAGGCGGTTCTCAAAGAATACATTGGATGAATAAGATTTTTCTGTTTTATCGCCCCATTGATTTTCGATTCCGGGTAAAATATTTATCGTATAATTTCCATCCAATGCATCCGTTGCATATACTTTTACTTCGCTGCCAAGAATAGTATAAGCAGGATTTTCAATATTGCTGATCGTTATCAATCCATCGAGATTTTGCCCTGCTGCAATCGGGTCACTGAATTGTACCAGTGCATATTGTTCGTCTTCTTCAGAGGAGCGTACTTCAAGCAATTTAAAATCACCGAGTGCAGGCACATCGATT
This sequence comes from Parafilimonas sp., assembly GCA_036274175.1. Lineage (GTDB taxonomy): Bacteria > Bacteroidota > Bacteroidia > Chitinophagales > Chitinophagaceae > Parafilimonas. The sequence goes on from DASUGF010000070.1 coordinate 50,853, forward strand.
TCCTTTTCGCCTTTTTCATCAATGTTCAATGCGTCACCTTTCCATTGCAGCAATAACTTTTGTGCATTACCGGTTCGTGGGATATTATTAATAGTGAACTGATGTTCTTTTGCAGATTCATTATGTTGCCAGATTATTGAAAATGGTTTGTTATTGATAGACGCTGTTAATAATTTTTCGACACCGGCTGATTGTTCAACATCTGCAGTAAAAATTTTTCCGGATAAATTCATGCTGCTCTTATTGTTGCTGCGCAATCCATATTCATTCACTTCAAAAAAAGGTTTTACAACCTGTACATTAAATTTGAACTCATTAAATTTTGAAGGCACTTTTACCACTTTGCCTAACCTGAAATTTATTTCATACAATTGATCTGGCTTTAGATCGCTTGCGGGTTTAAATTCAATGGTTCTTGCATCTATCCAATAAGCTTTGCCATCAACGGCAGGAGAAAAATCAAACAGTTTGTCTTTTACCTCTTCATTTATGGTGTGTGTGGTGGAAACATCCGAAGCCAATTGTATGCGCAGTGTATTTTTCTTCGATATAACACCTGATGTATAAGCATCAATGTACTGGCTGAAAGAAGGGTCAACATCAACCAGCTCAACCTTATTATTACAGGAGAAAAGAATTGTAATTAACAATAAAAAACCTGCCCGGTTTATCACCGTGGGTTTAGAATAAGCTTTCATATAAAAAGGAAAAATTTTTGAAGATGAATAAATGGCTTATCTAAATTAGTAAACCCATGCAATTGCCAAAAAAGAAATATTTGTTAATCATCGAAGTTTGAAAAGTAAAAGCCTGGCGCAAGCATATTCAAGATCTGCGTGTTCTGCCGATTGCTAATTGTGAAGAAATTTCAGCCAGATCGACGATGCAATGCTGTGTAAATAAAAAGAGGCTGTCCTTTTGAGACAGCCCCTGTACTATTGGTTTTATTGATTTCCTTTTATTATTTTAATTGTCTTGTTTAGCGTTAGTGAATTTACAGTAACAAAATATACGCCGGCATTAACGTTCTTTCCGAAAAGATATTTGTTGCTGCCTGTGCCTGTTGCCTCATAGATTTTTTTTCCATATATATCTGTTACAATTACACGGACTTTTTCATTTTTACAGGTTTGAATAGCCAGTGCAAATTCAGATGATGAAGGATTGGGAAATACTTGTGCATTCAATATTGTAGTGTTGCACGATTCGTATGTTAGGTGCAGGTTATTTACTGTTGAGTTGCTTACATCAGATAAAGCTTTAGTGGTTGTGCCAATTACATTGGAATTAATTGAAACGTTATCCGCTGTTTTGGCGCGAACCCTGTAATAATAGCCCGTTGCCGGATCTAAACCAATAACCGGTTTTGAATTATTCTCAACAGATATATTTTCATATCCTGGCACGAAGTCAGGGATCACAGCATTATAATTAATTGATATATCGTCTAAAATAATTGTTCCTCTTTTTTTTGTATAACTAAACCTGAACTTTATCAGGTTTGTATCCAAAGCAGGTGTCGTGCCAGCATTATAAACTTTAGCAGCACCTTGCTCCGGTATATTGGTAAGTGTTGTTATTTTCTTCCATGAATTTCCATCAAAGCCTTCTATCAGTAATGAGCTTGCCGTACCGATATTTATTCCCTGTATCCAAAACTTCAATTGGTTTGCACTGCCTTTAAGCTGAGGTGTTTCCAGGCTTGCATCAGATGCAGTGAATTCAAGGGCAGGCGATGATGTTCCAAATACAGACGTGTTTGCTTTAAGATGGGTGCTTACTTTCCAATCTTTAAGGGCTTTGACCCCGCCTTTAAAATCCTCTGTGTGGTTAGTGCTTTTCGTTCCCGTAAATGTAGGTGAAGTGCTCACATCAAGCTTGTAGCTGATAGCGCCTGCATAAGTTTTCCAGTTAGCTGTAAACTTCACATCTTCTACTGCGGAGGCGGCAGTAGCAACAGGTGGCGTGAGCAGGGTTTTAAAAACTAATTGATCACTATATGCGGTACCCGCGCTGTTGGTTGCATATGCTCTTATATAATAAGTGGTGTTAGCTTTTAAGTCTTTTATAAAGCTGGAAATTGAACCATCAATCATGCCGCCTGACGTGTACGTGGAAGAGGATATTTTAGGATGAGGGTTCGTGCTCCATACTGCACCACTTGCTGTGATGGTAGATCCACCGTTAGTGAATACAGTACCTTTTAATACAACTGAAGAGTGTGTTATATCCGAAAGCGAAGGTGTGGATGAAATAAGCGGAGTGCCCTGCGCTACATGACTATTGATGACTTCCAAAAGTTTTTTCCGAATGACACTTTCTTCTTTGGTAAGAGAAGCTGCATCAAGAGGATGCAGCTCGTTTTCATCTTTTGAAATTTTATAAAATAAACGTTTGGCCTCTTTTGCAGAAGTGTCGTAAAGTTTATAATTTTTGGTTTGTGCCCAGCGAACAAGTGTATCTCTTCCTGTACGCTGTATGTAGTCATTAAATATCCATTTTCTCGGTGTACCGCTTTGCAACTTTAAACGCGGTGCAAAGCTAACGCCATCCAGTTTGCCATGGCCGGCAGGCACAGGTATCCCGGCAATGCCTGCCAGCGTAGGCAGAATGTCTGTAAAATCGACCAGGTCATTGTTTACAGTTCCTGCGCTGACAGTTCCCGGCCAATATACTATTAACGGAACATGCGTACCTGCTTCTGTGGTAACATGTTTTCCGCCTAATACAATGCTGTCATCATCATTATAGTCACCAACAATACCGGGCGTACCATTATCCGCGCTAAAAATGATGACTGTGTTTTTTTCAATTCCCAAACTTTTAAGCTTGTCAACCAATTCCCCAACCTTCTTATCCATATAATGCGTCATGGAAGAGAAATAAGAAGTATCATGATGATTTTTAGGATCCCATTCTGCAAATTCTTTATCATCAGGTGTTGGCGACATAGGCTGATGTACCAATATCATTGGATAGAAAGCAAAAAAAGGATTTGATTTGTTTTTATCTATGAACCCGAGTAATGAGTCGGATACAATATCCGGCCCGTATTTATCCAGCGTTAAACTGTCGGGTATAAAAGCTCCATGCGTATAAAGATGTGGACTCTTATATCTTGATTTCCTTTGACCCGGATTTAAAGCATCATGCACGCAATAATCATCAAAGCCCCAGGAATTGATAGAAGCTCCTCCGCCCTCCAATTGATCCTTACCAAAAAAGCCGGTTTTATACCCTGCATTTTTCATCATATTACCAATGGTCTTTTCGTCGGGATTCATCTCACCCCAGTCAGTATAGTTCCTGAAATTATACTTGCCTGTAAGTAACAAATGCCTTGAAGGTGAGCAAGTGGGAGAAGCATGGCATTGTGTGAAGCGCATTCCTTTTTTTGCCAGGCCATCAATGTTTGGAGTGGAATATAAATTGCCTCCGTTGCAGGTGAGGCTTTTATACCCTATATCGTCAACCAATATTAAAATAATATTGGGTTTATTAGTTTGAGCGGTGCTTTCATTTTTAAAATGAAATAGTAAAAGAAATACAGCTAAAAAAATCTTTTGCGTTTTTCCGGAAAAAAAATTCCATAGCGCTGCCAATAGCATTGTGTTTTTCATAAATGATGTTGAATTTTATTTTTAAGAATGTCCAGGTCTTGACCCGGTTTTTTAAAACAAGAATTCTGTTGGTAGAAACATCAGAACAAAACACAACTTGCCATGCCAATTAGTAATCCTGATTGGTACGCAACTCTGGTAGTAACCGTTTTAAATACTATTCCCCGTTGGGGTAATTACAGGTGGATTTCCGATAAAGGCAGTTAGTTAACATCGGATAAGTGAAGCAGTCAATTCATTCAGTTGCTTTACGCGTTCTTTAAAACCGCTTTGGATATTATTTCTTATGGTATTCAGGTTAGTAACGGCAGTTTCAATTTCATCGGGCAATACTTCATTAAAAAACTCTTTTAATCTTCTCGCCAGCGTAGGAGATTTTCCGTTGGTTGAAATGGCGATTTTAATATCGCCTTTCGAGATAACTGAACCGAGATAAAAATCACAAAGAGAAGGTTTATCGGCTGCATTAATGAGCTTGCCTTTTTGCCTGGCATCGTTTCTTATTTGTTCGGCCAGTTCAATATCATTCACAGCCGCAATAACAAGATCGCACTGGTCTAAAAACAGGGAATTATAATCAGCATAAATTAATTGTATGTTCGGATATTGAAAGGAAAGTTCTTCTACTTCCGGCTTAAAATAATTTGCTACGATCCTTATGCGCGTATTAGGCGAATTGGAAAGCACAGTGTTTAATTTTTCATAACCTATTTCACCAGCCCCTACGATCAGTAGCCGTAAGTCCTCGAGCTTGAGAAAAACAGGGAAGAGATTATTTTTATTGTTACTCATAATAAATTGATTTAGGTGAGTGGTGAGTTGTCAGCGGTGAGTAAGACAAGACGCTCGCCATTCGGCCACTGACCACGTTTAAACTAAATTTTTTCTCATCACATAATCACCAAATGGTTCATTTAATTTTTTATTGTCAGAGAAATCTTTTAGCAGTACATCGAGCGTTTCAAGAATTTCAGGCTCTTCGATATTTTCTTTATACAATTTATTTAATCTTCTGCCTATTGCATCTGCGCCTATGTGTAAATTGTATTTCCCGTAGGCTGTGCCTACAAAACCAATTTCGGCAGCAACAGATCTTCCGCAACCATTGGGACAACCGGTCATCCGAACGCTCAGTTCCTCATTGTTTAAATTGTATTTACCTAAGATAGTCTCAATTTTATCTATTAACGATGGAAGATACCGTTGCGCTTCCGCCAATGCCAGGGGGCAGGTGTTAAGCGCCACACAGGCAACCGCATTGCGGCGTGCAGGCGAAGCAGTTTTTGTAACATGTATTACGCCGTATTGCTGCAATATATTTTCGATTTCTGCCTTGTCTTGTGCTTTTATGTCGCTTATGATAATGTTCTGATTACAGGTAAACCTGAATTGCGCCTTGCCGGATTTTGCGATTTCATAAAACGCTTTCTTAAACTGCACTTTGTCTGAATCATATACTCTTCCCATCTCAACGAATGCAGTGTAATAATATAATCCTTCATGATTTTTATGCCAGCCATATTCATCATGACGAATGGTTAATTCATATTTTTTTTCATCCCGGAGTTTTATACCGCTTCTCTTTTCAACTTCTTCCTTAAAGCCCGGAATACCCATCCGGTCGATTGTATATTTTAATCTTGCAAGCTTCCTGTCGCTGCGATCGCCAAAATCTCTTTGCACCGTTGCAATAGCATATACGGTATTCAACAGATCGTCTTTGCTTACAAAGCCAAGCATGGAGCCAAGTCTTGGATAGGTCGCTGCATTGCCATGTGTCATTCCAAGCCCGCCGCCGGCGCTCACGTTAAAACCAACCAATTGATTGTTTTCAATTATGGCGATAATACCTACATCATTTGTAAAAACATCTACGTCATTATAAGGCGGGATTGCAATGGCTATTTTGAATTTTCTCGGAAAATAACGGTCCTGGTAGAGCTCGTCTTTTTCCACGTCAGGAGAAATTTTTTCTTTGTCTAACCAGATCTCATAATAAGCATTTGTTTTTGGTAACAACAGCTTGCTTATTGTACGGGCATAAGAAAAAATCTCTTCATGTATCGGACTGAAACGTGGATGCGCGCTTGCAACAACATTGCGGTTTACATCGCCACATGCAGCAATGCTATCCAGCTTCACTGTGTTGAATTCTTTAATGGTTGGTTTTACATGATGTTTTAAAATGCCATGCAGTTGTATTGTCTGACGGGTTGTGATTTTTATTACACGGCTTGAATATTGTTCACTTACTTCATGCAATGCCAGCCATTGCTCAGCGGTAAGCAAACCGCCCGGTAAACGCAGGCGGATCATATAAGAAAATGCACGTTCTAATTTTTTTTCGGCGCGCTCTTCCCTGCGGTCGCGATCATCCTGCATGTACATACCGTGAAATTTAATGAGCGCCTGGTCGGGTTCCCTGATAGCACCGGTATGTTCATCCAGTAAACTTTCTTTCAATGTACCGCGTAAACCTTTGCTTTCTTTTTTAATTTTTTCTACTACTGATTCTGCCATTATTCGTTGTTATAAATTATTTTATTTGCGTTAATTATTATTTCATTCTATAGTGCTAAGTTAATTGTGAGTTGTCAGTAGTGAATGGTGAGTAATCACCCTAATATGCGGTATTCACTCACAACTGATCACTCACCACTCACAAACTGAAACATCATATTTTGTTTAACATAGCACTAATAAACATCTTTTGCAAATCTTCCTTCTTCATCCAGTCTATTTAAATATACTGCTGCTTCGGCTGCATCAATATTAGCCTCTTTGCTGATGATATGTATCAATGTGTCTTCTACATCTTTTGACATAGGATCTTTACATCCGCAGATATAAATGTGCGCGCCGTTTTCAAGCCATTCAAACAATTCTTTTGATTGCTGCCGCATGCGGTGCTGCACATATAATTTTTCTTTCTGGTCTCTCGAAAAAGCCGTATTGAGCTTTGTGAGCGCGCCGGTATCAAATAATGAAAGCAATTCAGATTGATATAAAAAATCTGTCGCAAAATGCTGCTCGCCAAAGAAAAGCCAGTTGCGACCAGAAGCGCCTTCATTATCCCTGTGAAAGAGGAATGAACGGAAAGGCGCAATACCTGTTCCGGGCCCAATCATTATGACATCTTTTTCTTCGGAAGGTAACCGGAAGTTATCATTGGGGTGTATATAAAATTTCACTTCATCGCCTTCATTCAATCCTGCAAAATGGCTGCTGCAGAACCCATATTTTGTTTTATCATTCACCGAAAAACTGTTAAGGCTTACCGTGATATGTACTTCATTATTACCATGCGCCGACGGTGAGGATGAAATGGAATACAACCTCGGTGTGATCGGTTCAAGAATGGCAATAACATTATCCAGGGAAGTATCCGCAGGCAAGGGGTATAACGATAAAACATTTTTCAGATCAAGCCTTACAGAAGGAAGCTCGTTTTTTATAAGCGCGCCATATTTCCCTACAATTCTTAAGGGCAAATGAAGAATGTTAAGTTTGTATTTGAACAGGTCAAACAGTGTAAGCGTTTCTTCTTTATACTTTATGGTCTGATTTGGATATGCTGACAACAAGCTGATAATTTCATTCACATCTTCATCTTTGTTCGGTGGCACAATGCCGAGGGAATCACCGGGCAAATAATAAATGCCTTCATCACTGCTTATCTCGACATGCCAGGTTTCTTTTGCAGAACCTTTGTCATTAAGATTTATATGCGTTTTGATTTTCCCGTTATAAAAAGCTTTCCCGTGTTTGGATGGCTGTTTTGCCTGGCTTGCCAATGAAGAAGCCTTTGAAACAGAAGGCAGATTGATAAGCACTTTTTTAATCCATTCTTCAGATGGCGCATAAAAATCAGTATCAACTTTTTCAAGAGGCAAAATTTGTTTGGCGCCAAGACTTTGTAATCGCTCATCCACATCTTCACCGGCTTTGCAAAACAGCGGGTAAGAATTATCGCCTAATGCCAGCACAGCATATTTTAATTTTTTCAGGTTATATCCCTTTGTATGCAAATGATCATAAAACTTTTTTGCTGCAACGGGTGGTTCACCATCGCCTTGTGTACTCATCACAATAAACACGATACCTTCTTTTTGAATATTGGAAGGTGTATATTGATCAAGCGCTGTCAGCGCAACTTTGTGTTGTTTGCTTTTTAATGCGGCTGCAAGTTTGGAGGATATTTTTTTTGAATTGCCGGTTTCGGTTCCATACAAAACAGAAATGGTAAGCTTTTCTGTTGCCGATTTTGTTTCTCCTAATGCAGGCGGGGTAACGCCTGTCGAAGTTCTGTCAGACAAGCCGGCCAGGAAACCACTCATCCAAATGATTTCATCTCGCGAAGAGTCCTGTAAAAAGTCTTTAAATGATTTGAGTCTTTGCTCTGTCAGCATTTTCTGGATTTTTTTGTTGGATGGATGATTGTATTTTCAGGTAGCCTGTTTCTGTCTCGACACTACGGAAATAATTTCCCGAAGCAAGTTTTTCATTTTGAAACCAGGCAAAATCCTTGTACAGCCTGGTCACTTTGCCCATGATGATAATCGCAGGGCTTTTAAATTCATATACAGGATTTTCGAAAAACGATTGAAGCGTAAATGACTGCACACGCTGGTTGGGTGTTGTTGCCTGCTCCACTATAAGAAAAGGAATGGTTTTGTCGGCGCCTGCATATAATAAATTCTCGACAATTGACTGCAGGTTGTTATTACTCATATAAAATACCAGTGTTTCCTTAAAACCGGCAAGTTGCTTCCATGTCTCTTTATTAATGATAGAAGTTTGATAATAGGTTAGCAACTGTGCACCACTTGAATGCCCTCTTGCTGTAAGCGGAACACCGGTATAAGCTGATGCGCCTGATGCAGCCGTAATGCCCGGAACAATTTCGTAAGCGATGTTATTTTCAACTGCTGTCTGCAGTTCATCATACACATTGGAGAAGAAAGCTACATCACCACCCTTCAGCCTTACTACTTTTTCATACAAATTGGCAAATTGTACCAGCAGTTTATTGATATCTTCCTGCCTGTATGATTTTTCATTACCACCCTGCTTGCCAACATCTATAATTATCGCCTGGGGGTTGGCATAGCGTTCAATGATCTCATCACCCGCAAGACGGTCTGTAATAATTACTTCTGCCTGTGATAAAAGTGTTGCGCCTCTTACTGTTATCAAATCCGGGTTGCCTGGGCCGGCGCCGATAAAAAATATTTTACCGGTGTACTTTTTTTGTTTTCCTGTTGTTGGTGTGCTGTTCATCTTTTATTGTTGGTGATGTTGGAATTTGCATTAACTAAAAAAGCCTTCTCTTTGCGGAGAAGGCTTTTTATTTATGTTTTTGCTTTTATTTTTTAGTTAGCAGCAATTCAAAGTCCTTCCCCGTAGAGATATGTTACACATACAACAACACATGGAAGAAGGATGAATCATTTGCTTGCTTTGAGCGACAAATATAAAACACCAATTTGTACTAAAAAGATTTTTTTTGATGAAGATGAAAAATTTTATATAAACTAATATTAGTTAGTATTAATGAATTCTTCTCAACCTCTTTGAGTATTATTATTATCTCAAGTGTAATGCTTGAAAAGCGAACTGAATGTTTGTAGCTTCCGTTTATCTAAAATTTATTTGCGTGCGAACGGAGTTCTTTACTTTTGGCGTATGGTGAGATTGTTAAATATTCTTTGGAATAGTTTTAAGATGAGTTTACAGGAGCTCAAAAACAACAAGCTCAGAAGCGCTTTGTCGCTAACCGGGGTTGCTTTTGGTATTTTTTGTATCATTAGCGTGCTGGCGACTGTTGATAGTCTGCAAAATAAAATACAAAGTGATATTGATGCATTTGGCACTAATACGATCTACGTTGATAAATGGGAATACACTAATGATAATGACTATCCATGGTGGAAATTTGTGAATCGGCCTATGCCGAGATACCGGGATGTAAAATATATAAAGGAGCGAAGCACACTTGCCGAGAATATTGCCTTTTGTACATCCAATCGCAGCAGTCTTGACTATGAAAATTCTGAACTGCAAGGTGTAAGTGTATATGGCGTTAGCGATGAATACAATGAGATCCAGAATATTAATATTGTCGCAGGCCGGTATTTTACTTCGACAGAGTTTTCACGCGGCAATGCTGTAGCCGTTATTGGATATGAAAATGCTATCCAATTATTCGGAACGCCGGAACGGGCCATCGGCAAATCTGTTTCCTTTAATAAACATCGTGCGAGTATAGTTGGCGTTATAGCTAAAGAGGGTAGCATGCTGGGCGGATTTGACTATGATCATTCTTTATTGCTCACTTATTATTTTTATGCCAGTATCTACAACGTCATGGATCAAAATACAGATCCTTTTGTGATGGTAAAAGGCAAACCTGGTATTTCTTCAGCGGCATTAACCGACGAACTAAAAGGTGTTATGCGGCAGGTGAGAAGACTAAGCCCCAGGCAGGAGGATAATTTCGCCCTAAATGATATAAATTTTTTTAGAAATGCAGTAAGTGGTTTTTTTGGAACAGTAAATATTGGCGGATGGGCAATAGCAGGTTTGAGCCTGATCGTTGGTGCATTCGGTGTAGCCAATATTATGTTTGTGACGGTGCGTGAACGTACCAGCCAGATTGGGTTAAAAAAAGCGATCGGTGCAAAAAGCCGTACCATTCTTTTAGAATTCTTATTGGAAAGCGCTTTCCTGTGCATCATTGGCGGATTTATTGGCCTTCTAATGGTGTGGGGACTTGCTGCTATTCTTAGTGCTATTTTCCCTTTTGCCGTAATTATTTCCGGTAAAATCATGCTGCTCGCCTTCTCTATTTGTGTGATACTTGGAATTCTTTCCGGTATTATTCCCGCAACTATTGCTGCACGCATGAATCCTGTTGAAGCGATAAGAAGTAAATAAAAGTTGAAAGGTTGATAAGTTGAAAGGTTGAAATATTTTTGCTGATCAACAAATCAACTAATAAACTTGTCAATTAATATTCTCGCGATAGAATCGTCCTGTGATGAAACCTCTGCAGCCGTTTGCTCTGATGGAGTAATTCTTTCCAATGTAATTGCTAATCAAACAGTGCATGAACAATACGGCGGTGTTGTTCCTGAACTCGCCAGCCGGGCGCATCTGCAAAATATTGTTCCTGTTGTTGACGCTGCAATAAAAAAAGCGGCGGCCGAAATTCGCCATTCACCATTCACCACTCACCACTCACCACTCACCATTCACCAAATAGACGCCATTGCCTTTACACAAGCTCCCGGTTTGATTGGAAGCTTATTAGTCGGCGCGCAATTCGCAAAATCATTATCGCTTGCCCTAAATAAACCTTTGATTGCAGTGCATCATATGCAGGCACATGTATTAGCCAATCTTATTGCAGATCCAAAGCCAACATTTCCTTTTTTATGTTTAACCGTCAGCGGCGGGCATACGCAAATTGTTGTAGCGCATGAACCTTTGCAACTGGAAGTTATCGGCGAAACCATTGACGATGCTGCAGGCGAAGCGTTTGACAAATCAGCCAAAATGCTCGGCCTCCCTTATCCCGGCGGTCCTTTAATTGATAAATATGCGCAGCAGGGAAACGGTAAAGCTTTCAAATTTGCTGAGCCGCAGATCCCCGGTTTGAATTTTTCTTTCAGCGGGTTAAAAACCTCGGTACTATATTTTTTACAGGATGAATTAAAGAAAGATGAAAATTTTATTCAAAAAAATTTAAATGACCTGTGTGCATCCGTTCAATATACCATCATCAACATTTTGATGAAGAAGCTCAAAAAAGCTACTGAGCAAACAGGTATCAAACAGGTTTGCATAGCCGGCGGCGTAAGCGCCAACAGCAGGTTGAGAAAAGCATTAAAAGAATACGGTTTAACATATAAATGGGAAACTTTTATACCTGCGTTTGAATACTGTACAGACAATGCTGCCATGATCGCTATCACAGCCTATTATAAATACCTCGCTAATGATTTTGCTGATTTGAGTGTGAGTCCAACTGCAAGAGCGGAGTGGTAAGTAACATTAAATATCATTGTTGTCCGACTAAAATTTTAATTCTTGGGCTAAAGCCCTTGATGGGCTTGGTTTTCACTAGCCCCAGGCTTAAGCCTGGGGCTATATAGCGGAATCCTTATCCAACGGGCTTTAGCCCAAGTTAACCGGACAA
>DASUGF010000071.1:0-50881 GCA_036274175.1 Parafilimonas sp.
GTCTTTATTGTATCGCAGGCTAAACTTGAAATACATCACCTTCAAAATTCTGCTAACCTGCCATAAAAACCAACACCCCTTGTGTACTACAAAATCAACGAAGCCTTTATACGTAGGCTATATGAATTCGTCCCGTACCCCCATACGAAATATGACCTGAAAATTTTCTTTATAAAACGAAAATTTTAACAAGTAACAGGTCAAATGCTGCAATGTGGGGTAAGTGCCCAAATCGGTGATCTGAAGGGGAGATCGTATATAATGGCGATGTGTTAAATACGACTGCAAGAATTCAAAGTGAATGCAACAAATACCAGCGGAGTTGTCTTGTTTCAGGAATGCTCCGGAAACAACTACTGCTTTCAATGGGAGAAGATTGATACCGTAACACTTCGCGGCAAGGAAACACAAATGGAGCTTTTCAGTGTAATCAGCGTTACTGAAAGTTTTCGACGTTCTCCGGGTGAAAATACAGAGTTGATAATAAAGTGAGTTTTGGGGACAATTATTATTAAACATAGTGGTCGCACTTCTTCGTGCTCGTTGTGGTTCGCAGTGCTCGTTGTGGCCAAAAAAGGTTTCTTATTGTAAAACACTATTGTCCATAAGCAATTAAATAGTTTTTCATTTCCTGGTGGTATTCCTGCGCCGCTATGGCGGCGCTTTCTGCGAAAGTTTTATCATCTGCGGCGTAAATAACAGAACGGCCAACATTTACAATGAGTCCGCAGTCTTTATTGATGCCGTATCTGCTCACTTCTTCAAGGCTTCCACCCTGCGCGCCGATGCCTGGTATCAGTAAAAAATTATCGGGAACGATCTTACGGATATTTTCAAGTTCCTTCGCCCGGGTTGCGCCTACCACAAACATTAAATTTTCCGGCGTTGCCCAGGTTGAAATTTTTGTGATGACTTCTTCATAAAAATATTTACCGGAGCTGGTCTTAAGATATTCAAAATCGTTTGCGCCTTTATTAGAGGTCAGGCCCAGTACGATTGTAAATTTATTTGCGTACTCAAGGAAAGGGCGGATACTGTCTTCACCCATGTATGGCGCCACTGTTACCGCATCGAATGTATATGTTTCAAAAAAAGTTTTGGCATATTGCGCTGAAGTGTTGCCGATATCACCGCGCTTTGCATCCGCAATTTTAAAATGTGTTGGAGGAATATGTTCCAGCGTTTGCTCTAAAATTTCCCAGCCTTTTATTCCGTACACTTCATAAAATGCCGTATTGATCTTGTAGCCGATGCAATGATCTTTTGTTGCATCAATGATGGCTTTGTTAAACTGAACCACCGCATCCGGCACCGATTGAAGATGCTTTGGAATTTTCGTATTATCTGTATCCAATCCGATACAGAGATAAGACTGTTTTGTTTTGATCTGTGCTGTTAATTCTGTGCGATTCATCAGGGCAAAATTATTATTTGCGCATCAACCAGGAATTATTTCTTAAATACGTTATGTTGATTTTCCTTCATTGCTGCCGCAACAGCTTTTGCATCTCCATCACCCTTATTTAAATGCTCAATAATATGCTCATAGCTTTTTTCATCCCGGTTCTGGCTTAATTTAAATACGTGCTCAATTGAAGTTATCTCGATCTCAAATGCAACAATGGCTTTCATCATATTACTTACATACTCATCAGTCATTTTCGTAACTAATGACGGCGAGTGGGGATTATTTTCAAATTTTTCTGTCAGGTCCGTTAAGAGTGAACGGAGAAAATTTTCATCCTTCCATTGTAAAATTCCCTTAGCGTGTACCGCCTGGTAATTCCAGGTGCTGGCTATCTCTTTTGTTTCATACCAGCTAGCACTTACATACGTATGAGCCCCGAAAAATATGGCTAACACATTTTGATTTTGTTCAAAAGCGATGGCATGCTTTTGTTTACGCATAACATGCGCTTTCAAAAAAATCTTTTCATCCCTTTCTTCTATCAACACAGGAACATGGGTTGCCACAGGGCTATTATCAGCATCACAACCACATAATATTATAAATGGGTTTGCAAACATAAATGCAAGCACTTCTTTATGGTCTTGCGCTTTGAAATAAGGAATGTTATACATTAGTGTTTTAAATTTAAAACCAGTATTGTCCGGTTAAACTTGGGCTAAAGCCCGTTGGATAAGGGTTTCAGCTATGTAACCCCAGGCTTAAGCCTGGGGCTAGTGAAAACCAAGCCCATCAAGGGCTTTAGCCCAAGAATTAAAATTTTAGTCGGACAACAATGATTAAAAACATCGAATATAATTTAAATGATGAAGGCCGTTTTGTTATTACTCTTGTGCATTTTCTTTTTTGTTTTCCCGGTTGCTAATATACTGAATGCACAAACGGATTCTGTGAATAAAATACAGGTTGATACTACGACTGTTGTGAATGCAAACGCTACCGCTCCTGATGACGAATTCAACCTGTTCCTGCTGACTTTCGGCATTGCTTTTATATGTGCCATTATTATCGCTTCGTGCATCGGGGCATTAGCAGCAATAATTATTATCGGGTTCCTGTTTGCCATGATCAGTGCAGGAATCATCTCCACTTCTTTTATCGTTGGGTTTTACAAAAGATCTCTGGCAGCCGGCTTTAAGACGCTTTTACTGATCTTGGGGATGATCACCGGTATTTTTTTAGGCGCCGGCGGCTTATGGATAATCGCACATTCTTTTAAATTTGATCTGTCCCTTTCCAATGCTTTATGGATCGGCGCCGCCGGGGGTTGTGTCGGTGGGTTCTTGATGGGGCTGGTAATCTTTAAAGTTGTGCAATTATTGATCGCTTACTTAAAAAGCAAATTCAAATTGTCGGTTTAACGCATTGTGATATTGAATGATCTTTAATAAAGTTCGAAGGATTGATATTATTATAATTAAGATTAACAAGCAGGATGTTATAACTCCCGAAGTGTGATATAAAATTAAATGGTATGGTTTAGAAATTTAATTTTCTGTCACCTCTTGGGGTTTTGTGCAGCTTATCTTTTTTAGCCACAGGTTTTACCTGCGGCTATGCACATTAAAGCCCTTCGGGCTTGACCTCACTTAAAGTGCAATAGATGATTTATTTGAGCATTTTTCTTTTGTGATTTTGATCACTACCCGAATTTCTTCAAAAGCCCAAAGGGCTTCAATACGAATAGCCCTGAATGAAATTCAGGGAATTTAGGTCAGAATTGAATAACAACTCCGACAGGAGTTGAATGTAGAACCAAGATGTGCACAAGCACACGTTACAACAAATATTTTTCATCAAATTCAATCCCATTCTCTATAAGCAACCGTTTAAATTCATCATAAAAGCTTTCATGTTTATGATGCTCCTTTTGATTTTTCACATAATTTATTATTACTTCTTTTTCCTTTATCGAATAGGTGAATGCGCCGTACTTATCCTGCCAGCCCCTGAACTTTGGAAATTTGCCGCATTCCTTCATCCAGATACTGCTGGCAACTTTTATGTCTTTTACATAATCTGCAAGCGATATTGATGGATGTAAGTCTGAAAAAATATGAATATGGTCTTCTGTGCCATTAATTCGATAAAGACTGCACTTATTATTTTTTATTACCCCCAGATGTATTTATATAACTCTTCACAATGTGTTTCAGAAATTGTTGTTTCACGATATTTGGTTCCAAAAACAATCTGATAAAAGATCTGGCGATAGCTCATAGTATTAGGGTTTAAGAAAGCATTTAATAAATTTATTTCAAAATATGCAAAAAAGCGCTAATAATTATTTGTAACCTTTAACGTTACATTACTGATTTCTTTTTCCTGTACTTAAAATTCTGTCTATCGCTAATTACCAGTTCTTAAAAAATATTTTACCGTCCACTTTCTTCTATTTACATCAATGAACCATTATCCGGCGGATTTGAATCACCGATCGGCGATATGCATCAGCCGTCTTCGCAGCCGGTAAAATTATTCTGATGCAAGTGGCTAACTTTAGAGTTAAAATCATGCATACAATAATTGATGAATTTGCGAAACTTATCATGGATATGGTTATGCTTTTTCACGGTATCTCAACTTGCCGCGCAGGAATTTTCTGAAGATAATTTTGATCATTACACCAGTACCGAAGGATTGTCTGATAATTATATTACCGGCCTTGCCCAGGATGCTACAGGCTTTATGTGGGCTGCTACATTGCACGGACTGAACCGGTATGATGGCAGCCACTTTGCACAATATCACAGTAACAGCGATAGCTTATCTCTTGCTTCAGAGGAATTAACAGGGTTGGTGTGGCTTGACAAAGAGCGGCTTGCTGTTTATTCCGCGGGGTTGCATATCATCAACACAAAAACAAACGAGGCCAGGAACCTGTTCATACCATACCATCGCACGCAATACCAGTATAAATTTAATATGATAGAAAGAGCGATTGGTGATGAAAAGGGCAACATCTATATTCTCTCCCGTTCGGGCTTTTATCACTTTGATAAAAATTACCATCTCCGGTTTAGATTTGATTATTACTCCGAACAACAGGTTCTTACCGAGCATTTTTTCTTTGGCCGTGACTTGCTCCGGTTAGATGACAAGCGATTGCTTATTGTTTCAATAGCCGGTTTATATGTGTATGATACAGAAAAAAAGCAATTTAAAAAAATGGAAGCGGCTGACTGTCCGCTGATGGCAGGGTTTCTCAATTATCCTTTTGAGTATTATTTATTTTTTCAGCAAAAAGCCGGCAATATATTTATCCTGAGACCGGAGAGTGACAGCCTCGTTTATATCAACACTGCGGCAAACAAAAAGATTGTTTCAACATTGCCATTTAAAGCAGGATCGAATGATTTTTATTACCGCTCAAGGCTTATACAGGTAAGCGATACGGTTTTTTATATAACATCCCATTCGTCGGGTTTCTTTAAGATGCGTTTTTATCCACGTTCCGGCACAGTAAAATTATATCCTGAAAAATATTTCAGGTCTTACCTGTGTAATAACCTGATAAAAGACAAAGACGATAACCTATGGATAGCCACCAATAAAGGATTGTTCAGGCAGGATGATGAAAGATCACAGGTACAGGTCGCCCGTTTACCATCCGGCACTGAAGATAAATTCCCTGATATAAGAGTACGTGATGTGTATGTATCGGAAGATAAAATTTATGCAGCTACCCGCGGCGAAGCGGGGTTATTCGTCTTTGATAAAAAAACATTACAATCTGCTGCACAGATCATTTTTAAACAGAAAGATACCCGTGTTAACAGCATCCGGTATATTATTCCGGTTAAGTCTTCCACATTGTTGCTTGGCACCAATGGACCTTTAATGCAATATGATATTGCTAACCGGAAGGAAAAATTGTTAACGCTGCAGGGATGGAATAAAGATGACTGGACGAGTGATATGTACAGGGACCGTAATAACAACGTATGGATAAGTGCAGAAAATATATACCGGTACAATGAAGCAGCGCAAAACTTTACCATTGTTCCATACCGCAGGCAGTCACCTAATTTGTTTGTTGAAATTGCAGAAGACAATAAAGGCAATATATGGATGGCCGGCCACGGTGTGGCCAGGTACAACATTGCTTCAGATAGTTTTGACCTGCTGTTAGACTCTTTTCCCTTTATAAAAATGCCGGATAAGCAGGTAAACGCAATGACGATAGATAAGCAAAACAACATTTGGTTCAACAGCAATAACAACGGATTGATCGTTTATAACATTGATAAAGGGAACTTCCGGCATTTCACACGAACGGATGGATTACCGGATAATAACATTTCCTCACTGATTGCATTGAACAACAAACTTTGGATCGCGTCTTACTCAGGGATAGCGTGTATGGATCTTCAAACGTCGCAGATAATAAGTTTTGGAAAAGAAGATGGTTTCCCGGGTATTCCTATAGGTAAAGACTCCAGGTTTTTTTACGACACAGTTTTAAAACAATTGTACCTGTGCTTTGCCACTGCAGTAATACGGTTCGATCCGGATAAGATGCTGCAACATAAAATAAAGTCATATTTATTTATCGAAAAGGTGATGATCAATGGTGAAAAAAATAACTTTCTTCCTCATGAAAGCATTACAACATCCTGGCGCAATAACGACCTGATGATTACAATTGGCAGCATCAATTTTACCAATAGCAGCAGCCAGGGTTTTGCTTACCGCATTTTAAAAGATAGTTTAGCGCAATGGCAACAGCTTGGCAGCCAGGCCTCCTTCAATATTTCTAATCTTTCGCCCGGAACACATGTTATACAGGTAAAATGTTTTTCTCTTAATAACCGTTGGCCTGAGCAGGTAAAAGAGCTTAAGATTATTGTATTACCGCCTTTTTGGATGAAGGGTTGGTTTATTATGTTACTGGCAGCGGCTACTGTAGTATTGATGTATGTATTAATCCGTTTGAGAATTAGTTCGATCAGGAGAATGGAAATGGAAAAAACACACATACAAAAATTAAAAGCTGATGATTATAAAAACCGGTTTGAATTAGAACAGATCAGCAATTATTTTTCCTCTTCCCTGGCAGTAACAAAAACAGAAGAAGAAGTGCTTTGGGATGTAACGCACAATTTAATGTCACGGATGAATTATGAAGACTGCGTGATCTACCTGTGGAATAAAGACAAAACAAAAATGGTTCAGAAAGCGGCGTACGGACCAAAAGGCAAACCTGAGATTATTTTATCGAATGTGTTTGAAGTATTGCCGGGACAGGGTATTGTAGGGCACGCCATAAAAACACGACAGCCTGTTTTGGTAAATGACACAAGAAGAGACAGTCGCTATCGTGTTGATGATGACTTCCGTCTTAGTGAAGTATGCGTGCCTATTATTCATAACAATGAATTGCTGGGCGCTATTGACTCGGAGCACAGCGAACCCGGTTATTTTAGTGAAAGGGATATAAAAATACTTACCACCATTGCTACGCTTATCGGGAATAAATTAACGCAGATCAAATCAGAACAATCACTGGAAATAAAACAAAAAGAACTGGTAAGCATAAATGAACAACTTGCCGAAGCAAGGCTGGCTGCACTGCAGGCGCAGATGAATCCGCATTTTATTTTCAATGCATTGAACAGTATTAAAAGAATGATACTGGATGGTGATAATGAAAAGGCTTCGAGGTATCTCAGCAAGTTTGCTTTAATGATCCGTATGACGCTGAATCATTCAAAGGAAATATTTGTTACGCTGGATGAAAATATAGAATACCTGAAGGCATACCTTGAAATGGAGCAGTTACGCTTTAGTGACTCATTCACTTATGCCATTTTCACAGATGACAATATTGATACATTAGAAACATCTATTCCTTCACTGATGATGCAACCGCTTGTGGAGAATGCGATTTGGCACGGACTGCTGCAATCTGAAACAGACAAAAAAATAATAGTAGCCTTTACACAGGATCAAGGCACGATCACCTGTATGATTGAAGACAATGGAATTGGAATTAATCAATCAAAAGAGGTTAAAGAAAAAAGCAATTCAACTCACCGCTCGGTGGGTCTTGAGAATTTGCAAAAGCGAATTAAGATGATCAATGAAAAATATAACATCAACTGCAGCCTTGAAATAACTGACCTGAAAAATGCAAACAGGAACGGAACAAAAGCGGTGTTGAAGTTTAATGTTACCAGTTTTTGGAATTCAATAACAAACAGTATTAGCTAACTAAATAAACACAAACTGTAAAATATGAAAGCAATATTAGTAGATGACGAGCCGGATGGTATTCGCACTCTAAAAAAAATGCTTGAAGTACATTGTCCGCATGTTGAGGTAGAAGCAAGTTGTTTCAATGCGATTATGGCAAAGCAACTAATAGACCAACTCCATCCGGATGTGGTATTTCTTGATATACAAATGCCCGGTAAAAGCGGGCTGGAGCTGCTTACGGAATTACCTGCAAAACATTTTGAAGTGATATTCGTAACAGCCCACAATGAATATATGCTGCAGGCGCTTCAATACAGCGCTGCCGATTATTTATTAAAACCTGTGGACGAAGACAAGCTTGTGGAAGCGGTGCAAAGGGTGGAAAGAAAATTGCAGGCAGGCAAGAAAGAGGAGCCTACTGATACACTGTTGCATAACCTGCGCAATGCAGGTAACCCTTCAGAGATGCGTCTTTGTTTGCCTACCTTAAAAGGATTTATTGTTTTGCGGCTGGAAGAAATTATTTACTGCGAGGCAGAACGCAGCTATACCATCTTTCATATTACGGGCGGCAAGACAGTCATGGTTTCCAGGCCGCTGTTTGATTATGATAATCTTTTAAAAGACACATCCTTCCTCCGCATTCATAAATCTTTTCTCATAAATCTTTATCATGTAAGGGAATACCAAAGAGGTGAAGGCGGCTTAGTAATCATGAGTGATAATGCAGAAATCGAAGTAAGCCGCAGGAAAAAGGACCAGTTCCTGTTAAAGGTGAAGGAAGTGTTCCGGTATTGATAGAAAATATTCCCTTGCCTTTGTCGTAACAAGTGAAATAATTATGCCTGGAAAGTATAGCGCCATTGTCCGTCATTCCGTGAAAACGGGAATCTCGATTATGGAAATGTTATGTTTAAGATTGCCGGTCGTTGCTCCCGAAAATATAGGGACAGGCGGAATGACGTGCTGTTTATTGTTTCGTTCTTTTGAACTGTTTAGAATAGGTTATGTCACGCAGGAATTGTCGTTTTTTATTTGCACCGGATCACACAGAAGCACGGAAAATTTGTTGCGACATTATTATGATTTAAGGCACAATCAAGACAAAACTTTTTCAGGAACAGACAGGATAAGACAAATCTGCGTCAGAGCTCATTTCTTCGGTATTTCCTTGTATTCCCATCTTGCCAACTTAACCCGGTCAATATTTTATAAAGCACAAAAAACCGGCTCCGAAAAGCCGGTAATAAGGGTATAATGCACAGAGATTAAAACGCACTGATGGCACGCACGTGCAAGGTGAAGCTCTTGCTGTATTTAAAATGATAGCCGCCAATAACCTGTACCCAGGCTTTGGATTTACTGGTTTCTGAAGAACTCCAGTAATCTCCTTCAGATAACTTCACCACCGATGCCTGCTCAAAAAGTAAAGCCAACTCATCTTTAGATGGCAAATACCATTTTTTATAAGTTCCTACTTTATAGTTATAGCACAATAAGGCTGCATAACTACCGGTTTTGCCCTGTGCGGCTACAATTTTATTGGTGTTATCCAGCCCGGCGCCAATTGCAGTGCCTGTGGCAAAGGTTTCAATATTCTTTCCGTTATTCCAGGCATTTTGAACACCCTGGTCAGCAGTTGCTGCAACCAGCCCGTGTTTACCGGTCTTATCCAAATAAAAAATTATGCCTCCATGAAAGCTGTCGCCAATGTGCTTTGCAGTCACGGATTCATCGCTTTCGGAAGCCTGCAAACAGTCAGAAGATGGGCTGTTAACATTGTCTTTTGTGCAGGATGCTGCCAATAACAGCAGAAGAGCAGCCATACCTGTTTTGAGTGATGTTTTCATTTTTTTGTTTTATGGTGCAAAGCAATAAAACGAAAAGGCATTTAAAATTGAGATTGATTATACGGCAGCATTTTGAGGTGATGCGGCGCGTATTATTTATCAGACGGTTACGGGAATTAGCCGCCTGGCCTGCGATAGTTAATTCAGGAATAGTTTTGTGATCACTTTATCCGGGAAAGCCATTCCTGGAATTCATCATCGACAATAGTGTTTTAATCATTTGATTTTTTTAGCAGCCGCTGTTAAAATAAAAATAATCGTTATTTATTTGTCGCAATCGTTTAGGTTTGTTTGATTAAATGATTTATCCCAAAAGCTATATTGCGCGATGAAAATACTTTGCATTGGAGAAGCCTTAATAGATATGATCTGTACGGATAAAGGCAAATCGCTTTCTGCAGGACAAAATTTCTTAAAAAAACCTGGTGGAGCGCCCACCAATGTGGCCGCCGCCATTGCGGCGCTTGGCGGTGAAGTGGAACTCGCAGCAAAAGTAGGCAATGACCCATTTGGGAAGCAATTGATCGAAGTGATGCAATCTTTTAAGGTATCTACAAAGTGGATGTACCAGGATAATCATTTTTTTACCACGTTTGCCTTTGTATCGCTGATGGAAGACGGAGAACGTGATTTTGTTTTTAATCGCGGCGCCGATGCTGAATTAAGCCGTGCAGAAATTGAGGCGATAGACCTGGATGATTTTGCCATTATTCATTTTGGTTCTGCCACCGGATTTTTACCTGGGCCTTTACAGGCGGCTTACCAGGGTCTATTGCAAAGGGCACTGCAGAAAAATTTATTCATCAGCTTCGACCCGAATTACCGGCATCTCCTGTTTAGAAATAATGTGCAAACTTTCATTGACCAGTCATGGAATTTTTTAGAGAGCTGCAATTTTTTTAAGCTGAGCGAGGAAGAAGCAATACTGATAACGGGCGCCGCCACATTAGCGGATGCTGTAAAAGCTTTAAATCAAAAAACCAATGCCATTTTCGCGATCACGATCGGCAAAGACGGAACGATGTTGAGCATTAACCAGGAAATCGTTATTGTTCCCAGCATACATGTAAAGGCCGTTGACACAACGGGCGCCGGTGATGCTTTTGTTGGAGCTGTATTATACCAATTAAGCAAGATGCATGAAGATCTTACCGCTATTTCATTTGAAAACTGGAGGAGTATAATTTCTAATGCCAACAAGGCCGGCGCTAGAACCTGCGAATACATGGGTGCGATGGAAGCGTTTAAACACCTAAGCAACGAGATATTTAATTAGCAATTATTATTACCGGATTAAGATTATTGATTATTGTTAAATGAAAATCTCGCTTATACTACGCAGGTTATTATTAATTGCATTATTGCTGAATGAATTTATGGAGTTGAACTGTAAACAATTCCGGTTTGCACGGCAATTTTAGCCGTGCCGCTATTATTGTTATAAATGTGATTTAATGTGCTGAACCCGGAAATATATTTGTCCTGCACCTTTTGAAATGTATTATAGATATATATATCTGCCGGATCAGAGTGTTTACCGATGGTGTTATTTCCAATAATAAAAGTTGACAGGGTGAACGGGTAAGATGGCCTTGCGTCAAAAGCTATCCCATGCATATTACCGGCATATTTACCATTTAACCAACCACTGCTGTCGATCTTATTATTGATGACCTGTGTGGCGCCACATCCCAAAACCCAAACGCCTTCGCACAGTGTATTTTTTATTCTGTTATGGCGAATATTGGCATAGGCATTTCCGCCGATGACGATTCCATAACCCTGGTAACTATTCTCATATCCGCACCGCGTGATTTTGTTGTTATAAATTTCATTTTTCCCTTTATCTGCGCCGCAAAGCATGATACCGTTGCGAACGGTTGAATCAACAATATTGTCATGTACAGAGATGTTTGACAATCGCATCGGGTAAGGATACTGGCCGCATCCATTTGGCCTGTCAGCATTTTGGCCACTGCTTCCAAGGTACATGCCTTCCTGGTTCATACGTTTTATTTTACAGTTGTATATGCTGATGCTATCCATGTACCAGTTGGGATAGTAAAGACTTACATCGCAGGTATTTGCCACTTCCTGCTTTACCCAAAAACCATAAGTCTTATCATGCATATAGATATTGTTACAGGTAATTTTTTTTGACTTCCCGTTTATATCAATGGCTACATCACCTGGCGTATGACCGCTTATTTCAAAGCCGTAAGTTTGTTTAGCGCCTGTACCTGTTACATGAATATTATAGCAGCTATTGAAATTAAAGCCATTCTGTAATTTGACAACACCGCCTTCATTAATAAAGGTTACATCATGAATACCCGACATGCTGAAATAGGTATAATTAATGCCTGCTTTTAAAACGAATGTATCTCCGGGCGAATATGCAAAATTCTGGTTAACCCAATTGCCCGGGTTTGTGAAATAAATTCGCTTGCCTCCTGCAATGGCCAGCGATACATTTTTCGAATCCAAATGTTCTGAATTAATTTCTTTCTTGCATGAAATAACAAGCAGGCACGACATTGCTGCCAGGATAAAATTTCTCATTTGGGTGATGTTTAGTTTTTGTTTTAAACGATGTCTGTCAATAGGTGTAGTTAGTACTGAGAAGAGCAAACGCCTTTGATATTACCTCAATGCTTTTTTGATGACAATCACCCACAAAAAAGTTCATCACATGCAAGAAGGATTCAATAAAAGCAGTACACACAGTAATCTTATCAACTGGAATAACCAGGTTGCGAAGCTCAATCAGTTAAGCCCGTGAACAGCAAATATGATGCCGCAAGGCGTAATTTTTCTTTTGGTATTTATTTTTTTATTGTCAAGGGTATTTATTACGATGATACTTTAATTATTTTGACGGATTAATTTATATCTTTTGAAATTCTGCTTTTTACAGGAATTACCAGCTTAAGCCCTGACCAAACATCGTCAACTGCGCAAACTTTTACATCAACCAGCCCATTGGATAAAGCTATTGCGCGGATCTTATCTTCTGTAATATCTGTTGGGATCTTAGATGATTTTTTATACCAGGATACCCAGATGATCCCATCCTGTTCAATTTCATTTTTTATTTCAAAAATGTATTTTTCAAGCTCACTTAGCTTTTTCACAAATAAGTGAATGAAATTCTTTTTTATTTTTTTGTCAGTCAGAATGTTTACATCATCAGGCATATCGGCAAACAATTCAAAATAATAACCCGGTGCATTTATCAAACGCATTGTATACTGTGGTTTTATACCAAGCTTTTTTGCAAGCGGTGTTGATGAATAACCGGCCATAACTTGTGGCAATATAACTTAACTTCATATAAAATGTGTTTTAACGTTACTGATGCATTAATGTTAAACAGCTATCCCATGTGTACCTGCATGCTTTTGAAACGAAGTCATCAAGGTTCTTCTTGTCAACAGTTTCATAGTTGACTGCTCCAAGATTTTCATAAAACCTGCGCGCATTTGCATTTAATTCGAAAACCCACAAATAAAATTTTGAATGCTCTTTTCTTTCATAACTCCGCCGTGCTGCTTCTTTTATCAGCATGGTACCAATGCCTGATCTTTGTATAGACGAAGTAACATGCAAATTATCCAGCAGTGTTCCAAACAACGGGTCATCATTAACGTAAATGCAGGCAAAGCCTGAAATATTCTCTCCATCAGATGCAATAATAACCTGCTGATTCAATGCGGGTGCACTGAGCCGTTGATGCCACACATCCAGCCTGTTTTGATAAACATCATTGTCTAAGAATTTATCGCTGTACATTCCCCTGTAATATTTTCTCCAACTGTCGGCATGCAATTTTGCGATGGTTTTGCAGTCTTCCGGGCATGCGTCTCTTAGTGCTATCATAATAAATTTCTACCGGTATTTTTTATGTGGCGCCATGTTAGCAACCTGCTTGCCATGCAAGCATTTTTATTAAACGATAAAGTTGAAGATAAAGAACAAAGCCGTATTGTGAATGCCTATTCATTTTCCGTTTGCTTTGAGCAATAGCCGTGCATCTGTCCGATCCGGCGGCGTAAAAGCGATTCCTTCCTGTCTACGAATTGCAGTGGCAGGCTCAGTTTTTCCTGTTGCAGGATCTATCCATACAGTCGTAGAATTTTTTTTAAGTGCATTGTGTTTTTTTGATACGTGAATTGTTTGTGGCTTAGACAGGTAAACTATAAGTCATTTCTCTTTGCAGGTATAGCCGCAACATTGCCTTCTTAAGAGTGATTTATCTGCGCAAGCCTTTTTATATCGCTTATCTCCAAAACATTTTTATCATACCCTATCGTTACGCAATTGATCATCGCTTTTCCCACTTCTTGCATGGTTAAAACATTTTTAGCAGAAAACAGTTGTATCGCCTTAGCAATAAACTTATAACCGCTCTTCCAGTTTTTCTGGCCATTAAAGGGTAACATAACACCGGGACGAAAATTATATTCCGCTTTAAAGCCCAGTTTAGCAAGATCATTTTCTGTTTTACCTTTTACACGGGCCCACATCAGTCTTCCTTTTTCTGTACTGTCTGTGCCGCTGCCCGATACATAGGTAAATACCATGTTACCGTTTATGTTCAATAACGCCTTTGCAAAAGCCAAAGTGGTATCATAAGTGAGCCTGGTGTATTCAGGTTCTTTCTTACCAATGGAGGTAACACCGGCGCAAAAGAAACAGGCTTCATGATTCTGTATTTTACCTGCATATTCATTGAGCTTGAAAAAATCAGGAACAAGTAATTCTTTTAGCTTGGGATGTTGAAACTCGTAATGCCTGCGGTTGACGATCAGCACCTCACCTACCGCTTCATTTTGCAAACATTCAAACAACACACCCTCTCCTACCATTCCGGTAGCGCCGGTGATGATCACTTTAATACCTGACATGTTAAAGAATTTTAAGAGGCTAAGTTCGGGAGAAAAAAAAGATAGGACTGGGGTTAAAAGTTCAAAAATGAAAAATTTATATGACAAACAGTAAACCTGGTTATGTAAAAAAAAATAGATAATGAATAGAAGAAGCCTTTAATTTTATTAGGAAAATTATTTAGTACAAAACGATAACAGTATGACCACGAAAAGCATCAACATCAATTACTGGATATTCACCATCATCTTTGCAGGTCTTATGATCTTTTCTTCGGTAGGCGGAGTTCAGCCTTCGCCGGAAACTATAAAGATTTTACATGACTACATGGGTTATCCCATATATTTTATACAATTTATCAGCGTTGCGAAACTAATTGGCTCTGTTGCCATCTTAATACCCGGCTTAAATAAAACAGTGAAGGAATGGGCGTATGCAGGATTATTTTTTGACCTGACCGGCGCTGTTTATTCGGGGGTTGCATCTTCAGGGAAGTTTGATCCTATGATGCTTACCATGCTGGTATGGATAGGAACGGGTGTCCTGTCCTATTACTTCTGGCATAAAAAATTAAAAGGGTGAACATTTAGTTGTAACGGATCGTCATGAGCGGGGCGGTCATAACTGCTTTACGAATACTCCAAAACATTATTTTTGCAGTCTCTAAATTCCAAAACACTATTTATGGATGTGGCGCAGGATTATAGTGAAAAGATTGACATACATCGTGTTTGTGTTATTGTTCCAACCTACAACAATGCTAAAACTCTTGGCCATATAATTTCCGGCGTATCTGCATTCACTTCACATATAATTGTAGTAAATGACGGCTCTGTTGATGAAACGGAACAAGTGCTGGCCTCATTTCCCGATATTCATAAAATCAGCTATGAAAAAAATACAGGCAAAGGCTGGGCATTAAGAAAAGGGCTGGCGCGTGCAACGGAACTTGGATACGATTATGCCATTACCATTGATTCAGACGGGCAACATTTTGTAAAAGATATTCCTGCATTCATTGATAAGCTTGAAGTAACGGGAGATGCTATTATAATTGGCGCCAGGGATATGAACCAGGATTCAGTGCCCGGTAAAAGCAGTTTTGGCCACAAGTTCTCCAACTTCTGGTTTAAAGTAGAAACGGGCGTTGCAGTGCCCGACACACAATCGGGCTATCGCTTGTATCCATTGCAACCATTGCGAACAATGAAATTTTTTACACGCAAATATGAATTTGAAATCGAAGTATTAGTGCGGAGCGCGTGGAAGGGCATTAAAATCGAATCTGTTCCTGTATCTGTATATTATGCGCCGAAAGAAACGAGAGTTTCTCATTTCAGGCCATTCCAGGATTTTACCAGGGTAAGCATTCTTAATACCATACTGGTTCTTATTACCTTCCTGTATATAAAGCCCCGGGATTTTTTAAGAAATATTTTCAAAAAAGAACAGTGGCGCTATGTTATACGGGAGCATTTTTTTAATCCGACTGAAACGGATAGTTTAAAAGCAATTTCCGTAGCGTTTGGCGTTTTTATGGGCATTGTTCCCATCTGGGGTTTTCAATTGGTGACTGCCATATTTTTGTCAATCCTGTTAAGGCTTAATAAACCACTGGTTATTATTGCGGCCAACATCAGCATACCGCCCATGATACCGCTGATCATTTTTTTAAGTTATAAAATAGGAAGCATATGGGTACACAATGGCGCTGTAGATATGCACCTCAGTAATAATATAAACCTTGCAGCCATTACCCAAAATCTTCAACAATATGTTTATGGAAGCATTACACTTGCTATAATTGCGGCAATAGCCTTTGGCTTGATTACTTTTATCGTACTAAAAATTTTTAAAAGAAAACACGCCCCTGCCCTGTAAGTTTTAATAAGGAATGGAAAAATTGTTTACCCGGATATATTATTATTTCAAAGATCACCGGCTGGTGCTTTTTGCTTCATTTGTCCTAAGTTTTGCCGTGATGGCTTTTTTTGCATCACGCATTCACCTTGAAGAAGATATTTCGAAGATCTTGCCACATGATAAAAGCATACAAAAGCTGAACGATGTTTTTCAGAATTCAAAATTTGCCGACAAACTGGTTATAACTGTTTCGCTGAAAGACACTGCTGCGGTACAACCTGACAGCTTAACAAACTTTACGGATACGCTCGTTGCTAATATCAATGAACAATTAAGTCCATACATCAGCAAAATAAATTATAAGGCAGACGATGATATAGCGCTTTCATTGTTTAAGACCATTAACAATAATCTCCCGGTTTATCTTGATGAAAATGACTACGCAACTATCGACAGCCTGATTGCGCCGCAAACAATAAAGCAAACGCTTGAACAGAATTTTAGAACGCTTGTTTCGCCTGCCGGCCTGGCATTAAAAAATATGATCAGCAATGATCCTGTCGGCATTTCCTTTATTGGCTTAAAAAAAATACAGCATCTCCAATACGACGAAAATTACCAGCTTTACAACAACTATGTGGTTACAAAAGATGAAAGGCACCTGCTGATCTTTATTACGCCTGCATATCCTTCGACCAACACCGGCGAGAATGAAAAATTTTTAAAAGGACTTGATGATATCATCCAAAACCTTACTCAAAAAAACTATAGCAATTTTGATGTATCTTATTTCGGTGCTGCTGCGGTAGCAGCCGGTAATGGTCAACAGTTAAGAAAAGATACTTTATACACACAAGGCATAACAGTTCTGTTCCTTATTTTTTTCATAGGCTTTTATTTCAGAAAAAAATCTGCGCCGCTACTTATTCTTCTGCCGGTTATATATGGTGCGCTTTTTTCTCTTGCGGTAATTTATTTCATAAAAGGAACAATCTCTGTTATCGCGTTAGGAACAGGTTCTGTTATCCTGGGCATTGCTGTGAATTATTCATTACATGTATTTAATCATTACCGTCATACGCGCAAGATAGAAGAAGTAATAAAGGATCTTTCCTTTCCATTAACGATAGGCGGCTTTACAACCATCGGCGGTTTTTTATGCCTTGAATTTGTTCAGTCTGAAATATTAAAAGACCTTGGATTGTTTGCTGCTTTCAGTTTGATCGGCGCTGCGCTTTGCTCACTGATTTTTTTGCCGCATTTCATTCAAACAAAAAAAATACAGCAGGCAGATACAGAACCGGAGCATTCATTTATAGACAAGATCGCTACTTATCATCCTGAACGTAATAAAATATTTTTAATTGTTATCGGCGTTCTTACCATTGTATTTGCTTTTAAAGCCGGCGATGTGCAATTTGAATCAGACATGACGCAGGTTAATTATATGTCTGATGATTTAAAACAGGCTGAAGCAAAACTGGATGCAATTAATCAATTTTCCTTACGGTCTGTGTATGTTGTATCAGAAGGAAAAAATTTGAATGAAGCATTGGTGAATAATGAAAAGCTTACTGCCGTTATTGATTCGCTTCAACAAAAGGAAATCATTAAGAAATATTCAGGCGTTTCGTCCCTCATTATTTCGGATTCGCTCCAGCAAAAAAGAATAACCTTATGGAATACTTACTGGACATCTGAAAAAAAGCAGCGTGTGCTGAAAACGCTGGCAGATGAAGGCAAAACACTTAAGTTCTCCGATAATGCATTTGATAATTTCAAAACACTTTTAAACAAGCAATACAATACGGTCGAATCTTCAGAATTAACTGAAATAAGAAAGACATTTTTAGATGATTACATCACTGAAAAACCGGGCTTGACAAATGTTGTAACGCTTTTAAAAGTAGCACCAGAAGATAAACCACTTATCTATGAAACATTCGGGAATGATCCCGCTATAACTGTTCTCGATAAACAATTGCTCGCAGATAAGTTTGCAAGCATCATTAACGCCGATTTCAACAGGATTACCATAATGTCATCCTTGCTCGTGCTTATTGTGTTGCTTATAACTTATGGAAGGATAGAGCTCGCTTTGGTTGCATTTATCCCCATGCTTGTTTCATGGATATGGATACTGGGCATTATGGCCATAACCGGAACTGAATTCAATATCATTAACATTATTGTATCTGCACTTATTTTCGGTCTCGGTGATGACTACAGCATCTTTATTATGGATGGCCTGCTGCAGCAATATAAGACCGGTAAAAAAAATCTGTCGTCATTTAAGGCATCTATTTTCCTTTCTGCCATCACAACCACTGCGGGCCTGGGCATCTTGATTTTTGCAAAACATCCCGCCTTAAGATCAATTGCATTTATTTCTGTTACAGGTATTGTATGCGTAGCATTGATATCCCAGGTGTTGATACCTTTTTTGTTTAATATTCTAATTGCTAACCGGGTAAAAAAGAAACAAATTCCCTGGACTCTATGGAGTTTTGTAAAAACAATATTTGCATTCAGTTATTTCTTCGCAGGAAGTATTTTAGTCACGCTTACAGGCTTTGTATTTGTAAAACTATATCCGTTCAATAAAGAAAAAGGAAAACTTATATATCATTTCCTACTTTCAAAATTTGTCTGGTCGTTGGTATATATAATGGGAAATGTTAAAAAGAAAATTATTAATCCTCATCATGAAGATTTTTCAAAACCCGCTGTTATCATTTGTAATCACCAGTCGTTTCTTGATATATTATTCACTGTAATGCTTAACCCTAAGCTTATACTGCTTACAAACAGGTGGGTTTGGAAGTCGCCGGTTTTTGGGATCGCGATAAGACTGGCAGATTATTATCCTGTTGCCAACGGTGTTGAGAATAGTATTGACCTTTTGCATGAAAGGATCAAAAATGGCTACTCGGTTGTGATCTTTCCTGAAGGTACCAGGTCAGTGGATGGCAACATAAAAAGGTTTCATAAAGGTGCATTTTATCTGGCTGAAAAATTAAACGTAGATATTTTGCCTGTCGTTATTGATGGCAGCGGTTACACTTTAACAAAGCATGATTTTTTCCTGAAAGACGGAACTATTACACTTGATTTTTTGGAAAGAATAAAACCCAACGACACAAGTTTTGGAAATAACTATACTGAAAAAGCAAAAAACATCAGCCGTTATTTTAAAAAAACGTTTGAACAATCAAAGGTTCAACACCATAAGCCCGCTTATTTCAGGCAACAGCTTATCTACAACTATATTTATAAAGGGCCTGTGCTGGAATGGTACCTGCGGGTGAAATTAAAGCTGGAGAAAAATTATGAACTGATTCATTCTTTGATACCAAAACAGGGAAAGATACTTGATATTGGTTGCGGCTACGGATTTATGGATTACGCTTTATATTTTGCGTCGCCACATTGTACAATAACGGGCATTGATTATGACGAAGAAAAAATACGGGTGGCCAATAACTGTTTTAGTAAAGATGAAAATATAAATTTCATAGCAACCGATGCTCAGGATTTCACCTTTGATAATAAGTATGATGCGGTTATTATGTCTGACATGCT
The DNA here is from genome assembly GCA_036274175.1 of Parafilimonas sp. GTDB lineage: Bacteria > Bacteroidota > Bacteroidia > Chitinophagales > Chitinophagaceae > Parafilimonas. Next base: position 19,849 of record DASUGF010000071.1, read on the forward strand.
GCATTATCTTGACGCAAATGCACAGAAAAAACTCATTAAAAAATGTTGCAACAACTTAAACCAGGATGGCATTCTTTTAATACGCGATGCAAATGCAGATTTAAAACAGCGTCATTTTTATACAAGGATGACGGAGTTTTTTTCAACAAAACTGATTGGCTTTAATAAAACTTCCGGTAAAGGGCTTAGCTTTTTTTCAGAAAAACTGGTTAAAGACATTGCAGCCGAAAATAAGATGAATTGTGTTCAAATCGACAATTCAAAATACACGTCGAACATTATCTATATTTTGAAAAGAAATGACGCTATTTTGCTGAACAGCGATCATAAAATTACAGTGAATGCCAGCGATGAATGATTTTGATATTATAATAATAGGGAGTGGTATGGGAGGACTTGTATGTGGAGACTTGCTTTCCAGGGAAGGATATAGTGTTTGCATAATTGAAAAGAATAAGCAGATCGGCGGGTGCCTGCAAACCTATGTGAGGGATAAAGTGATTTTCGATTCAGGTGTACATTATATGGGCGGGTTGGAAAAAGGGCAAAACCTTTACCAGATATTTAAATATCTCGGTATAATGGATAAGCTGAAACTGGAGCGCATGGATGAAGATGCTTTTGATAAGATCATTATGAGCAACGATGCCGAGGAATATCCATTTGCCCAGGGCTATGATAACTTTAAGAAAACGCTTATAGAATATTTTCCCGGGGAAGAAAAGGCGATAGTTGCGTATTGTGATAAAATGCAGGAAGTATGCAGCAAATTCCCTTTATACAATCTTGATGAAAAAGGCACATATGAAGATAAGCAGAGCGTGCTGGATATTGACACCAAAACCTTTATAGAATCGCTCACTACCAACGAAAAATTGCAGGCTGTGCTTGCAGGCAATAATTTTTTATATGCAGGCATAGCAGACGAAACGCCTTTTTATGTACATGCGCTTATTTTGAACAGTTATATACAAAGTTCATGGAAGTGTGTAGATGGCGGCTCGCAAATTGCAAGGTTAATGGCAAAAAACATCCGGAACCGGGGCGGGATTATTATGCGTAACACGGAAGTGACAAAAATTATAGAGGAAAATGGAAAAGTGTCTTATGTATGTTTGAAGGACGGCACTAAGCTTTATGGCAAACATTTTATTTCCAACCTTCATCCTGCGAAAACGATTGAGTTAACTGAAACAAATTTGCTCAAACGATCTTACCGCAACCGCATATCAGGTTTAAAAGACACTACCTCCTGCTTCGTCGTAAATATTGTCTTAAAGAAAAATTCATTCAGGTATCATTCGCATAATTATTATTATCACAAAGAAGGCACTTTATGGAACCAGACAGATTATACGGAAGATAGTTGGCCCTTAGGATATGCTATTTTTCTGTCGGCTTCATCAAAGAATAAAGAATATGCCGATGGCTTTACCATTTTTGCTCACATGCTTTACGAGGATGTGCAGGAATGGAAAGATACTTTTAATACAGTTTCATCTGAAAAAAGCAGGGGCGCTTCTTATGAAACATTCAAGCAGCAAAAAGCAGAAAAGTTAATTGACACGGTATGTGAAAGATTTCCGGCGCTTAAAGATTGCATTCACTCTTATTATACAGCCACGCCACTTTCTTTAAGAGATTATATAGGTAATGATAATGGCTCAATATATGGTATTGCAAAAGATTACAAGGAACCTTTCAAGACTTTCATATCTCCGCGAACTAAATTACCCAACCTGTACCTTACCGGGCAAAATCTTCATCTTCATGGTATATTGGGCGCAGCAATAAGTAGCATCGTTACAGTAACAGCCTTAGTTGGTAACAAGGAAATAATAAAAAAAATAAAAGATGCTTAAAACAAACAGGTTTGTAAGAAGGGTTTTGCGTGTGGTTGGTGCGATTTGCCTGTTGTTGTTTTTACTGGCTGTTTATCTTATTTGGGTATCGAATATACAACCCCCCAAAATAAAAGATACAAGCGCTGAACAATTGCAAAGAACGCAGCATGACAGCAGCTTTTATACTTTAAAAAATAACTGGCTGCGTAAAAGCAAGTCCGGGTTATACGAAATGTATATTGAAGGCAATCCATTCGAACGAGGCGTTATTAACGGGAAACTCAGCAGGGAATTGGTGGTGAGCCAGGAAGATTATTTCGCTGAAAAATTGAACCAAATGGTGCCCTCATCATTCTATCAACACTTTTTAAAATATTTAATTGGATGGTTCAACCGCAATCTTCCTGATCACATAACAAAAGAATACAAACAGGAAATTTACGGCGTATCACAGTCAGCTTCCGATAAATATGATTATATAGGCACTAATTACCAGCGGTTGTTGAATTATCATGCAGCACATGATATCGGCCATGCTCTGCAAAATATGGCATTGGTGGGTTGTACTTCTTTTGGAACATGGGGCGCCATGAGTGAGGACAGTACTATGATCATTGGCCGCAATTTTGATTTTTATGTGAATGATGATTTCGCAAAAAATAAGATCATCCTGTTTTGCAATCCCTCGCAAGGGCACAAATTCATGTCTGTCAACTGGGGTGGATTTATCGGCGTTGTTTCAGGCATGAATGATAAAGGGTTGAGTGTTACCATTAATGCAGATAAATCAAAAATACCTACAGCATCCGCAACTCCGGTTTCACTGGTAGCAAGGGAAATTCTTCAGTATGCCGAAAACATCAACCAGGCACTTGCCATTGCCCGTAAACGAAAAATGTTTGTTTCCGAATCTTTTTTAATTGGCTCTGCGGAAGATAAAAAAGCAGTGATCATTGAAAAGACACCCGATACAATTGCCGTGTATGACCCGCAGCGGAACTATATTTTGTGCGCAAATCATTTTCAAAGCAAGGAGTTGGAAAATTCAGAAGCTAATATCGTTCAGAAGAATGAAAATGCTTCGCCTTATCGCTACCAGCGTTTGTCGCAATTGATGCAACAGAACGGTGAAAACACGGTGGCTAAAACAATTTCTATTTTACGGGACCATGAAGGGCTCGATAATAAAAACATTGGTTTGGGTAATGAGAAAACGCTCAACCAGTTTGTCGCGCATCATACCATTGTTTTTGAGCCTGAAAAATTAAAAGTCTGGGTATCTACCTCGCCCTGGGCATTAGGGGAATTTGTGTGTTACGACCTGAATAAAGTCTTTTCATTAAAAGGATTGACAAAAGACGAAGAAATTTATGACAGCGCTTCAACCATTCCTGCAGATAATTTTTTACAAACGCCGGAATTTAAAAACTTTGAGCGATACAGGCAGTACACCCATCTTTTATCTGATGGCAAAGAGATCAATACCGACAGCATGATCGCAGCCAATCCGGATTATTATCATGCGTATGTATTGGCAGGTGATTACTGGTACAACAAAGAAGAATGGCAAAAAGCATTGGGTTATTACCAGGAAGCGCTTACAAAAGTGATTGCCACCAAGCCTGAAGAAGACCACATCAAAAAGCAGATAGAAGTTTGTCATAAAAAATTACCATCATAATATGATAGCCGGGATCGGAACAGATATTATCGAAGTGGAACGCATAGCTGCAAAAATTGAAAAGGAAAATGGTTTCAGGGAGCTGGTGTTTTCAAAAAATGAAATACACTATTGTGAAAGTAAAGCGCATAAATATGAGCATTACGCAGCAAGGCTTGCCGTAAAAGAAGCGCTTGCCAAAGCACTGGGCACCGGCTGGCTTGATGGCACCAATATTTATGAAGCCGAAGTGCTGAATGATGAAAAAGGCAAACCCTATCTAAATTTTGTTGGTGAAACGGCAGCGATCATTTCGGCCATGGATTTCACCGCTTTTCATGTTTCTATTTCTCACACAAGATCAATGGCCAGCGCAGTTGTAATTGTAGAAAAGAAAGATGGATAGGGTTCATAACAGGTAAACCGGGTAAAGCTTTGAGGGCTTTATCAGGTTTCCTCATATTACAATGTATTTGAGCACGTTAAACAAAATGCAGGAACCTGCAAGCCCCTTCAAAAAAATTTGCCATCTTGCTTATATTTTATTTGTTTTGCCCCACACATTAAATCCAAACTACATATTGACATGACAGATATTGGTGGAAGAGAGCTTTCTTTGGAAGATTTTTCGAAAATTATCTTTGAAGAAAGCAAGGTGGAGCTGAATGCGAAAGCCCTTGAAAAAGTTGACAAGAATTTTGAATTTTTGAAACAATTTTCAAGCGAAAAAGTTATTTACGGTATTAATACCGGTTTTGGCCCGATGGCGCAGTACCGGGTGAGTGAAGACAAAACTCTCCAACTTCAATATAATCTAATAAGAAGCCATTGTTCGGGCAGCGGGAATTTGCTTTCTCCCCTCCTTTCAAAGGCAGTTATGATTGCACGCTTAAACAGCCTGATGCAGGGTTATTCCGGTATTCACACAGAAGCAGTTGAGCTGCTTAAAACCCTTATTAATAAAAATATTATTCCGTGTATTTATGAGCATGGAGGTGTTGGCGCCAGTGGCGACCTGGTTCAGCTTGCTCATCTGGCATTAGCATTAATCGGCGAGGGCGAGGTGTATTATAAAAATGAGGTACATTCTTCCGGTGAAATTTTCAACCGCTTTAATATCAAACCCCTTTCTATTCATATCAGGGAAGGATTGGCCATATTGAACGGAACTTCAGCCATGACCGGAATTGGCATGATCAACATCATTCAGGCAAAAAAATTATTGCATTGGATGGTTATGCTTTCTGCCCTCACCAATGAAGTGGTGGAGGCTTATTCAGATCATTTCTCTCATGAGCTCAATGCTGTAAAACCGCATGAAGGCCAGAATTGGATCGCTTCCGCCTTACGCATTGTTTTAAAAGACAGTAAGCTTATCCGTAGCCGTTCAGAGCATCTGTACGAGTCAGATGATGTAAAGCAACAGGAGATTTTTGAAGATAAGGTACAGGAATATTATTCATTGCGTTGTGTTACCCAGATATTAGGCCCTGTTTACGATACCATTGAATATGCACAGAAAGTAGTGACCAATGAGCTGAATTCAGTAAATGATAACCCGGTTATAGATCATAAAAACCATAATATTTTTCATGGCGGTAATTTTCACGGCGACTACGTTTCACTGGAAATGGACAAACTGAAGATTGCCATTACCAAATTATCCATGTTGAGTGAGCGCCAGCTTAACTATCTGCTGAACGATAAGCTTAATGCGAAGTTTCCACCATTCGTTAACCTGGGTGTGCTTGGTTTTAATTTCGGGATGCAGGGGATGCAGTTTACAGCTACTTCTACGGTTGCAGAAAATCAGAGTTTATCTTTCCCTGTGTATATACACAGCATACCCAACAATAACGACAACCAGGATATGGTAAGCATGGGGGCCAATGCTGCTTTACTGGCAAAAAAAGTGATTGATAATTCTTTTGAGGTGTTGGCGATCCAGATGATGACGGTGTTGCAGGCGGTGGATTATATCAATTGCTCAGATCAGTTGTCTTCAAAAACGAATGCTGTTTATAGCGCAATAAGAAAAATATTTCCAAAGTTTGTAGAGGATATGCCAAAATATAAAGCTCTTGAAAAGGTAAAAAGCTATTTTGAAAAATCAGATGTTTTAGGTCTTTTAAACGAATCTTTGCCGGTCAGCTCCATTAACGACGTAAAAAGATCTCAAAAAATAAATTTATAGTTACTAACAGATGAAATCTGCATTGGTTACAGGTGGTTCACGAGGCATAGGACGGGCTGTTTGTCTTAAGCTGGCAGAAATGGGTTATTATATCCTTGTAAATTACAAAAGCAACAAGGAAGAGGCAGAAAAAACGCTGGACCTGGTACAGCAAAAAGGCGGCGCTTCCGGAGAGTTATTACAATTTGATGTGGCAGATAAAGACGCCATAAAGAATGTACTTGGCGGATGGATAGAACAAAACGGTGATAAAGCTATTGAAGTGCTGGTAAACAACGCCGGAATAAGGGATGATGCTTTGATGTTCTGGATGAATGACAGCCAGTGGGAGAATGTTGTAACAACCAGCCTTGACGGTTTTTTTTATGTAACGCGTGTGGTATTGAACAGCATGTTGCCAAAAAGATATGGGAGAATTATCAATATTGTATCTCTTTCAGGTATAAAGGGAATGCCCGGGCAGGTTAATTATTCTGCTGCCAAAGCCGGTATCATCGGCGCCACCAAAGCATTGGCCCAGGAAGTTGGCAAAAGAAATATAACGGTGAATGCTATTGCCCCGGGATTCATCAAAACTGATATGACGCAGGACCTTGATGAAAGCCAGTTAAAGTCTTTAATTCCTGTAAACCGTTTTGGAGAACCGGAAGAAGTTGCTTTTGCTGCAGGGTTTTTAGCTGCACCACAGGCAGGTTACATTACAGGCGAAGTGATATCTGTAAACGGAGGGTTATATACGTGAGTGATGAATGGTGAGTTGTGAGTGTCGGCCTTTACTCACCACTGACTACTCACCACTCACAGCATATCATTTTTTTTGAAAGACATTGAATAAAGATTAAGCATATAATGAGCAGAGTAGTAATAACAGGTTTGGGTGTTTACTCCTGTATCGGAAAAAACCTGGAGGAAGTTAGGGATTCATTATACCAGGGCAGATCAGGCATTGTGCTTGACCCGGTACGAAAAGAGTTCGGCTATCGTTCAGGGCTTACCGGTTGGGTAAACAAACCCAATTTAAAAGAATTGCTTGACCGGAGATCAAGAATAATGCTGCCTGAGCAGGGTGAGTATGCTTATGTTGCTACTTTGGAAGCCCTTAAAAATGCCCGGTTGGATGAGGGCTATATGCATGAAAATGAAATAGGGATTTTATTTGGTAACGATAGCTCGGCGCAGCCGGTAATTGAGTCCACTGATATACTGCGAGAGAAAAAAGACACCACGATGATAGGTTCGGCTGCTGTTTTTAAAACAATGAACTCAACCGTTACCATGAATCTTTCGACTATTTTCAAATTAAAAGGAATCAATTTTACAGTTAGCGCAGCCTGTGCAAGCGGATCTCATGCTATTGGTCTCGCCTATCTTTTTATAAAAACCGGATTACAGGATTGCATTATCACTGGCGGTGCACAGGAAATAAACCATCTTTCTATGGGTAATTTTGACGCACTCGCTGCCTTTTCAACTTTTGAATCAGAGCCGGTGAAAGCGTCAAGACCTTTCGATCGCAGCCGCGATGGTCTTGTTCCCAGTGGTGGCGCTGCAACAGTTATTTTGGAAAGCCTTGAGTCTGCACAGAAAAGAGGTGCAACCATTTTGGGAGAGGTTATCGGATATGGATTTTCGTCAAACGGAGAACATATTTCAAACCCAACAGTTAACGGACCTGCGCGCTCTTTACAAATGGCATTGAAAGATGCAGGTCTAACAGCCGGTGACATAGACTATATCAATGCACATGCAACTTCCACGCCGGCCGGAGATGCAAGCGAGGCAAAAGCTATACATGAAGTTTTTAAAGATAAAAAACCATGTGTAAGTTCAACCAAATCAATGACCGGGCACGAATGCTGGATGGCAGGCGCCAGTGAGGTTGTATATTCCATGCTCATGATGCGTAATTCTTTTATTGCTCCCAACATCAATTTTGAAAACCCCGATGAGGATTCTGCGCGAATAAATATTGTAAAAACTACGCAGGAAAAAAATATAAACGTATTTTTGAGCAACTCCTTTGGGTTTGGAGGAACGAATTCATCCATTATTGTAAAAAAATACTAAACCTTTACTGCGAATGAAAAGTTATGAAGAAATAGTATTGAAAATTAACAATTTTCTTGCTGAGGAATTTGAGGTGGATCCTGAGAGGATCATTCCGGGAGCGAACCTAAAAGAAACGCTTGATTTAGATAGCCTCGATTATATAGACCTCGTAGTCGTAATTGAAAATAATTTCTCTTTTAAAGTTAAACCGGGAGACTTTGCCAATATTTCTACTTTCAGTGATTTTTACGACTATATCATTTCACGTATAAATTTAAAAGAAGTTGTATAATGCCGTCCTGGCAAGGCAAGTCTAAAGGCTCCGCTTTAGGGTACAGCATTTTTGTAACTGTAATAAAAAAATTGGGTGTGCGAACTGCTTACCTGCTATTAAGCATGGTGGCATTTTATTATTTTCTTTTTTCATACAGGTCATCAAAAATTATTTTTAATTTTTATCGCCGGAAACTAAACTACAACGGTGGGGTATCCCTGTATAAATTATACAGAAATTATTATTCGCTTGGTCAATCGCTTATTGATAAGGTGGCCATAATGACCGGTTCAGGTAATAAATATACTTTCAATTTCGATGGCGAAGAAAACCTTAGAACAATCACCAGCTTAAAAAAAGGGGGGCTGCTTTTGAGCGCGCACATCGGGAACTGGGAGATTGCAGGTTATTTATTGAAAAGATTGAACACCCGCATTAACATTGTGATGTTTGATGGCGAACATCAGAAAATAAAAGAGTACCTTAAAACAATAACAGGTAAGAATACAGCCAACATCATCGTAATAAAAAATGATCTTTCGCATATTTTTGAGATCGCTGACGCGTTGAAAAATAACGAATTGGTTTGCATGCACGCCGACAGGTTCGTAGAGGGCAATAAAACGATTTCCCATAATTTTTTAGGTGAACCGGCATATTTTCCTTTAGGCCCTTTCTTGCTGGCCGCAAAATTTAAAGTTCCGGTTGCTTATGTGTTTGCCATGAAAGAAAATACATTTCATTACCATTTTTTCTCAACCGGTGTAAAAGATTACACGGCATATGATAAAGAAGAAGTTATTTCACAAATGCTGGGCGATTTTACAAAGGAGATGGAAACCAAAGTAAAGGCTTACCCTGAGCAGTGGTTTAATTATTATGATTTCTGGCAACGGTAAAACTTCAGGATAATACGATGATACAACACGATATTTTATCATTAATTCCGCAAAGGCCTCCGTTCGTAATGATCGACGAATTATTGATGGCAAATGAAAAAGGAGCTGCCAGCGCATTTAAAGTTTCCGAAAAAAATCTATTTTTAAAGGATGGATTTTTAGCTGAAGCTGCTCTTATTGAAAATATTGCTCAAACCGCTGCTGCCAGGATAGGATATATATCGCTCGACGAAGATAAGCCGGCGCCTTTAGGTTATCTTGCTGCTGTTCAAAATTTTGAAGTATTCAGTTTGCCAAAATTGAATGATGAAATAACAACTGAAATTTTTATAGAGAATGTGATTTTTAATGTAGTAATTATCAGCGGAAAGATTATGTGTAATAAAAAAAATATCTCTACCTGTAATATGAAAATTTTTACCTCAAATTAAATTTCCTTATTATGAAACACAGACACAAAACCAAAGCGCTTATTGTTATTTTATGTCTTTGCATCAACAGTGTTTTTGCGCAAACATTTAAAGATGTCTTCAATCCGGAAACCACTATTACTTGGTTAGGCATTGACTTTACCAACGTTAAAGTAATTGGCCACACCGACGCCGAAGTTACCGATCTTGTCGACAGGCAATTCAGCGGTATTAACCAGCTTGTTTTAAATGAACCGAAAAAATACGACGTGGCCGGTGCACTTCACAGATCTACTGTTCCTTCAGAGCTAAGTTTTGTAACGGAAAAAAATAAAACTATCAGCGCTGAGAAAATTATTTCCACCGATGTCGCAGATGAAAAACATTTAACTGACGCTGACATAAATGGAATTGTCAAAGGGTACAATTTTGGCGACAAAAAAGGAATTGGTCTTTTATTCATTATGGAATCAATGAGCAAAAAAAATGAGCGGGGCTCTATATATCTCACTTTCGTAGATATGGCTACAAGTAAGGTATTACATACGGAAAGAGTTAGCGAAAAATGCGGAGGTTTCGGGCTGAGAAATTATTGGGCGAAATCAATTTACGAAGCGATAGATGATATTCATGATTCCAAATATAAAGAATGGCAAAAGAGTAATAGTTGATAAATATATACCCGTATCTGCGTATTTATAGAAATTTTGCAGTTTAATTTGCGGGGATAAAATAATATTATCCCGCTGAAAAAATAATGAACAATTTATTGTCGGAAAAGGTAATGGTCAACGTGCGGTTCAATGAAGCAGATCCCCTGGGCATGGTTTGGCACGGTCATTACATCAGGTATTTTGAAGATGCCAGGGAAGCATTTGGAAATAAATACGGCATAGGGTATCTCGATTTTTATAACAATGGGTTCATTGTGCCTGTGGTGAATGTGCAATGTAATTATAAACGTTCGCTTCGTTACGGTGAGAAAATGATTGTTGAAGCACAGTATGAGCCATGTGAAGCTGCTAAACTTAAATTCAATTACCACCTGTACAATGCAGATGCCAACCAATTAGTGGCTACGGGGTCTTCCGTGCAGGTATTTTTAGATCGCAATACCCATTTACTTCAATTAACCAATCCTGATTTTTTTGAAAAGTGGAAAACAAAAATGAATGTTATTGACAAAACCCATCGGTAAAAAAAAATCAAAAAATTTTAGCATACGTATGGTTATATGCCCGATAATTGAAGTGAATTTCTGAAATAGCATTACTTCGATTGTTCATGCAGAGGTATCAAAATTGTATAAACATTTCTTAACATCAATTCGTAAAATTTAATAACTGTCATTTATAAATGAGTCTTTTTTCTACTGACACCAGGACAGCTTTGGAGGCAAAGGGTTTAGCGCAGTTTATTGCATTTGGTCCCGTTGTTTTCCAGGTTGCAAGAACACTTAGAAATTCGGGCATATTAAAAGCAATAGAAAGTAGTGGTACAGAAGGGCTGACGCTTGAAGCGATAGCAGAAAAAGTACGATTGCCACATTACGGTGTACGTGTTTTATTGGAATCGGGCCTGGGTATCGGGCTGGTGATTTTTAATAATAACACCTATAAAATCGCCAAAGCAGGCTATTTTGTTTTGCATGATACGCTAACCAATGTGAATATGGATTTTGTTCACGACGTTTGTTACAAAGGCCTTTTTAATCTGGACAAAAGTATTGAAACCGGTAAGCCGGAAGGTTTAAAGGAATTAGGCGACTGGACAACTATTTATGAAGGGCTTTCCCAACTGCCGCCTCATGTTCAGAAAAGCTGGTTTGCCTTCGACCACTTTTTTTCAGACACAGCTTTTCCTCAAACATTGCCGCATATATACGATACCAATAACATAAAAAAATTACTGGATATTGGCGGCAACACCGGTAAATGGGCAATAGCAAGCACCAGGTATAATAAAGATGTAAGTATTACTATCATGGATCTGCCGCAGCAACTGGAGATGGCAAAAGAAAGAATAGAGCAACTTGGTCTTGGCGAAAGAGTTTCTTTTTATCCTGTAAATATTTTGGATGAACAACAGCCTTTCCCAAGAGGCTTTGATGCTATATGGATGAGCCAGTTTCTTGACTGCTTTTCCGAAGAGGAAATTGTTTCCATTCTTAAAAGATGCTACCAGTCATTGGATGATAACGGATATGTTTACATCCTTGAAGCGTTCTGGGATACGCAGCGTTTTGATACCGCGGCATTTTGCCTGCAACAACTTTCGATCTATTTTACGGCGCTGGCAAATGGTAACAGCCAGATGTATCACTCAGCAGTTTTTAAAGCGTGCATTCTTAAAGCAGGTTTTGAAATAGTAAATGAAACAAATAATATCGGACTAAGCCATACTTTATTAAAATGTAAAAAAGCATAATCATCATTCTCACTAATTAAAATAACTAACAAAAATTGCAAGCTTTAAAAATTATGAAAACAGAACAGGTAGATGTGCTCGTAATTGGCGCAGGGCCGGCAGGAACGGTTGCTGCTTCTATTGTAAATAAAGCCGGTTACAATGTAAAAATTGTAGAGAAAATGAAGTTCCCAAGATTTGTAATTGGTGAAAGTTTGCTACCGAGATGCATGGAAGCACTGGAGGAAGCCGGCTTTTTAGAGGCAGTAAAAGCAAAAGGTTTCCAGGATAAATCAGGGGCGAAATTTGTAAAGAATGGCGTGATATGCGATTATTCGTTTTCCGACCAATTTACAAAAGGATGGACCTGGACCTGGCAGGTGCCGCGTGCCGAATTTGATAAAACCCTGGCCGACACGGTTGAGCAAATGGGTGTTCCTGTTTCTTATGAAACAACTGTAACGGCAATAGATTTTAATGGCTCCGATTCTACCACAACTGTTGAGTATGCCGATGGAGAAAAGGGACAAATACAGGCAAAATTTATTATTGATGGAAGTGGTTACGGAAGGGTGATACCACGCCTGTTCAAAATGGATAAACCTTCTAACCTCAAACCACGTAAGGCTTTATTTGCGCATTTCACAGATACCAACAGGTCAATGGCGGATGAGCCCAACCGCATTACTATTATTGTGCATGCTTTTGGCGTTTGGATATGGGTGATTCCTTTTTCTAATGGCAATACTTCGGTAGGTTTTGTAGGTGATCCTGAATTCTTTGCAGCATATACCGGTACAAATGAAGACCAGTTACGGGCCTTGATTGCATCACAGCCTTATTTAGCCGAACGTTTTAAAGATTCGGAACTAATATTTGATCCAAAGGTGTTGGAATCATGGTCATCTACCACAGAAAAATTTTATGGAGATGGCTTTGTGCTTACCGGGAATGTAACAGAGTTTTTAGACCCTGTTTTTTCTTCAGGTGTTACGCTGGCAACTGTCTCCAGCCAGAAAGCCGCGGCCCTTGTGATAAAAAAATTGAAAGGTGAAGCTGTTGACTGGGAAGAAGAATATACAAAGCCAATGATGCAGGGTGTGAATACTTTCAGGAGTTATGTAATGCGTTGGTATGATGGCACGCTGGATACCATTTTTTTTGCAGACAACCAGGATCCGGCTATTAAAAGCATGATTTGTTCTGTGCTTGCAGGTTATGTATGGGACCTTGAAAATCCCTATGTGAAAAATCATGATACTGCACTGAAAAAACTGGCGTCTACTATTACACTGCGGGATATGTTTCAGAAACAGGATTGATCAACAGCAGGCTGGCAACAATTCACATAAACATTATTTACTTACCTTAACACCTTCATAAGGCGGAGAACGAATTGACGAGTCATAGCTATCCGGGAAAAATAAAAGTCTAAGTATATACGTACAGACAAGTAATAATAAACCCAATATAAATGGAAAAAGAGAAGATAATGGAAGATCTGAAAAAGCAGATCGTGACGCAGTTTAATTTAAAAAAACTGAAACCCGGGGATATCGGAAATGACGAACCGCTCTTTGTAGAAGGTCTTGGTTTGGATTCCATAGATGCCCTGGAGCTAATTGTATTATTACAGCAGGAATATAAAGTGAAACTGGCGAACCCCGAAGATGGCCCTAACGTGTTCAGGTCTGTAAATACAATGGCAGATTATATTATTCAACAACAAGCAGAGAATGCGCATGCATAAACCGGTGTATGTTGCTGGCGGAGGTATCATTTCGCCTATCGGCAATAATATTACCGAATGTATAAATGCACTTGAAAACAGTAACTTCCTTATTGCCGAGATGCAGTACCTGCATTCTGTACATCAGAAAACTTTACCGGTTGCAGAGATAAAAAAAAGCAATAACGAACTCGCTCAAATTGCCAGCCTTCCATCGGGCACAACACGTACCGCTTTGCTCAGCATGATCGCTGCAAAAGAAGCTTTGCAAAATTCGGGCATAGAAAACTTTAGCGGGTTGCGCACGGGTTTTGTTTCAGCGAACTCCGTGGGAGGCATGGATAAGACCGAAGATTTTTTCAAGACGTTTTCAAAAGATCATAATGCGGGCAGGCTTCGCCTTGTTGTAAATCATGAATGCGGAGCCGCTACCAAAATTGTTGCGGATAAGCTGGGCATTAAACACCTGGTTACAACAATCAGTACAGCCTGTTCTTCATCGGCCAACTCTATTTTCTTTGGTGCAAGGCTTATCAACAACAATATGCTTGATATAGTGATTGCAGGTGGCACAGATGCGCTTACGAGGTTCACACTAAATGGATTTAACAGTTTAATGATATTGGACAATGAACCGTGTAAGCCTTTTGATGAAAACCGCAAAGGCCTTAATCTTGGCGAAGGCGCGGGATATATAGTAATGCTTTCTGAAAAAGCAGCGGCTGCACTAAACATTCAGCCTGTTTGTACCTTGAGCGGATATTGTAATGCGAACGATGCTTATCATCAAACAGCATCTTCATCAGAAGGTACAGGCTCTTATCTTTCTATGAAAGGCGCTTTACAAAAAAGCGGTTTACAACCATCAGATATTAATTATATAAACCTGCACGGCACGGGCACAAAGAATAATGATGCTTCAGAAGGGTTCGCTATCAAACAACTATTTCAACCACATTATCCCAGAATGAGTTCTACCAAATCCTTTACAGGTCATACTTTAGGCGCCAGCGGCAGCATAGAAGCTGTTTTTTCTGTGCTTGCTGTTCAGCATGGTTTTATTTATCCCAATCTTCGTTTTACAACACAAATGAAGGAGCTGCCCTTTGCGCCGGAGACTGCATTTTCGAAAAACCAGGCAGTGAAGCATGTTTTATCCAATTCATTTGGTTTTGGCGGTAATTGTTCATCGCTTATCTTTTCAAAATTATGATCACAGCTCACAGCACTGAGTTCTAAAATGGAGGATGTAAACATATACATACAGGCAGTTGCAGGAATATCGCCGCAGCAAACATTTGATAATACATCTTTTCCGGGTACAGTTATACAATATAAAGGTAACCGCCTTAATTGTGTTGAACCGGAATATGATGACCTGATCGATGCAAAGCTTATAAGAAGAATGAGCCGCATAATAAAAATGGGCGCCGCTGCTGCTGTTAAATGCCTGCAACGATCATCTGTTGAAATGCCTGATGGCATCATTGTCGGTACAGCTTACGGATGTTTACAGGATACTGAAATTTTTTTACAGCGTATGATCGACTACAATGAGGAACTGCTCACACCAACGGCATTTATACAATCAACGCACAACACTGTCGGAGCACAAATAGCGCTGTTGCTTCAATGTCATAATTACAATAATACTTTTGTACATAGAGGTTTTTCTTTTGAAAGCGCTTTGCTTGACGCGATAATGTTGCTGAAAGAAAAGGAGGTGAACAATGTATTGATTGGCTCAGCAGATGAAATTACTAACAGCAGCCACGATATCCTGTCAAGATTTGGTTTGTACAAAAACGATATCAGCAGTAATAATCTTTATACCAGCAACACCAAAGGAACAATTGCAGGCGAAGGTGCTTTTTTCTTTTTGCTGACCAGTCAGCCATCAGAAAAAAATTTGGCGAAGCTAAGTGGAATAGATTTTTTGTATCAGCCGGAAAGCAAAAAAGCGATTGAAAAAAATATTATTTCATTCCTTGCAGCCCGGTCTCTAACGATAAACGACATTGATGTTATTATTACCGGAAGAAATGGCGATAAGAGGAATGATGAGCTTTACAATGAACTGGAAGATGCTGTTTTTGAAAATAAGCAGATAATAAATTATAAACATCTTTGCGGCGAATACCCAACAGCATCATCTTTTGCCTTATGGATGGCAGCAGTGATTATAAAAGAGGGAAAAATACCGGCAGCTTTATCAGGTCGGCAACAACTATCTCATAACCCGGTAAAAACAGTCCTGATTTATAATCATTGTCTCATGGAGCATCATTCTTTATTTCTTGTAACTGCATGCTGAACTTCAGGAATACAAATATTAATTTCTCTTTATTGCTGGCTGTTACAATAGGGCTTTGTTTCAGCTATCATATTACTTTCTGGAGCATTGCTGTTGTTTTATTTATTTATTCGCTGATTGTTTTTTATGGATGTTATTTTATACAAGCCAATTTTTTTATTAAAACGCTCTGTTCCGGCCATACAGAGAAAAAAGAAGTTGCGATAAGTTTTGATGACGGCCCCGTCAAAAATTATACACCCCAGGTTTTGCAGGTATTGCAACAACATAACATTAAGGCTGCATTTTTTTGTATAGGCAATAGAATACGTTATAATAAAGATTTGCTGAAACGGGTGCATGATGAAGGTCATATAATCGGCAACCACAGTTTTACACATAGCGCGTGGTTTGATCTTTTTTCGCATAAAAGAATGAGTGATGAACTGGTTATGACAGATGATGCCATACAAAGTATCACAGGATGCAAACCTCATTTGTTCAGGCCGCCTTATGGTGTTACAAATCCTAACTTGAGGAGAGCAATAATCAATGGCAATTATATACCGGTGGGCTGGAGCGTACGTTCGTATGATACAATAATCAAAGATGAAAAAAAGTTATTGCGAAGAGTTACACGTAACATAAAGCCAGGAGATATTTTTTTATTTCATGATACCCGCAAAACAACCCTTAATATTTTGCCAACATTTATACAACACCTGCAGCAAAAAGGATACGATATTGTGAGATTAGATAAATTGCTCCATGTAAATGCGTATGAATAAAGTAATAGCAACACTTGTTTTTATTATCATCGCCTGCTCCGTTAAGGCGCAACACGCAGGCTATGCCCCTGTGAAGGACACTGCAGTTTTCAGGCAACAGTTTGCGGCAGCATCACAAAAAATAAACAGTGTGCAAAGCGATTTTGTGCAGGAAAAAAACCTGAGCATGCTTTCAGAAAAGATAATTTCAAAAGGAAAGTTCTGGTTTAAAAAGGAAAATAAAGTGCGGATGGAATATACCCAGCCTTTTCAATACCTGATGATCCTGAACAATAACAATATCTATATAAAAGATGGCCAGAAAGAAAACAAGATATCAACAAGCTCCAGCAAACTGTTTCAGCAAATAAACAGGATCGTGATTGATTGTGTTAAGGGTTCGGCTTTTTCCAATACTGACTTCAGGATAAACATTTTTGAAAACAAACAAACCTGCTTAATCGAGCTTTCCCCTGTTGTAAAAAACCTGAAAGATATTTTTAAGACCATCAATGTAACCGTGGATAAGAAAGATTATTCAGTGCTCAACATACAAATGAATGAAGTTTCGGGAGATTACACTTCGATAAATTTCGTCAACAAACAAATAAACGCCAGCCTTCCAGATGCACTGTTTACCGCTCATTAGCTGCATGCTTGTTTTAACAGCCTGCTCATCTTCTTATAAACATTTGCAAAGATCAAAGGAAGATGTTAGCTGCATTCAAAAGTTTAAGCCTGATTTTACCAATGCTTTATACTATACCGAAGTTAACGTTGTCGGGAAGCATTTAAGCGGGTTGCTGCTGATCAAATTAATGCCTGACAGCAGCACACGTATGGTATTTTCCAACGAAACAGGTTTCAAATTCTTCGATTTTGAATTTTCAAAAGATGGGAATTTCAAAGTGTTTTACATCATTGACCAGATGAATAAAAAACCGGTGATAACAACGCTCCGGAAAGATTTTGAAATTATCATGATGCAGCCGGCAAACATGCAGCATGGTTATATGAGCAGGAACATTGATTCCGGTTACAATTATTATGCGTTTCCACAGGAAAAGGGGTTTAACTATTACATTACCGATTCAATCTGCAACAATCTTATAAGACTGGAAAGAGCTTCGTCCAGAAAGGCGGTTGTGGAAATTGAAATGAAAGATTATACCAATGGTCGCCCAGATTCGATCGGCATAACACACACTAATTTCAATTTTAATATCGGACTAAAGCAATTGAAAAAATTGTAATAATATCTTCTTTTAGAGGATTAAATTTCGTAGCGTTCTTTCAGAATTTTTTTATGATGCAATAAATGGCCGTAAATAATAAAGGCCAGCGCATTAACTGAAATGGGATTATTGGAAGCAGCGCCCATACGCCTTACCTGTTCTTCATTCAAGGCAAGTAAAAATATATCAGTGGCAGCACGCACGGCATTAAACTCCTGCTTCAGGGAGGAAAGCGATCTCTCGGTTGAAAAGCCATTTTCAACGTACGCATTTTCGTCGAAGGAGGCTAAGGGTGTTTCATCATTACGACTTATGCGCAAAGCACGATAGGCAAACACGCGCTCTGCATCTGTAAGATGTTGCAGTACCTGCTTAACTGTCCATTTATTTTCTGCATAAGCAAAATCTGCTTTGCTTTCCGGAAGATCGTTGTAAAATTGCTGCAGTTCAAAGGCATAGTTTTCAACGATCTCACTTACTGAATTACCCTCTGCGAGTGCAATATATTTGTGATAAAATGGTGCAGATTCATTTGGTTGTGGTCTTGCCATTATGGATTCGTTTCAAGATTATTTTGAAGTTTATTCTTATTGTTTTTGTCTTGTATTTTTTTCGCTTCCGGTTTTAAAGTTGAAGCCAGCTCCACTGCAGAAGCGGCGTTTAAAAATCCAACATTTGTACCAAGTTCACTAAGTTGGATCGGAACATACGTTGCATTGTCATTAGGAATAGGTTTGTTTACTTCCTGGCTGAAGTGACTGCCTGAATTAGTAATTACATATTTAACCTGTTCTGCACTTAATTGAGGATAATAAGACCGTATCAGCGCTGCAACACCCGTTACAACAGGCGAAGCCATGCTGGTTCCGTCGTGATAACCATAACTATTCGGCAGCGTTGAATAGATCTTTACACCGGGAGCAAAAACATCAACAGAATTTTTTCCATAATTGCTGAAGTAAGCAATAAGTCTTCCATCATTCACATGCGGGTCGCCATACGCGCCAACAGTGATAAAATTACCCGGTTCTTCATTTATAAAAAGGAAATGCCTGTTGGGGAAATTATCAACTGAATCAATATTATGCGATTCATTACCTGCAGCATGTACGAGCAATACATCATGGTCTTCAGCATATTTTACTGCTTCATCCACCCATTTTTTTTCAGGTGAAAAACTTTTACCAAAGCTCATGTTGATCACTTTTGCGCCGTTATCCACTGCATACTTAATTGCGAGAGCAACATCTTTATCATATTCGTCGCCTCCGGGTGGTAATGCACGCACCATCATCACCTGCACATTATCGGCAATACCGGTAACGCCGATATTATTATCACGCTGCGCTCCTATTATCCCGGTTACATGTGTTCCGTGATCAGGATCCTGCCCCATTACATCGTTATTGCCATAATATTTATCATTAATGTCGAAATAGTTGTCTTTAATTATCTGGGCACGATAATCCGGTGGCGCGGTAGTTTTATTTTCCAGTGAACTTCTCTTGCCTTCAAGATATTCCTCGAGGTCGGCAAGCACAGATACATTGGTAGTTGTGCTATCCACCTCTTCCATTTTTAATATGTTCAGAAAGCTTGTCTTAGCCTGTTTGCCACGGGCGGTAAGTGTCTCTGTTCCTTCAAGATCTTTTAAAGAATATTCTTTTTTACCTAACTCCTGTTGCAGGATCGCGTCTTGTTTGCGCAATGTTTTATCCAGCGCATCCAGCATCATTACTTCCATCTGTTCATCACTGGAGATCGTCATATCGCCGGCAGCTTTTTTCCACTCGCGATAGGTCCACTTTTCATCAGCGCTTAAGGTTGCGGTATCAATCTCTTTGCCCTCATAACGGTCTTTATACCGGTAATATACTCTTGATCGTTCATCAGAAGTTTTGGCGAGGTTATCGCCGTTCTTATTGCCAAGAAAATTCCATCCATGTACATCATCCACATAACCATTATTGTCGTCGTCAATGCCGTTACCCGGGATCTCTTTTTTGTTCGTCCATATGATCTTTTTAAGATCTTCATGGGCGGTGTCAACACCTGTGTCAATCACTGCAACAATTACCGGCGTTGACTTTTTCCCCTTTAGAAACGTGTAAGCTTTGTTAAGACTGATGCCATCAATATTATCGGTGGCAGAGTCCTGCAGGTACCACGTTTTTGAATCAATATCCATTTGAGCACTGGCCGAAAAACTAACAACGATCAAAACCTGGAACACAGCAATCTTTAGTAAGCGCATATTGATAACTTGATTTTTTTGGATGGCAAATATCTTAATTATGCAAGCGGTGATTATTTAAGAATAAGCAATTTAGGAAACTATTATGTAAATATTGATGTTAATATGCGCGATAAAGTTCATATTTTACCGGTCTTTACAAAACAGTTGTTTCTAAATCTGCAAAATGAAAAACAGTTTCAGATACTTAGCTGCTATATTTTTTTTCTGTATATCCATCCGGTTTTTTCCCGTAAGTCTTTCTGCCCAGGAAAATATTGTTGCTGATTCAGGCTATTTTAGTTCGTTTGACAGCACAAAAATTTATTATGAAGTGCACGGAAACGGTTTCCCTGTTTTGCTGGTGCATGGCTTTATTGTAAACAGTTCATCATGGAAGAACACGGCGTTATACGACAGCCTGCTCGCTGCAGGAAAAAAAGTGATACTGATTGATCTCAGGGGCAATGGTAAATCCGGCAAGCCACATAACGATGATGCCTATCGATATGATGCGGAGGCAAAAGATATAATGCTGTTGTTGAAATATTTAAACATACATATTTATGATGTCATTGGGTATTCAAGAGGATCTATTATTACTTCAAGATTGCTGGTATGGGATAAACGGGCGCGCAAAGCTGTTTTAGGCGGGATGGGCGCCGATTTCACCAATCCTAACTGGCCGAGGCGTATCCAGTTTTACCAGGCGTTAACCTATGACAATGTTGCTGAATTGCATAGCATGGTGGAGTATGTAAAACAGTCGGGTTTGGATCAACAGGCATTGGCCTTGCTTCAAAAATACCAGCCGTCAACATCAACATCAACGTTGGCGAAAATTAAAAATCATGTGCTGGTCATCCACGGCGATAGCGATATGGCTAATGGTTCCGCCGAAGAACTGGCCGCTATATTTCCGCATGGAGAAATAGCAGTTACACCCGGTGATCATAATCATGCAGCGCAAACACCGGAGTTCGCTGCGGTGGTGATGAATTTTTTAAAGAAGCCTGAAGATTAAAGTAAACACATTGTTTATAACTGGTGTTATGTCAATCGTGAGTGGTGAGTGGTGAATGGTTGTGTGATCACAATAAATATCTTGTATTCACTCACTACTCACCAGAATTGCATTAACCGTTAACCTATTAAATATAGTGTATGGTTCATCTTTCAATTGAATGGATCCTCATTTCATTAGGCGGCGTTATTGTTGTTTCCTACCTGTTTTCCATTCTTTCTAATTATATAAGGATTCCTTCGGTATTATTACTGCTGATAACCGGTATAGTGCTTCGCGAAATTTCCAATGCAAACGGTTGGCAGCTTCCGATATCTTCCCATGCCGTTGAATTTTTCGGGGCAATTGGTTTGGTCATGATCGTGCTGGAAGCAGGCCTGGACCTGAAGCTTGGCCGAGATAAAGTTGCTCTTATAAGCCGTTCATTTTTGGCTGCTTTTTTTATTTTGGTTCTTTCACTCGCTGCAGTAACCGCAGCCTTATATTATTGGCTGCATGAGCCATTGCATAACTGTATTGTTTATGCTATCCCGCTTTCCATCATGAGCAGTTCTATTGTAATTCCAAGCCTCCATCATTTATCAGAAAATAAAAAAGAGTTTCTTGTTTATGAAGCTTCCTTTTCCGATATCCTGGGCATTCTGCTCTTTAATTATTTTACGGCTGGTGAAATTCTTACAATTAAAGCGGTGGGTTCTTTCGTTTTTACTATTATAATCGCTGGAATTCTATCCGTTATTTTTTCAGTTTTACTCTTTATCATACTTACAAAATCTGTAATGAAGATCAAGTTCTTTCTCATATTTGCGCTTTTGATCGTTTTGTATGAAGGCGGAAAATTAATGAGCCTTCCCTCGCTGCTGATAATTCTTGTTTTTGGTTTGCTGATGAATAACTGGCATCTTGTACAATTGCCCTTGATCAGAAAATCATTTTCGGAAGAAAAAGTGAAGGAGGCCACGCATCTGTTACACTCGCTTACCGCAGAAAGTTCTTTTTTAGTACGTACGTTTTTCTTTTTGTTGTTTGGTTATTCCATCAATATACATGCAGCCACTTCTTCCAGTATCATAATAATAGGAAGCATAATTGTAGTGATATTACTTATAACGCGCTTTTTATACCTGCGTTATTTTTTGAGGGAGAGTGTTTACCCGGAAGTGTTTTTTATACCTCGGGGATTGATAACCGTATTATTATTTTATAAAATTCCCGCTTCCTATCATCCGGAGAAATTACAGGGTGGTATTTTATTTTTTATTGTGATTGTAACCAGCCTCATCATGATGCTCGGCATGATCTTCTATAAGAAAAAAGAAAATGAAATTGTAGTTGATGAATTGCTGGGAAACTAAGGTTAGATATGGTTTGATCGCTATTATTTACATCCGAAAACTACAGCAGGGAGCACAAATATTGAAAGGCCTTTTACGAAAAATTAGGTTTGAAAAAAGAATTTAAGGTTATTTGTTTTTACAATTGCTGCAAATATAGAATAAAGCCTATGCAACAGATTATTGAATGTGTTCCCAATTTCAGTGAAGGGCGAGACTTAACTATTATTAAACAGATTACGGATGAAATTGAAACTGTTGAAGGCGTTCGTTTATTAAATGTTGACCCGGGTAAAGCAACCAATAGAACAGTTGTAACATTTGTCGGGGAACCGAAGGCTGTTGTTACAGCAGCATTTGCAGCCATTAAAAAAGCAGGCGAGTTAATTGATATGAGTAAGCATACAGGCGAGCATCCGCGAATGGGCGCCACTGATGTTTGTCCTTTAATTCCCATTGCCAATATTACAATGGAAGAAACGGCAGCCTATGCGCAACACCTTGCCAGGCTTGTTGGTGAAGAATTGCAATTGCCTGTTTATTTATATGAGCATGCACAGAAAAATGAACTGCGTAAAAATTTATCCATCATCCGCGCAGGTGAATATGAAGGCTTTTTTAAAAAGATAAAACTACCGGAATGGCATCCTGATTATGGCCCTTCGGATTTTGATGCAAAGCGGGGCGCTACCGTGATCGGTGCAAGAGATTTTTTAATTGCTTATAATGTAAATCTCAATACAACTTCCGTTCGCCGCGCGAATGCCATTGCTTTTGATGTACGTGAAGCAGGCCGCACTAAAAAAGAAAACGGTAAAAATGTTTTAGATGAAAACGGTAAACCCATCACCATCCCGGGAAGTTTAAAAACTGTAAAAGCCATTGGCTGGTTTATTGAGGAATATGGTATTGCGCAAATTTCAATGAATCTTACAAACATCGGCGTTACGCCTTTACATATTGCATTTGATGAAGTGTGTAAAAAAGCTGATGCACGCGGTATTCGTGTTACCGGAAGCGAACTGGTTGGTTTGATCCCGCTGAAATCTATGATCGATGCCGGCAGATATTTTTTGGAAAAACAACAACGTTCCACCGGTGTTGCAGAAAAAGAATTGGTGAGCATTGCTGTTAAATCTTTGGGACTTGATGAACTGTCGCCTTTCAAACCGGAAGAAAGAATTATCGAGTATTTATTGAAGGATAAAAAAGACAGTAAGCTTATCGGCATGAGCTTACATGATTTTGCTGATGAAACGGCAAGTGAAAGCCCTGCGCCCGGCGGTGGCTCTATTTCTGCTTTTGTTGGCGCATTGGGTATTTCACTCGCGACAATGGTAGCCAATCTTTCATCACACAAAAAAGGCTGGGACGAACGATGTAAAGAATTCAGTGATTGGGCAAATAAAGGCCAGCAATATAAAAATGAATTGATGCGTTTGGTCGATGCAGATACAAAAGCATTCAATCAAATTATGGCAGCCATGAGCTTATCCAAATCAACGGATGCAGAAAAACAGGTACGCAAACAAGCCATACAGGAAGCAACAAAATTTGCGATTGAAGTTCCATTTAGAGTAATGCAGTTGGCCTGTGAAAGCATGAATGTAATTAAAGCGATGGCAGAAATTGGAAATCCGAATTCTGTTTCAGATGCAGGTGTCGGAGCGGTATGTGCAAGAAGTGCCGTGATGGGCGCTTTTATGAATGTACGCATTAATGCTGCGGGTTATGATGATAAAGTTTTTGTGGCAGACATTGTTTCAAAAGGAAAAGAAATTGAAAATAAAACGATCGAATTGGAAACGGGGATATTGAAAATTGTGAATGAAAAAATTGGTATCTGAGTTTAGTAGTTCATCCGTTTATGGGTCACATGTTACTGTAAGATTTGCGAAGTACAAGTGTTAATGCAACATTACTATGCCAACACAAGCAAAAGATGAACGCAAATCTTTCTATGCAAAATCACGGAAAGAATGGCGGAATTGGTTAGCAAAAAATCATGAGTTGGAAAAATTTGTGTGGCTTATCATATACCATAAGGAAAGTAAAACACCAAGCGTTTACTATGAAGAAGCTGTTGAAGAAGCACTTTGTTTCGGCTGGATAGATAGCAAGGGAAACAAAAGAGACAGTGAGAGCTTCTATTTATTTTTTGCGCAACGGAATCCAAGAAGCAATTGGAGCAAGATCAACAAAGAAAGGGTTGAAAAAATGACACAGCAGGGATTGATGACCGAAAACGGACAAAAGCTAATTGACCTTGCAAAGATGAAGGGCACATGGACCGCCCTTGAACAAATTGACGATTTGATCATCCCTGCCGATCTTAAAAAAATTCTGGATAAAAACAAAAAGGCATCTAAAAATTTTGAAGCATTTTCGTCTTCATCCAAAAAAATAATTCTAAACTGGATATTAAGTGCAAAGCGTCCCGAAACCCGTGAACAGCGTCTAAAACAAACTGTCGAACTGGCTGCAAAAAATATAAAGGCAAATCATTACAGGCAATAGCAGGCTGGTTATAAATTACCGGCTGCTCTTATAAAATCACCGGCATAAATAAGTGTTATTTTATCCATTGAAACATACTTACGCAAAGCTGAGTTTACCTGCTGCAGCGAAAGACCTTTTGCTTTGTTCTCGTAATCAGAATAATAATTAAGATCTTTTCCATCTTTCATATAATTGCTTAAACGCCAGGAAAGATTTTGATCATCGCCAAGATAAGTTTTGCGTTGCTCCAGCCAGCTTGTTACCGCTTTATTCAACTCATCCTGCGTAAATCCGCTTTGCAATGCTTTGCCAACCACATCCCGCAAAGCGCTGTCTAACCTGTTTTTATAAGTTGGATTAAAGATCGCATACACCCCCCATGTGGAAGAAGGATATTTATAGCTGGATGATAAGAAAGAGCCTGCACCGTAACTCATGCCTTCCGATTCACGCAGGCGTTGCGGTATCCTTGAAGAAAGGAAGGCACCACCGCCTAACATTTCGTTGGCTATGTCCAAAGCAACATAATCAGCATCGGTTTCCTTTAACGGTACATTTATAGCGCCTGCAAGCACTGCATTTTTTTTATCGGGAACGTTTATATTTTGAAGACTGCCTTTTATATCAAAATATTGTTCTGCAATTTCTTTATAAGGCTGCTTGCCTGAAAAACCGGAAAAGTTTTTTTCAAGAAAAGATTTAATAGCGGTGGCATCAATATCACCTACAAAGGATGCGTACCCATGATTCGCTCCATAAAAATTATTGTAGAAATTCTTAAGGTCATCAAGCTTTAAAGTTTGCAGGTCGCTTAATTTTTCATCAATGTTTTCAGGATATAACGGGTGCCCTTTAGGATAAGGCATCATTTTTTTATTCATAGTTGAAAAGGCAAGATATTGAGGGTCGCTTGCATATGACTGCAGTTCACCTTTCATATCCAGCACCATCTTATCATATTCCGTTTTATCAAACGAAGGGTGTAATAATATATCGGCAAGCAGATCGAGCGCAGCATTTAGATTGTTGCTATCGGTGCTCAGGTAAACATTAATGTTTGCGCCATCACCAGATATATCAAGTGATGTTTTTATTTTATCAAGAAGGTCATTGATATCTTTTTTGCTTTTTGTCGTGGTGCCGGTTTTCAGCATGCGTGCGGTTACTTCCGGTATAATGTTCTTGCCGGTCAGGCTGCTTTCATCACCAATTTTCAAAATGATGTTGGAATAAATTTTATCTCCCTTTGCAGGCTTTTTAAGCAAAGCATATTGCATACCGTTTGAGAGGGTGCTGTATGCCGTTCTTTTTTTGATATTCGGAATGCTGACTTCAAAAGTTTCTTTATCATCCTTGGTGGATTTTCCTTTATAATCCTTAACCAGCGCATTCACATCAGGGCGTTCCTGGACAGTTACTCTTTCTGCAGTTTTATCCGGGATAAATACGCCCCATGTACGGTTACTGGGTAAATAATATTTTTTTAATGCAGCCTGTACATCACTTAATGTGAGGCTGTCAAGCCTGTCCCTGTAAATATAAAATAAGCGCCAGTCGCCCGCTCCTATTATTTCTGCTAAGCCGATACAGAAATATTCCGTGTTGTTTTGAAAATCGTAAAGTTGTTTGCCCAGCGTATTCTTCGCCCTGTCTACATCCTCCTGTGTGATCACTGTAGAAGATAAATTATTTGCAGCAGCAATAAATGCATTCCTGGCGCTGTCAAGACTTTTGCCTTGCGGAACACTGCAGCCGAAATACGAAAAACCCGGATCGTATAAATTCGGACTCCAACCATACACCTTTGTTGCGAGTTGTGGTTGTACCAATGCTTTATAAAAAATACCGGAGGGATCATTGGTAAGAATACTGATCACCGCATCATTTGCCACATAGTCCTTATCTGAATAAGCAGGCGTATGATAAGCCATGCCTATGTAAGAAATGTCCCCATTGCGTTTTAACTCAACATAACGCTCTCCATCCTGCGGAGGTTCCGCGGTGTAAGCAGGTTGAAGAACGCGTGATGGTTTTGGAATGTTGCCAAAGTATTTTCCTATCCATTCAAGTGTTTTTCCTTCATCAAGCTTACCGCCTACTATGAGCGTAGCATTATCCGGCTGGTAATATTTTTGATAAAAGGCTTTTAAATTATCAATCGGTACGCGTTCAATATCTTCTTTGCTGCCAATGGTTGATTTACCATAGTTATGCCAGAGATACATAGAAGAAATAATTCTTTCCTGCAAAATATTATCGGGATAATTCTCGCCCATTTCAAATTCATTACGCACAACGGAAAATTCTTTTTGCAGGTCTTCATTCTTCATTGTTGAATTTATCATCCGGTCTGATTCCATATCCAGCGCCCAGGTGAGGTTGCTGTCGCTGGCAGGCAGTATTTCAAAATAATCCGTTCTGTCGTACCAGGTAGTTCCGTTGGCGCTGGCGCCTTTGTCGGCAATGGTTTGCTTAATACTGGAAAATTTTTTAGTGCCCTTGAACAACATGTGCTCCAGCAGGTGCGCCATACCTGTTTCTCCATAACCTTCGTGTCTTGAGCCAACATGATACACAACATTCACAATAACATTGTTGATCGATGCATCGGGTATCAACAAAATTTGTAAACCATTAGGAAGGCTGTATTCTTTAACGCCCTCTACCGATGTTACAAATGTTGGCACGGAGGCAGTTTGTGATGATTGTGCTGAAATGAATTGAACAAAGAAAAGCAGGCAGGCAAGGAAGGAAATATTTCTCATAAAAAGGCTTTAGCCTTTAAATGTAAGTTTTTTGTTTGGTTGCGCAGTTGTAAACTTTGACTTTATTTTTTCTACCTGCTCTTTAAAAGTGCGAAGCTCCTTTTGCTTTTGCAGCACAAAACTGTTCTTATCAAATTCACCTGTTACATTATTCATTTCTGTTTCAGAATCGTATATCATTTTCCTGAAAGGATTCACATGATCTTTTTTTCTTGAGGCGCTTATTTTTTCAGTTATGGAAGAAGCAATTTTTACTGACTTGTCGAGCCATTGATTTATCTTTTTTACATTAATTTTTTCAGCAGTTATGTTTTCAATTTCAAGCAGGGAAGCTAATGCATGCTGTAATTTTTTTGCGGGATACACTTCGCCTTCTTTCTTATACGCTTCATGTAATTCATCCCAGCTATTGATCTCTTTGTTTTTGATCCTGTCTTTTAAAAGTACTGCATCTGCTTCAGGCATTAATTGGCCGCCGATATTTAACCAGTTTGCCGAACGGCTCGAATCATTAAATATTTTGATCAACTTTTCGATGCTCTTTATCTTATTGGTTTCGATGTAACTGATCAATTGTACAAGGCCATAATATAAGATCATCTCTTTGTAGGCATCATAAGCCTGCTGTACTTTTTTTATAATGGTTTTACGCTTTGAATTTTCAAACCCTGCAGCAATAATTTCCAGTTCATGTACAATTGAATTTTTTTGCTGTAATAATTCCTTTCCTTTTTTAATACCATCATCATCTGCAATTTTTTTTTGTTCCTCTTTTTTATACCATGCTTTGCCTGTAAATAGTTCAAGCAGTTGTAAAGCATCAAACATCTCATTCACACTGTCGGGCGCCAGGTAATCATATTCAAGCAACTGGAATTTCTCATTGCGGTTATCGCGGTCCTTATATTTCCATTCATTGCGGGCAAGCGCATACATGTTATACATAAACCAGTAAGCGGGTAATATTTCAAGCGTATCATTTTTATAATTCAGATTGATCAGCGCAAACGGCAGAGAGATATTTAATTCATGTAAATAATCTCCTTTTACGATCATCGTAAAGCTTGCAAATTTTGAATTGTGTTTCAGGCTTACGCATAATCCCGGCCAAAAGCCGCGTCCAGCAACGATCTCGCCATCGGCAGCCCTTGAATTATGATTGGAACCGATCGTGGCGCCGGCGGGAATATTGCTCTGCCCCAGCACCAAAGCTGCACATAAAAATGAATTGTTATGATGTTGCTCATGCGCCGGGAATATCAATGAATTAAGCACTTCACAACAGGAAATAGTTGCATTATTTCCCAGGTAAGAATTGATAAGTCTTGCGCCATATTTTAACTGCGAATGCGAAGCCATTACAAAACGCACTGCCTTTACACCATAAAATATTCTGCATCCCTTACTGACAATACCGTTCACCAGTTCACAGCCCTCTCCTATTTGTGTCGGCGCTTCTTCAGAGGAATGGATAGTAAGATTTTTAAGTTTGTTGGCTCCTTTAATGTATGCATCGCTGCCTATCCACACATCTTTAATGATAGCCGCGTTTTTTATAACTGTCCTGTCGCCTACCTTTCCGTAATAGCCGCGTTCTTTTTTAAATTCTTTTTCCGTCATTTCTTTGAAGCGATCTAACAATACATCATCATCGCGATACTTACTCCACAAATAAGCATCACCCGGTAACATACCGGTGAACGGAATTACTTTACGTCCTCCATTTTCATTACATATCTCCAGCCATATGCGGATGCTTTCGTCTTCGCCATCTTTTAAAATGCCATTGCCAAATTTTGCATGATCGGTTGCTGCCAGCTCATTCGTATTCGCGATGATCACTTCATTACCGATGATATAATGCGACAAATAATTTACATTTTCAATCGCTACATTATCGCCGAAATCTGAACTGATGATAATTGCATTATAGAAGCCCACAGGATATTTCATATCACTGAACTCTAAAAAACAGGGTTCCAGTTTTCCTATACGGATAAGGCCAAAGAACTTACAGTTCCTTACCAGGTCCGGATTAAAGGCATCGCTCACCAATATCTTATTCCAGTCATCACTGGTGTTACGGTTCTTTACCAATGCTTCAATTTCATAAGCGGTAAGATTCCGGTAATTTATACCACTGCGGTTTTGAATATTTCTCAGGTAATATTCGTCCTTGCCGGCTGGCAGGTATCCAGGCATGATAAAATTATAGCCAAGTTTTTCTATGGGTGTTTTTATGATCGCATTCTTTGCCATGACAAACAAAATAGGTTATTATAAATTGTAGATGATATCCGTAAACATATTATTGCAATAAAGAAAAATTATAAGGGTCAAATATTTTCAGATCGATATTTTCATCTGCCTTACAATCGTAATAAGTTTCTTTTTGAACAAGCGTTCCATTAACATAAAAACTACAAAGGGTTTCAGACCAGCCATTGCCAAATTGTTTGTGATTACTGAATATGCCTTCTTCTTTGTCTCCGCGATTGTAGCTGATGATTTTTACGATCACCAGCTTTTCCTTATCAATCCAAAGCTGGTTTGCTTTTTCTTCTCCATTGTTAGCACCTACAACATACGCCGGTTTATCATTCAGGCTGGTCTCATAAGATTTATTCAGGTTATAACCCATGCGTCTCAACATCAGCGTAACGCTGTCTAAAGGATAGAAATACATTCCGCCTAAAATAAATGTAAGGTTTTCATCATTGGCAGATACGTGGTTAAGTTTGGAATTGCGAAAGCTATAGATGGAATCATTCACAAAGAGTGCGGCATTACCTGCCGTCTTGCTGCCAAAATCAATACGGAATTTATCAGGATAGGCAATGTTTTCATACCATGTTGAAGTGTTTACCAAACTATCGTTACGATACATTTGTGTGGTTTGCGTGAAACTGAAGCTTTTCATCCATTTACCCGCATATTGTTTATACATTTTTTCAATTACATCGTCGTTTGTGTTATGGTTTAAAAAAGAAACCGCTGCGACTAAACTTATAATAATAATTTTCATGAAAATTATTTTATGGCATGGCAAAATAGTGAATGAATAGGGGTTTACCATTTAATTCTGGGATGCCGTTGGGAAAGTTGATTGGTTGATAAGTTGATTGGTTGATCGTTAATGAAGTTTTCTTTTAAAAGAAACAGGGATTTGGAATTCGGAATTGGGAATTAGGGAGACGTGCATGTCTATGAACTATGAACCATGAACTATAAGCCGGGATGTAAGATGTGTGATATACGATGTATGATGTACGATGTAACTGTCTTGTCCTGACATAGGTAGACAGATTTTTAAAACAAAAAATCTGAAATATTATGACAAGACAACCACGAACAATCATTCGGTACAGTATTAGCTTTAAGCAAAAAGTTGTTAAAGAGATAGAGGAAGAAGGGCTTG
>DASUGF010000072.1:0-132797 GCA_036274175.1 Parafilimonas sp.
TGGAAGCGTAAGTATCAATAAAATCAATGCTTTCAGAGGATATCCACAATTAAAATGTGGAAACTAAAAAGAAAAAAAAGTAGCAAAAAAAAGAAAAAGGTAATAGTAGTAATACTGTCTACTTTTTTTAGGACATGACAACGATGTGTGTGCCACCCACTCATTGCTGATTACTCATCACTCATACTAAGTTCATGGTTCATGGTTCATAGTTCATGGTTCATAGTTAATGGTTCATAGTTCATGGTTCATAGTTCATAGTTCATGGTTCATGGTTCATGGCACCTCCTAATTCCCAATACCAAATTCCCAATTCCTTTCTTCCTTATCAACCAATCAACCATTCAACCAATCAACCAATCAACCAATCAACTATTCAACCTTCCTACTCTGTCCTTAACGACTTCACGGGATTTGCCACCGCTGCCTTTATCGCCTGGAAACTTATTGTTACCAATGCAATGCATACAGCAACAATACCGGCAACTGCAAATACCCACCATGTAATATTGATCCTGTATGCATAATTCTGCAGCCAGTTATGCATCACCCACCAGGAAACAGGAATGGCAATTACAAAAGCAATCATTACAAGCAGCAAAAAATCTTTTGATAACAGGTACAACAAATTTTGAGTAGATGCTCCCAGTACCTTGCGGATGCCAATTTCCTTTGTGCGTTGTAAAACATTATAGGCCGATAAGCCAAGCAATCCAAAACATGCGATCAGGATGGCAAGAAAAGCGAACAGACCGAAAACTTTTCCAAAGAGCTGATCGGCAGTGTATTGCTTGTTAAAATATTCATCCAGGAAAAAATAAGTGAATGGGTCAGCGGGAAAATATGTATTCCAGGCCTTTTGAACGGCGCCGATGGTTGCCTGCACGTTATTCGTCGCGATCTTAATTCCATAGGCGTTACGGCTATCAGGCCTTAAACGGAAGATCATGGGCGGGATCGTTTTTTGCAAACCTTCATGATGATAATCCGCCACGATACCTGCAAGCTTTACGGTATCTCCAGCGGAAAAAAAAGATTGATTGACTGCTTTATGAAAATCGGTAAAGCCTAACAACTTTGCTGCTTCTTCATTGAGTAATACAGCATGTTCATCCGACTTAAAATCTTTGGAGAAATTTCTGCCGGCGATCACCTTTAATCTATAGGAAGGAATAAAATCATAGTCAATGCCAAGGTTGTACAAGGTAACAGATTTGGCATTGGGTGTTAGCTGGTGTGAGCCATTCGTCCAATATATCTCGTCACCCATGACATTTGAAGATGCTGAAACATTTTTTATTCCCGGTATCTTGAGCAGATCAGTCTTAAAGGGCTGATATACATTTTGATAAACGGAATCGGTAACAGACTCTGCGCCTTTTAACACAAGTGTTTGATTGATATTTACACCAAGGCTCTGCTGCCTCATATAACTTACCTGCTGGTAAACAATAATAGTTCCGGCGATCAATACAACAGAAGTGGCGAATTGAAGGATGATAAGAGATTTTCTCAATACCAGGCCACTGCTGCTATTCCTGAATAATCCTTTCAGCACAGTAACAGGCTGGAATGAGGATAATACAAAAGCAGGATAAATCCCCGACAATAGACTCCCCGCGAAAAACATCATTATAAACATAAGCCAGTAGTCAGAAGGCAGGTGAAAAATTAATTGCTCACTTCTTCCGGTGAACTTATTGAACCAGGGAGTAAGCAGGAACGCAACTATCAATGCAAGTATGACGGCAAGCAGGTTGAGTAAAAAGCTTTCCAATAAAAATTGCCGGATAAGGTTACCCCGTACAGCGCCTGCTACTTTCCGTACACCTACTTCTCTTGCACGTTCCATTGATCTTGCCGTAGCAAGATTGATATAATTGATCCATGCAATGCCAATGATAAAGAAAGCGATCATAAACAGGAATGAAACCGACTGACCGTCGCCATTTACCTCGGCTTCCTGGTTGTATTTTGAATACAAATGAATATCACTTAAAGGAATTATATGCAATTCATTCCTGACATTATTTGTTTTATTCCACTCATTATTATTGATATACTTATCACAATAAGCGGGAAATTTGGCTTCAAGTTTTTTAACATCAGTACCGGGTTTAAGTTGTAGATACGTATAGAAATCATACCATCCAAAGGCTGTTTCTGTTGAGTTGGATGTATCTCCGTAAAAACGAAGGATGCTTCCCAATGTTGAATACGAAACAAGATGGTTAATGACGAGATGGGAATTTTTTGGCAACTCTTTAAATACGCCTGTTACTTCAAACGTGCGGGTATAGCCCGGGTCACGGTCTGTTAAACTTTTTCCCAAGGGATCTTCATTGCCAAAATATTTCTTTGCTGTAGTTTCCGATAACAGGATCTTATCCGGCGCATTCAATGCTGTTGCCAGGTTTCCCTTTACCAGTTTTATCCCGAACATTTCCAGCACTGATGCATCGGCGAAATAACCTTTGTCTTCCTGGAATTTTACGTTACGGGTATCGTTTGATAACAGAACACCGGCATCGTGCAGCCGGCAGAAATCTTCCACTTCCGGGAAATCTCTTTTCATGGTTGGGCCAAATGCAGGATAGGATGTTGCCGATTTCCATGCCAGCTTACCCTGCTGATAAGAATCCAAACGCAAACGCACGATTTGGTTATACTGCGGTTCAAAGGTGTCGTAGCTTTTTTCATACGCAACATATTGAAATATCAAGAGGCAACAGGTAATGCCTATGGCAAGGCCAAGTACATTTAATATGGTATAGCCTTTACGCTTAACTAAATTGCGAAAAGCAATTTGCAGATAGTTTTTAAACATAAAATATTAATTTCTGATTTTGGGATTTTGTAATTTCCTGATTTTTTTATGTCTGATGTATGGATGTCTGATGTCTGATTTATCACCTACCACTCACCACGCACAATTCATCACTATTCACTTAAACTTATAGCTCATGGTTCATAGTTCATAGTTCAGCTCATCGCCTCCCAATTCCTAATTCCAAATTCCTTTCCTACTTATCAACTAATCAACCATTCAACTTATCAACTAATCAACCATTCAACTTATCAACTACCCAACCTTACTCCATTCGCAACGACTCAACCGGGTTTGCCAAGGCTGCTTTTATTGTTTGAATGCAAACCAGTAACACCGTAACAATAATCATAAACACAACTACAATAATAAAAGGATTCACTCCGATATGAATGCGATAAAAATAATTATTAAGCCACTGCTCCATTATTAAGTATGCAACTGGAAATGCAACTGATGTTGCAAATGCAATAAGTATTAAAATATCTTTTATAAATAATGCAAGAATATTTGAAACGGAAGCGCCTAATACTTTTCTTATGCCGATTTCCTTTGTTCTTTTAGTAATGCTTAATGCCATTATTCCTATAATACCGAGAAGCACAATTATTATCGCAAGTGTTGTTGCCATGTAAGATGCTTTTTGCAATTGCAGTTCTGATTTATATGTCATTTGCAGTGTCTCATCCATAAATGAATAATCAAATGGTGCATCGGGTATCAAAGCAGACCATTTTTTTTGAATACCGGGAATCGTTTGTTCAACGGTTCCTGGTTTAATCTTAATAGAAATAAAACGATACACTTTACCATTATAAATATTTAAAAACGCCAAAGGTTTTATTACCGACTGTTTTGATTCAGCATGGAAATCTTTTACTACGCCGCAAACGGTATAACTTTTATTGCCATCCGTTCTATATAAAATTTTTCCTATAGCGTCACCTGCAGATTGCCAGCCTAAATTCTTTACTAATGTTTCATTAATTACAATTGAAGAAGAATCTTGTTGAATATTTCTTCCTTCAAAAAATTTTCCCGCAACCAGTGGTATCTGAAATGTTTCTGCATATTTATCATCGCTTATAATCCCAAATGTCTCAACAGCGGTTGAAGAGTCCTTGTCTTGCCTGTAAAGCATGGGAGCATCGGAACTATTTCTGTCAGGAATTGTATAATTTACTGATGCCTGAATAACGCCCGGCAATTCAGTTAATTCATTCCTTACCGTTTCCATTTTTCTTATACCATCATTCGTCCAGTTGCGGGGCAATGGCACATTTAATATTTGCTCTTTATTAAAACCTAAGTCGGTATTCATAACATACGATACCTGTTTTGAAATAACGATAGCCGCTATAAAAACCATAATGGCAATAAAAAACTGAAAGCTTATAAGTGCTTTTTTAAAACCGATATTTTCATTTACTGATTTTAATTTTCCATTTACCAATTCGGTAATTTTTAACGAAGACAATATCATTGCGGGATATATACCAGCCAGTAAACCAATTGTCGCTGCAAACAAAACGAGAATGCCAATAAAATAAAATGGAAGCGATAATAATGAAGGAAGGCCTTTACCAATTAAACTGCTGAAAACAGGTTGTAATATTTGATAGAGCATGAATGCAAAACAGACAGCAATGCATACAAGGATGAACGATTCAGTAAGAAATTGAAAAACCAATTGCTTCTTTACGCCGCCAAAGACTTTTCGCAAGCCTATTTCTTTTAGCCTTGAAGTTGAATTGCCAATTGATATATTGATGAAGTTTACAATTGCCATTAACAATATAAGCAAAGCAATAAAAGAAAGGGCATAAATCATTTTTCTTATTGTTCCGTTACCAGCATCTAAATAATAATCTGACAATGAAAGAAAATTGATTTGCAAATTCCGCTGAACATCCGCAGAAGTATTTAATTTAAGAACCAGCTGTATCGGTTTCAGTATATCTTTTGGTGTTACATTTTTATTTAGCCGGATATAAGAAGTGCGATAATTCTCCCAATCCTGCGCATCATCTTGTCCATAAAATGTTTTTAATGCAGATAGCGGAAGAAAGATTGAATTGGAGGATTTTTTTTCAGCAGCCACAGTAGCTGTAACAGAATTATAAGGCAGATTTTTTAATACGCCCGTTACAATAAAATTATGTTTTGTACCCTCATTATTTTCAATAGTCAGAAGTTTCCCGACCGCATTCTTTACACCAAAAATTTTTAATGCTTTTTCTTCTGTTATTATAACTGCATCAGGTTTTGAAAAAACAGTATTTGCATTTCCATATAATAATGGGAACCCAAACATGCTGAAGAAAGTAGTATCACCCATTTGAATATTTTCTCTAAAATGTTTATTACCATTAGATACAACTGTGCTTTTCCATAACCAGCGATAATAATTTGTGATAAGATGAGGAAACTGTTCTTTCAAAGTTTTTGAAAGCAGATTAGGGGCAGCGTTTATAAAATCACCTTCATCAGTCTTATATTTACTCTGTAGTAAAAAAATTCTGTTTTCATTGTTTATTGTTTTGTTTACCTGCAATTCACTCCACACATATACCGCAATCAGTAGCGTAAATGTAATGCCTGTTGATAAGCCAATGATATTTACAATTGAATAAAATCGGCTTTTAACTATGTTACGCCATGCAGTTTTGAAATAGTTTTTTATCATGTCTGATTTCCTGATGTCTGATTTATCACCTGCCACTCACCACGCACAATTCATCGCTATTCACCTAAGCTTATAGCTTATAGCTCATGGTTCATGGTTCATAGCTTATGGCCTCCCAATTCCCAATTCCCAATTCCCAATTCCCAATTCCTAATTCCTAATTCCCAATTCCCAATTCCTTTCCTACTTATCAACCTGTCAACTAATCAACCATTCAACTTATCACCTACCCAACCCTACTCCATCCGCAAACTCCACTCATTACTGATTACTCATCACTCATCCTTCATCGCAATTCACGTTTGACCCTGCCTGACTGATTCGGTCAGGCGGGAATTCACGTCTCACGTTCATCACTCTGTTCGCAACGACTCAACCGGGTTTGCTACTGCTGCTTTTATTGCCTGGAAGCTGATCGTAGCCAGTGCTATGATCACTGCCAATAAACCTGCTGCTATAAATATCCAGGCACTGATATTAATGCGGTATGCAAAATCATTGAGCCAGTTGTTCATTACATACCATGCCAATGGCGATGCAATCACAAACGCGATCAATACCAGCTTTATAAAGTCTTTTGAAAGCAGCAATACAATATTGGATACAGAGGCCCCCAATACTTTGCGCACACCAATTTCTTTGGTGCGCTGTGCGGTTGCGAATAAGGACAGGCCAAGTAAACCCAAACAGGCAATGCATATGGCAAACGTGGAAAAAATACCAAACACTTTTCCGAATAACTGGTCATTTGCATATTGATTATTGAACCTGTCATCCAAAAAATAATAATCGAACAGGTTACCCGGGAAGAATGCATCATACTTTTCTTTGATGGCTGCCATGGTTTTAGAAACGTCTTTTGTATCCAGCTTTACAGAAATAGAACTATAAGTGCTGTACAATGGCATCATGATCAGTGGTTCCAAAGGATAACGCAACGATTTCTGGTGATAATCTGCGATCACGCCAATTACATCCCATTGCTTTCGCTCCACATGTATCGTTTTGCCAATGGCATCGCCTGGTGTTTTAAAGCCAAGGAGTTTGGATACGCTTTCATTTATTATGATGTTGTGTATTTTATCCCTGTCGGGATTATAATCCGTATTGGTAAAATTTCTTCCGGCCAATAACTTTATATCATACACATTTAAAAATTCATCGCTTACGCCAACTTTTCTCGTGGTAAAATGTTCACCCTGTTCATCCCCGTTCCGGCCCAGGTCGAAGTCTCTGCCCATTTCATCACCCGCAACAGTCCACGAATTCGCCACATTTATTACATGTGGTATTTGTTTCAATTCCTGCTGCAGGCTGTTTTCTTTTGTAATAAAAGTTGAATCCCAGTCAGTGAGCTGCGGCGGTTTCACGATCAGTACCTGTGAAAGATTGATGCCAAGACTTTGTTTGCCGACAAACTGCATCTGGCTGTACACCACAAACGAACCAATGATGAGCGCCACCGTAATAGCAAATTGCCCAACCACCAGGGCTTTACGGAGATTAATACCTTTTGATGAAGTGATAAATTTTCCTTTTAAAACCAGTATGGGCCTGAAAGAAGACAGCACAAAGGCGGGATAAAATCCTGAAATAAAAATGCCGGTAACCATTAATACAATCAATAAAGTGATAACATTAAATCCGTTCAAACCATTACGAAACAAATAAGCTAATGAAAGACGATGCCGGATCAAATTATTGAAAGCCGGTTGAATGAGCAGCACTGTTATCAATGCAAAAACCAAAGCAATTATATTGATGATGAATGATTCGGTCAGGAATTGCTTTACCAGTTGCGGCCTTGTTGCGCCTGACACTTTTCTAATGCCTACTTCTTTTGCGCGCTCTGCAGATTTTGCCGTGGCAAGATTGATATAATTAACCCAGGCAATAACAATGATCAGCGACGCAATAATGAGCATAGACCATACAACAGTTGCACTGGCTGTATTACCGATCTCGTATTCATAATCAGAATACAAATGCGCTTTGGTTAATGGCTGCAGGAAAAATTTTTCATCGCTGCCGGAAACTTTATTTCCCTGAAAATGCCGCTGGCTGAAGGCATCCAGCTTTGCTTCCAATGCTTTGTAATCTGCACCATGCTTTAATTGTATATAATGCCAGAAATCAGAATCGGTGAAATCATAGTCGGCCTGCTTCCATCCATATGTTGTATAAAAAGTCACATACGACATTAAATAACTGAAGTTCAAATGCGAATTTTCGGGCACATCGTCACAGATCGCAGTTATTTTATACGGCGGATCATTGTCGCGAAGAATTGTTTTACCAATCAGTTGTTGGAAATTGTTATCCTTTATATCAAATACTTTACGCGCAAGTGTTTCGCTCAATACGATCGTATTAGGTTCAGTAAGTGCATTCTTTTTACTGCCGGCAATAAGAGTATAAGAAAACATATCTAGTAAAGCGTTATCTACTGCATAGCCGTCCTGGTCCCCTATTTTTTTATCCCCGTTTATTATAATACCGCCTACGGGTCTTACGCGGGCATGATTCACCACTTCAGGAAAATCATCCTGCATGGCTTTCCCGATAGCAGAATAAGTTATTGTGCCGTGTTGTATCAGTTTACCGTTTTGATAACGGTCGTTGGCAACACGGTAAATATCCTCTGCATTTTTGTTGAACCGGTCGAAGCTCAACTGGAAACTTACATACTGCAAAATGAGCAGGCAGGCTGCAATGCCAATAGATAGGCCAACTATGTTGATGAAAGAAAAAACTTTATTCTTCATCAAATTGCGCCACGCAGTTTTCACGAAGTGCCGTGCAAGGAAATAATTTTTAAACATAGTCTGAAGCCGGATTTTTATGATTAAAAGATTATGTTGATTTTTTTCTTGTTGCTTTTCTCACCTGGTTTTACAATAATTCTTTATCATGCCTGATGTCTTATTTATAAGCTGCGAGCCTTGAGCCACGAGCTTCGTGCTTTCACAACACTCTGTCATTCATCACTTTTTTTTTCGCATTAGCTCACCCACTCACAATTCACTACTCACATATTTATTCATCATTGATTACTCATTACTCATTATTGATTTATCCACTGTTGACCATTCAACTATTCACTATTCACTATTCACCATTCACTATTCCATTCACGTCTCACGTTCATCATTCCGTTCTCAAACTTTTCACCGGGTTTGCCATCGCTGCTTTAATTGATTGAAAGCTTACTGTTATTAATGCAATCAACATAATTACTGCAACCGCTAATGCAAACATCCACCACGATATATTTATCCGATAAGCAAAACCCCGCAACCATTTGTTCATTGACCAGTAAGCAAGCGGCGCGGCAATTACAGTTGCTATAATCACCAATTTCAAAAAATCTCTGCTAATCAATTGCACAACGCTGCCAACACTTGCACCGAGCACTTTTCTGATGCCGATTTCTTTTGTCTTTACCTGTGCCGTATAAGTGGCTAATCCAAACAAACCAAGACATGAAATAAAAATAGCTATCGCTGCAAAAGTTGTAAACAGAGTGCCCGTACGCTGTTGCGATTGATAATGCGATTCGAAAGTCTTATCAAGAAAATCGTAAGAGAAAGGTGCGTTGTTTGCATATTTTTTATACTGTGATTCTACAGCTTTGATGGCTGACTGTGCACCTGCACCTGTTGTGCGTACGTATAAAATGTTTTTCAATCCGGACGTTCTTATTATCAAAGGCGCAACAGGATCTTTCAGCGATTTGAAATTAAAATCTTTTACTACACCTGATATTTCTCCATCAGCAGTCCCGTAGCCAATTTTTGTTCCGACGTAAGGAGGTTTTAAACCCATAGCTTTCACAGCAGTTTCATTCAAAATATATTTATTATCGTCAGAAGGCGTTCCCGTAAAATTTGTTCCTGCAATAAACCGGTACTTCATCGCAGGTATGAAATTTTTATCTGCCTGTACACGCCAAAGCATAAACGGAACATTATCTTTTTTTCCATCCCAAATAATATCTCCTGAAATCTCTGTTACATTTGTAATGTCTTTTGTGCCGCTAAATGAAACATTTAATATGCCCTTTTGCAATAACAATTCATTTTCTATTGCATCAGTATTTTTCGCTGCTTCTTCGGGGAATGAAACAGTAAAAACATAATTCTTATCATAACCCAAATCTTTATTCCTTATATATGCCATTTGCTTTCCCATTACAATTGTGGCGACTAACAATATGAACGAGATTACAAATTGAAGAACGACTAATGATTTTCTGAAGGAAGACGTTTTAATACCCAAAAAACTTTTATCACGCACGGCGCCTAAAGGATTGAACGATGATAATAACATTGCAGGATAAATGCCCGAAATAAGTATTGTTCCCAACAGTGTGAAAAACCAAACTTCTAACATGGAAAAGCTGGACAGGGAAAGAGTTAATTGTTCGCCTGTAATTCTATCATACAATGGCTTCAATAAAACAATTAAAGCAATTGCGATAATAATTGCAAACACGAATGTCAACACTGTTTCAGTTATGAATTGAAAAAACAATTGCCTTCTTTTTGCGCCAATGATTTTTTTTATGCTTATTTCTTTAATTCTTGTAAGCGCCCGGGCGGTAGAAAGGTTTACATAATTAATGCTTGCAATAATCAATATTAATATTGCAACAAGAGCCATTATTCTTACCAGTTGCAATGCGGAATTATCGCCATCAATTCCTGTAAGATGAAGGTATCCTAAGTTTTGCAATTGAAAAGTTGTTGGAGCCTGGCCATTTTTCATTGCATTAAACAAATGTGTAAGTTTTGTTTCAATAGTTGAAGCATTGGCATTTGGATTTAGCAGAAGGAATGTTCTGAAACTATAATCGTTTACATCTTCATCTATTGTTTTCCAGCCATGATTGCCGCCATGAGCTGTGAATTGCTGCGCATAATAACCTACCGGGAAGATAGCATCGTATTGCAGAGAAGAGTTGTGCGGGAAGTCTTGCAAAACCGCGGTTATTGTAAAATTATTTTTATCAAACTGCACAATTTTGCCAATGGCATCATCTGTTCCAAATAATTTTTTGGCTGTTGATTGTGTGAGCGCAACAGAATATGAGTTCGGCAAAAATGCATCGCGGTTACCATGCAATAATTTGTAGTTGAAGAAGTTTAAAAAATTACTTTCTGCATAAATAATATTGTTGTTGTCAAATACTTTTGTTTGATCAATATTGGATAACACTTTATCAGACAGCGTTGGATTTTCATTCTCGCTTACCAATCTTAAAACAGAAATTACACCTGGGATTTTTTTTGACATTATAGCTAACGGTCCGGGTGCTCCTTGCCAGGCAAGTGATTTAGTTTCTAAAGTAATGTGCGAATTTAACTGGTAGATATTTTTATATTGCCGGTTAAATGTATCGTAGCTACATTCATTTTGTACCCAGAGCAGCAGCATAATTCCTGCCGCCAATCCCACAGCCAGCCCGCTTATGTTGATGACACTGTAAAATTTATTGGCTTTCAAACTGCGCCATGCGATTTTTAAATAATTGCGAAACATAACCACGATTTATATGATTAAACTGATTAACCTGATATCATTACTCTCCATTCACCATCTCATTCCGTCCTCAAACTCTTCATCCCGCAATAAGCGGGATTTCGCATTGCTCACTCTGTTCGTAACGACTCAACCGGATTAGCTATCGCTGCTTTAATAGCCTGGAAGCTTACTGTTATTAACGCAATTAATAATGCGGCTAACCCTGCAACAATAAAAACCCATCCGCTGATGTGTATGCGGTAAGCAAAGTCCTGCAGCCATTTATTCATCAGCCACCATGCAAGCGGCGATGCAATAAATACTGCAACAATAACCAGCTTTACAAAATCAATAGAAAACAAACGAACGATTGAAGTAACAGAAGCGCCCAGCACTTTGCGTATGCCTATCTCTTTTTTGCGTTGCGTAGTAGCCTGTATTATCAAACCTAAAACACCGAGCGCTGCTAAGAACATACTCAGCCCGCTGAAAAAGCTAAAGAGTTGCTGTAATTTACTTTCTTCTTTGTATTGCGCAGCCAGCATATCATCCATCCATTTTATTTCCAGGAATTTATTGGGATAAAATTGCCGCCACAGTTTATTAATAGATGCTGTTGCCTGTTTTTCAAAACCGGGTTTCACCTTTACCAGCATGCCTCCATATTCAGGCGAAGGGCCTGCAATGATAATAGTGGGTTTCATTGGTTCTTTCAGCGATTCATTATTAAAATCTTTTACAATACCCACAGGCGTTGTAAGCGCACCCTTTATCGGCACGCCAAGATTTTTAACCTGCAGCATCTTTGCAGTATATGCAGTAATAAGCGATGATTGCCGGCTGGCAACATTTGCATAAGCAGCCGAATCATCTATGCGCATGAGTGAATCCGGGTCCATAATATCGGCGCCATAACTTTTATCCAACAGGCGGCCGCTTGTCAGGTGCAATCCCATCACTTTATCCAAATCAATATCGCCATTGATAAACCATACGGCGAGTTTATTACCCGGATGATTCGGATCATCAACTCCTTTACTCATAAAACCGGCGCCAAGCGTAGGCAGCCACGATGTAATGCTCGCGCTTTGCACACCGTGCTGCTGCAACAATT
The DNA here is from genome assembly GCA_036274175.1 of Parafilimonas sp. Classification (GTDB taxonomy): domain Bacteria; phylum Bacteroidota; class Bacteroidia; order Chitinophagales; family Chitinophagaceae; genus Parafilimonas. The sequence continues at coordinate 12,151 of DASUGF010000072.1, forward strand.
CATTCTTAAAAGCTTCACCTTTGTCATCCCATGAAACCTGGTTAATGCTTAATAAATTATTCACGTTATAACCAACGTCCCTGTGTTTTAAAAAAGAAACCTGTTGCTGCACCACCATTAACGCAATCAATACAATTACGGAAATGGCAAACTGCACCACCACCAGACTTTTTCTTACCATGTTCTGGCTGCCTGTTGTGTTGCTTATCAGTTCGCCTTTTAATGTAGCGGCTGGTTTAAAGGCAGATAAAACAAATGCCGGGTAAGCGCCTGTTACAATACTTATTAAAAATATAATGGCTATGCTGCAGGCAAAAAGAGAATAAGCCGATGTAAATGTTTGCTCCAAAGAATGGCTGATGAATTGTTGCAACAATGGCAACGAAAGCTGGTAAATGATTAGCGCCAATACAGTGGCAATAAAAAAATATAAAACTGATTCGGTAAGAAATTGCATAACAAGCTGCCTGCGTTGTGCGCCTAAAATTTTTCTTACGCCCGTTTCTTTTAAACGCTGTAAAGCTCTTGCCGTGCTTAGGTTTACAAAATTTACACAGGCAATAACCAATAATAAAATAGCTACGCCGGAAAGAATATAGATGTTTTTGTAATCACCTTTTATGACCTGGTAACCTGCAAAATCAGAACGCAGGTAAACATCTTTTATCGGCTGAAATTCGTGCTGGTATGGATTTTTAGCCGTTATAAAATTGGCATACCACTTATTTACTTTGGCGGTAAATTTTTTTATATCCGTACCCGGTTTCAGGAGCACATAATTTTCAGAAAAAGTGCCGTACTGTTCTTTATGTAACGGATCGTTGGATGGCTTATGCGGAACAATTACTTCAGCCCGCATAACAGAATTTGCGGGCAGGTCTTTAATGACGCCGGTAATAATATAGGGAGTTGATTTATCAGAATAAACAGGAACGCTGTAAACAATTTTTCCGACAGGGTTTTCATGAGGAAAGAATTTTTTGCGAAAGCTTTCAGTAATGACAAGATTCTTGTTATCGCCTGCAATAAAGTTTCCCGGGTTACCTGCCAGCACCTGCACATCGAGCATTTGCCAGAAAGCAGTGTCGGCAGAAAGCGTTGTTACTTCCACACCGTTTACATCCCGGTCATTCAGTTTTAATCGCAGGGTGCGATTTGAAATATCTGCAGCCACTTCTACTTCGGGAAAATTGTTTTTTAATGCAGCTACTAGTCCTGAAAAGGATGAAGAAGAACGATCGTATAAACCTTCACCCATTTTATTTACTGATATAATTCTGTACAAATCATTAGCCCTGCTCCATTGTTTATCATAGGATAAATCATCTGTTACAATCGTAATTACCAACATGCAGGCGCATAAACCAATGGTTAAACCAAGTATGTTTATAGCTGAATACACTTTGTTATTCGTTATGCTGCGCCATGCAGTTTTGAAATAATTCTTAAACATAAGCCCCCACCCCCTAAGGGGAGCATTTTTTAGATGATAAAATTTTATTACGAAGCCTCTTGTCCCCCTTTAGGGGATAGGGGCTGCTATTCCGTTCTCAAAAGCTTCATCCCGCAATAAGCGGGATTTTCCCGCACATGCGGGACTCACTCCGTTCGTAATGACTTAACCGGGTTTGCAACTGCCGCTTTAATGGATTGTACACCCATCGTTAATATTGCCAATGCTAAAACAAGTATAGTTACAAGTGCAAATACTGCCCAACTGATTTGGATGTGATAGGCAAAATCCTTTAACCACTCATTCATAGCAAACCATGCGATGGGTGTGGCGATGCAAGCCGCAATAATTACAGGCTTTACAAATTCTTTTAGCAATTCAGCGGTGATGCTGAATACAGAAGCGCCCAGCACTTTACGAATACCGATTTCTTTTATGCGTTGCTGAATTGAATACAGCGATAAACCTAATACACCCATACATGCAATCAGTATAGCGAGAAAAGAAAAATAAGAAAAGATGGCGCTTAATTTTTGTTCGCTGCTGTACAGGCTGTTCAGCGTTTCGTCTAAAAAACTATATTCAAAAGATTGTTTTGCATAATACTCATTGAACTGTTGTTGAATAGACGCTATCACAGTTTTTGCATCAGCCTGGTTAAATCTTATATACATATATTGAAAACGCTGCGGCAGATAATGCATCACCAATGGCTGCACAGCAGTTTTAAGCGGCGTGATATTAAAATTTTTCACTACGCCAATAACTTTGCCGCTTTTTATTATATCATTGGGCGGGTTAACCCATTGAATAGTTTTACCAATAGCGTTTGCAGCATTTTTCCATCCCATTTTTTTTACAGCTTCTTCGTTAATTATAAAACCTCCTGTTTTATCTGTCGGCATGTTTTGGCTAAAACTTCTTCCTGCAATTATTTGCATTTGCATGGTTGGAGCATAGTCTATGTCTGTAAAAAGCATTTGCATGGAAACTGCTTTACTTATGTCTGCACTGCCATCGCTGATAAGATTAACGTTCATGCTTTCATTTGGTATGGCGGATGATGCAGCAACAGATCTAATGTCATGATTGCTTAATAATGCGTTTTTAAAAGATGCCAGTTTAAGAGAATCGCCATTTCTTGGCAAGGTGACTATTGCTACATTTTCTTTATTGAAGCCGGGATTTTTATTCTGTAAAAAATCCAATTGTTTCCTTATAAGAATAGTGCTTGCTATTAGCGCTATGGATACAACAAACTGAAGTGTTACCAAAACTTTTCCGAATGAAACACCCTTGCTGCTTTTTATAAACTTTCCCTTTAATACTTCAACCGGCTTGAAAGCAGAAAGCGCAACAGCAGAATATAAGCCAGCCAGTAATCCTACGCCAATTATCAATCCCAAAAGCAAAACCGGCAAAGCATAATTGTCAGAAAAATCAAGCGTTAATAATCTTCCGGATAACTGACTAAAAACCGGCAGCGTTGAGTACGCAAGGGCAACGCCAATCACCAATGCAATCAATGCAAACAAAACTGTTTCGCTTAAAAATTGCAATAGCAATTGTTTTTTATCCGCACCTACCACTTTACGCAAACCAACTTCTTTTGCTCTTGTAAGCGACCTTGCCGTAGTAAGGTTAGTAAAATTAAAACAGGCAATCAGCAAAATAAATAAGGCCACCCCTGCAAGCACATACACATAAGTAATATCACCGTTTGTATCAATCTCGCCAACGAGGTGAGATTGCAAATGAATGTCGGTAAGCTTTTGCAGGTGAATATCATTTTTACCGTCTGCCTGTGGATTATTAATAATGTATTTATTAACGAACCCGGGGAATTTATTTTCAAGCGATGAAGCCGATGCATTATTGTTTAATAAAAGATAACTCTGAAACATGTGAAAGGCCCACATGCTGCTCATGTCGCCAAATATTTGCACGGGAACAATGCAACTGAATTTAAAATGCGAAGCGGATGGAACCTGCTTTGCAATGGCTGTTACTTCCAGGTTAAAATTTCTTCCATAAGAATTTAGTTCAAGCGTTTTGCCGACTGGGTTTATATCACCAAAATATTTTTTTGCCGTTTCATCAGTGAGTATAATGCTGTTGGGTTTTTCAAGTGCATGTTTAACATCGCCTTGCTTTAAAGCAACTGAAAAAACAGTAAAGAAAGTTGAATCAGCATACAGTACCTGGTTTTCATAAAAATGCTGCTTGCCAGGTTCGCCCATCACTGCTTTAGGGTCTTTTAATAGTCTTGTGTATTCTTTTATTTCCGGGAAATCTTTTTTCATCGCGGGCGCCCACGGAGCAGGCGTAACGGCAAGCCCTGTTTCTCCGTTTGTGCTTTGCGTTGTTGATGTAAGCCGGTAAATATTTTTTGCCTGCGTATTAAATTTATCATAGCTCCATTCGTGCTGGATGAATAAAAAAATCAGGATACAACCGGCCAGGCCTATGGATAATCCTAAAATATTAATGGCGGAAAAAATTTTATGCTTCCACAAATTCCGCCAGGCGATTTTCACGAAGTGTCGTGCAGGGAAATAATTTTTAAACATAGAAGTTGATTTATGATGTCTGATTTGATGATGTCTGATTTGAGGCTGCGAGCTGCGAGTCGATAACCATCGCTCATCATTCATTACTCATTAATTTTATTGACCATTCACCATTCACTACTCACAACCCACCATTTCATTCCGTTCTCAAACTCTTCACCGGGTTTGCAACCGCTGCTTTTATTGCCTGGAAACTTATCGTAATAATTGTTATTAAAACCGCTGCAATCCCTGCTATTACAAATACAAATGGACTTATCGTTATTCTATAATCATATTGTTGCAACCAATTATGCAAATAGTAAAACGCCACAGGCGATGCTATAACACAGCTTATTAAAACCAATACAATAAATTCTTTTGACAATAACAACCACACTTGCGCAACAGATGCGCCAAGCACTTTTCTTATGCCGATTTCTTTAGTGCGTTGTTCAGCCATGTATGCCGCTAAACCAAACAATCCAAGGCAGGAAATGAATATAGCTAAGGCTGCAAACAAACCGGCAAGCTTGCCTAAGAGTGTTTGAAAGTCAAACTTGGCAGCATAGCTTTCATCTGTAAAATGATATTGATATGGATAAGCCGGATTATACTTATTGAATATCTCCGTAAGCTTTCCTATCACTTGTTGTGTATTCACAGCAGATGATAAACGATAAGTAATCACATTAGACCAACCCGGCGTATAAGGAAAAATGGTTGGTTGTGCTTCAGCAAACGGCGAAGCCATTACTGCATCCTTTACAATGCCTATCACCTTTACATGTTGCGGCACATCATGCCATGTGATGATCTGGTTAAGCGGTTGCTTATACCGCATACGTTTTACAGCGGCTTCGTTTAATAAAACAGTTAATGAATCTGCGCCCAGCGAACCGGTAAAATTTCTTCCGCTGATAATTTGCATTCCCATCGTTTTAAAATAATCGGCATCAGACACACCCACGGTTGAAAGCTCTAATGACTCGCCGGGCAATTTTCCTTCCCAATTATCTATTCGCTGGTTCGCCCATATATCCGTTACAGGGCTTGATGATTTGGTAACACTTGTTACCACGCCACTTTGCAACATTTCGTTCTTTAAGGCTTCATAGTTTTGCTCAAGGCTGCCACTCAGGTCTGTACTTACTAAAAGATTTGCATTGTAACCTGCAGGCCTTTCTTTTGCATATTCAATTTGCTGGTAAACGATGATGGTACTTATAATTAAAGCAATGGAACAACTAAATTGCAATACTACTAAAACCTTTCTTGGTAATGAAGCCGATTTGCCTGTTTGGAATGTTCCCTTTAAAACTTTTACCGGCTTAAATGAAGAAAGATAAAATGCCGGGCGGCTGCCTGCCAGCAAGCCTGTTATCAATACATAACCGATTATTATCAGCCAAAAGAAAATGTTGCTGTAAGGAATGCTGATGTTTGATTTGGTTAATATATTAAATGCAGGCAATGCTATCCACACGATAAGCAACGCAATTAAAGCAGCAATGCCTGTTACTACAATCGCTTCTGTTAAAAACTGGTAAATTAAACTATTGCGGCGTGAGCCGATTGCTTTTCGTATGCCTACTTCTCTTGCTCTTTTTTCCGAGCGCGCAGTGGAGAGGTTCATAAAGTTGATGCATGCAATAATAAGCACAAGCAAACCGATGATGCTGAACATTTTTACATAATCAATAAAACCACCTGCAATACCGTTTCTATAATCTGCATACAGATGCCAGTCTTTAAGTGGTTGCATTACCAGTTCCACTTTGTTCACTCTATAGTCTTCAGGGTTATATTTTCTTTCCAGGTAGCGTATCTGTTCTTCAACCTGTGCATAAGAAACGTGAGGCTGCAATGCCACAAATGTTTGGCAGGAATTGCTTCGCCAGTTGGTGCGGCCTTCATTTATCCAACTGTAATTTTGAAGGGCATAACCAAAAGGAATAATATAATTAAACTGCAATGTGGAATTAGCGGGTATATCTTTTAGAATGCCTGTTACCTTTAAATCGTGGCTGTTATCAAACCGCACCGTTTTATTCATGGCGTCTTCCTTACCAAATAGTGCCTTTGCAGTTGATTCGGTTAATACGATTGAATAAGCATCCTGCAAAGCTATATTGCTGTTGCCTTTTAATAAAGAATATTGAAACATATCAAGAAAATCGCTGCCTTCTATTGCGCCACTTTGAAAAATCTTTTTATCGCCATTCATTAACAGGTGGCCATCTATCCAATTGGGTTGTGACACATATTTTACCCCCGGTACATTTTGTTTTATGGCATCAGCCAGCGGGAACGGCGTAACTTCATTTACATTGATAATTCCATTATCATTAGTTTTTAATTTCACGCTGTACACCTGTTCATATCCTGGTAAAAAACGGTCATACGAAAACTGGTAATACACCCAAAGACCAATCATCAACGCTACAGCCATACCTGTTGCAAGACCTAAAATGTTTAATGCGCTGTATGCTTTGTTTTTTACTAAACTGCGCCATGCAGTTTTGAAATAATTTTTAAACATAGTCTGAACCGGGATTTATATGATTAAAAGATTTTGTTGATTTAATATTTATTCCTGAATCATGTTAATCCTATAATCCGATTAATCATGGTTCAGACATTCTTCATTCTGTCCTCAACGATTTTACCGGGTTTGCCATTGCCGCTTTTATTGCCTGGAAGCTTACTGTAAACAATGCGATAAAAACAACCATTATTGCGGCTGCCGCAAACAGCCACCAGCTTATGATAATACGGTATGGAAAATTTTGCAGCCACCTGTTTGCAGCCATATATGCCAGCGGTGATGCAATTACCAGCGCCATTACAACCAGCTTTATAAAATCTGTTGAAAGTTTTGTAACAATGCTTTGTACCGATGCGCCGAGCACTTTGCGAATGCCGATTTCTTTTGTACGTTTTTCTGCGGATAAAACAGATAATCCAAACAAGCCAATACAGGAAATAAAAATGGTGAGTATTGCGCCGAACAAAATAATCTGTTTCCATTTTTCAATATCGGCATATTGTTTCCTGTTATCATCGTTTTTAAATGTGTAGGAATATGGATTTAAAGGATAAAATTGCCTGAATGTTTTTTGTATCCATTTTAAACTTTCACTTGCGGTGTTTGGTTTTATTTTTATGCAATACATTCCGTATAAATTATCGTTCTTCATGGTAAACAACTGCGGTATTATTTTTTCGTTTAATGAGGCGAAGTGATAATCTTTTACTACTCCTATTACACGGTATTTTTCATTGTTTTTATAGAAGAAATTCACCATTTCATCAATAGGATTTTTCCAGTTTGCCGCTTTTACAAAGCTTTCGTTTACGATAACAGATTGTGAAGAATCAGAAGGGAATGCAGTTGAAAAATTTCTTCCTGAAACCAAAGGAATTTTCAATAAAGGCAAATAATTTTCATCAACCGTTTCATATTGAAACATTATGTCGGCATCAACGGCGTTTCTCGCTCCCGTCCGCCAAATTCCGCCGTTTTTTGCACTTACACCAACTATGTTCGGGTTCTTCAGCAATTCATTTTTAAATGTTACGGCATTTGAATGTTTTGTTTCGCCTGCATTTATTAAAACAAGATTGCTGTCATCATAACCCAAATTTGTTTTGGTAAGAAAATTAAACTGTGCATAAATGGTAAATGTTGCGATGATTAAAAAAGATGCCAGCGTAAACTGCAATACCACCAACGATTTTTGCAAATAATTTTTTCCTGCTATTTTAAAGTGGCTGTATAATATTTGCACAGGATTATAACCCGATAAAACCAATGCAGGATAAAAACCCGCAAGTAACCCTGTAACAACATATAAAGTGATGTACCCGGCAATCAATTTTACATCGAGCAGGTAAGAAAGCGATAATGCTTTATTGGCAAGCTCATTAAACAATGGCAGCAACAACTGCACTAATACAATTGCGAATGCAAAAGCAATGGTGCATAAAAAAAATGATTCCCCGAGAAATTGCATAATCAGTTGTTTCCTGTCGCCGCCAACTACTTTTCGAATACCTATTTCTTTGGCACGCTTAACGGAACGTGCAACAGTAAGGTTTACAAAATTGATGCAGGCAATCAGCAACACAAACAATGCAATGCCTGAAAGTATATAGGAATATGCAGGATTGCCTGCATTGCTCAAGCCATCAGACAATTCTGTGTTCAGGTGCATGTCAAGATACGGCTGTAAAAAATAAGTACCCATAGTAGTGCCATTGCCGCCGCCAAATTTTTTCATCAGGGCATCAAAAGTTTGTTTGGCATCAGCCACATAAAAATTTTGCATTTGCTTTTCTACGGTTTGCAGGCCGGCTTTGTCATCTAACACTACAAATGTATTCAGGGAAAAACTGTACCAGTTCTCATTGTTCTTTGCATCAGCATCAGATACTTTTAAAGGTATTAACGCATCAAATTGTATGGTTGAATTTTGAGGGCAACGTTTTGCAACAGCCGTTACTTTATACGGAACAAATGCGCCGTCTTCTTTTATCATCAATACTTTTCCCGCAGCATCAGTTGTACCGAAATATTTTTTAGCAGCATCTGTACTCAATACAATTGAATGCAGCTCCGTTAAACATGTTTTAGGATTGCCTGAAAGTAACGGGAATGAGAATACGGAAAAGAAACCTGGATCAACATGCAATAAATCCTGCGACTGTATTTCATTACCATTTTTTACATCTTCAGAGCCGCCGCTTACACGAACAAAAGACTTTATTCCCGGAACATTTTGCGCAAAACGAGGACCTTGCAATAAGCCGGTGATACCCGATTTGCGCTCCTGACCCCGGAAACTGCTTTTTGATGCAATACGGTAAATATTGTTTACATTTTTGTGAAACCGGTCGAAGCTCACTTCATCTTTTATATACAATAAAATAAGCATGGCGCAGGCAAGCCCGATGCTTAAACCGGCAATGTTTATAAAAGAATAAACCTTGTTACGTGCAAGATTTCGGAAAGCAGTAATGAAATAATTTTTGAGCATCGTCTGAACCTGGATTTATATGATTAAAAGATTTGCATGATTTTATTTTTGCTGAATCATGTTAATCCTTAAAATCCGATTAATCATGGTTCAGATGTTCTTTATTCCGTTCTTAAACTCTTCACCCCGCAATAAGCGGGATTTCGCATTACTCACTCTGTTCGTAATGACTTAACCGGGTTGGCTATCGCTGCTTTTATTGATTGAAAGCTGATTGTTATCAAAGCAATCAATATTGCTGACGCACCTGCTATTACAAATACCCACCAGCTTACATTAGTCTTATACGCAAAATCCTGCAGCCATTGATTGCTGAAATACCAGGCAACGGGTGAAGCAATAATAATTGCTGCAACTACCAACATCAGAAACTCTTTGGAAAGAAGATTGAATAATGTAACAGGGCTTGCGCCCAACACTTTTCTGATGCCAAATTCTTTTGTGCGTTGTTCTGCTGTAAACATTACAAGCCCTAATAAACCAAGACATGAAATAAATATGGCAAGAAATGCAAAGTAATTGGCAAGCTTACTTACAACCTGTTCACTTGTATAAAGTTTTCGATATTCTTCATCAGAAAACTTATAGGTAAACGGAAATTTTGGATTGAGATCTTTGCAAATTTTTTCGAGACTTGCCAGCGCTTCTTTTGTTTTGCCGGGTTCAGTTCTTACAAGTGCAATACCCCAATCTGTGCTTTCACCATAACGCAATATCATCGGTCTTATTTGCTGGTGCATTGAGTTGAAATGAAAGTCTTTCAGTATGCCAATAATAGTTCCGGGGGTTTTCCAGACTGTGAGCTGCTGACCAACAGGATTTTTGAAGCCGATAATCTTTGCAGCTGATTCATTAAGCAAATAACCAACGGAATCTGTTGCAAAGTCTTTTGAAAAGTCTCTTCCCTGCGATAATTGCAGTTTCATTGTTTTTACAAAATCATATCCAACTGCTGAATGTGCGAATTCAATTTTATTGTTTCGGTTTTTACCTTGCCACTCTACACCAGTTGTCCCATTTTCTATTTCTATAAAATTATCAGTGGTGCGGGATATGTCTTTTATTCCAGGCTTATTCAATAATTGGTTTTTAAATAAAGTATATTTTTCAATAAGATCACCTTCAAGGGGAACAAACAAAAGATTCTCCTTATCATAACCAAGATTTGCAGTTTGAATAAAATTTACTTGTTTGCTTACAACGATGGTTCCGATAATTAGTATAATTGAAAGCATGAATTGAAAAATTACAAGTCCTTTTCTAAACCAAATGGTACTTCCTGAAAATTTCGGCAATCCTTTTAAAACACTTACGGGTTTAAATGATGAGAGATATAATGCAGGATAACTTCCTGAAATGAACCCTGTTAATATCAATAAGGTTATGATTCGTAACCAGAGATTAAGGCTGTTAAAAGGAATGTGAATTTCTTTTGCAGTAAGCTGGTTAAATTGAGGCAGTGCAAGCAATACAAGTCCAAAAGAGATACTGACTGCAATAGAAACTAATAATAAAGCTTCACCAATAAATTGGCTGATTAATACCCAGCGAACAGCCCCAACTACTTTTCTTATTCCGATTTCCTTTGCGCGTTTTACTGATCTTGCAGTTGTAAGGTTCATGAAATTGATACAAGCTATCAGCAAAATAAAAAAAGCTATGATGCTAAACAATTGCACATATTGAATTCTGCCGCCAGCTATATTTCCATTATTATCAAAATTGGAATGCAGGTACACATCGCCATAATTTTGAATGCCGAGCCTTTTATAAGAATGTTTATCCTGATCTTTATCATATGTGTCTAAAAACCTCGCAATTTTTGCCTCAAATGTTTTTGTATCTGTTCCTTGCCGCAGCATAATATAGCAAGGCTGACCACTATTCCCCCAGTCGGTTACCCAGTTCTCGCCTGCAATATCCTGGTAGTTGATGAGGTAATCAAATTGCATCGTACTGCTTTTTGGAAGATCATCAAAAACAGCAGTTATTTTCAAATCTTTGGCATTTTCAAAACGAATCGTTTTTCCGATAGCTTCTGCCGGCGATCCGAAAAATGTTTCAGACATTTTTTTAGAGATGGCAATACTACCAGGGTTTTGCAAAGCAGATATTGCATTTCCCTGAAGCAAAGGGTAAGAAAACATTTTAAAAAAATCTTCTCCTGCATGCAACCCATTCTGCTTTATTATTTTATTATTAGCTTCAAACGTATTTAGACTAAGCCAATCTGTATTGACCGCATATTGTACTTCGGGTAACACTCTTTTCATTTCACTTGCCAAAAGCCCGGGGCTTCCGTAATAGGCGTTTACACCATCATCACGAAATTGTTTCATATATACACTGTACAACTGTTTTCCGTTTTCGTGAAATGCATCAACATCATATTCATCCTGTATCCATAGCATAATCAACAGGCTACAAGCCAAGCCCGCGGATAATCCTAAAATATTTATGGAAGAAAAAACTTTATTCTTCCAAAGATTTCTAAATGCGGTTTTGAAATAATTTTTGAGCATCGTCTGAACCTGGATTTATATGATTAAAAGATTTGCATAATTTTATTTTTGCTGAATCATGTCAATCCTTAAAATCCGATTAATCATGGTTCAGATGTTCTTTATTCCGTTCTCAAACTCTTCACCCCGCAATAAGCGGGATTTCGCATTACTCACTCTGTTCGTAATGACTTAACCGGGTTTGCCATCGCTGCTTTTATTGCCTGGAAGCTTACACTAATTAATGCAATAACGATGGATGCAATTCCGCCAACTAAAAACAACCACCAGCTTAATTCAATTCTGTATGCAAAATTTTGTAGCCATTTATTCATGAAATACCACGCGATTGGTGTTGCAATTGCAAATGCAATAGTGATAAGTAACACGAATTCTTTTGAAAACAAATACACGATACTTGATGCGGTTGCACCTAACACTCTTCTGATGCCTACTTCTTTAATACGTTGTACTGCCATGAAGGAGGCTAAACCATATAAGCCAAGGCAACTAAGTAGTATAGCAATTGCTGCAAATATTTTATATAAGTATGCCAGTTGATTTTCCTGTTTATAAAAGCCTTCTATTTTATCGTCTAAAAACTTATACTCGAACACAAAATCAGGATAAATAACATTCCACATTTTTTCAATTGAAGCCATTACAGGTTTCACATCTTTCGTAGAAAGTTTTATTGAAGCCTGGTTATAGTTGCTTTTAAAGCTTGTTATCATGATTGGCGCAAGGCTGTCTCTGAATGAGCCTGTATTAAAGTTTTTTAATACGCCAACAATGTTTCCTTTCATCCTGTCATCAAACTTAATTTCCTTGTTTAAGCCATTCTGAGGGATTGTAATTCCCAGACTCTTCAACATCATTTCATTTACTAAAAATTCTTTCATCGTATCAGAGGCTTCAATGTTTCTTCCGGCAATCAACGGTAGCTTATAAGTGGGTACATAATCATTATCAGCCATCTTTATAATTGAATAAAAATCCACCTGCTTTGCTGCATGATTAAAGTTGAACGTTGTCCACATATCATTGTTGTTTTCCACCGGCGTATTGGAATTAAAACTTACCGTTTGAATGCCACTCACATTCTGTAACTGTTGTTTCAGGTATTGAAGTTTACTGTTACTTAAACTGTCTGTTGGCAGCGGAATATTAACCACAGCATCTTTATTAAAACCAAGTGGCTGACTTGAAAAAAAGTTCATTTGCTTTACGATAATCAATGTGCCAATGATTAATGTTTGGGCAATAATAAACTGAAAGATTACCAATCCTCTTCGTAATGAAATACTCCTATTTGCTTTTGCTGCAAGCTTGCTTTTTAAAGCGTTGATGGGATTAAAGCCTGACAACACAATCGAGGGATAAAAGCCTGCCAACATAGTAACTACAATCATTATTATCAAAAGAAAAATCGCAATCGAGAATGCACTTGCAAGGCTTATATGTAATGAAAGCTCAAGTATTAAACCTATGCCTGGCAAAGTGCTCCATGCAATAACCAAAGCGAAGATTATGGAGGCAAGCACAAGTAAAAATGTTTCGGCAATAAACTGTAACTGCAGTTGCCATCTGTTGCTGCCTAATACTTTTCTAACGCCCACTTCTTTAGCACGGTTAACCGCTTGTGCGGTTGAAAGATTAATAAAATTTACACAGGCAATCAGCAAGATGAATGCAGCTATCAGCCACAAGATATTAATCATGTTATGGCTGATTGTTTTATTGCTGAAATCTCCGGTTGTTGCATCATAATGTATGTTACGCAACGACTGTATGGTTTGCAAGTCTTTATTATCTTTCGATTTTACGGTTGCTGAATAAGCTCTTAATTGTTTATCAAGATTTACTGCGGATACATCCGGCGCCAACAAAATATAACAGCCAAAACTTCCATTGGTATTATCATAGTTGGTGGACGTTAGTAAATCTTTTGTGCTACCGGTTCCGTAAGAAACAGCCAGCTTTATCTGGAAATCCGTATTAGCAGGTATCGTTGCAAGAACGCCTGTAACTTTTACAACATCCGTATTATTTATTTTGATTGTTTTACCCAAAGCATTCTTCCAGTCGCCAAAATATTTTCCTGCGGTTTCTTTTGATAACAAAACATTGTTTGGTTCTTTTAAGCTTTCATACGAACCGGATAGTAAAGGGAAATTGAATATCTCAAAAAATGAAGGTTCAGTATAAAACAAGCCTTCATTTTCTTTAAATTTTTTATCTGTTTCATTATTGCCCTTTAATACAATAACCTGGTCATTATGGTCTGCAAAAAAAGGAGCTACTTTTTCTATTTGAGGAAACGATGCCTTTAAAGCATTCGGGAACGCAAAGGGAACTCCTTTGCCATTGTACACATCATTAGAGCCTGAATGATGATATTCTGTTACCACACGGTAAATGCGGTCTTTGTTTTTATGAAAATCATCAAAGCTGTTGTGGTATTGTATAATGATAAATATCATCATACAAACAGAAATGCCAATTGCCAGGCCCGCAATGTTGATGATAGTATAGTTTCTATTGCGAACTAAATTTCTGAATGCAGTTTTGAAATAATTTTTAAACATAGTAGTTGATTTATGATGTGTGATTTTGTGATGTGTGATTTATCATTTTCAAATTTTCAAATTGCCTCATTGTCAAATTATCTTATTCCGTTCTCAAACTCTTAACCGGATTCGCAACCGCAGCTTTTATTGCATTAAAACTTACTGTGATTAATGCAATCATTATTGCCACCAAACCTGCAACAAAAAACATCCACCAGCTAATAGATGCATGATAGGCAAAATCATGCAACCAGTTATTCATTGCATACCATGCAACAGGTGTTGCAATTATCAATGCGATGATCACCAGCCATAAAAATTCTTTTGAAAGCAATGCAAATAATGAAGCTGCATTTGCACCGAGTACTTTGCGTATCCCAATCTCTTTGGTGCGCTGTTCCGCAGTGAACATAGCCAAACCAAGCAGCCCAAGGCAACAAATTAAAATCGCCAGCGACGCAAAATAGAACGACAGTTTTCCAATAATGCTTTCACTGGTATATAATTTTTGAAATTCATCATCGGCAAAACGGTATGTGAACGGGAAACTTGGATTCAGTTCCTTGTTAATTGATTCCATCGAAGCTAACACCCTTTTTGTTTCACCTGCTTTGATTCGTACGAGCATGATCCCATAATCTTCATTTTCTCCTGACCGAAGTATTAATGGCTTTATCGCCTGGTGCAATGAGTTAAAGTGAAAATCTTTCAGCACGCCAACGATCGTGCCCTTCTTTCCCCAAAATGTCAAGGGCTTGCCAAGCGGATCTTTGTAGCCTATCAGTTTAACGGCAGCTTCATTCAATATATATGCTGTCGAATCAGTTGCAAAATCTTTTGAAAAATCTCTTCCCTCTGCAAATTGCAGCTTCATTGTTTTTGCATAGTCATAGCCAATAGAGGCACATTCAAATTTAAGCGAAGCATTAGGATCTTTGCCCGGCCAGTCAACCACGAATGTTTCTGCTTCAATATCAGTAGGATCAGCGCTCATTCTTGTAACACTCATCACGCCCGCGATCTCACCTGTTTTTTGTTTCAGCAATTCATACTTTTTTACTAAATCTCCATCAAGACTTACGTACGCAAGATTATCCCTGTCGAAACCCAAATTCTTTTTTTGAATAAAGCTGATTTGGTTGGAAACAATGATAGTAGCAATGATTAAAATTATGGAGAGCGCAAATTGAAACACTACCAAACCCTTCCTGAAAAAAATGGCACTGCTGCTGAATTTCATTGAACCTTTCAAAACTTTAATCACATTAAATGATGATAAAAAAAGTGCAGGATAACTTCCGGAAACAAAACCCGTGATAACAGCAGTAACAACAACGATAAGCCAGAATGAAATTTGATTGAACGGAATAGAAATTTGTTTGGATGTGAGCTGATTGAACCATGGCATAACAAGTGCACTTAACATTAATGCAAATACCAATGCTATGCAGGTGATCAAAACCGCTTCGCCTATAAATTGCCGTATCAATGCAAACCGGATTGCACCAACCGCCTTACGAACACCAATTTCTTTTGCACGTTTTACAGAACGGGCTGTAGTGAGGTTCATAAAATTGACACAAGCAATAAGCAGTATAAAAACTGCTATGATGCTGAACAGGTTTACATATTCGATCCGGCCTCCGTCAATAATTCCGTTTTTAAAGTTGCCATGCAAATACATATCATCAAAGCGTTGCAACGCTAATTCGATCTTATATGACTTGCTGTTGCCAACAAATTTGTCCATAAAATGCGTAATCTTTTGCTGAACCAACGCAGGATTTGCAGACGCATTCAGCATAATGTATGTACTCGGTCCATAATTTCCCCATTCTTTCGCCCAGGTATTTTCTTCCAGATAAGCATCCCAGTTAATTACGCAATCGAAATTATCGGAGACATTTGCGGGCAAATTTTTAAATACAGCAGTTACCGTGAAATCTTTCTTGTTTTCATAACGGATGGTTTTGCCGATCGCATTTTTAGCATCACCAAAAAATATCCCCGCCATCTTTTCTGAAATAGCGATGCTTGCTGGTGACTGCAATGAAGTTTCAACACTTCCCTGTACGAGCGGGTAGCTGAACATCTTAAAGAAATCTGCACCCGCAAATGCCCCATCCTGCTTTATTATTTTCTTATTTGCTTCAAACGTATATGGTTCTTTCGGGTCAAAGCCGGACGCATATTGAATTTCAGGAATTGTCTTTTTTAATTCTGCCGGCAATGAGCCACTGGTATATCGTTGTGCTTCTACATCATTATTAAAAAATTGTTTATAATATACATCATACAATTGTGCAGCATGCTTATGAAAACTATCGACGCTTTTTTCGTCATTCACCCAAAGCATGATGAGTAAGCTGCAAGTCATGCCCAATGCAAGTCCCGCAATATTGATACCCGAAAAAGTTTTGTTTCGGATCAAATTTTGCCATGCGGTTTTGAAATAATTTTTAAACATAAACGGTAATTTCTGATGTCTGATTTTTTGATGTTTGGTTTGCATTTTCAAATAGCCTCATTCTCAAATTGCACTACTCCGTTCTCAAACTCTTCACCGGGTTTGCAATAGCTGCCTTGATGGATTGAAAACTGATTGTTAACAGTGTAATTGTTAATGTACCTGCGCCTGCGGCAGCAAACATCCACCACGATAGTTCTGTACGGTATTCATAATTCTGCAGCCAGCTATGCATAAGATAAAATGCTACCGGTGTTGCAATGAATAGTGAAATAAAAACGAGTACTATAAAATCTCTGCTTAGCATTTGCCATAAGTTGAATACGGAAGCCCCTAATATCTTTCTTACACCAATTTCTTTAACACGCTGTTCGGCTACGAAAGATGCCAGTCCGAAAATGCCAAGACATGAGATAAAAACGGCAAGTATTGCAAAGATGGTTGACACTGTACCGATATGTTGTTCAGCGGCATATTTGCGGGCGTACTCATCATCAACAAATGTGTATTCAAAAGGAGATGAAGGATTCATCTTTCTAAAGACGGGCTCAATTTTACTTATTGCTGCAGAGGCGCTTAATTGCGGGTTAAGCCTGATGGTGATATCGGGGCCAACACCGGGAACCAAAAAAAACATGCTCTGCTGAACGGGTTTGTAAGGAGATTCTTTTACCATGTCTTTAATTACCCCGATAACGGTATATGGTTTAAACCCTTTAATTACTTTTCCGACAGGGTTTATTAGCTGCATATATTTTACAGCCGCTTCATTTAAAATGACAGCCGAACTATCGCCGGAAAAATTTCTGGAAAAATCGCGGCCCCGGACAAATTGCCAGCCCACGGTTTTGCCATAATCGAATGTAACAGCCGTCAACGCAAAAGACTGTTTAACCGCGTTAGGGTTTTTGCCATCCCATTCAAAGCGGTCATCAAAATAATTATTTTCTGTAGCGGCGCTGCTGGACTGTGCAAAACCAATGGCGCCACCCGATGATAACAATTCGTTTTGAAGAACATCATATTTCCCATACAGATCAGGTGTATTCATCGTTATGCGAATCAATCCTTTCCTGTCATAACCAATGGGACGATTTTGTGCTAACTGAATCTGGCGATATACAACAATAGTTCCGATTATTAAAATAATAGAAATGGTGAACTGAATTGTTACAAGCACTTTACGCGGAATGGCCGCAAACCTGCCTGCTTTAAATGGCCCTTTTAAAACTTTTACAGGCTTAAACGATGAAAGATATAATGCAGGATAACTTCCGGCAATGAATGCAGTAATCAGCATAAAGAGCACAGAGAAAAACCAGAACTGCATATTTGAAAAAGGGGAAATTATTTTCTTACCAGCTATCGCATTGAACCCATCCAGGCTTACTAATACAATGCCAATGCTTATTACAAAAGCAAGCAATACGGATAGCAGCGATTCAGTCAAAAATTGTTTTACCAACTGGCTTCGTAGTGAACCTATTGCTTTACGCACCCCTACTTCCTTTGCTCTTTTTTCCGAACGCGCCGTGCTTAGGTTCATAAAATTGATACAAGCCAGCAACAAAACAAATATGCCTATTAAGCCAAACAACCAAACGATTTGAATTTGCCCTCCGGCCTGTATGCCATTCTTCCATTCGGAACGCAGATGCCAATCCTGCATCGGGTAAAGAAAGAGATTGACTTTATACGCTTGCGATTGCACCTGCTTGTCTTTAATTTTCGACCAATAAACATCTTGAATAACACCTGATATTTTTTGCATGGAAATACCCGGCTGCACCTCCGTGAAAACGTGAACCGAACTGTTATCCCAATTGTTCAACATATCTTTCATTCCCTTATTGGAATTTATGAGCAGGCTGAATGGGCAAAAAAAGTCAATCCCTGATAATGTAGAGTTGTGTGGCATGTTTTCAAATACACCGTTCACTTTCAGCAGTTGCTGGTTATCTAATGTTACAACTTTTCCTATGGCGCCTGTCTTGCCAAAAAGAGCCTGCGCCGCAGATTTACTCAGGAGGATGGAATTAGGGTCGGCAAAATCAGTACTCTTTCCCGATACCATTTTCAACGTAAAGATGTTGGGAAAATCTTTTTCCACATACATCCCCTGCTCTGAAAACTTGCTGCCGTTAAAATCAATTATGTGTTTCGCGCTTTCAGTAGCAAGCGCCACATGCTTAAATAAATTATTATAATTTGTTCTTAGCTCGACTGCCAGCGGAATAGGAAAATGATTGTTGTCATTTGAAACATAAGCTTCCCCGTTTGAAATTTCCTTCCTTGCAACCTGAGCAATAGTATTATAATTTTGGTTATAGGTATCAAATGACAGTTCGTCCCTAATCCATAAAGCGATAAGCATAGTTATAGCTATACCTGTCGAAAGCCCGGCAATATTTATGAAGGATGAAACTTTATTTTTAGTTAAGTTTCTCCATGCGGTTTTGAAATAATTCTTGAACATAAAAGTTGATTTTTGATGTATGATTTATGATGCCTGATTTATGATGTCTGATTTATGATTTACATTTTCTCCCGCCTTTGCGGGATCAAATTGCCTTATTTTCAAATTGAATTATTCCGTTCTCAAACTCTTCACAGGATTTGCCATTGCTGCCTTGATTGCTTTAATGCTCACCGTTATTAATGCGATTCCAAATGTTATCAGCGCAGCTAAAACAAAAACCCACCAGCTTAGTGTTGTTTTGTATGCGAAGTTTTGCAGCCATTTATTCATTGCCCAATAACCGGCAGGTAAGGCAATGCACATAGCAATCAATACAGGTTTTAATAAATCTTTTGATAACAACACAACAATGCTTTGTACGGATGCCCCAATTACTTTTCTTACGCCGATTTCTTTAAAGCGTTTAGTGGCAGTGAATGATGCCAAACCAAACAAACCAAGACAGGCAACAAAAATGGCTAAGCCTGCAAACACAGATAAAATAGTTTGCTGATGAATGTCTTTCTGATACAAATTGTAAAACTGCTGGTCTAAAAATGTATATTCCAACGGGTAAGCAGGCGCTGCTCTGCTGTACGCTTTTCTTACCAGTTGAACACCAGCCTGTATGTTGCCGGGCTTCAGTTTTATCAATATTTGTCTCCGGTCTGCTGCAGGTGAAATTACCAATGCATTAATATTCTGTTTTAAGGTTTGAAAATTAAAATCATCAACTACACCAATTATTCTTCGTTTTGCATTATCATTTACTGTATTTTGAATCCACTTTCCAATAGCTTGCTGTGGCGTCCATCCTAATTTGGCTGCAGCGGTTTTATTTATCAATACCGCATCGGTTGTATCTGTAGGAAATTGCGCCGAAAAATTTCTGCCTGCAATAATTTTTAAGCCTAATGTTTTTACAAACTCAAAGTCTGCAAACTCTGTATTGGCATCCCATTTTTCTGAATGGCCTTCCACATTAAACGTATAAGAATCAAAAAAACCACCCGGCTCGCCGCTCATTGCTGAAACACTTTGAATACCATTTTCATTTTGTAATTCGGTCTTGAAAGAATTCAGGTTTTTATAGATGTCGCCGTTATCAATAGGAATAATTAGCGTTTGCTCTTTATTGTACCCAAGCTGCCTGTTCTTTACATAACTCATTTGTTTTGTAATAATGATGGTGCCAATAATTAAAAACACTGATATGCTGAATTGAATGACTACCAACGCCTGCCTGAATGATGCACCACCTTTACCCAATTTTAATTTGCCTTTCAATGCCTCTATAGGTGAAAATGCAGATAAGAAAAATGCAGGGTAGCTGCCCGCTAAAAACCCAACGATGAGGATAACGCCGACAAGAAATAAATAAATGGGCGGCGTATTCCATGATACATTCAGTGAATAACCCAGCAACTGGTTATACCACGGCATTACCAGCAATAAAAAGCCAAATGATAATATGCAGGAGATGGTAGTTAATAAAACGGATTCACCAATGAATTGCCAAACCAGATTGTTGCGTAACGCACCTAACACTTTGCGCAAGCCAACTTCTTTTGAACGTTCCGCTGCACGGATGGTTGATAAATTCATGAAGTTGATACACGCAATAAGCAATATTAAAATGGCGATAGAAAGAAAAATATATACCACTGTTTTATCGCCATGCCTTGCGTTATCAGCACCATTGGTATCGAAATAAACATCCTTTAAAGGCGTTAATGATAAAGACCACTTAAAACCATATTTACGCAAATCACTGCCCAAATATTTTTCCACGAAAGAAGGCAATTGCCTTTCTATCTGTGCCTGTGTTACGCCTGGTGCAAGTTGCACATAAGTATATACACCATTGTTTAACCAATTGGTCATCCAGCCTGCGTCTTTATATCTTTCAAGAGAAGTAACGAGGTCAAAATCAAGATGAGAATCAGAAGGAACATCTTTTGCAATGCCTGTAACTTTTAGTGGTGTTTCTTTATTCAACATTATAACTTTTCCCATCGCACCATCAACGCTTCCAAAATATTTTTTCGCTGTTGATTCAGTCAGCACCACGCTATTTACATCTTTTAACACAGTTGCCGGCGTGCCTTTTATTAATGGAAATGAAAAGAGGCTGAAGAAACCGGTATCAACATCCAACTCCTTCTTTTCATGAAAGGATTTTGTACCGGCTGCAAAAAGATTATCGCTTTGACTTACGCGAACAGCGCTTATAACCTGTTCTTTAAAATCATTTAGCAATGCCGGCGCCTGCATGCCTGATAAATAAGCGATACTTACCGATTTGTCATCCACTTCAGCGCCACGCATAACACGATATATGCGGTCGCCATTTTTATGGAACCTGTCAACACTAAATTCGTTCATGATGAACAGGTAAATCATCATGCAAACGGTAATACCAATGGTTAAACCGAGAATATTAATGAAGGAAAAAACTTTATTCTTTATCAGATTACGCCATGCGGTTTTAAAATAATTTATGAACATAGAAGTTGATTTATGAAATAAAAGCAGCATGATTAAAACCTGCCGATGCCTAACAACCGGCAGGTGATGTTTAAAAACCTTGACGAAGCTCCGGCCCTCCACAAGGCCAGAATTCATCAAGCCAAGCTATTTCAATGAATGTGCCAATGCCCAAACCCTTATCCAGCAATCGTTTCAGGAAATAAGTCTGATTAAAACCGTTCGAAACCGGACAGTTTTTTGTGCGAACCTGAACGCTTAATGTATTGTCCTGATATTGTTTGCCGGCGGCAAGGGCTTCAAACTCAATTGTGCAGGGACACGGAGCAGTATCAGCAGTTGTGATGATGTATGTTTTGATTTGTGTTTTTTATAAAACACATCATGCTGTCTAAAATTGATGAACTGAAGCCTTGTTGTTCAGGTGAACCGGCAGGGAAATCTTTTAAAAGTTTGTTTAGTTGTCCGTTCAAACTAAAATGAAGTATTGAAAAAGTAGTGTAACGGAAACTATTTTTAAGACTCGCATGAATTTATTTTTATTGATGCCAATGAATAGTTATTTATAACCTGCCTTTGTTAAGTTACCCGTAAAGTAAAACGTATTATTTTAATAGTGCAAACAAAACGCTTACGCTGCTCCTGCTTCTCTTAAAATGTTTTCAACTTCAACATGTTCTTTCTTCTTTGCCCATGCCAATGGCGTTGACCATGATGCACCGGACTTATTTACATCTGCGCCCTGCTGCAATAAATACTTTACCATTTCAATCTGCCCCCATCCTGCAGCCAAACCCAATGGGGTTGATTGATAGGCTTCATCAATTACATTCAAATCTGCACCATGCTTAATAAGCAATCCTGCTTTATCCAGAAATCCTTTTTGCGCCATGTCGTGCAAAATAGTTACATACTGCCAGCTCATAGTGTTTGGATTCATTCCTTTTTGCATGATATAGGTTGCGCCATCCAACCGTTCAAAATAATAGAACTGTGTCCACTTCAATATGTCAGGAATTTTTGCGCCGTAGCTCATCAGCAGGTCAATCATTTCACGATTATTTCGTTTTGCAGGAAACAATAAAATGCCTTCGCTCCAGCAGTAAGTTTCATCGAGAGCAAATTCAGGATGTTCTTTCAGAATTTCTTCTGCTTTATCCAAATCATTTTTGACAACTGCTTTTTCAAATGCTTGTTGCAATTCGGTTCTATAGTAATAAATCTCTCCGTTATCACCTTTGTATTTATGCCTGCTTATATCGGCAGCATATTCATTCAACATGTTTTCTATCTCAACATATCCCCTGTCATTGGCTACGGTTTGCAAACTTTCCTGGAAAGGATAAAATTTATAATCCGGATCATGCGCCCCATTGTCTAATAAATATTTTACCAAATCAGCATGACCTTCTCTTACTGCAAAATGAATGGGCGGCGCATAATTATACTGTGCATATATTAAACCAGGGCATTCATTTACTAATGCTTTTACTGTTTGCAAATCGCCATTATGGCTTGCCAATAATACTTCCCAAACTTTTGTTGTGGTTGAAATTGTTCCATTGCCAACCTGCATTTGCAGGTTTAGTTTTAGTTCGTTCGGCTGTATCATCTTATCTTTTCTTAACGTGAGTTTTGGGTGTTCTGCATTGAATCTCAGCATGATAAGGTTTTAAAATTTTAAATTGAACAACATAGGCACATAAAGCACATAGATAACACACATAGGAAATCGTTCCAAAAACTATGTGCGAACTATGTTCCTATGTTCCTAATGTGGTTCAACAACATCCAAAACTCACGTTTTCTTAACCATTAATTTTTATTCCAGAAATGCAAGCATATTTCCATCCGGGTCTGCAACATAAAATTCTTTTCCATAAGGCATTTGCCGTAATGGTTGTGTAATGTTCACTGATTTGTTTGTGAGTTCTTCATATAAGCTTTCAATATCATCAACTGCAAATAATATATCAACATCTTCTTTGTTCCTGTTAGGTTTTGCTTCTTCAATTTTTGAAGGTTTGCACATTTTTATATGAATGGAATAACCGTCTTTAATAATGCCTGCATAAAAATCTTCAAAGCGAAAGTCAACATCGAAGCCCAATTGTGTTGTATAAAATTCAATGGAGCGTTCAACGTTTGCCACGAGAAGTTGCGGGCTCATTTTTTTAATTGCGAAATGTATGATTGTATTCATGCTGTTGGTTTGTTATAAATCAGGCCTTCCGAAAAACAAAACATATCCATCCGCATCTTCTATTTCAAAACCTCTTATATTATCACTGTTATCATGAATAGGCTTTTTAAACGATACATTGTTTGAACGATATTCATCGAACAAACTATCTGGTTCCGCAGTAGCAATATATGCATCCCACGGCGCCCATTCATGACGCGTATGATTTGGAATAGGTTTTATTCCAGGGGCAATTGCTTTCAACATAATAGAAATATTGTCCCGGCCAACAATAGCCCAATAAGGGTTTTCATCCGGACCAATATAACGGACTTCAAACCCAAGTTTATCTGCATAAAACGCGACCGAAACTTTTAAATTTTCAACAATAAAAAATGGAAATATGGAATTGAGATTTGCCATAATTAAGTTTTTATAATTGTGCCGCTAACGATATGCCCGCAAATTGTAAAGCCTGCTTTCAGTAATGCGGCTTTTGAAATACCATTTTTAATGTTGCAGCGTGCTGCCGGAACACGATGCATTATATAAGCAGCTTTCTTTAATTCCTGCACTATAAAACTGCCAAAACCTTTGCGGCGATGGCTTTCTTTTACTTCATAGTAAACATCTGCATACGGCAGGTTATAATTAAGCATTAAACCGCCTGTGGCAACTATTTCATCATGCAGCTTTAATATATATGCGCAATCATTAGGGTTATTATTTTCTGCAGTGTTCTTTTCAAAACTTACATGCGGCATTGATAAATTCGTTTGAAAACTGTCTTCAAAAAGAATAGCTTCTGCATTTATATTTTCTGTGTATTCATACAGCAGATCAGAAAGCAATATCCCGTTGGTCTGGCAATTAATAAATGCTGCACCGGATGCTTCAATTAACTTTGCAAAAAGATGATTAATAAATTTTCGATACGGTTTGATAATATAAAACTCAAAAACAGAATCCTTTATTTCTCTTTTGGTATTGCCCCACACGGCTCCATAGCCAACCGTTATATTATCAATAACGAATGCATACACATCAGCCCATCCATACAAATGACATTTATTATGAACAAACTGAAAATTATTTTCATGCAGAAATAAATCACGCAGAGATTGTACTTGCGGGCTGTTGACCTTATTAATACAGGTTTCCATTTTAAAACTTCAGCGATGTTACAACGATTGTTTAAGCATACCAGCTTTTAATTTCATCAATATATTTATCCCAGCCGTCTTCAACTTTTGCACCTGCTTTAATAAGCAAATCAATAATCTGCGGATACTGTGGCCGGGGATGATTATACGCAAACCACAGTGCCTGGCCTAATACGGTGCCACCATAAGAATTTTTTATTTCAAGCGGTGCATTATATTCAAGCAGCAGTTGTATAATATCAACATGGCCGCCAACAACAGCCCAGTGAAGCGCCGTCATGCCATCTGTTATTGTTGATACATCAAATCCTTTGTCCAGCATAAATTCAACAACCGGTTTTCGCCCGTAGCCACACGCCCACATAAATCCTGAATCCCTTTTTGTTATACCAGTTCCTTCTTTTAAAGAGCCATTTTCGTTATAATATTTTTTCACTTCATCCAGAATGCCGGTTCCTGCTGCACCTTCTAAATCAAAGTCTGCCCCCTTTTCTGCAAGATGCTCAACAATTTCACCACGGCCGTTATGCAAACAGGCGAGAATAAGCTTGCCTTCTGTATAATCAGGCGCTACGGCATGATTGATATCGGCGCCATATTTCACCAATACATCCACTAACTCTTTTTGCACACCAGCCTCTACAGGATGAACGCTTGTAGCTACCAAACCCAATGTTGTTGTGCCGCGATACATATCACCCATTGCATCAACTTCAGCGCCTGCATTCAATAATATTTCTGCAACTTCAACGGCATTAAGCGGTGTTTTCTGCCTGAAATCTTCAACGCCATTTGCACCCACGTAATTTAAAAGCGTTGCATGATGATTACGAACAGAACGCACATGAATCAATTCAGGATTTTGTTGAAGTAATTTTTTCAGCATAGCGATATCTCCTTCTACAACAGCATCAATTGCTTTTTCAAATAATGCAACTGCACTGTTTTCTTTGTTTAGTTCTTCTTTAAAATTTTTGTAACCAGGCCAGTTATTGAAGTGATGTTTATAAGCAATAACAGCGCAGGCTTTTTCATAAAAATTTACTGCTTCTTTTGAATGTGCTTCCAGTATTTCATTCCATTGGCTGACGAAATCATCATCTTTAAATGCAATAAGAAATTGCTCAAGCTGATGTGCATCGCCATTAAGAATTGCCTTCTCAATTAAAGCGCGCTGCTCTTTTGAAATCTTTGAATCTTCCATACATATTAATTATTAATCAAAAGCCCCCCTTCAACTCCCCCGGCAGGGGGAGGGTTTTAAGTCGTTAATAAATAGTTGTTTTGTTCATATTGTCAGAACCTTCTTAAGCCCCTCCTTCGGTCCCGATAAATCGGGTTGGGAAGGCTATTCCGTTCTCAAACTTTTCACCCCGCAATAAGCGGGATTTCGCATTACTCACTCTGTTCGTAATGACTTAACCGGGTTTGCCATTGCCGCTTTGATGGATTGAAAGCAAATAGTTAAAATAGTTACAAGTAAAATTGCAGCGCCGCATGCAACGAAAATCCACCAGCTTATTTGTGTGCGATAAGCAAATTTTTCCAGCCATTGCTGCATGTAATACCATGCAAGCGGCGCAGCTATTGCAGAAGCAAGTATTATAAGCCAGACAAATTCTTTTGCTGTAAGGCTTACAATATCGGTAATGCCTGCGCCTAAAACTTTTCTTATTCCAAATTCCCGTATGCGTTGCTTTGTGGCAAGAGCCACTAACCCAAACACACCTGCCAGTGAAAGCAATATGGATAATGCCGAAAAATAAAAAAATACCTGCTGAAATTTTTCTTCGCTTTTATATATGGTGTTAAATGCATCGTCCAAAAACCAATAATCAAACGGAGCAGCGGACAAAGTATTTTTCCATGTTTGTTTTATATCATCAACAAATGCAGATATATTATTTGTCTGATATTTTACGGCGAGATATGAATAATGATTTTCCCAGGGTTTATTGGTAATAATAAGCGGTTCAATTTTATCGTGTAGTGAAGCGAAATGAAAATCTTTGATTACGCCGATTACTTTATGTTCGCCATCCCTGCTGATAATTTTTCCGACAGGATTGTGCCATCCCAACGTTTTTGCCAGCGTTTCATTTATCACATATCCATCTTTAAGCGCAGGTCGGTCGTTGGGAAAAAATGTCCCTTCCGTTATATGAATATTAAATGTTTGCAGAAAATTTTCATCCGCATCCAACTGGTGAATAATCATTGCTTTTGTGTCGCCTTCAGGAATAAAACCATTATTGCCAATGCCATTATAAGGAATTTCAGAAAGAGCAGCTACCTGCTTTACTGTTGACATTTGCAAAAGTTTTTGTTGCAATACCGGGTAAGCGTTTTGCGTGCTTTCGCCAATCAAAGGCAAAACAAGTATGTGGTTTTTATCAAATCCCATATTTATGTTTCTACTGTATTTTAATTGAAGCATTACTACTAATGTGCAAGCCATTAAACCGATAGTAATGGTAAACTGCGCTACAATTAAACCTTTTTTAAATAAGCTTTGTTTGGTTTGCGGAATTACTGATTTAAAAATGTTTGCTACGTTAAAAGAAGAAAGATAAAAAGCAACATAACTGCCTGCAATAATCCCCACCATTATTATGATTATAAACAATAAAAGCAATGCAGGCAATATGCTTATGCTTAATGCAGGCAGGGAGTTGCCAATTATTTGTTCATAAACAGGTGTAAATAATTTTACCAGTGCAATTGCAATAATAAATGCAAAGGTTGTTAATAATGTTGTTTCGGTAAGAAATTGCTTTATTAATTGTATGCGCGCTGCACCCAACACTTTTCTTACGCCGATTTCTTTAAACCTCGTTATAGATTGCGCAGTTGAAAGATTAATATAATTTATACAGGAAATAAAAAGAATAAGCAATGCAATAATGCCAAACACATAAATATTAGTTCTTAAAGTTGCAGCATTATCGCTGTAATAAAGATGAATATCTTTTAATGGTTGTAATGATGCATCAATTCTTATTCCTTTTTTTGAATATGCCTCATTAATATGTTTCCACATAAAAGCAGGTAATTTTTTTTCAAGCAGTTGAGCATTTGCTTTATCATTCAATTGCAGGTAAGTAATGTATTGCTCGCCGCCGTTCCAATCCATATAATTTCCCGGCTCTTTATATAGCGTAGCAAAAGAAAGTAATGCATCATAGCTGAGATGGGAATTTGAAGGCGGCTCATCGGCAATTCCAGTAACTATGTAAGTGGTTTGATTGTCTAACCGCACTACTTTACCAATTGCGTTTTCATTTCCGAATAAGCTTTTTGCTATTGTATTTGTTAGCACAATGGAGTAAGCTTCTTTTAAAACAATGGAAGGATTGCCTTGTAATAATTTGTATGAAAAAAGCCGGGAGAATGAAGAATCTGCATAATGAATATTTTCTACTTTAATAGTTTTATCGTTATACGTTATATAAGCAACACGTTCGGAGGATATTCGCGTAAACGCTTTTATTTCGGGGAAATCATTTTGCGCATCTGGTCCAAAGGGAGCCGTAAAAGTCGCCCCGTCGCCAAGTAACTTTCCGCTTTGCCAAAAATGAAAACCTACACGATATAAAGAAGATTTGTTTTGCTGAAAGTTATCATAACCCGTTTCTTCATATATATACATGCCGATAAGCAATACGGCAGCAATACCTATTGTCAATCCGCCAAGATTAATAAATGAAAGCAGTTTGTTTTTTTGAAAACTGCGCCATGCGGTTTTGAAATAATTGCGAAACATAAAGACAGCCCCTCCTAACCTTCCGCCGATTGGCGGAGAGGAATTTTAGCGTGATTATAATTTAAAGTTGTTCATATAAATGTAAGCCTCTTACAAAGCCCCTCTCCTTTGGAGAGGGGTTGGGGTGAGGTCATTCTGTTCTTAATGATTTCACCGGGTTTGCCACCGCTGCTTTTATTGATTGAAAACTTATCGTGATTAAAGTAATCAGCGCCACAGAAAATCCTGCCATCAAAAACACCAATGGTGAAATGTGTATTCGATAAGCAAAACCTTGCAGCCAGCTATTCATCAACCACCACGATAATGGAATTGCTATCAGTAAGGAAATACTTACCAGTACAAGAAAATCTTTTGAAAGCATTGTTACAACATTTGTAACAGAAGCGCCAACTACTTTTCTTATTCCAATTTCTTTTTGCCGCTTTTGTGCAGTGAATGCAGCCAGGCCAAACAAACCCAAACAAGAAATCAAAATAGCAATGCCGGCGAAATATTTTGATAATGTTGAAACACGCTGCTCTGATGCATATAGCTTATTATAATCATCATCTAAAAAGGAATAATTAAACTCAAGGCCATTATTGAATTTTGCAAACAGATTTTTTATACCGGTAATATCCTGCTTTTCATTTCCTGCTTTTATGCGCACCAATGTATAATCTGCATTTGGATTATACACTAAAAAGGATGGAGTTATTTTATCGTACAGCGATTTAAAATGATAATCTTTTACAATGCCGACAATTTGTTTTTTTTCTCCCCATAATGAAACAGTTTTTCCAACCGGGTTTTTTAATCCCATTGCTTTAATTGCTGCTTCATTAAAAATTACGCTTGAACTATCTGCAAACGCTTTGGAGAAAGAACGTCCTTCAGCGATATGCAAATCCATCGTTTCAAAAAAATCATCACCAACATCATTACCATAATATTCTATTCCAAGATTTGGATCTTTACCATCCCAGTCTATTCCGCTGCCGCCATGTGAGGCTTGTCCGAAAAAATCTCCGCTTTCAGTTGTTGCATTCATTACGCCCGGCAATGTTTTTACTTCTGCAAGAAATGGCGAAATATTATTCTTTAAATTTCCATCATTTGAAAAACGGATAACATTGCTTTTATTAAACCCAAGGTTTGTTGTTTGAATTAATTTCATTTGCTGATAAACAACCAGCACCGAAACAATTAAAACAACGGAAATAGTAAATTGAAAAACCACCAAACCTTTGCGTATAAAGCTTTCGCCTGATGAAGCAATGAGTTTCCCTTTTAAAATTGATACCGGTTTAAAATGCGATAAATACAAAGCAGGATAACTGCCGGCAATTAAGCCAGTGATGATTGTAATTGCAATTACAGATAGAATAAGATTTGCGTTCAATTGAAGCGTAATATCTTTTCCTGTAATTCCTCTGAATGCAGGTAATAATAATTCAACCAATAACAATGCAATCATCAATGATGCGAATGCCATTAATATTGATTCGCCGATATATTGAAGTATTAAGGAACCTTTACTTGCACCAACAACTTTTTTTATTCCAACTTCTTTCATTCGGCGTGATGCTTTTGCCGTTGACAAATTCATGAAGTTGATGCATGCAATAACCAAAATAAAAATGGCAATGACGGAGAACAATTTTACGTATTCAATTCTTCCGCCACTTATTTTTCCATTTACATAGTTGCCATGTAAATACCCGTCAGAATATTTTTGAACGAAAATATCACCTTCCCAATGCAGCAACCCTTTATCACCAGGGTAAAACTGTTTTATTTTTTCCTTGGTGAAGTCTTTTATCTTTTTATTAAACGCATCTACATCCGTTCCTTTTTTTAAAAGCAGATAGGTGTATTGATTGTTGCTTCCCCAGTTAGCAAGGTCTTGTGATTCTTTTGACTGATACATTTTATAATTGAACATTAAATCAAATTGATCAGTTGCATTTGCCGGCGGAGATTTAAACACGCCGGACACAATATATGAACCCGTAAACTCACCGCTGTTCCATCCAATGGTTTTGCCTGTAAGGTTTTGAGTGGTGCTGAATAGCTTCAAAGCCATTTTATCAGATAACAACACGCCGTATTTGTTCGAAGCAAACTCATTTGCATTGCCATCAATTATTGTATAAGAAAACACTTTAAAAAAATTCTGGTCAATAAATTCAAAGTTTGCTTTAAAGCGTTTATCATTTATTGAAATAATGCCTGCTCGTTCATCAAACTCTTCTGCCCTTACAACCGTAGCATATCGCACTTCGGGTAATTCATTTTGCATTGATTGCCCCAGCAAACCTGGTGTAGTAAGATAAGTACTGATACTGCCATCAGCGCCCGGCGCCGTTTTTATCACCTGGTATAACCGGCTGTCATTTGCATTGAATTTATCAACGCTCAATTCATCACTCACCCATAAATAAATTAATAACACACAAGCTAAACCTGTTGATAAGCCTAACAGGTTAAGCAAACTAAACTGTTTATCTTTTAAAAGATTTCTCCAAGCGGTTTTGAAATAATTTTTGAACATACAAGTTGATTTATGATGTCTGATTTTGTGATGTCTGATTTTATGTATTCACGATTGACGATTCACCATTCACGTTCTTCATTCCGTTCTCAAACTCTTCATCCCGCCTTGCGGGATCTCAGCATAAACACTCTGCATATCATTCACTTCGTAACGCTACGACCGGGTTTGCAATGGCTGCTTTTATTGCCGTATATCCAACAGTTATCCAGGCTATGATTAATGCACATAAAATTGTTGCAACGAAAAACCAAACGCCCATCGCAATGCGGTAAGTGTATTGCTGCAGCCATTGATGCATAAAATACCATGCAATGGGAGAAGCAATAAGGAATGCAATTGCAATAAGAATTGTAAATTCTTTTGAAAGCATTATTACAATATCACGTACCGGTGCGCCCAACACTTTACGAATACCGATTTCTTTTCTGCGTTGTATAGCCATAAACGAAATCAATCCATATAAGCCAAGGCATGAAATAAAAATGGCAATGCCTGAAAATATTTTGTATAAAACGGATAATTCATTTTCCTGCTTGTAATAATCTGCAATTGTTTGGTCGAGAAAATTGTATTCAAAAATAAAATCAGGAAAAAGTTTACTGTATATGTTTTGTATGGATGCAATAGTCGGTTTTGCCTTGTTCATGTCTATCTTAATATTTGCTAAACCATAAGCGTTCCTGATTGTTGTTAATATAACAGGCCCTATCGAATCGCGTAAAGAATAAGCGTGAAAATTTTTTACTACGCCAACTATTGGTAAGCGTTTACCATTCACATTTATCATCTTGCCAATTGCACTATGTGGATCCTGGTAACCCAAATTTTTTGTGATTGTTTCATTCACCACAAATTCACGCATCGTATCAGAAGGAAAATAAACCCTGCCTGCAACCAGCTTTAAATTATATAAATCAAAATATCCCGTGTCTGCAGGTTTCATTGAAACAATCATATGAGGGCTTTCTTTTTGATCATTTCCATTTATTAGATCGGTGTACCAGCCTCCACCGGCAGCAGGTGCAAATGCGCTGAAACTTACACGCTGCACGCCATTTAGCTTACTTAGTTCATTATATAAAACATCCGCTTTTGTCTGGCTCAAACTATCGCCCGGAATATTTGCATTGATAATTGCATTTTTATTAAAGCCCATATCCGCATTGTGGAAATAATTCATCTGCGATGCAACGATGAGTGTGCCGATAATTAAAGCCTGTGCAATTACAAATTGAAAAACAACCAGTGCCCTTCTTAATGAAATGCCTTTGTTATTAACAGTAAATGTGCTTTTTAAAACGTTGATCGATTTAAAGCCGGATAATATTAATGCAGGGTAAAATCCTGACAAGAATGTAACAACAACTAAAGAAAGAATGATGAATAAAATAAATTGTGCGTTGAACAGATCTGTTGTTGCAAGATGGATATCGAGCAGTGAATTAACTGCAGGCAAACAAAAAATACCCATAATTACAGCACCGGTTAATGCACAAAAAGTAGTGATACCTGTTTCGCCGAGAAACTGCCATATCAATTGTTTGCGGCTGCTGCCTAAAACTTTTCTTACCCCAACTTCCCGTGCCCGGTCAATTGCCTGGGCCGTTGTTATATTAATAAAGTTTACACACGCAATCACCAATAAAAAAATACCAATTAAGCTCAGGGCAAAAATCAAATCTTTACTAAATGTGCGGCCCGTAAAATTTCCATAACGTTCATCGTAATGTACTTCTTTTAATGGCTGAAGCGAAAGATCGTAATTGGGATTTACAGGTTTTATATGCCTGGTGGTGAACTGGTCAAGCAGTTGATTAAAATGGCTTACAGAAGCATTTTTATTCAACTGCACCAAACAATAATTCCTGTCTGAAATACTTTCCCAATCATTAGGATCAGTGAACTTCATCAGCGTTGCATACGATACCACAACGCTTAAAGGAAAATCTGTATTGGTGGGCGGATTTTCAAGAATGCCGGTTACTTTCATTGACAAGCCATACAGGCTTATTGTTTTGTTCATCGCTGCATGCCAGTCGCCAAAATATTTTAAAGCAACATCTTTTGAAAGCAACACAGTGTTTACATCGTTTAGTGCAGTATTTATATTTCCTGCAACTAAAGGGAAGTTGAACATTTTAAAGAACTGCGGCTCTACACTAAAAACATATTTTTCTTTAAATTTTTTCAGGACTGAACCATCAGCAGCAGTAATATTTACCTGCACATTATTATCGCTGAAAATTGCTGTAGCGTTTTTTAGTTGCGGCAGATCAGTACGCAAAGTTTGTGTTACAGGAAAAGGTACGCCCGTTCTATATTCATTTTCCCGTTCACTTCTGCCGATGCGTACTACACGATAAAGCTCATTTTTATTTGTATTGAAATCCTCAAAACTATTTTCATACTGAATTACAAGAAAGATCAATAAAAAAGCCGCGAACCCAACCATTAAACCGGCAATATTGATGAACGAATTGCTCTTATGGTTTTTTAAATTTCTAAGTGCAGTTTTTAAATAGGTCTTAAACATAAAGCCCCCCTCCAACTCCCCCGGCAGGGGGAGAGTTTTTAAGTCGTTAATAAATAGTTGTTTTGTTCATATTATCAGAGCCTCTCAAAAGCCCCTCCTTCCGGAGGGGTTTGGGGAGGCTATTCCGTTCTCAAACTCTTCACCGGGTTTGCCATCGCTGCTTTAATTGCATGGGAGCTTACCGTTATCAAAGCGATTAAAATGGCGGTAACTCCGGCAACTAAAAATATCCACCAGTCTATATCTATTCTGTAGGCAAAACTTTGCAACCATTTATTCATTACCCACCAGGCGGCAGGAAACGCAATAACAGAAGCAATTACAACAAGCTTTACAAAACTTTTTGACAACATGCCAGTTATATCTCCAACAGTAGCGCCTAATACTTTTCGAATGCCTATTTCCTTTGTGCGTTGTTCGGCGGCATAAGCTGCCAAACCAAATAAGCCGAGACACGCAATAAATATGGCAAGTATCGCAAACGTTGTAAATATTTTGCCTGTTTGCTGCTCGGTGAAATATTGATCATTAAACGCTTCATCCATAAATGAAAAAGTAAATGGCTCACCTTGTGTCATTGCCTGCCACTTGTTTTTAACCTGCGCTAATACAAGCGGAATGTTGTCATCGCTTAATCTTACTGTTATACTTTCTGCGTCTTTACCGGGATGTAAAGCAAGTGGTGTTATTACATCGCGAAGTGAATTAAAGTTGAAATTTTTTACAACACCTATAATATGCAGTTCATTAACCTGCTTCGTTTGTACATTCTTGAGGCGATATATATTTTTATTCAGCAAATTACCGGCGCCTAACAACTTTGCAGCAGCTTCATTAATAATAACGGTATTTGAATCGGTAAGAAAATCACGGGAAAAATTTCGTCCGTTTAACAGCTTTATATTAAGTGTAGGAATATAATTTTCATCCACAATCCAATCCTGCATAATAACAGAAGTTTTCTGATCTAAAACAGGAGACGTAAAAAAAACATTGCTGTTGCGGTTGCCATCAACAGGTAAGAAGCTCGTCATAGTTACATTGCTGATACCGCTGATATGTTTTAATTCATTTTTGAAAGCCACTGCCTGCGTTTTTAATGAACCTGCATTTTCTATAGTTAGCAGTTTATCACGGCTGTACCCAATATCTTTATTGCGTATATATTGCAACTGGCTATAAATAACGATTGTGCCAACAATAAGAATAATGGAAATCGCAAACTGAAAAACAACCAGTGCATTGCGCAGACCTGCTCCTTTAAAGCCGCCTGCTAATTTTCCTTTTAATACTTCTATTGGTTTTAAAGCAGACAAAAAGAAAGCAGGATAGCTTCCTGCAAGTAAACCGACAATTAGTACAAGCAATACGGAAGACAACAACATTAACGGCTGAAATAATAAAGCAACATCAATATGTTTGTTTGTAAGATTATTAAACCAGGGTAATAACAAAGCGGCAATTATTACAGCAAGTACTAATGAAATAAAACTTACAAGCAGTGACTCCGTTAAGAATTGCAACATTAAGTTTTTTCGCATAGAACCTAACACTTTGCGCACACCTACTTCTCTTGCACGGTTAGAAGATTTTGCTGTGGAAAGGTTCATAAAATTCACGCAAGCTATCAGTAATATAAACAGTGCAATCGCAGAAAAAATATATACATACACATAACTGCTATTGGCTTGTAATTCACCCAGTTTATTGGAATGAAGATGGATAGATGTTAAAGGCGTAAGCGTGTTTTTTATAAACCCACCCTGCTTTTTAAAATCATCAACAGAAAGGTTCATTGCGCTTTGCAGCAATGGACCAACATTTCTATATGTCAACGCATCCAGTTGCTGAACAAACCTGTTAACATCAGCTCCTTTTTCAAGCAGTACGTATGTATTATAATTTTCACTCAGCCAGTCCTGTTCATTATGGCTGTCTGTATCTTCAGTCATAGGAACAAAAAAATCATAGCTGAAATGCGATTGCTTTGGAACATCTTTAATTACACCTGAAATTTTATAGTTACGGTAATTATCAATCAGCAAAGTTTCACCGGCAACATCGGTACGGTTAAAATATTTCTTAGCCATACTTTCAGTGATGAGCAGTGTTTGCGGTGCATTCAAAATAGTTTTTGGATTTCCTGAAATCAACTTTAGCGAGAACACGTTAAGCAGCGTAGAATCTGCATATATTACTTTTGTTTCTCGAAGATTTTCATTGCCTTTTTTTACGAGCAGGCTTCCATGCCATCT
The DNA here is from genome assembly GCA_036274175.1 of Parafilimonas sp. GTDB lineage: Bacteria > Bacteroidota > Bacteroidia > Chitinophagales > Chitinophagaceae > Parafilimonas. The sequence goes on from DASUGF010000072.1 coordinate 48,110, forward strand.
GAATCTTGTGAATTGTTCTGCCTGTGGCAATTCTCTTACTACAGCCGGTCCAACGGGAGCAGGCACCTGTGCAAGGTCAACACGATGATCGCCAAACTTTACATCATTGTTAATGCGGTAAATCCTGCCTGCATTAATATTGTATTTGTCATAACTCAATTCTTCAAGCACATACAAAATAATCAGCAGGCAGGTAGCAATACCGATTGCCAAACCGCAAACGTTGATAAAAGAAAAAAATTTGTTCTTCCAGAGATTTCGCCACGCGGTTTTGAAATAATTTTTAAACATTGTCTGAACCGGGATTTATATGATTCAATGATTTTATTGATTAGTTGTTTCCTGAATCATGTTAATCCTAAAAATCAGATCAATTATGGTTCAGGCATTTTTTACTCCGTTCGTAAGCTCTTCATCCCGAAACAATCGGGATTTCGTGTCGCTCACTCTGTTCGCAACGACTTCACCGGGTTTGCCATTGCCGCTTTGATTGATTGAAAACTGATTGTTATAAATGCAATCAACAAAGCTGCAATACCTGTAATAACAAAAACAATCCAGCTAATATTTATTCTGTATGCAAAATCCTGTAACCAATTGTGCATAAAATACCATGCAACAGGTGAAGCGATTAAAACCGCTATAGCTACCAGCTTTAGAAAATCTTTTGACAGCATTGCAGTGATATTTACAACTGATGCGCCTAATACTTTGCGAATACCGATTTCCTTTGTGCGATTGGCAACAATGAATGTCATCAATCCTAACAAACCGAGACAGGTTATCAAAATTGCCATGCCGCAGAAGATTGACATAAGCACACCTAACTTTTGTTCTGTGCGATACATTGCATCATATTCACCATCCAAAAAAGAAAAATTGAATGGTCGCGCAGGCACATAGCCCTGCCATGTTTTTTGCATGCCTGATAAAACACCCGGTAAAGCATTCGGAGCAACATGTACTAATACACTTCCAAAATATCGCGGGTTATTAAATAAAACAACGGGTTCAATCCGATCGTGTAATGAGCTGGTATGAAAATCTTTCATCACACCAACAATTGTTCCTTTGCCTGTTAAACCAAGCAGCACTTCTTTATTTAAAACGTCTTTTGGTTTTAAGTTGTAGTGTTGAAGGAAAGCTTCATTCACGATAAATTCATTTACCGTATTTTCTCTTTTTATTTTAGTTGGATCAAAATTCCTGCCTGCCAATAATTGAATATTAAGCGTGGAGAGGTAATTCGCATCGCCGGCAATGCCACCCACAATATGCCAGTCATCATTAGATGTTGGATCCGGATTAAGGGAAAAACCATTACCTGTAACTGTTTCAAATGGCGAGCGCCATGTTAAAGCAACATTTTGTACACCACTTGTGTTTCTCAGCTTTTCAGCAAATGCATCTAACTTATCATTAATATCAGCATTACCATGAATCAATAAAACATGATCTTTATTCAGTCCCAATTTTTCTGATTGCATAAACTGCAATTGCGACCGGACGATGATTGTTCCCAATATCAATGCAACGGAAATAGCGAACTGAAACACGACTAAACTTTTCCTTAATGTTACGCCCGAACCACCTGTTTTTGCAAATGCACCTTTTAATGTTTCTACAGGCCTGAATCCGGAAAGTATTAATGAAGGATAAAATCCTGCGAGCAATGAAATTAATATGATGCCAATGGCAATACTTAAAATAAAACTGCTTTCAAAAATGTAAAATGGAATATTCTTGCCTAATAAATTATCCAGGTAAGGAAGCAATGCATTAACAGCAATAAGAGAAATAATAACTGCAGTAAATGTGAGCAAAAAAGATTCTGTAAGAAATTGTGTGAAGATTTGCCAAAAAGTTGCACCAATCGTTTTGCGAATACCAACTTCTTTTGCGCGTACTGATGCTTTTGCCGTTGATAAGTTTATATAGTTGGCGCATGCAATTAATAAAACCAATATTGCAATGGTGATGAAAATGCTGATGTATTTAAAATCGGTTATTGCAATTGAATTTTTATAATTAAAGACCTGTGTATCAAAATGAACATCTTTCAGCGGCTCTAATCTTAGATGCAAAGAATTTTGTGAAGCTGCCTGATTTTGTGCTGGCGGATTTACCCATGCATCAATTTTTTTATAAAGCGCATCAACATTTGTTTTCGGTTTCAATAAAAGAAAAGTTGTGTAGTTTGGATTGTTCCATGATTGTTGCGATTCAAGACTGTCAAAACCCTGGGTGCTGTAAAACGAAGTGAGAAAATCAAAACTGAAATGTGAGTTTGCAGGAATGTTTTCAGCAACAGCAGAAACCGTAAATGTTTTTTTATTATTAAACAATAATACCTGCCCGACAGGATTTGCATTGCCAAAATATTTTTTTGCAATGCTTTTTGTTATCACAACAGTGTTGGGTTTATCAAGCGCTGTTTGCAGGTTGCCGTTTACAGATTTAAAATCAAATATTTTAAAGAAGTTGGCATCAGCATAACAAAAATTGTTTTCATCAAACATCACACTTCCATATCTTATTGTTCTTGCAACCCATTCAGGAGAAAAGCGTGTAACATCTTCTATCTCCGGAAATCTCTTTTTAAGTTCAGGCGCTACAAAAACAGGCACAGACGGAGATACGGTTTGATTGCCACCCATCAGCACATCATAATTCACCCTGTAAATGCGATCTTTTTTTGTATGAAACTGATCAAAGCTTAACTCATATTTTACAAAAGAAAGAATCAGCAAAGAGCAGGTAATGCCGATAGTTAGTCCGGCCAAATTTGTAATGGCATAAGGCAGATCTTTTTTTAATGATCTGAAAGCGGTAAGAATATTTCTTTTAAACATAGAAATTAATTTCTGATATATAAATTTTATGATGCCTGATTTATTTTATTCACTATTCACCATTGACCATTCACGTTTATCATTCCGTTCTCAAACTCTTTATCCCGCACGTGCGGGATTTCGTGTTGCTCACTCTGTTCGCAACGACTCAACCGGGTTTGCTATCGCTGCTTTAATTGCCTGATAAGAAATGGTACATAACGCAATTGCACAAGCTGATACTCCGGCTAAAACAAAAACCCACCATTGCATGTTAACATGATAAGCATATTGCTGTAACCATTTACTTACTGCCCACCACGCAATTGGAAAAGCAATACCATTTGCAATGAGAACAAGTTTTAAAAAATCTTTTGATAATAATGAAGCAAGATTAAACACCGTTGCGCCTAATACTTTTCGCACACCAATTTCTTTTATTCTTTGTTCTGCTGAATAAGTTGCCAAACCAAACAAACCCAAACATGCAATGAAAATTGTTGCAAGTGAAGCCCATATCAAAATGGTTTGCCTGCGTTCATCTTCAATATAAAATCTTGCAAGCTGATCGTTTAAGAAATGATATTCAAAAGGATCGTCTTTATCATTTTTTACCATTACATCTTTCAACTTATCTAACGTTCCTTTAATATTTGTGGCTGCTATCCTTGCTGAATAATAATCTATAACGTGAATTGGATTTTTATTGTAACAAAGTACCAATGGTTCTATTTTATCACGCAAAGACTGGAAATTAAAATCTTTCACAATGCCAATTACCCTTGGCTTAAAAGCTGTGTTATCATCATTAACGGGTTCAAAGTTCCCATTGCCGCCTTCTGAAAATTCCGGTATTTCAACAACCTGACCTGCGGTTTCTGTAATGCCTAACATTTTTGCTGCAGTTTCATTAACGATAATATCTGATGAATCTGCAGGCGTATCAAAATTTCTGCCCTGTAATAATTTGATTTGATATGTTTTTAAAAAATCTTTATCTGCTCCAAACATGTAAGCCACTTTGGGCTCATTTGTATTCCCGGAATTTCTAATTTTAATTGTTCGAAATATTTTCCATTCACCCGGCACTCTTGATGTAACTGACACATTTTGTACACTTGGTATTTTCGCCATCTCCGCTTTTACTACTTCAAAATTTGTTCTTGCTTTGGTTGTGTTTACATCAATCACTACCAAAAGATTTTTATTAAAGCCAAGATCAGTAGTATTTAAATATTTCACCTGCAGAAAAAGAACAATCGTTGCAATAATCATTATAACAGAAACTGTAAATTGAAAAACGACTAAACCTTTTCTTAATGATAACCCGCTTTTGTTTTGCTGCTTTGATCCTTTCAATAACAGCACTGGTTTAAAACGCGAAAGCATTAAAGCCGGATAACTTCCCGATAGCAAACCTGTAAGCATTGTAAAAGCAATTGCATATAACCAGATACGATAACCAGTTGAGAAATTAAGCGAAAGTTCTTTATTGGTAAACTGATTAAATGCAGGCAGCACAAGGTTAACGACAATCAACGATAATAAAAATGAAATGAATGCTACCAGTAATGACTCAAATAAAAATTGTTTTATCAAATTGTTTTGTATTGCACCTATTGTTTTGCGAACACCAATTTCTTTTAAGCGGGAAGAAGCCTTCGCTGTAGTAAGATTCATATAATTAATACCGGCAATCAGCAACACAAAAAAAGCAATGAAGGAAAATATTTTTAAGTACAACAGACTTCCTGTTGGCATTGCTTCAACATTTGAATTTCTTGCGCCGTCAACAATGTTGTCCGAATTAAGATGAATATCTTTTAATGGCTGCAAGCTAAAAGAGAAGGTAGTGCCTGGCGGCGCAGAAAAATTATTATGCACCAGTTTTGACATTTGCTCAGCAACAGCACTTGCATTTGTGTTAGGTTTTAATAAAGCATAAACAGAAAAGTTATCCGAAAGCCAGTCATTCGCTGTACGGTGTTGAAAAGAAGTATTGTTTCGAAATGTTGTTTCCGAAATCACAGAGCTAAAATCAAAACTTGAATTGCGCGGATGATTTTTTAAGACGCCGGTAATTTTAAAAGGAGCATCCATAAAACCAAATTGCAATGTTTTACCAAGCACATCGGTTTTATTAAAAAGCCGCATGGCAAGTTCTTGCGTAATCATAACGGAATTAGGCTCTGTTAATGCTGTTTTCTTATTGCCTTCAATTAAAGGAAAGTCAAAAATTTGCAAGAGGTTTTCACCTGCAACAGTCACTGTTTCCTGGAAAAAGTTTGAAGGGTTTTCAGGATTGCTGATATTAGCTCTCCCTAATCTTTGAATGCGTGTTGTGTTTTCAACGCCGGGTATTTCTTTTTTTGATTTTTCTGCAAGCTGAAAACCTGCACCAGCAATAACAGTAGATTCACCATTCACAGTTTTATGTTCAACTATCCTGTAAATTCTGTCTGCATTATGATGTTGCTGGTCGAATGTCAGTTCATCAAAAAGATAAAGACTAATTAGCAAAAAACAACTTAACCCAAATGTAAGACCAGCAATATTCAGCGTAGTATAAAGCTTATTTCTTATAAGCGTTCGAAATGCTGTTTTGAAATAATTTTTAAACATCGTCTGAACCGGGATTTATATGATTCAATGATTTTATTGATTAGTTGTTTCCTGAATCATGTTAATCCTAAAAATCAGATCAATCATGGTTCAGACATTTTTTACTCCGTTCTCAAACTCTTCACAGGGTTGGCTATGGCTGCTTTGATGGATTGAAAGCTTACAATAATCAATGCAAGAGACATAACCATCAGGCCTGCTATACCAAAAATCCACCATGAAAGTTTGATGTGATGCTCCATTGATGAAAGCACTTTTTGCATCACCAGTACAGATATTGGTACGGTGATGAAAAAGGCCACGAAAACAGGTTTAAGAAAATCTTTTGAAAGTGACAGCCATATGCCCGGCGCTGAAGCGCCTAACACTTTGCGTATGCCAATTTCCTTCGTGCGTCTTTCCGCTATAAACATAGAAAGCGCAAATAACCCCATACAGGATATGAGGATTGCCAGCAGACCGACCATGCTGGAAAATTGGCCCCCAGACCTGATGCCTGCAAATTTATTATCATATACTTCCGCCGTAAGCCTGTATTCGAAAGGAGTTCCCGGCGCTACCTGTTTAAAAGCATCTTTAATTATTGAAAGAGATCCCGCCACACTTGCATGCTTGTCCATACGGACAAAAAAATGATTCATTTTTCCGGTGTCAAGAAATGCAATCAGCGGCACCGGTGAAGCAAATACATTGTTATAAGAGAAATCTGCAGCAACACCAACCACTTTATAATTATCTATCATTGTGCCGATGAGTGGCTTTTTTAAACCCATTCGTTTTACGGCAGCCTGGTTAAGAATACAGGCAAGCGAATCGCCCCTATATTCACGGCTGAAATCACGGCCTTCCACCATGTTCAGACCTGCTGTTTTTGCCCAGTCATACTGAACATGTGTTATAGAAAAAGAAAAGTCCTGGCCTGTAGTTTTGCCTGCCCACTGAAACCCGCTGGCGGAACTGTTTATGCCAACCATGTTATCGGAAGAAGCAGATACAGACTGTACACCCGGCTTCTGCAGCAACAGGCTGCGGAAGAGCTCAAACCTGCCGGAGGCATCCCCTCTTGCCGGTATATCAAACAGGTTTTGCTGGTTATAACCTATTGGGATTTGCTCGGCATATTGAACCTGCTTGTAAATAACAATGGTAAAAACAATAAGAAAAGAAGAAATAATGAATTGAAAGGTGACAAGCCCTTTTCTTAATAGAGATTTGCCTCTCGCAGGAGCAACAGTGCCTTTCAAAACTTTTACCGGCTGAAAACGGCTCAGGAAAAAGGCAGGATAAGTACCCGAAATAAGTCCGGTTATCAGAGCTGTTACCAGTAAGGTCACCGGTATTTTCCAGTTGCTGAAATTGAGCGATGCATTTTTACCGGTAAGGCTATTAAAAGCAGGAAGCAATAATTCAGCAGCAATAACCGCTACGGTAAGGGCAAGAAAAGTTACCAGGAAGGCTTCGCTTAAGAACTGGGTGATGAGATGTTTTCGTAACGCACCTGCTGTTTTTCTTATGCCCACTTCTTTTGCCCTGCGTTCAGACCTTGCTGTACTAAGGTTCATGAAATTAACACAGGCAATGATCAATACAAATATTCCAAGCGCCCCCATCATCATCAGCATTTCTATGCGGCCGCCTTCAGGTTTTCCATCCGTAAATTTTCCATGCATGGCTATATCGGCGAGCGGGTAGGCAAATAATCCGGATGTTTTATTATCCGCTTTTTCCCGTATCAGTTGCGTAAGCTTGGTATTTAATTGCGCCACATTAACACCGGGTTTCAGCATTGTCCAGGTTCGTATGAAATTATTGTTCCAGTTATAAACAGCGGCGCTATCTGCTCTTTCATACATATGAAAAGGCAGCACCATATCAAATTTATAGCTGCTGTTGGATGGAATATCTTTTATAACAGCGTCAACTATAAGGCTTTGCTGATTATTCCACGTAAGCATTTTCCCCACAGGGTTTTCATTGCCAAATATTTTCCTGGCAGCCGATGCTGTAATAACTATAGCGTTAGTTTCTTCTAATGCAGCAACAGGATTACCTGCAATGGCAGGAAAAGTCATGATGCGGAAATAGTCGGGATCTGCATACATGCCTTCTTCATATACGGCCTTATCTTTAAAAGAAATAAGGTTTTGACCGGAGTAGCTCACCCTGGCGGCATATTTAATTTCAGGGATTTCACTTTGTAAAGCTGATGCCAGTGGCCCCGGAACAGACTGTGTTGTAAATATTCTTCCGTCCTGTTTCATATTATGCATTACGGCATAAATAGAAGGCAGGTTCTTGTGAAATTTATCATAGCTCATTTCATCTGCTACCCAGGCCATAATGATGAAGGCTACCGCCAGGCCAATACCCAGGCCGGTAATATTAATCAGGGAAACAAGCTTGTTACGCAGCAGGTTCCGCCATGCGGTTTTGAAATAGTTTTTAAACATAGTGAGTTTTTTACTTTTTTAATATTGCTTGGTTCAGGCTGGGAACAATATTTAAAAGCTATATATTCATCATTTGAAATCCGGGTATTGCACTCTCATTCCATTCTCAAGCTCTTCACCGGGTTTGCAATGGCCGCTTTTATTGATTGAAAGCTTACTGTTATCAATGCAATTAATAAAGCAAGAACGCCTGCAATTACAAACACCCACCAACTGATATTAACTCTGTATGCAAAGCCTTGCAGCCATTTGTTCATTACCCACCATGCCAATGGAAAGGCAATAGCAGCAGAAATAATTACCAGCTTTAAAAAATCGGCTGATAACATGCCTGCAATATTGCTTACAGAAGCGCCTAATACTTTTCGTATGCCTATTTCTCTTATGCGTTGTTCTGCTGCATAAGTAACCAGTCCAAACAAACCCAGGCACGCAATTAAAATAGCAAGCACTGCAAATGTTATAAAGATGTAACCGGTGCGTTGTTCGGTTGTATATAATTTATTAAAATCATCATCCATAAAAGAATAATCAAAAGGTTGGGATGGCGCCATTGCCTTCCATTTATTTTTCATCTGTGCCATTGCATTAGGTATATCAGTTGAATTGATGCGCACAGAAATGTTGCCATTATCTTTTCCAAGAAAAAAGAAAAGTGGTGTAACCACATCACGCAATGAACTGAAGTTGAAATTTTTTACAATACCTATAATGTGATAATCAATCAATGCTTTTGATTGTATGTCTTTTAGATTATAGATTTTTTGATTCAATAAATTCTTTGTTGCAAGAAATTTTGCAGCCGCTTCATTAATAATAATCGCTGTTGAATCAGTAAGAAATTGCTGTGAAAAATTTCTTCCCTGCAATATTTTTAAACCAAGTGTTGGAATATAATTTTCATCAACTGTCCATGCCTGCACGTTTATTCCTGTGGCTGGGTCAAGCGTTGGTGATGTGAAGTAAGTACTGCTGTTTCTATTGTAGTTAACAGGAAGGTAACCACTCATGGTTGCGCTTTGCACACTGCTTATCTGCAACAATTCATTTTTAAAAGTTTCTGCCTGGTCTCCTAATGTGTTTGCATGATTAATGATGACAACCTGGTTGCGGTTAAAGCCTATATCTTTATTATGAATATAATTGAGCTGGTTATAAATAACAATGGTTCCGAAAATGAGTACGATGGAAATTACAAATTGAAATACCACCAGTGAATTGCGCAGCCATGACCTTTTGAAACCCTTAGCCAGATTGCCTTTCAGTACATCAATTGGTTGAAAAGACGACAGGAAAAATGCGGGATAGCTGCCTGCAAGTAAACCAACAACCAGCATAAGAACAATCAACGACAACAACATAGTTGGATGCAATAAAGTAGCTGCGTTAATTTCTTTTCCTGCAAGCTGATTAAAATAAGGAAGCAGTAACCATGCAATGAGAACAGCAAGAATTAATGCAATGAAACTGATTAAAAAAGATTCGGTTAAAAATTGCTGAATGAGATTTGCTTTAAGTGACCCCAATACTTTTCTAACGCCGACTTCCTTTGCACGGTTGGAAGAACGTGCTGTGGAGAGATTCATAAAATTTACACAGGCAATTAATAAAATCATTAATGCAATGCCTGAAAAAATATAAACATATTCAGCATTGCCGTTGCCTTCCAATTCTCCCTGTTTGTTTGAATGCAGATGAATGGCTGTTAAAGGTGTTAGGCTTGCACGTATATAGGCGCCGCCTTTTTTAAAATCGCTTAAGCTCATGTTCAGGATGCTTTGCAATTGCGGACCGACATGCCTGTCCATAAGTGGATTTAGCTGGGCTTCTACTTGTTCTGCATCAGCATTTTTCTTTAAAAGAATATAGGTGCTGTAATTTTCGCTAAGCCAGTTATCGTCATTGCTGCCACCGTTTTCCAGCATCGGTACAAAAAAGTCGAAATGAAAATGCGATTGCTTTGGGATGTCTTTTATAACAGCCGTAATCTTATAGTTTGACGTATCATTCATCAGCATGGTTTTACCAACCACATCTGTGCTGTTGAAATATTTCTTTGCAATGGTTTCGGTAATCACCAGCGAGTGATAATCTTTTAAAGCGGTCTTTGCATTGCCGGCAATTACGGGCAGTGTAAACACATCAAACAAAGTTGAATCAGCATAACCTACTCTTTGTTCCTGTATATTTTCGTTTCCTTTTTTTACAAGAAAACTTCCATGCCAGCTTATGCGGGCATATTGTTCTATCTGCGGCATTTCACGCAGCATGGTTAAGCCCATTAATGCCGGCACTTGCGCAAGGTCTAAGTAGTTGCCGTTAAATTTTATTTCATTGTTTACGCGATAAATTCTATCTGCGTTTGCATTGTATTTATCGTAGCTCAATTCATCCACCACATACAAAAAAATGAGCAAACATGTTGCAAGTCCAACTGCCAGACCAATAATGTTTATAGATGAATAAAACTTATTCTTTGATAAGTTTCTGAAAGCAGTTTTAAAATAATTTTTAAACATAGAAGTTGATTTCTGATGTATGATTTAATGATGTCTGATTTACATTTTCTCCCGCCTTTGCGGGATCAAATTGTTTTATTTTCAAATTGAACTACTCCGTTCTCAAACTTTTCACAGGATTTGCAACCGCCGCTTTTATTGCCTGCGAACTTACCGTGAGCAATGCAATCAGCACTACTAATGCCGCTGCCGATACAAACATCCATACGCTTAATGTAATCCTGTATGGGTAAATTTCCAGCCATTTATTGGCGGCTATCCATGCAACAGGTATTGCTACCAGCAAGGATATTATTACCAGCTTCAGAAAATCTTTGGATAAGATAGTTACCACATTGTTCACCGAAGCGCCTAATACTTTTCTGATACCGATTTCTTTTGTTCTTTTCTCAGCGGCCAATACCGACAATCCAAATAAACCAATGCAGGAAATAAATATGGTGAGTATGGCGCCAAACAAGATGATCTGTTTCCACTTTTCAACATCAGCGTATTGCTTTCTGTTAGCATCGTTTTTGAACACATAGGAATAAGGATTCATCGGGTAAAACTGCTGATATGTTTTTTGTATCCATTTTAAACTTGTAGCTGCTGTGTTGGGTTTTATCCTGATATAATAAGTTCCATATAAACCATTCATGGAAAATAATTGCGGTGTTACTTTTTTAGTTAATGATGCAAAATGATAATCTTTTATCACACCAATTACATGATATATTGAATGATTTGTATTTACCATCTCGCCAATCGGATTTTTCCAATTCGCGGCTTTTACAAAGCTTTCATTCACGATAACAGACTGGGTTGAATCGGAAGGAAATGCAGGCGAAAAATTTCTTCCTGCTACCAATGGAATTTTCAATACAGGCAAATAGTTTTCATCAATTGTTTCGGATTGAAAATTTATATCATTACCAACAGCATTTTTCCCTGTTGTTGTCCACGTACCGCCATTTTTTGCACTCATGCCAACAATGTTTGTGTTTTTCATTAACTCGTTTTTAAAAATAGCAGCATCCGTATGTTTCAGCCTTCCTTTTTTTACAATTACAAGATTATTATCGTCGTATCCTAAATTCGTTTCAGTTAAAAAATTAAATTGTGAATAAATGATAAATGTAGCAATGATTAAAAACGATGCGAGTGTAAACTGCAATACCACCAACGATTTTTGCAGATAATTTTTCCCTGCGATCCGGAAACGGCTGTACAATGTTTGCACAGGATTATAGCCCGACAAAACCAACGCAGGATAAAAGCCTGCAAGCAAGCCTGTGATAATATACAAAACAATATAACCTGCAATCAATTTTGTATCCAGCAAATAAGAAAGTGATAAAGCTTTATTGGCAAGATTATTAAACAAAGGCAACAGCAATTGCACTAACGCAATGGCAAATACAAAAGCGATTGTGCATAAGAAAAATGATTCGCCAAGAAACTGCATGATGAGTTGTTTTCTATCGCCGCCAATTACTTTACGAATACCAACTTCTTTGGCTCTTCTGACAGAACGTGCAACTGTAAGGTTTACAAAATTTATACATGCAATCAACAATACAAATAATGCAATGCACGAAAGTATGTATGCATACATCGGGTTGCTTGCATTGGTTAAACCATTGTTGCCCACAGGCAATTCTGTATTCAAATGCATATCCAAATACGGTTGCAAAAAATAGGTGCCCATAGAAAAAACATCAGGGTTCCCGCCATCAATTTTCAGCATTTCATAAAAAGTCTGTTTCGCATCTGTAACATAAAAACTTTGCATTGATTTTTCCACAGTTTGCAGGTTTGCTTTATCATCCAATACTACAAATGTGTTCAGGAAAGAATTAAACCAGTTATGGGTATCCTTTGCATCTGCAACAGATACTTTAAAAGGCAAGAGCATATCAAACTGAATGGAAGAATTTTGCGGGCAACGTTTTGCAACAGCCGTTACTTTGTAAGGAACAAAACCGGTGTCTTCTTTTACCATCAATACTTTGCCGACAGGATCGGTTGCGGCAAAATATTTTTTTGCAGCATCTTCGCTCAATACAATGGAATGCGGTTCTGTTAAACAGGTTGCAGGATTTCCGGATAATAAAGGAAATGTAAATACAGAAAAGAAATTTGAGTCAACAGATAACACTCCATTCTGTTCCTGCACTTCGGTTCCGTTTTTTATGTCTTCAGAACCACCCTCCACACGAACAAAAGATTTGATACCGGGAACATTTTGTGTAAACCTTGGTCCTTGTAAAAAACCTGTGTTGCCACTTTCATGGTTGTCTTTTGATTTTTTTGCAATACGGTAAATGTTGTTTACATTTTTATGAAACCTGTCAAAGCTCACTTCATCTCTTACATACAGCATGATGAGCATGGCGCAGGCAAGTCCTATACTTAAGCCTGCAATATTGATGAAGGAATAAATCTTGTTTCGTGCAAGATTTCTGAATGCGGTTTTGAAATAATTAGCCCCCAACCCCCTGAAGGAGGAAAATTTTTTTGCACTCATATTTTATAATTTTTACTGTTCATATTTTATAAGCCCTTACTTAATTCCCCTTTAAGGGGGATTTAGGGGGTGTTACTCCGTTCTCAAACTCTTCATCCCGAAATAATCGGGATTTCGCATTGCTCACTCTGTTCGCAATGACTTAACCGGGTTCGCTATCGCCGCTTTAATTGATTGAAAGCTAATGGTGATTAATGCAATGAGCAATGCACCTGCGGCGGCTATAATAAATACAAGCCAGCTAATAGTAATTCTGTATGCAAAATCTTCAAGCCATTTGTTCATTGCAAACCATGCAAGCGGAAACGCAATAATGGCTGATATCATTACTAATTTTAAAAAGTCTTTTGATAATAATCCAACTACACTCTGCACGGAAGCACCTAATACTTTTCTTATACCGATTTCTTTTTTACGGCGCTCTGCAGTAAAAATGGATAAGCCAAATAAACCAAGGCAGGCAACAAAAATGGAAAGAAACGTAAAGATGCCAAACACTTTGCCCATGCGTTGTTCAGATCGGTATAAAGCATCAAACTCTTCATCTAAAAAACTGTAATCGAATGGTGTGTTGGGCGCAAATTTTTTCCAGGTATCTTCAATATTATTTAAATAAGCATTGATGTTACCCGGCTGCAACCTCACTGAAATAAAAGATGAGTTTACAGTGTAAGTATTGGCTGCGTTATTAAATAAGGCAAATGGCTCAACCACATCGTGCAAAGAAGATATATTAAAATCTTTGACCACACCAATTACTTTGAACTTTTGGTCATTGCCCGGATAGTCAAGGTATTTTCCAACCGGTTGTTTCCAGCCTATTTGTTTAGCTGCTGTTTCATTTAAAATAACGGATGCAGAATCATTAAACGCTTTTGAAAAATTTCTTCCCTGCAGCATTTGTATTTTTAATGTCGGAATAAAATTTTCATCTGCCATAAAAGAAGTAATAGCAAGATCGCTTATCAACGGCTTATCCGTTTCAGTTTGTTCGGGTGTATAATCATCCTGGAAACCGCCCTGGGTGGGAACGCTGGTTGATGAAGAGGCATTCATTACACCAATTTGTTTTGTAAGCTCCTGGCGGAATGCTTTCTCATTATTTTCCAGGCGTTTTGTGTTAGCTATTTCAACAACGCTTTCTTTATTCAGGCCCATGTCTTTGTTCTGTGTATATTTTAATTGCTGAAATACAATGATGGTACAAACGATCAAAGCAATTGAAACAGTAAACTGAAAAACAACTAACCCGTTTCTTATAAAAAGATTACCGAAATTATTTTTAAACAATTTCATTCCCTTCAGCACGGTTACAGGATTGAATGAAGTAAGATAAAATGCGGGATATAAACCGGCAAGCAAACCTGTAATCAAACATAATCCTAAAACAAAGAAGCCTGTACTGCTGTTAAAGATTGAATTGAACTCAAGCAACTTTCCGGAAACTTCATTGAATGGTTTTAATGAAACTGCAACCAACAGTAATGCGAGTATGGTTGAGATAATACTGTATAACATTGCTTCAGAAAGAAACTGTTTTATCAATTGTTTTTTTTCTGAACCCAATACTTTGCGTATGCCTACTTCTTTTGCTCTTGTTGCGGATTGCGCTGTAGATAAATTCATAAAATTTACACAGGCAAGTACGATGATAAAAAACGCAATCGCTGAAAAAATATACACATATTTAATATCGCTTAATGTAGTTAAGCGTGCAGGTGTTTGCATAGGTGTTGCATGCAAATGCACATCAGTAAAGGGCATTAAACTATATTCGAGCTTATTGCCTTTTTTTGTAAAGTCGTCATAGTCCCCGCCATATTTTTTATTAAAAGCATGTTCTTTCACCATTACTGAAAATTTCGCATCAAGCTTTGCGATGGATGCTTTGTCAACAGCAACACCTGGTTTTAGTTTTACATAAGAATTCACCTGCAGCCAGAACCAGTTCCAGCTTCTTTTTTTAACTACTGCATAAGCGTTTATCGGCGCCAGCATATCAAATTGAAATGTTGATTGCGCCGGAATATCCTTCAAAACACCTGTTACTATAAATGGCTTTTTTTCTGTATCAAACAATAAAATTTTTCCAATAGCATTTTCATTCCCAAAATATTTTTTTGCTGTTGTTTCTGTTATAACAACAGCATTTGGTTTTTGCAAACAACTTGCTGCATCGCCCTTTAAAAAAGGATAATTAAATAGCTGCAAAAAATTTGAATCAACCGCCCATACACGACGCTCTGTAAAATAATTTTCCGCTCTCGCATTTTCTTCATATCGCACCATAACATCACCGGGACGATAAATTCTTGCATAGCTTTCTATTTCAGGATACATGTTTAACATAGTTGGTGTTACGGCAGGCGCCGTATTACCACCGGTAGTTGATGTAACAGCTTTATCATCGGTAAAAGTCATGTTCACCTGGAAAATATGATTAGCATCTGCAAAAAATTTATCATAGCTCAATTCATCTTTCACATACATCACAATAAAAATTACACAGGCAATACCAATGGACAAGCCTGATATATTAATGATGCTGTTTACTTTGTTGCGCTGCATATTCCGCCATGCAGTTTTAAAATAATTTTTGAACATCGTCTGAACCGGGATTTATATGATTAAAAGATTTGCATGATTTTATTTTTGCTGAATCATGTTAATCCTTAAAATCCGATTAATCATGGTTCAGACATTTTTCATTCCGTTCTTAAACTCTTCACAGGATTTGCTATTGCTGCTTTAATTGCCTGGAAGCTTACAGTTGCAAATGCAATTACTACTGTAATCAATCCTGCAATAGCAAACAGCCACCAGCTAATATTTATGCGGTAAGCAAAATGTTGCAGCCATTCGTTCATTGCCCACCATGCAACAGGAAATGCAATGATGAACGATACAATAACCAGTTGAATAAAATCTTTTGAAAGCAGCGCTACAATGCCTGCTTCACTTGCGCCTAAAACTTTTCTTACACCGATCTCTTTTATGCGTTGTTGTGCGGCAAACGTTGCAAGGCCAAATAAACCAAGACAGGAAATAATAATTGACAAAACAGAAAAAACATTAAAGAGCTTCTCCATTCTTTGTTCCGTAACATATAATTTGGAAAGGTCATCATTTACGAAACCATAAGAGAAAGGATAATCACCATAAACATTATGAAAACTTTTTTGCAAGGAAGCAATCACTTTTTGAATGTTGGCTGGCGTTGTTTTCAGTACAACATAGCCACCGGCAAAATTGCTTTTCATGATTAGTGGCCCGATGGGTTGTTGTACAGGCTTAAAATTGAAATCTTTCACCACGCCAATTATTGGCGCTTTTTCATCCCAGAATGTGATAGATTTTCCAACCGCATCTCCAGGTTTTATATGCATTATTTTTAATGCTGCTTCATTTACAACAAAGCTGCTGTCATCACCGCCAAAATCTTTTGAGAAAAATCTGCCCGTAATAATTTTCATTCCAAATGTGCCTGCAAAATTTTCATCAACCCTTAAACGATATGCTTCTACCTGCGTACCGGGATTCATGCCAGGCCATATAAGCCGCGAGCTGTTTTGAGTAAGATTGGTTGGCAGATTATCTGTGAACGTATAATTCTTTATATCAGGATATAAAGCAAGCGTTGCCGCCATCGCGTCTTTATTATTTTTCAAATCGCCCACCTGCGGCATTTGCATATACAGCAAATTTTCTTTGTTATAACCAATATCCCTGTTTTGTATAAACTGAAGCTGGTTATAAATAACCAGCGTGCTGACAATTAAGATTATTGAAATAGAAAACTGAAGCACCACCAATCCATTGCGCAAAAAAGATTTATTGCTGCGTAAAATTTTATTGCCTTTTAATGCTTTTACAGGATTGAATGATGATAAGAAAAATGCAGGATAGCTGCCTGATAAAATTCCTGTAAGTAAAGCAATGCCTGTAAGGCTGAGAAAAATGTTTGCATTGAAAAGATTAAAAGAAATTGTTTTTGCTGCAAGCTGGTTGAACAATGGCAACATTAAATAAACAATCGCTACTGCAATTATTAATGAAACGAAAGAAAGCAACAATGATTCGCCGATGAATTGTGCAATTAATTGCGAGCGCAATGCGCCAATCGTTTTTCTTAGCCCAACTTCTTTGGCACGCTGACCGGAAACTGCCGTTGCAAGATTCATAAAATTGATGCAGGCAATAATGATAATAAAAATAGCTGCTAATGAAAATATAGTTACATATTCATAACTGCCCTGCCCTGCAAAATCCACCTGGTAATGCGAATGCAAATGAATATCGGTTAAAGGTTGTGCAGTGAATGAAATAGCAAATTCCTGGTTATTCTGCTTGTAAATTTCATCTATCTGTTTACTGATGTTGTTTAGAGTAGATGCAGTTGGTGCAACCGCATCTTTCAACCGGAAATAAACATATACATCAAAATTTGTCCAGCCATATTTTGTATTGTTAACCTTGTCATACAAATCCATTGGGATAAGCATATCCGGCTGCAGGTGCGAATTGGAAGGAATATTTTTTAAAATGCCTGTAACCAAAAGATTACTTCCTTTTATATCATTATCTATATAAATTGTTTTACCCATTGCTGCATCGGCAGAACCAAAATATTTTATTGCGGTTTTTTCTGTGAGAACAGCACTGTTGGGCGAAGAGAGAACAGTGGCAACATTTCCTTTCAATAAAGGATAATTAAATATTTGAAGAAAATTACTATCAGCATAATAAATGCTTTTTTCATCAAATTTTTTTGTACCGACTGTAATCATCTTTTGTATTGATGCAACCCTCGTTGCATTTTTTATTGCCGGTATTTGTGTTTGGATAGCATACGCCAGTGATGGCGGCGCTATCGCATATTCCTGGTCGGATGCTTTATCGGTAACCCTGAAAATATGATCTGCATGATGATTGAATTTATCATAGCTTAATTCATCCTGCACCCAAAGAAAAATGAGGATACTGCAAGCCATTCCGGTAGCAAGACCGAAAATATTCAGACCAGAAAACAATTTGTGCCGTAAAAGATTACGAAGTGCTGTTTTGAAATAATTTTTAAACATAAAAGTTGATTTCTGATTTGTTGATCCGCCACGGCGGACAGGTGTCTGATTTAAAGAGCAGCGAGCTGTGAGCGACGAGCTGTGCGTTTGAAAAACTCATCATTCATTACTCATCGCTCATGTTCTTTAGATTCACTATTGACCATTAACTATTCACTATTGACGATTCACCATTCACGATCATCATTCCGTTCTCAAACTTTTCACCGGGTTTGCCAGCGCTGCTTTAATGGATTGAAAACTGATGGTAATTAAAGCAATTAATATTGCTGAAACACCTGCCCCTAAAAATATCCACCAACTGATCTCAATTCTATATTCATAACTCTGCAGCCAGTTATGCATAATCCACCAGGCAATTGGAAAAGCGACAAGACAAGCCACAACAACTAACTGCAAAAAATCTTTTGACAATAATGTTGTGATACCTGCAACAGTGGCGCCTAATACTTTGCGTACGCCTATTTCCTTTATCCTGCGCTCTGCAGTGTATGTCGCTAAGCCAAATAAACCAAGACAGGAAATTATTATTGCCAATGCGGCAAACACTCCCGATACTTTGCTTACCTGTGTTTCACTTGAAAACATTTCATTGAATTGTTCATCAACAAATTTGTATTCCAACGGATATGCAGGATTATTTTTTTTCATCACTTCATTGATCCTGGGCAATACTTGTTCAATATTGCTTGCTGTCTTTAACCTGAGGTATAAGAAATTTTCAAATTCTGGTGTTTTACAAAAAAGAATCAGCGGAGCTGCGTTACCATTATAAACATTTCCATATACATAATCCTTTACCACGCCAATCACAGTCATATTTGTAAAAACACCTTCGGCATTACCTCGTGGTGATTGAATAATTTTTCCGACAGCACTTTCTTTACCCATTAATTTTGCCATTGCCTCATTGATGATAACATTTGAATTTTCGGATGAGGCATTATCACTAAAATCTCTGCCATCAACGATATTCATTCCTGATGTATTTATAAATTCGGTGGTTACATTTCTGTGTGCGATGGAAATATCATTGCCCGATGATTTCCCCTGCCACTTAAGCCTGCTATCAGTATCGCCGCCATAAAGTGTTGAATGATCCGCTAATGCCACATTCTTAATTAAGCCCGTACTTAACAGATCATTTTTTATTAATGGAAATATTTTTGAAATGTCATGTTCGGGATTTATTTCAAC
Source organism: Parafilimonas sp. (assembly GCA_036274175.1). Classification (GTDB taxonomy): domain Bacteria; phylum Bacteroidota; class Bacteroidia; order Chitinophagales; family Chitinophagaceae; genus Parafilimonas. The sequence continues at coordinate 67,319 of DASUGF010000072.1, forward strand.
CAGGTTGTTTTTATTAAAGCCGAGGTTCCTGTTTTTTACATGTTGTATTTGCATGTAAACAATGATTGTACTGATAATGAATATAACTGAAATGGCAAACTGAAACACCACTAATCCTTTGCGGATTAATGCAGCGCTGCCAGTTTTCATTTTTAAGCCCTTTAATACAAAAACCGGGTTGAAAGAGGATAGATAAATGGACGGATAACTTCCGGCGATCAACCCGCAAATAATGGTAACAATTAATAGCCCGGCAATATGAACAGGATCTTCCAAATGCAGTAACAGTTGCTTCTGCATAAGGTTGTTGAATGCAGGCAGCGATAATGAGATAATTATAACTGCAACTACAGTTGCAATTGCAGACATGAATAAAGCTTCACCGATAAATTGAAAAATAAGCTTTTTCTTTCCTGCACCGAGCACCTTTCGTACACCAATTTCCCTTGCCCGCTTTTGACTATTCGCAGTAGCGAGATTCATAAAGTTGATGCACGCAATTAAAAGAATGATCCATGCAATTACAGAAAGCAGGCGTACCTGAGTTATAACACCACCGCCTGTTGGTTTACCATTTGCAAACTCATTATACAAATGCCATTGCGACATCGGGTATAAAAAGGTTTTAGATTTTTGATCCGGGGCTTTATGATGAATAAAATCTTTTATTTGCGCATTGATATCATCCAGGTTAGCGTTTTTATCTAATTCAACGTAGGTAAAAGGCCCGTAACTATCCCATCTAAGCGCATCGCCCGGGGATGAAGGATCTTCCCCTGCAATAGTAACTTCGTAAGGTGCGAGCCATTCAAATTGCAATGTTGAATTTTCCGGTAAATTTTTTATAACACCGCTAACTACATACTCCTGTTTGTTATCGACACGGATTGTTTTTCCAACCACATTCTTTTCATCACCAAAAAATTTCTTTACTGCATTTTCTGTAAGTACTAAGGAATATAATTGTGGAAGTGGATTTTTCGGATCTCCCCGGATAAAATCAAATGAGAACATGTTGAATAAAGAAGGATCAGCAAAAAGACCTGTTAAATACAAAGATTTATTTCCATCATTAAAAAGTAAACGTTGCCCACGGTCTGAAACCCTTGCTGCATCCACAACGCCGGGAATTTCAGCCTGTATTGCCTTCCCCATTGGTCTTGGCGTTGAGCCTATAGTAAAATCATTCCCACCCAAAGTCATGTTTACCTGCAACTGGTATAACTGGCCTTTCTTTATATTGTTATTATCCCAGTTTAATTCATCTTCAGCCCATAAAAAAATCAAACCTGCGCAGGCTATACCAATAGCTAATCCAAAAATGTTGAGGAAGCTGTAAACTTTATTTTTCAAAAGATTACGCAAGGTTGTTTTGAAAAAATTTTTGAACATAATTTATGATTTCTGATGTATGACCTGCCGCCAGGCAGGTTTGCAGATTTCTGATGTATTGGCTGCGAGCTTTGAGCTCACCTTTCACATTGACAACTCACTACCCTGCACTCATAATTCACCATTTCATTCCGTTCGCAAACGCTTTACCCCGCAATAAGCGGGATTTCGCCATTACTCACTCCGTTCGCAACGACTTCACCGGGTTTGCCATTGCCGCTTTTATCGCCTGGAAACTTATCGTCGCAAGCGCAATAACTATTGCAACAAGTCCACTTGCAAAAAATATCACCCAACTAACATCAATACGATACGCATAATCCTGCAACCATTGGTTCATGTAATACCATGCAATGGGTGTAGCAATGGCAAAGGCAATTGTAATGAGTATGATAAATTCTTTTGAAAATAAATAAATGATATTGCCTATTGTAGCTCCCAATACTTTACGAATACCAACTTCTTTTATTCTCTGCACTGCCATGAAGGAGGCTAATCCATACAAGCCAAGGCAGCTCAGGAATATGGCGATTGCTGCAAAAATTTTATATAGCTGAGATAACTGTTTTTCCTGTTTGTAAAAACCTGCAATTTTTTCATCTAAAAACCTGTATTCATACACATAATCCGGAAATGTTTGCTCCCATATTTTTTTGATGGATTGCATGGCAGCCGCCATGTTTGTGGTTGAAAGTTTTATGGAAGCCTGGCGGTACATGGTGCTGTTTGTAGCCATAAGCAATGGCGCCAGATCCTGGCGTAAAGACCTGTCATTAAAATCTTTCAATACGCCAACAACAGGGCATTTTATTAAACCATTCATCATGCTTATTTCTTTGCCGAGTATGTCTTCCGGCTTTTTAAGTCCTAAACTTTTTACGAATGATTCATTCACCAAAAATTCTTGTGTGTAACCGGAAGGTTTCAAATTTCTTCCGGCTACCAGTTTTAATTTATAAGCCGGCACATAGTCATTGTCCACGAATTTGGAAATAGCCTGGAAATCTGCATCCTTTATAGCATTATCAAACTTAAATGTGGTAAACATATTGTTATTATCTTCTATCGGGGAGTTAGAATTGAAGCTTACTGCCTGCACACCTTTTGACAATAACTGCTGCTTTAAATAATCTGTCAATTTGCCGCCGGTACTGTCCGGGCGATAAGGAACGTTTACGATGGCATCTTTATCGAAGCCCAGCGGCCGGTTCATAAAATAATCCATCTGCTGTACAATGATGAGCGTTCCGATGATGAGCGCCTGCGCAATGATGAATTGAAACACTACCAACGCTCTTCTTAATGAAATTCCCTTTGCAGTATTTACCGTGAGTTTACTCTTTAAGGCATTAACAGGATTGAAACGTGATAATACAATAGAAGGATAAAAACCGGCGAGTGCGGTTACAACAATTGTTACGCTTAAAAGAAATAAAATAATTGCAGGAGTACTTAATATGCTGAATGAAAGTGAAAGTTCTAACAACTGATTTACATAAGGCAATGCAAGCAATGTAATAACTGCCGCAAGTATTACGGCAATTGTAACAATCAAAAATGTTTCAACGATGAATTGCATCTGCAATCGAAATTTATTACTCCCCAAAACTTTTCTTACGCCAACTTCTTTTGCACGGTTAACCGCTTGTGCAGTGGAGAGGTTGATAAAGTTTACGCAGGCAATTAACAATATGAATGCAGCAATCAGCCATAATACATTGATCAGTTCGTGACTGATTGTTTTGTTGCTGTAATTGCCGGCTGCTGCATCATAATGTACATCACTTATTGGTTGTAGGATATAGCTGTCCTTTTTGTCGGCAGTTCGTACTTTTTGTGCGTATGCACTCAACTGTTGATTAAAATTGTCAACAGACATATTCTGTGGCAACAAAACATAACAACCAAAACCGGGTGCTGTTCCATTCCAGCCAGGTTGCTGAAACCCGTATTCTTTATCTCCTGTAAAATCTGTTCCCCAGGCAACCACCAACTTTAATTGAAAGTCTGTATTTGCGGGTATGGTTGCGAGAATACCTGAAACTTTTAATGCTGTTGCCGGGAATTGAAACAATCCTGCACCCATGCTATAATATCCTGTTATTTTAATGGTTTTACCCATTGCCGTTTTCCAGTTGCCGAAATAGGATTGCGCAATTTCTTTTGTAAGCAATACATTGTTGGGATCTTTTAATGATTCGTATGAACCTGCGAGCAAAGGGAAATCAAACATTTTAAAGAATGAAGGCGATGTATAAAATACGCCGCTCTGCTCTTTAAAATTCTTTACAGGTATTCCGTTATCATCTAGTACCTGTAATTCATCATTGTGGCTTGCATAAACAGGAGCAACTTGTTCCAATTGAGGAAAAGCCGCTTTCAATCCTTCGGGCATGGGAAAGGGAACGTTTTTCGCATAAGAAATACCTGCTGCCTCTGTATGATGATACTCGGTTAACACACGATAGGTTCGATCTTTTTTTGAATGAAAAGTATCGTAACTTGTTTGGTATTGTATGATCATAAAGATCATCGTACAAACGGCAATGCCAACTGCAAGCCCGGCGATGTTGATGATAGTGTAATTTCTGTTGCGGGTTAAACTCCTGAATGCGGTTTTGAAATAATTTTTAAACATAGAAGAAAATTTCTGATCCGCCACGGCGGACAGGTGTCTGATTTAAAGAGCTGCCAGCCATAAACTACGAGCTTCGGGCCGGAAGCGTTATTCAACTGATTACTCATTACTCATTACTCATTACCCATTATTCATATCCACCATTCACAACTCACCACTCACCTCCTGATTCCCAATTACTAATTACCAATTCCTTTCTTACTTATCAACCTATCAACTCATCAACAATTCAACCCTTCTACTCCGTTCTCAAACTCTTCATCCTGCACTGAGCGGGATTTCGTGTTACTCACTCCGTTCGCAACGACTCAACCGGGTTTGCCACTGCTGCCTTTATCGCCTGGAAGCTTACTGTCAGCAATGTGATAACCATAGCTATCAATACCACTAATACAAAGACTTCAACATTAATACTCGTTCTATTTTGATAATTTTTCAGCCACTCATTCATGCAATACCAGCCAATGGGAACAGCAATTGCACAAGACAATAAAACAAGTATCACAAAATCTTTTGAAAGCAACTGCCACAAATTAAATACGCTTGCACCAAGCACTTTTCGTACTCCAATTTCTTTTACTCGTTGCTCTGCGGTGAATGATGCCAAACCAAAAAGCCCAAGGCATGAAATAAAAATTGCAAGCACCGCAATTATTGCAGCAAGATTGCCTACCAGTTCTTCATAATTAAATTTCTTCGCATATTCTTCATCGGCGAAATGATATTCAAAGGGAAAAGCAGGATTGTACCTGTCAAAAACCGGTTTCATTAAAGCAAGCGCTTGTGATGCAGGCATGTTTGGGTTTAGCCGAACATCCAAATTGCCTACCCAGTCTTTATTGAATATAATGGTGAGCGGTGAAATGGGGCGATAGGGCGATTCCATTTGAATGTCGGGAATCACTCCAACAACAGTCATGGGCCTGTCATTCCATTTCAATTGCTCTCCTACCGGATTTTTTAATCTCATGCGCTTTACTGCTGCCTGGTTTAAAATAACCGAGTTGGAGTCTGCAAAATCTCTTGAAAAATCCCTGCCTTCCAATAATTTAATGCCTAATGTTTTTGTATAATCGTAAGTGGTGGTTATCGTGGAGAAAATAACCGATTTTTCAACCGGCTGACTTCCTTTCCATTCCCAGCCATTATTATTACTATAAAGTTGCGAAGGGGGCGAATTGCTTTGACATACTGAAATGGCTGCGCCTGAACTGAGTAAATCCTGCCGAAGCGATTCAAAATGTTTGGCAATGTCGTCAGACCAATCGACAGAGATCAATCCCTTATTATTGAATCCGATGGGCTGGTTCTTTCCATATTGTATTTGCTGATAAACGATGACGGTTCCAATCATTAGCACTACCGAACTTGCGAACTGAATTACGACTAATATTTTTCGTGGCAACGAACTTCTCTTGCCTGCTTTTAAATTTCCCTTCAGCACACGTACCGGGTTAAAAGAGGAAAGATAAAAAGCAGGATAGCTTCCGGCGAGTAAACCGGTAACAATAGTGAACAAGATCATGATTAACCAAAAAACAGGATTGGCTAAATGCAGGCTCATTTCTTTATCAGTTATCTTGTTGAAATAAGGCAATGCAAGCGCTACCATACCAAGCGCCAGCAGAAATGCAAACGAAGTCATCAACACCGATTCATTTAAGAATTGATTGATGAGTTGTTTTCTTCCCGAACCAACCGCCTTGCGTACACCGACTTCTTTTGCTCTTTTTTCAGATCGTGCAGTGCTTAGATTCATGAAGTTGATACAGGCGATCAGCAAAACGATGAGACCTAAAATGCCGAACATCCTCACATATTTTATAAAGCCGCCGGTGTTTATGCCGTTATCAAAATCACTGTATAATCTCCATTTCGACATTGGGTGTATAAATACTTCCGGTTTAATATGCTTTAATGTATTCTCATCTGTAAAATGAGCGATCACAACATCTTTAATTTTTTTACCCACACTTGCAGGGTCAGCGTTATCATACAATTGTACAAACGATTGCCATGAATTATTTCCCCAGTTTGTTTTGTGATATTGCTTTATCCACGGATAAATGCTTTCCTGTAATTGAAAAGGAATTAAATAGTCAAAAGAAAGCGAACTGTTTTTAGGTTCTTTCTCAACAACCGCAGTTACTTTCAGATCAGTTTGATTATCCAGTTTTATAGTTTTACCAATCGGATTTGTATTACCAAAAAGTATGTCGGCTGTTTCTTTTGTTAATACAATTGAATATGGATCATGCAAAGGATCTTTGCTTCCCTGGAGTATGTTTAAAGAAAATATTGAAACAGCGTCCTTGCCAATAAAATGCCCGAACCTGCTGATCTTTTTTTCGCCATAAACCAGCGAACGCTTTTGCCCCCAGTCGCACATTACCACCGCTTTAAAATCGGGGTATTTACTTTTTAATTCATCACCTATGGGATAAGGAATGGCTTGCTGTGTGCCCCGGAATCCATCAAAGGTTTGATGCATCATCACCTGGTAAATCGCATCGTAATTTTTGAAGTTTTTATTCGCAGAAACCTCGTCATATATCCATAACCCGATGATCATTGCCACAGCCATGCCCGTTGCCAATCCAAGAACATTGATAATAGAATAAGTTTTATTCTTTATAATGTTACGCCATGCTGTTTTGAAATAATTTTTAAACATAAATTATGATGTCTGATGTCTGATTTATTTAAGCTGCGAGCTTTGAGCAACGAGCTTCGAGCCGGGAACTATTACTCATTATTAATTATTCATCACTCATGTTTCCTAATTCCAAATTTCCAATTACTAATTCCTTTCTTACTTATCAACCAATCAACAATTCAACTGATCAACCTCCGACTCCATTCTTAACCTGTTTACAATTTCTGATCCGAATGGTTCATGGTTCATAGCGTTTACTCAACACAAATTCCAAATTCCTAATTCCAAATTCCTAATTCCAAATTCCTAATTCCAAATTCCTAATTCCTGATTTCTTATTTCTTATTACTAACAATAACCGTTCAACTGATCAACTTATCAACCGTTCAACTGATCAACTTATCAACCGTTCAACTCACTTCCTACTCCGTTCCCAAACTCTTCACCGGGTTTACAACTGCTGCTTTAACAGATTGAAAGCTTTTTGTTACAAGTGCTATTGTTATCGAACTCATCCCTGTCAAAACAATACTCGTTGATGTCTTGTTCTGCTAAATATGCAGAAATTAAAGTGATCGAAAAATCTAACCTATAACCGTCTCAACCGATATGCCAAGGCCAAAACCCTTATGCAGCAAACATTTCAGAAAAAGAGAATATTAGAAAGTGTTCGGAAACGAACAGTTTTGTGCGGGAATGAACAGGTTATTGGGTTATGCTCATAAAGGCAACTAAAAGAGTAACAAGGTTGAAACAGTTTAATACTTCTTATTTTTTGCACGGGTAAATACCTTGAGTGGTTGAAAGTTCGCCGGCGACCTCTTTAGATTTTCCTGCCCGACACTGGTTATACAACTTATGATCACCTTTATACAACTGTTACAGCAAAGTTGTTTGTCAATTTTCCCACTAGGCGCACTAAGGCCACTAAGTTTTATTCTTGCGGCTCATCGTGTTTTTTTTATAATTAAATAAATGATATTGTTTCCGCCGGACCTATGCATTTCTATCCATTGTGCTCTTTGCGCCTTTGTGGGAAATATTTTTGCGACTAAATATATTTCACCCATTTCTTTTCAGGATGCTTCGATTTATGGTCCGCATATTGCTTACATATAAAATACAATATTGTCACGTTGAGTATAAAAATAAGATAAAGCAATACCAGGCTCCAGCGATCCGCTTCAGGTATCCATGTAAAAGGAGCCGTGGTATACCAATCCTGGTGTGCATTTCCCGTCCTGATCAAATTTACAATGAGCGCTGATACATGAATAAGCGGTATATGCAACAGGTAATAAAACATAGGCACTTTACCAAACGTTGTGAGTACGCTTACAAACCAGCCGTGTGTTTTTTCAACAAGCGGTATGAAGGTGATAAGCGGCCCAAGCATCATCAATAAAAACAGTTGGGAAGCAGGGTATTTCTGCTGGTTTAATAAACGATAAATAAAGGGCGGCGCATCGTTGGAAGGATTCTTTAAAATAATGATGCTGCCGATAAGGAGAAACAAGATTATACAGGTGAGACCGAGTAAAAGACAAATTCTTTTTCGCTTTGCTTCATTTAAATTAACGATCAAACCAAACCCATAACCTGCCGCCATTACGCCAATCCAGGGCACAATGACATATAAAATGGCGATGCCCTCACTGCTTTCTACGTTTGTGGGATAGATAAAATTCCAGGCTTTTGAAAATGGTTCCTGCACCGGGGCCGGCAATAACAAAGGAACATATCTGAAGGCTTGTTGTGCTAAAATTATCACCAGGCCAATGATACCGGCTGCACGTGGTTTTAATCTTACCAACAGCGCCATTAACACCATACACAAGCCAAGCATCCATATTACACCTGCAAGAAAAAAATCACTGTAATTAAGATTAAAACACCAGCAAAAACGGATGAAAGTTTCTTCCAACAAAACAAGCAGCAATCCCCTTGTAACAAGAAAGCGTGAAAGCTTGTTTACATCATTTAATTTTTGTGCATGCAAGAAAATAGAAGTGCCGGCAAAAAAGGCAAAACCGGGCGCACAAAAATGGGTGATCCACCTGGTGAAAAAAATGCCGGGATCAGGCCCGCCCGCGGGTATTCCCGAATATACGCGCACATGATCGACTGCCATTAATATCATAATGGCACCGCGTAATATATCTAGTGAACGAACTCTTTGCATAAGCATATTGGTTAATGCACATAAATTTCCCAATAAAATTTTTCTAAAAAACAAGATGATAGATTCAGATAGTTCCTAATTCCCAATTACTAATTACTGATTCCTTTCTTGCATATCAACCAATCAACAATTCAACCAATCAACCAATCAACCTTCTCCTACTCCGTTCTTAAATTCTTCATCCCGAAATAATCGGGATTTTCCCGCACATGCGGGACTCACTCTGTTCGCAATGACTTAACCGGGTTCGCCACCGCTGCTTTTATCGCCTGGAAGCTTACTGTTATCAATGCTATTAACAAAGCAATACAACCGGCGATGGCAAATATCCACCAGCTAATATGTACACGGTATGCAAAATCCTGTAGCCATTTATTCATTACAAACCATGCAACCGGAGATGCTATGAGGACAGAGACAATCACAAGTTTTAAAAAATCTTTCGACAACATGGTTGTAATGTTTATTACCGATGCGCCCAATACTTTGCGAATACCGATCTCTTTTATTCGCTGTGTGGCAGTGTAGGATGAAAGGCCAAATAAGCCTAAACAACTTATAATGATGGCCAATATGGCAAACGTGGTAAATAATTTTTCAAATTTTTGTTCATTGACATATTGCTGGTTAAAATAATCATCCAGGAAAAAATATTCAAACGGGTTTCCCGGAAAAGCCTGTTTCCATACACGTTGAATGTGCTGTACGGTTTGCGGAAGATTCGTGGTATGTATCCGCATAGAGTAAAATTCCCCCTGGTAAGGCAAACAAAGAAATATGGAAGGTTCAAGCGGTTTTTTAAAAGATACCTGGTGATAATCATTCACTACCCCCACAACAATTGGCTTGAAATTATCGAATTCGGGAATAACAATCGTTTTATTGATCGCATCTTCCGGTTTTTTAAATCCAAGTAATCGCGCTGTTGTTTGTGTAATAATAACTGAAGTATCCGGATCTTTAGGATAGTCTTTTGAAAAATTTCTGCCGGCAAGCAGCTTCATTTTAAAAACGTTCAGGAAATCATAGTCCATTGTGTTTACACGAACAATCGTTGAATCATTCGAATTAATCCCGTAATTTCTTACCGTGAGTTTGTACTCACGTTGTTTTCCGGGTATCGTTAATGAAGAAGAAACGGCTTCAATGCCTGGCGCTTTTTTTATTTCATTCCGAAACAGATCTATTGCTGCACCATAAGCATCACGGTTATTTTGATCGCCCGGCATAATACCGGGACGGTCAGTTACCAATACCTGGGTTACATTCATGCCAATATTTTGCGAGAGCATATAATGCAGTTGTGAATACACGATAAATGTACCCGCAATTAAAGCCACCGAAGCCATAAATTGTGCAACCACCAGGCCTTTGCGCAATAAAATTCCACCCGGCCTGCTTTTTAATTTTCCTTTTAAAACGATGACCGGCTTAAAGGAAGACAATACATAAGCAGGATAAAAACCAGAGAGCAAACTGCCTGCAAAAAATAATACCAGCAATAAAATAATAAACCACGATTGAAACAGGTAAGCGATATTTAATGAAATACCTGAAAGTTTATTAAAGTATGGGAGTGTTAACATTATTAAACCAAAAGCAATAATGACTGATGCTAAATTTACAAGCGCCGCTTCAACCAAAAACTGTGTAACCAACTGGTGTTTGACAGCGCCGATTACTTTTCTTACACCTACTTCTTTTGCACGTGTTAAGGCCCTTGCGGTAGAAAGATTTACATAATTGATACAGGCAATTATCAGAACAAATATGCCTATCAGGCCAATAAAAAAAACAACATTTGCATTGCTGTTTGTTTCAGGTTCTTCTGCAAGGTCAGAATAAAGATGAATGTTTTTTAACGGCTGTAATGCAAGCACTTCTGCTTCATGACTTTCTTTTAACGCTGGTTTATATTTATTAATGATGGCAGGAAGTTTTGTTTCAACAATTTTAGGATCTGTTCCATCGCGCAGTTGAACAAAAGTGTACATGTCGGCACGAGACCAGCTTTGGTCATAGCGACGAGGCGCCCAATCACCACGGGCGTATAAAGTTTTATAAGAAAATAAAATATCAAATTTCAAATGTGTATTGGGTGGAAGATCTTTAAATACGCCGGTTACTTTTACTGTTTCATCGTTCGCATCATCATCATGCATGCGTAATGTTTTTCCTATCGGGTCTTCATTCCCAAAATACATGCGCGCATATTTTTCAGAGATCACCGCAGTAAACGGATCTGCCAAAGCAAGGCTTTTATTACCTTTTACCATTTCGTAACCCATCATCGGCAGGAAAGAAGAATCTGCGTATAAAAATCTTTTTTGTTTAAAAGCAATCGGTTCTGTCCGTGCATTTTCGTTTGTAATGATCACGTTGTTTTTATAACCCATATTATACAAACGAGCATAACCTGATACTTCCGGTATATCGTTCTTTAATGCAGGACCAACTGCGGGATAATTTTCTGCAGTAGCTGATATTACTTCCTTGTTGCGGTACGAAGTCAAACTGACACGATAAATATTCTTGCTGTTCAGAACAAAATTTTCATAGCTGCGCTCAAACTTTACATATTGTGCAATTAATAAAAACACAGCCATCCCCACAGCCAGGCCAAAAATATTAAGCAGGGAAAAAAATTTATTCTTTTTCAGGTTGCGGAACGCGGTGAGCAATAAATTTTTGATCATTGTCTGAAGCGGATTTATGATTTGAAATAATTTTTGAACATATAAATCAATTCCTGATTTCGCGATTTTGTGATTTCTGATTATTCATTACTCATTATTGATTATTCATCACTCATGTTTCCTAATTACCAATTCCAAATTCCTACTTATCAACCAATCAACCTTTCAACTAATCAACCCCCTACTCCATTCTCAAACTGTTTACAATTTCTGATCCGCCACGGCGGACAGGTGCCTGATTTATTTAAGCTGTGCGTAACGAGCTTCGAGCCGGGAACTATTACTCATTACTCATCACTCATGTTTCCTAATTCCCAATTACCAATTCCAAATTCCTACTTATCAACCAATCAACCTTTCAACTAATCAACCCCCTACTCCATTCTTAATGACTCAACCGGGTTCGCCACCGCTGCCCTTATTGCCTGGAAGCTTACTGTGATCAATGCAATAAGAACGGCGATGCAGCCTGCCAGCGCAAACATCCACCAACTGATATCGATCCTGTACACAAATGCCTGTAACCATTTATGCATGGCCCACCATGACACCGGTGTTGCAATAATGATGGCAATGCCAACCAATATCAAAAAGTCTTTTGACAGCAATCGTACGATGCCTGTTACACTGGCGCCCAATACTTTGCGTACACCAATCTCTTTTTTTCTTTGCTCCGCACTGAATGCTGCTAACCCAAATAAGCCAAGACAGGAAATAAAGATTGCCATTATGGTAAACAAATTAATGATACGCGACAAAGTGATCTCTGCTGAATATTGCTTTTGCACTTCATCATCTAAAAACATGTATTCAAAAGGCACTGCCGGCAGGTCTTTGCGCCATATACCTTCTATTTTTGAAAGCAATGATTTATAATCTTTGCTACTGGCAGCAACAATAACATGCGAAACACCACCATTCCGGGGATTGTACATCAGCATGAATGGCCTGATATCATCGTGCAATGAGTTATAGTTAAAGTCTCTCATTACGCCGGCGATCTCTACATAGAATTCAGGATCCGGCGGAAAATGTGCAAACAGTTTTGTTCCGGGTGCTTTTTCAGGTTTCAGACCTAAACGTTTTATCGCTGTTTCGTTAATTAAAACTTTACCTGAGTCATATAAGTGAAAATCCCTGCCGGCGATGATTTTAATTCCATTGGCTTTGGCAAAATATTCATCCGTGGAAATATTCTGCACATCCGTGGCAGTAGCCTGGCTGCCCCCGGCGAGGTAAACCCCAAAATCATTCGGCACAAACCTGCCTAAATAATTATTCGCTTTGCTTACTGTTTTCACTTCTGCCAGTTGCCGCAGATCATTGGAAAACACATCTATTTTATCTTTTGAATTACCTGTATAAAAATTAAAGATGAGCCTTTGTTCTTTATCAAAGCCAAGATCTTTATGTTTTATATAATCAAGCTGACTGTAAATAACAATAATGCCTGCAATAAGTATTATCGACAAGATAAACTGGAACACTACCAGCGCACGGCGTATGCCTGTTGCTGAGATATGGCTGGTGAAATTGCCTTTGATAACTTTTATTGCCTGGAATGCAGATAAATACAATGCAGGATAGCTGCCTGCTACCACACCTGTTATAATGATGATCCCCGCAAGCAATAACCACATCCTGTAATCACTAAACATTGTCAAATGAACATCGGCTTGTGTAACGTTGTTTAAATAAGGCATCAACAGCAATAACAAAGGCAAAGCAATCACAACGCCAATAAAAGAAAGCAAAAAAGATTCACTCATGAACTGTTTTATAAGGTCTCTTTTTTCTGCGCCGATCACTTTTCGTACGCCCACTTCTTTTGCTCTTTTGGAGGCTCTTGCAGTTGAAAGATTCATGAAATTGATACAGGCGATGACCTGTATCAACACAGCGATCAATATTAAAATATTCAGGAAGGTTGGATCAACTGTTTTTGTCATTTCCACTTCATAGCCTGTAGTGGTATGGATAGAACCGATCGGCTGAAGCTGCAGGCGCTTTGTCATACCAATCTGCTTCAACTGTTCTGCTCCGTATTTATTTAAGAAAGCGGGCAGCTTTTTTTCCAAAGCTGCGGCATCAGCGTCCGGGCGCAATTTGATAAACGAGTTGGTAAAATTATTGCCCGCCCACATGTTATTCCGGCGAACGTATTCGCCAAAACCACCGCTGTTCATAGTAATGAACATGTTGGCCTGAATGTTCGATTTACCAAGTCTTTCATCTACTACGCCCGTAACTTTAAAATCGTGCCTGCCGTTATCATCATCAATTTCAATTACTTTATTGATCGGGTCTTCATTATCAAAAAGTTTATCCGCAGTATTTTTTAGCAGTACTATTGTGTATGGTTCTGACAAAACATTTTTTGCATTGCCATTGGTGAAATGATAGGTAAACAATTCAAAAAAAGTAGAATCTGCGTATGCTGCCTTTGTCTCGTAGATAGATTTTTCTTTGTAGCGAAGAAGGTGCTTATTGTTGCTGAAGTCGCCTACAACTCTTGTGAACTGCTCCACTTCAGGAAAATCCCTCTTGATCGCAGGTGCAATGGGTGGTGAACAGGTTGAATTATTATGTATATCACCCGGCAGGCTTAACCATGTTGTGACACGGTAAATATCTTTCGCATTCTTTTCATGTTTATCATAACTGTATTGATCCTCCACATACATTACAATATATAAACAGCAGAGTGTGCCAATGGCAAGCCCGATGATATTAATGAAACTGAAGGTTCTATTCTTTAATAAGAACCTCCAGGCTGTTTTGAGATAGTTTCTTATCATAAAACGATTTTGAAATTTTGTCCCGCAAAATGCGGGAGGGAAATTGCAATTTCCCAATCTCCCAATTCCACTTTTCCCAATTATTCTTCGTCGGCATTGGATATAGTTGATGGTTCATAGTTCATGGTGTTGAAGTTTATGTACCTAATCCCCAATTCCTAATTCCCAATTCCTTTCTTACTTATCAACCAATCAACCATTCAACTAATCAACCTTCCCCTACTCCATTCTTAAACTCTTAACCGGGTTAGCAACTGCTGCTTTGATCGTCTGAAATCCTACTGCAATACATGTAACAACAAGCGCTGCAAAAACAGCCACTGCAAAAACCCACCAGCTTATGGTAGTGCGGTAAGCAAAATCCTCGAGCCATTTATGCATGATTATCCAGGCAACCGGTGCAGCTATAAAAAATGCAACAATGATCAGTCGCAGAAAATCTTGCGATAATATGAATGATATGTCTGTTACCGATGCTCCTAATACTTTGCGAATACCTATTTCTTTTGTTTTTTGTTCTATCATAAAGGAAAGCAAACCAACGAGGCCAAGTATGTTTATCACGATGGATAAAAATGTGAACAGGTTAAATAACTGTTGTGTACGCTTTTCATTTTTATATAGCGAAGCGATATGCTCATCTAAAAAGTTGCTTTCAAATAATTGTTGCGGATACACTGACGTCCACGCTTTTTCAATGGCAGTTAAAGTGGAAGCAGAGTAACCGCCCGTTAATTTTATGCCTGCGTTATAGTAAAAGAAAGGAAACTCAACCATTAACACAGGCTTAACTGCATCATGCAACGAAGTGGTGTTATAATCTTTCACTACGCCAATTACAGGCGCTGAAATATCATTCATACCAAAGGTTACATACTTGCCCAATGCATCTTGCGCAGAAGCAAACCCGAGCGATCTCACTGCCGTTTCATTCAGTACAAATGCATAGCGCTTTAAAGAATCAGGAAAAGCATTGTCAACACTACGTTCATCATTGTCATTAAACCATCGGCCGGCTGTTAATTGAAGTCCGTATGTTACCATGTAATTCTTATCTATAGCTTTTACTTCAACTTCCATTTTTTCAGAGGCATATTTTTCTCTGCGGTTAAAACTTGTGGAAGCGTTATTGTCGGTTATCGGTGCGCCTAGCGAAAAACTCACAGTACTTATGCCGGGTATACCGGATAATTTATCCCTTAGCAATTTTAATTGTTCAGGTTTGTTTTCAGGAATGCCTATATCAACTACATTATTTTTACTAAAGCCCAATGATTGCGATTGAATGAAATTCATTTGTTTGGCCACTACGATCGCACCGATAATTAATACCTGTGCAGTTAAAAACTGGAATACCACCAAACCTCTTCTTAGCGTAACTACAGATGCCTTTGGTGTCGTTGTTTTATTTTTTAACGCGGTAATGGGGTTAAATCCTGATAAAACAAAAGCCGGATATAAACCTGACAATAAAGAAACAGCGATCCATAAAACAACTAAAAGCAATACACTGCTTGCATGCAACCAGTTAAGCGGAATATTCTTGTCAAGAAAATTATTTAATGGCGGAAGAAAAAAGCGCACTGATAAAGCGGCTGTAATAAAAACAAAAGCAGTGAGTAAAAATGTTTCTGATAAAAATTGGCTGATAAGATGTTTGCGTGTTGCGCCCATTGTTTTTCTTACGCCTACCTCCTTTGATTTTTTTATAGCGAGCGCTGTTGAAAGATTAGTGTAATTAATACAGGCGGCCATGATCAAAAACAAGCCAATAGCCCCTATCAGGTAGAGATAGTTGTAATTTATTGTATAGGAAGGATTGCTTCCAGCATACAACTGGTTGTAATGAATATCAGGTAAAGGCTGCAGGTTAAATATTGTTTTTGTCCCGTCATTTTTATTATTAAGATGATCATTGGCGATGGAAGCCAGTGTTGTTTGTATACGTTTAGCCTCGTTTTGATTGGATAATCCCACGTAAGTAAATCCTGCTGCACTCAGGCCCCATTGATCAATCGGAAAACCACCAATAAACTCGGGCTTTAATGAAGAATAAGAAATAAGCATGTTATACTGCAGGTGAGAATTAGCGGGTGCATCTGCAATTACAGCGGCTACTTCAAGATCAACCAGGTTGGCAATTTTTATGCGTCTGCCAACCGGATCTTCATTACCGAAAAATTTATGTGCGGCAGATTGCGTAAGAATGGTAAAACCGGGTTCCGCCAATGCTCTCCGGATGCTACCTTTTTGCACGGTTAATGAAAATAGTTTGGGGAAAACCGAATCGGCAAAAACTATATCCTGTACCTTGAATTTTTTGTTATCAAAAGAGATCACATCGTCTTTCTGAAAATGAATTTGCGAGATCAGTTTTTCATCCGGGATGGCTGCACGCAAAGCCACAGCAAGCGGGTAAGGCGTTACAGGCCCATCTGCTTTTCCAGTTGATGAAATATTTGTTTTAACTATCCTGTAAATATTAAGATTGCTGTTTGAAGGTTTGTCAAAACTGGTTTCATGCAGTATCATCAGGCCGATCAATAAGCAAACAACCACGCTTATATATAGCCCGATAAAATTGAGTGCAAAAAATGTTTTGTTCTTTTTTATACTACGCCACGCAGTGATGAAATAATTTTTAAACATATATCAATTTTCAAATTTTGAAATTTTGGGATTGGGAAATTTCTCTGCCTAAGGCGGATATCAATCCCACTCTTCCTAATTATTCTATACCTTATAGTTAATAGTTCATGGTTCAATGGTGTTTATCATCTATGGTTTATCAAATTCACTATTCACTATTGACTATTCACCACCCAAATTCCTAATTCCCAATTACTAATTCCTTTCTTACATATCAACCAATCAACAATTCAACTAATCAACTCTCCTACTCTGCTCGCAACGACTCAACCGGGCTTGATACAGCCGCCTTAAAACATTGTACTGCGATCAACGCAAAAGCCAGGAGCGCTATGAAGGCAAAAACAATAATGTAGGAAAAGATATTTTGCTGTATGCGATAAGCAAAGTTTTGCAACAGGTTTTCTGTCACCATATAAGCTAACGGCCATGCAATAACATTCGCAATAATAATCAGAACAAAGTATTCTTTAAAGAATAGCAATATGATATTGATAGCATTAGCACCAAGCACTTTTCTCACAGCGACTTCTTTGTTGCGTTTATTTATCATAAACGCAACAACACCAACAATACCTAACAGAACGATAATAATATTCAGCGCCGTAGCAAGATTTGCCGCCTGCTGTAATTGCACTTGTGCTTTATACAAAGCCGCAAATTTTTCATCCATAAAACTGTAATCAAAGGGGGCGTTGGGAAGAAAAGATCTCCACGCTGTTTTGATCATTTCTATGCTATGATTTACGTTATTGCCGGTAAGTTTCACAATAAGGTATTTATAGATATTGTTGCTGCTCATATGCGAAAAACCAACGGGCCCGATCTTATCCTGTAGCGAAGAAAAATTATAATCACCCATTACACCGGTTATGGTTATACTCGTATTTGCAGCTGTTTCAATTTTCTTGCCTATAGCTTCGGCTGCTGTTAAGCCTAATTGCTTCGCAGCCGTTTCGTTGATCACAAAACCGGTCTTATCATCCGCAAAAAATGACCCTGCCTTCATATGTATACCAAATGTTTTCGCATAATCTTCATCGGCAACAGCAACAGGGAGGTTAACCTGGCTTGTTGCATTAGCCTGTTCCGGAGGATAAATAACAATACGGCCAAAGGGTACATCATTGGGAAGATCAAATGTTAACGAGGCTGTTTTCACATCGGTCAACTGCAATAATTTTTGTTTTATTGCATCCATTCTTTGCACGCCGGCAGAATCCCATTGCTTGGGAAAAGTCGTTATGATCAGCAATTGTTCTTTATCGTACCCAAGATTTTTATTAAAAATATAAGTTACCTGTTTCGACAGGTTTATCGTGCATATAAAGACGAATATGGCGAGTGAAAACTGGATCACAAGTAATGCACGTTTTAACACAAGTCCGCCCGTTGAACTGCTGATCTTGCCTTTCACTGCATGTGCTAAATTGGTTGCACTTAATACAAAAGCAGGGTAAAAACCTGCCAATACGCCTGTTGTTACTACGAGCAATAAAAGCAAACCGTATTGTTGTATGGTTATTTGCCAGAGCGATGGTAATGCGGCGTTGAGTACCCGTGAAAAAACAGGCAGCAATAATTGATATAAGCAAAGCGATATACATGCTGCAATAATTGTAAGAATAAGCGATTCAATAATGAACTGTGCTATCAATTGTATTCTTGCACTGCCGAATGTTTTTCGTAAACCAATTTCTTTTAACCTGTTGGATGAGGTACCGATATTTATGTTGATGAAATTGATAATGACCATTAATAAAATAAAAGCAGCGATCAAAGAAAGAAGCCATACCATTTTCCTGACAGATCCGTTATTATCATCGAGATAATAATCCTTGACCGGGACAATAGCTGTAGATAAATTTTTCCAGATAAAATCTGAACTGTTCTTTTTCGCCAGTGTATTCAATAAAGGTGCAACCTGCCCGCTTTTAATACCCGGTTGCAGTTGCAGAAAGCTTATATTGCTCAGGTTGTCCCAGCCTTCATAAAGATCAAGATCATTGCGCACAAAATAACGGCTGCCTGTTTGCGGAACGAAAATGTTATAATCATCTTTAAGCAGGTTGGTAACTGTATTGTATGGAATATCTTTTATAACAGCAGATACAACATAATCCTGAACTACTCCTGCGACAGTTGTTTGCAACGACAAGGTTTTACCGATCGCATTCGCTGAACCAAATAATTTTTCGGCGAAGCCCTTTGTAATAACTGCTGAATTAATATTGGCAAATGCATGGTGAGGATCACCATATAACACAGGGAAGTTATACATGCTTACCAACGTAGTATCGCCAATAGCAACATTTTCTTTAAAATGCTTATCCCCTGCAGATACAACATTTGAAACGGGGTTATACCGGTAATAATTTTTTACGAGTGAAGGATATGTTTCTTTTGCTGCCTTTGCCAGTGGGGAAATGGTGGTGATGTCAAGGCCAAGGTCTTTTTGCTTGAAGATACTTTTCAGCATGTATTGATCATCTACATCACCAAGATGGCTGTTAATATCTCTTTGCGTAAACACATACAAGCCTATTACCATCGAGAAGGTAATGCCAATAGCAAGGCACAGCATATTGATAACAGCAAATAATTTATGCCTTGCAAAATGCCTCGTGCCGATGATGATATAATTTTTGAACATAGATGCAATTTTGAAATTGGGCTTTTCCCAATCACTCATTACTCATTGCTGATTACTCATAATTCACTATTCACTATTGACTATTCACCACCCAAATTCCCAATTACTAATTCCCAATCCCTACCTATCAACCAATCAACAATTCAACTAATCAACCACCTACTCCGTTCTCAAACTCTTCATCCCGAAATAATCGGGATTTCGCATTGCTCACTCTGTTCGCAATGACTTAACCGGGTTTGCCAGCGCGGCCTTTATTGCCTGGAAGCTCACAGTTGCCAAAGCGATGATCAATGCTAAAATACCTGCCACGACAAAGATCCACCAGCTAATAGGTACACGATAGGCAAAATCCTCCAGCCACTTATGCATTGCCCACCATGCTACCGGAAACGCGATCGCAGCAGAAATAAGTACGAGCTTTAAAAAATCTTTTGATAGCATCCCTGAAATATTTCCAACAGATGCACCTAATACTTTTCGTATGCCTATTTCCTTAACACGCTGTTCTGCGGCATAGGTGATCAAGCCAAACAAACCGAGGCAGGCAATCAGTATAGCCAGTACTGCGAAAGAAATAAATATCCTGGCAGTCCTTTGTTCACTGTTGTAAAGATTATTGAAGTCTTCATCCATAAATGTATAGCTGAACGGCTGGCCCGGCGCCATGGATTGCCACTTGTTTTTTATTTGTTCTATTACATGCTCTACATCAGATGAGGCAATGCGTACCGAGATGTTGCCATTGTCCTGTCCTAATTTAAATGCAAGCGGCGTAATTACGTCACGCAATGAGCTAAAGTTGAAATTCTTTATTACACCGATGATATGATATTCATTCAGCGCTTTTGTATTTATATCTTTGAAATTGTATAATTTTTTATTCAACAGGTCTTTGGTGGCAAGAAATTTTGCAGCCGCTTCATTAATAATTATCCCGGAAGAATCCGTTCCATACTCTTTTGAGAAATTTCTCCCTTCTAAAATTTTCATGCCTAATGTAGGGATATAATCTTCATCTACAAACCAGTTCTGCATGGATATTGCTGTCTTCTGATCCAATGCAGGCGACGTAAAAAATGCATCATTGCTCCTGTTGAAATTTACCGGCAGATAGCCGCTTAGCGTGGCATTTTTTACAGCGCTGATGCGCAGTAATTCCTGTTTAAATGTAATGGCTTTATCACCTAAAGAACTGGTGTTATCAATAGTGATGACCTGGCCGCGGTTAAATCCTATGTCTTTGCAGTAAATATAGTTTAGCTGGTTATAAATTACCAGGGTTCCAAAGATCAAAATAATAGATACGGTGAACTGGAAAACAACCAGTGAATTCCTTAGCCATGATCTTTTAAAGCCACCCGCAAGCGTTCCTTTCAACACTTTTATCGGCTGAAAAGAAGACAGGAAAAATGCAGGGTAACTGCCTGCTACCAGGCCAACCACTATGATCAATACAAAAAGCAACACCATTATTTTTGGCTGGAATAAAGTGGAAACTGTAATTGTTTTACCTGAAAGCTGGTTGAAATAAGGAAGCAATAATGCTGCAATGAGCAAAGAACAGATCATAGCAATAAAACTTATAAGGAATGACTCTGTCAAGAACTGTAAAACAAGGTGTTTTTTATAGGAGCCTAATACCTTTCTTATACCTACTTCTTTTGCACGCTTCGATGAACGTGCAGTGGAAAGGTTCATAAAGTTTACACAGGCTATCAGTAAGATCAATAAAGCGATGGCAGTAAAAATATATACAAACTGTGCATTCCCGTTGGCATCTATTTCAGCCATTTTATTTGAATGAAGATGAATAGCGGTTAGCGGTGTGAGGCTTGCTCTTACATAACCTCCTCCTTTTGTAAATTCTTCCATGCTTTGATTTATCACCGTTTTCAACAATGGCGCTGTATGTTTTTCCATGAAAGGGTTCAACTGCGATTCGAGCCTTTTTGCATCAGCATTTTTCTTTAACAGGATATAGGTATTCCAGTTTTCGCTCAGCCAGTTATCGTCATTGGCGCCATCACTCTCGCGCATGGGTACAAAAATGTTGAAATTGAAATGCGACTGTGCAGGGATGTTTTTGATAACCGCAGTGACCTTATAATTACCGGTATCATTTATCAGCATGGTACGTCCAGCCGCCTGCGTGGTATTAAAATATTTCATGGCGATCTTTTCGGTTATCACCAGTGAATGCGGTTCGGTGAGTGCAGTCTTTGGATCGCCGTCAATAACCGGTAATGTAAATACATCAAAGAGCGTGGAATCAGCAAAGCCGATCCTGTCTTCCTGTATATTCTCGCTTCCCTTTTTAACGCGAAAACTTCCATACCAGCGCAGTCTTGTGTATTGCTGTACTTCAGGAAATTCTCTCACCATCGTACTGCCTAATAACGCAGGGCTTACCGCCATATCAAAATGGTTATCGCCAAACTTCACTTCGTTATTTACGCGGTAAATGCGGCCTGCATTCACATTGAATTTGTCATAACTTAATTCATCCATTACATACAACATGATCAGCAGGCAGGTAGCAAGACCTGCAGCAAGGCCGATAATATTCAGGGAAGTATAAAACTTACTTTTTAATAGATTCCTGAAAGCTGTTTTGAGATAATTTTTGAACATAAAAGCAATATTTCTGATGTCTGATTTATTGATCCGCCACGGCGGACAGGTGTCTGATTTATTTTAGTTGTGAGCTGTGAGTTATGAGCTTCGAGCCCGCAACCACTACTCATTACTGATCATTCATTACTCATTCATTTCATGCGCTATTGACTATTCACTATCGACTATTCACAATTCACGTTCACCACTCATCCACTAATCCCCAATTACGAATTACCAATTCCTGATTCTTATTTCTCATTATTCATCACTCATGGTTTCCATTCACTATTCACCTCATCATTTTGTAGCTGTGCGCTTTGAGTTATGAGCCGCGGTTTTTAACTCATCATTCATTACTCATCACTCATATTGACTCTTCACCATTCACCACTCATCCACTAATTCCCAATTACTAATTACCAATTCCTTACTAACTTATCAACCAATCAACAATTCAACTAATCAACCTCCCTACTCCATTCTTAAACTCTTCATCCCGCACTGAGCGGGACTCACTCCGTTCGCAACGACTCAACCGGGTTCGCCACTGCCGCTTTTATTGCCTGGAAACTCATCGTGATCAATGCGATGGCGATGACCAGTATGCCGGCCAATACGAACATCCACCACTCAATATCGATGCGGTATGCAAAATTCTGCAGCCATTTATTGATGAAATAATAGGCAACCGGAACGGCCACTAAAAATGCAATGGCAATAAGCATGATGAATTCTTTTGAGATCAGGACAACGATCCTTGATACAGCCGCGCCTAATACTTTTCTTACGCCGATCTCTTTTGTTCGTTGCTCGATAGACAACATGATAAGTCCAAGCAAACCGATACAGGAAACAAAAATGAACAATGCTGACGCAATGCTGATGATCTGCTTCCATTTTGTTTCCGTTTCGTAATTCTTTGCATTGATATCATCCATGAATTGATAGGAATACGGATAGTAAGGCAATAATTTTTTGAAACTGCCTTGCAGCATGTTCAATGTTTGAGGAATATTATCCGGGCTGATCTTCACCCATATTTGCCCGAAATTAAATGCAGGCTCCATAGAAAATACGTCAGGCGTAATTTTCTCTTTCAGCGATAAAAAATGATAATCTTTTACTACGCCAATTACTGTAACAGTTCTTTTATCCCGTGATTCTCCAAACTGAATTGTTTTACCAATTGCGTTATTCAATTTCCAGCCGGCTTCTTTTAAAAAGCTTTCATTAACAATAACGGATTTCAGCGAGTCAGAAGGATAATCGGGAGAGAAATTCCGGCCTGCGATAATCGGAATTTTAAAGGTGGGCAGGAACCTGTCATCAATTTTATTATACTCGATTGTAATTTGCTTTCCATCCACCTTTGCACCGGATATACTGCGGCCGCCATTTCTTGCAGCTACGCTCACAATGCCCGGCTTTCCCGTCAATTCATTCTTAAATAAAGCAGGAAGTTTATCACTTGAATTGTTAACAGGTATATCCATGCGCACCAAATTTTTTGTATCATATCCAAGATCAGCATGAAATAAATAATTCAATTGCGAATTGATCGCGATGGTGCCGATAATTAAAAATATTGCCAGCGCAAATTGTAATACGATTAAGCCTCTTGTAAGATAGTTCCTGCCTAACAGCTTTTGTTTACTGTATAAAACTTTCACCGGCTGGAATGCCGACAGTACAAGCGATGGATAAAAGCCTGCAATAAATGAAGTGACCAACAACAATAAAAAATAGCCTGCATACAGGTAACCGTCAGACAAATAAGAAAGGCTTAATTTTTTATTTGCCAGTTCGTTAAAGAAAGACAAAATGAGCGCGGTTAAAGCGATTGCTATCATGAATGCTAACAAAGACACAAGAAAGGATTCTGCCAGGAATTGCTTGATCAATTGCTTACGGGTACCACCAATAACTTTTCTTATCCCAATTTCTTTACTGCGTTTCAAAGATTGAGCAACGGCCAGGTTAATAAAATTGATACAGGCTATGATCAAAATAAAAATAGCTATGCAGGTAAGTATATAAGAGTAAACAGGATTGCTTCCATCCGACATACCGTTATCGGGACCGGTCTTTGTACTAAGATGTATTTCTGTTAGAGGCTGTAAATGCTGAGTGATCTTTATAGATATACCCTGTTCTTTCTCTGCCTCAGCAATTTTATCTTTTGTATGCTTATCAAACAAAGCCTGCATCTTGGTTTCAACAGCCTGTAGGTTAGCCTGTGGTGAAAGCAATAAAAAAGTGTTGAGGCTGCCGCCTATCCAATCGGTATTGCTGTTATATTTTTCATAGAATTTATAGGGCATAAGCATGCCAGTCCGCAGTGTAGAATTTTGCGGAGAATTTTCTGCGACAGCTGTAACGGTAAAATTTTCAAATGCAGTATCGATCTTTATCTGCATGGTCTCACCGACCACATCTGTTGTACCAAAATACTTCTTTGCAACGTCCTTTGTAAGTACCACTGAATGCGGGTCTTTTAATGCTGTCCTGGTGCTTCCCTGCAGTAATGGAAATGTAAAGACGGACAAGAAATTATCATCAACAAACAAAGGGTTCTCTGTAATTACATCATTGCTTTTTTTCACCGTAACAGCAACGCCGTTAATGCGCACATATTGCTGTATTTCAGGTATGTCTTTGGCATAGGATTCTCCAAGAATTCCATTTGTTATACCGATCGTTTGCACAGGCTCATTACCCATTGCCCATGTTTGTACGATACGGTATAACTGCGTTTTATTTTCCTGGAACTGGTCGTAGCTTAATTCGTCTTTGGTGTACAGAAAAATAAGCATACAAACCGTAAGCCCTATGCTTAAGCCAAGGATCTTGATAACAGAGAAAATTTTATTACGCCATAAATTGCGCCATGCTGTTTTGAAATAATTTTTGAACATAAAGCCCCCTCCAACTCCCCCGGGAGGGGGAGGGTTTTTGAATCTTTAAAAAATATTTTACTGTTCATATAATCAACCTCTTCAAAGCCCCTCCTTCCGGAGGGGTTTGGGGAGGCTTTACTCGGTTCTCAAGCTCTCAACCGGGTTCGCCAAAGCCGCTTTCACCGATTGAAAACTCACCGTGATCAATGCAATTATTACAACGATCAATCCTGCTGCTGAAAACATCCACCATGAAATGTTAACGCGATAAGCAAAATTTTCCAACCACTTGTTCATTATATACCATGCCATCGGAACGGCAAAAAAACATGCCAGCAGCACCAGTTTTAAAAAACCTGCGGAAAGCATGGCGGCTATACTATTTGCCGTTGCTCCCAACACTTTTCTTATTCCTATCTCTTTTGTTTTTTGAAATATGGTGAATGAAATCAGCCCATATAAACCAAGGCATGCGATGAGTAATGACAACACAGAAAAATAGAAAAATATGGTGGTGAACCTTCCTTCCGATTCATATTGCCTTTTGATCTGTCGGCTTACAAAATCGTAAGCAAACAAAGCGGAAGCAAAATGTTTTTTCCATATACTTTGAATGAATGAGATAACCTGTTTCGTTTGCGCCATATCCACTTTTAAAGTAATTCTTGAAAAATGATTTTGCAGCGGATATATGGCGAGTGGTTCAATAGGTTGTTGTAAGGAACTATAATGAAAATTATTGGTGACGCCTATTACCATTCCCTGCTGTCCGCCTATTTTAAATGGTTTGCCAATAGCATCCCCGGCAGTTTCCCATCCAAATTTTTTTACAGCCAGCTCATTCAAAATGATCTGCCTTGTGGTGTCGTTTGCCGAGTTGACCGTAAAATTTTTCCCTGCCAATAATTTTATACCATACACATTCATATAGTGCTCATCAACACGCAGTCTTGATGTATTTACGTGTAAAAGGTTGCCCCTGATATCAATTGTTTCAGCGCCGCCTGAACTGAGTCCGCCAACAATCAATGAGTTGGAAGTGGCAATACCGGAGATCTGCGGGTTGCTGAGCAGGTCATTTCTAAAAGCGGCATATCCTTTTATGACATCTGCGTTGCCATTTACTGCCAGGTAGATCAATGCGTCTTTATTATAACCAAGGTCTTTGTGTTGTATGAATGACATCTGTGCATTAATGATAACAATGCCTGTCATTAATATGATGGTAATAACGAATTGCGATACTACCAATGTTTTTCTCAACAGTATACCTTTATCGCTTGATTTAAATGATCCTTTTAATACGATCGCCGGTTTAAATGCAGAAAGAACAATGGCAGGATAGATGCCGGAAATGATACCCGTAAAAATTGTAACACTTGAAAGAAACAGTAATAAAAGCGGGAATGAAAACAACGAAAGCTCCTTGCCTGTAAGCCGGTTGAAGAATGGCTGCAATAAAAAGCAGGTTAGTAATGAAAACAACAAAGCGATAAAAGCAGTAAGAACGGATTCCGATAAATATTGTGCTATCAATTGTTTCTTAGCTGCGCCTGTTACTTTTTTAACGGCAGTTTCTTTTGCTCTTCCTGTTGCTCTTGCGGTTGCAAGATTGGTATAATTAATGCCTGCCAGCAATAAAATAAAAATGCCAATAGTAAAGAAAATATATACTTGTGTAATATTACCCACAGGCGCTATTTCGTATTGCAGGTTGGAACGAAGATGGATATCACTTAACGGTTGCAGTTTATAAGAATAAATAGGTTTCCATATGTTAAAAAGATCACCGATATGCTTTCCATAAAAATGTGTGATCTTGTTGGAGAAAGTTTTATAGTCAACGCCTTTTTTCAATAGCAGGTAAGTATAATAACTCGCATCGCCCCAACCATCTATAGTAAGCACATCAGGATCGGCAACTTCAACTGTTTTAAAAGAAGCCAGCATGTTGAAGGTGAAATGAGCATTTTCCGGTGGGTCCGGCATTACACCAGTTACTTTATAAGAAGCGCCGCGGCCTGTGCTATCCTTTAAAAAAATAACCAGTGTTTTTCCCATAGGGTCTTCATCACCAAAATATTTTTTTGCGGTGGATTGTGTGAGCACAATTGTATAAGGCTCATTCAGCGCGGTGGCCGCATTACCGCGGCTTAGTTTGTAACTAAATACATTAAAGAATGAGGGATCGGTGAGCAGAATACCTGGTTGCAGTACCTGTTGTTTTTCATGTTCCACTATTTCTTCATGCATATCCATGCGTACCGTGTTCTCCACTTCCGGGTAATCGTCTTTCAAAGCTTTAGCCATTGGCGCGCCGGACACTGCCGATTCAACAACACCTGTTTCCGTTTTTGTGGTTGATACTAATCTTACAATCCTGTCGTAGTTTGTATTGAATTTATCAAAGCTTAATTCATCGTTCACCCAAAGCGCAATAAATGCAAAACAGGTTAATCCCGCAGACAACCCGATAATATTCAAAATCGAATAAACTTTATGCTTTGTCAAGCTTCGAAAGGTTTGTTTTAGATAGCTTTGAAACATAATTTCTGATGTCTGATTTGCTGATCCGCCACGGCGGACAGGTGTCTGATTTATTGAGCCACGAGCCTTGAGCTACGAGCTTCGAGCCCGCAACCACTACTCATTACTGATCATTCATTACTCATTCATTTCATGCGCTATTGATTATTCACTATCGACTATTCACTATCGACTATTCACAATTCACGTTCACCACTCATCGACTAATTCCCAATTACTAATTACTAATTCCTTACTAACTTATCAACCAATCAACAATTCAACTAATCAACCTTCTCCTACTCCGTTCGTAATGATTTCACCGGGTTTGCCACCGCCGCCCTTATCGCCTGGAAACTCACTGTTATTAATGTTATGGACAGTGCGCCTAATCCCGACATAACAAATATCCAGACGGAAATACCTGTTTTATAATCATATTGTTCTAACCAGTGATTCAAATAATACCAGGCCAATGGAATTGCGATAATGCAGGAAATGATTACCAGCAACACAAATTCTTTTGAAAGCATTTGCCAGACATTATACACGGATGCGCCCAATACTTTACGAACACCAATTTCTTTTTTACGTTGTTCAGCGACAAATGAAGCAAGGCCAAATAATCCAAGACAGGAAATGAAGATGGCTAAGATGGTGAAGAAAGTCGCGAGGTTGCCAACACGTTGCTCATCGGCAAATTTCCTGGCATATTCTTCATCGTTAAACGTGTAATCGAATGGTGCGGAAGGATTATATTTTTTAAAAACGGCTTCTATTTTACTTAAAGAAGAAGTGACGGGCCGGCCGGGCTTCATCGCTACGGTGATAACATTTGCCCAGTCAGGATCATAAAAGAAAACGGTTGGCTGTATAGGTGAATAAGGTGATTCCATCACCATATCTTTTATCACACCAATAACTGTAAAATTTTTATCATTGAACCGGATGGTTTGGCCAACGATATCTTTTTTCATGGCTACCTGCTTTACCGCAGCTTCATTCAATATCATTGCTGTACTGTCTGTCGCAAAATCTTTTGAAAAATCCCTGCCTTCCTTTATTTGCCAGCCGATGGTTTTACCAAAATCAATCGTTACGCCAATCGTGCCAAAGCTTGGTAATGTGTTCGGGTCTTTTCCCTGCCAGTTAAAACCGATCTGGTTCGACCAAACCTGTGTTGTTGGACTGGAAGATTCCGCCATATTATCTACAACACCCGTTGCCAGCAGATCACCCCTTATCGCATCATAATGCCCATACAAATCCGGTGTTGACATATTGATGGTAATAAGCCCCTCACCCCTGTAATTCACCGGCCTGTCCTTGGCATATTGAATTTGTTTAAAGACAATGACAGTGCCTATGATCAATGCAATGGAGAAAGTAAACTGCACCACCACCAATACCTTACGCGGCAATGATGCATATTTACCAACACGGAATGTGCCTTTTAAAACTTTGATGGGTTCAAACCTTGATAAATACAAGGCCGGATAACTGCCTACGATCAACCCCGTAATTAATGTAAACCCTAAAGCTATTATCCAAAAGAATGAATTGGTCCATGGCAATTGAATATGTTTGCTGGCAAGGTTGTTAAACAGCGGCATTAAGACCACTACAAGTATTACAGCAAATACAAATGAAACAAAAGCCACTAAAACAGACTCACTTAAAAACTGCCTGATAAGCTGACTGCGGAAAGACCCTACCGTTTTACGAATGCCTACTTCTTTTGCACGTTTTTCGCTTCGTGCAGTGGAAAGGTTCATAAAGTTGATACAGGCAAGCAATAACACAAATACACCAATAATGCCAAACAACCATACAAACTGAATGCGGCCTCCCGTTGGTTTTCCATTTTTAAAATCACTGTACAGGCGCCATTTATCCATTGGAAATAAATATGCCTGTTCCTTGCCGTCAGTGACAACATTTTTATGCACCATTACCACATTCTTAATCTTCTCTGTTTCTTTTTCCATATTAATATTATCAGCAACCTGCACATACGCCTGCCATGAATGATTATTCCATTGTGTGGCTGCACGCTTTAACCATTCTTCCGTTGTGATATATTTTTTCCAGGGTAAAAAATATTTTGCATCATTCAACGAGGTATTGTGCGGAAGGTCTTCAAATACACCGGCCACTTTATAGTTGTCTTTATTATCCAGCCGGATCATTTTATTTAGCGGGTCTGCATTGCCAAACAATGTTTTCGCCATAGATGCATTGATCAAAATGGAAGAAGGGTCATTCAAAGCATTGATATTCCCTTTTATCATTTGTAAAGAAAACATGGAAGGAAAATTTGCTTCCACCCACATGCCTTGCCCTGTAATTTTTTTCTCGCCCACTACCAGTACATGAGAAAAATTCCACGATGCCATAGATATGTTCTTGAAATCGCTTCCATATTTACTGCGGAGCTCTTCACCAATAGGCATGCAAACGGCACGGCCTGTTCCCATTTCATTTTTATCATCGGTAAAAGTGGTCATCACCTGTGCAAGTTGTTTATGATTAGCATGATATTGGTCATACGTCACTTCATCCCATATCCATAAACCAATCAGCATGGCGACAGCCATACCTGTTGCAAGGCCAAGGATGTTTATAATTGAATAGACTTTGTTCTTAACAAGGTTCCGCCACGCGGTTTTGAAATAGTTTTTAAGCATAGAATCAATTTTGAAATTTTGAAATTGGGAAATTGCAATTTCAAAATCTTCCAATTCCAAATTCCTTATTTCTCATTACTCATTATTCATTACTCATTATTCATTACTCATAATTTCATTCACTCATTATTGATTACTCATCACTCATGTTTCCTAATTCTTTTCCTACTTATCAACCAATCAACAATTCAACTAATCAACCTTCTTACTCCGTTCTCAAACTCTTCACCGGATTCGCCACCGCCGCTTTTATCGCCTGGAAACTAACCGTGATAAATGCGATGCTTAAAGAAACGATAGCAGCAATAACAAAAACCCACGAGTCGATGTGCACGCGATACGCAAAATTCTGCAGCCATTGATGCATTAATATCCATGCGACAGGAGAAGCAATAACAAGCGAGATCACAACAAGTACCATAAAGTCTCTTGACAGTAATACCACTACACTTTCTGTGCTTGCACCCAATACTTTTCTGATGCCTACTTCTTTCTTCCTGCGTTCTGCTGTATAGGCAGCCAGGCCAAATAAACCCAGGCATCCTATGAATATGGCTATACCGGTGAATATCCAAAGCAGCGATCTTAATTTATCTTCTGCTGTGTACATCTGCTGAAAATTCTCATCGAGAAATTTGTATTCGATGGGATAGTCGGGCGTGAATTTGTTCCATGCATTCCTGATCGCATTAATCGTATTACTCATATTCGCCGTATTTATTTTCACAGCTACTTTCCATGCTGCGCCCGGGAAAATTTGAATAACGGTTGTTTCCACTTTATCATACAAACTTTTATAATTAAAGTCTTTTACAACGCCGATGATCTTTCCTGTTTTCAGTGAATCAGGATTGGAAGCGCCCCATGGATGCCAGTACAGGTCCTGCCCAAGCGCTTTTTGCGGCGTGCCGAAGCCCATTTGTTTAACTGCCGTTTCATTAATGATCCATGCATGGTCTTTATCGGTGTTCATGGCTTTTGAAAAATCACGGCCCGCAATTATTTGTAAACCCAATGTTTTAATGTAATCGTGATCCACGGTTAACTGCGTGGCAGATAAAGTGGTTTGTTTGCCATTACGCGGCACGATAATTTCATCGCCAGCCACTGCATCCCCGGGATAACCATAACCGATAGAAACGGAAGAAACACCCGGCACTTTCAGTAAATCATTTTTAAATGCTTCTGTGTTATTGAACATATTATCGCCCCGCATCGGAAAGAACATGATTTGTTCTTTATTAAACCCGAGGTCTTTATTGTGCAGGTAATTCACCTGGTTAAAAACAATGATGGCGCTTATGATCAAAAGGATGGAAAGCGTGAATTGTGTTATCACAAGACCATGCCTTAACCAGGGCATTTTTCCCGGTTCTTCACTGGCTGACAAGCTCGCTTTTAAAACTTTTACAGGCTTAAAACCGGATAATACTAATGCAGGGTAAAATCCAGCCAATATTCCGACGGTCAATGCCAATGCAATGAACAATAAGATAACAACAGGATTTATAAATAATAAAGAAGGAATGTTCTTATTGGTAAAACTATTTAACCATGGAAGGAATACAATAGCCAACGCGACAGAGATAACAATGCTGATAAAAACAAGTAATATCGTTTCACCGGTAAATTGAAATACAAGTTGCTTCTTCCCCGCTCCTACAGCTTTTCGTACACCCACTTCTTTTGCGCGCTGCAATGATTTTGCCGTTGAAAGATTTATAAAATTGAAACAGGCAATCAACAAAATAAAGATCGCAATAATGGAGAGCGCATTTACATAAGTGATGTTACCGCGTTGCGCCAGGTCGAATTTAAAATCAGAAGAATATAAGTGAATATCCTTTAAGGACTGGAAGAATGGTATGTCTGAACCAATAGTACCATTATTTTCGGCGAACGTTGATTTTTTCTTTACATAAGTTTGAAATTTTGATTGCAATGCCTGCACATCAGTTTGTTTTTTCAGTTTTACATACGTTACAAACTGGTGCCATCCCCAGCTTTGCATGCGTTCTGCGGGAAGGCCTACGGCTGATAATGAAATGAGATAATTAAATTGTAAGTGAAACTTCGGATCTTTTTCAAACACCGCTTTTACGGTATATGGTTGTTTATCTTTTAATATCTGTTTGCCTACAGGGTCATCACTTCCAAAAAAACGTTCCGCCATTTCCTGCGAGATAACAATGGAGTTAGGATCATTCAATGCTTTAGCGATGCGGCCATATTTCAAGGAAAGCGGGAATATATCCAGGAAGGTGGAATCAACAAAATAGCCGCTTTGTTCATACAATTTATTTTTACCGGCTTCAAAAAGTGTTTTGTATTCCGCCATCATCATCACCCGCGCGGTTTTTTCCACTTCAGGAAAATCCCGGTCTAATGTGGTGGCAAACATAGGCGGCGTAACCGCCATCATTTGCGTGCCTTCTGTATTGGTATATTCATCATATACACGATAAACCTGTTCGCCATCTTTAATGTTTTTATCGTATTGATGTTCATCCCAAACAAATAATCCAATAAGAATACACGCGGTAAGCCCAAGCGTTAACCCGGCAATATTGATAAACGAAAAACCTTTATGCCTTGTAATATTTCTAAAGGCGGTTTTGAAGAAATTGTTGAACATAAAGCCGATTTTGAAATTTTTAAATTGGGAAATTGCCCCGAAGGCGGATCCCAATCATCAACTCATTACTGATTATTCATTATTCATCTGATTCACTTTTATGTCTGATGTCTGATTTTTTGATCCGCCACGGCGGACAAGTGTCTGATTCATGAAGCTGTGAGCCTTGAGCTGCGAGCTTCGAGCCTCGAGCCGGTACTCATTATTGATCATTCATTACTCATTATTCTTCAGATGCGTTGACTATTGACCATTCACTCTTGACTACGCTCATTATTGATTATTCATTATTCATCTGATTCACTATTGACTATTTACCATTCACTTTTATGTCTGATGTATGAAGCTGTGAGCCTTGAGCTTCGAGCTACGAGCCAAAAGCGGTTACTCATCACTGATTATTCATTATTCATTTATAGTTCATGGCTCATAGTGTTTGGTTACTCATTACTCATCACTCATCACTCATATTTCCCAATTACTAATTCCCAATTCCAAATTCCGTTCTTACCTATCAACCAATCAACACTTCAACTAATCAACCTCCCTATTCCGTTCGTAACGACTTAACCGGATTTGCCATCGCTGCTTTAATGGTTTGAAAAGAAAGCGTTATTAAAGCGATCAATACCATTACTGCGCCACCGGAAATAAATATCCACCAACTGATATGGGTGCGGAAAGCAAAATTCTCCAGCCATTTATACATGCCTATCCATGCAAGCGGCGCCGCGATAATAAATGCCAGCAAAACCAACCGGATAAAATCGCCTGATATCATTGTCACGATCTGTGTAACAGATGCACCCAGCACTTTTCTTACGCCGATCTCTTTTGTACGCTGATTAGTTGTATAAATAACCAAACCCAGTAAGCCGAGACAACTGATAAAAACTGCCAGGCCTGTAGCCCATTTCAAAAGACTTGAAATATGTTGCTCTGCGTCGTAATACTTTGCGATGTCTTCATCAAAAAAACTGTAAGAAAATTCATCTTCAGGATATATTTCCTTCCACGCTTTTTCAATTTTTTTGATAGCTGTCTTCCACGTTGTGCCTGCTTCATTTTGCGGATGCAAAGCGATACTGATATTGCGCGTGTCGTTGCCCCTGCTTGCAATTACAAGTGGTTTTATCGGTTCATGTAGCGAGTGTTGATTAAAATCTGCCACCACACCGCGTATAGGAAATTGTTGTTTATCATAGGCAAGATATTTCCCGACCGCGTCCCGTGGTTTTTGAAAGCCTAAAATATGCGCATAGGTTTCATTGATGATAAAAGCATTTACCGTATCAGACTGTGTTATATTAGTGCCTGCCAGCAATTTTAAGCCGTATAATTTTATATAATTCGTGTCGCCAAATTTTTGCTGAACATCTGTCTCTATTTCTTTTTTGCCGTCTTTGTACTTCATGGTGCTGCTCCATGTGCTGTTGGAAGACGGAGGATTATTGCACAGGCTTACCATGGCTACTTCCGGGATATGCCTTATTTTATCCAATAAAACATATTTGCGGCCTTTAACCGTATCATAAAAATTAGTATTGAAATAAAGGATCGCTTCTTTTTTAAATCCCTGGTCTTTGTTGATGGAGTAAGTGATCTGTTTGCTTACCAAAATGGCGCCCATTACAAATACCTGTGCGATCATAAATTGTGATACAGTTAATGACCTGCGCAACCAGGCGCCACGTGTTGTAGCGGTTCCCGAATAGGCTATATTTTTTAATACCAGTATGGGTTTAAAGCCAGACAATACCAATGCAGGATAAAACCCTGATAAAAGCGTAACCACTATAGTTAATACAGCCAGGAACAAAATAATTGTTGGCTGTTTGGTTAGGCTGAAATGAAGGTCATCGGGAATAAAACCGGAAAAAGCTTTTAATATAAGCGGGATAAGCATAACCGAAAGGATGGTTGCGACCAACGTCAGTAAAAATGTTTCGCTTAGAAACTGTACGATCAATTGCCTTCTTGAACTACCCATTGTCTTGCGGATACCGATCTCTTTGGCACGTTGTGCAGCCTGTGCCGTAGTGAGATTGATGAAGTTGATGCATCCCAGCAGCAATAAAAAAGCAGCTATCGCCAACAGGCCATAAAGCGTTGGTTTGTTGGCCTGCGGTTTGCCGAAGGTATTGTAGTCTCCATTAAAATGAATATCGCTCAAAGCTTGCAACCGGTAAGCAGTTTTGCTCTTATCATCGGGATCGTTTGGTTTATACTTTGCATATAAACGATCAATTGCTTTTTCTGCCTGTTGTACAGTATTACCCGGGGAAAGCTTTACCAGCAACTGTGATGCTGAAGTGGTGCTCCCCCACTCATTCCAGTCCCGGGGTTTTGAGCTTGTTTGTTCAAGTGTTGCCCTTGAAATAAATATTTTAAAGGTGAAGTCGGTGTTTTCTGAAAAATCTTTTACTATGCCTGTAACATTGGTTCTTATCGTATCATTAAAATATAATTCTTTACCGATGATACCAGATGGTTTCAATTTTGGAAAATATAATGCGGCAGCCGATAGGGTAAGCACAGTTTGATAAGGTTTAGTCACCGCAGTTTTTGCAGCACCCGCAATCCATTCATAGCCCAATAAATTAAAAAGACTTTCTTCTGCAAAGACTATGTCGCCTTGTTTTTTTAAAACCTGTGGTTCTTTTTGATTTGAAGATGGCACAGATATTTTCATGTCATCGGCGGTACGAAAGGGAACGATGGCATCAAAACCTGTGAGATCTTTTTTAATGGCAGCCGGCATTGGGGAAGTAACACCTGAGTTCTTATATTCCTCCCCGGAAAAGATGAAATTAGAAGTTACACGATAGATGCGATCCCTGTCTTTTTCAAATTTGTCAAAAGAAAAATGATAGTCTGCCAGCAGGTAAATAACCAGTGATGCACTGATACCAATAGCTAATCCCAATATATTGATAACAGAAAAGACTTTGTTTTTCCATAATGTTCTTAAGGCGATGGTTAGATAGTTTTTTATCATGTCTGATGTATGATTTATTAAGCTACGAGCTTCGAGCTACGAGCTTCGAGTCATTTATTGCAGATTGGCGATTGCAGATTGCAGATTTAAATTCACCATTACTAATTCCCTTATCAACCAATCAACAATTCAACTACGAATTACTGTGTTGTTATACTCATTACTCATTACTCATATTTCCCAATTCCCAATTACTAATTCCCTTCCCTACTTATCAACCAATCAACAATTCAACCAATCAACTATGTTCCCCAATTCCCAATTCCCAATTACTAATTACTAATTCCCTTCCCACTTATCAACCAATCAACAATTCAACCAATCAACTATGTTCCCCAATTCCCAATTCCCAATTCCCAATTACTAATTCCCTTCCCACTTATCAACCAATCAACAATTCAACCAATCAACCTCCCTACTCCGTTCTCAAACTCTTCACCGGGTTCGCCAGCGCCGCTTTTAATGACTGATACAGTACCGTTAACAATGCTATTACCACGATCAATACCACAGGCAACACAAAGAACCAGACACCTATCTCTACATGAAAAGCATAATCTTTTAACCAGTTCTGCAAGATGAAATACGCGGCAGGCACGGCAATTAATCCTGCATATAAAATAAGTTTGATATAATCTTTGGTGATAAGCGTAGTGATCTGTATACTATTTGCACCCAGTACTTTGCGGATACCGATCTCTTTTGTTCTTTTTGCAACGGTGTATAATGATAATCCCAGCAATCCAAGACTCGCAACGATCACAGCCAGCACAGTGAACCACCAGAGTATCGTGGAGAATAATTTATCGCCCTGGTATTGCCTGTTAAAATATTCATCCAGGAAGAAATACTGCAGGGGGCTTTGCGGGAAGGCGGCACTCCATGTTTTCTTCGCCTTGTCAACCACCTGTGCAATATTGCCGGTGTGAAGTTTCAACGAAAAATTTGTCATGTTGATGTGCTGCTCCGGATAAAATACGATCGGGTCGAAATTATATTGCAGTGACTGCTGATGATAATCATTAACCACGCCAACGATCTTGCATGTGAATCCTGATCCTTTCATCAGTTTGCTCACGGCATCAGCAGGGTTTTTAAAGCCAAACACTTTGGCAGCGGTTTCGTTAATGATCACGCTTACCGGCTGGGTTGTATCATTACCAAAAGGTTTGTCCGTATCGAAATTTCTCCCGGCCAAAACGCTTAAGTTATAATGAGGAATAAAGTTTTCATCAATGCCAAATGTGCGGCAACGTTTATCATCATTGGAGTTGAGAAGCGTAAAGCCTGTAGAACTTCCCACTTCAGCACCCGGCACATCTGTTGATACCGTAACATTTTCAACACCGGGGATCTTTTGAAGATCATTGATCACTGATTCAACCGCAGTGATTTTGCTGCTGTCAAGACCAATGGTTTGCTGTAATACGAGTGTCTGGTTAATATCAATGCCAAGATTCCTGGTACTCATAAACCTCAGTTGCTGGTAAAAGCCCAATGCGCCGCCAATTAAGATGATTGCAGCAACAAACTGCAATACCACCAGTGATCTTCTTAAAAAATTTCGGCCGCTTTTCACGCCGGCAAAACCTGTTACTGACTTGAGCGACTGAACGGGCTGGAATGATGATAGTATAAATGCCGGATAAAAACCTGCAAGCAATGTGCTGACAATAAAAATACCAAACATGATAACCCAGAATTGCCAGCTATTGCTTTGCAGGTCGGTAACGTTTTGTTCAATGAGTGTGGAGAATTGCGGCAGCGCCAGTTTAAAAAGCAGGAGACCGATAGCTATGCCAAACGCATTCATCAAAAAAGTTTCGGCGAGAAATTGCCTTACTAACTGCAGCTTCGTAGCGCCGATCACTTTGCGTACGCCCACTTCTTTTGAACGTTCCAATGAATGTGCTGTTGAAAGATTTACATAATTGATAAGCGCGATCAGTAAGATCAGCAATGCTGCGATACCAAGATATTTCAGGTAATACAGGTCGCCGCTTCCCATCATCTCGTAATCATATACTGAACGCGTATGTATATCTTTTAAAGGTTGCAATTGAAAAGAAACTGCAAAACCATTTTTCTTCATCAGGTCGCCCATATAGCGTTGTGCAAAACCGGCCATCTTAGCCTGCAATGCGCTTGCATCTGTGCCGGGTTTTAATAAAATATAAGTATAAAAATCGCTCCATTGCCAGCTTGTATTCGCATCTCCGTTGGTTGACTGAATGTATTTTTTGTAATTCAACAGGATATGAAACTGCATGTGAGAATTAGCAGGCATATCTTTCAATACCGCCGTTACAACATAATCTTCACCATTGTAGTGTAAAACCTTTCCAACCGGATCTTCTTTGCCAAAATATTTCCCGGCGGTGGAATGGGTGATCACTGCATCGTTCAATTGTGTGAATGCTGTTGCAGCAGTACCTTTTTCAAATGCAAAAGAAAATACATTGAATACGGAAGCATCAACAAAATAGATCATACCATTTTCTATGATCTTCTGATCAGCATACTGTACAACACCCCATCTTTTCCTGAAACGTATAGCTTCCTGCACTTCGGGAAAATCTTTTTTCATGGCAGGCGCCAATGCAGGATAAGTAAAGGCAAAGGTTTGCGGCTTCCCTCCTTTTTCCGTTTCGATCATCGGTACGCGATATATACGGTCTTTGTTGGCATTAAAATCATCGAAGCTATATTCGAAACGCAGGTAGTTTACGATCAGCAAAAACGCAGCAATGCCAATGCCCAGGCCCAGCACATTGATAAGAGAGAAGACCTTATTCTTCATCAGGTTTCGCCACGCGGTTTTGAAATAATTTTTTATCATGTCTGATGTCTGATTTATTAAGCTGCCAGCTATGAGCTACGAGCTTCGAGCCGGAAGCAGTTACTCATCACTGATTACTCATTACTCATGGTTTATAGTTCATGGTTCCTACCAATTCCCAATTCCTAATTCCCAATTCCTTTCTAACTTATCAACCTCAACTATCCAACCAATCAACCTCCTATTCCGTTCTCAAACTCTTAATCCCGCATTAAGCGGGATTTCGTCTTTACTCACTCCGTTCGTAAAGACTTAACCGGGTTCGCTACTGCAGCCTTGAGCGCGTTGAAGCTTATTGTTGCCAAAGCGATCACCACTGCAACTACCACAGCGATAAAAAATATCCACCAACTAATATTTACACGATATGCATAATCTTCCAGCCATGTGTGCACCGCAAACCATGAAAGCGGGCATGCGATCAGGGCAGCAATCAATACGTACTTCAAAAAATCTTTCGACAACATGAACACGATATGCTGAAGGGAAGCGCCCAATACTTTTCTTATCCCTACTTCTTTCACTCTTTTTTCTGCAGCATAAGAAGCAAGCCCGAATAACCCAAGACAGGAAATAATAATAGCCAGTACGGCCAGTGATCCAACAATAGTGCTTATTTGTGCATCAGCACGATATAACTCTTCAAAATGGTCATCTAAAAACTGGTAATCGAAAGGAATATCAGGTAAATTCTTTTGCCATACCGATTGAATAAATGCAATAGCTTCTTTGGGTTTGCTGCCATTGATCTTTACCGACATGTTGCTAAAACCCCAGTCCGTTTTATTGAACATGAACATGGTTTCGATCTTATGATGCAAAGAATTAAAATTAAAATCGCGGGCTATGCCGACGATAGAACCTGTTGAATCAAAAAAGCCAAAATGCTTCCCTATTAAAGAAGACATGTCGGCTTTATTATTATCTTTTAATAATTCTTTTGCCAGCGACTCATTGATAATATATTCTTTGCCATTGCCGGATCCGTCGGTAGAAAAGTTCTTGCCTTTAACCAATTGGATTTTGAAAGTGGTGAGATAATCTTGATCAACTATAAGCCTTGTTGAGGTTAACCGGCGCAACGGACCATCTCCTTTAAACTGGATACCTGACTGATCGAGATGACTTCCCAGCACATCCTGCGATGCCGTAACAGATGTTACTAATGTATTTTGAAGCAGGTCTTTTTTAAGTACATCAAATTTCTGGGAAGAATTATCACGAAACGGTATGGTAACAATTTGATCGCGTTCAAACCCGGTTGGCCGGTTTCTCATATAATTCAACTGTTTTACTGCGAAAACAGTTGCGATAATTAAAAAGATAGCACATGAAAATTGTGTTACCACCAATGTATTTCTTAATAAGCTTTTTCTATTGCCGGTTTGGATTGATCCTTTCAACACTTTTACCGGGTTGAATGATGATAAGTAAGCTGCAGGATAAAGACCGGCGGTTATTCCCAATACAACAGTGCCGCCAATGAGGGAAAGCAACAATTTCCAATTGGTGAATACATTGAATTGTAATTCACGATCGCTTAACCGGTTAACTGATGGCAGGAAAAGCTTTACCAGCAGAATGGCAAACAGCATGGAAATGATCGAAAGCACAATAGATTCCCCAATGAACTGTAAAGAAAGCTGCCAGCGGAATGCACCCACCGAT
Source organism: Parafilimonas sp. (assembly GCA_036274175.1). Lineage (GTDB taxonomy): Bacteria > Bacteroidota > Bacteroidia > Chitinophagales > Chitinophagaceae > Parafilimonas. The sequence continues at coordinate 107,852 of DASUGF010000072.1, forward strand.
TTCCTGACGCCTACTTCCCTTGCTCTTTCTGCAGAACGCGCTGTGGAAAGATTCATAAAATTTACGCAGGCGATCAGCAGTACTGCAAGCGCAACTATAAAAAATATATTGGTATAACGTTTATCGAACTGCTGGTAATTAAAACTATCGAGGCCTATATCTGTCGCACCGGCATGAATTTCTTTCAAAGGCATCAGGAATAACTCGTAATTCTTTGCCCTTTCCGGGGTCATATGTTTTTTGAGAAAACCAGGGAATTTTTTTTCTAACGCAGTAACATTGGTGTTAGGGGCAAGTTCAAAATAACTGTTCAACCAGTTACCGCCCCAGTTGTCCATCCAATCCGCATGAGCTATTGTACTAAATGGTACCAGCGCATCAAACTGTAGTTGAGAATTTGATGGCACATTTCTCAGTACGCCGGTTACAATTACACGGGTAGTGTCGTCGTCGCCATAATTTGTAAGCGTCTTTCCGATCGGATCTTCTTTGCCAAAAAGCTTTTCTGCAAAATCCTGCGAGATTACGATTGTGTTTCTCTTTTGTAATGCGGTTTTTCTTTCGCCTTGCAATAAAGGAAAGTCAAACAAATCAAGAAAAGTGGAGTCAACAAAACATACACGCTTGATATAAACTTTTTTCTCGTTATAATAAAACGGCGTATTGCCTGCCGCATTTATTCTTGTGTAGTTTTTGATCTCGGGAAATTCGGCTTTCAATGTTGGCGCCATCGGGAACATAGTCAGCGCTACTTTTTGCGCAGCTACCATGCCCTCAAATTTCTGCACTTCGTTGAGCCGGTATATATTCTTTGTATGAAAATTATCAAAGCTTTGTTCGTAACGAACAAATAACATAATAACAATACATGCCGCCATGCCAATAGCAAGGCCTGCTATATTGATAAAGGAATATACCTTGTTCTTCCAAAGGTTGCGCCATGCGGTTTTGAAATAATTTTTAAACATAAAAGAAGATTTCTGATGTCTGATTTTTTGATCCGCCACGGCGGACACGTGTCTGATTTATTGAGCGGCCAGCTATAAGCTACGAGCTTCGAGCAGGAAGCGTTACTCATCACTCATTATTCATTACTCATAGTTTTCATTCACTATTCACCACATCATTCCGTTCGCAAACTCTTCATTCAAAATCATTACTCATCACTGATTATTCATTACTGATTATTCATATTCACCATTCACACCTCACCGTCCAATTCCTAATTCCAAATTCCCAATTCCAAATTCCCCTCTTACTTATCAACCAATCAACAATTCAACTAATCAACCTCCTACTCCGTTCTTAAACTTTTAACAGGATTTGCCACTGCCGCTTTTATCGCCTGGAAACTGATCGTTACGAGCGCAATTACTATCGCAGCCAATGCAGATAAAATAAAGATCCACCGGTTGATATTTATCCTGTATGCAAAATCCTGCAGCCACTTATTCATTACAAACCATGCAACAGGAACAGCGATCACAGATGCGATCAGCACCAGCTTTAAAAAATCTTTTGACAACATCAATACTATATTGCCGATGCTTGCACCTAATACTTTACGGATACCAATCTCTTTTACCCGTTGTTCAGCCGCATAAATGGTAAGTCCAAACAAACCTAAAGCCGCAATGAAAATGGCGAGCAGGGAAATAACAAGAAAAATGGTTTGCCTTATTTTATCATCCCTGTAAAGCATATCCCATTGCTTATCCAGGAAATGATATTCAAAGAGATGGTTTTGATCTATGCTATGCAGTATAGCATCCATTTGCTTTAAGGCAGCATCAACATTTCCACCTGTAAGCTTTACAGTAAAATAATCAATGCTGTGCACAGGATTATTCCGAAACCCGATCACCATTGGAGCAAGCGGTTCGTGTAACGACTGAAAATTAAAATCTTTCACTATGCCTTTAATACTTGCCACGAAAGGTTTATCAAGGCTGGAAAAATCGCCGCCGAAGTTCACCGACGGGATCGTTATCAATTGACCGGCAACATTCGTTATACCAAGCTCTTTCGCTGCTGTTTCGTTTATCAGCACGGACGCAGAATCAGCATTGCCGGATGAAAAAAAGTTCCTACCCTTTAAGAGGTTGATATTATAGGTGGAAAGGAATTTATCATCAACACCGAGAAAATACATATCCTTGTCACCATGCGAAGTAGTATTGCTCGTATTAACCTTTATTGTCGGAATATTTTTCCATTCGCCCGGAACCCTTGATGTAACAGCAACAGATCTAACCTGCGACAGTTTTGAAAACTCGGATTTTATTGTTTCAGCGCCCCGGCGCACTTTACCACTATTAATATCGACCACTACCAGTTTATCTTTATCAAAACCCATGTCTTTAGTGTTTACATACTGCATTTGCCGGTAAATAATAATCGTAGCTGCAATAAGCATAATTGAAACGGCGAACTGGAAAACAACCAGCGAGCGCCGTAAAGAAATATTGCCACGGCCGGGTTGAATTTTACCTTTTAACAGCGACAAAGGATTAAGCCCTGACTGAAATAAGGCCGGATAAAGACCTGCTATTAAAGTAACAACGGTTATAACTAAAAAAACCCCGATCCATATCCTGTAATCAGTATGAAAGTTAATCGTCAGATCTTTTTGGGTAAATGCATTAAATGCCGGCAATAAAATATTTACCAGCACGATAGAAACAATAGCAGAAAAAATCGTGATCAGCAATGCTTCTGCAAGAAATTGTTTGGTAAGACTTAACCTTGATGCACCCGAAACCTTACGAATAGCAATTTCTTTTCCCCGGTTTGTAAAGCGGGCAGTAGAAAGATTGATATAATTGATGCATGCAATAAAAATTATAAAGCATGCAACAATAAGAAAAACGTATATGTAGGAAATGTTTCCTTTGTTGCCGGAATAACCTTCAATATCGCCGGAGTAAAAATGAACATCTTTTAATGCCTGTAATTGAAGATCGGTTTTAACCTCCGTATCATTTGTATGGTTGGCAGCAATAAGGTTATCCAGCCTCGTATTTACAGCCCGGATGTTAACATTATTATTCAATAAAAAATAAGTTGAAAAAGCTCCGGACGTCCAGTCGTTCGCAACAAATCTTTTTGAATCATCATCCTTCAGAACAGAAGCTTCAGACACCAGCAGGTTAAATGAAATACTTGAATTGGCAGGGAAGTCTTTTAAAACACCTGTTACTTTAAAAGGAACAGAATCCCTGTCGATCAATAATAATTTCCCGACGACGTTGGTCGTACCAAAAAATTTTTTTGCAGAAGTTTCGGTAATGACAACTGAATTTGGTGCAGTTAAAGCGCTGTTACGGTCGCCGTACAATAAAGGAAAACTGAATACTGTCAAAAAGCCCGGGTTGCCTGCTATAAAATCTTCATAGAAAACATTTGCTTTGTTATCTCCGGATGTAACATTGGCTCGGCCAAATATGGAAAGACGTGCCGCATCTTTAATTTCGGGAAGATCGGTTTTCGCTCTTTCCGATACCTGGAAACCCGCGCCGGTGGTTTTGGTTGTTTTCCCTTCTGTATTCGTTTTGCTCTCAACAATACGATAAATGTTATCTGCATTTTTATGAAAACGATCGAAAGTGAGTTCATCAAAAATATACAACGCGATCAGCAGGAAACTGGTTAACCCAATTGCTAAACCGGTCACGTTGATGAAAGAAAAAGTTCTATTCTTCCATACGTTACGCCATGCGGTTGTAAAATAGTTTTTTAGCATAGAAGAAAATTTCTGATGTCTGATTTTTCGATCCGCCACGGCGGACAAGTGTCTGATTTATTGAGCGGCCAGCTATGAGCTACGAGCTTCGAGCCGGAAGCGTTACTCATCACTGATTATTCATTACTGATTATTCATATTCACCATTCACAACCACCTCCTAATTCCCAATTACTAATTCCCAATTCCTCACCTACTTGTCAACCAATCAACAATTCAACTAATCAACCTACTACTCCGTTCTCAAACTCTCAATCCCGCAATAAGCTGGATTTCGTCTTTACTTACTCCGTTCGTAAAGACTCAACCGGGTTTGCTATTGCCGCTTTTACAGATTGAAAACTTACTGTCAGCAAGGCAATAACGATCGCTAATAATCCTGCTAATACAAATATTCCTATACTGATATTTATCCGGTAAGAATAATCCTCCAACCATCTATTCATTGCATACCATGCAACTGGTGTTGCGATGATGATGGAGACAAAAACAAGTTTTATAAAATCGAGTGATAACAGTTTCGTTATGTTGAATGCTGATGCACCAAGCACTTTGCGTACACCAATTTCTTTTATCCGGCTCTCGGCAATATATGCCGATAGGCCAAACAAGCCCAAACATGAAATAAAAATGGCCAGGAATGCAAACAAGCCAGCCATTGTTTTTGTGCGCTGCTCATCATCAAATTTTTTTGCATACTCGTCATCAACAAATTTGTAATCGAACGGATAAGCAGGGTTATATTTTTTAAACACCAACTCTGCTGTTGCAAGCGCATCTGCTGTTGAATAATTTGGTTTGAATTTTATATGCATTGCACTAAACCATGGGTTACCAGGACCCAAAATAATAGTGGGAGGAATTTTTTCGTAGGGCGAGCCTTCAACATAATTCTTTACAACACCTACAACGCGCCAGTTTATTTTATCATAAGGGTTGTTGATTATTTGTCCGACAGGATATTTCATGCCCATTACTTTCACTGCCGTTTCATTCAGCAAAACAGAAAAACTATCAGCAGGATATTTGTTGATATCAATATCTCTTCCTTCCACCAGGTGCATGCCGGCAGTTTTTACAAGATCTGCATCCTCACTGAATAAAGTAATAGTTGTGGTGGTATCTGCAGGCGCTTCATTTGGCCACCTGAATCCCCATGCATGCGCTCCGCCGTCAGTTATCCCTGTCATGGTTTTGGTTACAGAAGAGGCAATGCCTGAATTGAGAAGATCTTGTTTTATCAAAGAGTAGTTTCTATCAATATCGCCGACAAAATCTACCTTGATCAAGTTATTATTCGAGTAACCTTTATCCCTGTCCTGCGCATGTTGAATTTGATTGCGCACAACAATAGTTGAAACAATGAGAATAATGGCAAAAGCAAATTGCAATACCACCAACACTTTTCGCGGGGATACTGCTGATTGCGGTTTTTTAAATTGTTTTTTGAATATGCTGACCGGCTTGAATGAAGAAAGATAAAATGCAGGATAGCTTCCGGCCAGCAAACTTGTTAATACTATAAAACCGAACGCACTCAGCCAGAAATAAAAATTATTGTACGGAACAGAAAGTTGTGTTTCGATTAATGTATCGAATGATGGCAATGCTAATTGAACGATCAGCAATGCAATTGTACCCGCAATACACGCGGTTATAAATGATTCAACAATAAACTGACCGATCAATAAGCTTTTTCCTGCACCGGCAACTTTACGAATACCCACTTCCTTTGCACGCTTCTCACTTCTTGCTGTACTCAGGTTCATGAAATTGATACAGGCTATCAATAAAATAAATGCTGCAATAATTCCAAACACACGAACCGTATCTATGCGACCACCGGCAGGTTTTCCATTTTCAAAATTGCTGTACAAGTGCCACTTGCCAAGCGGGTAAATAAAATGCGTCCATACATCATTTCGGCCTGAGTGAACCTTTGTAACATTCTTTATTTTATCAGAGAAAACAGCAGCATTTACATTCGGTTTTAACTGAACAAAAGTGAATGTATTGTTTCTGAGCCAACTGTCATTATTCCAGTCAATCTTTATAAAATAATCCCACGGCAATAAATACTCAAAATCAAACTCCGTGTTTGGCGGAAGATCTTTTAATATACCGGTTACCGTAAAATTATCAACACTGTCTATCCGTATCATTTTTCCAAGGGCATCTTCATTACCAAATAATTTTTTTGCAAGACTTTGGGTGATACAAATTGAATAAACATTTCTTAGCTGACCATTTTTGTTTCCTTCAGCCAATGGAAAAGTAAACATTTGCAAAAAAGAAGGGTCAACAAAATCGCCTTTAATGCGGGTGAAACTTTTATTATTCGCAGTAAGCAAAAAGCTATTAACATTCTTCACCCTTGCGGTGGCTTCAACCTCCGGGTAATTTTGTTTTAAAAAAGGACCAATGGGTTGCGATACAACAGAAATTTCCTGTTGATGTCCATCTACATTCGAACCTAATCCATATAACTGGTATAAATTTTCTTTATTCTCATGAAACTTATCAAAGCTTATTTCATTTTGCAACCATAATAAAATAAGTATTGCACCAGCCATACCAATAGCAAGACCGGTAATGTTTATAAAGGAAAGCCCTTTTTGGTTAATTAAATTCCGCCATGCGGTTTTGAAATAGTTTTTAAACATAAGCCCCCCTCCATCTCCTCCGCCTAAGGCGGAGAAGGGTTTTGAAATCGTTTAATAAATTGGCCACTGTCATATTTGGTAAACCTTTTAAAGTCCTCCGCCGCAGCGGAGATTTAGGGGACTTCATTCCGTTCTCAAACTCTTCATTCAAAATCATTACTCATCACTGATTATTCATTACTGATTATTCATATTCACCATTCACAACCACCTCCTGATTCCCAATTACCAATTCCCAATTCCTTACCTGCTTATCAACCTATCAACTATTCAACTATTCAACCAATCAATCAACTATTCAACCAATCAACCGGCTTTTAAGCTGCGAGCTATGAGTTACGAGCTTCGAGCCGACAGCCATTACTCATCACTCATTATTCATTACTCATAGTTTTCATTCACTATTGACTATTCACTATTCACCACATCATTCCGTTCTCAAACTCTTCATTCAAAATCATTACTCATCACTGATTATTCATTACTGATTATTCATATTCACCATTCACACCTCACCTTCCAATTCCTAATTCCAAATTCCCAATTCCAAATTCCCCTCTTACTTATCAACCAATCAACAATTCAACTAATCAACCTCCTACTCCGTTCTTAAACTTTTAACAGGGTTTGCCACTGCCGCTTTTATTGCCTGGAAACTGATCGTTGCCAATGCAATCGCTATAGCAAATATGCCTGCCAGTAAAAATATCCACCAACTGATATTAATACGATATGCGTAATCCTGCAGCCAGTGGTGCATAATCCAATAAGCAACCGGCACAGCAATTACAAATGCAATGATGACCAGCTTAATAAAATCTTCTGACAGCAATGCCACGATATCGGGAACAGATGCGCCCAACACTTTTCTAACGCCGATCTCTTTGGTTCTTTTTGCAGCACTGTAAGTCGCCAGGCCAAATAAGCCAAGGCAGGAAATAAGTACTGCAATGGTGGTGAAAATTAAAGCCAGCCTGCCAATAATTGTTTCCGTACGATATTCTCTTGCAAAAACCTCGTCAAGAAAAGAATATTCAAATGGATAGGCAGGGCTGTATTTCTTAAACGTCTTTTCTATGGCGGCAAGTGTTGTATTTACCGGCGTGTTTCCATCTATCGCGATAAAGTAATTCGCCCCAATGTTTTTCGAATAGAGAAAAATAAGCGGCTCTATGCTGCGGCGGAGATTATCATTATTAAAGTCATTGGTCAGGCCGATGATCTTTCCTTTTCCGTTCCACATTCCCAGGTCGGAGCCGATAACATTTTCAGGAGTAAGCCCCATTACCTCCATTGCCTTTTTGTTGATGATATAGTTGGCTGAATCACGGTTGTTTACATCCGAAAAATTCCTGCCCGCCAGCAATCTAATGTTCATGGCAGGAATAAATCCTTCATCACAGCGAAACACCTTAAATGTCATGGAAGAATTTACAGGCTTGCCCCGCCACTCAGGGTCAGTAGTGGTTATCGGAACGGTAAAGATGTTGCTCCCGCCAAAACCTATGTTTTTTACAGAAGGAAGCTGAAGCAAATCGTTTTTAAACGCTGCATAGTTTTTGCCAAGATTTTCGTTCCTGTTGATCACGATCACATTTTCTTTTTTAAAGCCGAGATTTTTATTACTGATAAAGCGGATCTGTTTATAAATGATCATGCTTCCTGTGATCAATATGATGGATGTTACAAATTGAACAACAACCAATGCCTTGCGAAAACCACTGCCTGAAAGTGATGCAGACATGTCACCTTTCAGCACGGCAACCGGCTTGAACGAGGAAAGAAAAAATGCGGGATAACATCCTGCAAGTAATCCGCAACTCAGCGTGATCACAGATATGCCGGCAACAAATACCGGGTCAGTGAAATCGAGGCGTATGGATTTTCCGGTTATTTCATTAAAAAAAGGAAGAAGAAGTTGTACAATTAAAAGGGCAAACAACAGTCCAATGAGTGACTGTAATATTGATTCAAAAATAAAATGCATAATCAGCCCGGAACGTTTAGCCCCGATTACTTTACGCACACCTATTTCGCGGCTGCGTGTTGCTGATTGGGCAGTGGCGAGATTCATAAAATTGATGCACGCCATGAGCAGGATGATAGCAGCCACAATACTAAACAGCTTAACCTGCTCAATACGTCCGCCTGCAGTTTTCCCGTTTTCGAATTCGTTGTAAAGCCTCTGCCGGGTATAGGGAAACAGAAATGCGCTTGTTGTACAATCGCTGCAATTCTTTTTGATCAGCCGCGCAATCTTTGCGTTGGCAGTTTTCAATGAAGCGCCCGGTTTTAACGTAACCATCGTTTGTGTACCCCCGCTTTTCCAATGTTGTGTCCAAGGATTTTCTTTCACAAAAAGGTCAAAGGGTAATGCGAAATCAAACCGGAGAGAAGAGTTTTGCGGAACATCGGCAAATACACCTGTTACTGTAAACCGGTGTGTTTGATCTACTTCCACAGATTTTCCAACAGCATCACTGTTACCAAAAAGTTTGCTTGCCAGTTTTTCAGAAATAACGATTGATGTATTGTTTGGTAAAGGATTTATGCGGCTGCCTTTCAGCAGAGGAAAGCTGAATATTGAAAACAATGATGAGTCGGCATAAAGCCCTTGTTCATTAAAGAAGTTTCTTTCGTGACCTATCAAAGCATCTGTTTGCATGCTAAGCAATGCTATCTTATCTACTTCAGGAATTTCAGCCTGCATGGCATTTTTCAAAAGAGCGGAAGTAGCCGGGTATGTTTCAATGCTGCCATCCGGGTATGTGTTGTTGGTCATTACCTTGTAAATGTTGCCGGCATTTGTATGAAATTTATCATAAGACATTTCATCAATAACCCACAGAAATATAAAAATGACTGCTGCGAGCCCCACGGTGAGGCTAAAAATTTTGATGAAAGAAAAAACCTTATTCTTCATCAAGGTCCGGCAGACGGTTTTAAAATAATTTTTAAACATAATTTTTTATTTCTGATGCCTGATTTATAAGATGTGAGCTATGAGCTTCGAGCAAGTAACAATTGCAGATTTGCGATTGCAGATTGCAGATTTACTTCATCGTTTAATACATTATTATCCTGAATTTATTCATTACTCATATTCTCATTCACCATGACTATTCACCATTCACGAAGGTTCATCCTAATTCCCAATTCTTAATTACTAATTCCTTTCTTACTTATCAACCTATCAACTTATCAACCTATCAACTTATCAACCTATCAACCTATCAACTTATCAACCAGTCAACTATTCAACCGTTATCCACTCCTAATTCCAAATTCCCAATTCCAAATTCCTTTCTTACTTATCAACCTATCAACATCACTCTGTTCGTAGTGACTTGACCGGGTTTGCAATCGCTGCTTTAATGGCCTGGAAGCTTACTGTTGTTAATGTTATTATTAAAGCACCTAGTCCCGAAAAAATAAATATCCATAATGATATAGTTGTTCTGTAATCATATTGATGCAACCAGTTGTTTAAATAATACCATGCTACAGGGATGGCAATGAAACAGGAAATGATCACCAGCAATGCAAATTCTTTTGAAAGCATTTGCCAGAGATCATACACTGAAGCGCCCAATACTTTACGCACACCTATTTCTTTTTTACGTTGCTCCGCAACAAATGATGCGAGACCAAACAAGCCAAGGCAGGAAATAAAAATTGCCAGAATGGTGAAGAAGGTTGCGAGATCACCTACGCGCTGTTCATCAGCAAATTTCTTTGTATAGTCTTCATCAATGAAGGTATAGCTTAAGGGATTGGGGTCATACTTTTTAAATACAGATTCAATTTTTGTAAGCGCTTCTTTTACGCCAACCTCCTGCTTCATACGCACAATAATTACACTCACCCAGTTAGGATTATAAAAGAAGATAGTTGGCCTCACGGGCTTGTAAGGAGATTCCATTATCATATCTTTTATTACACCTATAACTGTATAATTTTTATCATTGAATTGCATGTTTTCTCCTACAATATTCTTCTTCATACCCGCCAGGCTTACAGCAGATTCATTTAGCACTATACTCGAACTATCTGTTGCAAAATCCCTGGAAAAATCTCTTCCCTCTTTAATTTTCCAGCCAATGGTTCTTCCAAAATCCCGGGATACGGATAGCGCACCGAAAGTGGGAAGAAAGTTGGGATCTTTCCCCTGCCAGTTAAAGCCGGTTTCGTTTCTCCATACAGCAGTGACAGGAGTTGATGAAGTGGCCACATTATTTACAGCGCCGGTTGCAAACAGGTCTTGCCTGATAGCATCGTAAGGCCGCTGCGCTCCAGGATTGGTAAAAGATATATTAATCAGTCCTTCGCTTTTATAATTTGCAGGACGGTCTTTTGCAAATTGAATTTGTTTAAAAACGATGACTGTTCCAATGATCAAAGCAATGGAAAAAGTAAATTGAACAACTACCAATACTTTGCGCGGTAACGATGCAAACCTGCCTGCACGAAATGTTCCCTTTAAAACTTTTACAGGTTTAAATTTAGACAGGTAAAATGCGGGATAGCTGCCGGAAATTATTCCGGTAAGAATAGTAAATGTTATTGCCAATAACCAGAATGTTGGATTGTTCGTGGGCACGCCGATGTTTTTATCGGCAAGCTTATTGAACAGCGGCATTAATAAAACAACGATTAGCAGGGAACATATAAAAGAAACAAATGCCACTAAAACAGACTCGCTTAAAAACTGGCCGATCAATTGGCTTCGAAGAGAACCAACTGTTTTTCGAATGCCAACTTCTTTTGCTCTTTTCGCGCTGCGTGCAGTGGAAAGGTTCATAAAGTTTATACAGGCCAGCATTAAAACAAACACGCCGATTATTGAAAACAACCATATAAATTGAATACGGCCACCGGTTGACTTGCCGTTTTTAAACTCACTAAACAGCCGCCATTTGTCCATTGGAAATAATGATACCTGTTCCTTTTGTTCAGTGGCAACTTTATGCGCCATTACCACATTTTTTATCTTTTCTGTTTCTTGTTGCATGTCTATATTATCTGCAACCTGCACAAACGCCTGGAACCCCGGAAAGTTCCAGTTTGTTGCAGCACGCTCAAACCTGGGCCATCCTTCGGTAATAAATTTTTTCCATTGAAGCAATAACCCGGTCTCATAAAATTCTGAGTTACGCGGAATATCCTCATACACGCCGGCTACTTTATAGCTATCCTGATTGTCAAATTTTATTACTTTGTTCATTGCATCTTCCTTTCCAAACAGCGTTTTTGCCAGTGATGCGCTTAACAATACTGCAGAGGGGTCATTCAGTGCATTAATATTGCCCTTTACCATTTGTAAAGAAAACATGGACGGGAAATTAGGTTCAACGAACATGCCGCTTCCCATAACTGTTTTATTTCCGACGGCTAATACATGGCTGCCATTATACGACGCCATACATACATTTTTAAAATCGCTTCCGTATTTGTTGCGCAGTTCATCACCTATGGGCGCACACACGCCCGGGCCCGTCTCCATTTTATTATCCTGGTAGGTAAAGGTGTTCATTACCTCCGCAATCTGCTTGTGATTGATGTGGTAATGATTATAATTCACTTCGTCCCAGATCCATAGACTAATAAGCATAGTCACAGCCATGCCGGTTGCAAGACCAAGAATGTTAATGACGGAGTAAACCTTGTTATTAATAAGATTTCGCCATGCACTTGTGAAATAATTTTTGAACATAAAAGCCCCCTCCACCTCCCCCGGCAGGGGGAGAGTTTTTCGAGCAGTTAAAAAATATTTTACAGTTCATATGATCGACCTCTTCAAAGCCCCTCCTTCCGGAGGGGTTTGGGGAGGCTTTTATTCCGTTCGTAACGACTCAACCGGGTTTGCAACCGCTGCTTTAATGGATTGAAAGCTGATAGTAATTAAAGCGATCAGGATGGCTGATACACCTGCCGCTAAAAATATCCACCAGCTTATTTCAATCCTGTATTGATAATGCTGCAACCAGCTATGCATCATCCACCATGCAACCGGGAAAGCCACAATACATGACAGCGCCACCAATTGCAAAAAGTCTTTTGATAATAATGTTGTAATACCTGAAACACTTGCGCCTAACACTTTTCGTATGCCTATCTCTTTTGTCCTGCGCTCTGCTGTGTATGCTGCTAATCCAAACAAGCCCAAACATGAAATGATTATTGCCAATGCAGCAAACACTCTTGATAACTTGCTTATCAATTGCTCATTGGTAAACATTTGATTAAACTGGTCATCAACAAACTGGTACGTAAAAGGATAAGCAGGATTATTTTTCTTCATGATGTTTTGTATCTGTGCCAAAGCTTTTTCAACAGCAGCATTTGGCTTCAGGCGCACATACATCTGCGAGGTGTTTTCGGGCTTGCTGTAAAAGAACATTACCGGATCGGGTTGACCATACATATTTCCATACACATAATCATTCACCACACCAACTACCTGCGCTGCTATGCCGCTGGTATCGCCTTCATACCATATCTTTTTACCTAATGCGCTTTCCTTACCCATTAATTTTTCCAGTGATTGCGTGATCACTATATTGATCGTTTTATTTACAATACCACTGTCTGTTTCCACCACATCCCTTCCTTCCAGGATTTTAATGCCCGACGTATTAAAAAACCCGGCGCTTACATAACGCTGCGATATTAATATCTGTGCCGTAGTCGCTTTGCCTTTCCAGGTGAGGCCGCCTGTATTATTACCACCATAAATGGTAACATGATCAGCGAGCGCTACACTCTCAATAACACCTGTATTTAAAAGATCATGTTTTATGGGTTCATAATTCCTGGCTACATCACCCACCACATCTGTTTGCAGCAAATTGTTTTTATTGAAACCAAGGCTCCTGTTTTTTACATGCTGTATCTGTTGAAAAATAATGAGGGTGCTGATGATGAGCACAATGGAAATGCTGAATTGCAATACCACCAATCCTTTCCTGATAAATGCAGCGCTGCCGGTCTTTAGTTTTAATCCTTTCAAAACAAATACGGGATTAAATGATGATAAATACAATGACGGATAGCTGCCTGCCAGTAGTCCGCAGATGAAAGTGATCGCCAGCAATGTTGTTATATGCAGCGGGTTATTTAATCCCAATACAAGATTTTTTTGTACCAGCAAATTGAATGCAGGCAAGGTGAGCGACATAAAAACAATCGCACAAATGGCAGACAATAAAGCCATGAATATGGCTTCGCCGATGAATTGAAAGATGAGGTTTCGCTTTCCGGCGCCTAATACTTTTCTTACACCCACCTCCCTCGCACGTTTCTCACTGCGTGCTGTGGCCAGGTTCATGAAATTGATGCAGGCTATCAGCAAAATGATCCATGCAATGATGGAAAATAAATGCACATAGGTTATGCGGCCACCGCCTGTTTGCACGCCGTTATCAAATTCATCGCGTAAGTGCCAGTCGTTCATGGTCAATAAAAAAGGCCGTGCTATTGATTGCGGCTCGCGCTTCTGAATAAAATCGTACAACAGTTTATTGACAGAAGATGGATGAACACCCGGCTTTAATTCCACGTAAGTGCTGAGGCAATTATTGCCCCAGTGATGCGCCCATTCACTTCTGTCGAACCAGATTTGGAAAGGCGCCACCCATTCAAATTTCAGCGATGAATTTTCAGGAATATCTTTTAATACGCCTGTAACGATATAATCCTGTTTGTTATCCATCCGCACTGTTTTGCCAATTACATTCTTGTCATTGCCAAAGAATTTTTTTGCAGTAGATTCAGTGATAACGATCGAGTATAATTGTTTGAATACGCTTGCCGCATTTCCCTGTGTAAATGGTAATGTGAACATGCTGAACATGGAAGGTTCAACATATTTGCCCGAAGCATACATTGTTTTATCACCGATAGTAAATAGCACGGAAGCATTGTCTTCCGTCATACGGCAGGTATTCGCAATACCCGGAATTTCCGCCTGCATGGCCGGCGCTAACACGCCGGGGGTAGAGCTAAATGTCGCCGTATAGGTGTCATACTTTTGGTTTTCGCGTATGTAGTACAGGACATCTTTTTTTGTATTGAATTGATCATAATTCAGTTCATCTTCCACCCATAAAAAGATCAGGCCTGCGCAGGCAATACCAATAGCCAAACCAAATATGTTTAGAAAGCTATACGCTTTGTTGTTTTTTAAATTCCGAAAAGTTGTTTTAAGATATGTTTTGAACATAGACGAAATTTCTGATGTCTGATTTTAAGCTGCGAGCGTTCAAAATTGCAGATTGGCGATTGCAGATTGCAGATTTAAAGCTTACCATTCAATAAAGTTTAATTCCTTTTAAAACGAAAAACTCATCAACCTTTCAACTTATCAACTTATCAACTTATCAACTTATCAACTTATCAACCATTTACCATCTTACTCCGTTCTCAAACTCTTAACCGGGTTTGCTAACGCAGCCTTAATAGATTGAAAGCTCACCGTGATCATCGTTATCAATAAAGCTGCAACACCGGCGATTACAAATACCCACCACTCCACTTTTACACGGTAAGCATAATTTTGCAGCCAGGTATTCATCATCCACCAACCCAGTGGCGCTGCAATTAAAAACGCGATGATGACCGGCTTCAAAAATTCTTTGCTCACCAATGTAATGATACCGCTTACGGATGCGCCCAGCACTTTGCGCACGCCTATTTCTTTTACGCGCTGGCGGATGATGATGGAAGCAATGCCAAACAAACCCATGCAGGAAAGTATGATCGCAATAATAGCGGCCACCGAAAAAAGATTTGCCATGATGCGTTCATCTTTATACAGGCGGTCAACGTTTTCGTTTACATAAGAACCTTTGAATTCAGCGCCGGGTTCAACGGCGGCATATACTTTTTTGATCATCTCCATTGTTGCCATAAGATTATTCGTGTTCACTTTTATCCAGGCATAATCCAATGTCTTGTCATGACTTAGCTGTATTACGAGTGGCCGCTGCTTTTGATTGATCGATTTAATTCTCACATCAGGTATAACGCCAACGATATGCATTTTAGGCTGGCTGCTGTCCATGTAAAAAGAAAAACCTGTAATATTTTTTTCACCGAATTGCGCCGCATAGCTTTCGGTTACAATAACAGAAAGGGAGGTGTCGCCGGCATATTGCGTGGAAAAATCACGGCCCTGCAGCAGCTTAATACCCAATGTTTTTAAGAAATCGTAATCGCCATCCAGTACCTGTCCGCAAACTGTTTTCTCTCCATAGTCAAAACAGGATATGGAAGTTGATGTACTACCGTCTTCACCCAAACCAATATTGGATGTAGCTCCGCTCACCGCAACCACAGATGGCTGTGATGCAAGCAGCAGGCGCATTTTTGCAGTTATATCTTTTCCTCTTTCCTCATTTTTTAATGGAATGCTTATAACGGAGGTCGTATTATAACCCAGCGGCGCTGTACGCAGGTGATCAAATTGCCGGTAGATAATGATGGTGCTGCATATCAACACAATGGCAATAACAAATTGCGTTACGATCAATGCATTGCGTAACATGCCGGGTTTTTTTACCGTTATCTTCCCTTTTAAAACTTCAACGGTTTTTAATTTAGCCATGATGGCGGAAGGATAGCCTGAAGCAATAAAGGATACAATAAAAATGAGTGCTAACAATATGGCAATAACAGACGGATCCAAAAGCATTTCTGCTTTCAACACATTATCAAATGTGGCGCTGAAACTCCTGATGAGCAATATCACTAAACCAACAGCCAGCAACATGGCACCGCTTATCATTAAGAAGCTTTCGCCCCACACCTGCAGCCATACTTCTTTTTTTCCGGCGCCAAGACATTTGCGGATACCTATTTCTTTTGTACGCGTGAAAGAAAGGCCGACATTCAGGTTTACGAAATTGAAAGAAGCAATTAAAATAATAACACAGCTAATTAATATGAGTATATATAAAAACGGTTTGCTTACGGAAGAAGAATCGCTTATTGCCGGGTTGAAATGCACCTGTGTTAAAGGTTCCAGGTGCAGGCTCCGGTAATCCCCATTCCTGTCGGGCTTATACCCGTTTCTTTTCATCACAGCAACATCAACGGGTCTGTATTTTTTTAGAAAGCTTCTTAGCCTTGCCTCAACCTGTTGTTGTGTTGTGTTGTTTGCCAACTGCACATACACCGGGTGACTTTGATTATCCCACTGGTTCTTATCAGCGGCGTAAGAAGGATCTAATTCAGAACGTGCCAGCACCGAAAACTTCATAGTTGAACTCAGCGGTGGATCTTTTACAACTGCTGATACAATTAAGCTATGCCATTCGCCATCCAATTTTACTTCAATTGTTTTATCGATGGGGTCTTCTTTGCCAAATAGTTTACCGGCTGCATTTTCTGATAGCACTACTTTACTTAAATCATCCAAAGGATTTACCGCCGCGCCTTTAACCGAAGGGAAGCTGAACATACTGAAGAAATCATTGTCAACAAGCCTTGTGCTCATATCGAGCATTTTGTCTTTATACCGCACCAGCTTGCCGCCGCTTTTAATACGGGTAGCTTTAACGATACCAATATTTTCCGCTTTTAATGCAGGCGTTAAAGGATAGGACATGGATGTTCCAAATTCTTCACCGGCCGGCCCGATATTATAGCTATAAACTTTATAGATGCTGTCCTTATTAGCCTGGAACTGATCGTAGGAGAAATGATAATACAACAGCAATAAAATAAAAATACTGCAGGCAAAAGCTACTGTCATTCCACCGATATTGATGAAAGTATGCAGCTTGTTCTTGCGCATGTTCCTAAGGGCTAAAAGCAGGTAATTTCTGAACATAATTCTTAATTTCTGATGTCTGATTGAAATATCCCTCACAACAAGAAATAACTCTCCGGCGGTTTAATTGTGTCAACCAGTATGCCATTGCTCAATATGTTAGAAACCAATGGCTTAAAAGCTATTAAATAAAAAAACTGTACGATATCGTACAGTCAGTTATTGCAAAGCGGACAGTGTAACAGTTATGCTATAAGGTAACCGGTATGCCTGCATGATTAAAAATACATACCGCAGTAAGCAGGTCATAGCCTTGATCAAAAATCAAATCTCAAAATCATAACATCTAAAATCCAGAAATATAATAAGGGTTAGGGTTGCTGAATTTGCAGATTATTTTTATATAGTTATGGTTAAATACCCTGCAAAAGAGAAACATAATATCTTAATATAACACGAGATAAATAATTAATACGGATACAAAAAACTCAATTGTCCATGTTATAAAATTTTTTTTCGCGCCTAAATATTTTTGCAATACCATGTGTGATAATAAAACATTGGTAACAAGCGCAGGATATGCTACGAGCTGCAGCCAGGGGTTGTGAACCCTTCCCTCGCCCGTGATAAAAAAGTAGGGAAATAAGATAATGAATAGCAAGCCAAGCAGTATAAATGGCGGAAGATGAATTGTAAACAGGATCTTCATTTCTTTACTAAAGACTATAATATCATTCAACAAGTACATAAGTGCAGATTTTGGGGATTTCATAGTTCAACATTAAGCGTCGAATTGTTCCATGCATTGGTAAAGCTTTTTATTAGATACCGGGTGTGGCATAATTGTTACCCTCTTTTTCAAAAAAAATTTTCATTGTTGTCCGACTAAAATTTTAATTCCTGGGCTAAAGCCCTTGATGGGCTTGGTTTTCACTAGCCCCAGGCTTAAGCCTGGGGCTACATAGCTGAAACCCTTATCCAACGGGCTTTAGCCCAAGTTAACCGGACAATACTGAAAAATTTTATATAATAAAAAACCTGTCAGGTCTGAAAGTCCTGACAGGTTTGAAAAGCAGTCTTATCTTTTGGTGTCGGATGTTTTCACATCTCTATGCTGACCTGACAGGAGCGTTGCACCTGTCAGGTCGCGACAGCTTAATTGTTTTACATCTAACCGCGTATTACCATCGCTGATTTTGCTGATAAGCAGCTTGCCATTTACATCATAAACACTTATTTGTCAAAAACCTGTCAGGTCTGAAAGTCCTGACAGGTTTGAAAAGCAGTCTTATCTTTTGGTGTTGGAATGTATTTCACATCTTTACCGTGACCTGACAGGAGCGTTGCACCTGTCAGGTCGCGACAGCTTAATTGCTTTACATCCAACTGCGTATTTCCATCGCTGATTTTGCTGATAAGCAGTTTTCCATTTACATCATAAACACTTATTTGTCAAAAACCTGTCAGGTCTGAAAGTCCTGACAGGTTTGAAAAAAGCAGTCTTATCTTTTGGTGTTGGAATATATTTCACATCTCTACCGTGACCTGACATGAACTTCGCACCTGTCAGGTCTGAAAGCTGCGCTATTGCTTGATCACTTTGCCATTGTATAATTCTTTGCCATTTTCATCTGTCACTTTTATGAGGTAAGAGCCGTATACCAGCGATCTCAGGTTTAATCGTGTGCTTCCTACAGTGGATGTTGTATAAAGCAAACTGCCTCTCATATCGTACACGCTTATTTTCTTTCGTGTTTTTCCAGTTGATATAAAATCGATATTTAAAGTGGACCGGAAGGGATTCGGATAGATATTGACTGAGAGAGATTTTTTCGAGGCATCATGCGCATTAGTGATAACAGTATTGCCGGCAACGGAAGCAGTATTGGAATCGCCATTAAATCTTGCAACGGCAAGTTGGTAGGTGTCGGAAGAACCGGTTGTAACGATCTTACCATCTTGTTTCCGGATAGCCACTGCGGCGGCTTCATCATTACCGCCAAAATTTGCCACTGCTATTCCGTTTATACCAAAACTGTTATCCAATTTTCCCGAGAGCTTGTAGCGTGCTATAGCAAAATTGCCGTTCTTCATCCCGATAACAATTATTTTATTTGACTGGGCAGCGATCGCCTTTGCTTTAAATGGCACAGAAACCTTTCCGTTTTTGCCAAACAGGCTATCTGCAACGCCATCCCTGGTAAATTGCTTTAGTGAAGAACTATCGGTAAGTGCCGCTATCTTATCGTTTTTAAGTACGGCGACAGCTACGCCTGTTTCTAAACCGGTAGTATTTTTCCCGGCATTGGCAAACGCAGAATCAAGGCTTCCATCCGTCTTGAATCGTGTTAACAGAAAATGAAATTTAGTGTGGTTTACATAGGTAAAGCCGGTACCGATAATTTTTTGGTCAGATTGCAGTGCTATGGAATTCATTAGATCATAAATACTAAAGCCTGTATCCGGATGAAAATCCGCGTCGTTGGCGCCGTCTGTGTTATACCTGTGAAGGATAACCTGTGAAAAATATTCGCTGATGTTGTTACCCGCCACTAAAATTTTACCATCAGCCTGTAGTGCAAGCGTCGCGGCACGAATATAATCCACCGTTTCATTTGCAGTTATCACCTTACCCTTGTCGCCAAAAGAATGATCCAATAAGCCGTTTGTTTTATAACGGGCAAGAGCAAATCCATAGATGTCCATATAACCTATCCATTTTCGAATGGACCCTGCCACGATAATTTTTCCGTCTTTCTGAATGGCAACACCAACCGGCTCAACATAATCTGAGCCGAAACTTGTAGTAACTGTACCATTTACTCCAAAACCTGAATCAACGGAGCCATTAGTATTAAATCGTATCAATCCAAAATTGCCATTCGATGCTCCGCACACTACAATTTTTCCATCTTTTTGAATCGCAACAGATTGACCGGTAAAATCCATATTCTTTAAAACTTTTCCGTTTATCCCGAAACTGCCGTCCAGGCTTCCGGGTTGTGCTAATGCGGAGAAGGAAACCAAAAAAATTAATACAGTTAAAAATGAAGCAAGTGTTTTCATATGCGCGTTTTTAGTTTAAGCAATAAAATTCCAATTAGGGATAGGGTTGAAAAATTTATCTAAACCCTATGTAAGTATATTCCCGGCTTTATACAATTGTTACCTTTTTTTGAAAAAAAATTGCAAAAAAGTTCGAAAAAAGCAGTCTTATCTTTTGGTGTCGGATGTTTTCACATCTCTATGCTGACCTGACAGGAGCGTTGCACCTGTCAGGTCGCGACAGCTTTATTGTTTACATCCAACTGCGTATTTCCATCGCTGATTCTGCTGATAAGCAGCTTGCCATTTACATCATAAACACTGATCGTCAAAAAACCTGTCAGGTCTGAAAGTCCTGACAGGTTTGAAAAGCAGTCTATCTTTTGGTGTCGGATGTTTTCACATCTCTATACTGACCTGACAGGAGCGTTGCACCTGTCAGGTCGCGACAGCTTAACTGTTTTACATCCAACTGCGTATTACCATCGTTGATTCTGCTGATAAGCATCTTACCATTTACATCATAAACATTTATTTGTCAAAAACCTGTCAGGTCTGAAAGTCCTGACAGGTTTGAAAAGCAGTCTATCTTTTGGTGTCGGATGTTTTCACATCTCTATGCTGACCTGACAGGAGCGCTGCACCTGTCAGGTCGCGACAGCTTTATTGTTTTACATCCAACTGCGTATTACCATCGCTGATTTTGCTGATAAGCAGTTTCCCATTTACATTATAAACGCTGATCCGTCAAAAAACCTGTCAGGTCTGAAAGTCCTGACAGGTTTGAAAAGCAGTCTTATCTTTTGGTGTCGGATGTTTTCACATCTCTATGCTGACCTGACAGGAGCGTTGCACCTGTCAGGTCGCGACAGCTTAATTGTTTTACATCCAACTGCAAATTATCATCGCTGATTTTGCTGATAAGCAGCTTACCATTTACATTATAAACGCTTATTCTTTTTAGTGTTATATCCGGTGCGTTGAAGTCAATATTTAAAATGGATTGTAAAGGATTGGGAAAGGTTTTGACTTGCATGTTTTCCCGGCTTGCCTTTGCAAGTGCATTATATGTTTTAGAACTGTCTTCCACTGAAGATAACTGATAGTTAAGTGTGCTGGTGGTAACCTGAATTATATTGGAATTTCCGGTCAGGGCGCCTCCTTTTATTGCGCGAACCCTGTAGTAGTAACCGGTTGCCGGTTTTAAACCTGTTACTGTTTTTGAATTGGTTGTCACTTTCAAATTTTTATATCCCGGAACAAAATAAGGAACAGGGTTGTTGTACTTGATTGATACATCATCAAAAACCAGTGTGCCCGCTTTTTTTGTATAGGTAAACCTGAATTGAATAAAATTCCGGCTTAGCGGAGGATTGGTGTTCGCATTAAATTTTTTCACTGCACCGCTCTTTGGCAATTTAGCTATGCTTGTTATCACCGTCCAGTTGTAGCCGTCAAACCCTTCAATCAAAAGCGAACTTGTTTTGTTTGTATTTAATCCTTTTATCCAAAAACTTAATTGTGTTGCAGGGCCGCCAAGTGGTTTGGTCATTACCTGATCGTTTGAAGCGGTGAATTCGAGCGAAGGCGAGGCTGTTGCGAATGAAGTGGTATTGACAATAACATTAGTGCTGATCGTCCATCCGGCCGGAGGAATAATGCCATTATTAAAACCTTCGGTTACTGTAAGCTTATTTATTTTAGTGAATGAAGGCGATTCACTTACATCAAGCCGGTAGTTTGAGCCGGAATAAGCATTCCAGTTAGCTTGAAATGTGTTAGTCCCTATCGAAGTGGCTGCAGTTGCGACAGGCGCATCCAAAGTTTTAAAAATGAGTTGATTGCTATAGACAATGCCGGCAAAATTAGTAGCATAAGCCCTGATATAATAAGTTGTATTCTTTGCTAATCCCTGCACTAAAGTTCCAAAAGGCCCCCATGTTACACCGCTTGTTGTATGGCTTGATGAAGAAAGCTCAGGATAAGGGCTGGTACTCCACACGGCCCCGCTCGCCGTAACGGTTGAGCCGCCATCGGCTCTTATAGTATCCTTTAAAACTACCGATGATTCAGTGATACCTGACAGCGAAGGATTTAATGAAATAAGCGGTGTACCCTGTGCCACATACCCATTGATCACATCCAGCAGTTGTTGCCTGATTATTATTTCTCCGGGTGTAAGGGAAGTATCAGGAATAGGTTTTTCTTCATCAGGATCATTACCAATGTTATAAAATAAAAACTGAGGCTTTACGGCAGAGGTATCATATAATTTATAAATTTTTGTTTGTGCCCAGCGCTTTGCCACATCTTGACCGGGGTGCCGGTCTATGTAATTAAAGATCCATTCTCTTGGCGTTCCCGGCTGCCCGGTCAGGCGGTCGGAAAAGCTCACTCCGTCTAAAGGGCCATAATCAGTGGGCACGGGAATACCTGCAATCCCCGCAAGCGTGGGCAAAAAATCTGTAAAATCAATGAGGTCATTATTTATCGTACCCGGCGCAACGGCGCCCGGCCAATATGCTATTAACGGAACGTGCGTTCCCGCTTCTGCAAGTTCATGCTTACCACCGGGTACCGGGTTGCCATTCTCATCAATATAATCTATAACTCCCGGTGGTGTTCCGTTATCGCCGGTAAAAAGTATCACGGTATTATTTTGCAGACCATCTTCTTTTACTTTTTTTATTATCTGCCCGATCTCTTTATCCATATAGTGCATCATGGAGGGGAAAAAAGAAGTATCCGCGTTTCCAGGATCCCAATTGGCAAAGGCTGTATCATCGGGGGTTGGGGAAAAAGGATTATGCACCAGTAACAACGGGCAATAGATAAAAAACGGGCCCGACTTATTCTTGTTTATGAATTCGAACATGGAATCAATGCATATATCAGGTCCGTATTTGTTCAGGGTTAAACTATCAGGCAGGAATGCACCCTTTGTGTATATCTGCGGGTTTTTATATTTGGTTAGTTCTGAACTGTACACATAAGGTGTATGAATGGTATAATTATCAAAGCCAAATGTTTTGATTGATGTATCGCCGCCATCCAGTTGCCATTTACCATAACAAGCTGTTCTGTAGCCTGCATCTTTAAACATGTTCGCGATGGTTTTTTGCGACCTGTCCATCACGCCCCAGTCAATATAATTGCGAAAATTATATTTCCCGGTAAGTAATAATTGCCTGGATGGGGAGCAATCGGCAGAGGCATGGCACTGCGTAAAGCGCATCCCTTTTTGCGCCAGGGTATCAATATTCGGCGTAGAATATACGTTGCCCCCGTTGCAGGTAAGGCTTCTGTAACCCACATCATCTCCTAATATTAAAATGATATTGGGTTTTTGTTGTGCCCCTGCGTTTACCATAAAAGCAAAAAAGAAATGAACTAAGAAAATACCACAACGGTAATTCAACTGTTTTTTTAAAAGGTACTGATATGGTTTTGCATGGTTCATAAAAGCGATTGCTTGTGTTATATTCCGCAAGGCTAAAAATTGTTACCCTCTTTTCAAAAAAAATTTACGCAATAAAAAACCTGCCAGTTGAAAGTCCTGACAGGTTTAAAAAGCAGTATGCGTTTTGGGTGTTTGAATGTTGTCAATTCTTCATTCGGACCAAAGCTCCTGTCAGGTCTTTTATATGTTGCCAGTGTGGTGTCAACCAAATTATGACGTAGTGATGCCCGCGCAGAGGACGCAGAGATAACAGAGAAA
Organism: Parafilimonas sp.; assembly: GCA_036274175.1. Taxonomy (GTDB): domain Bacteria; phylum Bacteroidota; class Bacteroidia; order Chitinophagales; family Chitinophagaceae; genus Parafilimonas. The sequence goes on from DASUGF010000072.1 coordinate 131,791, forward strand.
GCTCTGTTTGCTCCGTTAGCTCTGTGCGACGAAAATCTTTCTCTGCGCACTTGTGACCTGTGGCGACCGACAATTTTAGGTTGACATGACACCAGGGGCTATTATTGCTTAATGATTTTGCCGCTATACAACTCTTTACCATTTCCATCAGTTATTTTTATAAGATAAGTGCCGGCGCTTAATTGTTTCACATCCAATTGTGTATTGCCATCACTGAACCTGTTAAGCAGCAGTTTGCCGCTTACATCATAAACACTTATTCTCTTTTGCGTTTTATTAGCAGCGCTGAAGTCAATGTTTAAAATGGATTGGAAAGGATTGGGATATATTTTCACCTGCATACTTTCCTCACCAATTACAGCAAGTGCATTATCTGCTTTAGTATTATCTGCAAGGGATGTTGGACAAGTTGGTACAACATATTCTTTACCGCGCAACGGATAGCTGTAGAACAATCTGTTTTCTTCTGCAGTTATGCCTTGTACGCTCCAGCTAATCTTTGTGCCCGTAACAACGGGAATATTAGCTATATAGTTTAAGCCATCAAACGTATAATCTGTTATGGTTTTTGTTCGAATGGTTTTATTGGTGGCAGCATCTTTTACTACTGCATTTAACTTGTAGGTTTCATCCCTGTTGCCTTTCCATTTAACGGTAAGTGTATTACAGTTTACAGATGCTATCATAGCTTCCTTTGGTTTCTCTGAAACCGGGCTTTGAACTTTTAAGTTGTTGTTGCATTGTGCTGTTGCGGCGTTGGTTACAAGCAACAGGCAGAAGAAGAATATTATAATTGGTTTCATGATAGTGAGTTTTATTGATTAAATTTTGAGTTTACTGGCACAAGTACACGAGGCACTTTGCCAGGCTGCATAGTCGAGTAGGCAAGAGCATTTCAGCCCAAGCCTCTCACAGAACCGTACGTGAGTTTCTCAACTCATACGGCTCTTGTTATTCAATCACGCACATGCTTTAAACGACCAATGAGCAAACAAGCTTCTATTTTC
>DASUGF010000073.1:0-22783 GCA_036274175.1 Parafilimonas sp.
TATTAGCTGATCAGCAAGATCTTTTGATTGCTTAGCCTTTGGATACCATACTTCTGCTCTTGCTTTTGTACTGTTATCATTTAATAAGGCGTCAAATGACTTAAAAATATTGGAATTCTTCTTATCTAATGTGCTGCTGGCAGCGGTCAGGCTATTATTTACTGTTTTAAAAGCATTTAAAATTTCAGCCGATACATTTAATGCCAGCAAAGCCGTCAGCACCAGGTACATCAGGTTAATCATTTTTTGCCGCGGCTCTTTTGGTAATGCCATAGAAAATTAATATTATTTGCGAATTACTATTTACAGTCTATTATTCTATTCAATTATAATCTTCCGCCTTGCATAGCGCTAATCATATTCCCATATATCTGGTTTAGCTTACCAAGGTTATTTGCAAGCGCCGCAATTTGCTCTTTTGCTTTTACAGCATCGCTTGCTGTTGTGTTCATAGCGTTGGAAGCTTCATTTAATTTTCCGTAAAACTGGTTTAGCGCCTTTAAGTGGTTATTGCTTTCCTGTAATTCCAGTTCGTAAATAGTATTTAATGAAGAAAGATTTTTGGTCAATACCTGTATTTGCTCATGGAAAACCTTGGCCCCTTCGGATGCATTATTAAAAGAAGTAGCGGAGCTCGCCACACCGGCGTATGCTGTTTTTACATCGTCAAGTGCTTTGGCCGCTTCTTTTGTTTTTTGAGTGTAATCGCCGGTAGCTTTTACTACATCGCTTATTTCACCCATCTTTTCTACAGTAGTGCCCAATTTTTGAAAGCCAGCGCTCAGCTTGCCGAGATTTGCCGGAGTTATATCTGCTGCTTCCAACATTTTTTCCATAGATTTCAAAGCAGGGTTTTCCTGTTGCGCCTTAACAGGAGCCTCATATTGATAATCTTTTATAGGAGGATATTTTAAATATAGTATTCCATATACCCCGAATACTAACGCTTCTGTGCCAAGACCGAAGATAAGCATGGTATCTGCTCCTTCCCAATGCTCTAGTTTAAACAAGGCTCCAACGATAACTACTGCTGCGGCGAGGGATACGAATATGTCAACGATTCTGCTAACTTTAGGAGGAATTGCGGCTGCCATAAAAATTCAATTTTGCGATTTTTTGAAAAACTTCTTTTTTGATAGATAAAACACATTTTATTTTTTGTAAAGGGCCGGAAGATCAATAACACATCTGAATCCTATATAAGATTTTGTTGTGTCCTGATATTCATACTGTCGAGTGCTTGTTTGCAGGTAATATCCAACGTCTTTCCAACTTCCGCCTCTGATGACCTTACGCTTCATACGGGGCGGATCTGTATCCAATGCATTCCATTGAATATTAGGATTCATATCATGCTGAAAGTTATAAGCGCCCTCATAAAATAAAGATATAGTCCATTCTGAAACGTTACCAGCCATGTTATATAAACCAAAATCGTTAGGCCAGTAGCTGTCCGCTCTAACTGTATAGAAGCCGCCATCTTCCGGATAATTACCCCTGCCTGGTTTAAAGTTAGCGAGTAAACAGCCCTTTTTATTTCTTAAATAATAGTTGCCCCAGGGGAACATTGATTGTGAACGGCCACCTCTTGCGGCATACTCCCATTCAGCTTCCGTAGGTAACCTGAAATCGCTTTCAGGGGTCTTTTTAACTTTTTCAAGATAGGAATTCATATAACGTGTACGCCAATGACAGAAAGCAACTGCCTGTTTCCAGTTAACACCCACCACAGGATATTCCCCATAAGAAGGTGAAGCAAAATACCGTTTGGTCATCGGTTCATTATATGCATAGGAAAAATCCCTCATCCAGCACAGGGTGTCAGGATAAATTTTTTGGGCATACCGGTAAATAAAATCTTTTCTTGGCCGTCCTGCATTTTCACGTTTAGCCGCCTCTTCCAAATTAAATCCCTGTATGCTGTAAACCAACATATCCGGATCGATTTCCATCCTGCCGTACAACCTGTTATCAGGAGCCAGAATAAGATCATTCAATTTCTCCAAAGTATTTTTGTCACCCCATTTGATAGTAGAAGCTTTTTTCCAATCGATAGCTGTATCACCGGCAGGACTGGTTTTCATGTAACCAAGACGAATGGCTGCAAGGGAATCTCTTACTTTGTAAACAAAGAGACGGTATTGGTTGTTGGTCACTTCGGTTCTATCCATCCAAAAACCACTGATAGACACCTCCTTATTACGAGCAGTAAAATTGTAATTTACATCTTCATCACTCGGGCCCATGTGAAAAGTACCAGGCGGGATGAATGCCATGCCATCAGGCCTTGACATGCCGCTTCTTGCAGATGGAGAAATCCCCTTATGAATTTGTCCGTCGCCGGTTACTGACTTTGACTTCCCTAATTTATTACAACTAACTGCCATCAGCAGAAAAGCCGGGAGGACGAGTATTAAAAAGCTTTGGTTTTTCATCCGTTTATTGTTTCTGGCAAATTTTTAATTTTTTATTAAGACGGTTGCGTGTAAAAATATTTACTAAAAAGATTTTCAACTCGCAATTTCCGCAAGAAATATGAACGCACATTGTTAAGAATTATTTTATTATTCTGCCTTTTTTGTTAAAAATGTTCTGGTAATTGATTTTTAAATTCGATAAAGTTTGTAAAAGGCTTAAGGCACTTAAAATTTTCGCAAATATAGATGTTTGTTTGATTTTGCGTAATTATCTTTTCTCTTACCAACGGCCAATCCGTGTTCTCTGTTGCCGAAGCCTGTATAACTTTTAACGGAATATATTCATTTAACACTTGTAAGAGAATGCTGTAGCAGTCCTCACCGATTATCGCAATTTCTTTTAAACCATACACCAATAATTGAAGATTTAAGCACCACACGCCAAAAGAAGTAGGATATTTTTCTGCAAGTTTCCCGGCATTGAGGATCATCTGCTCAGCCCTTTTTCTCCACGATGGCATATCAAAATAAACCGACAATACGATCAAATTGGTTGCCATCAGTGAATTACTGGAGGGAGTTGCGCCGTCGTACATTTCTATTTTTCGTATGGGGATATCGGCCTGGTTTCTGGCAGTATAATAGAAATAAACCTGCTGTTCATCACTGAAAACTTCAAGCACCTGCTCCAATAAAACCCTGGCCTTCAACAAATAAGTTGCGTCGGCAGTTGATTGATGCAGAAAAACATGTGCAAGTATCAATGCAGCATAATCATCCAAAAAAGCCTGCTGCGGATGAGCAATTTTATTCCAGCTATGCAATAGCACATTACCTTTTCCGCTGAATAAATGCTTTTCTAAAAAAGCAATATTCGTTTTGGCTAACTCCAGGTAATCGCTATTTCCCAAGGCAGCATAGGTTTTACAGAGACTTACAACCATCAATGCATTCCAACCAGTTAAAATTTTGTTATCGAGCCCTGGCCGTATGCGCAGTTGACGAGCATCAAATAGTATTTGCTTTAAACCCTTGAGTTTCTGAACCAATTCCTCCTCCCTAATCCCTGATCCTTCAGCAATTTTTTCCAAATCTTCCGGAACCCATAGAATATTTGTGTGTTCCCAGTTTCCCGGTTCTGAAACATCATAACAACGGCAAAACAGGCTGCTGTCTTCTCCAAGCAAATCGTCCACTTCCTTTTTACTCCATGTATAATACTTACCTTCCTCACCTTCGCTGTCTGCATCAAGCGCACTGTAAAAGCCACCTTCAGGCGAGGTCATTTCCCGTTTAACAAATTCAATTGTTTGCTTTATAACATCGGCATATTCTTGTTTTTTAGTAAGCTGATAAGCCTCTACAAGGGCATTAATCAGTAAAGCATTATCATACAGCATTTTTTCAAAATGGGGAATTTGCCACTGCCTGTCTGTGGCATACCTGCAAAAGCCGCCACCTAAATGGTCATATATTCCGCCCTCCATCATTCTATCCAAACTTAATAATGCTGTTTTTTTGGAGGGTTGGTCTCCTGTCAGGTAATAATGACGCAATAAAAAAAGAATTGAAAAAGTTTGGGGAAATTTAGGCGCCTGCCCGAAGCCACCCCAATCTTTATCAGCATGTTTCAGCAAAGCTTCTGCAACATTATTTGTCATTTGTCGGTCAGCGAAGTCTCCCGCATTTCCTGTATCTACATTATTGGCATTCAATAAATGCGCTATAAGCGTATCAGCCTGTGACGTTATTTCGTTCCGTTTTTCTTTGTATGCCCTGGCGATTGCTACCAACACTTCTTTCCAGCTATTACGGTTAAAAGCTCTGACAGGTGGAAAATAAGTACCTCCAAAAAAGGGCTTCATATCCGGTGTTAAAAAAACATTCAAGGGCCAGCCACCACTTCCGGTAATGGCCCGCACAGCATCCATATAGATATGATCGAGGTCGGGTCTTTCTTCGCGATCAATCTTTATATTGATAAAATGCTCATTCATAAGCTGAGCGGTTGCTTCATCTTCAAAACTCTCCCGCTCCATGACATGGCACCAATGGCAGGCGGAATAACCTATACTTACCAGGATCGGTTTATCTTCTTCCTTTGACTTCTTCAATGCCTCCTCGCCCCATGCATACCAGTTTACGGGATTATGCGCATGCTGGAGTAAGTAAGGGCTCGTTTCATTAATCAGATTATTTGTATGCTTGTGTTTTGTCATGCCAGCCTCCGAAAATAAAAAATCCCGCAGTACGGGATTTTTCAGGTTTATGAAAAAAATATCATTTTTTTATTTCTTTTTGGAAATCTCAGAAAGATAACAATCCAAAGCCGAGATCATGCTGGGCGTCTGCGGCGCAGGCGCTTTAATGTTAACATAAAGGCCCGCATCTTCGCTGGCCTTCACCGTATTATTTCCAAAAGCACCAATTAAGGTACCGTTTTGAGTAAATTCAGGATAATTATCAAAAAGACTGCGTACGCCACTTGGAGTAAAAAAGCAAATAATATCAAAAGCTTTATTATCCATTACCACATGCACATCATTGCTTACCGAACGATACATAAATGCAAGCTGGAATATACAGTTATTGTTTTTAAGCCAGTTTACAATATCATTATCCTGTTGGTTTTCACTGCACACATAAAGAAATTTTTCGTTCTCCTTGTGTTTATTGATAACATCAAACATGCTTTTATTAGTGCCGTTAGCGCCATAAAAAACCTTGCGTTTGCGATACAGGATAAATTTTTGGAGATACAATGCCACCGCCTCCGTAATGCAGAAATATTTATTATCCTGGCTGATAGAAACCTTCATTTCCTCACACATCCTGAAAAAGTGGTCTATCGCATTTCTGCTGGTAAAAATCACAGCAGAAAATGTCGTCAGATCAATTTTTTGTTTTCTGAATTCCCGCGCCGATATAGGCTCCAGCTTGATAAAAGGATGAAAGGTAAGTTGAATTGAGTACTTTCTCTCCAATTCAAAATAAGGCGACTTCTCACTTTCAGGCTTGGGCTGCGTAATCAAAATTTGTGCGGATTGTCTCTTACCAGTAGATTTTACCTCGTTATTAATCATGCGTTTAATACTCGATTTATAAATGTTTATCTATTGCTGGTTTGCAGAAATAGTATCTTATAAATGACAAGCAAAGGCACTATTTCCACAGCGCAAAGGTATATAAAAAAGTGAAATGCAGTTACACTTAGGTTTTTACGAATACGCGCCAGTGATACAAGATATCTTACAAATAAAGCAAAAATTGAGAGACAAATCACAATTGTTACGGATATATTTTTTAAGGGATCTTCCGAATAAGCGATTAAAAACAGAAGAGGGATCATCAAAATTGCCAGCACCTTATTAATAAGAAATACCACAAACCTGTACTCAGCAGCAGCATCCTTCACATTAAAAACCCAACCCGCGAAGCTTATCACAATATATTTTACAAAATAAATAATCAACAGGATAGCTGTGGCATATACAAATAATTCCCAGAAAGAAAGTTGCGACCACCGCCTGAGTTCGGCAAATAAGGTAATAAATAAACCCCCGCAAAGCACAAAAAGCACATTCAGCATAAACGCAGGCAAAAAGTTCTGCTCCATTTGCTCCTTTGTTTGCGTTTGCCTGAATGTAGCCTGAAATGATAAGGTAAAAATACTGTTCACATATTTTGGGAAAGAGATTTTCACCAGGCCCAGGAAAAACAATAAGAAAATTAAAATATAAAATACAATGTCGTTTCCAACGCTTTTTCGTGCTATCCCCGGCATTAGTTGTACTGTATCTTTTTGTAAATTTTTATTTGCAAGGGGAGTATGTACCATTGTTTTCAAAGAATCCTTTTTTAATGAGTCTAGTGAGTCTGTAATATTTTTTGCAACGGCAGAAACCATAGCGGAGTCTTTCTTAACCAAACCTTTTCGGAGTGAATCTCTTAGAACGAAAGTCTTTCGTGCTGAATCTTTTCTTAACACCGATTCTTGCACAGAAATATTCACAACAGGAGTCTTACCTGGTGAATCCGATACGATAGAATCTGTCTGAACCGGAATTTTTTGGTTTGATGCCGGAGTGTCTTTTCCTTTTTGCAGGTTACCAGTATCCTGCGAAAAAACCGCCGGGTAAAGCATTGAAAAAAATAATATCGCAAATAGATACTTCAAATGATAATGACGCAAAAATAATTTCACTTCTTTAAAACAAGCTTATAAATCCAAGATGAATTTTTGATTGTTGAAAATTTAATTTATTGTCATCACGTTTCCCTTCAGCCAGTGAAATGCTGAAAACACCTGCATTTGTTTCAAGAGATAAGCCCATTCCAAAACCAATATATGTATGGTTAGATTTTACCTCATTCACGTTATAATTAGTCCAGCCAACATCTGTAAAACCATAAAACCATGAATTCCTTCCAACCAAATAGCGATACTCTGCCGTGCCAACGGAATACCCATTTGCATAAATGCTTTCTTCGTCAAAACCCCGCAATAATTTAAACCCACCGATTCTGAACAATTCATTTTGAAAATAATCAGGCGATTGATACCAGCCTGCATTAATAGCTAATTTAAATGCTGACTGTCTTCCCAGGGGGAAATATTTCGCAGCAGAACCTTGCACACGAACCTGGTAACTGTGCAGTTTGACAGAATCATATAAACTATCTGCATTAAAACCAGGATCCTTTATTTGCTGAATGGCATTATTCTTTTTAATATTTTTTTTACCGAAACTACCGGCAAACGCGATGTCATTTCCTCTTCGCGGATTAAAGCCGTAATCGGTGTTATTGAAGTTATACTGCACACCAATACCCGTTGAATTCAAATCAGCAACATCAGGAAGCTTATGAGTGGCCTTTACATCATTTGTATCAACATTTAAAACATTACTGGCAGCAGTTTGAAGAATTATTGCTCCCGATTGATGCCGGGTTAATTGATATTGCACACCGAGCTGCCCGCTGATATTTAAAAAGAGAGAGTCTTTTTTATACAAATTAAAATTCAAACTCAAACCGAAAGATGAATGAAAAACATAGGGCTGCAGGTAAGCCAAGTTTAACTGCGGTGATTTTGGCTGCAACTGCTGCCAGTTAAATGAAAGTGTTTCGCCGCCGCCAAATGAGTTACGCAAACCCACCGCAGCTTCCCCGGTAAATAACAACTTACCGCTGTTCTGAGCGCTTGCAGGTAATAAACCAACCAGGGCATTTATACTATTACTTTTTGTCGGCTGAAAATAAAAATGCAATACTGCACCCGTATTCAACATGTCAATCTTAAATGGTTGGGATTGCTGCAAATAATTCAACAATGCCAGGCGCTGGTTAATACCATTTAACAAGTCTTCCCGGTAAATATCGTGCTCGCGTATTTGCAGGTATTGCTGCAAAAAAAATTTTGAGATGCGCGCATTCCCTTCAACAATAATCGTATCGATATGATACAACGTGCCCCGCTTAATACCAAGACGTGCCGAAATACTATTGTCACTGATATTAAGGCTATCCAAATAAATGCTTGCAAACGGGTAACCGTTATTACTGTAATAATTTAATACATCATTGTATAGTTGCCCGAGTTTGGTTGACGAGAAATTTTGCCGGTTAAAATTATCATCGGTATATCCAAGAGAATTCATTAAAACATGATCTGAATCACTTACAGATAGCTGTTGCCATTGATATTTATTACCAACAAATAGCTTTATTGTAACAGAAGAAGAATCTTCCCAAACGGAATCTACCGATGCTGTTGCATAACCTTTTACTGCAAGCAATGAAGGCAAACGGTTTATATATTGAAGACAGTTTGTTTTATTATTAAAGTCATGTTGAATATTTAGCGTATTAACATTTATTGCATCAACGGTATGAACAATAAGCCTGCAACCACGCTGTGCCTGTACTGGGTTTAATAAAAAGCAAAATGCAAAAACCAGGAAAACAAAAACACCGTATTGAACTAATTTTGCCATTTATAATCCGCCCCGGACAAGATTACAAAAACTTTATTTTAATGGCAGGCATTTATGTACATATTCCTTTTTGCAGAAGAGCCTGCCATTACTGCAATTTTTATTTTTCTGTTTCGCAAAGTTTACTATCACAAATGATCCCGGCTATTTGCCATGAAGCAGAATTAAGAACCGATTACATTACAGAAAACATTTCAACTATTTATCTTGGCGGCGGCACCCCATCTTTATTGCAGATTGCAGATTGCAGATTGTTGATTGAAAAGATACGTTCATTATTTAAGGTTGATGAAGACACAGAAATTACACTGGAAGCTAATCCTGATGACATTACTAAAGAAAAATTATCCGGTTGGAAAGATCTTGGCATAAACCGCCTGAGCATTGGCGTGCAAAGTTTTTTTGATGATGACCTGCATTGGATGAACCGGGCGCACAACGCAACACAGGCGTATAAAAGCATCGATCTTTCACAGCAATATGGCTTTGATAATATCTCCATTGACCTTATTTACGGAACCCCGAATTTAACCGACAAAGAATGGTTACAAAACCTTGAAACAGCAAATAAATTAAATGTTCCGCATCTCTCCTGTTATGCTCTAACCGTTGAACCAAATACAGCTTTACAAAAAATGATAGCCCTGCACAAAAAAGAAAATATTGATGCAGAAAAGCAAAGCCGCCAATTTGAGCTGTTAATGCATTGGGCTGATCAAAACAACTATGAGCATTACGAAATTTCAAACTTTGCGAAACCGGGTTCCAGGAGCAGGCATAACAGCAGTTATTGGCAGGGTAAATCTTATCTTGGTTTAGGTCCATCGGCTCATTCTTATAACGGATCATCAAGACAATGGAATATTGCAAACAATAGTTTATATATTAAAGGCATTGAGAAAAACATAATTCCATTTGAAAAGGAAGAATTGACATCAACTCAAAAAATAAATGAATATATCATGACAAGCCTTCGAACCCTTGAGGGAATTAAATTAGACAATTTGGAAAAATTATCCGGAGAGACAACTATCGCTATAATACACGATGCACAAAAATTTATATCGCAAAATTTAATGGAAAGAAAGAATGGCTCACTTGTGCTTACAAACAAAGGAAAATTGTTTGCCGATGGAATCGCATCGCACCTTTTCAGATAAAATATTATTTCAACCTGTAAATAACTCGCCCATCAATAAAATCTGCAACCTGGTAATGTGCTAAAAGATTAATGCCAACGGACCACCGCTTTTTTACATTATAATACAACCCCCAACGTTGATAAGTAGTATGATAAACCGGCTTATCCCTGTAAACATCGTCGTATTTATCCGTTTTCTTAAAAACATAAAAACCAAACTCCTGTGTGAAAGTAAAGCGGTTCAATAAAAACTGGTGACCAATTAATAAACCTGCAAAGATGTTTGACGATGAATCGAACAAGTAAATATGCTTAATGCTTCGCATAGCATCATCGTAATAGATCTCGGCAGCAGCAGTTATAGCATCAAGATTGCTTACCCGTTTAACGGCCTGAAATGATGTACCCAATACAAATTTCCTATCTGATGTGGAATCTGCATTGTATCCGCTTTTTGGCGAATAAAATAAGGAAACATCAAAATGCACGCCCTGGTGTTTCCACGAAGTATCCTTTTGCTTTTTATAAACCGGAAGGCGTGTGGAATGGGCATAATACTGCAACCCAATGGAAGCATTTACATAGTTAACACCGCTGTTTGGTTCTTTAAACCCGCCGTTTGAATTATGAAAAAAATTGCCCATTGCATATACGGCAAAATGATTTCCAATTGGATACGACACACCCAAACCTAACTGCAGAAAAAAATTTATGTTCGCGCTATAACTTTGGTTCGCCGGATTTTTTTCAGGGTCATAAGGATTAGTGAGATAAGACAGTCCCGCCGAGGCTCGCAGGTTCATTTTTACTTTATTGCCAAGCCTGTAATTAGGCTCAAGAAAATAAGCGAAGGAGTAAGATCTGCCAAGGAAATCTCTGTTGAAGTCAACATAGGTAAAACTAAAACCTGTACGCGGGTAGCATTTGAATTTAGTAACTATCGCAGAATCGGCCCGAAAATGTGAATACTCCAGTTCAAACCCGTTCGGATGGGTTCCCTTTGTATTCTGAACATAAATGTTATGGGCATAAATGAACCCTGAATGATACCTTGCTCCAAACACAACCTGTCTTAAACTATCTGGCAAATCCCGCTTTTGCGCAACAACATGCATACAACTGGTGACAAAAAACAAGATCATCAACTTTCTCAAAAGCATAACGGATTATTGTTCAAAATAAAACTACTGTTTAAAGCTGCTGTACTAATTCTAAAAACAAATTCATGCCTTTAATTTTTTCCCCGGTTAATTCGTAAGAAATATTTTGCGTGTAATAAGTATGCAAATCGTAATAATCGCATGCATTTTCCTGTATTACCGCCTCTATATTTTTTAATCCTTCCCCGTTTTTTTGATTAAACAGTTTTATAAAATCTTCAGGCAATTTTTTATTTGATACCCATGCTGCAAATACGAAAGGCAGTTGCGCAAACTTTTTCCATTCGCCGGCAAGATCGTAAATAAATTCAGATCTTTTCCTTTGCCTCAGAGCCCGGTCACCAATTAAAACACCTCCGGTTGTTCCACGGATTTCTTCGGCAAAATCATGTTTTGCATCTTCTAAAACAATATTTTTCTTCCAATAGTTTTTCAACAAGACTTTGCATAATGCAACAGAAGTTCTGCTTTGATAATCGAGCAGTATCTTTCCTATTTTATCAAGCTCAACATCGCTGAGTAAGCACACAGAAGCAACATTGCCGTCAGCGCCGATACAATAATCTGAAACTATATGGTATTCCTTCAGCTTAGGAATTATTGAAACCGGAACAAGCCCGATGTCAATATTATCATCCAACAATTGTTTTGCAATCCTTGAAGGATAATCTTTTACCATTTCTATTTGCTCCATCAATTCGCCTGAGTGCTCAATTCCATACAATAAAGGTTTTGTATTAAGATAACTAACTGCGCCAACTTTGATCTTCTTCAATTGTTTAAATTAATTTTGCGTGCAAAGAAAGGGAATTAGTTGATAGTTCATAGGTCATAGCTTATGGTTCATAATAAAATACATAAGCATCAAACTATGAATTATGAGCCATTACCCATGAACTCATCATAATGGAACTGAACACGCTTACTGCAATTTCCCCGGTTGATGGCCGTTACCGCAAACAGGTTGCGCATTTAGACGAATATTTTTCTGAGTATGCCTTGATAAAATACCGCGTTAAGGTTGAAGTTGCTTACTTTCTTTTCTTAGCGGATAAAAAGTTTTTTAAGCTGGTATCAAAGGCAAAACAAAATTTAATTGCCATTGCAGACAATTTTAGTTTGAATGATGCAGAACAGGTAAAACAAATCGAGGCCATTACCAACCATGATGTAAAAGCGGTAGAATATTTTCTGAAACAGGAGCTGGATAAAATCAATATGACGGCGGAAAAAGAATGGATACATTTTGGCCTTACTTCCCAGGATGTAAACAATACGGCCATTCCGTTAAGCTGGAAAGATTGTTTGGAAAACGAATATTTGCCGGCAGTTATTAATCTGCAAAAAAATTTAAAATTGCTTGCCAATAAATGGAAAGGGGTCTCCATGCTCGCGCATACGCATGGACAGCCGGCATCTCCTACCAAGCTGGGGAAAGAATTAATGGTTTTTGTTGAGCGCATCGATAACCAGGTCAAGCTGTTCTCACAAATTCCTTTTGCTGCCAAGTTTGGCGGAGCCACCGGGAATTTCAATGCGCATAACATTGCATTTCCAAAAAAGGACTGGAAGAAAACAGGTAATGAATTTGTTGAAAGTTTAGGATTGCAACGTTTGCAATACACTACCCAGATTGAGCATTATGACTATCCCGCCGCACATTTTGATGCCATCAAACGCATCAATAATATTTTGATCGATCTCTGCCGTGATATGTGGATGTACATCAGTATGGAATATTTCAGGCAGAAAATAAAGGAAGGCGAAGTAGGCTCTTCAGCCATGCCGCATAAAGTAAACCCTATTGATTTTGAAAATGCCGAAGGCAATCTTGGTGTTGCCAATGCTTTGCTGGAACATTTTGCAGCAAAACTTCCGATAAGCCGCCTGCAACGAGATCTTACTGATTCAACCGTGTTAAGAAATCTTGGCGTGCCGATGGCGCATACGTTTATTTCGCTGCGCTCTATTGAAAAAGGCCTTGATAAAATTGTTCTGAATGAAGTTAAATTGAATGAACACCTGGAAAGCAATTGGGCCGTTGTTGCAGAAGCCATTCAAACCGTATTAAGAAGAGAAAATTATCCAAATCCATACGAAGCATTAAAGGCTTTAACGCGTGGCAATGCAACAATTACTAAAAAATCCATTCATGCATTTATTGAAAGCCTTGATGTAAATGCATCTATTAAAAAAGAGTTGAAAGCAATTACGCCACATAATTACACGGGTGTATGAAGTTAGATTCGCTCATCCCGGTTTTGTACACAGAAAACATTGAGGCGACACTTCAATTTTATGCAATACATCTACACTTTGTTTGTAATAATTATGATGAAGATATTGGATGGGCTTCTATTTCCAATGGTGATATTGAACTGATGCTCTCGAAGCCAAATGCACATGCTGATTTCACAAAACCTGTTTTTACAGGTTCTTTTTATTTCAAAGTGCAGTATGTTGATGAACTCTGGAATAATTTAAAAGATAAAGTTCAGGTTTGTTATCCATTAGAAAATTTTGATTACGGCATGCGTGAGTTTGCGATACATGATAACAATGGTTATTTACTGCAATTTGGTTGTGAAGCAGAATAATCTATCACATTAGAGTATACCAAAAAGTAACATCTCATTACTTAAATCGTCCTCAAGTGAATGATTCTTATCCTGCTCTTGAATCTGTAATCGTCTATAAGTAATTTGAGTTAAATCAGGCTTTTCTTGAGTGTACTTGCCCTCTTGAGTATCTGAAATAAAATTCAAGAGAGCCTTAGTTGTTTCATTGTCGAAATCAACCTTTATTTTCATTGGTTCTGACATACAGGCTCTATTTAAATGTTATTTTACGCCTTGTTTGTGACTCTACTTGATTCTTTATTGGTTTCAAATCTAATGCAAAGTTACAATTATCACAAACAAGTATATCATTATCCTTAACATTTGGATTTACTTCAAGTTTATCAGCCTTTATTTCATTGCTATTCATATCCATATAACCATTAACCCTATGGCGCTTACCACATTTCGGACATTGTATATCTAATTCAACAGCATCAACCTGTTTTCGTTGCCCCGGTGCTGTTTTAAGTGGTTGCTTTAGAGGCAAATTAGCGCCGGGGTCAACAGTAAATGTTTTCGAAATTTTTAATTCATCAACAAAAAATAACTTGTATACATTTGAACTATCAAGTATTAGTCGTATAACCGTCTTTATCCGGTACACAATATCTGCTAATTCTTTATCATCATCAATTCTTTCTATTAATAAATCGTTTCGCAAGTCTTCAATTTTTAGAGAACGACCATGAGTTCGCCATGTTGTATGATTACAAAACATTTCAGCTACTTCGTTAGCCCTTTGCCTTTTCATTTCTTGTGTTACTGACTTTTTAGTTGTTTCAGTTTCATTCCAATTTTTGAACTTATAATTTTCTAACCATCTTTTTACTAAATCCTTCGCAAATTCAAGCGAATTAATGACACCATATAATTCCCCAGGAGAAATTTGAGCTACCATTACCGCGTCAAATGGGTTTAAACTTCCATTCTTGGCAGCTTCATCTCTTTTTAAATCAACCCATTCTTTATAATCATGCGCTGACACTACAGATCGCCCAATTTTTACCTGGGCATCGATTGGCCCTAAACTACCAGTATCTGTCATATAAATATTATCCCCGGATAATACTAAGATTGTTCCCGCACTTTTTGCCTCACCTGCAATTACAAAATTTACTTCTTCAAATTTTTTTCTTAAAAACTTTGCAATTTCTTCTGCAGCTTCTCCGCTTCCGCCAGGCGTTTCAATATAAAAATCAATTTTATTTTCACCACACTCTCTAAGCATATCCTGTATATTGTAAAAATCATCCTGAACCATGCTTATATCAACCCCGTTATTCCTGGCTTTATTAAATCCTGAAGCATAAACAAACATGTACCTGCCGGTATGTTTATTATAAAGCTTTATTAATCGTTGCAGTTCAGTTTGAAGGTCTAAAATTCCTAGCCGTTTTGAGAGATATTCGTTTAGAATACTTGCCATGATTATCGGTTTAGAGCAATGTTAGTTTTGCAACTAAAATAAGACAAAAGTTTATTCTGGAAACATTTTTGTTTTATATTCAATCTCATGCAGCTAATTGAATTCACCGATAAAGGATTGTTTTGCAGAGCTGGGAACTTTTACATCGATCCCTGGAAGCCTGTTGATCATGCCGTTATTACTCATGCGCATAGCGACCATGCAAAATGGGGAAATAAAAATTATTTATGCCATACATTAACCAAGCCCTTATTGCAAGCCCGCTTAGGCAATAACAATTATGAAACGCTTGAATGGAATGAAACAAAATATATTAATGGCGTAAAGGTTTCCCTGCATCCTGCCGGTCACATAATTGGTTCTTCTCAAATACGTGTTGAATACAACAGTGAAGTTTGGGTAGCAAGCGGCGATTACAAAGTTGCCAATGATGCCTTAAGCGGCGAGTTTGAGCCGGTGCGTTGCCATGCCTTCATCACTGAATCAACTTTTGGTTTACCTATTTATTGCTGGAAAAAACAGGAAATAATCTTTGAGAACATCCGCAATTGGATACTCGCCAACAAAGCCCTGAACAAAACAAGTATCATAATTGCTTATAGTTTAGGCAAAGCGCAAAGAGTATTGAAAGCGCTGGAAGATTTTGACGAAGTGATCTATATGCATGGTGCTACCTACAATATGCACATGGCTTTAGTGAACAGTGGCGTATTCCTGCCAAAGGTAAAAGTTGAACATGTAACACCGGAAACACCCAAAGAAAAATTAAAAGAATGCATTGTAGTCGCGCCTCCAGGCGCTGATGGATCTACGTGGCTGAAAAAGTTTTCACCCTATGCTATCGGCGTTTGCAGCGGGTGGATGCAGGTAAGGGGCAATGTGCGCAGAAGAAATGTTGACGGAGGTTTTGTTTTAAGCGATCATGCAGACTGGGATGGCTTATTAAGCGCAATAAGAGAAACACAGGCGGAAAAGGTTTTTGTAACACATGGTTACCAATCCGTTTTTAGCCGGTATTTAAATGAACAAGGCATCCGGAGTGCTGAAGTAAAAACAGAATACGGCGATGAGGAAGAAGAAAAATCTGAAACGGAGGCTATTTGAAAGTTGAAGATGCGCTATTAAAAATTAACATTGACGGGAAAGACTAAACAAGGAGGGATGAGTGAATCAAACAAATTAATAAAACGGTAAAAACAGGTGCTAACAAATGAAAGGGTTTGCCAATCTTGTACAAATACTGGGCACATCAATCAAGACAAATGAAAAGCTGGATGCGTTGGTCAACTATTTTTCGCTGGCCGATGATAAAGACCGTGTTTGGGTGATTGCCTTGTTCAGTGGCCGCAGGCCAAGGCGCCTGGTAAACTCATCATTATTGCCACAATGGTGTATTGAAATAAGAAACATACCCGGCTGGTTGTTTGGCGAGTGTTATGGTTCAGTAGGCGACCTGGCAGAAACCATCGCTCTGCTTTTGCCTGAAGCGACGGAAGAAGAAGCACATTCTTCATTATCCTTTTACA
Organism: Parafilimonas sp.; assembly: GCA_036274175.1. Taxonomy (GTDB): domain Bacteria; phylum Bacteroidota; class Bacteroidia; order Chitinophagales; family Chitinophagaceae; genus Parafilimonas. The sequence goes on from DASUGF010000073.1 coordinate 16,288, forward strand.
TAGAAAAGTTGGTTACGCTGGAAAAAGAAAATGAATTGGTAAAAAGAGATTTTATTACCGGCTGCTGGCGTGCTATGAATAAAGATGAGCGCTTTGTTTTTAATAAGCTGCTCACCGGCAATTTTCGCATCGGCGTATCGCAAAAATTAATGGTGAATGCATTAGCTAAAACAGTAAAGCTGGAGCCATCTGTAATTGCGCATCGAATTAGCGGCAACTGGGACCCCATGACAACTTCGTTTGATGAATTATTGAGTGAACAGTCAACCGCCGCCGATTATTCAAAACCTTATCCTTTTTATTTAGCATATGCACTGGAAGAAAATCCTGAAACATTAGGTGAAGCGCATGAATGGCAGGCCGAGTGGAAATGGGATGGCATCAGGGGGGAAATCATCAAACGGAACCAGGAATTATTTGTCTGGAGCCGGGGTGAAGAATTGATGACAGATAAGTTTCCTGAATATGCCATACTCCGGCAAAAATTACCTGAAGGCGTTGCACTGGATGGTGAAATCATTTCGTTAACGAATGCTACTGTTCACACCAATGAATTTACGATCCTGCCTTTTGCGTTATTACAAACAAGGATTGGCAGGAAGAATGTCACATCAAAACAATTAAAAGAATCACCGGTTGGTTTTATCGCGTATGATTTACTGGAATTTGAAGGTGAAGACTATCGTAACAGAACATTGGAAGAGCGAAGGTTGCAGCTTGAGAAAATCATTGCTGAAGCGAATGAACCTGTATTAAGATTATCACCCGTTATCAATTTTAATAACTGGGATGAACTGGCTGCAACCAGGGCCACAAGCAGAGATATAAATGCAGAGGGAATTATGCTGAAACGAAAAACATCTATTTACCAGGTGGGAAGAAAAGTTGGCGATTGGTGGAAATGGAAAATTGATCCGTTAACCATAGATGCAGTGATGATCTATGCACAGAAAGGAAGCGGGAGAAGAAGTACGCTCTATACCGATTACACATTTGCCGTTAAAGATGAGGACAAGCTGGTTGCTTTTACGAAAGCTTATTCCGGTTTAACCGATAAAGAATTCGCACAGGTGGATGCTTTTGTGAAAAGAAATTCGCTGGAAAAATTCGGGCCTGTCCGTACTGTAAAACCCGAACTTGTTTTTGAAATTGCCTTTGAAGGAATTGCTGCAAGCAACCGCCATAAAAGCGGCGTGGCATTACGTTTCCCAAGAATTAAAAGATGGAGAAAAGATAAAAAGCCGGGTGAAATAAACACGTTGGATGACTTAAAGCAAATGCTGGAAGCATATGGAAAATAGAAGCCTCGTTTTTTCGCATGTGATCGTATCTGATATGTTTCCCTGCATTAAAAAACAACAAAAAATTGAAAAATAAAGATGTCGTTTCCAAAATGATGAGTGAATAGGCCTGCAATCCCCTGCAAAGAAACCTTCGCACATAACGACAGCTACTATAAAATTTATCAATTTGCTTTTAATATTTTAATCATTCTGTTAAGTTTTCCTGAACTCACGAAGACAAAATATTCACCTGGAGCCAGCGTTTTCCCAAAAGTATATTTGCTATTACTGCTGCCTGTCGTACGGCAAACTTTTCTACCATACATATCCATTACAATAATTTCCGACCTTTCATTTCTATCACTTTGAATAGCAAGTGTAAATTCTGCGGAGGAAGGATTCGGAGATACGCTGACAAGCAATTCGCTTTCCTTCGCTGCCGCTCTATTGTTATCATAATGCTTTGTCCGGTTACCTGCTAGGGCGATATCTTCTTCTGCAGTGAGTGATGCGGCGCTGTTGGTGGTTGTAACAACAACATTGGAATTGTCTGTAGCAATACCCCCGGATATAGCACGAACACGATAATAGTAACTTGTCGCAGGCGTTAAACCTGTTACAAGTTTTGAATTGATCTTAACCCTTAGATTATCATATCCCTGGATAAAAAATGGAACAGAGTTTTTATACCTGATGGACACATCATCAAAAGCAAGGGTGCCGGCCTTTTTAGTATAAGTAAATCTGAATTGAGTGAAATTCTGACTTAACGGAGGATTGGATGTTGCATTAAAAGTTTTCCTTGAACCGTTTTTTGACAAGTTGGTTAATGTTGTTATGGTTGCCCAGTTATTTCCATTATAGCCTTCCACCAACAATGAACCTGCCTTACTTGTATTTAATCCTTTTATCCAAAAACTCAATTGCGTAACAGGACTTGGAAATTGCTGAGTTACAACCTGTGCGCCCGAAGTTGTAAATTCAAGGGAAGGAGACGCTATGTTAAATTCAGTGGTATTGGCTACAACATTATTGCTTATCGTCCATCCGGTTAAAGAAATAACCCCATTGTTGAAACCCTCGGTAGTTTTTCGTGTTGCCATCTTGGTGAATGTGGGCGATGTGCTTATGTCAAGGCGGTAATTTGAGCCGGGATAAAATTCCCAGTTGGCCGTAAATTTAACACTGTCTATTGTTGTAGCAGCAGTAGCAACGGGTGGCGCCATGGGTTTAAAAGTTAGCTGATTGCTATATACAGTACCCGCAAAATTAGTCGCATAAGCCCTTATATAATAGGTAGTGTCAGATGCTAATCCTTGCACTGATGCTGAGAAAGCCCCCAGTATTACGCCGGTTGAGGTGTGTCTTGATGAAGAAACTTCAGGATTGGGATTGGTGCTCCACACAACACCGCTGGCAGTAACTGTAGAACCACCATTTGCTTTTATCGTATCATCAATGCGTATCGATGAATCATTAATGATTGAAATTGATGGTTGTAATGAAAGAAGTGGTTTACCCTGTGCCACGTAACTATTGATAACATTCAAAAGCTGCTGCTTGATCATTATTTCCCCGGCAGTAAGTTCGGTGTCGGCAATCGGATGGCTTTCATTAATGTCCTTCACAATGTTATAAAATAACCGCTTCGGTTTTGCGGCAGAAGTATCGTATAATTTATACGATACAGTCTGGGCCCATCTTGTGAGTTGGGCTCTGTTTGGACGATAATAATGGGAAAAAATCCAAGCCCTTGGCGTTCCTGATTGATTTTTTAATCTGGGATAAAAACTCACCCCATCCAGCGGACCATAATCCGTTGGCACAGAAATGTTTGCCATGCCTGCGAGGGTTGGCAGCAAATCCGTAAAATCAATAAGGTCATCATTTATACTTCCAGCCACAATAGTATTTGGCCAGGCTACTATCAGGGGCACGTGCGTCCCTGCTTCTTTAGTAGAACCCTTCCCTCCTTTTATAGTATTATCATTCTTTCCGGTATGATCAGAGAAAGTTCCGGGGGTTCCATTATCCCCGGTGAAAATGATTATCGTGTTTTTCTCTATTCCCAGGCTTTTTATTTTATCTACGATCTGTCCAATCTTTTTGTCCATATACTTAATCATCGACTTATGAAAAGACGTATCACTGTTATTGGGATTAGAATCCCATGCTGAAAAAGCTGTTGCATCATCGGGAGTTGGACAAAAGGGCCCATGAGCCAGAACCATAGAATAATAAATAAAAAAAGGTGTTGACTGGTGGCCTTCAATAAAATGTAAAACTGAATCAGTGAAAATATCTTCGCCGTATTTATTAAAAGTTGTACCATCCGCCAAATATTTGCCATTTGCAATAATGTGTGGATTTTTATACCTGGAATACTTGATATTGTCATTTCCCGAATCCAGATACACACAGTAATTATCGAATCCAAATGTGTTAATTGATTGACGTGATCCTAACTGCCATTTGCCATAACAGCCGGTTTTATATCCGCCATCTTTCATCATGTTGCCAATAGTTCTCTGGTCTAAATCCATAACACCCCAATCACTGTAATTTCTAAAATTATATTTACCGGTAAGCAACATAAAACGTGAAGGGGAGCATAAGGGCATGGCATGGCATTGCCTGAACTGCATTCCTCGCCTGGCAAGCGTGTCAATATTTGGCGTAGAATATAAATTAGCCCCGTTATAGCCAACGCCTGCATATCCAATATCATCTGTTAATATTAAAATTATATTGGGTTTTTGGCTTTGAGCCCGGGTTTTATTTAGTAAGCCGGACAAAAAAAACATCATAACTATGTATATGAAAGCTGTTATTACCCGTGGCAAGAAGGCAATAAAAAATTTCCGGGAGAAAGATGTTGTTCTCATACAAGCAAGTGGATTAAATAAAATAATTTTAATTTCCAGGAATAAATTGCGCAAAAATATTCATTCAAAAAAACTTAATTTGAGAACAGTCAAATTGTTCAATCCTTTATAAAACCGTATTTAACCAGTCAAAAATTGACCTCTAATGTAATAAGTCTATCCATACCAATCTTAAATTGACTTTCACGGCATTTAATTCACATAATATTTCTTAACAAGATTTGTAAAATAATACGAGGCAACGATCAAAAGGAACCGCCGCCGATACAGCAGTTCCCGGAAAAATTTATTAGTTCCCTTTTAATATTTTGATTGTCTTACTCATCTTTCCTGAATGCACACGAACAAAATATTCACCCGGCGCAAGCAGTTTTCCAAAAACATAGCTACCATTACTGCTACCCGTTGCCTGGTAAACTTTTTTACCAACCATATCCAGCACAATCATTTCCAGCTTCTCATTTTTATTGCTTTGAACAGTAAGCGTGAATTGAGCGGAGGAGGGATTGGGAAATACCTGAACATTGAACCTGCCGCTTTCTGGCGCAGCCTTGATTTTATCGCTTTGTTGTCTCCTGTTTTCTGTTAATGCCATTCCGCCACACGGATCAGTTCCATCATTAATATTTATTATGCCTGTTGTATAGGAACAGCCATTATCATCAGTTACTGTTACTGTATAATTCCCTGCTGCGATCGTAAAATGATTGTCATCCTGCGGGCCGGTGCCATCTGATAATGTATAATGATAATTGCCTGTCCCGCCTGTTGCAGTTACAATTAATGTAGTTGTTCCTCCTGTACAAATAATCGGATCTGTATTGATGTCTGCCGACAAAGCAGGCGGGTCATTTAAGGATACATCTATCGAGGCGCTGCATCCGTTGGCATCGGTAACTGTATAAGTATGTGTCCCCGCATATTGAACAAAGTCTCCTGTGCCAATATATGGCGCTGTGCCGCCAACGGCTGCGATACTTACTGTCGAACTGCCGCCATTACAACTGATCTCTGTATGTGTTTCTGATGGTGTTAGAACCGCTGGCTCTGTCAATGTTACATCTATCGAGGCGCTGCATCCGTTGGCATCGGTTACTGTATAGGTATGTGTGCCCGCATATTGAGCAAAATCTCCTGTACCACTATATGGCGCTGTACCGCCACTGGCTGCGATGCTTACCGTTGAACTGCCACCATTGCAACTGATCTCTGTATGTGTTTCTGAACTTGTTAATGCCACTGGTTGTGTTATGATGATATTGGTGTCAACAGCACAACCACCGTTTGACTTAATTGTTACATGATAAGTTCCTGCTGCAAGATTGCTGATGTCTTTATTTGATGATGTGAAATTATCAGGACCCGTCCAGCTATAGGTTAGGGGCGCTACACCATCTGTTAAAGTTAAACCTATGAAGCCATCATGACTACCATTACAGCCAGGATTGGTTTTGTTGATGCCGGTTATAGCAGCCGCTTTGCAGGTAGTTACAGCAATTACATTGGAGTTATCCGTAGTTGTACTGCCGGTCACAGCGCGAACCCGGTAGTAATAATTCGTGGCAGCCTTTAAGACGGTTACCAGTTTTGAATTTATTTTGACGTTTACATTATTGTATCCTGAAACAAATAATGGAACCGGGTTATTATGCTTAATTGATACATCATCAAAAGTGAGAGTACCTTTTTTTTGAGTATAAGTAAACCTGAACTGAATAAAATTCTGCGGCAAAGGAGGGTCAGAGCTTATATTAAATACTTTCTTTGCTCCTTTCTTTGACAGGCCGGTCATGTTAGTTACAACGGTCCAATTGTTCCCATCAAACCCTTCAACAAGTAATGCACTCGCCTGGTTAGTATTTAATCCTTTTACCCAAAATTTTAACTCGGTTGCAGGACCACTCAATTGCCTGGTTACTATTCTTGCATTAGACGCAGTGAATTCAAGTGAAGGTGATGCCGTTCCAAATGCTGTAGTATTCGCAATTATATTATTACTGATCGTCCATCCTGCGGGAAGGGTAATACCATTATTAAACCCCTCGGTTATTGTTTGAATACCTGTTTTACTGAATGTAGGCGATGTGCTTAGATCAATCCGGTAAGTGGCTCCCGAAACATAAACATCCCAATTGGCTGTAAACTTAGTACTGTCCACGCCAGTGGCTGCTGTTGCGACTGGTGCTCCTAACCCACATTGCAGCTAAACCGGCGGAGAAGCCAGTAAATACTGCATTTCATTTTTTTTGAGTTCCGGTTTGTGTACTACAGATTTTCGTTTGGTGAAAGGTTTTGGTTTTATTAGCAGGATGGACTGAATGTTTCTTA
>DASUGF010000074.1:0-43205 GCA_036274175.1 Parafilimonas sp.
TGGAAATGAATACCGGAATGTTTGTACATTGGCAGAAAGGAATTATAAAATGACTGAATAACAAGAGCCGTATGAAGGGAGACTTTCACGTACGGTTCTGTGAGCGGTTAAAGCTGAAATGCTTTGACCTACTCGACCGAATTTCAAATACCGCCACATCGCCAAGCCGTGTCCGTAAACTGTATTGCCGTAATGATCCATTCATATCTATGTATTTTTTAACTCGCCGGTAAACAAAAACCGCCTCAAAAAATTGAAGCGGCTGTAAGATTCTTAAAAGTAGTAAACGATCAACCTGTTGCAAAAATATATTTTTAAAACCAACTGCCGACAAAGGCATCATTGGTGGTCGCAGGGTCTGCCTTTCTTCTTCTTCTTGCCACCTTAACCCTGTGTACAACTGATGTAGTTATCATCAAAGGAATAAACAATAATGTAAGCGGCGGAATGCCTAATATGCTTACCCATTTTCCACCATACATCCTGCGCATGGGGCGCCTTAATCTTTCTGCTATCAGGTACATACCCGGCACGATCACCAACGTCATAAAAAAAGCAAATGCCAAACCATAAATAATTGTCCATGACAACGGTTTCCAGAACACGGTATTATCACCTCCAAAATAAATATTCGGCTTAAGCTCCGAGAACAGCGATACAAAATTTATGTTGAAGCCTACTGCCAGCGGAATTAATGCAAGTATTGCTGCCAAGGCAGTAAGCAACACCGGGATGATACGTGTTTTACCTGCCTGTATAACTGCCTCGCGTGTTTTTAATCCGCGGGCACGTAATTCATCTGAAAATTCAATAACAAGGATCCCGTTCTTTACCACGATACCTGCAAGACCAACGATACCAATACCCGTCATCACTATACTTACTTCCATCCTGGTAAAGGCGAAACCGATAGCAACACCAATTATGCTGAACACAATTTCAGTTAAGATAATAATAGGTTTGCTTACAGAATTAAACTGCAAAACCAATATCAGCAAGATCAGCATTAAAGTGATCAGCAATGCCTGGCCCAGAAAGCCTGCTGTTTCTGCCTGTTGCGCACTTTCCCCGGTTTGCGATATAGTTACGTTATCAGGCTTTTGCTTAAAGTTTTGTATATAATTTGTAAGTTGCTGGTTTACGGTTGTAGTGGTATAGCCGGACAAAATATTTGACGTAAGTGTAATTACGCGCTTGTATTTTTTACGCTTTACGCTGCCTACAGTGGAGGTGTAATCAACATGAACAAATGTACCTATAGGTAAAGTTTTTATGCTACCGGTCGGGCTGCGGAAAGTAATGTTCATGTTCAGCAGATCGGTAAGGCTCGCCAGTTCTTTTTCTTTGTCGCGCAACTGGATCTTATATTCTTCTTCGCCTTCTTTTACTTTAGATACTTCACGTCCGAATACTGCTGTTCTTATTTCATTACCGATCTGGTAGGTAGAAAGGCCTTCCGTATTTGCTTTTTCACGGTCTATGTTTAAAGTAATCTCAGGATTGGTAAGGTCAATATCCATTTTTAACTCCTCCACGCCGGGCACTTGTATGGAGTCAAGATAATTTTTTAATGACGTTGCTGTTTTTGTAAGATCATCAAAATCTTCGCTGGCGATCTCAATGTTTACCGGCGGATCTGTTGGCGGACCGCCCTGTTCCTGGTCAACCGCGATCTGTGCACCGGGAATATTTTTTAATGTTGCACGGATAGAATCAAGATAAGGCCTTGTACCAACACCATTACGCTGTGCAAATTCAACAAAAGAAACCTGTATCCTTCCTAATTCAGAATGTGCACTTTGGTCGCCGCTGTTTGGATCGTTTGCTCCGATAGCCACATTACTGATAACACTTTCCACTACAGGATTTTTCTTGCCATTATCCATGCCTAATACATGGTACACTTTCTTTTCTAACTCCTGCGTAATAGAGTCGGTGTATTTAACATCGGTACCAACGGGCAGTTTCAAATAAACATATATCTGGTTAGGATCGCCCTGCGGAAAAAATACAACCGGCACCTGCCTCATCCCAAAAAATGCAAAAGAAACAACCATTAAAACAAATGTGCCTACCAGTAAGCCAACCGGCCTTCTGCCTTTTAAAGCCCAGCGTAACAGGTTTTCATAATGGCTCATTATCCAGGGTAAGGCGCGGTTTTGAAAAGCATGGATCAGGTCTTCGAAAATATACCTGTTCAAAACAATTAATACTAATATGGTCAGTAAGATATTGCCTGCAAAAGTTGCCCCAAATACATCGAGTAAAATGCCAAGCAAAACAAATATCCAGAACGATGGTTTTCTAAAGATAGCCGATCTTGGTTCCTTTCTTCCTTCTTCCCGGTTCATAAAATCCACTGCAAAAACCGGGTTCATCAAAAAGGCAACGATCAGCGAAGCTGCCAGTGTAAAGATGAGCATCGCCGGTAAATAGATCATGAACTTGCCTATAATGCCCGGCCAGAAAAGTAAAGGAAAGAAAGGCGCCAGCGTGGTTAGCGTACCGGCCAGCACAGGCACAAATACTTCACCTGCCGCCATTTTAGCCGATATGGTTGAATTGAGTTTACCGTTGCTTTGTGTAAATATGCGGTGCGTGTTTTCAATTACAACAATGGCATCATCCACGATGATCCCGAGGCCAAACAACAAGGCGAACAACACCATGAAATTGAGTGTTACATGGCTGCCAATGATCAGGTCGGCGAAAGGCAAAAACACAAATGCGATAAACATACTCAACGGTACAGAAAGCGCCACAAAGAAGGCATTCACAACACCCATAAAGAACATGAGTATCACGAGCACGAGTATAAAACCAATAACGATCGAGTTCACCAGGTCGGTGAAAGAATTTTCGGTTCTTTTACTTTGGTCGCCCGTTATAACGACTTTTAAATCTTTGGGAAACTCCGTTTGCTGCATGTTGGCAACCGCCTCTTTTACAGCCTCGGAAGTTTCAATAAGATTTTCGCCGGAGCGTTTTATGATGTTTAAGGTGATCACTTTATTATTATCCAGCCGTGCATAGCTTTCACTGGTTTTTAAAGTGTCTTTGATTTCGGCAATGTCTTTAAGATAAACAGGATTGCCATGAATATTTCTTATAACAATCTTTTGTATATCGAAATATGTTTTAAACTGGCCGCGCACCTGTAATGTGCGTTTCATATCACCCACCTGCAGCAAGCCGCCTGTTATATCATGGTTTTCTGCGGCCACTGCGTTGCTGATATCATCAAAGCTTACACCGGCAGCTTCCATACGTTTGCGGTCAACATTTATCTGGAACTCCCTTTCGGGTGCGCCAACAATATCAACCCGGTTTAACTGCGATAAATTTTCCAGTTCATCCTGCATGTCATCGGCATATTTTTTTAACCGCTGTACATCATAGTTGCCGCTGATATTCACATACATGATCGGAAAGTCAGAAAAACTTACTTCCAACGCTGTAGGCTGTTGTGTAAGATCAGTTGGCAGATCCTGCTTCGATTTATCAATGGCATCTTTTACTTTTTGCAGCGCCACATCCACTTTTACCTCTGTATCAAATTCAATTACAATGGCAGAATAATCCTGCTGAGAGGTACTGGTTATTTTATTGATCTTTGCCCCTGTGATGCCCTTGATCTGTTTTTCGATCGGCTTGGTTACGAGGTTCTCTACATCCTTGGGAGAGTTACCTACGTAAATCGTTTGTATGTAAATAGTAGGTATGACAATATCGGGAAATGATTCTTTTGGTGTACTTGTAAACCGGATAATGCCCCAAACGCTGCAAAATATAATGATGAGATACATTGCGGTTTTATTGGTAACACTCCAGCTTGTTGGTTTAAACTGCTTAAAGTTTTTTACGTCGTTTATTAAGCTCATACGATCAGTTTAATTATTTATGCAAATGCATTCATTGTGTATATCTGATGCGTTTTTACGAATCAGTTTCGTGCCGTCATCAGGTACATGGATTGATCAATACAACGCACTGTTGCTATCAGCTTGCAGCAGTAGTGATCAACTGTCCATCGTATAGATTCTGAAATCCGTCTGTTATCAACACATCGCCTGCCGCAAGCCCGCTTCTTATTTCGAGCTGATCATTATACAATTGCCCCACTTCCACGCGTTTTTTCCTGGCATACAATTTTCCATTCTCCGTCACCGCAACCAATACATATTTTCCTTGCTCATCTGTTTGTAAAGTGTTTACCGGAACAGTAAAGGTGTTTGAAACGGTATAATCCATAATCCTTACAAATGCTATTTGATTTGGTTTGAATACAGCATTTGCGGGAAGTTTTGCTTCCACCTGGAAAGTCCTGGTATTGGGATCAATCACCTTTCCTGCAACACTCACCTTTGTCATTAAAGAATCATTGATATCAGGCAAAACAATTTTTACATTACTGCCAACTTTTACTTTGCCGAGATAATTCTCCGGTACGGGTGCAATAACTTTCAGCTCGCCCGTATTGACCAGCTTTATGTAACCGCCTGCTGCCGGGTTGCCGGTAAATGTTTCACCGATATGTATGGTTACCTGGTCTGCAACGCCGGTCATATCGGCATATACGTTTGTAAAGCCTGCCTGTTGCTCCAACAAATCAACCTGGTGTTGCGCCTGGTCAACATTGTTTTTTGCAGTGGTTAAGTCAACTTCCGTCCCAATGTTTTCTTTCCACAAATTGCTTCTGCGCTGGTAAATATCCTTTGCATAATTTAATTGGGTTTGTGCCTGATTAATCTGCTGTTTGATGAGAACATCGTCCAGCTTCAAAAGCAGTTGTCCCTTTTTCACGTAATCACCTTCTTTAACATACACTGCTTTAACCTGGCCGCCTTGTCCGCGCGGCGTTACATACGCAATATTCTGCGCATCCACCTTTCCCTGCAGGTTGATATAATGCGTAAAATCCTCGGCAGATAATTTTTGAACAGCAACGAGTTTTGCTTTTTCCGGGTTGGCAGAGGGATCAAGTTTAATGATCTCGGCCTGCAGATCGGAGATCTGCCTGGTGAGCGCGTCCTGCTGTTTTTTAAGCTCTTCAAGCTTTGTCTTTTTTTCAGCAAGCGTATTACTGCCGTTTGTTTTAGCATCCGTTTTTCCACTGCATGAATAAAGCGAAAAAACTACCGCTATCAATGCCAAGCCAATAAATTGCTTTTGCATACTTAAAAATTTATGTCTCATAATTTTCCTATTGCTTTTAGATAATCAATTTTAGCCAGCACGGCGTTAAATAAAGAAATAACATAACTGGTTTGCGCTGTGGAAAGGTCTGCCTGCGCATTCGATATATCTGTTGTGGATGCAAGACCTGATTCATATTTCTTTTTTGTAAGATCGTACACTCTTGAGGCCAGGTCAACATTCTTCTTTTGATTATTAAGATTTGTTATCGCGCTATTAAAACTATTGATGGAAGAATCTACATCCTGGTCGATCTGCAACTTCAGGTTTTGGATATTGTTAGTTGTTTGCTTTAACTCAAGTTGTGCATATTTGATATTGGCGTCCTTAAGAAACCCTCCGAAAATCGGGACATTAACGGATAATCCAATATAAGAGCTGCTGAACCATGGAACGTCTGTAAAGAAGTCAAAGTAATTGCTCTGCGAAAGCTTGCTGAACCCTGCATTTAAGGAAGCTGTGGGATACCTCGCTAACTTATACCTGCGTACATTATATTCCTGTAATTTTTGAGAAAGCGATAATACACGGTAATCAGGCCGGTCTTCATATTTATAGGCGCCGTCTGTCAACGCTTCCTGCTGAATGCTTTCAGCGGTTACAGAATCCGTAAGTATTAAAGTATCGCTCAATGGCATTCCCATAAGCACTTTCAAACCCAGGTAACCGTTGGCAACATTGTTTAGTGCATTTTGTTTTTGTGCCTGGAAATTGGTAAGCTGTACCGAAGCTCTGTCAATATCAAGGCTTTCTGCGAAGCCATTCTTATAAAGTTCACGACTGTCATTTAACAATTTGTCTGTCCTGGCAACATTGGCATCGATCAGCCTTATCTGTTCATTTGCAACAGAAAGCTGGTAATAGATCTTATAAATATTTATGCGTATTTGTTCTTTGGTTAATTCTGCTGACTGTTCCCTGAAATCAATGGAAGTTTTCCTGGCCTGCAGGCCGACAAATACCTGGCCGTCGAATAAGACCTGTTTAAGTGTTGCGCCCACGCTGGCTGTCCATTTCGTACCAAACTGTGCCTGGATGAAACCAAAGTCTTTAGGCGAAACAATAGGATCTCCATTGCCGTTTTTTACTCCTTCGGCTTCCAATACGCCGTATGTGCCCTGGGCGATAAAATTGGGAAAGGTTTGAACGGTAACATTTGGATTGTATTGCCCGGTAAAATTGGCGTCCACCTGGGGATATGCTGCTGAAGTGATACCACGGTTTTGCTGTTCCTGGAGCTTAATATCAAGCAAAGCATTTTGTACAATAGCACTATTTTTTTCTGCATATTCAACACATTGCTTCGCGGAAAATTCATGTTTAGCCGGCGTTTGCTGATTAGGCGTTTGCTGACCAAATACCTGTAATGAACTTAATACTAACGATGAAAGCCACATACATTTCATAAAATTCATGACGATTTTTTTTGACGTTGGTGCTTATATTTTGAAATTAAATTCAATCCTTTTTCGGTGCAGATGCCATGAAGGAAAAAGTCTTTCATTTCATCTTCAAAACGGTGCGGTTTTGTTTTTCCGGTTATTACTTCTTCGTTATGAAAAATGCCGGAGATCATTTCAAGCCTGAGCCAGGTAATGATGTTGATGTCAATATCCTTCCTGAATAACCCTTCTTTTATACCGCGCTGGATATTTTCTTTAATGGTATTGAACAAAAATTGCTTTTTGAATTTTTCAAACTCTGCAAAAACATTCGGATGAAACCGGTTCAGATCAAATAACACTGAAGAATTCAGATCATTAAAAATTTCATGTGCAGAATCACCGGCGAGGAATTGTTCGTGAATGGCGTTTTCAGAAATATCTTTAAAATGATAGCATTTCTTTTTATTCTCATCGGTAATACCGGTGAAAATATCTTTTACAAGCGTGTCTTTATCAGAATAAAACTGGTAAATAGTTTTTTTAGATATCCCAAGCTGAGTTGCTATCTCATCCATTGTAACACTGCGAATGCCATACCTTCGAAAAAGTTCCGCTGCTTTTTGCTGTATTCTTTCCTTCATGCCGGTGCTTTTCTTAAAAGGACGCAAAACTATGGAAACTTCTTTTGTGACGGAAGTTTCCAAAATAATTTTTTTATTATTTTTAGCTGAACGGTCTGATTTATGGGTTTTGAGGTCAATTTTGCAGCATGAAAACGCGTTTGTGGTCTTTTGAAAAATTCACTTTCGGAAATATTATTCAATATTTTTTTCAGGGTATTATTATAATAGCGCCAATCGGGATTACACTATATGTGGTAATCTGGTTATTTAACCTGGTAGATAATTTTCTTCCCAATATTTTATATAGTTTTTTCCCAAAATGGATGACGACGCCCGATGGTTCGCTCCGCACTATTCCGGGTCTTGGGTTTTTGTTGGTTGTGGTGATGGTTACCTTTCTGGGATGGATCTCTTCTTCCTTTATCGTATCAAGGATTGTATCGGTGCTGGATAAAGTGCTGGAACAAACGCCCGGTATAAAATACATTTATTCGTCTGTAAAAGATTTTCTCGAAGCTTTTGGCGGTAACCGTAAAAAATTTGACAAACCTGTATTGGTGAGTGTGGATGCTGCCGATACCTGGCGTATGGGCTTTATCACACAAAGTGATGTTGCTCAATTTGGTTTAATGGATCATGTAGCCGTGTACGTACCGCTTTCTTACTCGCTCACCGGTGTTGTTTATTTTGTCCCCAGGGAAAAAATAAAACCACTTACTAACATGAACAGTGCCGAGGCGATGAAGTTTGTGATCTCGGGTGGAGTTACACAGTTTGAGGAGCAGCAGGCGACGATGCGGTATGATGAAAATTATAAATAAATAATCCTTTTGTAGAAACAGAACATAAGGCAAATGGATAATTTGAATGAGTGAGAGTGGTCATTATCATTTATCTCAGACGGCAGGTCGATTAGAATTGAATTTGTCAAAGTCGAATCTTGGCTGAATGAGATCAGTCTCATGTGCTTACACCTCTTGCTTAAGAAGGGTTAGTGACAAATAATATCTTGAAATTATTGAGGATATTTAAGACTATCTGAATTTATAAATGACAAAACCCCCAATTCGGAGGTTTTGCTTGTGATTAATAGTAATCTTATAGAATTAAAGACCTTCAAAATCGTAATGCTTAATTATTGTTTTCATTAGATGATTTTTTAATACGATAAAGGTAATATTTTTTTGAATAATTAATTAGAATTTCTATGCCAATCTTCCGCCAAACTCATAAATTCACGATAAACCCTTGGTGCTTCAATTTGCCTGGACTTAATAAAAGCAGCCACATGCTTGAAATAATGAATAAAAATAGTTTGAAAGTTAGCTTTAACAAAATCTTTATCTAAAACATCTTTTGTAACTAAATGAGATATCAATTCCAAGTAATTTAAAACCGCGATTAATGACTTTCGTTGTTCAAAACCATCATTAGAATCTAATTGATTTTTAAACCTTTCTAATTGATCCGGATGATTAAGTTTGTCTTTATAAGGCATGATAAGTCTCTTTGATGTTTCAACATTTAGTGCCATATCACCCCTGTACCAAATAGCACACATTTCAACAGTAAACTTTAATTTATCATAATCAATTCGAATTCGAGTGTTTTCCAAAATTTGCTTGTGATGTTTTTCGTTCAGTTCAGTCTTCTGTTGGTAAATACGATCTTGTTTTTGAGCAATAGCGTTTTCTTTTTCTTCTAAACTTTTCATTCGCTCTTTTTCTGCAAACTCAGCTTCTTTTTTAAGTTGATTTTCTCTTTTTCCTTGCTCAAGTAAACGCTTTTCTTCTCTTGCCGCTTTTATGAGATCAACCTTATAACTATATTGGAAAGATATTGCTGTATAAATGAGGCCAATTGTGACAGAACCAAAGGATGCCATCGAAATATAATCAGCAAGTTTGATATGTTGTTGATTTGGCTTATCAACCAAATATATTATCAGAAGCGCCAAACTCAATATTATAAAGCCAACCACTAAAACAGCATATCGAATTTTAAATTGATCTGGAGGAGGTAGTTTGGGTTCAATAATTTCCATAAGTTTTTGAAATAAATTTAATAAAAGATATATTATGACACATAATAAATTGGTTAATCTAAAGATTTGGTATCATATTAAAATTTATCAACCCGAAAACGTAAAGAGGCTCATTATGACAAGTAATAAATTTCTAAGTACAACCAAAAATGCTGTATTCCGTGATTTGCATATGATGCTTTTCTAAAAAGTTAGCTTAAATAAAAAAGCCTTTGCTAAAGAACATCAATAAAGACAGTATCATAAAACAAAAAAGCCCCAACCATTTGATAATCAAAAAGTTGAGGCTTTTCAAAGCTGTAGGGGGAGGATTCGAACCTCCACGGGGCAGTTAGCCGTAGTGCAAAGTTTAGTGGTCAACCCTGGTCGGCCTTACCAAAAGTAACGTCGGCTCTACACTATGTTTATCCTGTGATCCCCACCCCCGAGACGAGAGGGCATGTCTGCCAAAGGTTTCATCACCCCACAGTATATAAAGAACTATTTGCGTTTGCTGATGCAATATTAGCATCGAAAGTGTATTCTGTAGAAATTTTTCAAGTTAATTTTTTAAATTATAGAAAATATTCAATAAATTATATTTTTGGTTGAATATTTTCTAAAAACTCCTAAAGAAATGGCAGAGAAATTAAATCTTGACAAACTCGATTTCCAGATCATACAGGCCATGATGGACAATGCGAACATCTCCTATGCCGATCTTGGAAAAAAATTATTTGTATCCGGGGGCACTATTCATGTCCGGATAAAAAAATTACAGGAATTGGGTATTGTACGCGGCACAAAACTGCATATTGATCATAAGATATTGGGCTATGATGTGATCGC
Source organism: Parafilimonas sp. (assembly GCA_036274175.1). GTDB lineage: Bacteria > Bacteroidota > Bacteroidia > Chitinophagales > Chitinophagaceae > Parafilimonas. Next base: position 10,077 of record DASUGF010000074.1, read on the forward strand.
CTTTATCGGTATTTATCTTGAGAAAAGCTCGCTGTATGATACCGTGGCAAAGGAATTAAAAAAGATCCCTGAGATCGTACGCCTTAATTATACAACGGGAAATTACAGCATGTTTGCAGAAGTTGTTTGCAAGGATATCGGCCAGTTAAAATTTGTATTGCACGACGAACTGCAAAAAATAAAAGGTATAGAACGAACCGACACCATTATTTCATTGGAAGAAAGTTTTTCACGTAATGTGCAGATGGATGAGCTTAGATCGGCCAATTCAAAGTGACAAAGGAATCTGAAAAGTTATCCCAACAGGTGCTCGTGATTACAATCCGTATTGTGGCAATGATTGGCCTTCCTGCAATCGAAATAATTCAAAATATGTGCACCGATGATCAGTGCAGCAGCAGGCACCAGCAGTAGCAATTCCTCCGAAACAAAAATTTCTTTCATGATTAAAAACACCAGCCCGGAAAAGAAAATAAGCAATGGCCATATTTTATGGTGATGCTTTTTCCATCCATGGTACAAAGCATACGAACCGATTATCCCGGCAAGCGCGATCATAATGTATTCAAAAGTCTTATTATGTAAAATTTCCAGCCCGAATAAGGGGAGGCTTGTGAAAAACAAAGGCAGAATGGCGCAGTGAATAGCACAAAGCAATGAAGCGGAAATTCCTATTGTATCAAGGTTGATCTTTCTTAATGTCTTTATCATGTGTGAGACAAAATTATTCATTTGCAACAATGTTGCAAAACTAATTTCGTTAACAATTAATTGTTTAAGGCTTTTATAACTTTGCTGCATGGGTAAAAAAGTAATTGGTTATACAATATTTTTTGTTGTACTAACAGCAGGGTTTCTTATTGCGGTATTTGCCGGCACAGATATGTGGAGGTCAAAATCGCCGGTAATTAGTTATGTAAGGCCCTTTGAATTTACAACGCAGGATAACAAGTCTTTTAGTGAGAAAAATATGGCCGGAAAAGTTTGTGCGGTAAATTTCTTTTTTACAACCTGCAAAGGCGTTTGCCCTATCATGAATAAGAATCTTGACAAAGTTTATGATCAGTTTAAAAACGAGCAGGATTTTCTTATTGTTTCCCATACATGCGATCCTGAAACAGATTCCGCTGCCCAATTAAAGCACTATGCCGATTCAATGAAAGTGGATACGCATAAATGGATCTTTTTAACAGGAAGAAAAGACAGTCTTTACCTTGCTGCAAGGAATAGTTATTTAATTGATGATCCTAACAATAATGTTGGAAACATTAATGACCAGTTTTTGCATTCACAGTTTATAGCATTGGTGGATAAATTCGGTAATGTTCGCGGGCAGGTTTATGATGCTTTAAAACCCGCCGATGTAAAACTGATGGAAGAAAATATTAAAGCTTTGCTGAAAGAAAGAACACCGCCTTCAACCACTGCAACAGGAACTTCATTTGCAAACTAATAATATGAAAGAAGCGGTTATTGACATATTGAAACACAGCCAGCTTAGTATCACGGATAACAGGCTGAAAATTTTAGAGCTTTTTCAGAAAAATCAGAAAGCGCTTTCCCATGCTGATATTGAAAGGCTAAGCGGCAAACATTTCGACCGTGTTACTATTTACCGCACGCTGCAGACATTTGTCGATAAAGGTATAATCCACACTATACCTACTGCGGATAATTCCATTATGTATGCTTTATGTAAAGAAGCCTGTAGTGAAGGCCATCATCATGACGACCATGTACATTTTTTGTGTGATACATGTGGCACTACCTATTGTCTTGACAATGTAAATATGCCTGAAGTAAACGTTCCCAAAGGATTTTCTGTGCATCAAACCAATGTGTTGGTAAATGGTATCTGCAAGAATTGCCGGTAAGAAACTCCTTTACATTTTGATTACGTAGAAAAAGGAACAATATCTAAAAGGCAAACTGCCCTGCGGAGATCATTTTTTCTGCAATTCTTCTTTTTGCAGCCTTTGAATTGAATGGCTGAACCTTTGTAAACCGTTTCAAACCAATATGCATGATCTTTAACTCATCACCATCCGCAAAGGCATTCAGGGCGTCTTTACCATGTTTGTTTATTCGGTCTGCTGCATCGTAAATAAAGGAGTTTACGATATCTTTTTGGATTGACACGCTTTCCTCACCGCGTTGCCCGCTGAGTTTTATCAATCGCAGCAAACAGCTCTCCGCATGAAATGTATCAATGGTCATATCAGCTATGTGCATCAGGATTTCCTGCTCTTTGTTAAGGCTCATCATGAGTTTTTGCACTGCGGCCCCTGCCACCATCAGTATTGCTTTTTTGAAATTAGCGATGTATTTTTTCTGCTCATCGTACAACCCCTCATTTCCATCACTAAAATCAGGAATACTCATTAATTCGCCGGCAACAGCCATCGCAGGGCCCATCAGGTCAAGCCTTCCTTTCATAGCGCGCTTTAATGTCATGTCTAAGATCAATAGCCGGTTTATTTCATTGGTACCTTCATAGATGCGGTTTATACGGCTGTCTCTGAACACTTTGGAGATCAGGTATTCATCACTGAAGCCGTTTCCGCCGTGTATCTGAACGCCTTCATCTGCCACAAAATCCAATACTTCGCTGCCATATACTTTTAGAATGGCACATTCGATCGCATATTCTTCGGCTGCGCCTAATAAGGCTTCTGCATGCGATTTGCCTGCAGATTCCAGTTCCTTTTGTTTTTCTTCGATCCATGCAGCCGTTCTGTATAAAGCTGTCTCGCAGGCCCACACGCGTATGGCCATTTCAGCAAGCTTTTCTTTAATGGCGCCAAAATTTGAAATAGAGGTTTTGAATTGTTCCCTTGTTATGGCATATTGAGCAGCCATGTTCAAAGCGCTCCTTGAGCCCTGGGTTGTGGCGGCACATAATTTTAACCTGCCAATGTTTAAAATATTAAATGCGATCAGATGCCCTTTGCCAATTTCCCCCAACACATTTTCAGCGGGCACTTTGCAATCCTGGAAATACAATTGCACCGTGGAAGAACCTTTGATACCCATTTTATGTTCTTCCGGTCCCTGGGTGAATCCTTCAAAACCGCGCTCAACAATAAAGCCTGTGAACTTATCGCCATCCACTTTAGCAAAGACCGTGTACACATCTGCAAAGCCGCCGTTGGTTATCCAGCATTTCTGCCCGTTCAATAAATAATATTTTCCATCCTCACTCAGCTTTGCTGTTGTTTTTGCACTTAAAGCATCGCTGCCGCTGTTGGGTTCAGTCAGGCCATAAGCGCCGATCCATTCACCGCTGGCGAGCTTTGGAATATATTTTTGCTTTTGATCTTCTGTTCCAAAATATAAAATAGGTAATGAACCGATACCTGTATGAGCGGCTATGGCAACAGAGAAGGAAAATCCGTCGCCCAGGCCTTCATTAATAATAGTTGATGTGATAAAATCTTTTCCGAGACCTCCATATTCTTCCGGGAAAGAGGTGCTTAATAAACCCTGTTCACCTGCCTTCATTAGTAAAGAACGCATCAACCCTTTTTCCAGACTGTCAATGCGCTCAATTATTGGATGTACTTCAGTTTGCACAAATTGCCGGCACATATCCATTATCATCTGTTGCTCTTCGCTAAAATCTTCCTTGATAAACATATCATCAGCGTCGCTTTCCCTGATCAGCCATTCACCGCCTTTCAATAAAACCCCTGTTTCCTGCACCGGGGTAAACTGCAATTTGTTTATAAATGATGTTTGCATAATTATTTTTTTAGTTGATTAAATATGCTTTCAGCTAAGGGTTGAGATTATCATACACTTGTTGCAAAACTTTTTTTACAATTTCTATGTCATCTTTTTTTACATCGACCAATGCTTCATCCATCGTTTGATTAGCAAGATCTAATGTCGTGTCCTGCAAGGCTTTTCCCGCTTCTGTTAAACAAACAAGATTGATACGTTTATCATTCTTGTGTGAAGCGCGTTTTAACAGCTTTTGTTTTTCCAGGTTATCAATCAGCCTGGTGATGCTTGGCTTGTCACGATATGTGCGATTGCATAATTCCTGCTGGCTCAGGCAATCTTCCTTCCAGAGATGATATAATACGGTCCACTGCTCGATCGTAATATCAAGCCCGGCATTACGAAAATTCCTTTGTAGTCTTCTCGCAACAGCAGTGCTTGCCATACCGTTTATTACGCTATATAATTCTCCTCTTTTAAAGTAGTTTACCGACATATAGTTGTTTATGCAACTATTTCAAAATTATATATCTTTAGCACATAACAACTGTTTCAAAACAAATTTTTCTGTTAAGGTGTTCGCCATTCATGCAGCAACATTCTCTGGCATATAAATCTTCCGTTATAAACTATTATGTTTTTGGCAGCGGTGCTAAAACTTTATTTTGTTTTCATGGTTATGATGAAGATGGTCTTTCATTTGCGTTTCTTGAAAAGCTCTTCGGTGTAAAGTATACTTTATATGCACTTGATTTCCCTTTTCATGGAAAAACACAATGGAATGAAAAAGAGCCTTTTACCCTGGCTGATTTGGTTACGGTATTGCAACTGATACATCCTTTTGGCAACATGAAATTTTCTTTACTGGCTTACAGCATGGGCGGCCGTGCCGCATTGCATTTGATACAGGAGACTCCCACGCAAATTGAACGGGTTGCTTTGGTGGCGCCCGATGGTTTGCATCAGAATATATGGTATTGGTTAACCACTCAGACATCTGTTGGAAATAATCTATTTGCTTACACCATGAAAAAACCTCAATGGTTTTTTTCGGCTGCAGATGCAGCCGGTAAGCTAAAACTTTTAAACAAAAGCATCTTAAAATTCGTGCATTACTATTTGGACGATAGAGAACAGAGGGCGCTATTGTATAAGCGATGGACATTCATGCGGAAACTTAAGCCAAACCTGCCTGCAATTAAACAATCGTGCATTGAAAAAAATATACAGCTCGGTTTTCTTTTTGGCGAATTTGATCGTATTATTTTAAGTAAGCGTGCCCTGGTTTTCAGAAACACGAAAAATATTCATATAAAAGTCATTAATGCAGGTCACCAGTTGATGAAGGAAAAATATGCGAATGAGATCGCTGCATTGCTGAATCATTGATTGTAGTTTTCTTTGCGATATATGCCGGTGCTTATATTTTTTATATACCTTACTGTCATACTGCTTTGCCTTTATTTAGTACTCATCAATGTTTATTTATATTGGTTTAGTAAGCTAAAATTATTTGATGCGCCTTCTGCACAACCATCAACAACATTTTCTATAATAATTCCTGCCCGCAATGAAGAACAAAATATTGAAGCCTGCATACAAACGATTCTAAATAATGATTATCCCCGGAATTTATTTGAAATAATTGTTGCCGATGATTTTTCCACTGATGCTACGCCTGAAATTGTTCAGCGTTTACAAAAAACACTTTCCAATATTCAGCTTATCAGTTTAAAAAATTTAATTGATGAAAATATAAACTCATATAAGAAAAGAGCGATCGAGCTGGCTATAGCACAAAGTAAATATGAGTGGATTGTTACTACAGATGCAGATTGTGAGGTGCCGCAAAGCTGGCTGCAGTTATTTGATGCTTATATTCAAAAACACGAACGTGTTTTTGTTGCGGCCCCGGTAATGTTTCATTGTGATAATTCGTTTTTATCCATATTTCAGTGCCTGGATTTTTTAAGCCTTCAGGGTATTACGGCTGCATCGGTATATGCCGGGGCGCATAGTATGTGTAACGGCGCCAATCTCGCCTATAAAAAATCTGCATTTTGGGAAGTAGGTGGATTTAAAAATGCGGATCATATCGCCAGCGGCGATGACATGCTGCTGATGCATAAAATAAAAATGAGATATCCTGAACTGATTGGCTATTTATTCAGCGGGAAAGCGATCGTTTCTACAGCGCCGATGCATGACTGGAAAGGCTTTTTGAATCAGCGCATACGATGGGCAAGCAAGGCGACAAGCTATAAAGACAAACGTGTTTTCCTGGTGTTGCTGTTGGTTTATTTTACAAACCTGTCCTTACTGATATTATTCATCATTTGTTGTTTCAGGCCGCAAGTATTCCTTATCTGGTTGCTTTTTATTCTTACCAAAGCGCTGTTTGAGATGCCCTTCATGTACAACGTGTCAAAATTCTTTTCCCTGCAGCGGCTGATGATCTGGTTTATCCTGATGCAACCTTTTCACATATTATATACTGTTATTTCCGGGTGGCTGGGCAGGTTCGGGACATATCGATGGAAGGGTAGAAAAGTGAAATAGGGAAGTACAATTTTTAGGTTGGTAAAAAACAACGATACTGTAAAAGGCGCCTGAACGGAGAGGTTGAAAATTAAAAATTTCATTGTTGTCCGACTAAAATTTTAATTCTTGGGCTAAAGCCCTTGATGGGCTTGGTTTTCACTAGCCCCAGGCTTAAGCCTGGGCTATATAGCGGAAATCCTTATCCAACGGGCTTTAGCCCAAGTTAACCGGACAATACTGGAATAATTTGTTTTCATAGTACTGCAAACTATATAACTGCTACTTTTGCCGGGCAAAATAAAATGCAGATGAATATCCTGGAACTTCACGGGTTGAAAAAATATTTTGCTACCCAAAAAGCAGTTGATGATATAAGCTTTAACATAGCGAAGGGTAGCATTTTTGGTTTGCTTGGTCCTAATGGCGCAGGCAAAACAACATTGTTGCGCATGATAACAGGAATATTTTTTCCTGATGAAGGCGAAGTTATTTTAGACGGAAAAAAATTTGATCCTCTTCGGGATATTGTCAAGATAGGTTACATGCCTGAAGAGCGCGGGCTGTATAAAAAAATGAAAATTGGTGATCAGGCGGTTTACCTGGCCCAGTTAAAAGGATTAAGTCGCAATGAGGCGGTTCAAAAAATAAAATCCTGGTTTGAGCGGCTCGAAATGCAAAGCTGGTGGAGTAAAAAAGTAGAAGATCTTAGCAAGGGGATGAGCCAGAAATTACAATTCGTGACAACGGTTTTACATGAACCAAAACTCATTATCCTTGATGAACCGTTCAGTGGCCTCGACCCGGTGAATGCCAATCTTATCAAAGATGAGATATATAACCTGGCACAAAAAGGCAGCACAATTATTTTCAGCACACACAGGATGGAGCAGGTAGAAGAGATCTGTGATCATATTGTATTGGTTAATCTCGGAAGGAAGATTTTGGATGGTTCTGTGCAGCAGGTGAAAAATGATTTTAAAGAACATAAATTCAGCGTACAATTCAGCGGAACTCCTTCAGACATCGATAGCTTTGTTTTTAAAGTAATTGATAAACAAAACAACAAGGTTATTGTAAAAATAAACGAGGGATTTGGCAGCAACGATGTATTGAAATATTTTATTGACAGGCAAATAAATATAGAAGCATTTAATGAGATTCTTCCTTCATTAAATGAAATATTCATTAAACAGGTAGAAGGAACGAAAGCCGCCACACGATCATTTCAGAAAATTGAAGCATAATATATTATGAGCAAAACTGCATTAATAGCGCGCCGTGAATTTTTAACGCGTGTTCAGAAAAGAACATTTCTGCTTACGACCATATTACTGCCATTATTATTTTTTGGTCTCTATGCCCTGATCATTTATTTTTCTGTCAGCTCAGGCGAAAAATATAATATCGCAGTGGCCGATGATGCCAATATCTTTAAAGGGAATATTGAAAACGATGATAATGTGCATTTCACTTTTGTAAGTAATGAAACACCGCAAACATTAAAACAACAGGTTGAAAATAACAAATACGACGGTTATGCTTTTATACCGAGTAATACTAAAGTTTTAGATAAGCCAAAAATCGATATCGTTACACGAAAATCGGTTGGGTTAATATCCCGGGACAAGATTGAAGATAAATTAAATGCCGCTTTAGAGCAGCAGCGCCTGCTTGCGTTTAATATTTCAAAATCGCAATTGGACAGCGCAAAAAAAGAGGGTAATATTCAGTTCTCCACAATAGAAGGAAAAAATGATTCGGGCAAAGAAGCCGGGTTAAGTTATGCTATAGGTTATATAGCCGGGTTTCTTATATATATAGTTTTATTCATTTATGGCACCATGGTTATGCGTGGTGTTATGGAGGAAAAGGTTAACCGTATTGCCGAAGTGATCATTAGCAGTGTAAAGCCATTTCAATTGATGTTGGGAAAGATATTGGGAATCGGTGCAGTTGGCCTGGTGCAATTTATTATATGGATTGCCATTGGGGTGATCCTGACGCTTCTTATGCCTTTAATTTATCCGCCTCTTGCAGAAGCAATGCACAGCGCCAGCTCTCAGAACCAGGCTATGCAAAGTGCGGAGGTTATAAAAAACTCCGGTGTAATAGATAACTCGATAGGAATAAATTTCCCGTTAATCATCGGTTGTTTTCTCTTTTATTTTCTGGGCGGCTATTTTTTATACTCATCGCTTTTCGCTTGCGTAGGTTCTGCTGTAAACGAAGACCCGCAGGATGCACAAAGCCTTATGCTGCCTGTAACTATGCCTATTATCTTCGGTATAGTTATTATGACCAAAGCGGTAAATGATCCTGCCAGCAACCTCGCGGTTTTCGGTAGTTTATTCCCTTTGTTCTCACCCATCGTTATGATGGCCCGTATTGCTCATGGCGTTGGAGATGTGGTTCCGGTTTGGCAATTGCTCACCAGCATGGCTTTACTTATCCTTGGCTTTTTGTGTACAGCCTGGTTTGCGGCAAAAGTGTATCATACCGGTATTTTAATGTACGGTAAAAAGCCAACCTGGAAAGAAATGTGGAAATGGGCATGGCGCCGTTCGTGAGCTATGAACCTGTTTTTAACAAAATGCCGATGCCAATTACCGATTTTATCTGCAGCCTTGGTGCATTTTGTTTGGGTCCGAATATGCGGATATCATCATCATAGATCATATCAACGCCCCAGGTTACTGCAAATAGTTTAGCGAATTTCGCTGTAAAAAGGTTTGTCATATAAACGTCAATATTCTCAGGATCATGCTGGTAGTTGGAGAACAGGTCTATTCTTGCATTATAAGTGATCGTTTTTGTAAAATTTGATTTAAAAGTTATCGTACCAAACGCACCTACCTGGCTCATAAAGTGTTTACCGCTATCCACTCCGTAAGCGCCTAATTTTGACAACGTAGGGTTCATAACAACAACCCACCGCGAGGATACCGGCGAAATAAAAAATGAAAGATTGGGTACCGGTTTATAATCGAAACCAGGACTGAATAAAACATATCCGGGCGAAAATGAGGTAGATGAAAACACATGCACATCAGCGCTTGGATAAGTATAGCCGTCAAAAAACTGTGTGCGTATATCAAACAAGGCAGATGCTGAAACCCTTTTATTTAAAGAATAACCTGCCTTGGATAAAAAATCAAACCTGTCATCACTTTTACGGGTGCCAAGACTGGTTGTATTAATGTACCCGATATTAATGTCGAGATTATTGTCCCAGCTGATCCTATCTTTTTGGTAATAAGCATGGCCGTTGGCGTACATATTCATGGCCATTGAAAATTGATCGCCGCCCGCAGCCCAGTTTTTCAGAGAGCTTTGCGCAACATTTAGATTAAACAACCCTCCTTTGATCCAGCGGTTTTTAGCAGTATCAGGAATTGTTCTTTGAATAGTGCGGGCGGCTTCTTTTTTTAAGATGCTTATCGTTGAATCCTGCGCTTTTAAGTTATTAACTGACAATATAAGGAATGCAAGAAACCATTTTCTCATCATGCTGCTTGTATGCTTTCGTTGCTTGAATACGCACAAAAATCTTAAAATATATTTTTAATACTGTTCTATACATGTTAAAAATTCCCTTGTATCTATTTAGAAGTTTCATAATCAGTCGTATGGCTACCGGCCGATGAAGGGCAGCAGGCAGGCGATAGAGGAAGTGAGGAAGAATTATAAAGAAGAGGCTGGATAAATTACTTTGGTCTATATGGGAAGTCAGGATTAAGAAGATCGCTCATGCCCATTGATTATCGTCTCACAAAGTGGCTGCAAAAGAAGTATGAGATACAAGGGATAAGAAAGGCAATGATTAAACTTGCAGCTATCAGCGAAGAACATCCCCGGATGTTTTATCACTGGCAAACAGGGTACAGTTAGTTATCAGGAATGATACGAGCCGTATGATGAGAGAATGTCACATACGGTTTTGTGAGAAGCTTGCGGGTGAAACTCCCGCTTGCCTACCCGGCGGCCTGATTGAATTTGAACGCAAATATGATGTAAATCTCAAAATCCCCAAATCTCAAAATCAGCAATAATACTGTGAGTTAGAATTCCAACTGGTACGTTAGTCTCTTCATCTCGATTTCCGCCGCCTTAGCTGCATAACTCATGTTCACTAAAAGAAAGCCTGCATTGGCAAAGCTTTCCTGTGCATTCTTTACATCAACAATAGTGGCAACACGCAATTCAAATTTTAGCAATACCAGGTCAAGCAATTGTTTGGCAAGCGCATAACTTTCCCGTTGCAGTTGTAACTGCTGTAAAGATTTCCGGTATGTTTCATAACTTCTTACCGCATTTGAAGTGTTGTCCCGCACCAAAATATTTTGCTGCAACTGCGCATTCTTTGTGTTGATCTCCGCCACTTTTTGCTGTCTTTTATAAACACCACCGTTATAGATCGGCACAGATAAACTCAACCCGATATAAGGGCCATAGTTCTGGTTTAGTAAAACATTACCCGCGGCGGTTTGGGAACGGTTATAATTGTACCCTGCAGAGGCATACACAGAAGGATACCGCTGCGCTGCAGTTTCCTTTTCCAGCAATTGATTAATGGTAACCTGCATGCTGGCAGCCACTATATCGGGGCTTCGGTAAATATTGTTCATGACGTCTTCCAGCATCAGCGACGAATCGACAATAATGGTATCCCGGATAATAATATTGCTGTCAGGCTTTAAAGAAAGGGTAGTTAATAAGCTGGTTTTTGCCTGTTCAATAGTCAACTCCTGTATTTTCTTTGATTGTATCAATGCATTCAGGTCAAGCTGCGATTGAAACAGGTCAGCATTGTTCGCCAGTCCAACACTTAGCTGGGTTTTTATAATATCCACACGTTGCTGTCCTACAGCGATCGAGGTATCCAGTGTCCGTAAATAACTTTGCTGCCGCACCACATCATAATATTGCGTCATTACGGTGGCAATGGTATTTTCAATCGTGGCATTTAAAAATTCCCGGTTTTGTTTTTCCAGTTCCTCCAGCCTATTCTTGGTGGACACTACCCGCATGCCATTATATAGTAAAATACTGCCTTGCAAACCTGCCGAGGCCGTATTGCCTGCAGCCGCATTACGGTTGATGGTTTCTCCTGTACTTATTTTCTGGTTTACAGTATTTATCCGTTCCTGGTCGCTGGCACTGCCGGAAACAACAGGCAATCCTCCGGCAACACCATAGCTATTAGTGATCTCTGTTGCCGCTACATTATTCCTGGCAACCTCAATATCATAACTGTTTTTAAGTGCGATATTTATAGCCTCATCCAAAGGCAATCGTTGCTGGCTCATGCAAACTCCATACAACAATAAGCACACAATAAGCAGGCTTAACTTTGCTGATATTTTTATTATGTTGCCGTTGCCGGCGCCTTGTGGCATCACGGTTGTGTCCAATTTATCGTTAAAAACACGCAAATTGTTACCTTGTGCAGTTGATCCGTTCGGCAAAAGATGCATCCGTTTTTTAAATAAAGTGTTAACTGTTAAACAAATAAATTTGCGGACGCTAAAATACAATCAGAATTCACCAACAAATTAATTTTTGTATTGTGATTCTTTTTTTCTTTGTCAAGCTTTAACATTAAGCAAACTGATTAACACTGTTATGCAAACAAAAGTTTTAAAAATCCATCCGAAAGACAATGTCGCTGTTGCTCTAACTGTTTTGTATAAAGGGGAGCAGGTCAGCAACGCCGCCTTCCCGACAGTTGAAATACGGGAAAATATTCCTGCCAAGCATAAGTTCGCCTTACATGATTTTAACGAGGGCGATCTCCTATTCATGTATGGCGTGTTGGTGGGCAAGGCGGTGAAGTTTATCCCGCAGGGCGGCCTGATATCAACACAAAATATACAGCATGCCTCCAGCAGTTTCCAGTTGAAAGAAAGACATACGGAATGGCATAAGCCTGCCATCGCATCTTTTCAGCATAAAACATTTAACGGCTTTCACCGTGCGGACGGATCCGTGGGTACACGAAATTACTGGCTCGTAATTCCAATGGTTTTTTGCGAGAATAAAAATGTGGATGTGCTGCGGGAAGCATTTATGAAAACATTGGGATATGCTCCGAAAGAATCACCTTATGAAGCCATGGTGGGCCGCATGGTACGTGAATATGAAACGGGCAACACGGAATATGAGCTGATGTTTGCTGATGAAGATGAATTCGAGCTGGAAAACAAAAAGATATTTCCCAATGTTGACGGCATAAAATTTTTAAACCACACATTGGGGTGCGGCGGCACAAGAGATGATGCAAGAGCTTTGTGTGGCCTGCTGGCTGGTTATATCACACACTCAAATGTAGCCGGCGCAACGGTTTTAAGTCTTGGTTGCCAGAATGCACAAGTGGCTATTTTAAAGGAAGAAATTGAAAAACGCGATACTGATTTTTCAAAGCCGTTAATACTTCTGGAACAGCAAAAGATCGGCAGTGAAAAAAAATTGTTGAGTGAGGCCATTAAAAAAACATTTGTGGCATTAACGGAAGTTAACCGTATGGAACGTAAGCCTGCGCCGTTAAGTAAGTTATGTATTGGTTTGGAATGCGGCGGATCCGATGGTTTTTCCGGTCTTTCTGCCAATCCCGCCATAGGTTATACTTCAGATATTTTGGTCACACTGGGAGGTTCGGTTATCTTGTCTGAATTCCCGGAACTCTGCGGTGTGGAGCAGGAATTGAGCGACCGTTGTGTTGATGATGCTACCGCGCAAAAGTTCATGGAACTGATGACAACTTATAACAAGCGTGCTACGGAAGTTGGCTCTGGCTTTTATGCCAATCCTTCCCCCGGTAATATAAAAGACGGGTTAATTACAGATGCGATAAAATCTGCCGGTGCGGCAAAAAAAGGCGGCACTTCCCCCGTTGCCGATGTGTTGGATTATCCTGAAAAAGTTTCAAAACCGGGTTTGAATTTATTGTGCACACCCGGCAGCGATGTTGAATCAACCACCGCAGAAGTCGGCTCAGGCGCAAACATTGTTTTATTTACAACGGGTTTGGGTACACCTACCGGGAATCCGATCACACCGGTATTAAAGCTGTCTACCAATACAACCCTGTACAATAAAATGAATGACATCATTGATATTGATACAGGCTCCATCATTGAAGGGAATGAAACGATCGAACAGGCAGGAGAAAGAATTTTAGACTATATAATTGACGTAGCCAATGGCGCCGTTCAGGCCAAGGCTGAGGCCGGTTTGCATGATGATTTCATTCCCTGGAAAAGGGGCATCTCATTATAAACTCCGCCATGGGCTTTTAAGGTGTCAGGCCGGTAGCATAATAAATCAAACAAAATCTAATGATAAGGCTCCTTGCTTTTTACTTTTTACTTTTCAGTTTAATTGCATGCAACAATACCAATAATAAAAAGATCAACGATAGCGAGAATACCATGTATCCACTTAATGAACCTGTTTATGAAAAAGGCAGCTATGGTTATGACGCTGCATTCCTGAAAAAACACGCAGGCAACGTTATAGAGCTTGAGAACGGCGACGCAAAAATTTTATTGAGTGCAGATTACCAGGGCCGTGTTTTTACAAGTACCGCCGCAGGTGACAGTGGCGCCAGTTTCGGTTGGATAAATTATAAGTTATTGGAAGACCCGGTAAAGAAAACGCAATTCAACCCTGTTGGCGGTGAAGAAAGATTCTGGCTTGGCCCGGAGGGCGGGCAATATTCTATTTACTTTAAGAAAAATGATCCTTTTGATTTTGCACACTGGCAGGTTCCCGCATTGATCGACACGGTTGCATATAAAGTTGATCAGTCAGATAAAACCTCTGCAACGTTCTCTGTTTCTTCTTCAATAACTAATTATACAGGTACAACATTCGATCTTGCTATAACACGAAGTATTCATTTGTTAGATAAGAATGCCATTGGTGAGAAATTGAGCACATCCATTCCGGATGATATTAAAACCGTAGCGTATGAAACAAATAATCAAATAAAAAACACGGGTAATAATGCCTGGAAAAAAGACAGTGGTTTGCTTTCTGTCTGGCTGTTGGGGATGTTTACACCAACAGAAGAAACAAAAGTGATTATTCCATTCTCTCTGCAAAAAAAAGCGCGTGATTTTATAACAGATGATTATTTTGGAAAGATAGATTCATCAAGATTAATTGTAAAAGACAGCGTGCTGTATTTCCGTTGTGATGGAAAATCGAGAGGCAAACTTGGCCTTAAACCTGTTATTGCGAAACCCATGGCATGCAGTTACGATTTCAAAAAAGATGTGTTAACTATTTTAATTCCTGAAGTACATAAAGACGGTATGTATGTAAACTCGAAATGGGAATTACAGAAACAACCTTTCAGCGGGGATGTTATCAATTCTTACAATGATGGGCCTTTGCAGGATGGCAGCCAGATGGGGCCATTTTATGAAATAGAATCTTCCTCACCGGCAAAAGAATTGAAACCCGGGGAGATGCAGGAATATCATCAAACAACAATACATTTACAAGGTGCTTATTCATCTTTAAAAACTTTAGTACAACAATTAATTCATGTTGATTTAGACGACGTAAAAAATTGGTAAATTGATAGACAATTCATGTGAATAAAAATGCCCACACAACATCTTAATATCATAATCATTTTTTAAAACTATAAAAGTCCCTTGTCCCTCTCCTTTGGAGAGGAGTGCGGGGTGAGGTCAAACTATGAAACTTTTTAAAACATCTGCGGGTATCATACTCGAAAATGAAAAAGGTAATTTTTTATTGCATACAGATTTTGATGAATTGATCAATCATGATAATCTGCATCAATATTTATCAACACAAACAAGCAATAAAATTGATGTTGACTGGAATGACATAAAAATTCTTGCACCGATAAGTAAGCAGGAATTATGGGCCGCAGGTGTAACTTATTTGCGCAGCCGCGATGCCAGGATGGAAGAAAGTAAAGATGCAGGCGGCGCCGATTTTTACAGCAAAGTATATAATGCAGACAGACCTGAATTATTTTTCAAAGCATTACCGCATCGCATTGCCGCACATAAAGAAGAAGTGTTCATACGAAAAGATTCAAAATGGAATGTGCCGGAGCCGGAGCTTACTTTGTTCATTAATTCAAAAGGAAAAATACAGGCTTATACAGTTGGTAACGATATGAGCTCAAGGGATATTGAAGGGGAAAACCCTTTGTATTTACCACAGGCAAAAATGTATGAAAGAAGCGCTGCGCTCGGCCCTTGTTTATATGTGCCTGAACAAGAAATTCCTTTGGATACAACCCTCAGTATAAATATTAAACGTAACGGGCTTGATGCATTTACCGGTTCTATACAGTTGAACCGTATGAAAAGAAAATTCATTGAGCTTGCCGAATATTTGTTTCGGGAATTTGTTTTTGAGCACGGCTGTTTTTTAATGACGGGTACCGGCATTGTTCCTCCAAATGATTTTACCTTAAATGCAGGAGATGAAATTGAGATAGGCATTGAGAACATAGGCATCCTGTCAAATGTTGTTGCATACAGGATGTAGGCGATATATAAAGATTCAGTGTCTATAGCAATATTCCACGGCCGTGGCTAAAAATCAAACTTTGTAACTTAGCGTAAAACAAATGACATTCACAGACAAACATATTGTTGAGGTTTATTCGGCGCTATTAGAAGGGTTAAGCCCGGAAAGCAAAACAGAACTTATAGAAAACCTATCAAAATCCTTAAAGGCCAAAAAGAAAAGTATAGAAAGAAAATTTTATAAATCGTTCGGTGCATTTGCTTCCTCAAAATCAGCGGAAGAAATTGTGAGTCAAATAAGGTCAGGCAGAAAATAGCGAGAACCCTTTAACATCTCATAAAGCAGTTGATGATTTTATTAATGGCCTTTCGATAATTCCCATTTATGGATGTATTAAACGCTATGCAAAAGAGAAGGTTAGGCTAAGAAAAATGGGAAAACCAATGCACGACGAGTTTGACCTTTTGATTGGTATAACTGCTGCGGAGAATAAGTTAGTATTAGTGACAGATAATATCACAGATTTTGAAAATATAGAAGATTTAAAAATTGAAGACTGGTTCAAAAGCAAATGGAATTTTAATAAGCTTACTTGAATAACGCTGACGCAGAGACAGTATCAATAATGAAAATGCTTTTATCATACAGTTTGTAAATAATTGCAGCGATTTACAAATCTGTTTTTATCTTTTGCCTGAATTCAAACGAAAAATATTTAAAATTTTATCATGGCACTTGCTTCTACCAATGCAAAAATTTCTGTTGACGCAGGGAAAACCAATTTTCTTTTTCCGTTAATATTAGTAACCAGCTTGTTTTTTTTATGGGGTCTTGCTTACGGGCTTTTGGATGTGTTGAATAAACATTTCCAGGAGTTGTTAAACATTACTAAAACAAGATCAACACTGTTGCAGGGAGCATACTTCGGCGCTTATTTTTTAATTGCTTTACCTGCCGGTTTATTCATGAATAAATACGGGTATAAAAGGGGTATCATCACCGGGTTGTTATTATATACATTGGGCGCTTTATTATTTTTTCCATCGGCTCAAATGGAAAGCTATAATTTCTTTTTATTATCATTGTTCATTCTTGCTTCCGGACTTACTTTTTTAGAAACAGCAGCTAATCCATATATAACCGTTTTAGGCAAACCCGAAACATCAGAATTCCGGCTGAATCTCTCGCAGAGTTTTAATGGTGTGGGTGCTTTCGTCGGGCCAATCATCGGAGCCAAACTTTTTTTTGCAGCAGGCGGTGAAGGCAATCTTGATACGGTGAAATATGTTTATCTCGCCATTGCCGCAGTAGTTTTTTTTGTGGCCCTCCTGTTCATGAGAACAGCGTTGCCCGAAATAAAGGAAGCCGCATTGGTGGATGATGTGCAGCAGGATATAAAGCCTTTATTCAGCCATAAAAATTTTGTTGGCGGCATTATTGCACAATTTTTTTATGTGGCTGCCCAGGTTGGCATTGCTGCATTGTTCATCAATTATTGCACAGAAGCGGATAAGTCGATTGATAATGCAAAAGCATCTTATTTTCTATCGGTGAGTTTGGTATTATTTACCATCGGCCGTTTTGCAGGAACCGCTTTAATGAAGGTAATAGCGCCTAATAAATTACTTACCCTTTATGCAATCATCAATATTATTCTGTGTGCTGTGGTTGTTGCCGATAAAGGCACTATCTCAGTATATTCATTGATGGCAGTTTTCTTTTTTGAGAGTATTATGTTCCCCACCATTTTCGCACTGGGCATAAAAAATCTTGGCCATAATACAAAACGTGGCGGATCCTTCATCATCATGTCAATTGCGGGCGGTGCATTTATGCCGTACGTTATGGGCCTGCTTTCAGAAAAGAGCACGGCACAATCTTACATCATTCCTTTATTTTGTTTTGTAATTGTAGCCTGGTACGGATGGAAAGGATATAAATCCAATATCGCTTAGCGAACCAATAACAGCATGCAACTGCAATTACAAAACATTGTTCCAATCCCTTTAAAAGATAAATTGCTTCAACGCGATTCCGGTGTATGGAATAAGAACCTGCAATTTGAGCAGGGAGAATTTATAAAAATAAAAGCGCCGAGCGGCGTTGGCAAGACAACTTTTATACATATTATTTATAAACTGCGAAAAGATTTTGAAGGCAATGTTGTATGGAATAAAAAGAGTTTGTCTTTAGTAAACGCTGATGAACTTGCCTTATTAAGGCAACAACATATCAGTATCATTTTCCAGGATCTGCGTTTATTCCCTAATCTTACAGCGAGAGAAAATATAGAATTGAAGCGCGTATTGCAGCAGCCGTTGTATGAAAGCAGGATGATTGATAATATGGCTGAACAGCTTGGCATAGCTTCTGTATTACATCAAAAAGCATCGGTGTGCAGTTATGGCGAGCAGCAACGTATTGCTATCCTTCGTTCTTTAATGCAGCCTTTTGACTGGCTGATAATGGATGAACCATTCAGTCATCTCGATAAAAATAATATTGATAAGGCGGCGGCTTTAATTGAAGCTGAATGCAAAAAACGCAATGCCGGTTTTATATTAACTGACCTTGAGGATGATGAACATTTTAAGTACACAGGGTTCTTGAATCTGTAAACTTCCCCAGCCCTCTTTTTGGAGAGGAATTGGGGGTGAGGTCTATGCTGAACACAATCTTAAAAAAACTTATTCGCACAAGCGGACGCAACCGCAACACAATGGCCGTTGTTGGATTGTTTATTGGATTGCTGTTAATATTGGCTGCGGTGCAAATTCAGGCCAACTATCAACAAATTTTATACAGCAAAACCAGCCAGGACAGTATTGCAGATTTTTTGGTTGTGAATAAAACATTAACGGATAAAAATATCGGCGTAGCTACGCTTTCCACTGCAGAAATAAATGACCTGAAACAGCAACCTTTTGTTGAAAAGATAGGAACACTTACCCCGAGCCGCTTCAGGGTAAGTGTGCAAAGCATCAGTAAGCAAATTCCTTTTTACAGCGATTTCTTTTTTGAAAGCGTGCCTGATGAATTTTTAGATGTAAATACGCCGGCATGGCAGTGGAATGAGACCAGCAATTTCATTCCGATGATCATTCCGAATATGTTTCTTGACATGTATAATTTCGGGTTTGCGCAATCACAGCATTTGCCGCAGCTTTCGCAGAACCTCATCACCAGCCTTCCTGTCCAGATAAACATACAAACACCAACGGGCACGGTAAATTATTACGGCAAAGTGGTTGGATTCAGTGATAGAATTTCATCTGTATTAGTGCCACAGCCTTTTATGGATTGGGCCAACAAAAAATTTGGCACCGATGTAAACCAGCAACCTTCGCGTGTTATCATTCAAACAAAAGATGCATCCGGCTCCGGGTTGGCGGATTATTTTGCAAAGCATCACCTTTCAACAAGCGCTCAAAAAACAAGATTTGAAAAATACCGGGGTGTCATTACAACAGTAGTAGCTATTTCGTGGGTGATGGGTGGCCTGATGTTCTTATTTGCTTTAATAGTGCTTACACTTTTTATACAACTTGCCATTGCGTCTGCTAAAGAAGAAATTTATTTACTCATTACGCTGGGCACTGCACCCAAACAGTTGCAAAGTTTTTTGCGCAAACAATTTTTACCTGCAAACATTATTACCGTTGTTGTTGCACTTGCTGTTATCGCAGCACTGCAATTCATACTTCAAAAAGTACTTGCTGCGCAAAACATTTTTATCAGTCGATACATTTCTTATTATGCCATCATTGCGGCGGCAATAATATTGTTGCTGATAAACCTGGTGAATAACCGCGCCATTAAAAAATATATCAGTTATAATAATTAAAGCGATTGCTGGTATAGTGATTTTGAGATTTCGTGATTTGATCCGTGATCGTATTTTAAAAGTCAATCTCAAAATCTCTAAATCACGAAATCCCGAAATAAGCTATACTGTGGTGAACAACAAATCTTTTGTGTTGCTCATCGGTTTTCACTATAATTTTACCGGCATGTCAACCAGTATAAAACGCCTGCGATTGATCATTCGATTGCATACTACTAACAAATCTTTCAAACATATAAATACATTCTTGTTGCTTTATATTTCATGTATATTATGTGCTGATAGTTTCGCTCAAACAGCTAACAACAAGCCGAACATCATCTATATTCTGGCAGATGATTTGGGTTATGGAGAATTGGGTTGTTATGGCCAGCAAAAAATTGAAACGCCTAACATTGATGCATTGTCAAAAAGCGGGATGCGGTTCACGCAGCATTATACTTTTCCTGTCTGTGCGCCATCAAGATATTTATTAATGACAGGCATTCATTCCGGCAAGGCCTATATAAGAGGCAATGATGAATGGGACGCAAGAGGCGATGTATGGAATTTTACTGCAATGGAAGCAAATCCATTTTTGGAAGGACAGCGGCCGATCCCTGATTCAACGCTTACCATAGCAGAAGTATTGAAAGCCGCAGGTTACACAACAGGTATAGTAGGAAAATGGGGGCTTGGCGCGCCATTGACAACAGGAACACCAAACAAACAAGGATTCGATTATTTCTACGGGTTTATTTGCCAGCGCCAGGATCATACTTATTACGCCGGGCACTTATGGGAAAACGGGAACAGGGTTCCCTTAAATAATAAAGTAGCAGATCCAAATGTGAAATTTCCTGCAGGCCTTGATTCATTGGATGAAAAAAATTATGCTATCTATCAGCAGCAAGATTACACACCTGATTTTTTGATCAGGTCTGCGCTCAATTTCATTGATAAAAATGCCGGTAAACCTTTCTTTTTATTTTATCCTTCCCCATTGCCGCACCTCTCACTGCAGGCGCCAAAAAAATGGGTGGATTATTACCATAAAAAATTCGGTGATGAAAAACCATTTTTAGGAGGTAGCTATTTTCCATGCCGTTATCCGCATGCAACTTATGCGGCAATGATTTCAACATTAGACGAACAGGTTGGACAAATAATACGCGAATTAAAATCCAAAGGTATTTATGACAACACCATCATTATGTTCTGCAGTGATAATGGTCCTGCCTGGAACGGCGGCGTTGACCCGGATTTCTTTAACAGCACACAGCCTTTTAAAAATGGCTATGGATGGGGAAAAGGGTTTGTGCATGAAGGCGGTATTCGTGAACCGTTTATTGTTTCATGGCCTGGTAAAATAAAAGCGGGTTCAACGTCTGATTTAATTTGTGCTACGATTGACATAATGCCGACGCTTTGTGATTTGCTAAAAATAAATCCACCAAAAAACATTGATGGTATAAGCATATTGCCGGAAATATCAGGCAATAAACAGGAGCGGCAACATGAATATTTATACTGGGAATTTCCTGAATACGGAGGACAGCAGGCAGTAAGAATGAATAACTGGAAAGCCGTTCGTTTGGATATTATGAAAGGCAATATGAAAATAGCATTGTTCGACCTGGATAAGGATATACAGGAGCAGCATGATGTATCGGCGGAACATTCGGAGATTGTACAAAAAGCTGCGGCAATTATGACGAAAGAACATCATACGCCAGAAGTGACTACGTTCCTTATGCCTGCGCTGGAAGAAAAATAAATTCTCTTAATCTTACGGATGTTAAGTTTTAAACTCCACTCATCACCGGGTCGCTCTTGCTTTCCCTGCCTGTCTCCACATGGCCGGCATATCTTTTTTCAAAAACTGAGTTGCCGTTTATGCTTATTGACAAATCATACCATCCGAAACTTTTATTTAGATCAATAACAACATTTTGCTGAGCGTTTGCATTTAATTGTTTTGTTATGGATGCGGCTTTATAAGCATTGTCTTTTATATCAATGGTAAGATTTGAATTACTGTTATTTTTCAATTGCAATACAACATTGCCGGTTGGTGTATTATTTGAATCAGTTTCATAATTCAATAAAATATTTAGGTCAGCATCTTTATCACTGCCTTTAAACTGGCGGTAAAATCCATTTGGCCCATACGCTTCCAGTTGATAATTATTGTTTGAAAAATCTTTTATGCGCCAGTTATCTTTTAAACTATCGCCTGTTTTAACTGCATAATTTTTGGTGATAAAATCTTTACTCAAATAATTGCGTGCATATATTGTAAATGGAGAGCCGGCTACGTTTTTAAAAATATTATTTCCTGCCTGCAGATTTATTTCGAATGTTTGTTTGTCGTTGCTGAAATTACCATCCACATATAATTCATAAGGTAAAGCACAGGCAGGGCGCATGCCTTTTTCCTGTTGTGGCATGTAAGGTGAATTGTGTGCCGCTTTATTGATCAGCTCAATTTCATCAGCCGTCAGGTTTTTATAATTGGAAGGAACGTTTTTAAATTTTGCCTTATGAATACTCTCAATGAACGGGTCTTTTTTTACAAACGGCAGGGACTCAATTTTCTCTCCGCTATAGGTATGAAACGCTGAGGAAAGATCACCGCATACAGCGCGGCGCCATGTATTAATATTTGTCTCTTTAATATTTTTATTGAACTTTTTATTAATGAACAACTCAAGGAATTGCAATACGGAAGTATGATCAAACACCTGTGAATTCACATAACCACCGCGGCTCCACGGCGAAGCTATTACAAGCGGCACACGGTATCCAAGACCTATTGGTCCGGGAACATCATCCTGCATCGTTACCTGTTCAAGCCTTGTATCAACACCTTCCGACACAATACCTGTTTCAGGTTTGCCAGGTTCAGGTGCAACAAACGGCGGCACATGATCAAAATAGCCATCATTCTCATCATAAGCCAGTATAAAAATTGTTTTCTTCCATACATCTGGGTTTTTTGTAAGGATATCCATTGTTTCAGAAAGATACCATGCGCCAAACCAGGGCGAATCGGGGTGATCACAGAAATTCTGCGGCGCCACCAGCCATGAAACTGTTGGTAAATTGCCGCTTTCAACGTCTTTCCTGAACTGGTGCAATACATCGCCTTTTGGAATACTTATTTCGCGGTTAATGGTGTCATCTGTATAATTCAGCGGGATCAATTGGCGCTGATGCGGATCGCCTGTGTTTGTAACAAAGGCTTTCTGATGTATGTTTTTGTGGTGCGTCGCCAAATTATCAAATGAAGATTGTGTATATTTTTTTTGATCTTCTTTCGCTGTCTGCAGCCATTGCTGTTTGTATTTTAGATCTTGTGAGGCGTCTTTATTTTCTTTGCTATCAGCTTGTAATGATTGCAATTTTGCCTGGAGGCTTTTGATATCTGCCTGTAATAATTCTATACGCTTTGGCAAATAGTCAATATAACTTTTTAAATACTTAAGATTGTATTGATTGAAATATTCAATTGTATTATCGCCAAAATTTCCCAGCCACCTGTCTTCTTCGTCGGTAAAGCCAACATCAATGCTTATTTCATTCTGATATATTTTCCATGAGATATCATTTTCTTCCAGCCGTTCAGGAAATGTTTTCCAATCCACGCCATTTTCAATATCTCCATTAAAAGTATAAGCTTTTGCATCTGGATTTTGTGCTGATCTTATGGTGCCGGTCCAGAAGTGGCAACGGTTAGGATCTGTACCGGTTAATGAAGAACAAAAATTCTGATCGCAAACCGTAAATGCATCTGCCAGCGCATAATAAAAAGGTATGTCTTCTCTTGTATAATAACCCATGGTCAAAGGCATGTTCGCATAATCGCCACCGGGATTTTTTGCTTCCAGCCAGTTATCATAACGGCCATTGTTTCTTGCAGGGATCTGGCTCTCCCGCCCGTGTGGCAAAGAACCCATCCAGGTAATTTTGGTGTCTTTTATATCGAGCCGGAAAGGAGCATACGTTTCGCCTTTGGCATTGGTTTGCAACCAAACAGCATTGTTATTTGGCAGCCTCATCGCTCTCGGATCATTGAATCCGCGAACGCCTCTTAATGTTCCATATGCATGATCGAAGGAACGGTTCTCCTGCATCAATAAAACAATATGTTCAGCATCAAAAAAAGTGCTTCCCACTTCAGGATCTATCGCCATTGCTTTTTGAATGGAAGCAGGTAATGTGGCAACACCTGCAGCCCCGGTTAACATCATTGCTTTTCGTATAAACGCTCTTCGTGTATCCATAATTAATTATAATTAAAGTTGTTTATGCAAAGAAATCCGAAACATTTAAGGAAAGATGCAATTCAAAATTATTTAATGCTTAAAAATTTGTCACTCGTTATATGTTATATAAAGCTGATACTTTTGATGTATCAGCAAAGGTAAACCCAATAATGCACTGTGTTGTGGGATGCGTTTCAAATTTCGCTTTCATAATTTCCAGCGGTTGAGAAATACCTGAAGTGTTCGAAACCTTAGTAACAATTAATGCCATCGATATAACAAACCTTATTAGCTTATTTTTTTGTTTGAAGTTGATAATTGAAATTGAGTTACGGCTATTTTAAATTTCGGACACTTGAGATGAGGACAATCCTGCCGATAGACTTTATGGGTGGACATTCTCACTCGCCTGCGAATTTGAAATACACCCGTGTTTTGTGTATTATTATTGTTCAATTACAATATTGTATTTATGCAAAAGTCCCGCAATGCCGTGGACAGAAAATTTAGCTTGTTTTATTTTATTTATTTCCGGATCAATTGAATAATTATAAGCTGTTCTCAGGTCTGCTTTTTCCAAAATTGTGTTGGCAAATTTTGCATTGAAAAAATCACAGTCATCAAAAACAGCAGCCGTTAGATCACACTCCGTAAAATCGGTTTCCTGTAATTGCGAGTGTTTAAAAATCGTTTTTTTAAGTTTTGTTTTATAGAAGGAGGAGTGATTCAATATGCAATGATCAAAACTGAAGGAAAGCCCGAATTTGCTGCAGTCTTCAAACAAAAGCCCTAGCATTTTACTGCCTGTAAATTTTACATCACGAAAAGTAGTACCGGTTAATTTAACGAGGCTGAGATTACAGTCGTTGAATGCACAGTCGATAAATTTTGCAGCATAAAAGCTGCCATTGGAAAGATCACAATGATTGAAAGTACAGTTTTCATACTCCTGCTCCTCCAATTGCAGATGCCTGCAATCTTCCGCATTATAGATCATGTTTTCTCTGAACGGCATACTTTGATCACATGGTTTCGGTTACAATATACGTTTCTTCCTTTTGGGAATTAGCATGAATAAATTGATCAAACTTTGTTTTTATGATTGAACACAAGCCCACCTTCCCACCTTCATACCTTTCATCAAATAAAAAACATACTCAAAAAATATTTTTAAATTTTGTCTGCGATTGAAAAAGCCATTCGTCATATCCTTGTAAACCTATTAGTGAAAACAAAATCAAAAAAAAATGAAAAATTTCATGCTTATTTTTCGCGGTGGAAGTGATGCCGCAACATTATCTCCGGAAGAATCCCAACAGCAAATGCAAAAATGGTTTGAATGGGTGGGAGAATTACAAAGCAAAGGTATTTATACCGCCGGGGAAGCTTTAACGCCGGAGCCTGGTAAACTGGTTGGTAAAGGAGCAGTGATTACTGACGGCCCTTTTGCCGAAAGCAAGGAAATGATCGGTGGGTATTTTATAGTTAAGGCGGATAGCCTGGAAGCTGCTGCGGAAATAGCCAAGGCTTGTCCCGATCTTCCGTATGGCGGCACCGTAGAAGTAAGAGATGTTGTTGTATTTGATAACATGTAATGTAATCATTCGCCTCTTTTTCCCTCTCCTTTGGAGAGGGGGCCTGGGGTGAGGTCTGATTTTAAATTATGCCTGCACGGGAAGCAGATAAACTGGTTGAACATTTATTTCGTCATGAAGCCGGCAAAATGGTAGCGGTGTTGTCGAGATTATTTGGATTGCATAATCTTTATCTCGCGGAAGACCTCGTGCAGGAAGCTTTTATAAAAGCGCATAATGAATGGAAGATCAGTATTCCTTCCAACCCTGCTGCCTGGTTGATGCAGGTAGCCAAAAACAAGGCGCTTGATGTTTTAAGAAGAGAATCTGTTTTCAAGCAATATTCCAAAGAACTCGCTGCTGAACTCTCGGATAAAACAGAAATAACCATTGAGCAATATTTTCATGAAAATGAAATTGCCGACAGCCAGTTAAGAATGATGTTTGCTTGTTGTCATCCAAGTCTAAAACAGGAAGACCAGGTGGCACTGACTTTAAAAACCGTGTCCGGCTTTTCCATGCAGGAAATTGCAAAAGCTTTGCTTACCAATGAGCCTGTTATCCAGAAAAGATTACATCGCGCCAAAACATTTTTACAGCAAAACAAAATTGAGCTTGAAATTCCCGCAGGCAATGAATTAAATAACCGGCTTGAAACAGTGTACACCATTCTTTATCTTTTGTTTAATGAAGGATATAATTCTTTAAAAGCAGATGAGCTGATCCGCAGGGATCTTTGTGGAGAAGCTATGCGGTGTTGTAAATTACTGGGAGAACATAAAGCCGGCAATAAGCCTGCAACACATGCATTGCTTTCACTGATGTGCTTTCATGCTGCAAGATTCGACAGCAGGCTGGATGAAGACAATCATATCATTTTGTTACAAAAGCAGGACAGAAGTAAATGGGACCAGGAACTGATTGATATGGGCAGGTATTATTTGAATCTTTCTTCAACAGGCGATAGATTATCTGTATATCATATCGAATCGGCTATTGCTGCCGAACACTCCCTTTCCAGGGAATTTACTTGTACTAATTGGGAGAGGTTGTTGAAGCTGTATAACCTTTTATACGAAGTAAAACCAACACCGGTAGTGCAATTGAACCGCGCTATTGTGTTAGCCGAAACAGGTAATATTAATGCAGCTATACAACAAATTCTTTCCATCAACGATATTGAAAAACTGATAAAGACCGACCACATGTACAGCGCTGTGCTTGGCGACCTGTACAAACGTTTAAGCGATACCATAAAAGCCAATGAATATCTGCAGCACGCCCATGATCTTACACCTTCCGAGGCGGAAAAACAGTTGCTTAAGGAAAAAATAAAGGAAGTAAATGAGCACAAAAATTAATTGCGTTTTGTGATATTCTGCGAAGCGTACAAAGAAGTTCTTTGTGTAACTGGCGGTATGTTCAGGATTTTTATGTTGTGCCATTCAATGTGGCATTCCTTTGGTCACAGTTTGTTGACAAATTCTTTAGTAAACACCCTCCTGTTTTCATAAATTTGACTTTTCAATATGGAAATACGGACCGACTTATATCTTGGAGATAGTAAAGAAGAATTGAAAAGGTTGCCTGACAACTCCGTTGACCTCATTGTGACCTCACCACCTTATGCTGACCAACGAAAGACGACATACGGTGGCATTCATCATGATAAATACGCCGAATGGTTCTTGCCAATTTCAAAGGAATTACTAAGGGTATTAAAGCCGACTGGAACTTTTATTTTGAACATTAAAGAGAAAGTAGTTGATGGTGAACGCAGCACTTACGTTATAGAACTGATTTTAGAGATGCGTAACCAAGGTTGGCTTTGGACGGAAGAATTTATTTGGCACAAGAAAAATTGTTATCCCGGAAAATGGCCTAACCGTTTTCGCGATGCCTGGGAAAGACTTCTTCAATTTAATAAAGACAAGAAGTTTCATATGTATCAAGAAGATGTAATGGTGCCAATGGGTGGTTGGGCAAAGTCACGTTTGCGAAATTTATCTGACACTGACAAAATCAGAGACAATTCAAAAGTTGGCAGTGGTTTTGGCAAGAATATTTCTAATTGGCTGACAAGGGATAAAGCGTATCCAACAAATGTTTTGCATTTGGCAACGGAATGTAACAACAAAAATCATAGTGCCGCTTTTCCTGAAGAATTACCAGAATGGTTTATTAAACTCTTCACAAAAGAAAATGACACGGTACTTGACCCGTTTATGGGTTCAGGAACCACTCTCATAGTTGCGAACAGAATGAAACGAAATTCCATTGGAATTGAGATTGTGCCAGAATACTATGAAATGATAAAAGAACAACTTAAACCAATTGAACTTTTCTTATTAGAACCGAAACTCAGATATGGGAACTTTGAACCTGCAAGTCGTCGCAAAGTACGTTGAAGACAATATTGGTGATTTTCACCAAAGACGACTTGATAAAGTAAAAACATTACAACTTAAAGAGGTCCTTAAAACAAAAAATCCTTACTTGTTTAAAGCAAAGAATGTTGCTGATGCAAATGAAATAATAAAGGATATATTAAACGCATATATTTCGTCAAGTGAAGAAGGTGTTTTTGGAAATTGGCTGGAAAGATTAGCCATTTTTATCAATGATAGTGTTTATCATGGCCGTAAAGCAGGTGTTAGTGGAATTGATTTAGATTTTGATAAAGATGGAAAACGTTACTTGGTTGCTATCAAATCAGGACCGAATTGGGGAAATGATAGCCAAGTAAAAAAATTGATAGATCAATTTAATACAGCTCGAAAACGATTGAGCACTTCCGGAGCGTTAATAAATGTGGTTTGTGTGAATGGCTGTTGCTATGGCAAAACAAGAGAAAGGTATGAATACAAATCAAATGGAAATTATTATAAGCTATGTGGTCAGCGTTTTTGGGAATTAATTTCGGGCGTGGCGACATTATACACTGATTTGATTATTCCATTGGGCCATGATGCAGAAGCAAAAAATGAAGAATTTAAAGTTCACTACGGTAATTTAGTAAATCGACTTTCAAGGGAATTTTTGCAAGATTTCTGTAATGCAGACGGAAGCATAAATTGGAATAAACTTATTGTTTTCAATTCGGAGTTCTTGCCAAACAAACCAAGGGTTGTGAAGTCCAAAAAGAAAAAATGAGGCAGACAATAAGTGATTTCTGCTATGGCGGCCGACCAATAATATATTAAGCTAGGTGCAACTATCAGCTTCGTTATAGGCTGAATGAATACAATTGGGCAAAGGTGCATCGCGACAACATATTATTAAATGTAAATTAAAGTCTTCAGACTTAATCATTCACCCACATCAATTCAATCTTTCTTTCAAATGAACTGTAATTAGCATCGTCTGCTTTCTTACCAATTTTTTACGCAAGTCTGCTTTTATAGGAAGTTTATGCGTACCATCTCCCAAAGCCATAAATGAACTATCAAATGGATGACCGCAATGTTGCCGTAAATGATTTGTTTGGTTTTTTCATAGCGCTCAATTTAATGTTATATCAAAACAAAGTTTGATAAACACCATTACAACAAACTTTTCACCGTTGCGATCACTTTATCTAAATTACTTGCATCCTGGCCTCCTGCAGTGGCTAAAGTTTTTTGGCCGCCGCCGCCGCCTTTGATTATCGGCGCGATGTTTTGTTTGATGATCTTGCCTGCATCTAAATTTTTATCTGCCGCCAGTTTATCATCAAGCAATATAGCTACTGCAGGTTTGCCGGCAATATTAGCAGCCAATACAACTACATAGTCCGTAAGAGAAGCCTTTAATTCAAAACATAATTTCTTCAACGCATCAGTGCTGCCTGCTTCAACAATTTCACCAATGAAATTGATCTTATTTATTGCAGATACTTTAGTCAGCAATTCTTTTTTGGTTTCATTTAATAAACGTTTTTCTAATCCTTCCACTTTCCGTTCCAGTGCTGTTTTTTCATCCACTAACTGCTTTAAAGATCTTACCGGGTCGCTGGTTTTAAGTAAAGCCGCGATCTCTTTTATTTCCTTTAACTGGTTATAAAAATAGTTTTGAGCCGCAATGCCTGTGATAGCCTCAATGCGGCGCACCCCTGCTGCTGTGGCTGACTCCGACAAAATTTTAAACGTACCGATCATGCCTGTATAAAAAACATGCGTACCGCCGCAGAGCTCAACAGAGTAAGACGGGTCGATCGTTACAACCCTTACTATCTCTCCATATTTTTCACCGAACAAAGCCATAGCGCCTTTCGCCATAGCTTCGTCTTTGGGTACATAGGTAATCTCAACGGGAATATTTTCCCTGATCTTATCATTCACCAATAATTCCACATTGCGTAATTCCTCGTCGGTCATTTTTGCAAAATGTGAAAAATCAAAACGCAGGTACTCACTGTTCACCAATGAACCTTTCTGATGCACATGTGTTCCCAAAACTTTTCTGAGTGCTGCATGCAACAAATGCGTTGCCGTATGGTTGTAGCAGGTGCTCAATCTTTCAGCAGCATTTACCACTGCATTCACCGGCGCATTGATATTCTTGGGAAGCTTGTCCGTGAAATGAACGATCAGCTCATTTTCCTTTTTTGTATCGGTCACTGCAATTTCTTCCTCATCAAAATATAATATCCCTTTATCACCCACCTGGCCGCCACTCTCTGCATAAAAAGGGGTTGTCTCAAGCACCACCTGGTATTGTTCTTTTCCCTTTGTTTTTATGCTCCGGTATTTTAATACCCGCGTGGTTACATTCAGGTCTTCATAGCCAACAAAACTGGCAGGCTTATCATCAAGTACTACCCAGTCTTCCGTATCAATTGTAGTGGCCGCGCGGCTGCGTTGCTTTTGTTGCTGCATTTCTTCATTAAAACCTTGCTCATCAACAGACAAACCTTTTTCCGCTGCAATCAATTTAGTGAGGTCAAAAGGAAATCCGTATGTATCATAAAGCTTAAACGCTTCAGCACCTGAAATGTCGGACTGCTTTTCATTAAGCATCGCCAGGCCTTTATCAACAGTCCTTAAAAACGCATCCTCTTCCTCCTTTATAACTTTTGTTACAAAATCTTTCTGTGCATTCAATTCCGGAAAAACATGTTCAAACTGTTTTGCAATAGCCGGCACTAACTGAAACAGCAATGGCTGCTTATAATCAAGATAAGAATAATAATAACGAACAGCTCTGCGCAGGATTCTTCTTATCACATAACCTGCGCCGGTATTAGAAGGCAATTGTCCATCCGCAATGGTAAAGCTGATAGCGCGGATATGGTCTGACAATACACGAAATGCAACAGCCTCCCTCCAACTCCCTCCGGTGGAGGGAGAGTTTTCAGCAGCATTATATTTCTTACCAACTATTTTTTCTACATTTTCAATCGTTCCCATAAAAACATCCGTATCATAGTTGCTGTGTTTGTTTTGCAGCACACGTACCAGACGCTCAAAACCCATTCCTGTGTCCACATGTTTTTGCGGCAAGGGTTCAAGACTTCCATCCTTTGAACGATTAAATTGAATGAATACGTTGTTCCATATTTCAATTACCTGCGGGTGATCTGCATTCACCAGGGTTTTTCCTTCAACCTGTTTTCTTTCTTCCTCACTGCGGCTGTCGTAGTGGATCTCGGTGCAAGGCCCGCAAGGCCCGGTATCACCCATCTCCCAGAAATTATCTTTCTTTTTACCCAATAAAATTCTTTCTTCAGCAATATGCTTTTTCCATTCATTAAAAGCTTCATCATCTTTGGGCAGGCCTTCTGCTGAATCGCCTTCAAAAACCGTAACATACAACCTGTCTTTAGCGATTTTATAAACTTCAGTGAGTAATTCCCAGCTCCATGCGATTGCTTCCGCTTTAAAATAATCGCCAAAACTCCAGTTACCCAGCATTTCAAACATGGTGTGGTGATAGGTATCAACGCCAACCTCCTCCAGGTCGTTGTGTTTACCGCTTACCCGCAAACATTTCTGCGTATCCACCACGCGTTTGTAAGGCGCCTGCCTGTTGCCCAAAAAATAATCTTTAAACTGGTTCATCCCCGCATTAGTGAACATGAGCGTGGGATCATTTTTTATTACAATGGGTGCCGACGGAACGATCTCATGCCCCTTACCTTTAAAAAAATCGAGAAAGCTTTGCCTTATTGCTGCTGAAGTCATAATTATTTAAAATATAATACGTTGGTATTTTTCAAGTTTTTGAATGGATACAATATACCTTTGGCACTCAAAATTTTGAGGGCTTCAAAGGTAATACTTAGACCTTAACCGATGAAGAGTGCATTGGCAGGTTGAAATGGTTTTAATTGATGCGTGTTTAGAATACAGTTGACCGTTCGAGGCGCCTATCATTAAAAGTTGATGTTGCCCGATGTAAACAGCCGAAGGGCTCCCGAAAAGATCGGGACAAGAGCGATAGAAGTGAAAAGCCCGCATTCCCGCTGAAAGCGGGAAAGGACTTGTAACGGATAACCGCATCCGGAGCTGAGGTCCGTTCATAAAGCCGATTGGCCTAAATAATATAATATTGTTCAACGTTTTACAGGGTAAATACTTTGCCGGAAATGTCGATGAGAAAAATTAAATATTATTTTGATACGCATACGCTGCGATTTGAAAAGCTGGTTACTCCCATCAGGGTCAAATTGTTGCGCATAATAGCTTTTTTGGCAACCACTATTGTAACCGCCGGTGTCATTGTTTTCATCGCCTTTCAATACATCGATTCGCCAAAGACAATCATGCTGGGGCAGCAGAATGCAGAGTTAAAAGACAATTACAGCCTGATGCAGCAAAGGCTGAATAAACTGCAACAGGAAATGGATGAGCTGCTTAACCGGGATAATAATGTGTACCGCTCCATTTTTGAATCATCGCCGATACCGGATAGTGCCAGGTTGAAAGCAATAGAACAGTCAAAAGAAGTGGAGCTGGTAACAAGATTGGGTGAAGCGGATCTCGTGAAGAGTATCGGTTCACAGTTAAACCGCTTGTCGATGCTGGCTGCCTACCAGGAAAAAAGCTTTAACGCCATCGATGTGATGGTAAAAAATAAAGAGAAGTTGATGGCTGCCATTCCCGCCATTCAACCGGTAAGCGATAAAGACCTTACCCGTATCGCGTCCGGTTTTGGTACCCGCATCGATCCTGTATATAAAGTGCCGAAGTTTCATGCAGGACTGGATTTTACGGCGCCTGTTGGCACACCCATTTATGCAACGGCAGATGGTGTTGTGGAAGAAGCGGGCTATAATTCCGGCGGCTACGGGAACAGGGTTATCATCAATCACGGGTTTGGTTATGAAACTTTGTACGGCCACATGTATCGCATAAAAACAAGGGTCGGACAAAAAATTAAACGGGGCGAGATCATCGGTTATGTAGGCAGCACGGGCAAAAGCACCGGTCCGCATTGCCATTATGAAGTGCGCCGGGGTGAATCGCCGGTTGACCCTGTTTATTATTTTTACAACGATCTTACGCCGGAGCAATATGACCGTTTGCTGAAGCTGGCGCAGACAGCCAATCAAAGTTTAGACTAAACCTAAAATCCGCAAGCAAAAAATCAGGTCAAAAAAATACCTTAGCTTTTGGGCATTGTTTGTCAAAATTGGTTTAAAGGCATATAAGAGTCACCTCAACTTTAGTACAGGTAAGCAAAATATGCAATATGAACTATG
>DASUGF010000075.1:0-46441 GCA_036274175.1 Parafilimonas sp.
TAGGTGCGTATATGCTGCATAGCTTCATCAACACTATCAGTGATTAATACCAGTTGCAGGTCCTCGGGTTTTATAGTTAATTGTGTTACCATTTCGGCCATTTGGTCAGCAAGCTCTTTGTAATACTCTTTTCCAAATAAAATGATCGGGAATTGTGTAATACTTTTTGTTTGAATTAGTGTAAGTGTTTCAAAAAATTCATCCATCGTACCAAAACCCCCAGGCATACAAATAAATGCATAAGAGTATTTCATGAGCATTTCTTTACGCACAAAAAAATAGTCGATGGTTATATTCGTATGAAGATATTTATTAGGCTTTTGCTCAAAAGGTAATTTAATGTTGCACCCAACTGAAACGCCGCCATTTTCATACGCGCCGCGATTGGCTGCTTCCATAATTCCCGGCCCGCCTCCCGTCATAGTGGTGAAACCCATCTCCGCAATGCGTTTACCAAATTCTCTTGCCTCTGCATAATAATGATGGTCTTCTTTAAACCTTGCAGAACCAAACACGGTAATACATGGACCAACAAAATGCAACGTGCGGAATGCTTTAATAAATTGCCACCAAACTTTTATGCTGAATATAAATTCATACCCACGGTTCTTTGGACCTTCAAGGAAAACCGATTCATCAGCAGGAATAATGCGCAATGTTTCTTTCTCCGGCATAAGTAAAAATAAACAGGTTTTGTTCTAACTTAGTCGTAATTGTTGCGGAAATTAAAACCTATTGAAAAATGATACTACACGTCAATTCAGAAAATCCTAATGCCCGGCATATTAAAACAATCGCAGAATGTTTACGGAACGGCGGCGTTATAATTTATCCAACGGATACGATTTATGGTTTTGGCTGCGATGTTTTTCAACATAAAGCAATTGAAAGAATTTGTAAACTCAAAAATCTTCCTCCCGAAAAAGCACAGCTAAGTTTTATATGTAATAACCTGAGCGATCTAAGCAAATACACAAAAGGGATTTCGACACCTCTTTACCGCATGTTAAAAGAACATTTGCCCGGCCCTTATACTTTTATTTTACCGGCAAGCAAAGAAGTACCTAAAATCCTGCAAAGCAAGAAAAGTACAATCGGGTTGCGTGTTCCGGATAATAACATTGCGAGAGAAATCGTGCACTATTTAGAACATCCTATACTATCTGCATCGCTGCCCGGGGAAATGGTGGAAGAATATACAGACCCGGAACTGATATACGAAAAATTTAAAAATCTCGTCGATATTGTTGTTGATGGCGGCATTGGTGGTACAATTCCATCAACGGTGATCGATTGTACCAAAGATGAATATGAAGTTATCAGAATGGGCGCAGGCGAATGGAACGCTATTAGCTGAACGGCACCTTCATAATTTTTGCTTTGATTGGATTATTGCGTATCTCAATAAAAATTTCATTATCCAAAGCTGCCTTACCTATATCTACATAACCCATTCCGATAGCTTTGCCGAGAGATGGTGATTGTGTGCCGCTTGTTACTTTTCCAATTTTATTTCCGGCAGCATCTTTAATGATATAATCATGTCGCGGAATACCACGGTCTATCATTTCAAAACCAACCAATTTTCTTTTAATACCCTCCGCCTTTTGTCTTTCCAAAATTTCTTTTGCTGTAAAAGGCGATAGTTTGTTCAACTTTGTTATCCAACCCAATCCTGCTTCCAGTGGCGACGTTGTATCATCAATATCATTTCCATATAAGCAATAGCCCATTTCCAAACGCAACGTATCCCTTGCCCCCAGGCCTACCGGTTTGACATTTGATGACTCGCCCGCCTCGAAAATGGCATTCCATATTTTATCGGCATCGTCATTTTTATCTTCAAAATAAATTTCAACACCTCCGGCGCCGGTATAGCCGGTTGCGCTGATGAGCACATTATCAACTCCTGCAAAATTTCCTTTTATAAACGTGTAGTATTTTAGATTGAGAATATCTGTATCGATCAGGGGTTGCAGGATCTTCGTAGCATTAGGCCCCTGGATTGCAAGCAAACATGTCTTATCACTAATATCGTGCATTTCAACATTTGCAGTGTTATGCTGAGAGATCCAGTTCCAGTCTTTTTCAATATTGCTTGCATTCACTACAAGCATATATGCTTTGTTCTCTTCGAGACAATAAACAATAAGATCATCAACAATACCACCTTCATTATTGGTAAGCGAACTGTACTGCGCCTTGCCGTTGGTTAATTTTGACGCATCATTAGTGGTTACACGCTGGATCAGGTCTAAAGCTTTTTCCCCTTTCAAAATAAATTCACCCATATGGCTTACATCAAATACACCGGCATTATTACGCACCGCAGCATGTTCATCATTGATACCTGAGTAACTGATAGGCATATTATACCCGGCAAACTCAGCCATTTTTGCGCCGAGTGCAATATGTTTTTGTGTGAATGGCGTGTTCTTCATAAGCCCTTAATCCGCCTAAGGCGGAGAATTTTATTGTTTTTTAAAAAATGTCGCAACAAAAATAAGAGAGATGATGGGAGAAAAAAAGAAAGGCTATATCTCACGGATGTTCAAATAAAAAGAGGATGAATCAAAAGTCGACTCATCCTCTTTTATTCTTATGAAATTCTAATTCCCGTACTCGCTCAAAAATTTAATGCGCATTATTTTCAACTGTTCCCAGTTATAGCCACTGTCAGATAATTCTTCCTGGGCAACCTGCAAAGAAGAATCCTGGCAGTTTTTGAAATAATCAATTATCTCATCCTGGTCATCGTCATCCAGCATCATATCTCCGATAGCATAATCCAGGTTGAGCCGTGTTCCGCTGGCAACTATGGTTTCCATTTCATCCAGCAAGCCATCCAGGCGGAGGTCTTTATTGCGGGCAATAGTTTCTAATGGTATTTTTTTATCAACGTTTTGAATGATATAAATTTTGTTGTTGCTTTTGTTTGCAACAGATTTCATTACAAAATCATCGGGTTTTTCAATGTCATTCTCTTCCACATATTTCCCAATAAGTTCAACAAACGGTCTTCCGAATTTTAAAGCCTTGCCTTTACTTACACCCTGGCATTTCTCTAATTCCGTCAAAGTGGTAGGATACATGGTTGCCATATCCTGGAGCGAGGTTTCGAGGAAAATAACAAAAGGCGGGAGCTTTTTCCTTTTACCCTCCTGGTGACGTAATTCTTTCAGCATTTCAAAAAGCTTATCATCGGCTGCTGCACCAGCGCCACCATTCTCACTCTCATCATCATCCTCATTGGCTTCTTCAAACAGGTTATTTAGAACAATTTTGAATGATATTGGCTTCTTCATGAACTTAATGCCTGCTTCTGTGAATTTCAGCAGGCCATACTCTTCAATATCTTTTCTTATGATGTTGCCCAACAACATTTGCCTGATAAGGCTGTTCCAGAAATGCTCGTCTTTATCCTTTCCTATGCCAAATTCTACAAAGCCTTCATGACGGAACATCATAACCTGGGGGGTTAATTTTCCGATGAGTATGTTTATTACGTATTCTGCCGGGAATTTTTCGTCGAGCGCTTTGATTACTTTCAACGCTTTAACCACTTCATCCTTAGTTTCTATTTTTTCCTTAGGATGGAGGCAGTTATCGCAATTACCGCAATTCTCGTCCTTCCGCTCTTCACCAAAATAGTGGAGCAGGATCTTCCGGCGGCATACAGAACTTTCAGCATAAGCAACTGACTCATTTATCAACTGTGCGCCAACTTCCCTTTCGCTTAAAGGCTTGTCGCGCATTAAATGTTCCAGCTTGCTTACATCTTTATGCGAATAATATAGAATACATTTTCCTTCCAGTCCATCGCGACCTGCGCGGCCGGTTTCCTGGTAGTAATTCTCTATTGATTTAGGTATGTTGAAATGAATTACAAACCGGATATCCGGTTTATCAATACCCATTCCAAAAGCGATCGTGGCAACGATTACCTGCACATCTTCATTCAAAAAAAGATCCTGCCGTTCCGCTCTTAGTTTAGAATCAAGCCCGGCATGATAGGCAACCGCTTTAATATTGTTGGCAACCAGCAATTCTGCCAGTTCCTCTGTAGTTTTCCTGTTGAGTGTATAGATAATGCCGCTCTTTCCAGCCATATTCGTTATAAAACGAACCAATGCTTTAACGGTCTGCTCTTTTTTTATTTTTGGTTGTATTTCGTAGTAAAGATTCGGGCGGTTGAACGATGAGATAAAAATATTTGGATTGCGGAGCCCCAGGTTTTTTACAATATCGCTTTGCACTTTAGGTGTTGCCGTAGCCGTGAGTGCCACCACAGGTATTTGAGCATTGATCGAATCCATCATTTCGCGAAGCCTGCGGTATTCCGGTCTGAAATCATGTCCCCATTCAGAAATACAGTGCGCTTCATCCACAGCGAAAAAAGAAATAGTAAGGTCACGGAAAAAATCAAGATTTTCCTGTTTTGTCAGCGTTTCGGGTGCAACATACAGCAGCTTGGTTTTGCCGGTGACAAGGTCATCTTTTACTTCTTTTATCTGCCCTTTGTTTAAGGATGAATTTAAAAAGTGGGCGACATTATCTTTCTCACTGTATCCCCGCACAAGGTCAACCTGGTTCTTCATTAAAGCAATTAACGGGCTTACTATGATAGCACACCCGCCCAACATTAAAGCCGGAAGCTGGTAACATAAGCTTTTACCGCCACCGGTTGGCATAATTACAAATGTATCTTTGCCGCTTAACAAACTATTGATCGCGTTTTCCTGGCTTTCTTTAAACTGTTCAAACCCGAAGTGCTCATACAAAGCTGTATAAATATCATGATTGCCGTTGAGCTTTTCCTTTGGTTTTTTAGATACTGTTTTTTTTGCAGCAACTTTTTGTTCGGTCAAAATTTCTTTAGACTCTTTTGCAAGTATTTTCTTTGCCATTGTTCACAAATTTCCGCCTCTCTTTAAAAAAAGAGAGCCGTAAATAATCTTTTAAGGTACAAATTCCATTTAATTTTTCAAAATATGCCAAATTATTCTATGCAGTATAATAAGGTGGTATGAACAAAAATAGTAGATAATTTTCCTAATCTGTTTCCGATTTCGTTAAAGTTAAGGCTTTGTTTTCTTCGTAATCTCTTACAAAACAAGACTGTACTTTTACCATACATGAGAACGGGCATACAACAATCTGCTATCAAAAAACGGACGATACACGGAATCTCACTGCGACAGATATTTCTGTATCAAATCCAAAAACTTATTCTAAATACTGCCCTCGCCGTATAGGAGCTGGAAAAAATGAATGCTTGCGCAATAACACAACTGGCTGTTATTGACGATCACGAAAATTATCT
Source organism: Parafilimonas sp. (assembly GCA_036274175.1). GTDB lineage: Bacteria > Bacteroidota > Bacteroidia > Chitinophagales > Chitinophagaceae > Parafilimonas. Next base: position 5,324 of record DASUGF010000075.1, read on the forward strand.
TAGCATTATCCAGTTGCACGACCTTATTCGTGAGGGAATAATCTAATATCTTTTATATTCGCCGCAATTTTTTATGAACAAACATTATTATGCCGCAATTCTAGCGGGTGGCCTGGGAACAAGATTCTGGCCGAAAAGCAGGGCTTCTTTTCCAAAACAATTTTTGGATATACTGGGCAATGAAGAAACGCTTATTCAATCAGCGTATAAAAGATATGCGTCTTTTATCCTGCCTGAAAATATTTACATAATCACATCACAGGAATATGTGGATATTATCAAAACCCAACTACCGGAAATAAAACACGAAAACATACTGGCTGAGCCAAGCAGGAAGAATACAGCCCCCTGCGTAGCTTATTTTGCTTTCAAAATGTTGCAACAGGATCCCGAAGCAACATTTGTGGTGGCGCCGAGTGATCATATTGTAACAGATACCGAAACGTTTGAGCACCTAAGCCTGAAAGCGCTCGACTTCGCCAAAGAAAATAATGCGTTTGTTACGCTGGGTATTAAACCAACTTATCCCAACACAGGATACGGTTATATTCAGTATGACCAGAATTTTTCAAAAGAAGATAATGTTTTTAAAGTAAAGACATTTACAGAGAAGCCTGATCTTGAACTGGCAAAGACATTTTTGGCCAGTGGGGATTTTCTGTGGAATGCCGGCATTTTTATGTGGAAAGCTGAAGATGTTGCAGCAGCATTTGAGCAATACCAGCCGGAAATGTTTGAACTTTTTGCTGCAGAGAAAACAAACTATAACACTCAAGATGAAGGCCATGCGCTGGAACGTATTTATCCTTTATGCTCCAGTATTTCCATCGACTATGCGATCATGGAAAAAGCCAATAACGTTTTTGTTATACCCGCAGATTTTGGATGGAGTGATCTTGGTACATGGAATAGCGCTTATACCAATCTTTCAAAAGATGAGAACGGGAATGCGATGACCAGCGAAAATATTTTAACCTTCGATTCAATCAATTCACTCGTATCAGCCCCGGAAGAAAAACTGCTTGTTTTACAGGGTTTGGAAGATTTTATCGTGGTGGACACAAAAGATGTGTTGCTTATCTGTAAAAAAGAAAAAGAGCAACAGGTAAAGGAATTTTTGTCAGAGGTTAAAAAGAAAAAAGGCGATAAATACCTATAGTTAACCGCCGAGACCCGCAGCTTTACTTATCTCCAACATACGTTGTATTGGCTTTAACGCGGCAAGCCTTATTGATTCTTCCATCAATATTTCCGGCTGTTCGTACTCCATGCACAGGTATAATTTTTCCAGCGTATTCAGTTTCATATGCGGACAGTCGTTGCAGGCGCACATATTGTCCGGAGGTGCAGGAATAAAAGTTTTTCCCGGGGCATCTTTCTGCATCTGGTGAAGGATACCGGTTTCAGTGGCTACTATGAACTCCTGTGCGTCATTTATTGTGGCAAACTTTAGTAATTGCGTAGTGCTTCCTATGTAATCCGCATAATGCAATACAGCTTCTTCACATTCCGGGTGCGCAATAAGCTTTGCTTTGGGGTGAAGCGTTTTTAATTTAAGTATCTTTTGCTGGCTGAAAATTTCGTGTACCATACAGGCGCCGTTCCACAACAGCATATTCCTTCCGGTTTTCTTATTGAGATAAGCGCCAAGGTTTTTGTCTGGCGCAAAAATGATAGGCTGATCTTTGGGAACGCTTTCTATTATCTTTTCAGCATTACTGCTGGTACAGATAATATCGCTCATCGCTTTTATATCAGCAGTGCAGTTAATATAGGAAATGACTATGTGTTCCGGATACTGCACCTTAAAGGCCTTAAAAGCGGCTGCAGGAGCGCTATCTGCCAGGGAACAACCGGCCTTCAGATCAGGCAACACCACTTTTTTCTTAGGGTTGAGTATCTTGGCTGTTTCTGCCATAAAATGAACACCGGCAAATACAATAATGTCTGCATTGGTTTTTGCTGCCTGTTGCGCCAAACCAAGGCTATCTCCAATATAATCTGCAACATCCTGTATGTCCGGCTCCTGGTAATAATGCGCGAGCACAACCGCATTCTTTTCTTTTTTCAGCAGTTCAATTTCATGAAACAGGTCCAATGCAGGATCAATATCCACGTCTAAAAAGCCTTTCAACTGAACTTCAGCTTCCCTTGCTGCAATGTTGATATCCGGCATAATATATTTATTAAAATAAGAATTTTATTAAAAAAGACTATTACTATTACGCATGTGAATATGGTTAAAACTTAATTATCCACAACAGGCAAAGTTAATTTATGATAAGTTATTCAAGCGAAATACACACTGCGTTAACATGGTATTTTCTTATCCTGTAAGAATTTTGAATAGATTTTAACAAGTAGTGAAAAACGCTAAAAAATAAATTCACAAAAGCTATTCACAACATATTAATGTTATAAGCAATCTTATAAAATGTGTTCAAAAAGGCGTTTGTTTATTCATAGCGTAAATCATTGTCTTTTATTCCATTTTTATTAAGCCCGGAGGAATTCGGAAGGAGCAGTTAATCACACAAAAAACCTGTTTCCAACAGCCCGGTGTTGATTATAGTTCCACGAATCCATATCCCGGAAAAGGCTTCGGCAAACAGGTCTGGGGAAAGCCTTGTTATCCACAATTTGTTCAAAACTTCAATTCCCCTATTTTTGCCATCCTTTAAAATTTACTATGTCACTTATTCAGAGAATCCGGGATAGAGCAGCCTGGATAATTTTTGGAGCGATTGCATTAGCGCTTATTGCTTTTATAGCTCAGGATGCATTTTACAGAAAAGGCGATTTATTTGGTTCCGGGAGTGCGCTCGGCAAAATAAATGGCGAAACGATTGACCACGACCAGTTTGAGCACAAAGTCAGCTTTTATGAGCAAATGAACAACGGGCAGTTTCCGCGCAGCCAGTTGATTGGCCAGGTTTGGGATTACATGATCAACCAAACACTGATCGCCCAGGCAGCAGACCATCTTGGCATTGCTGTTACCGGCAACGAAAAGTCGGATATTCTTTTTGGCAATAACCCGCCGCAATTCATGCAGCAGCTATTTGCCAATCCCCAAACCGGGCAGTTTGACGTGAATGCTGCAAAAAAGCAGTTTGAAGCTATCAAAAACCGGACAAATGATCCGCAGGTTCAGAATTTTAATGAGGCTTATATTGATCCGGCTATCATGCAAAGAAAAGCGGAAAAATACCAGTCGCTGATAAGCGGTGCGGTATATGTTCCCAAGTGGATGTCTGAAAAAATGAATGCAGACGCAAATGCTGTTGCAAAAGCATCCTATGTATATGTTCCCTACAACAGTATTGCAGACAGTACGATAAAGGTTTCTGATGAAGAAATGCAGGCATATATTCAAAAACACCCGAAGCAATATGAAAGGGCTGATGAAACACGTACTATTTCCTATGTATCCTTCAGCGGTTCACCTACTGCATCCGATTCAGAGGCTGTACGCAATGACCTGAATCTTCTAAAAAATGAATTTGCTTCAGCATCAGATGAAAAGACCTTTCTGAACTCCAAAGGCAATGAAGCGCCATATTATAATGGCTTCATTGGCGGAAAAGAGATAAAGCAGGCGATTAAAGACACTTTATTCCAGCTCGCTCCTGGTTCAGTATATGGCCCGTATATAGACGGCGGTAATTATGTTATTGCTAAAATGGTTGCCAAACAGCAAATTCCAGACTCAGCTAAAGTGCGCCATATATTAGTAGCCACACACCAGCAGGATCAAAATACCGGAACCCTGGTGAGGGTAAGAGACGACAGCGGTGCTATTAAGAGGCTTGACAGCGCCATAGCTTTAATAAAGAGCGGAAAATCTTTTGATTCAGTAGTGGTACAATATACAGATGATCCTGGCAGTAAAGATAGAGGCGGCGTTTACGACTATTTTCCTTCCGGCCAAATGGATGATGCCTTCAATAATTTTTCTTTCACAGGAAAACCAGGAGAAACCAAGATGGTACAAACAGTGTACGGTTATCATTATGTAGAAATCCTCGGCCAGAGAGGTAGTGAAACGGGTTATAAAATAGCTTATTTGTCAAAACCAATTGTCGCCAGCCCGGAAACTGATAATGCAGCCAGCAATGGCGCTTCACAATTTGCCGCAGGAAGCCGTAACCAGAAAGACTTTGAAGCAAATGCGAAAAAACAAAATATAACGGTTTTACCCTCGCAGGAATTTAGGGAAAACGATTTTTCAATCCCGGGTTTGGGTGAAAGCAGAGCGCTTGTAAGATGGGCTTATGATAATAAACCCGGCGCCATTTCTGAACCAATGAATGTTAACGACAATTATGTTGTAGCCATGCTGACAGGCGTGAACAAAAAAGGCCTGGCCACACCCAATGCTGTAAGGATAAGCGTAGAACCGGTTGTACGCAATGAAAAGAAAGCGAAGGTCATCATTGAAAAACAAATGAAAGGCGCCACGCTGGAGCAGGTGTCTCAAAATGCACACCAGCCTGTGCAAACGGCAGACAGCCTTAGTTTTTCTGCTTTTGTTGTGCCCGCGCTTGGAAATGAGCCCCAGTTTATAGGAGCCGCGTTTAATAAACAATTGCTCAACAAATTGAGTAGCCCGATTGCAGGAAATTCCGGTGTTTATGTGGTGAGTTCAGAAGGGGTGTCCGGCGCTTCCAATATTGGCCAAACTGCAGCTATGCAAAAACAGCAAGTTGAACAAATGCTGAAACAGCAGGCTTCGCAGGCAATAACCTCGCTTCGGAAAGCGGCAGATATTACAGACAACAGGGCCAAATTCTATTAGTAAAATATTACAGGAAAAAAAAATCGGTTCAGGTTATCCCGGCCGATTTTTTTTGTGCTCTACTGTTCTTAATACCGTTAAGATCCGTAACAGGCTAGCTAAAGAGAACTACTATTTGCAGGCATAATATCCGGGGAGTACGGTCTGAAGCAGGCAGTGACCATAGTTTGTTCTGATAGCCGGAGCGCTGTTTTATTGAGGCATTTTATACTGCTTCCAGGACAATGATTGCATTTTGGTGCGTAGCTGACTGATAACCCGACAGTTGGTCTTCAAGCAGTTTTTTAAATTGCCGGAACCGGTGATCATGATAAGCGTTGGCTGTTTGTATGGCAATATTGCTGAAGCTGCTTAATTCATCATTCATGTAATGGCCGTTGACAAAATATACGTAGTCTTTGTTCAAAAAGGATACAGCTTCACTATATAAATTTTCAGTTCTTTCCTCGCTGATAACGCCCATCTCCAAAAGAAAACGGATCTCTTTTTTTATTTTTATTTCATACTCATTTTTCATTTGCCCCGTTATTGACCCGGCCCGTTCCAATGTAAGCTGCTCTTTATATAAGGGCTGCATAGCGTCAAGTAAACTATTTACAAGCGTTGTATAGGCGAACGCATTTTCACTAATTCTTTTTAGTTCTTTATAGGCTATGTCAAGGCCAGAAACGTAACTATTAAAGAATATGAATGTTTCTTTGTCCAGTTTTTCCAGTTCTTCCTTTTTTTCCGCTGTTTGTTTTTCCAGTTGTTGAATGATATGATCACAATCTTCCGGCTGATATTTTACTCCATCGAAATCAAAACTTTTTATATCTATCTGTTTATCCCTGATTGCTTTTAATGTTTCAATGTCGGCGTTATTGTTATTGATGAGAGATTGCAATTGCGTATTTGTTTCTGTAAATAAGTCATCGAAACTCATTGCAGGAGTATGTTTTGAAAGCTCGTCAATATCCCATTCTTTCAGATCAACATAGCGGTCATCATAATATCCTTTATAAGCGCCCGGTAAAGCAAAATCTGCAGCTTCTTTATTATAGAAGCTATCAAATGCTGTTGAGTCAGCGATTTGCAGGTCGTTTTGATTATGCACGAGGCTGTATAATTTTTCAGTAACCAGTTGCTGCAATTTTTCCGGATCATTAAAAATGATCCAGGCAGAAGATTCATCTGCCGGAACATTCAGATCCAATGCATCAAGATGGGCTTTTCTTTCGCCCAATTCCGGATGGCTTGCCCATTGATTTTTATAATTTATTCTTGAAGTAGAGAAAGAGGTTATAAAATCGAACGATATTTCCGGCAAGCCCTGTTTTAGAGGAAGGTTGTGCCTGGCTGCAAGCATGCGAAATACAATAAGCTGGTTATTGAAAATATTGTGCATCCTTTTTTTATCTCTCAGCCAGGCATCTGCCTTATTAAGGGTGGTATTATAACAGCTTGATGCCAGTTCAATCCGGCTTAACCCGCTGATAACATTATTTCCGCCTGCAACACTCGCGGCTACCGCATCAGCGTGGAACTCCATTTCCCGACTTAACCCCATATAACTTTTATTGATCACTTTATACATCTCTCTTAATACGTACTGAATTCCCTGTGCGATCTTAACGGTGATATTGGCAAATAGACTTAACAAGCCATGCAGTCTCCCCCAGGCATTTAAAAAACTAGTGTAGCTATTATTCTCAAACAGCATATTGTAAATGATCCTGTTCACATTGTAGGTGAAGCTGCCCAGTTTCATGCTCCGCTGGCTGAAATGCCCGAACTCGTGTGCGATCACTGCCTTCAATTCGCTTATGTTGATACTGTTGACAAGGCCAAGGCCGATCTCGAGATTTTTGCGTACAGGAAAGAGCATACTCCAGAAACTCGAGTTATAAAATACGCAGGCATTCACGTCGGGAGAGATAAATATCTTTTTTGGAAACCTCGTTTTGGTTTCGTTGCTGAGCTGTTTAATAAAAGCAAACAATTCCGGTTGTTCCTGCTCTGTAATTTCAATACGATAAGGGTTTTCATTTTTTGAAACCGCAAAAATGAATTTGATAAGGAAAAAAATGACAGAAACACCCACTGCAACCAACCCCAGGCCGGCGACAAGCGTAATCAATTTCGGCAATACAACAATAAGCATTATACCAAGGTAACAGCAGGCAATAGCCAATGCAACTGCAGCAGCAACGAGAAGAAGATACACGATGAAAAATACAATGATAGCTGTTATCACTTTTGCAACCTGTTTTCTGAAAGCAGGTGAAGGATTTAATTTCTCCGGCGCAACCATTGCAGGAGAAGGAGGGTAATTGTATGGATTCATAAGCAAGGTTTAGAATTAAAAAAAACGAAGAAATACAATTTTGACTAATAATAAAAATATTTCAATTGACGCAGCGATTCTATACATCACGCATGCGGTTACAGGCGGAGTACAGTATTAACTTTACAGCATGAGTAAAAGCAATGGAATGACCGGCGAGCGAAGGAGGTCCTCATTTAACACTGTCAGCAAACCTACATTTAAAGAAAAATTTGACGCCCTGCATAATCTCCCGAAATTTTTTAAACTCGTTTGGCAAACGCATAAGGGATATACTCTTCTTGACGGGTTGTTGAGGCTGCTCCGCTCTGCCATGCCTGTCGCTATTTTATATGTTGGCAAATTAATTATTGATGAAGTGGTTTTCATCAGTAAAACACATGTATCAAATCATAAATTTTTATGGGAACTGGTTGCAGCAGAATTTGCATTAGCTGTTTTATCGGATGCATTAGGCAGGGCAACTTTATTGGTGGATAGTTTACTCGGGGATCTCTTCAGTAACTATACATCCATAAAAATAATGGAGCATGCCGCCACACTGGATCTTGACCAGTTCGAGGACTCCGAATTTTATGATAAACTCGAACGTGCAAGACAGCAAACCATCGGTCGCACGGTGTTGTTATCGCAAGTGCTTACGCAGGTACAGGACCTGATCACCATGGGATTTTTAGCGGCAGGTTTAATGGCCTTCAATCCCTGGCTGATATTGTTATTGCTCATCGCGATTGTGCCAGCGTTTTTAGGCGAATCTTATTTCAACGACAGAACGTATGCATTAACGCGCGGACAAACACCGGAACGCCGCGAATTGGATTATATACGTTATATAGGCGCGAGTGATGAAACAGCCAAAGAAGTGAAGTTGTTTAACCTTTCCGGATTTATAATTGACCGGTTCAAAACGTTGAGCAATAAATTTTACAACGATAATAAAAAGCTTTCTGTCAAACGTGCATCCTGGGGAACTGTGTTTGCCCTGATCGGCAGCGCAGGTTATTACGCAGCGTATGTAACTATAATTATGCAAACTATCGGTGGCGCTATAACCCTCGGTACATTAACCTTTCTTGCCGGTTCGTTCAGGCAGTTGAGAAGCTTGCTGGAAGGGATTTTATCCCGCTTTACTTCTGTATCGCAAGGCGCTATTTACCTGCGTGATTTTTTCGATTTCTTCGAAATACAACCGCGCATCACCACACCTGAAAAGCCGATACCTTTTCCCAACCCGATTAAACACGGTTTTGTGTTTGAGAATGTTGGCTTTAAATATAACAACAGTGATAACTGGGCCAACCGCCATCTCAGTTTTATTTTATATGCAGGTGAAAAGCTGGCGTTGGTGGGAGAAAATGGCGCCGGCAAAACAACGCTTGTAAAATTACTGGCGCGATTATACGATCCTGCAGAAGGCCGCATATTACTCGATGGTGTTGACCTTCGCGAGTATGATCTTTTTGAATTGCGCCGGAATATCGGCATCATCTTCCAGGACTACCTGCGTTATCAAATGAGTTTTGCGCAAAACATTGCGGTTGGAAATATTGATGAACAACACAACCGTTCATTAATTGAGGTGTCTGCAGAAAAAAGCCTGGCCAGTTTGCTCGCTGAGAAATTACCCGGAAAATACGACCAGGCATTGGGCCGCCGCTTTAACAATGGTGTAGAACTGAGTGGAGGCGAGTGGCAGAAGGTTGCATTGGCAAGAGCGTACATGAAGGAAGCGCAATTATTAATTTTAGATGAACCGACCAGTGCATTGGATGCCCGTGCCGAGTATGAAGTATTTCAGCGTTTCGCTGAATTAACGAAAGGCAAAACAGCGGTGCTTATCTCGCACCGCTTTTCTACGGTGCGTATGGCTGACCGCATTCTTGTTTTAGATAAAGGACAATTGCTTGAAATAGGCAGCCATGAAGAATTGCTTGCATTAGGCGGAAGATATGCGGAGTTGTTTTTGCTGCAGGCGCGGGGATACAGATAAAAATTTACTCTCAATAAGATAATACCAGACAGTGTTACTATTTCGGGATTTTGGAATTTGTCTCCAAAACTCAATGAACGTTCAATTGTGAAATCCAGAAATCTGAAAATCAGCAATACTGTAAAGGATATTTTACACCATAGTTAACGGAACACTAGTATCTCCACGAAGTAAGATCCGCACCTTTCGGCGCTCTTGTTTTTACTTCTTCAGCCCACCTGGGAATAAACATCTGGTTATAATGCAAACGGCTTATATAATTAGGCTGGGTATGATCGCCGTTCCAGCAATGTTCTGCACGATCACCGTAATCCACCTCGCAGCCACAATTAGGATTTTGTAATTTCTTCAGCACGTCTTCTGCTGTATATACTGCGTTATTTAAGTAATAGCTATCCATATCGCCCACATAGATATGAATTTTACCTTTCAGCTTGTCGCCGATCTTTGGCCAGTCTCTTAGTATAATATAGGTAAGATCATAATGCTCTTTCCAATATGCGGCAACAGATGAATCCATAGCGCCCGTATATTTATCAAAGATTCTTTTTGGATAACCATCTTCACCCATCGGCGAAAACACCGCTTCCCAAATATCAAACTGGTCGCCACTGCGGCTATTGGTACCTAAGGCCAGTTCGCGGTGATTCATTTCTGCAACCATTGCACTTACATGTCCCAAAGAATCCCGGTAGGCAGGCCGTGGTGTTTTTTTAAAATCACTTTCTACGTAATAAGCATTTTTATTATTATAAATATCAATGGTGGTGTAATGATGAAAATCTATCGGGTCTGGGCATGCAGCGTAACACCCGTTGTATTCATCGGGATAAAAAACCTGTGCCGCCAACACTTCCCATCCACCGGTGGAACCACCATACATAAACCTTGCCCAGCCCTGGCCTATACCGCGAAAGCGTTTTTCTATTTCAGGGATTAACTCGTATGTGATAGCATCGCCGTAAGGGCCGAGATTGGCAGAGTTCACAGCATAGGAATCATCGTAATAAGGATTCGCATGTTGTATTTCCACCACGAGAACTCTTGGAAAGTTTTTACCGGTCCATAGTTTATAAAATTTATAATCTTCTTCCTGAACGATTTTATTATAGCCCGATATGCGGAAACGCTCACTGGTATCAGGCTTTAAATTTTCATCCGGTGGTGTGGTACGAAAATCACTGATATCATCCGGAAAATGCCCGTGAAAAATTGCCAGCGGGTAATGCACATTAGGATGCTCATCAAAACCTTCCGGTAATAAAATATGTGCACCGAGATACATCGGTCTTCCCCAAAATGCAGTGAGCAGCTTGCTTTGAATTTTTATATGCTTAATATACTTTGTGTCTTCCGGTTCTTTTATGGGCGGAATGATTTTATCCATCACCAAATGGATCTCATTGGACTTGCCTGGATCAAAATTAATTTTTACAGGCGTCGAATAAATATTGCCCGGGGCTGTATTCCAATGCTGGCCTTCACCGCGATCCATGGGTAATTTGACTATTTGCCCGGTTTGCAGATGAAAGGTTTCATATTTATGCAACAATACCTGTACATAATAGTCTCCTGTGGGAACATCTTTTAATCTTTCTACCGGGTAACCAAATGCATGTACATCTACCAGTTCATCTGTTCCGGGTTGCCATTGATCAACATTAACACCAAATACCAGTTGTGTATGATGGGCATCACTGACCTGGAAACGCGGCTCTGCATTATTATTCTTTGACAATAGCAAAAGCAGGCGGCCATCCAATGCGGGTTGTTTTAACGAATCTGCAATGCTTACCCGGAAAGTTTGAGCCTGAACAATTATTGCTGATGAAAAACAAAGCAGTAGTAAAATCTTTTTCATGTTAGTTGATTGTTGTAATAAAAATACTTTACAATCAAACTACAGAAAAGTTCTTTTTGCTTAGGGATAATGCAAGATGGAAATATTCATTGTATAAATTTGACCTGCCGTCATGGCTGAGTTTTTGCAGAATTGAATTGGTGTTTATCAGACTTCTATATTATAATAGTATCAATCAAATCAAAATCTATGAATACACTTACAAACAAAGTTGCCTATATAACCGGGGGAAGCAAAGGCATTGGTTATGGCATTGCGCAATCTTTATTAAGCAATGATATGAAAGTGGCGATTACCAGCCGCAGTATGTCCGCCGCAAAGAAAGCAGCACAATCTTTAAGTAAAGACGACACAAAAATATTAGCGCTGGAATCAGATGTAAGTTCGGCAGCTTCTGAAATGAAAGCTGTGCAAAAAGTAATTGAACATTTCGGACAGTTGGATGTGCTGATCGCTAATGCAGGTGTCGGGCATTTTGCCTCCATAGAAAACTTAACAACAGCGCAATGGAAAGAAACAATTGATACAAATCTTACGGGAGTTTTCAACAGCGTTAAAGCCAGTATTGATGAACTAAAGAAAACAACAGGTTATATTATCACTATAGCAAGTCTCGCCGGCATAAATTTTTTTAAAGATGGCGCTGCCTATAACGCCAGTAAGTTTGGCCTGGTGGGCTTTTCACAGGCTATCATGTTAGATCTTCGCCAATACGGAATTAAAGTAACTACCATTATGCCTGGTTCTGTTGCTTCTCATTTTAATGATCATTTGCCAACAGATGCCGATGCATGGAAAATACAACCGGAAGATATTGGTGAATTGATAATTGATCTTTTAAAAATGCATCCGCGTGCCTTGCCAAGCAAAGTGGAAATAAGACCGACTATCCCGGCTAAATAATAAAGCTCCCGTAATTACCAATGCATGATGTTTTTAAGATGAGCAGTTAATTCTGCAGCCATCATTTCATGTGCCTTCACATCCGGATGCCAATCGCTGCCATTCGATTCAATAGGGCTGAAATTAAAGTAGTGAACCAACGTATCGGTTAATGCAAAATATTGTACAGCCGTGTTCACATACGACTGAAATTTTACAGAACGATCTCCTTTTTCATTGGGGCCGGCAGCGCAAACAATGCTTGTGTGAGGATAGTTACTCCGTATCGTTTTTATAAACTGTATATAAGCATTAATAAAAGCAGCGCTGTTTAATGGCTTCGCAAGATCGTTGCTGCCAAGCTCTATTACTACAATATCCGGTTCAGTAGCCTGATAATTCCATTTTGCTTTGCTGTTCATCGCAACCTCGTCGTACAGTAAAGGCTGCACAAAAGTTTTGCTGCCATCGTACGATTGGTACATACCAATACCGGAACGGCAGACAGCCACATATTCTGCATCAAGTTGGTCAGCGGTTAGCTTTCCATAAGTGCGGTAATTATTTTCAGTGGCATAACTAAAATGCTCATTATGACTTTTCCCTTCATTTCCATAGCCACAGGTAATGGAATTCCCAATGAATTCTATTGTTCGTTTTTTACGCGGCGCCGGCAATAAATTTTTCCCTTCGTCAAGTTCAAAGCCGGCAAATGCCGTATTACCACCATGCCACTCCGTGCGGCGACTTATTTCGATGCTGTGCGGTTTGTTAGTTAACCGGTTGCCGACCGGATAAATGCCGTCGGCCCTGTTACTGTGTAATATAAACAGGCTGTCGTCCAGCGTTACAGTAAACCAGTTGCGGAGACTATCATCGAGTAAATGTATTCTCAAAGATGTTCCGGTGAAACGGGTGCGTATGGTGCATCCGGAATACATAAAAACCGGCGTATCCCTGTTGATGAAATCAAACCGGCCAATGTATTGAATATGATTATCTGAAGCGGGAATTAATATCGTATCTTTTTTGGGCTCCGGCCGGCAGCAAACATTTATTATACAATAAACATATAGAATGGGTACATAACAGAGATAACTTGTTTTCATATTGGAAATATACAAATTCCAAAGCAGCCATTGTTATGTCAACGTAATATTATCACATCTCCCACTAAGCCTTATCCTTGGCGGTTCTTTACGCCTTTGCGGGAATATATGTATACAACATAATTCGGTTGACACTACGCTATGATTTTATTATTCCCGGGTATGAAAATCAATATGTATATATAAACTTAAGATGACTGTTAGTTACAGTAATGATTGGTAGGTATGCAATGTTTTGCCTGGACATTCGCATACAACTGCCTTTATCATTCACATGAAATGCAATAACTTACGCAACAGTAAAACATTAAATTTCGGTTGATAATGATAACACCTGACGAAGCAAAAGCAATGGCTTTATCACTTGAAAACACTGAAGAAAAACCTCATTTTGAACGCACTGCTTTTACGGTGAATAAAAAGATCTTTGCTACAATTTCTTTTAAAGACAAAACACTGAATGTGAGATTTACGCCACAGGTTCAGTTTATATTTTGCCCGCCGCAAAGTGATGTAATATTCCCGATTGATAATGCGTGGGGAAGACAAGGCTGGACAACTATAAATCTAAACAGGGCCAGCAAAAAATTAGTGATGAGTGCGCTGCAGGAAGCCTACAGGCTGAGAAAAGAGAAGTGACCGGATGTCCGGCTGGTATAACACTGTAAAGCATATCGATATTTCTGCTGTGGTAGAAAAATTATATTTTTCCTCTCTATTCCTTACCACAATTTAAACTTGTTTTATGAGAAAGTTCATGAAGGTATTAGGCATATCGATTGCCACTATTATTATTGCTGGTACAGGGTTCCTTATATATGTAAAAGCAGCAATGCCCAATGTTGGCAAAGCACCTGATATTAAAGCTGTAGCTACACCCGAGCGTATAAAGCATGGCGAATATCTTGCTAATCACGTAACCGTATGCATAAATTGCCATAGTGAACGGGATTATAGCCTCTGGAGTGGGCCAGTGGTTGCCGGTTCTTTAGGAAAAGGTGGCGAGGCGTTTACCCAGGTTATGGGATTTCCCGGAAAATTTTATGCACGTAATATAAGTCCAACACATTTAGGCAACTGGACCGATGGAGAGATCTATCGCACTATTACTACAGGCGTTGATAAAAATAATAAAGCATTGTTCTCTATCATGCCATGGGATAATTACGGCAGGATGGACCCGGAAGATATTAAAGATATTATTGCATATATAAGAACCTTGCCGCCACAATCAAATGAGCCCCCGAAATCGGAACCAGATTTCCCGATGAATTTTATTTTAAATATGCTGCCGCACAAGGCCACCGGCGGAAGTCGCCCACCGGTTACTGACCAGTTAGCTTACGGCGCCTACATGTTAAATGCCGCTGACTGCCGGGTTTGCCACACCAAACAGGAAAAAGGAAAAATTACAGGCGAACCTTTTGCCGGTGGTTTTGAATTTGGGTTTCCTGGTGGCTCAAAAGCATATTCTGCCAACATCACTCCGGATAAAGAAGCCGGCATCGGCAATTGGAGCGAAGCTGCTTTTATTAATAAGTTTAAACAATATGCTGACAGTAATTATCAACCAGTACAATTGAAACCTGGTGATCCGCAAACGGTAATGCCCTGGACGACGTATGCGGGTATGGACAGTACAGATATAAAAGCTATTTACGCTTACCTGAAGACAATAAAACCGGTAAATAATAAAGTTGAACATTGGAAGCCGAAACAATAATAGATATTCTAGAAATTTTGTTTGAACAATTTGCGCAATTGAATCCTTGAGGATACGATTCTTATTGCAACAAATTAATCGAAACGGTGGTGGGAATATAGTGAAGCTTTATAGAGGCTGACCGCTCACAAATTCTGGCTTTATTAAATTCAAGCCACATTCCGTATTCATCTTATCAACGAGATACACGGTAAGCTCCGGCGAAGTAGCTTCATTGTGCATGTGCATAAAAAAATAAATATCATTAATGCCTTTGTTCAACCAGTATTTCATGCGTTCGATCCATGCGTCTATTCTTGTATAATCAGTAGGATGCAAGCTGTTACCAACATAACGGATAAAAGTTTTGGGCACTGTCAAATGCATATGCGCGCAATATCTTCTCCCGGCAGTGTCGGTGATAACAGCACCAATGTTTAAAGCCTGCAAGGTTTCAAATAATTCTTTTGCTGTATCTCCTTTGAACCAATCCGGGTGGCGTACTTCCAGGAAGAATTGTATATCTGTTGGCAATGAGCGTAGAAATGTAAACAACTCCTCTTTGCGCTTTGTAGAATAGGCATCACTTACCTGAATAAAGATGGGGCCGAGATGCTCTTTAAAGGCTATAACCCCTCTTAAAAATTCTGAAACAAGAAATGATTTATCCGTGAGCCTTCCGAAATGCGTAACACCTTTATACATTTTAGGACAAAACAAAAAGTCTTTTCCTTCGGCTGCCGCGGCCCATTTGGCAATGCCCCTTTCACCATAAATTTTATAGTGCGTTGCGTTTAGTTCAATACTGTTGTAATGATGCACATAATATTTCAGAAAATCTTTTTCTCTTGTTTTTTCAGGATAGATTTTGCCAAGCCATTCCAACCTGCCCCATTTTGCACAGCCGATATACACTTTTGCAGCCTTATTTTTTGTGCCGGGTAAGATTTGCTTATTGAATGCAGGTTCTTTGGGTAAACTGAAATCAATGCTATTCAGTTCCTCTGCGGAAACGCTACCAAATTCCATAAATGTTTTTTACTAAGATAGCATGATTCATGAGTGTTGGTATAATCATTTTGCAAACCGTTTTCTTTTAAACCAGCGCTTTAGCTGTTGTGCTTTCCACATCCAGAAACCGCTTATTACAACAACAGGAAAGATCACCCATCGCACGGCAAAAGCAGCGTTAGGAATACCTGCTACGGGACCGTAAATAAAGCCAATGACCGGAATGCTGAGTATTATGTGCATCCACCGCATGATCTTTCTTTCAACTGACGCTTTCATGCAAGGAGTTTACAACCCGGCTTTATGCGGGGCTGTGGTGAATAATTATTTATGTGTGGTTGTATCCTGTGAACACCAGCCATATTTTGCATGTCTATTAAATGTATGATGATCCCATGTGGCAAAACGGAAGAACACAATATTTGAGGCAATGAACAATACAATCACCAATATTGCCGTGATCTTTGTAATGGTTCTTAGTATTGGTCTTGCTGAAAAATTGCCGAATACATAACCAATAATAAATACCATACAGGTAATAAATAATAGCCTGATCAAAATCATAATTCCCCAAAACATAACTTTCGGTTTAATAGTTAAAAAAATTATTTGAGTTGTTTAATATCATCGACTTCTTTTCCACAAAACTGCAATGCGTATGCGCCTTAAATTTTACAGAATCGATCACATGCTGAATTGTTTCGACAAGATGGGAAGATGTGTATTTTTAGTTGGTGAGAAGTGAGATGGTGATCAGTAAGCGAACAGGTTACATTATTATTTACGCTACCTGTTGGTGATGCGGTAGAGGTTCTCTTTATAAAAATCACTCACGGGTATTTCATGATTACCAATTACGATAAGGTCTCTTTTTATAACAGCTATTTTATCTGCAGCAACAATAAAAGATTTATGTGAGCGGATGAATTTATTTGGAGGTAATTTTTCTTCCATTGCTTTCATACTCATTTTGGTTAATACAGGTTTATTCAATGAGGCAAGATGTATCTTGATATAGTCTTTTAAGCCTTCAATAAACAAAATATCTGCAAATAGAATTTTGACCAGTGTGTATTCAACATGGACAAAAATATGATCGGGCGAATCTTCTCTTGTGCTTAGTGGTGAAAATGATTTTTCATTCCGCAGATCAAACAACTCTTTGGCTTTATTACAGGCTTTTAAAAAACGCTCAAATGAAACCGGTTTTAAAAGATAATCAACCACATTTAAGTTATAACCTTCCAGTGCATACTGATCATAAGCCGTAATGAAAATGATCATGGGAGGATGTTGCAATGTTTGAATAAATTGTAAGCCGCTTAATTTGGGGATTTGTATATCAAGCAATATAAGATCGATCTTTTCCTTTTGTAGAACGTCAATGGCTTCCATTGCATTTTTGCAAGCTTTAACCAAATTTAAATAAGGCACCTGCTTAATGTTATCCACAACAAGATCAAGTACTAATTTTTCATCGTCAACGGCAATACAATTCATAGGCTTAACTGAAAGGTTAGATGAACATGAAAAATATCCGCTTCTTTCTTTATCAACAATTGATGTTTTCCTTCATACAATAACGCTAATCTTGACTGTACATTTTCCAGGCCAATTCCTGAATTAGCATCTTTACTTTTATCGTACTCAATAAATTTATTTTTAACATCAAGCGCCAGCTCATTTTTATTTGATGAAAGATGAATTTCGATAAACGGATCATCAGCGCCAGTGCCATGTTTAAAAGCATTTTCAACAAAAGGGATCAACAGCATGGGTTCAATGGTTGCCTGCCGGATCTGTTGCGGAAGATCGATCACTACATCAATTTTTACGTCCTCGCCAAAACGCAATTGCTGCAGGCTTATATAGCTTTGTACATACTCCAGTTCTTTTGCGATCGGCACCTTCTTTTCATCACTTTCATACAGCATATACCGCATAAGATCAGACAGCATGATGAGTGCAGGTTCTAATTGCCTGGATTGTTTTCTTGCCAGTGAAACAAGATTGGTAAGCACATTAAAAATAAAATGCGGGCTCATCTGTGAACGTAAAAATTTCAACTTAATAGAAAGTTGCTCCGCAATAATCTCTTTTTGTTTTTTATCATGCGCGATTTTATCAACAACCAACCTGTAGATAATGCTGGCAACAATAAAGGGAATTGACGGGAAAAATAAAATGCGATGTGCCCAGTTATCAAGAATAACAGCCGGATAAAAAGTTTGTGTGAGCCATAGTTTCAGATAATAAGATGCGATCAATACGGCAGCAATAGAAAGAATATACAGCCACCATTTATTTTTGTTCAGCAAGTTTGGATAAAGCAAAAATGCATTGAGATAAAATAAACCAACATTATATAAATTGGTGATAACGAACCAGCTACCCGGAAAAAATCCGGGTTGCACCCTGCGGCCATCAAAGAACAAATGCGGCAGTATGAACAAGATCGGCCAAACCGCTACATGAATTAAGACAGTTCTGTATTTTAAGAAATGTACTTCCATGCATAACGAAAGTAATCATAGCCTGTAAAATGAAAATAATGTGACTATCAACGCAATGAATGTGTCTTCGGAATGCTTAAATGGGTAGACAAAAATTTCTCAAAAAACCATATGCAGGATACAATTTGGTTAATAGCATGTTGATAAAGCCAAAGCAGTTTTGAAATCGCTATGCTGAATTAAAGATTTATAATTTATTTGCAATGAATTAAGGGGTTGAATGCTGAACAGGATTTCTTTTGCTGATGGGCTGCCGGATTGAAACGGATACCACGCTGAAGATTTGTGTGACAGGTTTGCGGCGGAGTAGAAGTGTAAAGCCGGAACCGCAGCTCAACAGCACTACAAAAGCTGACAGCCCCAAATTGTGAAAGGTGAGCAATGAATTGTGCGTTGCAAAACTGAAAATCAAAAACTGTAAACTAAATGATCCTTTCTGATAAACGAATCCTGGAAGAGATAGGCAAAGGCACTATTAAGATTGAGCCTTACAGCCGTGAATGCCTTGGCAGCAACAGTTATGATGTGCATTTGGGTAAGTGGCTGGCGACTTACCGGGAACATATCCTGGACGCGAAAAAGCATAACGAGATCGAATATTTTGAAATTCCGGACGAAGGGTTTGTATTGTACCCGCATATATTTTACCTGGGTACCACCGCCGAATATACTGAAACACATGCGCATGTTCCGTTTCTTGAAGGCAAAAGCTCTACAGGAAGATTGGGTATAGATATTCATGCGACTGCAGGCAAGGGCGACGTGGGTTTTTGCGGCAACTGGACGCTGGAGATTTCTGTAAAACAGCCGGTGAAAGTATATAAAGGCATGCCCGTTGGCCAGTTAATTTATTTTCCTGTTGATGGTGAGATTGAAGTTAAATACAATCAAAAGAAAGATGCTAAATACAGGCAGCAACCCGACAAGCCGATCGAAAGCATGATGTGGAAGAATAAATTTTAATCCTTGTCAATATCCTTTATTTTCTTTTTATGCTTTTCAGCGGCTTCCTCAATGGAATGCGTGGCTTTTATGTCTGTTTCTTTTGCCGCCAGTTTTGCCAGTTGAATGTAAAATCTTTTAAGTGTTTCCAATTCCTCGGGTGTAAGATCTTCCACATCAATAAGCCGGTTACTGGCGTTTTCGCTTGACGCGATCAACTCGTTCATTTTAATTTGCAAGGCGATCGTGTCTTTGTTCTGTGATTGCTGTATTACAAATACCATTAAAAAAGTAATGATGGTGGTGCCGGTGTTTATGACCAGTTGCCAGGTATCCGAAAAGCCGAACAGGGGCCCCGAAATTGCCCAGACAATTATTACGAGAAAAGCAATGATAAAAGATATTGGTTTACCAGTAACCTTTGTAATCTTGGAAGAAAATTTGTCAAACAGCAGGGATAGGCCTTTCTTCTTCTTTTTTTGTGCCATATAATTTGTTTAAATATTGTCAACATACAGGGAATACAAATTATATGCAATTAATTTAGCAATGAAATTTTTATGAAACGCGTCTTATTAGCTGTGAGTTTTCTGTGTTTAAACCTGTTTGTTTCTGCGCAAACAGATACCCTTATGCGGGATATTAAACGCTTCCAGGGTGAATTAAGAACCGAGTATGAAAATCCCAATACAACGCCGCTGAGCGCACCAGCAAAAACGACTTTTAAAGGGATCCATTTTTTTCCGATAGATAAAAAGTATGCTGTGAATGCCCGGTTTGTCAGAACACCCCTGGAAAAGCCGTTCCAGATGAGCTCTTCCGGCGGAATAAGAAAAACCTATGTGAAGTATGCTGAAGTATTTTTTGTGATCGATAAAAAGGAGTATAAACTGAATGTGTATCAATCGCAGGAATTGATTAAATCGGCGGAGTATAAAGACTATTTATTCATTCCGTTTACAGATGCTACCAGTGGCCATGAAACTTATGAAGGCGGGCGGTATATCGACTTAAATATTCCGCAAAGCGACCGTATCCTGATCAACTTCAATAAAGCGTATCATCCGTATTGCGCTTATACAGACGGCTATAATTGCCCTATACCGCCGCAGGAAAACAGGGTGCCGGTAAAGATTGAGGCTGGTGTGAGGTTTTAAAAAATGACGCTTGCTATATTGCTGATTTCGGAATTTCGTGATTTAAAATGTAATTGTATTTTAAAAATCCGGGGAATAGCAGGCTTACACAATACCTGCATAACAATTCAAATATTCTTTAATACAATTGGTAGGCAGATCTGCATGTTATGGTTGTTTCATCTGTAACATAATACCGCCATTACCGGATTGCACCTGCGGCAGCTTGCCATCCCATTTCAATATTTTCTGGTATTCTACATATTCCGGTGTTAGAGCATTTTGTTTTTCGCGGATAGCTCTTGCCTCACTTAATGCATTTATCACCAAAACGGCACTGTCTCTTCTTGCTTCTATGATATCATTTTCCGCTTTGGCGCGAATGGCTTTTTGTTCATTCTCAATTCTTAAAGCCTGCTGGATCGCGTCGGCTTTGGCGGCAATGGTAGCAGCCAGTTTTTCATCCGGCTGTAAACCGGAAGTAAATGTTGATACGGTAAAGAACGGCGCTAATTTTTTATTAAGCCCCGTAACTATCGCAGCATCGTACCGGGAAAGATTGTTTAAGATACTGTCAACCGTAAATGTGTTGGTCACCTCGCGGATAGTTACGGAAACAGCATTCTTCAGGTAACCTTCTTCCAATTGGCTGAGTGGCAGGCGAAAAGTTTGAAACATGTTGCCGACTTCGCCAGGGTTTAAGTTGTAATTGAAAGAGGGATGCACAGTGAATATTGTCCCGCCTTTTGAAGGCACAACAAAAGGGTCATATTCTTTATGCTGCTGAAAGGTGGGGAATTCATATACCCTGCTTAAAAAACGGCTGTAAAAAACCCAGCCGGTTACATACTCTGTTTTGGAAACGCCCCGTTCGCCGCCGGCATTATTCACCTTAATGCCTACGTTGCCGGCGTCAATACGTTCACAGCCAACAAAGGAAAAAAAGAAAATGATAATACCTGCCATTATAACAGCAGTAACAATTTTTTTGGTATTCATATTTATTGATTTTTTTTAGTGAAGATTGATCTAAAGGCGATAAAAAGCACTGCGAGCGCAAGCACGATCAGTACAATACCCAAATAAAACTTAGGCCATGACCTGTAATTCAGTAAGTCAATTGAATTATAAATAACGAGCAGCGCAAATACAATAAGCAGTATCCTTTCAAAGGGTTTCATATACAAAGCAAACGTATAATTTTTTTGAATGCAAAAGGCAGATCTGCGTTAGGCATTTATTTATTGGCAATTCAGGCTTTTCCTTCTCCCGGTTTTTCGGGAGGGGTTTAAATAAGGTCAAACGAATGATTAAGTAACGACACCGATTGGCAGAATATCGCAAAATAATTTTGATCAAAAAATGATGATATCCTACCTGCATAGAAGGAGGCATGCCATAATGGGATCATTCACCCCGTTCCGGTTAGAGCCTACCGGTTATTTCCCTTCCTATGTAACCGTAACAAAAAAAGAAAAGAACTACATAGAATTTTACAGCAATCTTGACACAGCAACAGTCGGGCTGCTGACAGAAAAAAATTAAGTGTTTACAAGGTCAAACAGAAAGCTTTTGCAAGGCAAAAAAAATAAAGGCTGCTTGTTGGGGAAGACAGCCTTTCGCCTGCTATAGAGACGCAACAATTTATTTGTGCTATAGAATTGCTGCTGCTTAATTTATTTATAATGGCTACTCAAATTTTATTGAAGTATTATTTGAATTTTATCTTCTCATTTTACACTGCCGTTAATATAACTCTCTTCTTTCACAATAGTTCCGTCAGCCAAAATATCCAAACAATATAACTTATCTTCCTTAGTTAACTTAACGTTATACGCTGTGTTATTTTGTGTTGTAAGCTCCGTGGCGCCGAGGATCTTTGCTGCATTATATTTTTCGTTCAAAGCCATTATGATATTTACGGGAAGCGCATCGCCACTAAAATATTTTAATGAATAAACAAAATTTCCGCCTTTATTATAGAACACCTTATTATAATTTCCATTCTGCGAAAAGCTTACAAAAAAACCTGCTTTAGCATCTACCCATTTTACATTTTTTGCATTGGGGAAAGTTTCATTAAATCTTTGTACAAGCTTTGATCCCGGCGAAGCCGCAGCAGTGGAAACTATAAAAATACAGGCGGCATATACAATTGCTCTTTTCATAACATTATTTTTAATTGGTTTTTGAATATGTGAATTTATAGGTGTGATGGAGGGTAAGTCAAGCGGTTCTACACCGTTGGTGTGTTAAACTCTGTTAATGAGCTTGTGTACGCAGTGTACGGTTTAGGACAAATGAAACAAAACAAAGGATAAGATGCTTTTTTTTATCGGCGAAATGATGGTCAACGGGTATAGTGAAATAATGCCCCTTAAATGTTAAGTTGTGTTAATCTGATGATGAGTGGTTTTAGCATTTTTAAAACAGCACAATCCTGCATAAATTATGGCGCTATTTATAAATGAAACAATGGTTTAAACGCTGATCATTAATTTTAATGTTAACAAAAAGATCATGCTGAAAAATTCGGTCGCTATATTTTTTTGGTTTTGCTGTAATGTTTTTGTTGCCCATTCACAGAATAGTTCCTGTATCAGGATAAACCAGTTGGGCTATGCTGCCGGTGGAATAAAGGTTGCTGTGCTTGGATCGGTTAAACCGGTTACAGCAAAAACTTTTTTCCTTGAGGATGAAAAAAATCATATCGCTTTTACCGGTATTATTGGTTCCGACTTTGGTAAATACGGCCCGTTCAACAATACATACCGTCTTAATTTTTCAGGATTCACCGGCAAGGGAAAATATAGCATCCATGTTGATGATATTGCTTCTCCGTTTTTTATAATTGATGACACAGTGTATGATGGCGCTGCTGATTTCTGTTTGCGTTATATGCGGCAGCAACGCAGCGGGTTTAACCCGTTCCTAAAAGACTCTTGCCATACCCATGACGGCTATACTTTGTATGCCCCTGTTCCGGATAGCACTCATATTGATGTTGTGGGAGGATGGCATGATGCGAGTGATTATCTGCAATACGCTACAACAAGTGCTAATGCAACCTATCATTTACTGGCGGCTTATCGCGATTTTCCAACTGTATTCAAAGATGAAAAACTCGGTAATGGTTTGGATGGAAACAATCGTCTTCCCGATGTATTGGATGAAGCAAAATGGGGGCTTGACTGGTTATTAAAAATGCATCCCAAAGATGATTGGTTGTTTAATCAGGTTGGTGATGACCGCGATCATCGTGGTATGCGTATTCCAGGAGAAGATACCAATTTTTATGGCCGTGGTTTGGAACGGCCTGTTTATTTCTGCAATGGCAAACCGCAGCAAAGAGGCAAATTCATGAACAACACAACCGGTGTGGCATCAACGGCAGGTAAATTCAGCGGAGCATTTGCATTGGGCAGTGAACTGTTTTTTAATATCGATAAAGACTATGCAAACGGGTTAAGTTACAATGCGCAAACAGCATTTCAGCTTGGGCTTGATAAACCGGGTGTTGCACAAACAGCGTCTGTTCTTTCACCATACATTTATGCAGAGGATAACTGGACGGATGACATGGAGCTTGCGAGCGCAGCAATGTTTTCTCTTGATCAATATACTTATGTAAGAATTAAGCACGAAGAGTCAAGAATTGCTCATCCAAAACCCGATGATGTTTATCTTGAAGGCGCTTATTCCTTTGCATTGAAAGAACCGGTTACTCCATGGCTGGGAGCCGACACAGCAAAACATTATCAATGGTACCCGTTCATTAATGTTGGCCATTACGAATTAGCGAAACAATTAAGCGGTTCAAAAAGAGATACCATCATTCAATTTTATAAAGACGGCATTGAACGTGTTTGGCAGAAAGCGAAAACAAATGCTTTTTATCGTGGCGTTCCCTTTATCTGGTGCAGTAATAATCTTACCGTAAGTTTTGCTGTTCAATGTTACTGGTACAGGCAACTTTCAGGAGATACAACTTTCTGGCAACTCGAGCAGGCATGTTTTGACTGGATCTTTGGATGCAATCCCTGGGGCACCAGCATGGTGTATGGTTTGCCTTCGTGGGGCGATACGCCAACAGATCCGCACTCCGCATTTACACATCTTAAAAATTATCCTATTGATGGCGGGTTGGTTGACGGGCCTGTTTACACATCCATCTATAAAAATCTTATCGGCATACAATTACATGATGAAGATGAATATGCACGCTGGCAAAGTGACCTTGCCGTATATCATGATGATTATGGTGATTACAGCACGAATGAACCCACGATGGATGGCACCGCTTCGTTAATTTACCTGCTTGCAGCAAAGCAATCAGAAGCCAATGCAAAAAAGAATTTTACGTATTCACATGGGGCCATTACAAGAGGTGATTCAACCAAAAAAGAACTTGCATTTGTGTTTACTGCAGATGAATTTGGAGAAGGATTGCCTGTGATCATTAAAGCGTTGCATGATCAAAATATTAAAGCTTCCTTCTTTTTTACAGGCAGGTTCTATCGTAATAAGAAATATCAATCGTACATACAACAATTAAATAAAGTCGAGCATTATCTCGGTCCGCATTCTGATGAACATCTTTTGTACAATGACTGGGATAAGCGTGATAGTTTACTAACTACACAGGAGCAGTTTAATGCAGATATGCAGGACAATCTGAACACAATGCAATGGAATCACATAACAGTAACCCGGCCGCAATATTTTATTCCGCCGTATGAGTGGTGGAATGACAGCGTAGCAGCATGGAGCAATGACCTTGATTTGAAATTGTTTTGTTTTACACCGGGGATAAGAACCAACGCAGATTATACTTATCCTGAAATGGGCAATGCTTACAAGAGCAGTGAATGGATATTGCAGTCATTAAAAGAACAGCAGCAAAAAAATGAAAATGCTTTTAACGGCGCCATTATATTGATACATGCAGGAACAGATGCCAGAAGAAAAGATAAATTGTATGATAAGCTGAATGAGCTTATTGATTGGCTGCATGCTGAAGGTTATACCTTTAAAAGAATTGACGAGCTGTTAAAATGATGTTTGCTATTCAATGGTACTGACATGCATGATCATTATTGCAGCCGCATCGCCCGCATTTCTCTGCCCCTGCTCTTAAAATAGATATTTGTAACCCTTCCGCTATTGTCCTTTTCAAACTTTAAATCAAAGGGAAGTTCAGGTGAGAAGAAATCCTGCTCCGTAGAAAAATAAATGCGGTAATTTTCTCCATTACTCACATGAAGCAAAGTTTTGCCTTCATCCGCGCTGATAGTGACTGTGTCTTTATCCAAAACATACTTGCCGCTATATGCATCTATCATATCTTTTGTAACCGCTATTGCTTTCCTGACAGTCGGTGTGTAAAAATCTTTCCATTGATACACACTTGCAACGCTGTTAATGATCTCGTTCATAATGCTGCCATCGTCTGAATTCACCATCACCACCACACCATTGCCGCCATCAAAACTGCCAAAATACTGGCAGCGGAAACCCTCGTTGGCGCCACCATGGCTAAAGTATTTTACACCGCCTTTCTCCATTATGAAAACACCAAATGCTGCGCTGCTGTCAATGTAGGGTGTTAAGCGAAGTTTAGTGAATTCAGCATTCAGCACTTTGCTGCTTTTGCCTTGCAATGATAACTGTGTTTCGATGATATATTTTGCAAGATCAGTGGGATTGGTCCATAAACCCGCTGCAGCTTGCTCGGGATAGATATGATACTTGCCTTTTATTACTTCACCATTGCCACGATAACCGGTTGATAAATATTTTTCTTTGTCTCTTGCCGGTGGTTGCTGGTACGAGCTCATTGTCATGCCCAATGGATCGAGCACATTTTGCTGCATATAAGTAGCATATGGTTCACCGGTTACGTCCATAACGATCTGCTGAGCGATAGTGGTACCGCCACCCGAATATTCGGAACGCAAGCCTGGTTCAAACATGGAACGAACCGGGTCAGAATTAGCGGGGTGTTTACCATCCAGGATTTGTTCCAATGTTGGAATGCTATCACCAGTTTCATAGCCGCCAAAACCATGTACGGTAAGCCCGGCTGTGTGGCTTAATAAATTGGCAATTGTAATTTTCTTTCCATGGCTTACCGTATCATAAGGAAACTTCCAGCTCTTTAAATATTGGTTGATATCGGTGTACAGGTCTATCTTTTTATCCTGTGCCAGTTTCAGCACACCCACTGCATTCAAAGATTTACTGAGCGACGCCGCCTGGAAAAGTGTTTGTGTTGTTACCGGCGTGTTCGCATCTTTATCTGCCCTGCCGTAACCTTTTGCCCATGCAATTTTATAATTGCGGATAACAGCAATACTTACACCATTGATGCCTTTAGCTTTCATGCGGTCTTCAATATTCCATGTATTCACACTATCCTGTATCTGCACAGCACCACTGAGGCCGTTCTCCACCATTTTGATGGTGTCTTCGGTAGATGTTGAGTAACTGTTTTGCTGGGTTTGCGCACAGGAAGTGCTGAGTGTTGCTATTAAAAAAAGAAGGTAAATAAGTTTTATCATGTTTATTATATTTCCGGGTTAGATCTGTAAGATATCATAAATTCCATATTGCATGAGGGAAGATAATTTTTTAAAAAGATTAATAGCAACATCATCCAATCATTATATGAAATGAGCATCAATACCTGCATTAGTCATGCACGAAAAAATTTTGAAAAGCATACTGTAACAGGAAGAGACATAAAAAAGCCCCTGCTGAAATACAACAGGAGCAATTAATAAAGTTTAATCTTTTTAGTTAGATACTATCAACTGTATTTCCATTAATATATTCTTCTTGTTTTGCTACTGTGCCATCAGGTGAAAGATCTACACAATATATTTTTTCGCCTTTAGACAATTTGATATTATATACCGTATTGGTTTGAGTTGTTGCCTCCGTAACCCCGATAATTTTTGCGCCTTCAAATTTTTCCCTGACTGACATTGCAATATTTGTAGGTAATGCATCACTATTTGAATACTTCAGTGAGTAAACAAAATTGCCGGCTTTGTTGTAAAAGACCTTATTAAAGTTGTCATTCTGATAAAAGCTCACAAAATAGCCTTTCTTGTTATCATTCCATTTTACATTTTTTGCATTCGGGAAAGTTTCATTAAATCTTTCTAAAACTTTTGAGCCTGGTGCAGCCGCAATTGAAGAACCTATTATAAAACAGGTGGCGACATATAAGATTGTTTTTTTCATGACGTTGTTTTTATTTGGTTTTGAATATGTGAATTTATACTCGCACAAAAGCTTATACCAAACGCTTCTACAGCATCGGTTTGTTAAACTCTGTTAATGATGTTTGGGAATAGTGTACGCTTTTGAAACACGGTGAAAAAATAGAAGGCTGAGCGGTTATTTTTGCGGGTGGATAGTAGTAATATTCAAGATACAGGAAGAGCGTTTTATTTGTGAAGTTGTGTTAATTGCGGGATGAGTGGTTTTTGTAAAAATATTTGTGGATGATGTCATCTGTAAATGGTGATAAAACTGTCCGGTATTGATACAATCGATGAAAATTGCCGTTAATTCAGCCTCGCTCATTCTTATTAATGCACACTGAATCTGTTTAGTCTAATACAAAACTATAGTGTATTATGAATCCGGATATGGTGTTTGGAGGGTGAACAAATCCAAAAAGGAAAGTCGTTTAACTTTAATATTTGAAAAGCCCATCAATAATTTTATTTGTATGAAGCGAAGAAATTTTTTGATATCAGCAGCTTCGTTTATTCCTGGAATAAAAATTTTTTCAAACACTATGAAAGATCCCTTACAGCTGTTATTTAAAGATGATGGCAAAATCCCTAACAGCAAATATCCATTGCTTATTTACAACAACGCCTTTACACAACGCGGCAGCAATGGTGCGCAATGGCTGGAAGACCATTTTGCATCACTTAACTGGACCAACTCCTGGCGAAATGGTATCTATAGTTTTCACCATTACCACAGCACATCGCATGAAGTGCTTGGCGTTTACCAGGGAAAAGCTTTGGTGCATTTGGGCGGTGAGCAGGGAGAGAAAGTAACGATTGAAGCCGGCGATATTATTGTAATTCCTGCGGGCGTTGGCCATAAAAACCTTGGTGGTGAAGGCCTCGGCGTTGTGGGCGCTTATCCTGATGGCCGAAGCTGGGATATTAATCGTGGCGAACCCGGCGAACGCCCGCAAACAGATAAGAATATTGCGGCGCTTCCGATTCCTGCAACAGATCCTTTTAGTGGTGATAAAGGATTACCGGAAATATGGAAGCCTGGATAAATATAGTTGTAATTAATTCTAGCGGGAAGGTGACTTGATAAATCCAACCGGCACATAATCTGTTAACCAAACACCATTATCTGAAAGATAAAATTTATAGCCTGCTGAAAACATTTCACCAGCTTTTATTTCCAGTATAATTGGTTTGCCTCTACGTTCCGCAACTTTTGCGGCAGTTGCTTTATCTGCGCTTACATGCACATGGTGGCGTTGCATTTTTTGCAAGCCATCTTTTAGTATTGAAGTGAGAAATTTTTCTACTGTACCATGATATAAAATTTCAGGTGGTGATTGTTCCGTATAACCTAATTCAATATCAACTGAATGACCCTGGCTTGCTCTTATTTAGGTTAAGTCAGCATTAAAGACAAAGCGTTTTTTGCTGTTGGTATCAACAACTTGTTGTAGTATTTCGAAGTTGATATTCTCATTATGTGCATTGAGTTTATTAATAAGCTCCTCAACATTTGTATAACCATTTTCATCTAATACAATTCCATATTCTTCGGGCTTGTGGCGAAGAATGTAGCTGAGCAGTTTGCTGAGGGGAGTATTTTGTTTTTCTGAGATCATATTTTACTTTCAAACTTGTTCAATTGAAATATTTATCTGTCTAAATTTATAGTTAGACATAGATGATGAGAAAGTTAAAACTAAAGTCAATGGTATTTCTTGCGATATGTTCATGGCTATTTTATCTAATCGTAATTAGATATTTTGCCGGTAATGTACTACTAAAAAATTATGGAATATGCTCCAAGACAGTTCTAATAGATAAACCAATCAGACCAGCAAGCTCTCAAAGAGCATTGTTGTATGGCTTTTTTTATAATGGCAAGACTTATGAAGGGAATTCACTTGAAAAAGATTTATCGAAAGTTGGTGACGCCGGTTGCATAGTTTATTTGAAATCATTTCCTGGCATAAATCAACCAATAACATTTTTTGATAGTAGTGACATAAAATGTAAATGTTATTACCGGTTTTATCCAATACAATTCCGTATTCTTTGGGTTTGTGGCAAAGACTAAGGAATTGCTGAGGCGAGTATTTATTTTTTTGAGATCATATTGATGGTTAAATTAAATAGTTGCCGGGTCGTTATTTTGTGTATTGAAATTGATTATGAAGTTTACATTATTATTAGCCGTTTTAGTTATTGTAACAATAAATTCTTTTTCACAAGAAATTGATTCGGCTTTAGCCAGGAGAATAACAGTTTCCGGTTTTTGCCTTTGTAAGACTACTATGACTGATTTACAAAAATTAAGTAGTGATTTCAAATTGGTAAATGTTGAAGAAATGGATTTGGGAAAAAGATGCATGAGCGGCGACTCGCGATATGAAAATGGAAAGGGATATTATTCGGAGAAATATCCAGGTCTTATTTTTCAAAAAGATCCTAATGAAGATTATATCAGTAAGATAAGATTAACCAAAGACTTTATTGGTCAATTACCAGATGGCGTATCAATTAATATGAAATCGCTTTTATTGAAAGATGTTCTAAAACTCTATCCGAGACTTAATTCAACATGGAATTCGAGAGGCTGTTCTGACTATTGGAATTTTTCAAATGATACCATTTCTTTTTATGTAAAGATTGATACATCTAGGAAACCACAGTTTCCTATTGATGAAGCATATTATTTAGAAAAACCAATTGATGGAATTGATATTATGATGTCATGTTATAGCATATATCATAAATCAGAAAATTTCAGTTTGTTTGATTCCGATGAGCCCATGTATTTTCTCGACAGCATAAGAGTAAATCAGGGGGTTTTACAAAACTACCAGCCTTCTGAAATCGCATTAGTTACTATCTATAAAGATTCCAATGCGATTAAACTTGGCGGAAACCAGGCAAGAAATGGTTTGGTTTATATAATAACAAAAGAGTTTGCCCGTGACTATTATTACAATTATTTCAGATCAAGATCAAGTGAATATGCTTCTGCTTTCCCGGATAAAAAGAAAGAAGAAAAGGCAGTTTATATTTTAAATGAAAACTTGTTGTCTTCAAATATTGAAAGTGTTCTTTTTGCAATTAATGATGAAACCCTTATTTCAATAAAAGTGATTGATAAAGACAGGTTGAAAAAGAACTATCATATTTCCGGTAAATCGTTTGGAGTAGTCATACAAACAAAGCAGAATCAGAAATAAAGCTCAATAGCGTATTCATCTGCCGCAGTGTGCGACGCAATCCCGCATGTGCGGCACTCAATGGCATTCCCGCTGCTCGTCCCATAAAAATAAGCCATGATTTAAACTGATTAAATTATAATCAGCTCAATCAGCCAAATCCTATAAATCATAGTTCAGACTTATTCACCTTCCACCATATTCTCTCCGACTTGGCGGACCGGGGGCTTACTCTTCCTCGTTCTATTCGTTTCAGCACCGCACATCTTCACGATCTTTGGCGTGAACTTACCAACCACATCCACCAAGGCTCTCTGCGATTGCATCACCACTTCAATATCCTTGTAAGCAAAAGGCGCTTCATCCAATCCCCCACCCAGCAATTTTACATTGTGCTTTGCAAGCTCTTCTTTCAGGGCATTGTGCGTAATGTTTGCCATCGCCTGTGTACGGCTCATCTTTCTGCCGGCGCCATGCGAGGCAGAATTAATACTGGCTTCTTCACCCTTACCTTTTACGATAAAGCCGGGCGCCGTCATGCTGCCGGGAATAATGCCCAACACATTTTTGCCCGCAGGTGTGGCGCCTTTACGGTGTACAATCACTTCGTTGCCATCATGTATTTCTTTCCATGCAAAGTTGTGATGGTTCTCCACCATTGTCACCGGCTTGCGGCCTAGCTGTTTCGCGATCTTATCATGTATCACATGATGACATGCGCTCGCATAATCACCGGCTAAATTCATCGCCATCCAGTATTCCATGCCTTCCGCTTCGTCTAATGTAAGCCATGCGAGGTGCTTTGCTTCCTGCGGGAGGCGACGTTTGCTTATCGCCAGTTTTGTGTAATGGTTGGCAATGTTGGCGCCCAGTGCACGCGAACCACTATGCGATAGCAAACCAACATATTTACCGGCAGGAACATTTAATACTTTATCAGTTTCATCAATGTCGATAACACCAAATTCAACGAAATGGTTACCGCTTCCGGATGAACCCAACTGTTTCCATGCACGGCCATGCAGGTTTTTTAGCACAGGCAATTCGTAAAACAATTTATTATCCATCACCTCATGGTTTTCGGCAACCTGGAACTGCGCACCGCTGCCAAACAAAGTAGCTTCGCCCAGTTCACGTGTAAAGAAGGCTTCACGTTGCGTAAGGTCTTTTATATCGATATCAAATATGCTTAAACACATACGGCAGCCAATGTCAACACCAACACCATATGGTATCACTGCATTCTCTGTTGCCAGCACACCACCAATAGGTAAGCCATAACCATGATGCGCATCGGGCATTAATGCACCTGCCACCGCAACAGGAAGCTTGGCCGCACTGTACATTTGATGCAATGCACCCTGTTCAATATATTCCGCACCAAAAATGTTGAAATGCACGCCTTCCTTATTCAGCGAAATCTCTGCGCCATCTGTCTTTTCTTTTGGCAATAATTTTTCTGCAATAGGTTGCAGTGTTTCATGCGTTGCATAATCTTTTGGCGATTGCAACACCGCTTTTAATATATCAAACACTTCCTCTTTTGTGTGATGTTTAAAATGTTTTTCCATCACGTTCATCGCCACAGGAATCACCGGGCTTTCCGGATAACCGATAGCGCGTAATTCTTTGGCTGTTATTTTTAGTTTCATACCCTAAATCCCTAAAGGGACTTTTTAATTTGTAAATAATTATAGTTCCGTTGTTTTAAAAGATGTTTATTAGTATAATACAAAAAAGAGTCCATGTTGCGCTTTTAGTTTGATTTTTATATTACCGGCGATGGAATGTCATGGCATTCCGCCGCGGCGGATCGCAACACTTGTACTGTTGAAACAATGGGAGCTTTTTAATTCTCCTTGTAATATTCTTTCCTGGTTTTTATCAATAATTTATTGATGCTTTTAACATCCGGCACTCCTGGCAGGGAAGATCGTTCATACAATAAAGGCAATTCATTTTTTAATGTTTCTGCTTTCGCAAGCAGGTTATCGTATTCGTATTTGCCTTCTTTTATTGACAGAAGGAATTCCCTGTCTTTCCTGTAAACGTTTATTTTCCCTTCCGTGGCTATTTCTTTTGCCATCAGCAATAAACGAAACACATGCATCATGTTCTTTGAATCATAGTTCTTGCCATGAGACATTGTTGTACTATATCTCGCTTCATTTCTTTTATCCACCCATTCCCAATATTCTTTATATTTTTTGCAATAAACGGAATATCCATCCTTGTTAAAATATAACATCGCTATCGGGCTCTCTCCTTTGGGAATGTTGCTCAGCGCTACTTCGTTTGCATTTTCTTTTCGCAGCACTCCTGAATATTTTATTTCATTCGAATGAAACAGGTTGTAACAATCTTTCAGATGAGGAATTACAGAAAGCCCCAACTGATGTTGTTCCCAGCCTCTTCTTATTAAGAACCGGCTCAGGGAAATCGCGTCTTTATTTGCATATACATAGCAAAAATCCAGTACAGATTTTCTTTCTTCTTCCACCGGGTTTACGATCTTCTTTTCCAAACCATACGCCTTCTTAATTTGCGTATAAGCATAATTGGCAAAAGTCTTTTCGCAAAGCTTCGAAAGGAACATGTGGGTGTCAAGATTGTTCATCAGCGGATCTTTATACAATATGAATTGTTCAGGAATATTCAGCATTTCAAGCATGGTTGGATTATTTTTTGACAACAGCTCCATGAACCTTTTCAACTCATAGTACACTACGTCATTTGTTTCATTTGAAACCTGTGCTGTGTATTCCAGCGAATAATACATGTCTTTCGGCAGAACAAAAACGCCTCTTATATCCGTGTCTGACTGAGCCGTATCAAGACCATAAGCCTTACTACCTGTTATGGCTTCGAACAGCAATAGTCCATTTTGTTTAACCCAATCGATTGTTAGCGCTTTCATTTACAGTTTGTATAAAAAAATCATTCAATGCATCAAAATTATTATTGTTCGCTACGAGACTTTCTTTGGCGCTATCTATTTTATCCCAAAGATTTACAAGCCAGGCGTGTAAATTTTTCTCTACCGGATGCACATATTTTTCTCCGACAGTTGCTTTTAACTTAACCAATTTTCTTAAGTTATCCCTGGAGTGATCGTTTATCAATTTCATTAATCCTTCCAGGTGCATAGGCAATACAGAACTGTTTTGTGTTATCCAGTTACAGGAAAGCATTGACCTGATCAAATAGAAATACTGTTTCAGTTTTATGGTTTGCTGATCTTTTATTTCCTCCCAAAATTTTTTTGCGAGAGAATAATGATGATAAAAAACAGCAGTGGGTGAATAATAATCTTTTATTAATCGACTAAAGTTCTCCTTGAATCCAGGTACAGAATAATATTCAATCGGCGACTGGAATCGCTCTATTAACGGAGCATTTGCCTTCTTCAATAACACAAGACTTTTTCTTAAGTCCCATCCTGTTATATCCAGCTCTTCATTCAGCATAAATTCTATTGTATCTTTTTTGTCGGATAATGACAAGTACCAATTTGTTTCATGCATGTACAGGAAGCGGATATCATAATCGCTGTCTGGTGATGGGAAACCCCAGGCACGGCTGCCTGTTTCGCAGGCATACAATATTTTTACCTGGTATTCCTTTTCGATCTGCCGTAACATCGTCGTTATATTATCCACCTCTTTGCTTTATAATAGTTTATTCTTTGTCAATCAATCCTCAGAAAAATCTTATGACCCGGTTCGAATTCGTTTTTATTTGTTCTTACTATAATCTTCGCATTATCAACCATTATCTCAACTTCATAATAGCTTCCCCGGAAACTTATTTTTGTATAATGCCTTGTACTTAAGAAACGATGATCGGCAATGCCAGACAAGCCCAATATGTTTTTTGTAAATTGCATACAGCAAAGTCTTCATCATGATCAATTCTGAAATCCGCGATCATATTCACAAGCTGATCGATAAAGCCAGTGATACGCAGCTTGACGCTGTGCTGCAGGTGCTTGAATCATCATCTATCGAGAATAAATATACTCAGGAAGACATAGACTTATTTTATGAACGCATACAGTTGTTTGAAGATAGTGGCAGCAATGGGTATTCCGTTAAAGAATCTCATGCGATGATTCGTAATAAACACAAACAGCGTGGCGCATAAAATCATAATCAGCCCTTTTGCCCATAACGATGAATATGAAGCATATACATGGTATGAAAAGCAACGTGCCGGCCTTGGCGATGAGCTTTTGAAAGAACTTGAAATTGCCTATAGTAAAATTTCCAATAATCCGGAGCATTTATGGTTTCATTGACGAAAGAAAGGAATTGAGAGATTTTCTTATTCATCGTTTCCCATACCTTGTTGTCTATCGTATCAAAAATAATACTGTTGAAATAATTGCTGTTCATCATGCTAAAAACATCCTTCCAAGAAATGTGGTGAATCTGGAAAGTGACATTGAGTATCATTGGCTAATACAGGTAATTCCCCTATAGTGAGATAAAAACCTTTTCTCCAATTTGAAATTCATTCCTTACCATTTTTACAACCATTTGCATATCATCAACTAATACTTCCGCTTCATAATAACTCCCCCAGAAACTTATTTTTTTTATAATGCCCTTTACACCATTTCCTGTTTTATATATTTTAAAATTTTCAGGCCTTGTCATTACGTTGTCCCCTTTTGAATCAATACCAAACAAAGCGGCAATATGCGGTTTCAGTAAATTATATTTTCCGAATAGCCCTGCCACGTATTCATTCACCGGTTTATGATATACTTCCTGCGGCGTGCCTTGCTGCAATAGTCTTCCTTCTTTCATCACTATTATTTCATCAGCCCAGGAAAGCGTATCGTGCGGATCATGTGACGCTAACATACACGTGACCTGTAATTTTTCCCTGATATCTTCCAGTACAGCTTTTAAAATGTCTTTGTGTATCAGATCAAGATTGGAGAACGGTTCATCCATCACTAACATTCCCGGTTGCTTTACCAATAGCATACACAAAGCGATCCTTTGTTTTTCGCCACCGGAAAGCTGTCCTGTTCTGCGTTGCAGCAAATCATAAATTCTGCATATTTTAAAAAGTTCTGTTGCCATCGCTTCACTTAACTTGTTTTCAAACCAGATCAATTCTTCCACCCTGTAATTATTCAATAATTCATAATGCTGCGACAAGTAAGCGATCTCTTTATGTCCGGGTAATAATTTTTCTTCCGGTCCTATAACCCTTTTCCCATCAAATAAAATTGTTCCGTCCGTTGGCTGTGCGTGGCCTGATATCATCTTCAGCAATGTCGTTTTCCCTGAACCCGATTCTCCTGTGATCGCTATCTTCTGTAATGCTCTTTGTTCAAAACGTATATCAGCAACTATTATCCTGTCTTGTTGCTGTTTGCTTAAATTATGTACTTCTAATAATGCCATTGCCTGAACCCGGATTTATGAGATTTGCCCGATGCGGTTGTAAAAATGCATCAATAATTACTTCCGCAAATCCAAACCAATTTATTCTTTTCAAAAGTTTGTTTCTTCTTTAATAAAATCGAGCAATTGATGAAGCGATTTGTTTTTAAAAATATATTTTTCTTTTTCGCGCTCATAAGGTTTCCATTCGTTGCTTTTGTGTCTATACCAAATCTTGTGAAGCCTATTTCTATAGCCATTCCTGTCAATATAATTTTTAATTTCATTTAACCTGGCTTCGTTAACCGTATCAATCTTTTTTTGTTTGTAAATCATGTTTGGGCGAACACGTAACACAAACCGCCATGGTTCTGTAAATGCAAAACGGATAATAAATCTTTTCTTCCATTGATCATAATGAAATTCTGCATAAAAGAATTCTTTTTCGGCATCTGTGAAATTCATTTTTTTAAATTCCTGTTCATCGGGTTTCTTTAGCTCCTGGCCGCGAACCACGTATATCCTTCTGCCAAACTTTCTTTTCTTTTTTTTGAAATCCTTCCTGTAACTCAATTCCTGTGTATTGATTTTCGTTAAGATATTTTCAAAGAACTGTGCCTGGCTGCTTCTGGCAACATCTTCCCTTAATACAAAGAATCTTTTCCATCCTCTTTGAACGGGTGGCAGTAATGGCTCCCATTCGGGATTATATTTATCCCTGTAAAGGAGGTGTTCTTCTTTTGATAAAGCAATCAACTGCTTATCAAAATCTTCATACTGCATACGCTTCTTTCGGCGTGCGGTACGAAGGCGGTAACAGTGAATTTCTGTATCAAATTGTTTAATAAGTTTTGTGTCCATAATGATTTAATTTTTACCGATTGGTAAATGCGGCGCCATTGCACCATTTCTACTCTGTGTTTCATTATGAACCGTGATGTCTTTTTCATTTTATAGATTTTAATCAATTCTCGTAGTGGTGCCTTAAGGCTTCTCACCTGTATAATGCGAGTCTGACAGGAATCTTATTCTTTAGATTTTCAGTCCAAGCATATACGAACGCTGCCGAAGCACCTTGTAAAAGATTGGAGCAACAGCGTATTACTCCAATCTTATTAATTCATTGCTGTTTCTTTTGCAAAACCAACAACATGTGTATGCCTGTACGCAGTTGCAACATCTTTTTCAATCCTGAACTGCGCCAATTCAGTAACTAATGTTCCTGCCCAGTTATATTGATCTGCAGTATGCAATAACTGGCAATAGTTATCAGCTATTTCAATCATTCTGCCAAACCTTAAAACGATAATGGTGTTATTGAAATAAACCTTTTGGTCATCATGATTAAAATAACAGTGTTGATAGGTTGCTTTTATATCCCTGTAACAGGTTTCATTTACAAATGCAAATGCTTTTGAAACATCCATATCACCTATAAATGTTACGCATGGCACTTTGTTAAACTGTGCCACGTAAAAAGCTTTTACGTCAATAAAATGACCATTAAATATTTCTCCTTTGATATGCACTCTTTTAAAAAAATTAAACATGGTTTACCTCCTTTGTCAACGCAAAGCAGTGGTACACGGCAGCACCACTGCTGCATCTTTTATATTATTTCTGAGGGATGAAGATCTGCTTCAACTGTTCGATCAACTGGCCATTGCCGCTAACGCTGATGTTGCTGATCTTCTCTGCTATTTTCTCTACGTATTCCATTTCTTTCAGCTTAAGCAACATGCCGTTGTCTTCCATCAGCTTTGCCGTGTTCAGCAGGCTCCTGGTGCTTGCAGTTTCTTCCCTTCTCATGATGATGTTCGCCTGTGCCTTCTTTTCTGCGATCAACACCTGGTTCATAATCTCTTTTACATCGCCCGGCAAGATGATATCTCTGATACCAAAACCAATCACTTCTACACCCAATGCCAGTGCTTTATCCGCAACAGACTTTAAGATGACTGGTGCAATGGT
Source organism: Parafilimonas sp. (assembly GCA_036274175.1). Taxonomy (GTDB): domain Bacteria; phylum Bacteroidota; class Bacteroidia; order Chitinophagales; family Chitinophagaceae; genus Parafilimonas. The sequence goes on from DASUGF010000075.1 coordinate 43,426, forward strand.
TTCTTTCTTCTCCAGCAATTCATCAAAGCTGAACCCACCAATGTATTCCCTCAAGGCCAACTGGAAAGCCACATACAATTGCTTATCGTATTCCTTGTTTTGCAACAATGCTTTTTCTACATCAATCACTTTATATTGCGCGTGGCCGTTTATTCTTAATGCGGCTTTATCTTTTGTCAAAATTTCCTGCCCGTTTATTTCAGCCTGCTGCATTCTTGTATCCACCTTGCCAATGTTAATGGCTGTACCATTCTTCCACCAGTAATAAACGCCGCTGTTCAATACCTGCACAAAATTTCCGTCAACAAACAGCAACCCTTTTTCATAGCTTTCAACAGTATAGCTTCTTACATAAGGGATCAACAATTTGTTTTGTAATGTTGCTCTGCTGATGTTCTCTGTAATTTCGATCTTGCTGATATCAGCTTTAATAAAATCATACTGAACAATGCTCTTCCAGAAAGCATACCTTCCTGCTGTTAATACTTGCTTTAATAAACCGTTCTCGTATTGCAGGGCTATTTCGTTGTCTCTCACTTCAACAACTATCAATGCATCTTTCAATGCTTCATCCTGCAACAGGATGTTCAATTCAACAGGCGGAACAAATTGCTTTGTTATATCATAAACAGCAGCATCTTCATTCCACAACCAGTAAGTGCCTTCTTTCAGCATTCTTTTGTACTCATTTTTCTTAAACACCAATCCAACCTGGTAAGCGTTTACAATTACCCTTTTCATAATGTATATTTTATTCCTGTTTGTTTTAATTAAAGCTTTTGTTATCATCCACCTGCTGCATACGGAAAAACATTGTGATTGTTTTGTGTTGCATATTTAATAACCACGCCTATGATTCTGCATCATGAATAATGCTTGTGATAATCGCATATACCGCACGCTGCAATTTTAAATGCTTTTGCAAAGCATGTAACCGGTTGATTTCAAAACCTGTGAGGTTTTTAAAACCTCACAGGTTTCTACTCACCGGATGATAACATTGCTCTTTACTCTTCACCATTTTTAGAGAAGTGGTGTACTTCTTCTTAACAGAAGCGTCCTTAGCGCTTTGCGTTTGCCAGTTCCGCCAATCCCGTGTAAGGGGATGTGGGAATCGAACCCACAGGTCTCTGTTGCTCTAACCATTTGAGCTATTCCGAAAACGGAAGAAGGATTTGAACCTTCAACACACAGATTAATGGTGGACATATCCAATTGCATCAACAGCATACAGATAGTTACTACGTCTGCACCGCCGTGCTTTTAAAACACAAACCTGGTTTGATGTACAACAGGAATATATCCATCTTGCCGTTAAGCAAGCTTTTGCCCCTAACCCCCTAAGGAGAATAAGAGAAATTATTTAAAAGAACTTATCTGACTACTTTATTCGCACAGTTTGAACTTGCAAATGCATGTGGCTTTGCCTTGAACACAAAGCCCATTCCCATTATATATCCCATTGCTTCCTTCAAGGCGTCATTACTTTTAAAATTTGGATTGGTGTTGATATCAGCATGCACTTCCATATCAACATTAAAAGCAATGAACAGATCACATAACCTGAAAGCAACGTCAATGCTTCTTGCAACTTCTTCCAACATTCTTTCTTTAATCGCCATCATTCTTTTCACCACTTCATTGCTGATATACATAAATCCTCCCTTGCCTTTACGGATGAACACTACCACCGTTGCAAATTCTATTGCATCACCTTTTCGCTGGCTGTCAGTGCCAATGCATACGGCAATATCATAACCCATTTCCATTTCTTTCTGCAACACCATTCTTACTTCATCTTCTATGGGTTGTTTAATTCTTGTTCCATTTAATTTTCTCCAGTGTTTCATTTTATACGCCTCCATCTCCGCCGTTGGCAGAGAGTTTATTTTTTTGTTACGAGCCAATGAACTTCGATTGAGCACGGTTGTGTCACTCCCTTCTACTTCATATTTTCATGGCATCTCCGGTTTCCTGTTCAACGCTTCAACTTCAATTGCACCGGCACAAAGACTCAAACTCTGACGAGCAGTGTTGGAAGCTGCCATGCTATCATTACATCATACCGGCGTTTGTTTGAACCATGATTTACCGGACTAATTGATTAGCGAGATTATATATCCTGATAAATCAGTTCAATCCTATCAATCTTGGTTCAGATAGTTGTTGGCCCGCAGGGACTTGAACCCTGAACCCCCGGTTTAAAAGACCGGTACTCTTAACCAATTGAGCTACGAACCATTTTATTTCATTGCGGCTACAACACTTGACCCTTTTCAACTATCATCAGATAAGCACGATTTTCTTCCGTTGAATTAAGCCGCAATTGTGATGGCTACCTGTTATATTTTTTACTGCGGTTGACTCCGTCCCGATAGCTATCGGGAGAACCCTGTTCTCCACATTCACAGTGTGGCGCTTTACCATATAAGCTAAAGCCAACATTTATTATTGCGTTCTTATTGAGAATAGGTTTGAACTATCATCATCAGTTTCAAAGACTGATATGCTTGCCTTTGCACTACTCAATAATCTGCGGTTCGTATGAATCGAACTCATAGCCTCGGATCGACAATCCGGAATATTACCATTACACCAACGAACTATTTTATTCAATACACATCAACAAAAAAGCCCGGCCATTTTTCCTGACCGGGCTTTTACATCTTACTGCTGATTACTCAGCAAAGCTGTTTATGCCACGGCCATATAATTGTATCAGCATTCATCAAACTAAACGAAAATATATTACCTGATAAGGCTGCTTTATTGCCTGTAATGAGTGGATGCCATTCAAAACAATTGCACCGTATCTGTTGCATATATCGGGTATGTTGTAGTTGCGCCATTTAGTTTTTAATTTGTTATATAAATAATCATTGTTGTCCGGCTAAAATTTTAATTCTTGGGCTAAAGCCCTTGATGGGCTTGGTTTTCACTAGCCCCGGGCTTAAGCCTGGGGTTATATAGCGGAATCCTTATCCAACGGGCTTTAGCCCAAGTTAACCGGACAATA
>DASUGF010000076.1:0-53803 GCA_036274175.1 Parafilimonas sp.
TTGTTGTCCGACTAAAATATTTTTCCTGGGCTAAAGCCCTTGATGGGCCTGCTTTTCACTAGCCCCAGGCTTAAGCCTGGGGTTATATAACTGAAACTCTTACCCAACGGGCTTTAGCCCAAGTTAACCGGACAATAATGACATAGTATAATAAAAATATACTGAAGGTCATGAATTTCTAATGCCGTTAAATTCATCCCCATGCTTTAAACAGAATCTGATGTTTTCGTTACAGCAATCATATCGCCGAAAAACGGTAATACCTCCAGGAAATTTAATGATCGTCAAAACAATTGGCCTGTGAATGTTCAGGCTGACAAAATAAAAATGCATTAATAAATGTGTAAGGGCATTTTTTATATCGATTGGGATTTTATAGGTTATACAGGGTCTAAATTTTAAAACAATTTCCTGTTGAACTTAGTTGCTTTTCAAATAAAAATGTAACCGGGTATGGAATTAATTTACAAAATGGTTGATAAAAATATCCAGCGATGCTTAATGAAAATTTTCCCCTATATTTTTTTTCTCTGTTATAAACAATGAAATTATTACTCTTCGAATTCACCATAAAAAACAAAAGCAGCTTAAAAAGCATAAATAAAAAATCAACAATACATTTTAGCAGTTCCCCATTATTGAATTAGATGTAAAAAAAACCCTCCCGGAAAAACCAGGAGGGAACAACAACTAAAACTCTATGCCATGCAATCAGTCGGGCTTCTTACCATCTAAAAAAGTATTGATGGTAGAAATCTGTGTTTGATTATTCTCGTCTTTTTTAACTGCTACCTTGCTGTAAAAATCTTCAACCGTTGTGAGTTTATTGTTACCAAATAATTCAAGATTCCTGCGTACATAAGCCGGCACATTTTCATACTCGTTGCTTGTATCCATGGTATTCATGTTATAGGAAAGATTACGCAGTTTATGTATGCGTTCTTCGGCACGGCGCTTTTGCTCTTCTTCTTCGTCGTTCATTGGCAAATTAAATACCGCAGGCGCTGTTTTTGAAGGAATATCTTCTTTGATCACCATTTCAAATTCCATCATTTCTTCTTCAAATAAAATATTCGGTTTTTCTTTCTTTACATCTTCTTTCTTAGGCTCTTCTTTTTTTACTTCGATTGAAGGCTTTGCTTCGCTTGCAGACGCTTCAGCTTGCTGAGCATAAATAGAAGAAGGCCTGTTCAGAAAAGCAGGCGGCTCAGGTTTGGCCTCTTCAACTTTTTCTTCATACACAATAGAAAGAATCGATGGTGTTTCTTCCTGCTTCTCCTCTGTTTGCTGCGTGGATGCTTCCTGCCTTTCTTCCTCTTTCATGCCAGGTATTTCCAACTCAAATCGCAGCGGCATTTCATCATCCCTTTCATCAATTACCGCTGGGAGCGGAACAGTTACTTCTTCAACAACAGGTTCAACCAGCGTTGGCATATATTCGTCTTTCTTTTCAAAAGGTAAAGGAGATTGATGATACATTTTCTTTTCTTCTCCTTCAACACCCAGCGTCATTACGATCTTATCTTCTTTTGGCCTTTCCATCTTCTTTGCAGGCATTGTTTCCTTATGCAATGCAGCAACAGGATCTTTTTGTTCAAAACCGGTCGCTATTAAGGTAATACCGATTTTTCTTTCCAATGCAGGATCATATCCCATACCAACAATTACATCGGTGGCTTCACCTGCCTGCATCCGCAAATAACTATTGATAACTTCCAGTTCATCCATGGTGCATTCAAAATCTCCTTCAGCGCTGTTGATGTTTATCAATATCCATTTGGCGCCGCGTATGTCATTATCATTTAATAACGGCGAATTCAATGCTTCTTCAATAGCACGCTGCGCACGGTTCTCTCCTTCCACAGCAGCGCTGCCCAGGATAGCAACACCGCCATTTTTCATCACCGTGCATACATCTGCAAAATCAACAATAATATGACCACGGCTGTTGATGATATCTGTTATACATTTTGCGGCAGTAGCCAATACGTTATCAGCTTTCGCAAAAGCTTCTTTCATTTTTAAATTTCCATATTGCATACGGAGTTTATCATTGCTGATGATGAGCAAGGTGTCTACATAAGGCTGCAATCTTTTTATGCCGTCTTCAGCTTGCAACAAACGGCGCGGTCCTTCAAAGCCAAACGGCGTTGTTACAATACCAACAGTGAGAATACCCATCTCCCGGCAAACCTGTGCAATGATAGGCGCACCGCCCGTTCCTGTTCCGCCACCCATGCCCGCAGTGATGAATGCCATTTTTGTATTCACTTCGAGAATACGGCGTATTTCTTCCAGGCTTTCTTCCGTAGCATTTTTTCCTACTTCAGGATTAGCACCTGCACCAAGGCCTTGTGTAAGATGAGGCCCGAGCTGTACTTTATTCGGCACATCGCTTTGCTCCAATGCCTTTGCATCTGTATTGCATATGATGAAGTCTGTGCCTTCAATGTTCTGAGCATACATATAATTAACAGCATTGCTGCCGCCACCGCCTATGCCAAGCACTTTTATAATGGATGATTTTTGCTTGGGCAGATCAAAATGTATCATAATTGAGATTTTTTTGTGATTAGTAAGTAATTGAGTTTTGAGCCGTGAGCTTTCAGCTATGAGCTTCGAGCTTTTTGAATTTAATGTTTGAGTGCTTTCATTTTTGGATTTTGATTTCAGTTTGAGCTTTCAATTTTTAGCAACTAGTGTCAACTGACAACTCACAACTGACAACTGACAACTATTTCATTTCTTTATCCTCTTCATCTTTGAACATATCAATTAAGCTGTCTTTAAACTTATCCCAAAAGTTATTTAGTCCCCTGCGTTTTGTTGTATCCACTTTTTCTTTTCTCTCTTCCTTTCCATTGGTTTTCACATCATCTTTTTTCAAAACTTCAGGTACTTCTACTTTTTTGAATTTGTTATCAAACTCCTTTCTCTTATGCTCATAATCATTATATCCTTTTAGTATTAAACCGATACAGGTTGCATACATGGGTTTCTTTAATTCATCAATATGATTAGGCGCAAGATGTTCATTGGGATAACCGATACGTGCACTGATGCCCGTGCAATATTCCGTGAGTTGGATGAGATGTTTTAACTGCGAGCCGCCACCGGTTAAAATAATCCCTCCGTTCAATGCCCTTGCATCCAAGCCAATTTGTTTGATATGATAGGTAACAAAATCAAGGATCTCTCCCATTCTTGCCTGTATGATCGAAGCAAGATTCCGTACACTGATCTCTTTCGGCGACATCCCTTTTATACCCGGAATTGTAATAAATGCGTTGGCCTTTGCTTCATCTGCCAATGCAGTTCCAAACTGCACTTTCATAGCTTCCGCCTGGCTTTTCAATACGCCTAATCCCATGCGGATATCATTAGTGATATTCTCACCACCAAACGGTATAACAGCGGTATGCTTTAAAATACCATCGTAAAAAACGGCAAGGTCGCTGGTACCGCCGCCTATATCCAAAATAGCCACCCCGGCCTCCATATCAATCTCACTCATTACCGCACTGGATGATGCCAATGGCTGCAACACCAGGTCTTTTGTCTTTAAACTGCTGCGGTCAACAGCGCGATAGATATTGCGTATCGCATTCCTGTCGCCGGTGATAATGTGAAAATTAGCGCCCACTTTCACACCGTTGTAACCAACAGGATCTTTGATGTTCTGGTAATTATCAACATGAAAATCCTGCGGTATTACATCAATGATCTGGTCGCCTGCAGGAATAAAAGTTTTGCGTTGATTTTCTATCAACTGGTCAATTTCCCAGCGTTCAATTTCAACATCAGGGTTCTGGCGAACCATATCACCACGTGTTTGTAAACTCTTAATGTGATGGCCTGCCACGCCCACATACACATCTTTAATTTCGAGGTCAGGATTACTTTTTGTACAGCTTGATAAAGCCTGTTGAATTGCCTTAATAGTTTGATCAATATTCAATACCTGGCCATGCTGAACACCATTACTGTCTGCACGGCCAAACCCGAGAATTTCGAGTTTACCGTATTCATTTTTTCTGCCGGCGATAGCAGCAATTTTTGTAGTGCCGATGTCAAGCCCTACAATAATCGGCATGCCTGTATCATCATAAATGCCGTTTGTACTTTGGTTCATAGAGGATGTTTTAGTTGTTTGTTGTTTATAAAAAAAGTTTATAGATCATGGTTCATAGTTCATTGTATAATCCTGATCTAAAATTTATATGCGTTTATATTTTTTTGTTATCATCTTTTTGTCCAATACTCATCTTCGTGTTTCCAAACTTGCTGCTGTCGTCACGCAAGTTTGCTCCCTTATACTGCATCAAGGATGGCATCTTTCATTTCGCTCCTAATGTGCTTTCTATGTTTCTACTGCGCTTTTCCACGCATGAGCGAAACAAGTCGTGGTAAAATTTGAACTACATAGAATCATCCCGTTAAAAAACTTATCAACCACTCAACTTATCAACCACTCAACTTATCAACCACTCAACCTATCAACCACTCAACTTTAAACCTTAAACATTAAACTTTCTTCTTCATCACCGCTTTCGGTTTCTTTACATCCCTGTCATTACTATCACTTACATTTTTCTCATCCATATCATTTGCACTATCAACGCGAACAGGTTTTGATAAAGGCGCGGCATAAGTTGTATCGTTTAAAGCCTTATGCAGTTTTATGTCTGCTCCTTTTAATTGATTTATCGCCTTCACGCTATCATACCTTGCAGGCGCCTCGCCCCTTCTCATTGCAACCACCTGCCCTTCATACTGCACGTCAATTACACTGTACCGTTCAAAGCCAACCTTGCTAAAAATCTGTCTATAAAACGCCAACAGCTTTGTAAATTTTTCATCCAGGTTGTCAGCATTTCCGATTCTTATTACCTGGTCGCCCACAACAGGGGTTATTTCATAGGTTCGTTGTGATGTAATATTTATTTGTGCTGTTTGTGCGTTCAAAAAACTATCAGCGTTTATATATTGTGTAATTGTTTTTACATCATTCAACACCAGGCTATCTGGTTTTGACAGAATTTTTTTATCAGAAGGAAATGAAGTAAACACGATCACTCTCGCTGTTGCATTCTCCGTTACAGGCAAACGCAAACCACTGCTGTCTATGTAAAATGATTTGCCGCTTTTGGTAAAAACCCTGGCAACCGGTTCGCGCTCGGTGATCTTTACATGCAATATTTGATGATTATCAAAAAACAATTCTGCATTTTTTATCCATGGGTTGCTTTTCAATTGTTCTTCTGTTTTTCTTAAGTTAATCTCGTCTAATGTTTCGCCTGCATGAATGGTATTTTTATTCAACACATCCGCCACATCTGTTTGTTTAATGAACATATGTTTTGTTGTGCCCATAATATTTATTTCAATATTGCTGCACGATTTGGAATCTTTTGCTTTCATGGCAGCAATCAACAACGCCACGCAGCATAACCCGAGCAGCGACCAGCTAATTGTTTTTATTTTAGTCTTTACACTCATTACTAATTTTCAAACCTGTCAGGTTTTTTTATTCCATTAAAATTTCTTTCACCGGTTGCACCAATGCATCAATATCACCGGCGCCACACATCACTAATAACTTCGGTTTGTATAATTTCACCCAATCCAGCATCGCATTTTTATCGAGGATCTGTTTTTGCGGCAACAGCATTTCATTTAATATCAACTCGCTTGTTACGCCTTCCATTGGCAGTTCGCGTGCGGGATAGATCGGCAATAAAATCACCTGGTCTGCCATATCGAGGCTGTGCGCAAATTCATCAGCAAAATCATTGGTCCTGCTATATAAATGCGGTTGAAAGATCACGGTTAACGCATCATCATATAAACTTTTCACACCGCTCAATAATGCTTTTATTTCGGCGGGATGATGTGCATAATCATCGATGAGAACGACCCCACCACCAGTCCTTTTCCATGAATGGCGAGGAGAGTTAGGACCACCCAAAATATATTCGAACCGGCGCTTTACCCCTTTAAAATTTCTAAGCGCTTTCCTTATTTTTTCATCCTCAATTTTTAGATACTTGCAAACTGTTATGGCAGCAATGCTGTTTTCAATGTTGTGCAAACCGCCCATATAGAATTCAACACCATTCAACTGCCAGTGTTTGCTTACCACATTATATTTATAACTGCCATTCACTACTTCAATATCACTTGCATATACATCAGCGGCCTCATTATCGTAAGCATAAGTATAATGCGTTGGCGCTGTGAGATCGTTGCCTCTTCTTAATCCACATTTTGAAATCAAACAACCGCCTGGTTTTATTTTCTTTGAAAACTCCACAAATGCGTCTTCCAGTTCCGCAACCGTTCCATATATGTCAAGATGATCGGCGTCCATTGCCGTGATCACAGCAATGTCAGGCGACAGCTTTAAAAAACTCCTGTCATATTCATCTGCTTCAATCACATCCACATTGTTGTCACTGCTCCAGAAATTGGTTTGATAATTCGCAGAGATACCCCCCAAAAAGGCGTTGCAACCGTAACCACTATCACGAAGCATGTGCGCTATCATGGTGGTTACGGTTGTCTTGCCATGTGTTCCCCCTACGCATATATCGTAAGAACTTTCAGTTATCCATTGCAGCACATCGCTGCGTTTAACAACCGTATAATTATTTTCTTTGTAATACACCAGCGCTGCATGATCAGCAGGAACTGCCGGCGTGTAAACAACCACATCAACATCTTTAGGTATCAGATTTACATTTTCTTCAAAATGCACGTCGATACCTTCCGCTTCCAGTTGGCGTGTAAGCGGTGTGATCGTTTTATCATAGCCCGTTACAACAGCGCCGCGACTTTTAAAATATCGTGCCAATGCACTCATGCCAATACCGCCAATGCCGATGAAGTAAAGCCTCCCCAACCCCTCCGGTGGAGGGATTTTTTGAACACTCGCTATTTTTTTATCATCACTCATTTTTATACTTCTTTTTAGAAGTTTAATATTTAAACAGTTCAATACCTGTAAGCCTCTTACAACGCTCCCCCACCGGGGGAGTTGGAGGGGGCTGTGGCTTTTAAAATCTCTTGTGCAATTTTTTTATCTGCATCTTTTACTGCAAACGCCGCGATATTATTTGCCAACTGCTTTTGTTTTCCTTCATCTTTTGCCAGGCTTGTTATTGCTGAAAACAATCTCGTATTCACCACATCATCTTTTACCATTAATGCAGCATTTCTGTCAACCAGGTATTTAGCATTTACTGTCTGGTGATCTTCCGCTGCAAACGGGAACGGTACAAATATGACAGGCTTTTTTGCTACGCATAATTCGGCTACTGTCATAGCGCCTGATCTTGACACCACCATATCTGCAGCAGCATACGCCTTGTCCATTTCATTTATAAAATCATTCGCCCAAACATTGGATAATGGCTTTGCTCTTTCCAGGTATTGTGCTGCGGTTGTCTTTCCTGTTTGCCATATTACTTGTAAACCCAATGGGTTAAAATCAACTATATGTTTTGTTATTACTTCGTTGATACTTCTTGCACCCAGGCTGCCGCCAAAAACCAATATGGTTGGTTTATCTTTTCTTAACTGAAAAAATTGCAATGCTTCTTCTTTGGTGACCGTACTTTCTGCAATACTCTTTCGCACCGGGTTCCCCGTTATCATAATTTTATCTGCAGGAAAGAACTGATCCATGCCTTCGCTTGCCACAAAAATTTTTGTTGCTTTTTTGCCAAGCAAAATGTTGCTCTTGCCGGCAAATGAATTGCTCTCGTGAATAAAACTGGGAATACCTTTTTGCTGCGCAGATCTTAATACAGGAAAGCTTGAGTACCCGCCGACACCAATCACTGCATCAGGCCTGAATTCTTTAAAGATTGTTCTTACCTGTAAAAAACTTTTGATCAGCTTAAATGGCAACCCTATATTTTTTATCAAAGAACTTCTTTCAAAACCTGCTATCGTTAATCCTTTAATGTTATACCCTGCCTGCGGCACTTTTTCCATTTCCATTTTTCCCTTTGCACCAACGAATAATATGGCTGCACCGGGTTGTAATTCTTTTATCGCATTGGCAATGGCCACTGCCGGGAAAATATGTCCGCCTGTGCCACCCCCTGCGATGATGAAACGCAAAGCCTCTCCCCCCGCCCTCTCCGGTGGAGAGGGAGCTGTGATCCCGTTTATATTCTTATCAGCGTTCATTTATTCTATAGCGGGTTTGCTTTTGTTTTAATATCATCAACCTCTATAATACTTACTTTGGGTGTAGCATTTAACTCCTCTCCACCGGGGAGGTTGGGAGAGGCTACTTCAATATTTCTTGCCACGCTTAAAATAATTCCGATTGATGCGCAGGTGAATAAAAAGGAACTTCCGCCCATACTTACCAATGGCAGTGTAACACCCGTTACAGGTATAAGGTTTACGCCAACCGCCATGTTCGCCAGCGCCTGTATCACTAATGTGAAGCTCAATCCTAATGCGAGGAACGCACCAAATGCATAAGGGCATTTTCTAAATACTCTTATACACCTGAACAAAAAAACCAGGTATAGAAATATGATGAACAATCCACCCAGCAAACCATATTCTTCTATAATGATAGGATAGATAGAATCGTTATAAGCCTGTGGTAAATAATTACGCTGTTTGCTATTACCAGGACCTAAGCCAAATAATACGCCGCCGTTAGCAATTGCAATATTTTGCTGCTGTACCTGGTAAGGGATGTCTTCATCTTTTGCATAAATAAAGTCCTGTACACGCTGCACCCACGTACCGAAACGTCCGGTAGAATTTAATGCGGTTGCAATACTTGTTTTGGAAGTATTTTCCGTGTTATTGTTAGCATCGTAAGTTGATACCGCAATGGCAACAATTAGCAAAACGGGAATTGCAGCGATACAGAATACAAGCAGAATATGTTTTAAGTGCACGCGGCCGATAAACATCAGCAGCAATGATGTTAAACCCGTTAACAATGCTGTGGAAAGATTTGCCGGCATTATCAAGACACAAATAATACCAACCGGAATGATCACAGGCAGAAATCCTTTCCTGAAATCTTTAATATCATTTTGTTTGCGGCTGAGTTGTCTTGACAAATACATAAACAACGCCAGCCTGGCGAGATCACTTGTTTGGATAGTAAGATTAAGCACAGGCAGTTTTATCCACCTGCTCGCATCATTCACTTCAACGCCAAAAAACAAAGTATAAATAAGCAATGGAATTGAAATAAGATACAACCACAGCGACACTTTTGAGTAAATGGTATAATTAACACGATGCATAAAATAAACAACGAGTACACCAATTACTATAAAGGCAAGCTGCTTGAATAAATAAACCGAAGTATTACCATCATAGTATTTATAAGCCAGTGAACCGGTGGCGCTATATACAACCAGCAATGAGGTGATGGCAAGCAGTACAACAATGCTCCAGATATATTTATCTCCGCGTGCCCGATGATGCAGGTGATGCCCCCATTCATACCCCCATCCCCTAAAGGGGTGCATTGAACTCTCAATCTCTTTAAACGTTTTATCAGGCATTAATTAGTTTTTAAACTTTATTCTTAATACTTCCCTTAACGGATGGAGGCTTTACAGATCTCTCACCGCATTTTTAAACTGTGTTCCTCTGTCCTGATAATTTGAAAACAAATCGAAACTGGCACAGGCAGGGCTTAATAATACTACATCACCTTTTGACGCCAGTTGAAATGACTGCTGAACCGCATGCACTGCGCTTGCTGTATCAACGATCGGCGACACTGTGCCATCAAATGCTTTATGGATTTTTGAATTATCAACACCGAGGCAAACAATAGCTTTTACTTTTTCTTTTACAAGGTCTTCTATTAAACTGTAATCATTTCCTTTATCTAAACCGCCAAGGATCAACACTACCGGCTTTTCCATGCTTTCCAATGCATACCAGGTGCTGTTTACATTGGTAGCTTTACTATCGTTGATGAACTCAACACCGCGTACAGTGGCCACATGTTCCATGCGATGTTCAAGGCTTTCAAAGTCTGTGACAGCTTCACGAATTTTTTCTTTACGTATTTCCATCACCATTGCTGCAATGCATGATGCCATGGTATTATATTGATTATGTTTCCCTTTCAGGGCAAAGTCATAAACACTACTTTCAACACGCTCATCGTTGATGTGCAGTGTCATGTTATTTCCGTGTATATAGCCGCCGTTGGTTGGTTCGTAGTTCATAGAAAATGGTAATAAGTTTGTGTGTAATGTTATTTGATGCAGTTTGCTGGTTATCACTTCATCATCTGCATTGTAAATGAAGTAATCATTGCTTGTTGCGTTTTGTATGATGCGGAATTTGCTATTGATATAATTTTCAAATTTGTAATCGTAACGGTCGAGATGGTCTTCTGTAATATTCAATAACACCGATACATCTGCCCTGAAATCTTTTATATCATCCAATTGAAATGAACTTATTTCTGCCACATATAAAGGTTTCGGGTCTTCAGCAATTTGTCTGGCAAATGAATAACCGATATTGCCAACCAATGCACACTCAAGCCCGGCAGTTTTACATATATGATAAATAAGTGAAGTGGTGGTACTCTTGCCATTGCTGCCTGTAATAGCAATGATCTTTGCATCTCCTTTAAAGCGATATGCCAACTCTATTTCACTTATCACCGGAATATTTTTAGCGCGTATAGCTTTTATCATTTCATTTTTCTCCGGTATGCCCGGGCTTTTTACAATTTCATCAGCAGAAAAAATTTTATCACCGGTGTGACCGCCTTCTTCATATTCAATCTTATGCTTACTTAATTCCCACTTATATTTTTCACTGATAAAACCAGCATCACTTAAAAACACTTCATACCCCTGCTGTTTGCCCAACAATGCTGCGCCCACGCCGCTTTCACCTCCGCCTAAGACACAAAGCCTCCCCAAACCCCTCCGGTGGAGGGGCTTATTTAAACCTGCTATGTTTCTTTCAGCCACGTTTATTGTTTATCTTTTTATTGCCATTTTCGCTTGCTGCTCATTTAATTATTGCCAACTTGCTTCTATCATCATAGAGTTTGCTCATCTTATCAGCGAATTCAACCATTTCGGTTTTTAAAGAACTTCTTACATCATAAATTATGTAAGCACTTATATAATCAACTTTTAAATCCCTGCCAATCTCTTAGTCTCAAAAATCCCGGTTCAGACCGCTACCTTATCTTCAGTGTAATTATTGATGCCACCACCAATAATATCGTTATGATCCAAAACCTTACAGCGATCTTATTTTCATGATAGCCTTTCTTCTGGTAATGATGATGCAAAGGGCTCATTAAAAAGATCCTTCTGCCTTCACCGTATTTACGCTTTGTATATTTAAAATAGCTTACCTGTATAATCACGCTTAAAGATTCTATAAAGAATATCCCGCAGAATATCACCACCAATATTTCTTTACGTACGATGATGGCAAGTGAGGCAATAATACCGCCTAAAGCAAGGCTACCGGTATCCCCCATGAACACCTGTGCCGGGTACGCATTATACCAGAGAAACCCAATACATGCACCCACCATCGCACCAACAAAAATCATCAGCTCACTCAGGTTGGGTATGTACATGATGTTGAGGTAATCCGCCAGCACATAGTTGCCGCTTACGAAGATGAATATGCCAAGACCCGCACCAATAATGGCGCTGACGCCTGCTGCCAATCCATCGAGGCCATCTGTAATATTTGCACCATTTGAAACAGCGGTAATAATGAAGGTTACAACAATGATGTAAACAATCCAGGTGAATTTTTCAGCACTCGGACTTATCCAGCTTATCAGCCTGCTGTAATTAAACTCATGGCTTTTTATAAAAGGAATGGTGGTTATAGGCGTTTTTACTTCTGCAAAGCGGTGGCTCACACCATTAATGTTACGTACGATAATATTAGAATCTTTTGCACGCCGCTCACCGGTCATTAATGTTGAATCAACAGTTTGTTTCCCAATAAGCTCGCGCTCAACAACCACATTGTTACTAAAATATAATGTGGCGCCAATAATCATCCCGAGACCAACCTGTCCTATGATCTTGGTAACACCGGCAAGACCGTCGCGGTCTTTTTTAGAATAAAACTTACCTTCTGCAATCGCTTTTTTCCTTGCTTTTAATTTAAAGTAATCATCAAGGAACCCAATAAAACCAAGCCATGCCGTACAAAGCAGCATCAACCTTATGTATGTTTTCTCCAGGTCTGCAAATAATAATGTAGGAACGATGATTGCAAGAAGAATAATAATACCACCCATCGTTGGTGTTCCTTTCTTTTGCTGCTCGCCCTGTAAACCAAGATCTCTTACGGTTTCGCCTATCTGGTTTTTACGCAAAAGATTTATTACCCTTCTTCCATATACAGTAGCGATGATCAGCGCGAATAACACAGCCATGGCTGTTCTGAATGAATTATATTCAAACAATCGCGCACCACTTACATCGTAGTGTTTATTTAGCCATGTGAAGAAGTAGTATAACATATCGGTCAACGGTCCACAGTCAACCGTCAACAGTTGTTAACAATTAACTATGATATTTTATTCTTTTATTGCAGTGGTCGATAGTTATTTCCAGCTATGGACAATGGACTATCGACCATGGACTTTTCCTACTTATCAAACAATTCAAACATCTCTTTCAACACTTCCTTATCATCAAAATGAACCGGCCCGTTTTTAAGAACCTGGTATTTCTCGTGACCCTTTCCCGCTAACAGGATAATATCTTCGCTGCTGGCAAAGCTTACCGCTGTTTTAATCGCTTCTCTCCTATCTGTTATGGAAACTGATTTGCGTTTACCCGCGCTATTCAAACCGGCCTGCATATCTTTTAAAATTTGTTCAGGATCTTCACTACGGGGATTATCACTGGTGAATATGGCATGGTTGCTGAAAGTAGCTGCTATCTGTGCCATCAAAGGACGTTTCGATTTATCGCGTTCCCCACCGCAGCCAACAACAGTGATCACCTGCTCATCACCTTTGCGTAATTTTTTTATAGTGGTTAAAACATTTTCCAATGCATCGGGTGTGTGGGCATAGTCAACAATACCGATGATCTTATTTTTACTAACGATATAATCAAACCTTCCTTCAGCACCCGTTATACTGCTTAGTATAAGCAATACTTTTTCGCTGTCTTCATCCAAACACATTGCAGCACCATAGACTGCGAGAAGATTGTATGCATTGAACTCACCGATCAACCTGAAATGAACTTCTTTATCATTTATTTGCATCACCAAACCGGTCAACGCGTTTTCCAGGATCTTTCCTTTAAAATCTGCGAGGTTCTTTAAGCTATAGTAATATTTTTTTGCAGGTGAATTCTGCAGCATCACGGCGCCGCGTTTTTCATCAAGATTAGATAGTGCAAAAGCATCGCTGCCGATATTATCAAAGAATGATTTTTTTACGCGGATGTATTCATCAAAAGTTTTATGATAATCGAGATGGTCATGCGTAATGTTACTGAATATACCACCTGCAAACTGCAACCCTGTTATGCGATGCTGCTGAATAGCATGGCTGCTGCATTCCATAAAAGCATGGGTGCAACCTGCGTCAGCCATTTGTTTTAACAACGCGTTTAAGCTGATGGCATCGGGCGTTGTATGCGTCGCCGGAATTATTTCACCTGCAATTTGATTTTGCACTGTGCTGATCAACCCGCATGTATAATTTAATCCTGTGAATAGCTTAAACAATAATGTTGCAATAGTGGTTTTACCATTAGTTCCTGTTACACCAACCAGTTTTAACCTGCGGGAAGGTTCATCATAAAAATTATGCGCAATGCAGGCTGTGGCTTCCTGAGCATTTTTTACCCGGATATAAGTAACTGAATCCTGTAAGATTTGCGGCAATGCTTCGCATACAATTATTGCGGCGCCTTTATCAATTGCTTGTTGAATGAAATTATGCCCATCAAACTTTTCGCCTTTTACGGCAATAAACATTGAAGCCCCCTCCAGCCCCCCCGGGGGAGTGATACTCCTTGAGTCAATAGTAATGCTACGAACCGTTACATCGCGGTTACCACGAATTGCGATGATGCGCACTTTATATAATATGTCTTCGAGTTTCTTCACTTAGTTCAGATCAAGTTTTATTAATTGTCCTTTTTCTATCGGTGAACCCGCGCTTATAGATTGATTGATCACTTTTCCTGTTCCGTTTATTGTAACAACAAGCCCTGCATCTTCACAGATATATAACGCGTCTCTCAAACCCAGGCCATCTAATGCGGGCATAGATTTATTGCCGGCAAACATATTTGCCAGTATCGGTTGAAGCTGGCTGTTGTACAGTTTCGACAACATTGTTTTAGCAGAGTCTTTATAGGCAATATGTGCTGTTGAAAGAATTGATCTTATATCTGTTTGAAACCCTGCATAGCTGTAGTAGCTGCTGTCTTTTGGTTGTGACATAGCATATTTTAAACTATCAGGCTGCGGAACATTTAATATCATCAGCCTGTCTGAAATCTCTTTGAATACAGGGCCCGCAACAGAAGCTCCGTAAAACACAGCCGCATGCGGTTTATTTTTTATTACCACCACACAGGTGTACTGGGGCTCATCAGCAGGAAAATAACCTGCAAAAGATGATTGATAAATATGGTTTCCGTAACCATGCCTGCCATTGGCTACTAAAGCTGTCCCTGTTTTGCCTGCAACCGAATAAGGAGTTCCTTTAAATAACCTAAAACCCGTTGAGCCTGAATCTTTACAAACACCAACCAAACATTCCTTTACCTGCTTTAGTGTTACACTATCGCAAATAGTTTCAACAGGGGTTGGCTGTTTTGATGAAATAACATTTCCGTCCTGCATAATCTCATTCAATAAATAAGGCTTCATCATCACACCATTATTAGCAACAGCATTGTATAACATGCAAGTATGTAACGGGCTAACGAGCACATTATAACCAAAGGCCATCCATGGTAAAGTGGTAGCGCTCCAGTATTTGCTACCGGGATGGTCCACAAACGGCGGGCGTTCACCATACAGATCCAAACCGGTTACTGAATCAAGCCGCAGCTCCTTTAAATGATTAATAAACTGGGAGGGATTGGAAGCATAGCTTGCATATGCCAGCTTTGCCATGCCTACATTAGAGCTTAGTTCAAAGGCGCGTTTTACAGTCACATTGGTCTGGCCATGCTTCTCGCTGTCATACACTGTTCTTCTGTTTATCTGCCAAACCCCGCCTTCAAGATTTACAATGCTGCTAAGCGAAAATTTCTTGTCTTCAAGAACAGAGATCATTGTCGCGAGCTTGAAAGTGGAACCGGGCTCCGTTGGGGTCATTGCATAATTAAAATCTTCCCAGTAAGAACCATCAGGCTGGCGGCCAAGATTGGCAATGGCCTTTATCTTTCCCGTCTTTACTTCCATCACGACAGCGCAGCCGTTCACTGCTTCATTCTGTACCATCATCTTCATTAAAGCAGCCTCTGTTATTTCCTGTATGCGGCTGTCCAGTGTAGTAACGATATCTTTCCCGTTCTTTGGTTTTATATCTAATTCTTCGTTTACGGGAACTGCAACACCACCGGATATAAATCTTACCAGGCGGCTGCCTTGCGTGCCTTTTAATACAGTATCATAAGTTTGTTCCAGCCCTACTTTTTGTGCATTCTGTCTTTCCAAACCTATCGTTCTGAAAGCAAGCAATTGATAAGGATTAAGCCTGATATTTTGTACCTCAGCAATAAAGCCGCTTTTATTTTTACCAAGGCGTACCAATGGAAATTCTTTCAGTTGTTGATATTGGTCAAAGCTTACTTTTTTCTTTAGGGCGAAATACCGGATCTTGTCTTTATAACCTTTATTAAGAAGCGCTTTGTACGATGCGACTGACCGGTCTTTAAAAAGACGGGCGAGGCAAATGCTTAACGAATCAATATTATCTTTAAAGATCTTACCGTTGTCCTGGATCAAACCATCCGCCTTAAAGTCCACATAGATATTGAACTGCGGAATACTCGTGCTCAGCATCTGACCGTCTTCACTATAAATAGTGCCGCGTTCAGCATCCACTGCTTCAATGCGGGTATGCATACTGTCGCTCATGCTACGCCAGTATGCACCCTGCACCTGCTGGATATAAAAAGCTTTCCCAATCACACAAGCACATACTATAGCTATTGCAATAAAGCAGAGGTAAACGCGCCATAATATGTCTTTCTTAATTTCCATATCTCTTTTAAAAGTGCTTCGGGTGATTGACCGTTTTCATTTTTGTACAGATCGTATGCTGGTTTTTCAATGTTCTTCTCCAGGTGTTCTTATCTCCAATTTTACCGGTTGTTCTGCCGGAGGTTTTAAACCTAAAGCAGCAGCAGCCTGCGTTACCTGTGATTCCCTGCTGCGAAACATTTCCATACTTTTTAAATTCTTGTATTCATACTCCATATCCTTTACCTGCTTTGCTGTGATGTTAATATCACGGATAGTGTTGTCTGCCCAATGCCCGTTGGCGATGTAGATAACCGCCAGGGCAGACAGGAACATTAAAAAAGCAAAATGCTTTACTATCCAGGTGTAGTTGATGAAGCTTCGCCCGGAAGGCTGCTTTGCAGCTTCACCTGCTGATGACTGTTTATTTTTTTTGAATAACCTCATGAGGTAAAACATTTTTTATAGTGTGATAACTTTTAGGACACGAGGGACACTAAAAGCACAGATGATTTTTTGCTGAATTATTTGATGCAGTATAAGGGAGTGACACAACCGTGACGCCACTTGTACAATTGCCGGTCAAATAATCTTTATCCATCTTATGGCGCAAGCCATAAGCAACTATATCTTTTCAGCTACTCTCAGTTTTGCACTGCGCGCTCTCGGGTTTCTCTTCACTTCTTCTTCAGCGGGAGTTACAGGCTTTTTGTACACAGCTTTGAATACCAGCCGCCTTTGTTGTATGCTGAAAGGATTGTTTTCATCTTCGCCTTCGCCGGCCTGTTTAAAGAAATTTTTTACGATACGGTCTTCAATGGAGTGAAAAGTGATGATGGCGGCGCGTGCACCCGGCAACATTATTTCCGGCAATTGCTGAAGCATTTCTTTCAATGCGCCCATTTCGTCATTTACTTCAATTCGTAATGCCTGGAAAACCTGCGCGAAATATTTATTCGGATTACCCTTTACCACAGGGTGCAACATTTGCCTGAATGACTGTATATCTTTCAGAGGAATAGCATTACGCTGTTCTGTTATACGCTTTGCCAGTGTTTTTGAATTGGTCACTTCGCCATACTGTTCAAACATTTTGTGCAACTGCGCTTCATTATAATGCAATAAAATTTCCGATGCAGTTTTCTGAGTACGTTTATCCATCCGCATATCCAAAGGACCATTGAACCTTGTAGAAAAACCGCGCTCTGCTTCATTGAACTGGAAACTGCTTACACCAAGGTCTGCCAGCAAACCATTTATTTTTTCGTGTTTATGCAGTTTTAAGAAGCGCTGTAAATGGCGAAAATTATGCGGCACAAAAATCAAGCGTTCGTCAGGGGGAATATTTTTTTGCGCATCCGCATCCTGGTCGAAAGCAATCAATCTTCCATCAGCGTTTAATTTTTCAAGGATACCTTTTGCGTGTCCGCCGCCACCGAAAGTGCAATCGACATACACTCCATTAGGTTGTATGTTCAAAGCCTCCATAACCTCGTTGTATAAAACAGGAACGTGATAAACAGGCTCATCTTGCATACAACTGTTTTATAAGTTAGTGCCTGCCGTTACTTCCGAGGCGAGATTTGCGAAAGCATCAGATGAAAATTCTTCAAAGAGCTTTTTGTACTTACCGGAATCCCATATTTTTATTTTATCTATATCAGAAGCAAGCAAAATATCTTTACCCAGCCCTGCATATTCCCTTAAAGAAGGCGGCAGTAAAATTCTGCCTGCAGTATCAAGATCAACGTAACTGGCGCCTCCAACAAACAATGTTCTGAATTGGCTTACCTTCGGATTAAATTCGTTTAGCTTTTTAATTTTTTCTTCAATGGCTTCCCAGCTTTTCAACGGATATAGCAACAAGCATTTTTCAAAACCCCGGCTGATCACAAGGGTGCTGGTTCCTTCCGGCATTTGTCTTTTTATTCCGCCGGGAAGAAGAAAGCGACCTTTCGCATCAATTGTTGCTTCATATTCGCCAAGAAAACCAGCCATTTAGCTAAAATTGAAAACGAATTTATTAAATAATGACACAAAATAACACTTTTTCCCACTTTTTAGAGAAATTTGACACTCCCTTATTTGTCCACATACTTATTTTTGGCTGTAAACCAATAGCAGCAAGCGTTTCAGCAGCTTTTTATATTAAGATTCGATTATTTACCTGCATATAAAGTGGATAACCTGTGATTGAAGAACAAATTATGTCGCCCAAGCATCTGCGGATAGAAGAATTTGATTACGACTTACCGGATGAAAAGATCGCGAAACATCCCCTTGAAAAAAGAGATGAAAGCAAATTGCTGGCGTACAAGAATGGTGGTATTAATGAGACAATTTATTCAAACCTGGCAGCCTATCTTCCCGAAAATGCCTGCATCATTTTTAATAACACAAAAGTTGTTGAAGCAAGATTATTGTTTAAAAAATCTACAGGTACAACCATAGAAATTTTTTGCTTGGAGCCGGCTGATATTTATGCAGATACCACTACTGCCATGCTACAGCATAACAGGGTTTTATGGAAATGCCTGGTAGGCAATGCGAAAAAATGGAAGGACGAAGTACTAGTAAAAAAAATTTCGCACCATGCAACAGAACTTGTATTAAACGCAAAAAAAATTAATAAACAACAGGACAGTTTTACAATAGAGCTTTCCTGGGATGATGATTCCATAAGCTTTGCTGAAGTATTACATCTTGCCGGCGTAATTCCCTTACCACCCTATTTGCACCGCGATGCTGAAAAAGAAGATGCTGTACGTTATCAAACGGTGTATGCAAAGCATGATGGTTCTGTGGCAGCACCAACCGCAGGTTTACATTTTACCAATACATTGTTTAAAAAATTATCGGAGAAAAATATAACCAGGGATTTTATTACGCTGCATGTGGGAGCAGGTACATTCAAGCCCGTAAAATCAGCCACGATCGAAGGTCATGAAATGCATGCAGAATTTTTTGAAGTAAGCTATCACTTTATTGAAAAGCTCTTAAACAAATCAAATGAAAAAATAATTGCAGTTGGTACAACCACCCTGCGCACATTGGAAAGTTTGTATTGGATGGGGGTGAAAGCCGGTCAACAGTCCGCAGTCCAAAGTCCACGGAAAATTACCATTGAAGATATATCTATTCAACAATGGGATGTTTATGAATTGCATGACAATAACATTTCTGTTCGCGAATCTTTGCAGGCAATGCTTGACTGGATGAAAGAAAATAATTTGGATAAGCTTATTGCAAAAACACAGATCATTATTGCACCACCTTATCAACTAAAACTTGCAGATGTTTTAATAACCAATTTTCATCAGCCGAGATCAACATTGTTATTACTGGTTGCTGCAGTTATTGGTGACGACTGGAAGAAAGTATATAACTATGCATTGCAAAACAATTTCCGTTTTCTTAGTTATGGTGATGGATGTTTGTTGTTTTGATTGCAGATTGGCGATTGCAGATTGCAGATTGGCGATTGCAGATTGCATATCCATCAATCATTCAACTTATCAACCATTCAACTTATCAACCATTCAACCTATCAACCATTCAACTTATCAACCATTCAACTTACCAACCATTCAACTTACCAACCATTCAACATTCACAAAGCCCTATGCTTCTCCGGATCATAAGTGTGTCTCCATCTCCTGTGGCTCCATAAATAAGTCTCGGGTTGCTCGCGTATATTTTCTTCCATGTATTTTACAAAGCTTTTTGTGATATCTCCTTCTGCGGTTTGTTTTGGATTATCTGAAATTTCAAGAAGCTGCACGTGATAATAACCTCGTTTAATCTTTTTAAATTTTACATACAAACAAATAGCATTCGTTAAGCGGGCAGTCTTCTCAGGACCAGTAACGAAGGGTGCAAGCTTTCCAAAAAAAGGAAGCCAATATCCCCGGATGGGTTTTGAAGGATTTTGGTCCGCAACAAACACAATGCAAAATCTTTCTTTGCTATAAGGTTTGAATTCTTTTAAAAAAGCATTCGCAGCAATAATTTTTGCATTAAAGCGTGTACGAAGCCTGATAAAAATTTTATTCATCGCTTTGTTGAAAATTGTCCTATACACAACAAGTACCTGAAATTTTGATTCAAGGCTAACTGAAAAATTTGCATATTCCCAGTTAAAAAAATGACCTAAATGAAACTGTACATTTTTACCTGTTTCGTAGTACTTGTTCAGGCTTTCATAGTCCCAGGTAATACGTTTTTGTAATTGAGCAGGTGAAATACTGAACATCTTTACAACTTCTATAAAATTATCCGTGAAATTTTTGTAGAATTTCTTGGCTATCGCTTTTCGTTCGTCCAAAGATTTTTCAGGAAAAGCAATAGACAGATTGGAAAGCACAACTTCTTTCCTATAACCGATAAAGTAATAAAGGATTATGTATGCACAATAACTGATGCCATATAAAACCCAGAACGGCAATAAAGAAATGAGGTATAAAAGGCTATACGTCAAATAATACATAGAATAAAAAATAAGCAGTAAAAATAACTCTTATAAGATAATGTTCTGCAGCAGCGCACTTTTGTATGGATGGTCTGTATTGTAATGCAGGCCGCGACTTTCTTTCCTGAACTCTGCACTCTTCACAATAAGATAACCTACAGTGATAAGATTCCTTAACTCGCATAACTGTGGAGAAACCTTGGTTGATTTGTACAAAGTCTCTGTTTCATCAAATAAAAGATCGAGGCGTTTCATGGCGCGGCGAAGACGTACATCGTTACGCACAATACCAACATAATCGCTCATGATCTGCTGAAGTTCTTTCAGGCTTTGTGTTATAAGGATCATTTCTTTTGGTTCGGAAGTGCCTTCTGCATTCCAGTCAGGAACCTCCCCCCCTGTTCCTGTCCATAAATGAAGAGGGGAGCTTTGAGCATCCTTCATTTTTTCAACGGTGTTTAAATAAGCGCGATGACCAAATACCATCGCTTCCAAAAGACTGTTGCTTGCCAGGCGATTGGCTCCATGCAAACCGGTGCTCGCACATTCGCCAAAGGCATATAAATTTAAAATAGAAGTGCGGGCCCATTCATCTGTTCTAATACCGCCGCAACTATAATGCGCAGCAGGTGCAACAGGTATCATTTGTTTGGATATATCAATACCAATACTCAAACATTTATTATAAATATTCGGGAAGTGATGTATAAACTTTTCCAGGTTCATGTGACGGCAATCGAGATATACATGTTCTGTACCTGTACGTTTCATTTCATTATCTATGGCTCTTGCAACAATATCACGCGGCGCCAGGTCTTTCCTTTCATCATAGCGTTCCATAAATGCTTCTTCATTTTTGTTACGAAGAATGCCGCCATCTCCACGCACAGCTTCTGTTATTAAAAAGGATGGCGAAATGCCGGGCTCGTATAAAGCAGTTGGATGGAACTGTATGAACTCCATGTTCTCTACTTTTCCTTTTGCACGGTAAACCATGGCGACGCCATCGCCCGTTGCTATGCGGGGATTGGTGGTTGTGCGATAAACCTGTCCGCATCCACCTGTTGCCAATACGGTTACAGGCGATAAAATTTTTTCGATCTGGTTATTATTGATATTCAAAACATATACACCAAAACAGGTGATGTCGGTGGTTGATTTTGTAACAAGATAACCAAGATGGTGCTGTGTTATTATGTCCACAACAAAGCAATAGTTTATAAACTTTATATTTGAAAACCTTTTTAATTCCTTCAATAAAGCCCGCTCCATTTCCCTGCCGGTAACATCTTTATGATGGAGAATACGGTTTTCGCTATGGCCACCTTCTCTTCCCAGGGTGTATTCACCTGCCTCGTCTTTATCGAACTCGGCACCGTAGTCAATTATTTCCCGAATGCGTTCAGGGCCTTCTTTGACTACGATCTCAACAATGTCTTCATTGCATAAACCATCGCCCGCAATCAACGTATCTTCAATATGTTTTTCAAAGCTGTCATTTTCATCCCAAACACCGGCAACACCACCCTGTGCATATTTTGTATTGGTTTCATCCGCAGTAGTTTTTGTAATAAGGATGATGTTTTTTTCAGGAAAAGCTTTTGCAATCTTTATGGCATAAGTGAGGCCCGCAACACCGGAGCCGATGACGAGAAAATCAGTCTGCATAATACTGCAAATTTAGCCCCTGCCCTAAAGGATGGTAAAATTTTTATTTTTAAATGAGCGCCTGCATACTGATAATGCTTGTAGATGGTTATAAAACTAAAAAGATAGTGCTATGTTAAGCAAAATATGACGTTTCAGATTGTGAGTGGTGAGTGGTCAGTCGTGAGTGAATACCGCATATGTAGGGGGATTACTCACCATTCACCACTGACAACTCACAGTTAACTTAACACTAGTATTGTTTAGAGTATATAAAAAAAGCGCAGGCAATGGCCCGCGCTTAATAATAACTTCAGAAGGGTACTAAACATCTGCAGGACCTTTTCTTCCGAATATCAATGATAAAATAAATAACACCACAAACAAAAAGAATATAAACTTTGCGATGCCTGCAGCGCCCGCAGCTATACCGCCAAACCCAAATATTGCAGCAATAATAGCCACAACTAAAAATATTAACGTCCAGCGTAACATAGTTTAAGTTTTAAATGATGAATAATGGATGAATATAAATAAAATATCATGCCACTATATTTCCTTTAATGCGACACCGATTTGGCCAAAAATAACAGGAATAAAATTCTACATTATGTGCAGCCTATGGAACAATATTTACGCTCCCATTTGTTCAATCACTTCAGCAGTTACACCTGTAAAACTAAAACCGCCGTCATGGAATAAATTCTGCATCGTGACCATTTTTGCGTAATCGCTGAAAAGCAGCGTACAATATTTAGCGCAGTCTTCTCCTGATGCATTTCCAAGGGGGCTCATTTTTTCAGCATAAGCCATGAACCCATCAAAACCTTTTACGCCGCTGCCCGCTGTTGTCTTGGTTGGAGATTGCGAGACGGTATTAACCCGCACTTTTTTTCTTTTACCATAATAATAGCCGAAGCTACGCGCCACGTTCTCCAGCAAAGCTTTGGCATCTGCCATCTCATTATAATCCGGGAAAACGCGTTGAGCTGCAATATAAGTGAGGCCGATAACGCTGGCGCTTTCATTCAAAGCATCCATGTCCCATGCCGTACGCAATACGCGGTGCAAACTCATGGCAGAAATATCTAACGTCTTTTGGTTGAAATTATAATCGATCTCTGTATAAGACTTTCCCTTTCGCACATTTAAACTCATCCCGATTGAATGCAGGATAAAATCAATACCACCGCCAAAATGTTTCATGCTTTCTTCAAATAATTTCTTAAGGTCATCCATGTTCACCACGTCAGCGGGAATAACCGGCGCATTGTTGCATTCTGCTGAAAGCTTATTGATCTCCCCCATACGCAGTGCAATGGGCGCATTGGTAAGCACCAGTTCGGCGCCTTCATTAAAACAGGCTTTGGCTGTTTGCCAGGCAATGCTTTGCTCGTTAAGCGCTCCGAAAATAATTCCCTTTTTTCCCTTTAGTAAATTATACATAGCTGATGGTTTTGAAACGGTAAAAGTAAAGCAATTCACTATTCAGAATAGCGATAAATCAAAACGTCAATTGAAAAAGCAGTCAGTTAATGCTGAATTTCCAGGGATGTTTGCTTTAAATTTCTTCCTGAAAAATATATTGTTGATGAACATTGGAGCATATTTGCAATTCATTTAATTTTCCTTTTTTAAACCGGGGCCCGCAGCACAAAAAACCGGATGAAGGTGTAGAAATTTTTGATACGGCATAGCGATTTTTGAAAGGCAAAACATTTCTAAAGTTGTTTGCAACGCAGTAACGGAAAGATAGAATGAGACAAAAATTAATTTTCCAGGCAGTGTATTTAAACTATGGATTTTACAAACTATAAAACAACAAATATGAACAAAATGAAAACCTGTTTTTTTACTTTGATAGCTTTATTAAGTTTAACGATCGCCAATGCGCAAACTGCAGATGAAATAATCGCAAAGCATGCTGATGCCATTGGCGGGAAAGACAAGATTTCCCAAATAAATTCAGTTTATTTGGAAAGTACCACATCGGTTATGGGTAATGACGGCCCGACAAAGACCTACATTGTAAATGGCAAAGCTTATAAAAATGAATCTGAATTTGCCGGGCAGAATTTTGTGACCGTGGTAACGGATACAGGCGGATGGAAAATAAATGCCTATGAAGGTGCTTCTGACCCCACTGCATTATCTGATGATGAGTTTAAAAGGTATTCCGACGAGATATATACGACAGATCCTTTAGCCAATTATGCAGCTAACGGCGGCAAAGTAGAATTAGTCGGCCAGGAACAAGTTAATAATGTAAACGCATACAAACTAAAATACACTAACAAATACGGCCTGGAAACTTTTTATTATATTGATCCTGCCACATGGTATATCATCCAGACAACGTCCACCGCCACTGCTATGGGTCAGGAAGTACTTGTTACTACGACTTTCTCTAATTATACTAAAACAGATTTCGGTATTTTCATGCCTTATACTATTCGTCTTGATCTTGGACAGTTTGCTTTAGATGTGAATACACAAAAGATTGAAATTAACAAAGACATTGATCCCAAGATTTTTGAAATGTCAAAGTAAAAGACCTTACATACTTTAAAATTGCAGCCTTGCTTTTGCAAGGCTGATAACTGGCCTGGTGTTACTGAAGGGAAAAAGTTTGAATGAGCTATACATCTTAGATCTTGAAGGTGCAGGATGTATATATTTAAAACCTTCGCGGCTTAATTGCCAATCATTTCCCTTGCATTTTCAATAGCGGCTGCAGTAGGCGTTTCGCCGGCAAGCATCTGGGCGATCGCCCGGATACGTTCATCTTTATTTAATAAGCGAATGTTAGTTTGCACTGCATCGTTTTTTATTTGTTTGTACACATAAAAATGCGCATCGGCTTTGCCGGCAATTTGCGGCTGATGCGTAATGGAAATAACCTGCCGCTGCCTTGCTAATTGTTTTAAAATCATACCAACCTGTTTTGCTGCTTCACCGGAAATACCGGTATCTATTTCATCAAATATTAAGGTGGGCAAATCTATTTTTTCTGCAACGAGCGATTTTATACAAAGCATCAACCGGCTTAATTCACCACCGCTGGCCACTTTACGCAATGGTTCAAAACGATTGCTTTTATTGGCATCGAATAGAAACTCAATCGTGTTCTTGCCAAATTGGTTTAACTCCACATCTGTAACAACAGTTTTCACTTTAGCATTAGGCATTCCCACTTGTACTAATAGAGTATTTACATTTTTTTCAAATGATACAATAACTTTTTTCCTTTTTGCAGACAACTCCTCCGCTATAACCTGGAGTTGCTGCCATTGCTGGTTGAATTTATGTTGTGTTGACGCAATGTTTTCATCAATGCTCAACACAGCATTCAATTTTTGTTGCAGTTCATTTTTTATTTCGATCAATTCATTGGTTGATTGCACCCCATGTTTTTTCTGCAAACGATAGCCTTCAGCCAAACGTTCATTGATAAAACCGATACGCGCTTCATCATAATTTACTTCGTCATTTAAATTCTCCAACTCATTACCAATATCTGCCAGTTCAATTTGTGCGCTTTGCATCCGCTTTATTAATTCTTCAAGATCTGAATTGAAAGAAGCAAATGCATTCAGCTTATTAATCAACTGCTTTAATGTTTGAACAATTGGCTGTTCGCCTTCTTTTAACTCATATACGGCATTGTTCAACGCAGTTTTAATTTCTTCCGCATTGCTTAATACCTGCAGTTCCTTATCCAGGTCCTCCAATTCATTTTCTTTAAAATTGCTTTTGGATAATTCATCAAATAAAAACTGGTTGTAGTCAAGCTCTTTTTGAAAATTATTTTTTTGCGTGGTGAGCTGCTCCAGTTGTTGTTGTGTTTGCCTCCACTCATCAAATAAAATATGGTATTGCAATAGTAATTTTTCATTGCCTGCTAATGCGTCCAGCACTTCGCGCTGAAAATCGGAGTCGCCTAATTCCAGTGTATCAAACTGCTGGTGCAGATCAACCAGCATCGATGCAAGCTGTTTCAGTTGCTGGAGGTTAGCAGGGCTATCATTTATAAATCCTCTTGATTTTCCATTGGCAGCAATTTCTCTTCTTAATACCAATTCATTATCGGCAGTAAAATCATTATCCCGCAAAAAACATAAAACATTTTTTCTTTTTTCCACATCGAAAACGCCTTCGACAAAGCATTTTTTTTCCGGATGTAATAAAACAGATGAATCTGCACGCATGCCCAGGATCAAACTTAAAGCACCAACCAGGATACTTTTACCCGCGCCGGTTTCACCCGTTATTATATTGAAATGTTCAGAAAAATTTATTTCAATGGAATCTATAATTGCATAGTTCTGTATGATAAGCTTTGAAAGCATAAAGCAAATATAGAAAGTAAGCGACTTTCAGCATAGTGCTGCGAAGTCAGGAGACTTCGCAACGCAACATTTATAATAAGCCAGCAGGAATTATAATAAGTTTGAAGAGTTATTATAAGTATTTTCCGGCAAAACAAATCTTATGAATAACAACTTTTCCGAATTCAGCAAGCGCATAAGCAACAGGTTTTTCTTCAGGCAGTTTTTATTGTCAAAGTTACCCGCAGCTTTTTTCGCAGGTCTGAAAATAGAAGCATTTAATGAAAGAGCGGCAACGGTGTCTGTAAAATATAAATGGTTTAATACAAATCCTTTTCGTTCCATCTATTTCGCAGTGCTTACCATGGCAGGAGAAATGAGCACGGGTCTTTTATGTATGGGAAATGTTTATAATCGCCGGCCGGCCATAAGCATGCTTGTAACCGGGCAACGAAGTTTGTTCCATAAAAAAGCTACAGGCAAAGTTTTGTTTACCTGTGAAGATGGAAATAAAATTATGGAGGCTGTTGAAGGCGCTGTTGCAAGCGGTAATGCGATTACAGTTATTTGTCATTCGAAAGGAATAAACAGCAATAACGAATTGATCGCAGAATGTTGGATAACATGGAGCTTCAAGTCCCGAAACAACAAAGCTGTACCGCTTGCAGTGTAACTATAATATTTACTTTTTTATGTTACTCAAAACTGGTATTAGTTGCATTAGCGCCTATATGTAAAGCAAACGCGGCAATGGCGGTGTCTTTAAGCAAATTAATAAGCGCACCCTGGCGTACGTCTGCATCACCGGCGTTTAAAAACCCGGGCAGATGAATAGTAAGCACAAAAATGATCAGCAATGCAGCCAATAAATACGCGGCCGTTTTAACCATTTTATTTGAGAGAAAGGCAATAGCTGCAAGAATAAATGCAGCGCCGGGGATATACACCCATAAGTTGCTCTTAGGCATAAACATCGGAAGATAGCCGACAAGATTGTCCGGAGCAATAAAGTGGTAAATACCGAATACTGCCATTACAAGGGCCAATAAAATAATGGCGAGGCGGGAGATTGTGTGTTGGTTCATGATGGCAATTTTAGAGTATTAAGTTACAACTATTTGCATCAGTATTAAAAAAAAGATATACAGTTTCAATTGTTTCATGCGCTTATCTTTATCTTATTAATTTAATTTTCGCTATATGAAAATATCCTTTCACGGTGCTGCCCGAACGGTTACAGGCTCAAAACATCTTATCACTTTAAACAATGGCAGAAAGATATTATTGGATTGTGGCATGTTCCAGGGCTTGGGAAGGGATACATTTCTGCTCAATAGCCATTTTGGTTTCCAGGCATCTTCTGTGGATTATCTTTTGCTTTCTCATGCGCATATCGACCACAGCGGGCTGATACCTAAACTTGTAAAAGAAGGTTTTTCCGGTAAAATATTTTGCACGCCGGCTACGAAAGACCTTGCAGCTATCCTGCTTGAAGACAGTGCAGAGATTGAACGGGATGACGTAAGGTTTATCAATAAAAAAAGAGCAAAAAAAGGGTTGGAACCCTATGCCGTTCTATATGAACCCGCAGATGTGGAGAGCGCTATTCCATTATTTACGATGATCGATTATGACAAATGGCTTACCATAGAAGAAGGCATTGAAGTGCTATACACAGATGCCGGCCATATCACAGGCAGCGCAGCCGTTCATATCCGCGTCACGGAAAATGGTATAACCAGGCAAATATCTTTTAGCGGCGACGTGGGAAGATATAATGATGTTATACTCAAACAGCCGGTTGTTTTTCCGCAAGCTGATTATATCATTATTGAAAGCACTTACGGGAACAGCTTGCATAAGGATACTGCCAACACGCCGCAGGAATTGTATAAATGGATCAAAAAAACATGCATTAAGAAAAAAGGCAAGCTTATTATTCCTGCGTTTAGCGTAGGCAGAACACAGGAACTTTTATATTTTTTAAACGACCTGAGCATGAATAAATTGCTTAACGGCATTCCCGTTTTTGTGGACAGCCCTTTAAGTTTTGAGGCAACTGAAGTTGTAAAACATCATCCGGGGAATTTTAATAATGTTATACAGGAATTATTAAAAAAAGATGATGACCCATTTGCGTTCAGCGAGCTTGGATTTATTAAAGATGCTGACGAAAGTAAAAGCCTTAACGACAGGCA
This sequence comes from Parafilimonas sp., assembly GCA_036274175.1. GTDB lineage: Bacteria > Bacteroidota > Bacteroidia > Chitinophagales > Chitinophagaceae > Parafilimonas. Next base: position 28,869 of record DASUGF010000076.1, read on the forward strand.
TGAACCGATGATAATTATTGCCGCAAGCGGTATGGCAGATGCAGGGCGTATTAAACATCATATAAAAAATAATGTGCGCTATAGCAGGAATACCATATTAATCGTTGGTTATTGCGAGCCAAATTCGTTGGGCGGACTTTTAATGAACGGAGTAAAACGTGTAAAAATATTTGGAGAGGAATATGATGTAAATGCCGAAATTGGTATTATGCGCAGTATGAGCGCTCATGGCGATTATGAAGACCTGTTACATTTTTTAAAATGCCAGCAAGCCGCTGCGGTAAAAAAGATCTTTGTGGTGCATGGCGAGTATCGCGTGCAACAGGATTTTCAAAAAAAATTAGAAGATGCCGGCTTTAAAAATGTAATAATTCCGGCGTTACATGATGAAATTGACCTGCTATGAAAACAACAATAAAGATCATTAAAGGAGATATCACCAAACAACCCGTTGATGCAATTGTAAATGCAGCCAATTCTTCATTATTGGGCGGCGGAGGTGTAGATGGCGCTATTCATCGGGCAGGCGGACCTGAAATTTTAGAAGCCTGCAAGAAGATCGTAGCCGAACAGGGCCCCTGTAAAACAGGAGAGGCTGTAATAACAACGGGTGGAAACCTGCCTGCAAGCTTTGTAATTCATGCCGTTGGCCCAATCTGGCACGGAGGAAAAAATAATGAAGAGCAGTTACTGGCCAATGCATATTTAAATTCGCTTAACCTTGCAGTACTTAATGATGTTCGAACTATTGCATTTCCCAATATCAGTACAGGCGTATATTACTTTCCAAAGGATAAGGCTGCGAGGATTGCATTAAAAACCACACGCGATTTCATAAAAGCGGAGGATATATTTGAAGAAATTTTGTTTGTATGTTTTGATGATGAAAACTTTCAACTATACAATCATTTACTACATCTTAAAGAATAATTAATTTACGCGTTAACGCTATGAACCAGAAGCTTTGAGCTGTGGGCTGTGAACTACTCTCTCAATCAAAATAAAATTTTATGCAAAAAATCATTTTATTTCTTTTACTAATCATTTCCTGCACTTCATTACATGCTCAAAAAAAGTCTGCAGGTTGTTGTACTCCCAGTGCAACAGAACAATTTGCTTCGCTCGTAAACAACAGGCAATTTGTAATGAGTCACGACGCACCGTTGCCATTCGTTTACCACAGCGCCGAGGGCACAGATATAAATTTTAAAGCTGCCGATGGCACCGATGCGCATGGCTGGATGGTAAAAGCTGCAAAGCCAACTAATTATTATCTTTTTGTTATTCATGAATGGTGGGGGTTAAATGATTATATAAAACAGGAAAGCGAAAAGTTAGGTAATGACCTCGGTATAAATGTGATCGCATTAGACTTATACGATAACAAAATTGCCGCAACACCGGATGATGCCCGCAAACTGGTGCAGTCAGTAAAAACAGAAAGGGCCGCAAATATTATTAAAGGCGCTTATACTTATGTTGGTAATAAAGCAAAAGTGTTTACTATTGGCTGGTGTTTCGGCGGAGGATGGAGTTTACAAACGGCATTGTTGGGGGGAGGCAGCGTAGCCGGCTGTGTTATGTACTATGGTATGCCGGAGAAAGACGTAATCAAATTAAAAACGTTGCATTGCGATGTAATTGGATTTTTTGCCAACAAGGACGGCGGTATAACACCGCAAATTGTTGATGAATTTAAAGCCAATATGAAAGCTGCCGGCAAAGACCTTGAAGTTCATCAATATGATGCTGAACATGCGTTTGCCAATCCAAGCAATCCGCACTATGATAAAGAAGCGACAGCAGATGCTTATTCGAGAACTATTGCATTTATAAAACAACGAATAAAATGATAATATATAGATGTTATTTCAATACCCGTGCTAGTTTATTTCTTTTCAATTTTTTTTCAACAGCACTATTTAAAAGAATTTTATGTGGATACATAAGCGATAAAAATATATTAATATTTAAGTCTTATTCTTTTCACTGGCTTAATTTTTGCGTTTAACGCGGCCAAAAAAACTAACATGAGAAAGCTAATCCATCTGAATACATTATTGTTTATTTTAATTGCAGGATGTACCAAAGAGGTAACTACAGGCTTGGCTACATCTGTTAACAGCAGTAATGAAACCAACGCAGCAACTGCTGACACTTATCTTCCCTTAAGAAGGGGAACATATTGGAAATACAACAATGAAACAGATGCAAAAGCAGTTGATGAATCGAAGCTTACCGTTCTGAATCTCAAAAAAAGCTTTAACGGGAAAACATATAAGGCCATAAAAATAGAAAAAGACAAAAGGCCTGATACGGTATATTATAATCAAACCGGGCATAGCTATTACCTGTTTACAAATGAATCAACAGATGATGCCAATACTATGAAACTTGAAATTCTTTTTTTAAAAGACAATGTGTCTAATGGTACAACCTGGTCGGAAAATGCAGGATTTGCAAACGGTACGGCGCTAAATTGTTACGGAAAGATCCTGGATAAAAACATGACCATTAAGGTAGAAGGAAAGACCTATGATAACGTAATTCACAGTTATGTTGAATTAAGAAAAAAGATTTTATTTTTTTATATCACTGTAGCTAAGCAGGATTATTACGTGGCCAAAAACATTGGCATCATCAAAAATATTTCAACGCAGTTATTACCGGATAAATCAACCACTACAACCACTATTACCGATTACCTTATAAAATGAGGTTAATGTAATACTTCCGGGAGGATTTATTTGAATATGTTGCCGGCTAAGTATTGTTGAAACATAAAGCCGCAAACTGACTATTGCCATTGAAGGCAGCCGCATATTTACAGCACTGGTAACGTGTTCGCAGGTATGCGATTGTTTCGATTTACCAACCATACTTTCATTGCTATCTGCAAACATTTGATCTTTCTTTTATATCATTGCAACGTCGCATACGCTGCGAACTCAAAAAATTGTTTACGTACAAACTATTGCTGAACAAAAGTTCAATCCGATACAGCATACTTATCACCAACTCATGTTTTGCTACCTTTATCGAATAAAATAAAGATATTATATGACAACTACTATAACCTGCCCGTCCTGTGGTAATGAATTCGAGCCAACCAATATAATAAGAGAACAAATACAGGCTGAGCTGAGAGTACAAATGAAAGATTGGCAGCTAAAGAAAGAGGAAGAATACAAACTGAAAGATGCAGTTTTTCAAAAACAATTGCAGGCAAAAGAAGATGAGGTGAACAGGCGCATTATAGAAGAAAAGAAAAAACTGCAAACAGACCTGGAACAATCCATACGCAGGTCTTTAAGCGCAGATTTTGAAAATCAATTGAAAATGCTGCAGCAGTCTGTTGCAGACAATGAAGAGAAATTAAAAGAAGCGCGGCGTAAAGAACTTGATTTCATGCAAAAGACCCGGGACCTAAAACGCAAAGAAGAAGAGTTGGAACTAAGCCTTCAAAAAAAGATCCTTGAAGAACGGGAAAAGCTGGCCATAGAAATAAGAAAAATTGAAGACCAGAAAAAAGAACAACTGGAAAATGATTATAAATTAAAGCTCGCTGAAAAAGAAAAGCAACTGGAAGACCAGAAAAAGCTTGCTGAAGAGATGAAGCGGAAAGCTGAACAGGGCAGCATGCAGTTACAGGGCGAAGTGCAGGAATTATTACTGGAAAATATTTTACATAATACATTTCCATATGATAAAATTGTCCCTGTCGGCAAAGGCGTGCGCGGCGCCGATTGCATTCAAACCGTATGCAACCCGTTTGGTAACGATTGCGGAAAAATAATTTATGAAAGTAAGCGTACTAACACCTTTTCGGTTGAGTGGATCGATAAACTAAAAGCTGATATGCGTAGCCAGGGCGCCGATATTGCGGTAATCGTTACCCAGGTTTTGCCAAAAGATATGGAACGGTTTGGCGAAAAGGAAGGCGTATATATATGCACATTTGCAGAAGTGAGAAGCCTCGCCTCAGTACTTCGTACAAGCATCTTAAAAGTTTTTGCTCTTACCAAAAGCCAGGAAGGCAAAGGGGACAAGATGCACATGCTGTATGATTACTTAACCAGCCATGAATTTAGTGAACAATGGAAGGCGATACGGGAAGGTTTTTTAAGTATGAAGCTGAGCATACAAAAAGAGCGTGACGCTATGGAGAAATTATGGAAAGCGAGAGAAAAACAACTGGAAAAAGTTTTATTAAACGCAGCACATATTAAAGGTTCAGTTGAAGGTATAGCCGGCAGCGACGCGGTAAATCTGAATATACTCGAGGATGAAACTGCGGGACTCTTAGACTGATATTAAAGTTTTTTTATAATTTGCAGCTTTAATCAAATAAGTTGGCATGGTATTTTTTTAAGTACTATACAAGCTTATCGATAAACACATTCAAAACAAAAACCTGTTAATTTATGAAAAAGACTCTATCACTATTAGCTATTTTATCTTTACTGTTTATCCAAAAAACCCACGCTCAGCTTGAGAGGGGAAATGTTATGGTTGGAGCTGATTTTGCCAATTTTAATCTTGGTTTGGAAAAAGATGCGGGATTTTCTATTCTAGTTAATCCCAAGGCAGCTTGGTTTATTAAAGACAATATTGCAATTGGCGCCTATATTAAATTAGGCTTTTCAAAAGAAAATTCGGATGCTGCGACTCGCACAGATTATGGAATAGGTCCATGGGCTCGGTATTATGTTAGCAAACCCGATATGAACTTATTGAAACATGGCCGTTGGTTTGGTGAAGGTAATGTTGGTATAGAAGGTAAAAATTTTTCAAAGGGACCAGGTAACACAAATGGCTTAGGTATAGGTTTTGGTCCAGGCTATGCCTACTTTATCACACCAAATATCGGCTTTGAAACTTTATTAAAATGGAACCCATTGATAGGATTTGGCGATGAACCATTTCAAAGTAATTTGACATTAAATTTTGGCTTTCAAATCTATCTACCTGGCAAGGCAACACTTAACAAGGTTAAATCCCAGGAAGGCATGTAATTCATCTAATGTATTAAAAGGTCCCGCATAAAACGGGACTTTTTTATTGCATGAACTCAGCGATCAAAGAATGAAAATGATGCGTGCCCTGCTCCCGTTTTACAGAATACCTGCCATACTTATAAAACCGGGAACGGATACCTTTCTGGACATTTTGTACCACTTCTTCATCTTCCAGTTCAACAACGTCCAAACCGCTCCCCGCTCCTTTTTCCAGCTTTGATTCATCACTTACATAGGTTAAAAAGCGAACCCTGCATTTACTTACATCAAGCGGTTCGACAATGTTTACCGATAGTCCCCAGGGATAAAAATTAAACATCATATTGGGGAAGACCCAGAAATAATAAGCGGCTACTTCTTTACCGTGGTCGGGAGATGTTGAGGGCAGTTCAAAACACACATCTCCCTTTTTCCCGATACCTAACTGCAGATTGGAATAACGAAATACTTCGGTGGCATATTCCCCAAAGTCAAGCACCTGGTTCAAACCCGCATGAACAAAAGGAATATGAAATCCTTCCAGGTAATTTTCGCAATACAGCGCCCAGTTGGCTTCTACAAAATAATCTTTGGAAAGTTCGGAGCGAAACTGCAGGTTATGAACTGGGAACCACCCGATTCGCTGCATCATTTCACCCAAAAAAACCGTTGGCCTATGCCGTTTATCCAAACTGGTAAACAATAAATTTCCCCATTTAAATAAAGGCAGTTCATACAGGTCGTCATCTTTAGTTGGAAAATCCCGGACTTCTTTAAACTCCGGCATAGAAATAAATTTTCCATCCAACGCAAATAATCTGCCATGATAACGGCATTTCAACTGGTTTAATTTACAGGATTCATACACTACCAGGTTGCCGCGGTGCGTACACACATTACTTAAACAGTGAATGGATTGCTGCTTATCTTTTGTCAGCAATAAAGGCTCAGTTAAATAATTTTCCAGGAGTATAAAAGGATAAGCATCTCCCGCATCTTTTATGTTACCCGAATCACCTATAAACTGCCATGATGGTGCAAAGATTTTTTCTTTTGCTGCTTCAAAAAATTGTTGGCCGGTATAAAAATCCGTGTCGATTGTTCTCGCCTTTGAAATATCCGCATCGATAGAAAAAGATGGCATAAACAGTTTTGTTAAAGGTAAGATGATTTGATATTCAGCTTCTTCAAAACAATTTTTTTGTTAGCTTATATTTGCCGCCCGGTTGGTCAATGGTCAATGGTCAATGGTCAATGGTCAATGGTCAACGGGAAATCAGAAATCAGAATACAATGAGTTCAAATCTATCTGAGCAGGAGATCATCCGCAGGAATAAATTACAAAAGCTGCAAGAACTGGGTATTAATCCTTATCCTGCCCCGCTTTATCCTGTTACGCATTATTCAACCGACATAAAAAATCTTTTTGCTGAAGAAACAAAAGAGCAATTCAGCGAGGTTTGTGTTGCCGGCCGGATAATGAGTATAAATGACAGAGGCAAAGTTTTTTTCATTAAGATACAGGACAGCAAGGGCATTATCCAGTTGTACGTGAAGAAAGATGATGTTTGTCCGGGCGAAGACAAAACCTTGTTTGATGAAGTGATAAAGCGACTTGTTGATCTCGGCGATATAATCGGCGTTACAGGTTTTGTATTCACTACAAAAACAGGCGAAATTTCGATTCATGCGAAAAGCTTCACGTTGCTGGCAAAATCATTGAAACCCCTGCCGGTTGTAAAGCGTGACGAAGCAGGCAATGTATATGATGAAGTTACAGACCCGGAATTTCGTTACCGCCAGCGGTATGCCGATCTTATTGTTAACCCGGAAGTAAAAAATACCTTTTTAAAACGCTCGCAGCTTATCAATACGATGCGCAATTTTCTCAATGAGCGCGGCGCTCTCGAAGTTGACACCCCGGTATTACAACCTATTCCAGGGGGGGCTGCTGCCAGGCCTTTTGTTACGCATCATAATGCATTGGACATTCCTTTATACCTGCGCATTGCCAATGAGTTGTATTTAAAAAGACTGATCGTTAGCGGGTTTGACTGGGTATATGAATTCAGCCGCGATTTCAGAAATGAAGGTATGGACAGGACGCATAATCCCGAGTTCACCATCCTTGAATGGTACACAGCTTATAAAGATTATTTCTGGATGATGGAAACAACAGAGCAGTTGTTTGAACAGGTGGCCCTGGCTTTGCATGGCACAACCGATGTAAAGGTTGGCGATAACATCATCAGCTTTAAAACGCCTTTTAAACGCACTAGTATTTACGATGCCATCAAAGAACACACCGGCTTTGATGTGAGTGAAATGAATGAAGAACAATTGTTGGCCGTATGTAAGCAATTGCATCTTGAAGTGGATGGCAGCATGGGAAAAGGCAAATTGATCGACATTATTTTCAGTGAAAAAGCGGAAGATCATTTTATACAGCCCACATTTATCATTGATTACCCGGTGGAAATGAGTCCGCTTACCAAGAAACATCGCAGCAAACCAGGGCTTGTGGAAAGATTTGAATTGATGATAAACGGGAAAGAGCTTGCCAACGCGTACAGCGAGTTGAATGACCCGATCGATCAGCGGGAAAGGTTTGAAGAACAGTCGAGGCTGATGGAGCGTGGCGACGATGAGGCAATGTATATAGACGAAGATTTTTTAAGAGCGTTAGAATATGGCATGCCTCCCACAAGCGGTATCGGCATCGGTATTGACAGGCTATGCATGCTGATGACGAACCAGCCTTCTATACAGGATGTATTATTCTTTCCGCAAATGCGACCTGAGCGCAGGGAAGAAGCATAGCAGAAGCATTCACGAACACAATTGAAAAACAAATATGCCGTGAGTAAATGAGGCCGGAAAGGCTTAGTGAGTGAGCTGCCGAATTCACGAGCACAAATAAAAAAAACAAATATGCTGCGAGTAAATGCGACCTGAGCGCAGGGAAGAAGCATAGCAGAAGCATTCACAAACACAATTGAAAAACAAATATGCCGTGAGTAAATGAGGCCGGAAAGGCTTGGGGAGTGAGCTCACTGAATCTACGAACACCATTTTTGACCACATTACCCATTTTTGCGAGTAGGAAGACAAATTAAAAACTAAATCTTATCGGCCAATAAAGAAAGAAACACCACCGGCAGATAAATATAACTGCTGAACATAACCCGCCTTGCCGCAGTTGCATTTAATTCTACTAACAACCTTATGCATTGAATGAGCAGGAACAGGTTTGCGGCGAGCACAATCCATAAGCTTACAATGCCTGTAATATGGAAATAATAGGGCAATATGCCAACGGGTATCATTACCACGCTGTACAGGATGCTCTGCAAAGCGGTAAATTTTGTAGGGCCCTCATTTGAAGGCAATAATTTAAATCCGGCTTTTGCGTAATCCTGGTAAGCCAACCAGGCGATCGCCCAAAAATGCGGAAATTGCCATAAGAATTGTATTCCAAATAAAGCCCATCCTGCGCCATTGGAATAACTAACTCCGCCAACATTAACTACACCAAATGGATTGATTATACCTGTCGCCGCTACCCAGCCGATCAAACAAGGCAGCGCTCCGGGAAAAGCTCCAATCAGCACTGCTACAGAGCTGATTTTTTTCAACGGCGTATAAATGAAAGCATATAAAAAAATGCTGAAAGCAGACAGCAATGCAGAGGCCGGGTTAAAAAAAATATACATCAGCAGAACCCCGCCAATGCCGCAAATGAAAGCAAATATATAAGCCTCATTTGTACTCATCCTGCTGCTGGCGACAGGCCGCTTTGCCGTGCGTTTCATTAAGGCATCCGTATCTTTTTCAATAGCCTGGTTAATCGCATTAGCACTACCCGTGACCATTAGCCCGGCAATAAATAATATAATAATATAAAGCCAGTCGTACTCTATAATATTGGGTGCTATTAAATAACATATTACGCAGGTAAAAACAACTGTAAAGCTTAAAGTAAACTTCATCAGTTGTAAAAAATCTTTGATTTTTAAGGCAACACTATACGAGGAATTACTGCTGGTTTTCACGGCGCAAATGTGCATCAAAAAAAATGCCCCGGAAAATTTCGGGGCACAATATAATTCTTAAAATAAATTAGTGTGCTGACTCGTCTCTACCCACTGGAGTATCCTGGGATATAAATTCCCGGCCGTCTTTACCATAGTCGTAAGGCCAGCGATGTACTTCAGGAATTTCTCCAGGCCAGTTACCATGTCCTGGTTTTATAGGCGTTGTCCATTCCAACGTGTTGGATCCCCATGGATTTGGCGTAGTTACCTTTCTTCCTTTAAAAATGGAATAAAAGAAATTAAACAGGAACAATAAATTAACCGCAAAAACAATCAAAGCGACAATCGTAATCATCCTGTTAAGACCGTTAAACTGGTTAAAGCTAACCCAAGTGGAATAATCGTAATAACGGCGGGGCATACCTGCGAGGCCTTCATAATGCATCGGCCAGAAGATAAGATAAGCTCCGGCGAGCGTTATCCAGAAATGAATATAACCAAGCGTATTGTTCAGGTACCGGCCAAACATTTTAGGATACCAGTGATAAACGCCGGCAAACATTCCAAACATAGAAGCCACTCCCATTACAAGATGAAAATGTGCAATAATAAAGTAAGTGTCATGCAAATGAATATCCAGGGCAGAATTACCGAGCCATATTCCTGTTAATCCACCTGAAATAAACATGCTTACAAATCCTATGGCAAAAAGCATTCCCGGTGTGAATCTTATATTTCCCCGCCACAAGGTGGTAAGCCAGTTAAATACTTTAATGGCAGAAGGCACGGCAATAAGCAAAGTAAGCAAAACGAATATTGAACCGAGGAACGGATTTAAACCGCTTACAAACATGTGATGCGCCCAAACTAAAAATGAAAGGATGGCAATAGCAAACAGTGATGCCACCATGGCCATATAACCAAATATGGGCTTTCTTGCATTGGTTGATATAATCTCCGAAACTATACCCATTGCAGGCAATGCGATAATATAAACTTCAGGGTGGCCTAAAAACCAGAAGAGGTGCTGAAAAAGAATAGCATTACCGCCTTCGTTGGGCAATGCGGTATTAGTAGTAGCCACAAATATATCGGAGAGATAAAAGCTTGTTCCAAAATTACGGTCGAATATGAGCAGTATGAATCCAGATAACAATACGGGGAAAGAAAGCACTCCTAATATGGCCGTGAAAAATAATGCCCATATTGTTAAAGGCAGCCGTGTCATGCTCATACCTTTTGTGCGCATATTCAAAATAGTAACTATGTAATTAAGGCCACCAAGCAATGATGATACCACAAACACCGCCATTGCTATTAACCAGAGATCCATACCATGCTGTGAACCCGGGGAAGCATCATGCAAAGCGCTGAGCGGTGGATATGCTGTCCATCCGCCGCTAAACGGACCCGTTGAAACAAATATGCTTGATAACATTATAACACTGGCTAAAAAGAAAAACCAGTAGCTCAGCATGTTTAAGAATGGGGAAGCCATATCCCTGGCGCCCACTTGCAGGGGGACAAGCAAGTTGGCAAATGTTCCGCTAAGACCAGCTGTTAAAACAAAAAATATTAATACGGTACCATGCGTAGTTACCAGAGCATAATACGCCTGGGCTGTAAGATGTCCGTTCTCAAACCACCATTTACCTAAAAGATCCTGCAATAATGGGTAGGTTTCATCAGGATAACCAAGCTGAAAACGGAATAATACCGACATTAATCCACCCAATACAGCCCAAAACATACCGGTTATCAGGAACTGCCTGGCAATCATTTTATGATCCTGGCTAAAAACATATTTTGTAATAAAACTTTCGTGGTGGTCGTGATGAGCATGTTCTTCATGATGATGCACTTCCACCGGAACGCTTACCCCTGTATCTGAGTGCATGGATGCTTCGTTACTCATAAGATTCTATTAATAAGTTATTTATTAAAAACACTGACTGAACAGCGGTCATTCAATTTACATTTTTGTTTTTACAGTATTCGCCTTTACAGATGCTGTAGCCTTAGAGCTGTCTGCCGCCAATTGCGGCTTTTTATTGGAAGGATCTTTATCAGGAAAAGCCGTATAATAATTTGGCTTTTGTTGAGCCAGCCAAACATCATATTCAGGCTGTGTAACCACTTCAATAACGCCCTTCATCGAATAGTGGCCATTACCACACATTTGATCGCAGCTTAATTCATATTGAAAATCCGGGTTGCCTGTAATTTCTTTCATTTCCTTTGTCGTATATTTTGGCGTAAACCATAGTGAAGTTGGGGTTCCCGGAATAGCGTCCATTTTTAAACGAAAGTGGCTTAACCCTACATCATGTATTACATCTCTTGAAAAAATATGCAGGTCGACAGGCTTGCCCTTTACAACATACATGGTTTGAGACACCACAACGTCATCAAAATTTTTACTATCCTTCCAGTCCTGCCCCAAAGAGTTGCTATTGGCATCATCTATAAGTTTATAATATTTTTTACCAAAGGTCCTATCAACTCCCGGATAACGGAATATCCATCCAAATTGTTTACCTGTAACCTCTACCTGCAATGCATTTTGGGGTGCAGGGCCCGTAAACGAGAACCAGTTTTTCAACCCAATCACGATCAAAACAGTCAATGCAATAGCAGGCACTACCGTCCATATGAGTTCAAGTTTATTATTATGAGGATAAAAATAAGCTTCTCGCTTATCGGTCTCCTGATATTTAAAGCTGAAATAAAAAAGAAGAATTTGTGTAATTAAGAATACCGTACCTGTTATAATTAAGGTTACCCATAGCATTGAATCAACTTTTTCGCCCTGGACACTCGCTGCATCATGTGCGAGTAAAGTATCGGGATAAAGAACTTTATTGCAGAGGTAAACACCTATCAGGCCTGCAATTAAAAAAGCAATCATCAAAAAGCCATTCACTTTGTTTTGTTCCTTACGGCTTTTTTCTTCCCCTTTTATTACCTGAACATATTCACTCGCTTTGGCTATCTGAAATATTATCAGGAAAACCAAAACTATAACCGCTATTGTAAAAAACATTGACATGATCGTACTCTGTTTTCAGTTTTGAAACTATTCTTATGTATGATGAATAATACTCTCTTTTAAGAAAGGATGATACTCAGCAACCAGTGGCTTCTTAGCCAGGGCTTTTCCGGTAAAGTGTATCATCAGGCCAGCAAATAAAGAGGCTATTCCAAAATCCAGCCAGGTTAGCGTGGCATCATCTTTACGGATGCTGCCCATCACCATTTGATAAAAATCTATCCAATGACCAAATATGACCAGCACTGCCATAAAGGTCATCAAAGTATAATTTCTTTTAACGGAACGCTTCATTAAAATTAGTATCGGACAGACAAAGTTTATGACCAGGTTCAAAAAGAAAATGCCCTTATATGCGCCTTGCACCCTGTGTTTAAAATAAACTGTTTCCTCAGGAATATTTCCGTACCATATAAGCATATATTGATCGAACCAGAGATAAGTCCAGAATATAGAAAAGGCAAACATGAATATGCCTATGTTATGCAGATGCTCATGATTCGCATAATGCAGGTAGCCTTTGTTTTTAAGATAAATCAACCACAGTGCAATAAGACTCATGCCGGTTACAAACGAGCTTGCAAAAGTGTACCAGCTATACATTGTACTGTACCAATGCGCATCGAGACTCATCATCCAAAACCAGGGAACTGTTGAACCTATTGTTAAAGCAAACCATACAATAAACATGGCCGCGGTAACAGTATTTCTCCAGATATAGCTTTTCCCGGTTTCGGCATCCATCGGCTGTTCATCAGCTTCGCTGCTAAGCCTCCGCATGCGATACCCCAACAGGCTCCATAAGCCGATAGCAAGTATGCTCCAAACCATGAAAAATATGGGGTTGAGAAATCCGCTTTTACCTTTTAAAATGGGGTCTTTTGACACAGCTTCTTTATCAAGCCAATGATAAATGCTGTGTGTATGATCGATTACCACAACATATATGAAAATCAAAAGCGTTATAGAACCGAAAACAGGAACTAAAGTTGAAATGGCTTCCGGTATTCTTTTTATTACAGTGTACCAGCCGCCCATTGCCAACGTAGTTGCACAAATAAAAAACATACTTGCATTACAGATAAGCATCCAGAAAATGCTGTTATACATAAGTGTTCCTATAAAAACAGCCCTTTCATGTTCATCTTCACTTACACCTTTTGTTATCAGTCCAAGAATGAAAGCAATTACGCCAATGGCTATTAAAACCATCGACCATGTTTTCATTTTAGAAGGGATTTCAAACTGTTCTTTAACTGAAGTCATCTTACTCTTTTTTCAATATAAATTTTACTTTTTTACTGACGCACTACTATCTGCTGCCGGGCCGGGCTGACCTGCGGTCTTCGGCTGCTTCGATTTTATATATGCTATGACCGCCCAGCGTTGTGTTCTTGTTAACTGCGAGGCATATGAACCCATTAAATTTTTACCGTATGTTACGGAATAAAACATCTGCCCGTCAGGCATTGCATCGTATTTTGGATCTCCTGCAAGGGTAGCGGGTTTTGCAGCAAACGGACCATTCCCGTCCTTATATAGAGGCCCGTTCCCGTCCAGTTTAGCACCATGACAGATACCGCAATTAATAAGATACAGACGTTCAGCTTCTTTAAGCTGAACAGCATCCAGGTGAGTTATAGGGTTGGTTATTTGTTTGGAAGCCACATAATTCGTTGTGTCGCCGGCTGCATCCATTGCCAATGGAAAAGCCATCTCTTCACCCCTGGCAATAGTGCCTGCAACAGGCAGTTGATTATAAAATATTTTACGCCCAAGTTCCTTTACATCTGAAGTAAACTTATCAGAATCCAGTGCTGCATAAGTTTCATAAGCGCGGCTATATGTCATATCAGGCACATATACACGCCCCGGGTTACGGCGTACGTCGCTGCACCCGGTAATAATTAAACCTGCAGTGATAAAAAATATGATCAATCGCATTTTCATCTTCAATAATATTTTAAATAAGCGCCTGCTCTTCTTTTATTAATACCTGCTCTTTATCGTATGTACCCAGCCACCAGCCTGCTTCAACCTCCTGTACATTTACTTCAACGGCGCCCGCATTGCTTAGGAAATTCTGAAGGTCGCCAACGTTGGTTTTTGAAGTGCATTCAATAACCATAACAAAAAGATCATCCGTTGCTCTCGCATGAAAATGATGCTTCTTAACAAATGGCGCAAGCTGGCATAGATAACAAAAAGTAAGCACCATACCCACTGCAGAAAGCAATACTGTTGTTTCGAATGCAATAGGAATAAACGCCGGCAAGGGAAAATGAGGTTTGCCACCAATATTCAATGGCCAGTCACTCGTGAATACCCAGCCCATACCACCCAATGCGATGGTGGTACCTGTGATGCCATAGATAAAACCCGCGGTATGCAAGCTTGTCTCCCGCAAACCTAATGCATGATCAAGCCCATGTATTGGATACGGTGTATACACATCATGTATTTTATACCCTGCCAGGCGAACCTTTTTAATAGCAGGAAATAAAACATTTTCATCATCAAAACAACCCACTACAAATTTCTTTTTTGCCATACCCTGATCCCGCAAAACGGGAGAATTTAAAGTTTATAAATGTTTCTAGTCAATTCAATAACGTTTATCTTAAATTATTTTTTCTTAAAGCAAAAGAATAGTCGCATTAATGTGCTGCCGAATGCGCAAATTCTTCAACAGGTTCTTCTTCTAACTTACTCATTTTTTCCTTATAATTCTCTCCTGATACTTTTAATATCTGTTTCACCTCCGCGATAGCAATCACGGGGAAATACTTGGAGAAAAGGAAATAACAGGTAAAAAACAGACCAAATGTTCCAAGATAAAATCCTATCTCATAAATGCTGGGACTATAATAATAACCCCATGATGAAGGCAGATAGTCCCTGAAGAGAGAGGTAACAATGATAACAAACCTTTCAAACCACATACCTATGTTTACTACAATACTCAGGAACATCGTCACCCATAAATTCCTGCGCAATTTTCTGAACCAGAATATCTGCGGAGATACCACATTACAAAACATCATACCCCAATAAGACCATCCGTAAGGACTGAAGAAATTAGCCCTGCTGTAGAAGAAGGCATAATTTTCATATTGGTTCTGGCTGTAAAACGCCATAAATAACTCGGTGAGATATGCACAACCCACTATTGAACCGGTCAATACGATCACTTTATTCATTGCTTCAATATGGCCGATGGTGATATATGCCTCCAGTCCTAAAACTTTTCTTGTTACTAACAACAAGGTTTGTACCATTGCAAAGCCCGAGAAGATAGCACCGGCAACAAAGTACGGCGGGAAAATAGTGGTATGCCATCCCGGTATTACTGAAGTGGCGAAGTCGAAAGACACTATAGTATGAACTGAAAGCACCAATGGTGTGGCAAGTCCTGCGAGCACCAGGGATAATGCCTCTTGTCTCTGCCAGTGTTTTGCAGATCCGGTCCAGCCAAATGCAACAATACCATATAATAATTTACGCAGCTTGGTTTTAGCGCGATCGCGAACCGTGGCAAAATCAGGTATCAAACCTGAATACCAGAATAAAAGAGATACAGTAAAATATGTTGATATCGCAAATACGTCCCACATTAAGGGGGAAGCAAAGTTGGGCCAAACCGGGCCACGGGTATTAGGATAAGGAAAAACAAAAAATGCATTCCATACACGACCCATATGCCATACGGGGAATTGCCCGGCACACATTACCGCAAAGATGGTCATTGCTTCTGCAGCCCGGTTTACACCATTTCTCCAGCTTTGCCTGAATAATAAAAGAATCGCGGAGATAAGTGTTCCTGCATGACCGATACCAACCCACCAAACGAAATTGGTAATATCCCACCCCCAGCCCACGCTATGGTTAATGTTCCATTGACCGATGCCATAAGCAACTTCACGATATACACTATAAACTCCAAAAAGCAATAAGGCTATCGAAATAAAGAATCCAATGTACCATAACTTACCGGGCTTCGCTTCAATAGGGCGGCAAATGTCTTCGGTAACATCATGGTAGGTCTTGTCTCCGTCAACCAGCGGTTCTCTTAGTTGCGATTCGTATTTTAATAATGACATACCTCTTCTTTTTATCCTTCTCTTTTAGTAATTTTTATATAAGATCGGCTTATAAATCTATTATCCTTAACACCTTTATAATATTCGTCTTCCCATTAATACCGAAGAAATTACCCTTCATTTTCATGCGCAGCCTCTTCATCACGGTTGCGCACTTTAGCCAGGTAATTTACGTTAGGCAATGTGTGCAACTGTTCCAATGAATGGAATAATCTTAATTTATTGCCCACACGCATTTGCGTTACCGAGCTGTTCTTATCATTGGCGTTACCAAAAACAATAGCATTGGTAGGACAAGCCTGCTGGCAGGCTGTCTGAACATCCCACTCATTATTTTCACCACTTTTTAAAGGCCTGCTTTCTTTTTTAGCGTGAAGTTTGCCATCCTGGCAGCGCTGGACACAGAAAGTACATTTTTCCATTACACCGCGCGATCTTATAGTAACATCAGGATTTAAAACCATCCTGGTAAGATCTTCATTCATCACATGTACGGCTGGATCGAGCTTTCCCACGCCACTAAAATTCTGGTTGTCGGGAAAACTATCCGCGCCATTATAGTCAGCCCAATTGAAGCGACGCACTTTATAAGGACAGTTATTAGCGCAATATTTTGTGCCAATACAACGGTTATAAGCCATTTGGTTGAGGCCTTCACTGCTGTGATTGGTGGCACTCACAGGGCAAACATTTTCGCAAGGTGCATTATCACAATGCTGGCACATCAGAGGTTGAAATACCACCTGTGGGTTATCCATATCGCCGCTGTAATAACGGTCGATACGCAACCAGTGCATATCATGAAAACGCTTTATTTCACTCTTACCTACAATAGGAACATTATTCTCTAAATGGCAGGCGACAACGCAGGCGCCGCAACCGATACAACTATTGAGGTCAACACTCATACCCCAATGAATACCTGGCTTATCAAAATAAGGATAGATCGTTCCCTCTTTTTCATAATCCGGCAGCCCCCCATAAGGCAGAGCTTCCTTTTCCCGCTCATCTAATATGTCAGTCGGATCTTTTTTGAACTCAGCTAAAGTAAGTTCCTTCATTACATCCTTTCTTCCCCCGGTTATTGTTGTATAAATATTATGCGTCTGAATTTGAGCTATATCGCTGGTTTCACCTGTCTTTTCAACAGTTACATTATTTACAGAAAACGTAACATTGGTGCCATTAAACGATGTAAACTGCGTTACATTCTGACCAACTCCCTCTGACACTTTTCCCAATGCCGGCGTGCGCCCATATCCAAGAGCAATACCAATTGTATCTGGATGAACGCCCGGAACTATAAGAAAAGGAAGAGAAACAGAGCCTTTTCCGCCTACCGTTATTTTTAAAACTTCTTTAGCCGGATGCACTTCGTATGCATCCACCTGGCTGTTATTATTCAAATCAATATTCAACAGGCTTTTTGCCATTGAAGGCGAAATAATAACGTAATTATCCCATGTAGCTCTCGAAATGGGATCAGGCAGTTCCTGTAACCAGGGGTTTCCGGAACCTTCACCGCATCCTATACCTACTTTTTTATATAACACTAATTCAGTAGCGCCACCTTTGGCAACACCGCTGATTGCCGCTATAGCATTAGTGAGAGAACCACCATTGAAATTTCCGGCACTTCCTACAGGGGTGATAGTTACCGGGGCCGCAGCAGTATCAGTTGTATTAGCGGAAACAGCAGTCACTGAAGTTACTGAAGCATTGTTGATAACGCCTGCCTGAAGGGCTTTCTCATAATTTAGCTCGCTACCCAATTTACCCATCCAGTAGTTCTTGAAATAGGTATGATAGTCTGCAACTGCTCCGCTCCATTTTAAGAAGCTATCCTGCCACTGCCGTGTTTTAAATAATGGATTGATTGTGGGCTGCATCAAAGAAATAAAACCTGATCTTGGCTCCGCATCTCCCCAGCTTTCCAGGTAATGATGATCAGGGATTACATATTTGCAAAGCTGCGTTGTTTCATCATTTTTGGGATTGAATGAAATTGTAGCCTTTACCTGTTTTAAAGCATCTACAACTGCTTTTGAATCACTCCAGTTATAGGCAGGATTTGCGCCATGAATAATCAGTGCACCTACCTTTCCTGCTTTCATATCATTCAGCAGCGCAGCAAAATCACTATCCACACCGCTTTTGCTTTTATTCGTAACAGACCGGTTAATGGTAGAACCCCCTGCGCCAACAGCATTATTTATTGCATTTACTACCTGTTGGATATTTGGATCATTACTTCCGGAAACGACTAATGCAGCGCCTTTGTTTTCATTCAGATCTTTTGCGGCTTTCGCTATCCCTGCTTTCAGCTTAGCATCTGCTATATTTGATGAACCCTGCCCGGTTAAAGCATTTAATAACGCTACAGCCACAGCGCCTTCTTCAGAAGGCTTGTGCAGGAATCGCTCGTCGGCATTGGAGCCTGTAAGGCTTAGAATAGATTCGAAATGGTAATGCTTGCTCATTACCGGGTTCTGTTCATTTATTTTTCTGCCTGTTGCATACTGCGGAGCAAATTCTTCAGGACTTAACCACGTGCCAAGAAAATCTGCGCCGAGGCTTACTATTACTTTGGCCCTGTCAAACCTGTAAGACGGGATTGATCTTCTTCCATAATTCGCCTCGTTGGCAAGCAGGATGCCTGTATAAGAATCAGCATCATATACCACGTGCCTGCTTCCGGGATACCTGCTTAAAAACTGGTTTATGATTTCCAATCCCGTAACAGAGTTGATGGTGCTTGTAAGCAAAACAACAGGTGCACCGCCAAAACCCGCCAGTGCTGTACCAATAGATTGATCAATATATTCAAGCGTTACTTCCTTCCCGTCGATAGTTGGAAAACGTAACCTTGCCGTATCATATAAACTTAAAACGGATGCCTGCACTTTAGCAGTCGTTCCACCTTTGCTTATCGGGGATAAAGTATTGCCTTCAATTTTAATAGGACGGCCATCCCTTACTTTGGCTACCACACTTACCGCATCACCATCCTGAACATAAGTAGTGGCGTAATAGTCGGCAACTCCCGGAACAATGTCTTCAGGTTTGTTGGCGAAAGGGATTGCTTTTCTAACCGGCATTTCGCAGCTCGCAGCGATCATAGCGGCCGTAGTGCTAAAGCCAAGGTATTTTAAGAAATCCCTTCTTTGTGTTGGCGCTTTCGTTAATTCACCGGAAATTTCAAATGGTAACGCTTCCCGAAACTCGTCTTCTGAAACCTTTTCAGTGGCTTCACTATCCCGCCGTTCACTAAAATTTTGCCAGTACTTTTTGTCCATATTACCTAATCTGCTTTAGGCAGACTTTACCTTAAATCCCCTGGAGAATTTAAGAAGTGAATAATTATTATAATAATGATCTATACTTTTAGCAACTCCCTGTTAAGGAATGGCATCAATAATGACATTTTTGACATTCAGCTCCGCCGATATCTTTTACAGTTACGCTATCCATTTTATGGCTTTTTATATCTTCTTTGTATTTCTCATACATACTGTAAAAGCCGTTATCCTCAAACTGAACTTTAGTTGTGCGGTGGCAATTTAAGCACCAGCCCATGCTTAAAGGTGCAAACTGGAACATTTCGTTATAGCTGGTCACTTCACCATGGCATGTCTGGCACTGAACCTGCCCGGCATTTACGTGCTGCGCATGATTGAAGTAAACATGATCAGGAAGATTATGTATACGCACCCATTCAATTGGTTTTGCTTTGCTTGCATCCCAGGGTCTGCCCGGCTCAAAACCGGCATATTTGTATAGCTTTTGAATTTCTGCAGTGCCATTCACTTCCCTGCCTTCTGCATCAACCAGCTTCTCCCCTTTATATTCGTTAATCGCCATGTGGCAATTCATACAAATATTTACAGAAGGTATCGTTGCCTGCTTGCCCTGGTAAACACCGATATGGCAGTACTGGCAACTGATCTGGTTTGTGCCCGGGTGCACTTTGTGTGAAAAGAATATGGGCTGGTGCGGTTCATATTTTTGCTGACGGCCTAATCCGACAGCGCCTTCCGTAATAAGGTAACCGCCTATGAGAAAGAGTACAAGCGTGAAAATGGTGATGTAGGATTTATTTCTCCAGAAAGGTATTGGCTCGTGTGCAGGAACACCTTCCTTATCGTCTGCCATCTTTTTAAGATTGGCATTAATATATAATAGCGTGAATGCAACGATTGCAAGAATTAAAGTAAGTACGCCGAATAGGATTGTTCTGTCGCTGTTTTCTTCGGGGGCTGCCGCCGTTGTTGTTGGTGATGCTGTTGCTGCGGTAGCCTTACTGGCCTCCAGCTTTACAAAATCAAGTATGGCATCAATATCTTTTGTGCTTAACTGGGGAAAGGGAGTCATCGGAACTTTGCTATATTCGTTGAAGAGACTTACTGCATACTGATCTCCGCTTTGAATCACTTTGGCACTGTTATGCACCCAATCATGAAGTTTCTCCCTGTCGGGCCAGCGGTCTTCAACACCTGCTAAAGCAGGGCCTGTTAACTTTTTATTTACGGCATGACATGATGCACAATTAGCCGTAAATAAAGCGCGCCCATCCTGTGCAAAAGAGGTTACCGAAAACAAAAGACAGGATATTGAAAAAAAAGATATTAAAACAGTGTTTCGTGGACTTGATTGTCTTAGCTTAAACATATCACAAATCTGGTTGTTGCGATGTTGGGAAAATTCTTCGACAGTGGCAAAAATATGACAGGATGCTGACAATTCACATTTCATTAAAAATTTTTTTTAACAATGACGAATGCTTAAGTTAGGCGCTTTTAATCTCTTACTTCGCTTGTATTCATGAGCATTGCACATACAAAGAACATCGCGGTTTTTGCGTCGGGCACAGGTACAAATACAGCCAACATTATCCGGTATTTCAAACAAAATAATGCAGCCAACATTGTCCTTATTGTTTGCAATAATCCGCAGGCAGGTGTTTTAAAAATTGCCGATACAAATAACATCCCTTCATTAATTATACAAAAAGAAAAATTCTTTAAAGGCGATGCTTATGTGTCTGAATTAAAAAATGCCGGTGTAGATTTTATTGTGCTCGCAGGCTTTTTATGGAAGATACCTTCATTCATCATAAACGCTTTCCGCGATAATATTATCAACATCCATCCTGCGCTTTTACCTAAATATGGAGGCAAAGGCATGTATGGAAATTTTGTACATGAGGCTGTTTTGTCAGCCAAAGAAAAAGAAAGCGGCATTACGATTCACTTTGTGGATGAGTTTTATGATAATGGCAAAACCATTTTTCAGACTACCTGCCCGGTTTATGAAAACGACACAACAGAGTCTTTGGCCAACCGTATTCATGAATTGGAATACGAATATTTTCCAAAAGTGATTGAAGAGATAATTAAAAAGAAAAGCCTGTGACTGTTTATCACCCTGCTGCAAATGAAATAACTGCAGGAAAGGTTTACTATTTCTATAATTTCAAAACTGCTGGAACACATAGCTATCCCCGAATTTAAAAAGTTCCTTACCCGTAATGCTGTTCAGGATAATGCCGTTACGATATGGTCCAAGGCTCAGGTCAGGCGTATTAAATCCATGTGTATGCAGCTCTGCATTCTGCACAAATATCCTGTTGTTTGTTTTATCGATGCTGTAATTAGCGGCTACATTATAATGTCCCTGTTCATCAAAATTGATCATTTCTTTTACAGGCGCTATGAAATCAGGAATGGCATAAGTGTAGCCCGTAGCAAGTATCATGCAATCGGCCTGGTCAGTAAACCTGCCCGCTGTTTGTTCGTTATAAAGGTCGGCCTTATATACATTGTTTTTAAATTGGTGAATATTCCTGAGCATGCAGTTGCTCTTAATACATATAAGGCGATCCTGTTGCTGTATCATCTTCATATAAAGCAGGTCATAAATTTGTTTAAGCAGGTTGTTATTAATTCCCTTATATAAACAGGCTTGTTCTTTCAGTATAGATGCTTTTTTCTGTACCGGTAAACTAAAGAAATGGCGGATATAATCCGGCGTGCTGAGTTCGCAGCAGAAGGGCGAAGTATCCATTTGAAAGATCCTGTCTGAGCGGGTGTACCATGCAATCCGCTTATCGCCATGATGCCAGTTCTGCAGCAGGTCATAAAAGATTTCGGCTGCACTTTGGCCTGAACCAATCAGTATAATGGACTGATGTTTTGACAAAGCTTCTTTATGAAACAAATAGCTTGAAGAATGTATAATGTTTTTATGTTGGCCTATGTTTATAAAATCAGGTATAAACGGACGGGTACCTGTTCCTAATACAATTTTTCGGGCAGTATATCTTCTGCGGGCTGTAGATAAAATAAAATGTTTATCTTGATCATCAAAATCAACAGTATCTACCCGGCTGCTGAATTGTATGTTGGATAATTGTTTTACCACCCAGCGGCAATATTCATTATACTCTATACGAAAAACATAATTATCATCTCTTATGGCAAATTTGAAAAGCCTGTTTTGCGCTTTTAAAAAATTGAGATAACTGAAAGGGTTGCAGGGATCTGCAAGCGTTACAAGATCTGCATAGAATGGAACCTGCAAGGTGGCATATTCCAGCAGCATGCCGGGGTGCCAGTTAAATTCTTTTTTTTCATCCAGGAAAATACTGTCCATATTTTTCAGATGGTGCGACAAAGCGGCAAGCCCCAGGTTAAAAGGCCCTAAACCTATCCCTGCAAAATCATATATTTTTTGATTGGGGTTATCTCTGCGCATATTTGAGTTCCTTTTTAATTAACCATTCATATAAATACATTATCATAAAGCTTAAAAAGCTAACAAACATCATCCAGATTGCTGTTTGGATTATATCATTTACCCTGTATCCCGCTACAGGCAGAAGCCAGCATACTATAGGCCATTGTATGATATAAATAGACAGGATGTTTTTACTTAGCCAGTAAAACAATTTGCAGATCATTCCCGGCTCAATAATTTTAATGGCTATGTGGCACAGCCAAAGCCACATGAGCACAACACCAAGATGGTATGTTGTGGCCACAGGTCTGCTTCGGTAAAAATTTTCCGTTAATGGGATATCATACAATTGTGAAAGGAAAAAGCTGATACCTAAAAGCATAATGCCACAATAGAAGCAAACCCAAAACCCGTTTTTTTTCTTCAATAAATAAATACTGCAAAAACCTGCTAAAGGATACACAAGCCATGGAAATACGGGAAAGAATACAAGCCCATGCTCTGCAGTAAAAAGATCAAGTAAATAATTTGCCTCGAAGCCGGTTGTTATGGGTGATATAATTACAATAATAAATATCAGGCTTAATGAAATAGCATAACGCCATTTTATCTTATTGATCAGGCCTAACACAACGAGGGCAATAGTGGCAAACTGCAAAATATCACCTGTGAGCAATAATTCCCATACACCTTTATTCCCTTTGCTGATGCCGTAATCTTTTATGAAATCGCCAGGTAAAACATGAAACAATTGTAATAGGGCAAACTTTAAAAAGTTTAAAAGATAAGCGACAGTTAATAAACCTGCAGCCCTTTTTAAGACCGGTAATAGGTTTTTTCTTTTCGAAAAATAGAATGAAGTGCCCATCAGGAACATAAATAACGGAGCGCCTGGCCCTTCTGCGAGAAACCCGAAGATCATACCCAGCCACGATGTACGGGCAGCATTATTTCCATAAAGCATTAATGCATGTACACCAGGCATTATAAATACCGTAAATCCTCTTGCAATATCAATTTCTTTAATGCGCATATTATTTAAAGCTGTTTTGGTTGGTTGATGTAATTTTTTTCAATGTCATTTCCAGCGGGCTGCTCCGGTAATTCGGGAAAGCCGGGTTCGTCATTCCCATGAACGTGTCTGCCGTGGTGGAAACTGGAATCCTCTTATTCCCTCGTTTAATGAATAAAGCATTTGTTGGCTGAATACGGCTTTCGTGCAGGTATAGATGTTGGCCTGTTTATAAGAAAGGGATTGCTGTTTCAAAAATGTAAATCCTGCTTTTTGCACAAGTGCATTTGCTTTTACATTGTTGCTATCAGGTTCACCATAAATTATCTCAACTTCTTTAAACGAGAATAAAAACTGCAAACATTGCTGCATACAGCAAACTGAGAGGTTTTGTATTTTCTTATTGGCAGGCGCCATTAAAAAATGAATGCCGGGATCATTTGGCCCGGCATCAGTATACAGGCTTAATTCGTCTTGTAAAACCAGGTAAACATCTATAAGGCAAACAGGTTCATCGTTCAGGCTTGCGATCAATGAAATAGCTTGGGGGTTTTGCATTATACCTGAATACAGTTGGCTTAAATGTTCAATGCTGTTATTCTCATCCCAGAATTTTCTTGCCGCAACTGTGTTCAGCCAGGTGCTTAGGCGCCCAATATCTTCATATAAATGAAAGCTCCTGAATTGTAACCGGTAACCCGAAAATAAAACTGTGAATAACAGCTCGCCTTCTTTTGCTTCTTTTAAAACCGCCTGCAGGCTTTCATAGCTATGTTCAATAACAGTATGCATTTAATCTTTTTAAGTTTTAATAAAAGGTGCAGTTAAACAGGCAAGCGGGCTGGTATAATTTCGTGGCTGGTGTAAAACCTTAATTCCGCAAGCAAAAAAAGGCAGAAAAGCTAAAGCCCCTGTCACAATAATGTTTCAGGGGCTTTGCAGCGTTAATGTTTATTCACTTGTTTAAGTGATTGATACAAAACATAACGCGTGAAAGTACAACAATCC
>DASUGF010000077.1:0-17739 GCA_036274175.1 Parafilimonas sp.
GCACTTATTGAAAATTGAAAAAGAAAAAAGACATAAAATGAAAATTTTCACAATAGAAATTAATAAGGAAGATCAAAAAAACATCCAATTAAATTTGTTTGAAAAGTTATAAAAACTGTCAACCTATTTTAGGCATGCACAAATATTCAATATTCAACACTCAATAATCAATATTCAAGTGGGGAAACGTTTTGTCAATGAGCATTGAATATTGAACATTGATTATTGCGTATTTTCTGATTCACTGCACATTCATTCACTATTCACTATTCACTATTCACCATTCACTATTCACCATATTCATCTTCCCAATTACATTTGTGCCAAAAACCAATGAGTGATTTTATTTTAGATGTTGACAACCTAAACATTTACTACGGAAATTTCCAGGCGGTAAAAAATGTCTCCTTTCACGTAAAGCCCGGAGAAATTTTTGGGTTGCTTGGGCCAAATGGTGCAGGCAAAACAAGCACACTAAGTGCAGTAGAAGGCTTATTAAAGCCTCAATCCGGAAACATTGTTGTTGCAGGCTACAACATCAAGGATAAACCGCTTTACGCAAAAGCTACCATGGGCGTACAGTTGCAGTCAACCAATTTTCAGCCTGAATTAACCGTAACGGAGATCATCCAATTGTTTGCCGGTATTTATGGTGTTGAATTAACGCGTGAAAAACTCGAAACCATATTACGTGATAATAATCTCCAGGAGTCAAGAGATAAAAAATTCGGGCAGCTTTCAGGCGGGCAGCAGCAACGGGTATCATTGAGTTTATGTGTTATTCATAACCCGAAATTGTTACTGCTGGATGAACCAACCACAGGCCTCGATCCCCAATCGCGCAGGCAGCTTTGGGAAAGGATGGAAGCGATGCGCGAAAAAGGCCATGGCATTTTGCTCACGACACATTCCATGGAAGAGGCAGAAGCCGTTTGTGACCGCATTGCTATCATCGATCACGGGAAAATTATTGCAATTAATGAGCCGCAAGTATTAATTGATTCGCATCGCAACGACCCTGAAGTTATTGCCGCTTCAAGAAAGGGAAAAATCACTTTGGAAGATGTATTTATTGGTTTAACAGGGCGCGCTGTACGCGTATAAATTTATTATGGAAACAAATATTCCGAAAACCTCCGCCGTACTTTCAACGTTATTACGCGCCGATCTGAAAACACAATGGCGCAACCGCCGGAGCGTGGTGTTGACGCTGCTTATACCGGTTATCATTTTGCTTTCATGGAAGGGCATAATTGAACAGGTGGGCGGCGCATTTGCATTGGCATCCTGTATTACGATAGGGCTCACAGCTATTGGGTTAATGGGTTATTCCAATTCTGTGGCACGCGACAGGGATAAAGGAATTTTTCAACGTTTACGCGTGGCGCCTCTGCCTGCGTGGTGCATCATAATGAGCCGCCTGTTAGTACAATTATTAATGATACTGCTTGTAACAACGGCTGTATTTTTTGCCGGTTATTATTTTGACAAGATCACCATCCCGGGCCAGGGTTATGCTTTAGCTTTTTTGGCTGCCATCGCCGGAGGTGCAGTATATCTCGGCATTGGCCAGATGATTGTTGGCCTTATAAAAAACCCCGAGACAGTTAACTCCACCACAAGGCTGGTTTATTTCGCTTTTATTATGGTTGGCATGCTTGGCCAGTTTGGCATACTGGGTGATGAAGTGAAGAAAATGGTTATATGGTCTCCTTACGGCACAGTGCAGTCAATTCTTTCGGCAAGCATGGAGCCCGCAAAATGGACAGCCACAACTACAGAAGCCCTGCTCGTAACAATAAGTTACGCCATTATTTTTTCTATGATCGGGATAAGAAAATTCCAGTGGAGCAATAAGTGATTTTTTTGGTGACGAGCTAATGAACTTCGATTAATCGTTCCTTGCGTCGCAACACTGCATCTGCATCAAGGGAATCAACTTCGGTCTCCAAACGCAAGCCTTAAACTTTACTGCACCACCCTAAACCGTGCCAGCGGCGCCATGCGCGCTTTGTTAAGTGATAATATTGTATCGTTAACCGTATAGTTATCAGTAGAAGTTAATACTTTTTTTAAGCCATCTTCCACGCTCATATCCGGGCATGCCATCATGGTTGACATGCCTTGCTTAAATTGCAAGCGAAGCTTTGCTTCATCCAGTATAAATTTTCCGCCAAGCCCGTTACAGCCGCCATTTGCATTGTAAGTGCTATCATCCATTTTAAACATGATAAACGGTTCTTTGCCATTAACACTATCAGCAACAGCTTTCCCCATTAATTCGATCAGCCTCCATTTTTTACCTGTAATGCCATTGCCAGCCATAGCAGGTGCAGGTGTTGCCGCCATTGCAATAGTTGTGTCTGTTAAGGCTACTGTTGTATCGGCTGAGCCTGTTGACTCTTGAGCATTATTGCATGCATTGAGTATAACGGTAAGAGAAATTGCTGCTAACAAAAGGTGTTTAACTTTCATAAGATTTTTTTACAGGTTAGACATAAAGAGTCAAAATTATGATAATACGATATTGGATATTGCCTGCAAAAAATTAACCGTAATATCCCAATATCCAATATTCAGTAAAAAGCGGCAACCTGGCAAGGTTACCGCTTAAAGTATTAAGGCACTGTATTGCATTTATCTTCAACTGTACATACAGATGAAATGCTGTTACTGTTTGATAAACTTTATGGAAGATCCATCAGCAAATCTTATTACATACACTCCTTTTGCCAAAGATTGTATGTTTATTTGTTGTTGATCGTTATTTATCGGTACATTTTGTACCAATCTTCCTTTCGCGTCGAATATACCGGCCTGTGTTTTAAGAATGCCTGCATTACCAACATGCATATTTATTACGTTGGTTGCCGGATTCGGATAAACAATTATTTTACCTGCCTGGGTACTGATTATCGATATAATCCCGCTATAACTGAATTTACCATCCTGGTCTATCATTTTAAGCCTGTAAAACATATTGCCATTATAGGTGATATTATCGTGAATGGTATAGCTGTTATTGCCTGTACCACGACTGGCGACAGTAGCTATTTTACTGAAGTTTTTGCTATCGTTGCTGCGTTCAATTTCAAACGACTTTGTATTTATTTCACCTGCAGTTTGCCATTGTAATTCGTTATAGCCTGTTTGAGCGCTGCCTTTGAAACTAATTAAATGAAGTGGCAATACCACAGACGTGTTTTTGAAGTAAGAAACCGTACCACCAGACTCACCATAAGCTCCAACAAAAACATCCTGGTCGCCATCCGCATCTATATCAACAAATGCAGGATAGGTGTAATAAAGATTAACCATAGCAAGCGGGTTATCCGCATCAGCCTGCACAGCAAAGGCCGGGCTATTGGCCGTACCGGTATTTTTAAAATAGTAAATACCACCGTATAATGAACCAAAAAATACATCCTTGTCACCATCGTGATCTATATCAACAAACGCCGGTACGGCATTATAAAAATATTCGTCACCAAGAGGATTGTCGGCGCCCGTCTGCTCTGTAAAAACAGGTGCAGTGGTTGTGCCTGTATTTTTATAATAGTAAACCTGCCCATAGAATGATCCAATAAAAACATCCTGGTCGCCATCGCCATCTATATCAACAAATGCAGGTGATGAATTATATGCAGTCACCTGGTTAAGGGGGTTGTTGGCATCCGTTTGCAGTGTAAAAACAGGTGCGGCGGTTGTGCCCGTATTCTTATAATAGGAAACAGGCCCATCATACGAGCCCATAAAAACATCCTTGTCGCCATCACCGTCTATATCTACAAATGCCAACGTAGAAAGGACCCCGGTTACTCCGTTTAAAGGATTATTGCTACCCGTTTGCAGCGTATAAACGGGTGCTGATGCTGTGCCTGTGTTTTTATAATAGCTGACAGGGTCATTGAATGAACCTATAAAAACATCCTGGTCGCCGTCGGCATCTATATCAACAAATGCAGGAATGGCAAGGTTGCTTGGCATTACTACACTGTTTAAAGGATTACTCGACCCGGTTTGCTCTACAAAAGTTATCTGTGCAGATGCGGGGGCCCCAATTGCCAGCCCGGCAGCTATACATGCTGCAGCAACAGAAGATTTAACGTTGATCCCTAATTGACGGGCATAACGACAAAGCCGCTTCCAAATTCGCTGTTTCTTTTGCAAAGTATAGGTCGCAAATTTTCCGGACTGAATATTTCTTTCAAGTCTTGATTCAGCTTTGTAATAATTCGATTTGCTTGGGTAAATATTTGCGTTCAATTTGTAAGTTTTAATAGTGAAAAAATAATTGTATTGGTTAATGTGCGCTGTTGGTTTAATTATTTTGAAAAGTCGTATCTGCCCAAAACGTAGCATTCGGGGTATGCAATGCCAGCCTGAATGTATTTGTAGTGTGATTAAGAATGCCAGGCTTTAACATACCAGGCAATACCTGCACATCATAAATTTCCTCTACGCTTTGCTGGTATCTTATATTTCCCACATTTGCCCCGGTTGGCAAATGAATGATCTCTATACCACAATACACTGCATGTTTTGAAATAGCAATATCCCTGAAAGTTGAAGCATTTTGCCGCAGTTTGGAAAGACCAATAAACAGGTAGTCGCCTCTTTTTGCCATGCCTCTTACAAAACCCTTTAATTGTGTTATTACATCGTATTTACCGTTGCTCACGTCTATTCTTATCAGCTCGCCTGTTGCAGAAAGAAGACAGTAAAGCGCTCCATTAAACCAACGCGGAGAGTGCGGCATTGGCAGTGATTGCGCTATCACTTCATTGCTTTCAATATCCATAACAAGCCCGTTCGTTTCAACACCGTTACGCCATCCTTTCGGCGTGGTTGTTTGCCCAAACATGGTTACATATTTAGGCTTTTGGTTCACCATAGCCATTCCGTTCAAATGGCAAAAATCACAGCTTTCAAAAGATTTAATAAATGGCGGCGTCCATTGCGGTCTGAAGCTATAGCAATCGTCAATAGTAACCAATGATGAAAATAAAGTATTTACCCCCCATAGCTTTCCGTTGCCATCCCAGTCCATATCATGTATATCTATTCCGCCTGTGTAATAGGTTGCTCTTGGCACAAAAAAGGCATCATAAAAACCAGGCTTAACGGGGTAACCGGCAGCGAGTTCAGGCGCATTTGCCAACACAACAACTTCTTCCTTTGTGGCAATGGCCATATGGTTTTGATGGATGGCAAGTCCCATAGCTGTATTAAAATCACGGGGTAACTGTCGCATGGAGTTTTCGCCGTCGGGAGACAGAAAAATCAATTTGCCCGCCTGGTAGGTTGTAATGGCCAGTGAGCAATGAAGCTGCGTTAATAATTCAGCTACATTAGGCGTATAGGTACAGGTGAATGGAGCAGCAGGGGTATCCATCTTCATTAAATTGAATTCTTCCGGGATGCGCTTGTTTGAAATAATCACACTTTCTCTTTCCTGTCAGTTTAAGCATGAACAATTTACAATTAAAAAACATAGCAATAACAAGTTTCCGGAAAAAAAGTAAATTTTATCGTGCAGCAGCACTTTTAAACATGTAAAATGAGCGGAATTACGCTTGTATTTTTGCCTGCCGGAATGGAGTGAATGGTGAATAGTCGATAGTGGAATGTATCTCACTCACCACTCACGAATTAACAGTAGCACGTTATTTGAATGAATATTCTCGCGAAATGAGTGAATGGTTGCTTACTCACAACCCACCACTCACAAAACATGATCAACTTAATAAAACAGTAATATGTTATTCAAAAGAACATCCGGGTGAAAAAGATATTCGCTGTCATATTATGTATCGTCTATGGAGTCGCTTCAAGCGGGGCCACTGTGAATTTTCACTATTGCATGGGGAAATTTACAGGCTGGGATATTAACGCTGATGCTTTACATAAATGCAGCAACTGCGGCATGGAGAAAGAAAAAAAGAAGGGATGCTGCAACGATGAACAGGCAACCATCCGCTTAAAAAGAAATCAGCTCGCTTCCACCATCAATGATGTTCCCTGTAATCAATTTTTTTATATACAGCACCATTACCCTTTTTTAAGGCAACCGGTTCTAACCAGTGATAAGGATGTGTTTCAATCCTTACATAAACCGCCGCTGATAAGAAACCTGTCTCCCCTTATTCTTCACTGTGTTTTTCGTATCTGATGAATAGCCTCAAAAAAAATCAGCTATTTATTTAATCACGAAAAACAATACAATGAAATTCCTTCTTACCATA
Organism: Parafilimonas sp.; assembly: GCA_036274175.1. Lineage (GTDB taxonomy): Bacteria > Bacteroidota > Bacteroidia > Chitinophagales > Chitinophagaceae > Parafilimonas. The sequence continues at coordinate 6,246 of DASUGF010000077.1, forward strand.
ATTATATTTTTCTCCGCAATCGTTGTATATGCACAGCATGATTCATCCATGCACATGCATCATGATATGAACGATACAAAAGCCTCATCTCCTTCAAAAAGGGCGAGTGAGGTTGCTGATACAATGCCACATGCAAAACATGATAGGATGATGATGCCCATGGGCAACATGTCTCATTCCTTCTCCCTCAACCTGCCCATGACCCGCAATGGTTCGGGAACAGGATGGAGTCCCGATGCCGCGCCGATGTACGGACAGATGTATCATTCAACCAACTGGATGTACATGCTGCATTATAACCTGTTCATTCGCTATAACAAACAGGACTTAACAGATAAAGGCACGCGTGGTGATGAAATGGTGGATGCACCTAATTGGTTAATGTTTATGGGACAAAGACAGGTAGGCGAAAAAGGGTTGTTCCGTTTTGGGACGATGTTCTCTTTAGATGCTGTGGTAACAGGACAGGAAGGTTATCCGCTGTTGTTTCAGAGCGGTGAATCGGCGCATGGCGAACCATTGGTTGACCGCCAGCATCCGCACGATCTTTTCTCAGAATTATCCGTTGCTTATTCCTATGCTATTTCAAAAAAAACAGATGTGTTTACCTATGTTGGTTACCCGGGTGAACCTGCTTTGGGGCCGGTGGCATTTATGCACCGTGCTTCTGCCATGGATAATCCTGATGCGCCTGTCTCCCATCACTGGATCGATGCCACGCACATTACTTTTGGTGTAGCAACCTTAGGTGTAAGATTTGGCCAATTCAAACTGGAAGGATCTTCTTTTACCGGGAGGGAACCTGATGAGAACCGTTATGATTTTGATAAGCCGCGTTTTGATTCCTGGAGTGGAAGGCTTTCCTTTAATCCATCAAAGAACTGGGCTTTACAGGTTTCGCATGGTTATATAAAAAGTCCTGAAGCATTGCATCCCGATGAAAATGTACACAGAACAACAGCATCGGCAGCATACGCGCTTGATCTCGGCAATTACCATAATTTAAATGCAACGGCAGTTTGGGGAATGAATAAACAAAAAGATGAAAACGGCGAACATGCAGCTTTGCTGGAAGCATCTTACAGGATCAATAAACTGGCATTATATGGTAAATACGAATTCGTGCAAAAATCAACGCACGAATTAAATCTTGATGAAGATGTATATGGCGACGCTTTATTTAATGTAAATGCTTTCACGATCGGCGCCAACTACGACCTGCTTCAATTGCACAAAACAAGAATTGCCGCAGGCGCTCATTTTACTTTTTATAACGAACCTTCAAAATTGTATAGCCTGTATGGCAAAAACCCTTTGGCTTTGGAATTGTATTTGAGGGTATATCCTTCGAGAATGAAGATGTAATTATCAACAGCAAAACAAAGCATATGAAAAACTACCACGGTTACAAAAAGCTGCATTGAAGCCTGTAAAAAATGCGCAGAAGAATGCAGGAAGATGTAATTGCTTTTGCAGGCACATGAATCAGTGCCGTTTACTTAAAATAATTTTTTAAATATTCAATAATCAACACTCCATAAACAATCATTGTTGTCCGACTAAAATTTTAATTCTTGGGCTAAAGCCCTTGATGGGCTTGGTTTTCACTAGCCCCAGGCTTAAGCCTGGGGCTACATAGCTGAAACCCTTATCCAACGGGCTTTAGCCCAAGTTAACCGGACAATACTCCATAAACAATATTCATTTATGTGGTTCTTCAACTGAACATTGTGTGTTGATTATTGAATTGAGCGTTTTAACCGTTTACCCATACACATCTAATTCCTCACCGGCTTGCCTTTCTTGATCACCGCTTCAATTCTTTCCAGCGTTTTTCTTTCCCCGCATAAACTTAAAAAAGCTTCGCGTTCGAGATCAAGCAGGTATTGTTCGCTTACCAGGCTTTGTTCGCTTAAATCGCCGCCGCACATTACATAAGCCAGCTTGCGTGCCACCAATGCATCATGATCTGTAGCATAATTCGCACGCCACATGCCATTAATACCGGCGTACAATGCGCCCAAAGCGGAACGTCCTAAGACTCTTATGTCATTTCTTTTAACAGGTTGCACATAACCTTGTTCATACATTTCGAGCGCTGCATTTTTTGCTTCGCCGATCCTGCGTTGCGGATTCATCACCACTTCATCATGCCCCTTGCGCAATATCCCAAGATCATACCCTTCAAATGCTGAGGTTGCAACTTTGGCTGTAGCTATAGTAAAGAAACGGTTCTTTAAGGTGATGGTTTCAGGTTCGTCTTCATGCATCTCATCCGCAGCGCGAACTACAAATTCTTTGGTACCACCACCGCCCGGAATCAATCCAACGCCCAATTCAACCAGGCCAATATAAGTTTCAGCGGCAGCATACACTTTATCGGCATGCAGGTTCATTTCACACCCTCCTCCAAGGGATAAACCATGTGGCGCTACAACAACAGGTACGCCAGAATAACGTACCCGCATCATTGTGTTTTGAAACATGCGTATGGCCATATCCAGTTCATCATATTCCTGTTCTATCGCAAACATGAATATCATGCCAACGTTGGCGCCGGCGCTGAAATTAGCGCCACTGTTTGCAATAACAAGTCCTTTAAATTTCTCTTCTGCAATATCAATACTTTTATTAACGGCCTGTAATACTTCGCTGCCTATTGTATTCATTTTTGTTTGCCACTGTAACGCCAACACATCATTGCCAATATCATACAACCACGCATTGCTGTTCTTCCACACAATTTTATTTTTATAATTTTCAAGCAGGATAAAATTGCCTGAAGAAGGAACAGGCAAATATTTTTTTCCGGCAACATCATAATACAGGCTTGTATTATTTTCTGTTTTGTAGAAGGATGTATTGCCGGCAGCCAGCATTTCGTCAACCCAGGAAGCAACGGAATAGCCTGATTCTTTCATTGCTTTTACCGTTTCAGCAACACCAAACAGGTCCCAGGTTTCAAAGGCGCCGATCTCCCAGCCAAAGCCCGCCATTAATGCATCATCAATGCGGTACAGTTCATCACTGATCTCAGGAATACGGTTAGAGACATAAGAAAATAACGCATAATGAAAATGACGATAAAATTCACCGGCTTTATCTTTTGCAGTAAACAAGCCTTTCAATCTTATTTTAAGATCATCAATCGGAGCAGCGGCTTTTACAGAAGGAAATGAGGCTCTTGCCCGTGGCTTATATTCAAGCGTTTTAAGATCAAGTGTATAAATTTCCTTATCGCTCTTTCTTTCTTCTGGACTACCTTCGGTAACCGGGAGCTTTACTTTCTTAAAAAATCCCTGCCCGGTTTTATCGCCGAGCCATTTATTGGCGATCATTGTTTGCAGCCACGAAGGAATTTTAAACAGCTCCCTTGCTTCATCAGCAGGACAATTTTCTGCAACACCTTTTGCCACATTTACCAAAGTGTCAATACCAACAACATCTGCTGTTCTGAAAGTGGCAGATTTTGGACGGCCGATAATTGGACCTGTCAACGCATCTACCTCATCAATGGTCAAATCAAATTTTTCCATGGTGTTGAAGATGGACATCATCCCAAACACACCAATACGGTTAGCAATAAATGCAGGCGTGTCTTTTGCCAGCACGGTGGTTTTGCCTAAGAAAACATCACCATAATGCATTAAAAAATTAATAACATCCTTATCTGTTTCCGGGGCAGGAATTATTTCAAGCAAACGCAGGTAACGCGGGGGATTAAAAAAATGTGTACCGCAAAAATGTTTTTTAAAATCTTCGCTTCTGCCTTCGGATAACATATGAATAGGAATACCCGAAGTATTGGTCGTGATCAGCGTGCCGGGCTTACGGAATTTTTCAACTGCTGCATATACCTGTTGCTTTATATCAAGTCTTTCTACTACCACTTCAATTATCCAGTCGCAGCCGGCTATGTCTTTCATGTTATCATCAAAATTACCCGTACTGATACGCTTTATAACATCCTTTGTGTAAACGGGAGAAGGATTTGATTTGATGGCGGCCTGCAATGCATCACTGACTATTTTATTTTTATCAATGGGTTTCTCTTCCCCGGGGGAGCCGGAAGGGGCTATATCCAGTAACAAAACCTGCACGCCAATGCCTGCAAAATAACAGGCTATCCTTGAACCCATTACCCCGCTACCGAGTACAGCAATTTTTTTTATAGAACGCTTCATGTAAAAATTTTATAATTCCGGAATAAAAGAATTGCCGGACAAAAATAGTTAGTTATGCAACTAATTTTAAAAGAGTATGCGATTAATATGTTACTAATTCAAAAATTTCCCTGCGAGGCCAACGAAAGACTTCAAAAAAAATTTTGGATAACATAATCTTTTTACACAGGCTTTGATGTTTGCTAATATTCTTAAAGCTTCTGCTTTTCCCGCATAATTATAATCGGTTAAACAATATACATTGTACAACGCTTTTTGAAGTCTGTTTAAGCTCTTGCGATAATATTTTGCAAACTCGTAATCTTCTTCCAATAAGCAATCGTCAGGCAGATTTTGTAAAAGATGTTGTTCAGCTCCGTAATGATTAACTCAATGTTTGCAGGCTTTCATCCATAGCAGTTGATTTACAAATAGCTAACATAGATATTTATTAGCGTTTGCGGATATTCCTTTACTTTCATTTATACAAACTGCTTTATGCAAACCGCTTCAAAAAAAATTATCAATGCCTGGGCAATGTACGACTGGGCAAACAGCACCTATAATTTAGTTATTACAACCACCTTCTTTCCTATTTATTTTACAATGGCTACCAACCATGCATTCGGAAGCGATAAAGTGCCTCTATTGGGCAGGTCATTCGTGAACTCTTCTTTATATGATTACACTTTATCTGTTGCTTATTTTATAATTGCGCTTTCTTACCCGGTGCTTACCTCCATTGCAGATACACGGGGCAACAAGAAAAATTTTATGCGCTTCTTTTGTTACGTAGGCGCTATTGGTTGCAGTGCTTTATATTTTTTTCATGGTGATAATATCTGGGTGGGCGTTATTGCTTTTATGATGGCCGCTGGCGGTTATGTTGGAAGCCTTGTTTTTTATAATGCTTTTTTGCCGGAAATAGCAGCACCTGAAGACCGTGACAGGGTAAGCGCAAGAGGGTTTTCGTTTGGTTATGTGGGCAGTGTAATTATGCAGTTAATTGGTTTAGTATTGGTGATGTTGCTTGCTGACAATCCTGACTTTCTCGGCTTGCGCCTTACATTTTTACTAGTGGGGATATGGTGGGCAGGATTTGCACAAATAACTTTTGCACGCGTACCTGAAGCGAAAAGAAGCAATGTTGCAAAGGGCAATGTATTTACAGATGGTTTTAATTCGGTTAAAAAAGTATATCACCAGGTAAAAACAATGCCGGTTTTAAAAAGATATTTACGCGGATTTTTCTTTTACAGTATGGGCGTGCAAACTGTTATGCTCGCTGCCACCATATTTGGAAGCAAGCTGCTGCAACTGGAAGCTACTAAACTTATCATAACACTGATCATAATACAACTGGTTGCGATTCCCGGAGCCATCATTATGAGCCGGTTATCTTCCGTATTCGGCAACCTGAAAGTATTAATGGGTGTAATTCTGTTCTGGATTTTAATATGTATCGCGGCTTATTTTACTGCCGGGTATAAAATAAAAGGCGGCAATCCTGAATATCTTTTTTACGGACTTGCTGTAGTCGTCGGGCTGGTAATGGGTGGAATACAATCGCTGAGCAGAAGCACTTATTCCAAGCTGATGCCGGTTACAGAAGACACCGCATCATTTTTCAGCTATTACGATCTTACAGAAAAGATTGCCATAGTGATAGGTATTTTTGCTTTCGGATATATCGAGGAACTTACCGGCAACATGCAAAACTCGGTGCTAAGCTTAATTGTATTTTTTGTAATTGGTTTTATATGGCTTTTTTCAGCATTGAGCAAGCAAAACGCCATGAAGGCATGAGATGAACAGTCGATTATTAGTTGTTGGTGAAAATTATGAAGCCGGGATTGCGAATTGTGAATACGCTGATCATTATTTGCATCAAAAATGAAATGACTATGAAACTCTACAGCATAGAAACTGAATTATTCAAATTAGATGGTGGCGCCATGTTTGGCGTTGTTCCCAAATCAATATGGAACAAACTAAATCCGGCAGATGAAAACAATTTATGTACCTGGGCGATGCGCTGCCTGTTAATCGAAGATGGTAATAAGCTAATACTCGTTGACAATGGAGTGGGCAACAAACAAAGCGATAAATTTTTCAGCTATTATTATTTGCATGGTGATAACACATTGGATAAATCACTCGCAGCACATGGCTTTAATAAAGACGATATAACAGATGTTTTTTTAACACACCTCCACTTCGACCATTGCGGAGGCAGTATTACCCATGATGGCGACAAACTAATTCCGGCATTTAAAAATGCAACTTACTGGAGCAACCAGGAGCACTGGAACTGGGCCATTTATCCCAACGACAGGGAGAAAGCCTCTTTCTTAAAGGAAAATATTCTGCCCATACAGGAAAGTGGTCAATTAAGATTTATTGAAGTACCCAATGTGGAAGATGATAAGCTGATCGAAACTTCTTTCACAGAAAATATCACAATACGTTTTGTAAGCGGGCATACGGAAAAAATGATGTTACCCCAGATACGGTACAACGACAAAACAATTGTGTTTATGGCAGACCTGCTTCCATCAACCGCACATATTCCGTTGCCTTATATAATGGCGTATGATATGTTTCCGCTTACCACATTATGGGAAAAGAAATCTTTTTTAAATGAAGCCTTGAAGAACAACTATGTTTTATTTTTTGAGCATGATGCCAAACAGGAATGCTGTACTTTACAGGAAACAGAAAGAGGGATAAGAGAAAAAGATATTTTTAAGCTAAGCGAAATGTAAACTCATTTTTCACAAGTGTTAATTTTTATTCCACAGTCCGAAATCCGTCAATTTAATTATTATTAAATATCGCAACTGCAGCATGAAAAAATGTTGTTAGTAAAACTAACAAATACACATTTCATCAGAATTAACCATGGCATTATTTAATAATAACGTTTGATTAATTATTATAATTCACTTCAATTGCATTTTTACGGATTTACTTATAATTTTTTAAAATATGATAAATGTTAATTGTACCTGCTAATCTCTTAAGCCGCCATTTGACCAAATAAAAATTCATCTTACTTTAGTCGAAGTTTGAAATATTTGCGATATGAATTCACTGGTGGAATATTTTCAAAACATTTCTTCTCTTACCCGTGCTTTAATCATTGCAGGCGGCCTTACAATTTTCTGGATGATAGAAAGCGCTATACCGCTTTTTACCTTCCAATACAATAAGTGGAAACATGCAGGCATCAACATAATTTTTACTGTTACAACCATTATAGTAAATTTTGTTTTTGCCTTATTGATTGTTTTTACGAGTGCCTGGTGTGTGCAACATGATTTCGGTATTCTGCAGTGGATTGCGATGCCGGTGTGGTTACAATTGATCATTGGATTAATGATACTCGACCTGGTTGGCGCGTGGGTTATTCATTATATTCAGCATAAAATAAAATGGATGTGGAAATTTCATATCATTCATCATTCAGATACGCATGTTGATACCACAACGGCAAACCGGCATCATCCCGGCGAAAGTGTTTTTCGCGCAGTATTTACATGGCTGGCTATACTCATTTGCGGCGCTCCTATGTGGCTTGTACTCTTTTATCAAACTTTAAGTGTTGTGCTGGCACAATTCAATCATGCCAATATAAAAATGAACAGGCAGCTTGATAAGTTGTTAAGCTATGTTATCGTTACGCCCAACATGCACCGCATACATCATCACTTTATACGGCCGGAAACAGATACGAACTTTGGTAATATTTTTTCTTTCTGGGACAAATTTTTTGGCACCTATTCCAAAACACCGGTTGAAGATATCCATTATGGTCTTGATGTTTTGGAGGGCAGAAATGATGAAGATGTAAAAGACCTTTTAAAAATCCCATTTGGCAATTCCGTTAAAACAGACTATTAATATTCAAAGTCAGAGGCTTTGCGCATAGAACTGCTAAGTCCGGAGACTTAGCAGACCAAGAGTACCAGTAAATTTATAGCAATCGTAATTGCAGAAAATTTCATACGCTTAATTCCTGTTTGCAATTTCGTGATAATAACCCTATTGCTTCAAAATTTTCCAGCGTGATAAATATTAATCTTTTTAATTTCATTATAGGATGCAGATCATTTGTTTCCATAATTACTAATACCATTTCAAAATTTCTTTAATGAAAACACCCGTAAGATATGTTTCTGCAAAAGAGGCGTTGTCGCTTATTCAGCCTGATCAAAGAGTGTTTATTCACGGCAGTACACACACGCCAACTTATTTGCTAAAACAGCTTGCAGAAGAATCTTACCGGTTGCACAATGTAGAGATAGTTTCCATTAGTGTTTACGGAGACTTGTTTATAGACAAGCCCGAACATAAAGACAGCTTTCATCTTAATTCGCTGTTTGTATCTGCTACCTCGCGCAAAGCAGTGAATGAAGGCTATGCAGATTATGTTCCTGTATTTTTAAGTGAGATCCCGATCTTGTTTCAAAACAATATCTTACCGATTGATGTAGCTATTGTACATGTTTCTTTGCCTGATGTGCATGGTTATTGTTCTCTTGGTGTTTCAGTTGATATTGCCCGCAGTGCTGCGGATCATGCAAAGCATGTAATAGCGATGGTAAACCCACATGCACCCAGAACACATGGCGATGGCATGATACACAGCAGCCGTTTCAGCGCTATGGTATATTGTGAAGACGAATTACATACGGCTAATTTCTCGGAAAAACGCGGCCCTGAAACACAGGCAATAGGCGGACCTTATAGCTGGCATGATCGATGATAAAAGCACTTTGCAAATGGGTATTGGCGCCATTCCCGATGCGGTACTTGGTTCGTTGCATAACCACAAAGATCTCGGGGTGCATACGGAGATGTGTTCCGATGGCATCATTAAGCTGATTGAAAAAGATATTATCAATAACAAATGCAAAAAGATACATCCCAACAAAACCGTTTCTTCGTTTGCTCTTGGTTCAAAGCAATTGTATGATTATGTTGATGATAATCCTGCCTTTGCTTTTCTGGCTATCAATTACGTGAATGACCCGCATGTGATCCGTCGCAATAAAAAAATGGTAGCCATTAACAGTGCTATCGAAATCGATCTCACAGGCCAGGTTTGCAGTGATTCCATCGGCACGTATCAATATTCCGGTGTGGGCGGCCAGATGGATTTTATGCGTGGTGCCGCATTAAGTGAAGGTGGCAAGCCGATCATTGCTATTCCGTCGCGCACAGCAAAAGGTATTGCACGTATAGTTTCGGTGCTTAAACCCGGCGCAGGCGTGGTTACAACAAGAGCACATGTGCATTATGTTGTAACAGAATATGGCATTGCTTATTTGTATGGGAAGAATTTAAGACAACGCGCAAAGGCATTGATCAATATTGCCCACCCCGATGACAGGGAAGCTTTGGAAAAGGCATGCTTCGAAAGATTTAAAATATTCTGATTTTGCGTTATTGATCTTTACAAAGCTATTTTAAACGCAACCGCATATTTACCCACAGATTTATTTTGTAAAGAAGCAGGTGTGCTTACTATTGTTGCATCGCCATCAACTTTATACCTGATCTTTTCTTTGGGCGCATCCATAAAAATGATTTTGCTCTTTTTAGTCAGTGGAATATTTTTTAGCGTGACTGATGCAGGCAATGTAACCTCATCTGTTTTATCATCGCTTAACACATAAACATATATTGTCTTTGTGTCTTTTGACTGCAGGTATAAAATATTTCCATCTTCATAAGGCGCCAAAGGTTTTGTTGCATATACCGCTTCGCTATGTACTTTCATCCATGAACCTATTTCTTTCAAACGGTTGTACGCAGTGTCGCTGTAATCGCCGAGTGGTGAGGGGCCGATGTTCAACAATAAATTACCTCCCCGGGAAACAATACGTAACAATAAATGGATAAGCGCATTGGTTGATTTATAATGATCATTCGGCACATAACTCCATGAATTACCCATGGTGATACAACTTTCCCATGGATAGGGCAAAGGCTCTTTCGGCACAGTTTGCTCAGGTGTAAGATAATTTTCAAACTCACCGCTTACCGTTCTGTCAACCACCATTAAACCCGGCTGATAACTGCGTGCCATCGATGCAATACGCGCCATATCAATATCCTGGTCAAAATGTATCCCGCGTTGCCATTCAACCGTTCTATCAACAGTTGATAATGGACGCACCCAGCCGCCATCCAGCCAAAGCACATCGATCTTTCCATAGCCCGTCATCAGTTCTTTGATCTGGTTGTAGGTATAATCTTTAAAAGCATTCCATTTGTCAGGATGTTTGGCAGGATCATAATTTACATTCCTATCCTTTGGCGGAAAATAAGGCCACCAGTAATCAGGGCTATGCCAGTCGGGTTTTGAAAAATAGGCGCCCGTCATAAAACCTTCTTTGCGGAATGCATCAAAAATTTCTTTGGCTACATTACTCTTCGGGTTTGATGAGAATGGTGTTTTGGAAGAAGTGATTTTATAATCGGTTTGCTTCGTATCAAACATGCAAAATCCATCGTGATGTTTTGTAGTGAATACAACGTAGCGCATACCCGCTTCTTTTGCAGCAGCAGCCCATTTATCAGGATTAAAATTTACCGGGTTAAATGTAGTCTGTAAATTTTCATAGGCTTTTACATAGTCATTATAACTCGCGGAATATGGCCCGCGCCGTTGCGTCCAGCCTTCATCTTCCGGGCAAATGCTCCAGCTTTCCACAACACCCCACTGGCTGTAAGTCCCCCAGTGCATGAACAAGCCAAATTTCAGGTCCTGCCATTGCTCTATTTTTTGCTCCACCAATGTATCCGTTGGCTTAACATATTTTGTATTGAAATTATGTTCCTGTGCCTTGATAGCTGATATAAACAATAACAGCAGGCCAATAAGATAAGTTTGTTTTTTCATAATAATTGATCTTTCATGTGTTGTGCATTAATGGCAATTTTCAACTCTGCGATTCCATATAATTATTTTAAAAGTTCTATGGTAAAATTTTAAAGCGCAGAGCCTGCATAAAGTTTAAATGCTTTTGTGCGAAATCACTCAAAAATAAAAAACAAAGCTGTTGTTTAAATAAAGTGCTTAAACTAAACTGCAGGGACTGTAATGGCCTTAGCGACACTGAAAATAATTACGACTCATAAATATAATTGCGAGGATCTATTTAATGCCATATGCCTGCCGCATTTATACTTCACAAGGGGTAAATTAGTGAATTCTTTTTATCAAAGAATTGAAATTTCAAGCTGAGCAGGGATTTTAAATCAGAGGGATATTGTTGATTGATATTAATAAAGAAATTTTGAATTGCTGTATGAAAATCTGC
>DASUGF010000078.1:0-12345 GCA_036274175.1 Parafilimonas sp.
AACTTATTCTTTCATCAGCATCTCCTTGTTTTTGCGTGCCTACAAAATCAGCAAATTCTTTTATCACTTCTGTTCGCACTGAAACCTTTCCATCCTTTTCTGCAACGCTTTGTAAAATGGCAGAATCAGTAAAACATTCAACCAACGCTTTGCTGTCGCCATTTTTCATGGCAGCAAATAATTTATTTATTGCAGCCTTTACTGAATCTTCTGATGATTGGGCTTTAACAGTAAAAACAATTAACAAGAAACAAGCGACAATAGAAATATACTTTCCCATACAATAGTTTTATATGAAAGTAAAAATTTAACGTGTGAAATAAAAGTCGTTTTATGAGAAAGCCTTTTGCAGACTTTTGTTGAAACGCAATACATGCTTGCTGCCATAATTAATATTCCTGAAATGCTAACATAAAAAACCGCCTCAGCTTTGAGACGGTTTATAAATACATATTATTCTCTGCTATCTTATAATTGTAAACCGATAGCGTGTCACCGTTTGACTATTTTGTTCTAATACAATGATATAATTTCCCGAAGGCAATTTGTCAAGCCCGGCTAAATTATACCTGAAAGCGCCTGTGTTTTTATTACCAAGTTGTATCGTTTGCAATATATGTCCATCCATATTAATCACTTTAAAGGTAGCAACGCCATTATTTGCCAGGGTGTAATAAACAGATGCATTGGAGCCTGAAACCGGGTTCGGTGCAACTACTAAGCTTGTTTTACTCCTCGCAGAGATATCGCCTGTTGACGATGATGTTGCAGCAATACCTGAGCCAACAGAAATATTTACACTATAATCTTCCACTTCGCCATAATCAAATTTTGCGCATGAGCTATTTAGCTGACTGCCATAATGCATTTGCACCCGCATGCGTGTAACGCCGGTTGCGGAAGAGGACGGTATAGTTACAGGTCCTTTTACAACAGTTGAAGCGTTTCCCGTAAATACAAGTTCGCCCGCATCAGCAAAACTATTGTTGTGATTATAGTCGATATAAACACTCCAATATTCTGTGTTCGCCAGGAAATGAAACCCGGGTGTTAACCGGATATTGTACACCTGACCCGAAATCAAATGGGTAGATAACGAGGTGTAATTCTTATATCCGCCATTATCGCCGCTTAAATTATTAATGCTGCCGAATTTTACCCTGTTTATAAATTCATGCGCCGTAGAGTTTCCTCTCGAAATGCAATCAATAACCTTACCCTTTGTTGTGAAGGAAGATGGCGTTGAATAAACAGAATAACTGCCCGAGCAAACTGCCAGCACATGAAAGCTATAGGTCGTATTGGACGCAAGGCCTTTAAGGGTATATGAAGTGTCGGTGACAAAAACGCCAGTCCACACACCAACTGACTCGTGTTCCAGGTTATAGGAAGTGGCCCCGGGAACTGCATTCCAGCTAACCGTTGCACTGTTTCGTGTTATGCCTGATGCCTTTAAACCGGTGGGAGAAATACAGCCACCACGATGAGTTGTAAACTGGTGATTTCCAGCAAATGTTTGTGTAACACATACAAACATTGATACCAGGAGTATTTGTGTTTTCATGGTAATGATTTAATTAATGATAAGATAATTTTTATGTATAAAGTTTAGAACTGCAACACATGATGGATGTGGTTCACGATTGTTTTATTCATTTCAGCCATTGCGTCTTAGCTTCGTTGTGGGCAGACAAGACACAACAGGTTGGCATTCTCAATTAGAGTGTCGAACTGAAAAAAAGGTTACAACAAATTCCGTACTTTTTTGGAGTATTTATCACTAAATTTTAAGTTTAAACCGCAATTACTTTCAATTACCGTTACACATTATTACCGGTTAAGAGGCAATGAGTGTTTATTAATGATAATTATTATATCCGGCACTTTAATTTCGGGAATCAAAAAATATCAACGATATGATCAAAGATGATATTTCCCTTGCTCAATGGGCATTAATAGAAGAATTCAGAGCGGGCAAATGGAAGACATTAGATTTCCCAAAAATTGCAAGGGAAGATTTTGATCTTAACGGGATCGAGTTTGTGAATACATTATTCGAAGTTCCTACCAGTGATTATTTAAATACCTTAAAAAGAAATGCGGCTGACTTTGGGGTTCAGATGATCTTAATAATGGTAGATGAAGAAGGAGACGGATGTACTTCTAAAAAAGAAGAACGTAAACAATTTGTAGTTAATCATTGCAAATGGATAGAAGTAGCGCATTATCTTGGATGTGATGCTATTCGTACCAATTGCAGGGGCGATGCCAACATTGCCAAAGAAGAAGCGCTGAAATATGCAGCAGAATCTTATCATCTCTTATTAGAATATGCAACAGAAGCTAATATAAATGTGCTCATAGAAAATCACGGTGGCGTTTCAAATGATGCGGATTTTATGCTGGTATTAATGCAAGAAGTAAACCATCCCCTGTTTGGTACTTACCCCGACTGGCGCGAACCTTCCGATGACTTTGACAACTATGCTTACCTGCAAAAAACACTTCCCTATGCAAAAGGAATGTCTTACAGGAATCAGCCAACCGAAGAGCTTACAGTTAAAATGATTGAGTTATGCAAACAAAGCGGTTATCACGGATGGTATGGCATTGAATCAGACGGAAGAGAAGCTGTCAAACAAGGTAAGGCTTTGTTGAATAAATATCTCTTTCAATAACCAGGAATACGCTAAGACATGCAAGTGAAATATACGATCATCAAAATAAGTTAGATTATTTATTGCCGGCATACCAATCCTTCAGCCTCACATCAATTGAAGGGTTTTCTTCGTTCACCAATGTCTTAAATTTTCCGGTATCGCTAAAACCGCCTTGTCCGCGATAATGGTAGGGATAAACAATCTTTGGCTTAAAATCAAGTACGGCGCTGGCCGCCTGTTCTACGCTCATGGTAAAAGGTAAATTCATGCAAACAAAAGCCACATCAATATTTTTCAAATCCCGCATTTCCGGTATATCTTCCGTATCACCTGAGATGTAAAATTTCTTACCACCCAACGTAATAATATAACCGTTACCGCGCCCTTTTGTATGCCTCGCCGTAGAATCATCGGGAATATTATACATTGGAATGGCACTGACTGTTATGCCTGATTGTTCAGTTGTATTTGCATTGTTGAGAACCACTATTTTTTGCTTCCATTCAGCAGGTAATTTGTCTGCTACCGCTTGCGGCACGATAAGGGTTGCACTATTCAGATCAAGCGCCTGCAAGGTTTTTATATCCATATGATCACCATGAATATCTGTGATCAGAACAAGGTCAGGTTTTTTTAGAGATGTATATGCATTAGCGCCGTTATAAGGATCAATATAAATTGATTTACCATTCCATTCCAGCACTAAAGCAGCATGGAATATGGGCTGAACAATGACACCTCCATTTGATGTTGGTATTGTATCAGGACTTGTTAACTGGGCATTTGTATTTACAATTGCCAATGCAAACAAAAAGGTAATGAGAAGCTTCATAAATAAATTTTAGACAATTTATTAAAACAGGAAATTTCCTATGAACCATGAAAATATACAACAACAATGTTTCCTCTGAAGTTTTTAACAGCAAAATTTTATGCCAGGAAATAATTTTCCAGGACGTTCATCTGCCTGTTTTTATCGCAACAAACTTTACTCATTAACAACAGCGGCTTTCAACTGGTCGCTCCACCATTCCCATTCATCTTTTCCTTTTTGTGTACCCGATTGCCAGCCAAGCGCCTTATTCCATAGCAGCATCATGGCGCCGGTAACAACAGCCAGGTGTATCATTCTCTGCCAGGTTTGCTCATCAATTTCAAATTGCAAATGAGATTCAAGACACGACCTGTATTTAACAATAAAGCTTTCTTTTGTTCGCGCAAGGCGCGTAGCGTTCACAGCAAGGTACCAGCCTAATTCCATAGCACAGGGTGCGCAGCCAACCATGGGCCAGTCGAATAAAACAAGTTTATCTCCGGGAATAATAGCCATGTTGGCAATTTTCACATCGCCATGCAAAAGCGTTAACGGCAGATCATTCCAGGGTTTGAAAATTTCTTCGATGGGCTGCAAAAGATAACTTTTTATTTTCGCAGGCAGTAGCTGCAGCGCTATTTTCCATCCTTCCAGAATGCTATCTCTTATTTTATCAGACGGCGGACAATATTTATCCTGTTCATGCTCTCCGGGAGATAATATGTTTAAATATTCATACGGCGTAGTGAGCCATGAAATTTTTCTGATGGCGGGCGAATCCCAAAATGTTGCATGCACTGAAGCAAGCGCATCTGCAACAATATCTTCATGAGCTATATTAATCGGTTCCCTTGCATCGGGAAATAAATAATTGGAAAAATCATTCATTAATAACCCGGTCAAATCATTTTCACGTGCAAAAGCTATATATGGACAATGTATGTGATCCCATATCCCTGCCAGGCATTGTTCATCCAGCAGCGCACCTTCCCTGCCAATATGGTCATTTGTACGTTGTGAAATCCAGTCATTTTTTAAGTGCACCAGCTTTAAGACAAAATTTCTTTTCGTTCCTGTTTCGCAGAGTACTTCAACCCGCTGCAACGTAGCTCCGGAAAAGCCAATCGCAGCGAAAGGAACAATGTCAACCTTCATAACCGGGCCGGTAATTTTCCGGAGGCATTCCGGGTTGGTGAGATCAGCAATGGTATCAAAGCGAGTCATTCACAATAAATTAAAGATCAGAGATAAGTCATTTCATAAAGTCTCGAAATCACAATTGTAAATTACACATTTCTTTTTTGATATGGTGAATGGTCAATAATGAATAATGAGTAATCAATAATGAGTAATCAATAATGAGCAATCAATAATGAGCAATCAATAATGAAATCATTGACCATTGAAATACATAAACGATACATCACAGTCCGATGAAGTTTTAAAAACCTATACAGGTATTTATTATTGCCCGGAGTTGGATTGCAAATACGGGATCATTTTAAAAGATCGCCAGTTAATGCTGACGAACGATAAATACAACGACACAAAACTTACTATAGTTAATAATGATCATTTAACAACCGATTACTGGTGGATAAATCATTTGGTGATGATAAGAGACACTAACAATAACATTGCCGGGTTTGAAGTGAATTCAGGCAGGATTATGCACCTGAGATTTAATAAAATTGAATAGCACAGTCCATAGCAATATTTTCCCTATTTTACACAGCTATTTCTCATAAAAAATTATTACAACATAATTAAATCACCTGCTTTATATGCCAGGTAAGGATGAAACTTTCATAGTTAAGGTGAATCAATTTTTTTTCAGTGTCCCGCCGGAAAAATTGGAATCAACTGACATCATCAAAAAATCGGATAACGAGTTTCATCTCATCAAAGATCATCAATCAATAAAAGGACGGGTTCAGGAGGCTGATTTAGCCGGGAAAAAATTGCGCATTGAAGTTGACGGCGAAGTATTTGATGTAGAGATAAAGGACGGGTTAGACCAGATGCTGGAGAAAATGGGGTTTGATGCCGGGAAGGAAAAACGCGTTCCGGATATTAAAGCACCTATGCCGGGGCTTGTATTGAAGGTGTTTGTAACGGATGGTCAGCAGGTAAAAGATGGAGAATCCATTTTAGTTTTGGAGGCTATGAAAATGGAAAACAGCATCCTGTCGCAGGGCGATGCAAAAATTAAAAAGACATATGTAAAAAGCGGCCAGACTGTTGAAAAAGGACAGGTGCTCGTTGAACTCGAATAAAATTTATACTGTATTTGTGCTGTGTGATCCTTGATTCTCTTTCACACCGGCATGTATATCTGCCGGAATCAAACAGCAAAATGTAAGCATTGATGAAAAAAATCTTAGTGGCCAACAGAGGCGAGATCGCTTTGCGGATCATGCGCACTGTACGCAAAATGGGAATTAAATCGGTAGCAGTTTATTCAGAAGCAGACCGGAATTCTCCGCATGTATTGTTTGCGGATGAAGCGGTTTACCTGGGCCCTGCACCATCCAATCAATCATATTTACATGCTGATAAAATAATTTCTTTCGCAAAAGAACTTGGAGCAGATGGTATTCATCCTGGTTACGGTTTTCTGAGTGAGAATGCAGACTTCGCACAAAAAGTAGCAAAAGCAGGAATTATTTTTATTGGTCCAACCGCAGATGCTATGCGCATTATGGGTTCTAAACTTGCCGCAAAAGAATGCGTGAAAAAATATAACATACCCATGGTACCCGGAATACAGGAAGCGATCACAGATATACAACTGGCAAAGGAGATTGCAAAGCAGGTTGGCTATCCCGTGCTGATAAAAGCATCTGCGGGTGGCGGCGGCAAAGGCATGAGAATAGTTGAAAGAGAAGAAGAACTTGCATCACAAATGGAACGTGCGATCAGTGAAGCAACATCTTCATTTGGTGATGGTTCCGTCTTCATCGAAAAATATATTATTTCACCCAGGCATATAGAAATACAGGTTCTTGCAGATAAATTAGGTAATACCGTTCATCTCTTTGAAAGAGAATGCAGCATACAACGCCGTCATCAAAAAGTTATTGAAGAATCCCCTTCATCTGTCTTAACTCCTGAACTTAGAAAGAAAATGGGCAATGCTGCTGTATTAGTGGCGAAGTCATGTAATTACACAAGCGCCGGCACCGTTGAATTTTTAGTGGATTCCGATATGAATTTTTATTTTCTTGAAATGAATACACGATTGCAGGTAGAGCACCCGGTAACTGAAATGATCACAGGTTTGGATCTCGTGGAAGAACAGATAAAAATTGCGAGAGGCGAAGTATTAAGTTTTAAACAGGATGACTTGTCTTTTAACGGGCATGCGATAGAACTACGTGTGTATGCAGAAGACCCGCTTGATAATTTTCTTCCATCTATCGGCACGCTACATAAATATATAAGACCCGGAGGAAAACATATAAGAGTGGATGATGGTTATGAACAGGGAATGCCGGTTCCTATTTATTACGATCCGATGATCGCAAAACTTTCCGTATGGGGGAAGAACAGAACCGAAGCCATCCAAAATATGTTGCAGGCGATCAGGGATTATACAATTGAAGGTGTATCTACAACTCTTCCTTTTGGCGTCTTTGTTTTTCAACATGATGCCTTTGTGAGCGGGAATTTTGATACGAATTTTATCAATGATTATTACACGCCTGAAAAAATTAAAGAGAAACAAAATCAACATGCCGAAATAGCAGCATTGATCGCATTGAAATACCGGATGGAAAAACAAAAGGTTTTAAACGTGGTTGAAAACAGATCCACGAACTGGAAGCGCAGGCTGACGGATAATTAATACAACTATCAGACATGAAGCCTAAAGTAGAGATATTAAGAAAAAGGATCGAAAAAAGTAAAGAAGGCGGAGGCAAAAAAAGAATTGCCGCACAACATCAGAAAGGAAAGCTCACCGCACATGAACGCATAGCATTATTAATGGATCCTGGTTCATTTGAAGAAATTGGTGCATTGGTAATTCACCGCACTATTGATTTTGGTATGGGTGAGCAACAATATTATGGTGATGGTGTGATCACTGGCTATGGTGCAGTAAATGGAAGACTGGTATATGTTTTTGCGCAAGACTTCACGGTATTCGGCGGAGCGCTGTCAGAAACACATGCAGAAAAAATTTGCAGGATCATGGATCTTGCCATGAAAAACGGCGCTCCGGTCATCGGGCTTAATGATAGCGGTGGCGCAAGGATACAGGAAGGTGTAAGATCATTGGGTGGCTATGCGGAAATTTTTTACAGGAATGTTTTATCATCGGGTGTGGTACCACAAATATCTGCTATAATGGGACCGTGCGCAGGCGGTGCTGTTTATTCACCCGCTATGACGGATTTTACGATCATGGTACAGCACACAAGCTACATGTTTGTTACAGGTCCGAATGTTGTAAAGACAGTTACGAATGAAGAAGTGACTTCTGAAGAATTGGGTGGCGCATCAACTCATTCTTCCAAATCAGGCGTTACGCATCTTACTGCAACGGATGACATGGATTGCATCGTGCAGTTAAAAAAATTATTAAGTTATATTCCGCAGAATTGCGAAGACGCCGTTCCGAAATTATCCTACACCATCGGTGATGAAACACGCGACATGCTGGATGATATCATACCTGCCAGTGCGAATAAACCTTACGACATGCGGCTGGTGATAGAAGGCGTTTGTGACACGGATACCTTTTTTGAAATACATAAAGAATTCGCCGATAATATTATTGTTGGTTTTGCGCGGCTGGCCGGAAGAAGTATTGGTATTGTTGCCAATCAACCTATGAGCCTGGCCGGTGTGCTGGATATCAACAGTTCAAAAAAAGGCGCCAGGTTTACAAGGTTCTGTGATTGCTTTAATATCCCTTTGTTAGTATTGGTTGATGTGCCCGGTTTTCTCCCCGGTACAGACCAGGAATGGAACGGCATCATTACAAACGGCGCCAAACTGTTGTATGCGTTCAGTGAAGCAACCGTGCCGCGTGTTACCGTTATCACAAGAAAAGCCTATGGCGGCGCTTATGATGTGATGAATTCAAAACATATCGGCGCTGATATTAACTATGCATGGCCCTCTGCAGAGATAGCAGTGATGGGCGCAAGGGGCGCCAGCGAAATCATCTTTAAAAAAGAAATTTCAGAGGCTGCCGATCCTGCTCAAAAGCTGCTGGAAAAAGAAGCGGAGTATGCGGAGAAATTTGCAACGCCTTATCTCGCTGCTGAACGTGGTTTTATTGATGAAGTGATCGAACCAAAAGAAACAAGAAAAAAATTGATCAAGGCATTTGCAATGCTTGAAAATAAAGTGGCAAAACTTCCCAGGAAAAAACACGGAAATATTCCCTTATAGTAACATATCAATCAATTTAACTGCCTATGACTTCCTATACCACAGTTGAACAAATAGATCAAATCGCATCTTTAAACGATCCCATCCTGCATAACCTGCAGATCACGCAATCCTATAGCGAACTTTCCGCCGTTTTCACCAAACCCATGGGAGCATATGCAAACTGGTGTACGTTTGCCACCTGGGCATCGAAACAGGCAGGGCAAACCATCAGGCATGAAGATCTGCAACGCGCGATAGAATCTTTACTGCGAAACGTACCGGAGGTTGAAACAGCTTTGTCTTTAATTATAACGCTCGCCAAACAAACCGGTGCACAGGAGAGCTTTGACCAGTTGTATAAAACAAGTATAGGAATAATCATTAATTCAACAGTTAACCGCGCCAGCGATGCGGTAGGCAGGGGAAACAAAAAAGTGTTCGAGGAAATTGCAGCGGAGTTTGCACTTTTTATGTCCGGTTGCTTCAATGATGCCGCATATCTTCAATCCGGTATCGATGAATTTTGCAAACATTTTAAACAGGGGCAACCTCCGGACGGGCAGGATTTTCTTCAAAGCGCTTTCCGTTGCTATTACAAGGCGCTTTTTGAAAATGATGTGAGGAAAAAAACAGAATTAAATCTTCTCGCTAACCTGCAGGTTGGTTTTCATGAACAAAACCGTCTTCAGCCGGAGATAGCAGCAGCGCTCAATGCGTCTGCTATAGATATACAACAAATAAAAAGTGAGTGGCTCAGTCACCTGTTTTCCCGCTCAAATTTTCTGACAAAAATCCGGCTATTCTTTCAACGTCTTTTTGGCAAGACTGTATTAGATAAAGCGATTGAATCGTTGTTAGAGCGAATGCAACATCATATCCGCATAATACTGACCGCTCATCTCATGACAATCACATTGCCACCTGATAACCTTCTGCATTTAAGCAAAGATCTTGCAATACCATTTCCCGTCGACCTGCAACAACTGGCAAATGCGGATTTGCTCGCGTTACTCTCACAAATAGATCCGACCAAAGACAGCATGCTGGAAAGTGGCGCTACAGATTGGGCTGATCTCCGCGAACGAATGCATTTCATTGCTGACATGTTCAGGTGTTACCACGAGTCAAAAGATCTCTTTGATACAGCCTTTTCAGCAGAACAAATTGAAGCAATAAAAAACGGGAACATACCCGCGGGACGATTGTAACGCTTTCATCCAAATAGAATTTTGCATCTGGTGTAATGGTATGTTAACTTTTTCAGCAAAAGCCTTCACTATATATTGCCATGCTGTAACTAAACATCTTGCATGCACTGAGAATAATAAAGAACTATACGCAGAATGTAACTAAATGTGAAACAAAATGTAATAACGCCATTAGTGTATCACAATTAATACAGCTTGTTGTTCGCAAGCGGACAGTTTTATAGCAACTGCACGCATACGATTTTGGCTTCAAAAAACAACCGTCATTTTTTTCAACCAGTCACTGAAATACTCCGCCACTTATCATCGGTTTAACACTCGTTAACGCAATTCATCACAAGGTTTGAATGGATAAAGGCGAACAATTATTCTTTTAACCTCCGCAACGAAACGGAACAAAAACATAAACATGAAAAACAAACTCCTTGTAACTACACTATTAGTTGCGCTTAGCATTACATCTTTTGCAAAAGAAAAAAATGTTGATTCCAGATTGTTCAAAGATCTTTCATCAACATTACAAAATTCAGCACAGGTACGTTGGACGACCAAAGATCAGTACAAACAGGCAGCATTCAGTTTCAGGAATAAAATGGCGGCGGCCTATTATGACCTTGAAAATAATGAATTGATAGGCTTTCGTATTCAATTGAACAAAACAGATCTGCCCCGGCTTATATCTGAAGCGTTAAAAAATAAATATGCAGACTGGGAAGTTGTTGATGCAATCACTTTTATCGATGCAAGTGGCTATGTCAGTTACTTTGCCCAGGTTCATAAAGACAATAAGAATTTTGTAATCAAGATAACGCCCAACGGTAAATCAAGTGTTTACGCCCGTATGCATGGCTAATAATCAAACAGAATCTCCAAAGAACTAAAGCAGGGCGATCAGCAACCGTTGAACAGTTATCTTTCTATATAACCGGCACAGAATAAGAACAAATTTTTTGTACTTGTTCTGTGCCTTCTTTATTAAGCATTATGTCACAAACATAGCTGGCAAATAAAAAAAGATTAAAGCATCTTTTAAAACAGGATTGAAGTAAAAGATTATTCAGAAATACAAGGTTTTACAGCGTCCTGAAATGATCTGCCATACGTTTTCTTGTTTTGTCATCAGGATAAAAACCATTACCTGTTTCAATATTCTCCAGCAAATGAAGCGGATTTGAAGTTCCGGGTATAACACAGGTAACTGCAGGATTCGCCAATATAAATTTTAAAAAGAATTGCGCCCAGCTTGTTATGCCTGAATCTTTTGTCCATTCAGGTAAAGATTTACCGTTCACATCCTGCAACAGTGCTCCTTCCAGGAACGGGCGATTAACGATCACTGCTACACCTTTATCCTTAGCTAACGGCAACAATTGTTTTTCTGCATCCGTTGTTTGAATATTATAACAGCATTGTATAAAATCTAATTTTTCTTTTTGAATAAGCTGCTGCATTTCGCCATAATAAGAAGGAAGATAATGCGTGATGCCAATATACCGGATCCTGCCCTGTTCCTTCCATTGATAAAGTGTTTTAAGATGTGTTTTCACATCAACAAGATTGTGTACCTGCATCAGGTCGATCACACTCGTTTTCATTTTGTGAAATGAATCATTCATCTGGTCGATACCTGACTGTTCGCCGCTTGTCCAGACTTTGGTCGCCATGAATAAAGAAGACCGTATTCTTAATTCCCCGGAGAGATCACCCACAACCGATTCAGAAGAACCATACATTGGAGAAGAATCAATCACGGATGCTTTTTATCAACCAGGTTACGCAACACCTGTTTTAATGTTTCGCGTTTTTGTTGATTGTTCCCTGCATCGAATGTGCGCCAGGTACCTACACCAACAACAGGAAGTTTTTCACCGCTGGAAGGAATGGTTCTTTTTTCAGGAGATAAACCTATTTGTCCTGCAAAAACAGGTGGCAGCAGCAAACCACTACAGGCGTATGCGCCTAATCTGCATATTTGCCTGCGGGAAATTTTTTTGAGATGCATAAGAAATATGGAATGTTCTTAAAGGTACTTGTATTTAGAAATGCATCGATGTTATGCCAAAAAGTTTCAGCTAAACCTAAATAGGTTTGGCCATCGTTACAACAATCTATAAATGATCAAACTTGTCAGGTTTTGATTTATACTTCACAAGGGGTAAATTAGTGAATTCTTTTTATCAAAGAATTGAAATTTCAAGCTGAGCAGGGATTTTAAATCAGAGGGATATTGTTGATTGATATTAATAAAGAAATTTTGAATTGCTGTATGAAAATCTGC
>DASUGF010000079.1:0-56756 GCA_036274175.1 Parafilimonas sp.
TACCAACCAAATCCCTGACAATTTTCTTTTTGAGCTCCTCCGAGAAAATACGCCTTTCCCGAATCTCTAACTTTGATTTATTCTGCCTCATAAGTGACTGTTTTTTGTCAACCTATTTTAGGCATGCACAAATATTCAATAATCAACACTCAATAATCAATATTCAAGTGGATGAACGTCTCAATGAGCATTGAATATTGAACATTGAATATTGCGTATTTGGTCAGCCACGCGAGATGAGCAATGGGTCCCCGAAAGTTAAGGTTTACAAGTTCACGTGTTCAAGTGTTTACGCGTTCACGAGTTGGTTGTCATTCAAAATTCTTTCAACGTCTCTCTCGCAATCACTATCTTTTGAATCTCCGATGTGCCTTCACCAATAGTACAAAGCTTGGCATCGCGGTAGAATTTTTCAACAGGAAATTCTTTGGTATAACCGTTGCCGCCGAAAATCTGCACGGCTTCTGTAGCCACTTTTACAGCTACTTCACTGGCATAATATTTTGCCATAGCTGCTTCGCGGGTTACTTTTTCGCCCCGGTTCTTTAATGCACATGCCCGTAATATTAAAAGTTCTGCCGCATCAATTTCGGTAGCCATATCAGCAATTTTAAAACTTATCGCCTGAAAGTTCGAAATAGGCTGATCGAACTGATGGCGTTCTTTGCTGTACCTGGCGGCGGCCTCAAACGCTCCTCTCGCAATACCGAATCCAAGACACGCGATGGAAATTCTGCCACCATCCAACACATACATCGATTGCTTAAATCCCTCGCCAATTTCACCCAGCCTGTTGGCATCAGGAATAACACAATTATCAAAGATCATCTCGGCTGTTTCGCTGGCGCGCATACCCAGTTTGTTTTCTTTTTTGCCTGCTGAAAAGCCGGGTGTTCCGCGTTCTACCACAAAGGCGGTGGCATTATTCTTTGCCCTTGCTTCACCCGTTCTTGCGATCACTACGGCGACATTCCCGCTTTTGCCATGCGTTATCCAGGATTTTGTCCCGTTCAGCACCCATTCCTCGCCTTTCTTTTTTGCGGTGCATTTCATATTGCCGGCATCGCTACCTGTATTGGCCTCGGTTAAACCCCACGCGCCGATCCATTCACCAGAAGCCAGTTTTGGCAGGTATTTGTTTTTCTGCTCTTCATTTCCGAAAGCAACAATATGATTGGTACAAAGAGAATTGTGCGCGGCAACACTTAGTCCAATGGAACCGCAAACTTTGGATATTTCCTCAATGATCACTTTATATTCCACGTAACCTAAGCCGGAGCCGCCGTATGCTTCCGGAACCAGAACGCCCATAAGCCCCAGCTTACCCATTTCATGAAAGATTGATACCGGGAATACCTGGCTTTCATCCCATTCCATTACATGGGGTTTTATGTATTGCGCCGCAAAATTTTTGGCGGTTTCCCTTACCTGTTGGGTGATTTCTTCGGTTGCTATACTCATTATGCTAACATTTGTTAGCAGCAAAACTATAAGATTGAAGCTTATTTATGAGAAATTATTTTATTGCGTTGTTCTGGCAGAATCTTCTATATACAAATAAGGTTTTATTGTCTGGAAAACGCTGTCGCTTAATCCGTAGGTCTTGCCCACCTGGTTCACATTTTTGAACCCGTTCATACTGGTTCTGAATTTAATGATACGATTGGCAAGCACTTCGCCAATCCCGGGGAATGCTTTCCAGTCTTCGGCCGTTGCCGTATTGATATTTATCTTTTGATAGGCTTTGGATGGAGTAGTTGCATTTGCCTGTACAGGCATATTATCATCTTTCTTTGGCCTTGTATTGACAGGCGTGATGCGTACATACGGTATCAACCTGTCAGCATCCGTTTTGGACAGTCCATAAATTTTACGGATGTCTTCAGGCGTTTTGAAATAGCCGCCTTTGTTACGGTAATTTATCAGCGTATGAATTACTTTTTGCGATAAGCCAAGTTGTATAAAACCATCTTCGCTTAGCGTGTTCGGATCAAAAAAGAAAAGTTCATGTTTTACGGTATCGTTAACTGCAGTATCGTTGGCTGTTATATGAACTGCCTGTTCACTAGCCCGCGGATGTTCCAGTAAATATTGGTCTAACTCTTCCTGCAGTGCTTTATCAATATGGATGTCTGATCTTTTTGCAGGCACGAGGTAGGGAAGCACTATCAGCAAACCAATGATCAACAACAGCATGGTTGCCGCATTACGGTCACGCCTGGTAAACAGGAACCATTCTTTCCAGGAATTTTTATACATAGGGAAATATTTGAGCAGTTATATCGTCAGTACCAGCCCGTCATAACCAAGATGGATACCCGGCGGTAAGGTTTGTTCAACGTCGTCATGTTTTCCCAACTGGTGGCTGATGTGTGTAAAATATGCATTGGGTATCTGCAGCTCTTCCACAAGGGCAATCGCTTCGTTTAAGGTGAAATGAGAGATATGCTGTTCATTTCTAAGGGCATTTAGTACAATTACATCAGAGCCTTTTAATTTTTCTTTTACCGGGTTGTCTATCTTATTTGCGTCTGTAATATAGGTAAACTTTCCAAAACGGAAACCAAATACCGGCATTTTATGATGCCATACGGTAAACGGCTGAATGTTGATGTCGCCAAGATCGAAAGGAGTTTCATCAATGGTATGCAGGTTAATTTGCGGAATACCGGGATATCTCTTGTCGGCGAAAACATAGGCAAACTCGCGCTTTAACGCTTCAGCGGTTAAAGCATTGGCATAAACATCCATGGGTTGCTGCTGGAAAAAATTGTAAGCACGGATATCATCCAAACCCGCAATGTGGTCTTTATGCGGGTGCGTAAAAAGCACAGCATCCAGTTTAGTGTTGTGAATGCGCAGCATCTGGCAGCGAAAATCGGGCGTTGTGTCCACAACGATGGTGGTGGTGGTCGATTCTACTAAAATACTGGAGCGTAACCGTTTATCTTTTGGGTTGGAGGAAGTACATACGGCGCACGAGCAGCCGATCATAGGTATGCCTGTACTGGTGCCGGTGCCAAGAAAGGTGATCTTTAATGAAGGATTAGCCACTGCGCAAATCTAATTCATATGGGGCAGTGAAACTTAAAATGCAATGGTTGATTGACGCTCTTTGCGGGTTATTTCTGTGTAAACTTTCTGGCTTTCCAAAGTGAGTTTATCAAAGTTGATGTCTACCTGCGGGATGAGGTCCAGCAAAGTATTGATCCTTCCTTCGGTATCAAGGAATTTATTCAACACCACAATTCTTTTTTGTTCCAGCAAACACCAGCCGCTTTGAAAAGTGCCGCGTTCATAGCGGATGATGTAATCACTGTCAGCTAATATTTGCTGCAGTTTATCAAGAGAAGCCTGGGAAGTTTTCATGCGGCAAAATTAGACAGATGCAGAGGGAAGGAAAAGGTAAATTTTCCACAAGGGTGCAGAAGTGATATCCATGTTATTGCCTGCAGTCTCTGTTATCTCCGCGTTCTCTTCGTGAAAAATTTTTATGGTGCTGAATTAGGAACAAATGCATAAAAGTGACTAAAAACATTTTCGCAAACCACAATCGGCGGCCGACAGTGAGCAGTTGACCGATTGACCGCTGACCGTTGACTCCTCCGCAATCCGCGTTTTTGCGTGAAGACTTTTTATGATGTGTGCAAACAAATAATGGCAAGTGGTGAACATTTTCGTAAAACGCGAACGGCAGTGGACTATGGACAGTCGACTATCTCAATCCAGCAATTTCCCCGGGTTTAAAATTCGCCTGGGGTCGAGGGCTTTTTTAATTGTCTTCATTAGTGCTATTTCTTCAGGCGTGCGGCTTACGTGAAGCCATGCTTTTTTTTCAAGACCGATCCCATGCTCTCCTGTTATCGAACCACCTATCTGCTGCAGTGGGTTATAAACAATTTCTTCCACATGGTGCCTTGTTTGTTTATCATTATCGCCACAGCTTACATATAAATGCAGGTTGCCATCCCCCATGTGCCCGAACGCATACAAATACATACCCGGCCAAACATTTTGAAGACCTGACCTGATCTTTTTTATGTAGGCATCCATATCAGAAATGGCGAGACTGACATCAAATAAGAAAACGGGATCATGAACGGAAAATACATGCTCAACATTTTCGCGAATACCCCAGAACCAGGCCAGTTCCTGGTGTGACTGCGCGATAGCTGCATCGATGATGAGCTCGCTGGTTAGACAACTTTCTAAAAACTCTTCAAACGAAGCTTTGTCTTTGTCAGCATCCTGCCCAAGCGATTCCATCAAAATATAAAAAGGATAGGTTTGAGGTAAAGGTGGAGCAAACAAGGAAGGCGGTGACGTCATCAGTGTATAATAATCCTGCCACAACAATTCAAAACTGGTGAGATTGTTTTTCAGATGTTTCCTGGAAAGTTGCAGGAGTTCATTGGCTTTACTAAAACTATCTGCTGCAACAAAAGCTGTGTTCCTCGTTTTGGGTAAGTCTTCCAATTTTAAAACGGCTCTCGTTACAACCCCCAATGTGCCCTCTGAGCCGATGAAGAGTTGCTTCAGATCATAACCTGCATTATTCTTCATCATTTTGTTCATAGATGAAATGATAGTGCCATCGGCCAAAACAACTTCCAAACCCAGCACCAGGTTTCGCATTACG
Organism: Parafilimonas sp.; assembly: GCA_036274175.1. Lineage (GTDB taxonomy): Bacteria > Bacteroidota > Bacteroidia > Chitinophagales > Chitinophagaceae > Parafilimonas. The sequence continues at coordinate 4,640 of DASUGF010000079.1, forward strand.
CCATAACGCAAAGCATGCAATCCTCCTGCGTTGGAGGCAATATTTCCGCCGATCATACATGTGCCTTTGGCGCCAAGGTCAAGCGGGAATAATTGTCCATGTTCTGCTGTTATCTGTTGCAATTGTTGTAATACCACACCTGCCTGCACCGTAACGGTTTTATTTGTTATATCGATCTCTTCAATTTGGTTCATGCGCTCAAGGCTTAAAGCAATTTCATTGGCATTGGTAACAGCGCCTCCGACAACATTTGTCAAACCCCCATGTGGCACCACAGGCTGATTGAATTCATTACAGATCTGTAACATCTTTGAAACCTGCTCTGTGGTTTCGGGCAGCAGCAAGGCAAGACAATCCAGGTTACCCGGTTGTTTCCAGTTGGCAGCAACACGGGTGTGAGCCTCTTCATGTATAAGCACACAATTTTTCCCGCATGTTTCGATAAGCAATTCAACTATTCCCGGCATAGCAAAATGGATTCGTTAATTATTGTAAAAATATACAACGAGTTGAAAACAGGTCAGCATCACAAACAATTTTTTTAAGTAATGAAACAGGTTGTTGCGGCATTTGTGTAGCCAGTAGTGTTGTTGCCTTTAAACCTCTGTTATCTCTGCGTTCTCCGCGCGAAAAAAATTTTGTAGTATGCAAGGCTAACAAGCAAGAAGATTAATGGTGAGTGGTAAACATTTTCATAAAATACGAACGGCAGTCGACTGTGGACTGTTGACCATTGACAGGCATTCACTGCCTTAGTATCTTCCCCATTTTTTTCCCTTTTGCCAATTCATCAATCAGTTTATCCAAATAACGAACCTTTTGCATGAGTTTGTCTTCGATTTCTTCCACCCGGTACCCGCAGATCAAACCTGTAATTTTTGAAACATTGGGATTCATGGCCGGCGCCTCGGCGAAAAATGTTTCCAAATCAGTTTTCCTGTCGATTTGTTTTTGCAATGTTTGTTTATTGTAACCTGTCAGCCAAAAAATAACGGCATCTACCTCTTCTTTTGTGCGCCCCTTTTTCTCCGCTTTTTGTATATACATCGGATAGACACCGGCAAAAGACATTCTGTAAACTCTTGTATTATCCATTTTGGTTGTTATTGATTATTTAAAATTAGTTTATCATCGTTCCGAAAGCGAAGATAAATGTAGGTTATAGCAGTCATTTGCTGCCTTTTTTCACATATACTACCAATAGTGTGTGCATTGACTATTGACTCACTATTCACCCGTTTCACTCACCATTCACAACTCACGGTTACTTCAATTGCTTTTCCATAAAAACCGTACCACTCACCGGGTTAAACCGGTAGGAGGGAATTTCATAAAAGCCGAATGATTGATAAAGCTCCTGCGCCCTTATCATCGTAGGTAACGTGTCCAGTCTTATACTTTTATAGTTCAGCTCTTTAGCAATTTCAATAGCGAGTGCTAATAACCGGGCTCCTATTTTATATTTTCTGTATTCGGGTTCAACATACATTCGTTTCAGTTCTGCTGTATTGTTGTCAATTTCCCGTATCCCCGCGCAACCTATAGCAATATCATTTTTATAAGCAAGCAATAATGTGCCCTTTGGTTTATTGTATTGTTTGTCTATCAATTTAAGTTCATTGGAAAAATCCTGGAAACCTAAGTCGAGATCAAGTGAGTTGGCATATTGCTGAAAGAGGTTTTTGCCGTCTTCAAACTCTTTATCGGTGGTTGCTGTTTTGAATAAGACGTATTCGTCGGTCATGTTGTTTTTTGTTGAAGCCGTCGTTAGAGTTCGTTGATTTAAGCTTTTGTACCTAATCATAAACAACCACAGGCTACGGACATGAAGAAAAAAGAGAGAATTTTTAAAGTGACCTTATTGTTTCCTGAAATAAAATTTTAATTCTTGCCCAGCACAACCTTTACGCAGTAAGTCCAGTTGTTGTGTGTTCGCCTTACTTTTCTATTATATAAGCTTTGTATTTTTCTAACTTGTCAACCTGTTCTTTAAAAGAAGGCATAAACAAGATAAGTTCTTCGATTTTACTCGTTGATGAATTTAAAACTGCAATTGTCAATTTGTATTTGCCAAGGTTTTGTTGATGCATTAAATTTTTATCAATCGTTAAAAGCAAATCAAAGCCATTGTCAATACACAAGCTCATGAGTTTTCCGTTTTTTACTCCATTCCAATTCATTTCTGAAACTGTAAAAACTTCAAATTCTGCTAAGTAAGGTTTCAGTCTTTTAGTTACGCATTCGTCAAGCAAAATTTTCATTGAGTATTCCTGTTGAAGTTTCAATTAGCCTTTGAGACATTTCCAAAACCTTTATTACCTGCTCTCTTTTTACACCATCAAAATCTTCAAGAAAAGTTTCTATAGAGTCACCGGTTTCCAGGTAGTCAAAAAGGTTTTTTATAGGTACTCTTGTACCATAAAAAACCGGTGTACCGCCTAAGATTTCAGGGTCAATATTTATAACTCGTCCTTCCATTACCAATCATATTAATGAAACCAAATTTAAAGAAGATTTGCGAGGTTAGATTGGTCGGGTTCCGTATCCCTGCACAACCTATAGCAATATTATTTTTATAGGCAAGCAGTAAAGCGCCTTTTTGGTTTGTTGTATTGTTTGTTTATCAATTTAAGTTCATTGGAAAAATCCCGGAAACTCAAGTCGAGTTCAGGTGAGCTGGCATATTGTTGAAAGAGGCTTCGTCCATCTTCAAACTCTTTATTGGTGGTTGCTGTTTTGAATAAGATGTCGTCTGTTATATGTTTTCATCGGTTTTTTTCTTTGTGACTTTTTGCATCATCTTCAAAAGCGCATTGCTGAACATAGTAAATATAAATTTGAAGATAAGAATAAACTACGCTGGTCTGATTTCGCAGGAGATGCAGCTCAATAAACATATGGAACCATTCACGTCTCTTACATAGGTATTTTTGTTGACAAAGTCGCTAATATCAAAGTACAATTTTCCATGTACCTGTTCTTACAGACTGAAAAGCAACATTTTCTTCTCCATCATCAATACATTTAATCATTAAATACCAAGTTCCTGTAAACTCATTATTGACAAAATCATAGTTTCCACAATACAAAATTTCTGGTCGGTCTGAATGTTCCGCATCGGGATTTTTATATCGCTTTACAAAATTGATTCGATTACCAAGTAGATGTCCGGTGAATGCTGAAGGGGCAGGAGTTTTGTTTTTATCAACTTCCTCAATATCTCCAAAGATTTCTAAACCTTTCTGTGAAAAGGAAATGGTGAAATCAACTGTCTGCTCCTCTTCATCGAATTCATTATAATAATATTTACCCTTGTAGTTACAATCACTTTTGATCTTAACTGTTTTTAGTTCGTTAGTTTTCATTCGCTTGCGATTTAATCTTTGTGGCTGACCTTCAATTGTCCTATATTCTTGGTGCTTACAAACTATTTTTCTATAAGACTCATCGATCTCAGAAGCATATGAGTCCAAATCAGCAAATACTGTTCTTTTATTTAACCCGAATTTTGGAAGGAGGGGTATTATTTTTTTCTTAAAGTTTTGCGTGACTGGAAGAACCATTATCTGTTCTCTTTCATTTATATCAACGTCAAGCTCTTCCCATGGAGTGGCGTGAATGCTAAAGACTGCCGCTTGAGCTGCGATTCTTGTAGTGACATAAGGTGAAATGATAAAACCACTTTTCTTTAATTCAAAAGGATTAGAGTCTGGCTTGTAAATGTCTAAATATGAAGATAAATGATGAACATATAAGCCCCCAATTTTGTCCAGATTCTTGTTCTCCCAAATGGTAAAATAGAGTGCCATCAAAGGATTTTCTGTCCAGTCTAATAGCCTTGTGCCAAGCCCGTAATGTTGTGCTAAGGTCAACCATTGCCAATCATTTAGATGACCATTCATAGTGTGAATAGTAGCTCTGCTTTTGAATTGTTCAAACAATGTCTTTTCCTTTTGTAAAAAAAGTATTTCTTCTTCCCTTGTGTATGGAGTTTTTAGTTTTCTGGCAATACTTGCGAAAAGTCTATAATCAATACTTGATACTCCTCGGAATACAAAATGGGGACAAATTTTTGAATCAATTATTTCAAGAAAATCTTCTAATTTATCTAATCTTTTTCCTTCTTTAATTTTTGGTAACATAAACCTCCGTCATAAGTGGAATAAATTTAAAGTAATTATTTAAGATTATGTACCTGTTTTCTAATTGCTCTAAACCTTGTCAGAACCATATCTTCATATGGGTCAAGCTCCAATTATTAATTCAAGAGCTCGAAACTACCGGGTTCAATTCCCTTGCACTAGAATGATGCATCCATTAAATTGCTGACACATATCAAAAGTAGTGCATTGTAAAAGTATTATCGAATGCAGCATAGCCAATCACATATAAGTAGAGAAATAAAAGAAGCAACTCTACTTTTAGTAGATATTAATCGAGGAAATAATTCTTATAAACCGCTTAAGTGAGTTATGACATTTATTGTACAAACCAGTTGAACAAAAATTACCTATTTTACGCAGGTTTAATTTCAACCGCACTGCATTATGAGAAATATACGGTTAATAGCACATGATTTCCGAGGCAGGTTTTCACGGGCGCCATACAAACCAGCTTTGCATATGATGCAGTGTGATGCCAACAATTTTCAAACAACAAAAACTATAGAATGAATTATTCGCTGTTCTTCAGAACCGATGCTTCTGTTATCTGCCTTATTCTTTTTATTGCATGCATCTTCATGGTGCTGCTTGGAAAGTTTATTCGCAACAAATTTTTCCAGGCAGACCAGCAGGAATCAAGAGGTGGGGTAAGTTCACTGTTGGGTGCCTTATTTGGTTTATGGGGATTTATACTGGCCTTCACTTTCAGCAATTCGGCAACCCGTTTCGATAGTGTCCGAAACATTATGGTAGATGAAGCCAACATTACCAGGAACACCATACTTCGTACAAAAACTTTCCCCGACAGCATTGGCAACATCCTTCGCGCAGATCTGAAAGACTATGTTGAAGCCCGCATTGCCTATTACAATAATGTAGAAGATCCCGATAAGTTCAATAAAGCAAAAGACGATGCCGAAGCCGCAGGAAAAAGGTTGTGGGAAACCACGGTGAAAGCTTCCTCCCTGCCTAATATGAGCATCACCTGTTCTAACATGTACGTCTCCTTAACCGGCATGTTCGATGTTGCCGCCCGGCGCGACGCATTGCTGCTGTCGGGCGTACCGGAACTTATCATTTATATGTTGCTTTTCCTGGCGCTCACCATCAGTTTTATCGGCGGGTTTACAACGCCTGTTATTAAAACAAAGGAATGGGTGGTTATTGGCGGCTTCATCCTGCTGGCTTGTGTCCTTATCTTTCTTACACTTGACCTGGGAAGGCCCATGCGGGGTTTCATCAAACCCGAAGTGGGGCAGGAGCGTATAGTGAAGCTGCGTGAACTGTTTTGATGTGTTGTACAGGCGTGATGTTTTACAAAGCATATTTTTATAACACGCTATGCACTTACAATTGATCTCAAATACGTCAACTTACAATTAACCGGCATGAATTGTCCTTACATTTGTTAACTATGTCAAAAGACCGGGTACAAGCCTTCAACAAAAAAATACGCCATATGAATAAAGCCATTTTTGTTTTTTTGATCACCGCACCCTTTGCCGTTTCCTTTCAGCAACCGGGCACCGGCGATGAGCATAAAAAGGGATCAGCTATTATTGATAAAGCAGCAAAGTCCCGCATTGACGCTACATTAAAAAGTCTTGTGGATTCCGGCAAAATAGCAGGCGTTTCAGCATTGGTGTTTGAAAAAAATAAAGAAGTGTATTTTAATGCTTTTGGCTATGCCGACCGGGAGGCAAAAATTCCTATGGACCGTAACACGATTGTGCGTATTTATTCCATGACCAAACCCATCACTGGTGTTGCGCTGATGACCCTGTATGAAAAAGGCGCTTTTCAATTGGATGACCCGCTCTCCAAATATGCTCCTGAATTTACCGATATGAAAGTGTATAAAGGCGTTGATGCTTCCGGGAATCTGATATTGGAGCCCGCAAAACGACCCATTACGATCCGGGATATCACCCGGCATACAGCGGGGTTTGCCATAGGTACAGAACTTCCGGGACTTAAAGAACTGGTTCAAAAAACTAACCCGATGAGCTTCAGCAATACACTGAGTGAAATGGCGAAAAAACTGGCCAGCCTGCCGCTTCAGTTCCAGCCGGGCGACCAGTGGGCTTATGGCGCCTCGGTGGATGTGCAGGCCTACCTGGTAGAACGTCTTTCAGGAAAACCTTTTGACCAATACATACAGGAAACCGTCCTTAGTCCTTTGGGTATGACAAACACCCGGTATTTAGTACCGGAGGTTGACCGGGAAAGATTCGCCGTTCAGTATCGCGCCGGTGAAGATGGTAAGTTAAATCCCGTACCCAATGACCCGAATGCTTTCAATATTAAAGACTGGCCGCTGAAACCCGGAGGCTTTGGCCTTACTTCTACGGTGGATGACTACCAGAAATTTGCCCGCATGCTCGTAAACAAAGGCACATTGGGTAAGGTGACTATTTTAAAGCCGGAAACGGTAAAGCTGATGGCCACCAACCAGTTGTCGGACACCATTTCACAGCGCATGTGGTTGCCCAGTAAAGGACAGGTTGGTTTTGGTATTGATTTCGCCGTTCGTCTTCGGCCACCTGCTTCAAAAGAAGAAAACAATGGCACAGTGGGCGAATTTTTCTGGGACGGCGCTGCCAGTACCTTGTTCTGGGTTGATCCTGTGAATGACCTCACCGCCGTTTTGTTTGTTCAGAAATTTCCATTCGACCGCGAATTGCATAAACGTTTCCGCGATGCGGTGTATGGAGAATATGCGGGAAAATGATGCGATGTGGGATGTGGTGGGATGTAATATGTACGATGTACGATGTAAGATGTTTTGACGATTCACGTCTCACGAATGCTTGCTTTCCTAAACTTGTGAACACGTGAACTTTTAAACTCACCACAGTTGCTGTTGCCGGCTGATCCTGTCATCATCCACTGGTTCACCATTCTTATGCATGCTGTTCCTGTACAATTTCACCTGTTTTTTAAACTCAGGATTCACTTTTACCGCCCGGTCATCTTTTTCATAGGCTTCTTCATAAAAACCCGACAATGGCCGGGCAATGCTATCTTCATTTTTTCTCCTGCTATCCGCAATGATGGAAGATGATTTGCCCGGTATTTTAAACCTGTCCCACCAGGCATATAATTTTTTTAATAACTCAGGAAATTGCAGAGAAGCGTGGTCAAATTCCCTGAACCAATATATTTCACTGTTTGTATAGTTTATATAACGCCGGTGTAACGACCTGTACATACGAATGCACGATCTCACAACAATATACAGCGCCAGCAAGACGGCCAAAGCATACAACGTAAACCAATACCAGGGAATGCCATAAATAAGATAAGGACCTGTTCGTTTTTTTTCTGCAGTGATAACAGGTTGCTTTGCCGTCAGACTATCTTTTATTGTGGCCAGGATGCCAAGGTTTGGGTTGGCAGCCACGTGTATTTTAATAGCCCCGGCACTGCGCTGAAAAACTTTTTTGCTATAGGGGTTCCACCATTTTACAACGGCTGCAGGCAAAATAAAATCGCCTTCTTTTTCCAGCAGGTAAGTGAAGGTTTGAGTACGTACGCCATTGGCATCATAATCATCTCTCGTATCCTGTAGACTGGCGTCCTGCGGGTAAACACTCGCCCAGTTCAAACTATCTGTTTTTAATTCGGGAATGAATTGCGGCAATGTGCCTTTGGCGTTTTCAATAACAGTTCTTTCAATCACATCTCCTATCTTAAGATTGCGCAGGGGCTTATTCCATTGCTGGGTTACGATAACATCTTTCGCCACAAACCAATCGCCGCTATAATTGGAAGGCATTGGCTTTACCACAAATTGCTGCGGTGTTGTTGCAATAGTAACTTTTTTTGATTCCGACTGGCCTTCCGGAGGCGTGGTGGCAACAATTTTTATTGGCGGAACAGTATAATTTCCCGGTTTATAGGGGAACACGATAAAATAAAACTGAAGTCCTGCATATTGCTTCCCATTCACGTCGAACATGCCCGGCCGGGTTTGATCAAAAGGAATAATAAACGCATTGGGCATTTGTAAATTCTCAAATTCCAGCGGCGCAGTGTACCAGGTTGCCGTCAACACCGTGAACGTAAGCTTGAAAGGCTGTTGCGCATATACACTTCTTGTATCAAATTCGGTTCTCGCAAAACAACTTACCTGCGCTCCTGTTTTGATGAATGCAGGCAACAACATCAGCCATATCGCTAATTTTTTTACCAGGGGTTTTTACTTTTTTTGATGTTTTTGTAATAGCGTTTTTCCTGCAGCTCGAACCGTTTATGCAAAAATTCAGATGGATCGGCTTCTGCTCTCCTCAATAAAATATTACTCGCCAACTGGTCATTTTTATCGGCTTTCAAATTTTTATCCGGTTGTTTTGACTCCTTTGCTGTATGAATGTTGCTCGCTACTTCATCCATGGCGCGCTCACCAAATTTGGGCAACTCTTTTACACGCGTATCAGCACTCAACTGCTCGTCTTTGCCCTGGGGCTTGTGTGTTTTAAGCGAATCCTTTTTGGGTTGTTTTTTTTGCTCAGCAAGGTCTTTTGCATTTTTACTAACCGATGTCGGGTTATATTTTAAAACCGAATCAGCCTGCTGTTTGGATTGTTTAACTGCCGCAATGCTTTTACCGGCTGCATCTTTTAAGGAAGGATCAAGATCAATGGCTTTGTTGAATGCCGCTTCGGCATCATCAAACCTCCCCAGCTTTGCCAGCGCCAGGCCCCGGTTATAGTTTCCGGACGATGTGGTATCCAACGCAAAAAGATCTGCCGCAGCCGCATAATTGCCGGCTTTAAAATAGGCAACCGCTTTATGCTGGTCGTCCTCAAAAGCATCCGCGGCTTCTGCATACTTGCCGGCATTTTCCCAAAGCTGCCCCTGGTAATCTTTATTGTACCACCAATCAGGGTGTTTGCTGTTCACACCACAGGAGGTTAAAGACAGCGATATCAGCGGTACCCAGCACCATTGTATCACCCAGCCTCTTCTGAACCAGAAAGCTGTTATTATTAAAGCAGGTATGATGAGCAGCCAGCCCATATCATCCCAGTCTTTTTCATCCTGCTTTTTTTCTTTTTCAAAGATTAGTTTCCCACTGATACGTTTGGCTATGCCCTGCACATCTGATTTATCTAAAGTGATAGGCGTTATGGAAATGCTTGTATCCTGCGCCAGGTTTGCCGATACCGTAGGGTCTTGTTTGGAGATCACTTTAGCAAAGCCGGGAATAGGCGCACCATTGGGAGTGGAGAACAATAATATTTCAAGATGGTGCCTGGTTGAATTGATCCAGTTGCTCAACAAAGTTGCGTCTTCCGTATCTATGGCATCGGTCATTAATAAAATGGTGCTTGGCGCATCTATTTGTTTCATGACAGAATCCATTACAGCAATGAGCACAGGAATATTACTACCCTGTACCGGCATTATCTTGTTCTCCAGTGCTTTGGCCTGGAATTCCACCAGTTTATAATCTGAAGTAAAAGGTATTACCGGATGCGCTGTTCCGGCAAATGCAAGTAAGCCGGCTCTTGCACGCGGGTTAGCGTCTAAAAAATCGCTGATCTTGAATTTGGCTCTTTCCAGCCTGTCCGGCTGAATGTCTTCCGCCAGCATCGACCTGGACAGATCAAGCGCTATCAAAACAACCGCCTGTATCTTTTCGCCGGGTATATCTTTCTTTTTCCAGGTTGGCCCGGCAACGCCAAGAATAACGCAACTCATGGCGATAATGAATGCCAGCAACGGGAGAATGATGGCCCACCGGCTGCCCCTCGTGAACATATATTTCCGCAGCGATGCATCGATCATGGTCTTCCATTTTCTTCTTTCTTTGTTACCCAGTAACAGCAACAACACGATTACTGCCAGCGGAATAAAAAGATATAAAGCCTTTGGCCGCAGGAAATGGAATTGCTGCCAGTCGATGTGGGTGATGATATCTTTTAGTTGTTGCAGGTAATTCATGGATGTCTGATGTCTGATTTAAGCCACGAGCTATGAGCTTTGAGCTGCGGGCGGTTCCGTTTCATTAATCATAATCATTTCCTGATTTTTGTTTCAGCACATCTCCCTTTTATCTTCGTTCTAAATAATATTTATTTCGTTCACCCTTCTTAAGGAGATAATATTAATATGTTTTTTACTCATTGCTGATTATTCATTATTCATAATTTAAGCTGCAAGCTGTAAGCTTTGAGCTGCGAGGGCAACTCATTACTCATCATTCATCACTCATTTTGGCACCGTTCACCATAACGCTCAATAATCAACATTCAAGTGGTAAACTATTGACTATTCACCACACCACTATCATTCCCTTCTTCTAAACAAATTCACCATGCCATTCATAAAATGAAAGACCAGGCCCAGTATTGCTGCGGCTGCCAAAGGATAATAATACAGCAACACCACAGGCTTGTATGTTTCTTCGTCATATTTTACCGGCTCCAGTTTATCCAGCGTGGCATAAACATTCTTTAACTGGCCTTCATTCATGGCATTAAAATATCTTCCTCCCGTAGCCTGTGCGATTTCTTTTAATGTTTTTTCATCCAGGTCGTAACCGCCCATGCCCTTTGCCTTGCCAATGCCTAAAGTGAATATGGTGATGGAATCCCGCTTTGCCTGTTGCGCCGCATCTAATGGTAAAATGTTTTGCCCTGCGTCGATCCCATCCGTCAACAACAGCATGATCTTTTGCTTAATGGTATCTTCTTTCAATACATTGGTGCTGAAAGCGATCGCATCGCCGATGCTGGTCATTTGCCCGGCCATACCCACTTCCGTCTGGTCCATCAGCCAGCTAATCGCCTGCAGATCTGTTGTTAACGGAGCCTGTAAATAGGCATTTGTTCCAAACATCACCAGGCCGATCTGGTCGCTTTTGCGGTTCTGCACAAAATCTTTCATGATGGATTTAATAGCATCCCACCGGGTCATACGCCTGCCATTCACCACCCAATCTGTTGTGGCCATGCTGAAGGATATATCCGCAGCTATTAAAAAGTTACGGACTGTTTTTGTTTTCATCGCCGGTTTGCCGACATAGCGTGGCGACGAAGCGGCGGCGAGCAGACAAGCCCAGCATAATATCAGCACGATCCATGAAAAGATATTTCGCCTGGTTATCCATGCACTCTTTCGTGGTTTTTGATGGGATACTGTTGCCGCCCGTTCGAAGAAAGGAGCGATCAATGCAGCCCTTCTTTTATGCATGGCGGGTAATATCCAGTACAATATGAATGGTAATGGAAACAAAAGAAAAACCCATTTATATGCTATTTCGAAATGCATAGTGTTTTTGTTGCGTTCTTTTTTCTTGACAAAAAAGAACCAATCCGCCGCGGCGGACAAGGACGGCATGATCGCTCCGCGCATCCGTCCGGCCTACGCCTCCCTCTGTGTGACATTTCGCTATTGCTGTAGCCTCGTCCTGGGCTGATTTGGTCCCGCCTGAGGCGGATGCCTAACGCATGAACTTGTGACAAATATGCAAGACCTTGATGTTTAACTTCAAATCTTATTCACTGTTGCCAGCATCGTTCAATTTTTATAAGAACTGTTTTGTTTTAATTCACTGTCCCGATAAAGTCTCGTAGAGACTTAACATGGGTAACAACATAAAAGAGAACCGATAAAATGCGTTCCGCAGGAACGCAACGTGCTTTACGGTTTAAATTGAAGAATGCCTGTGAAATAATTAACCACTCAACTATGAAACTGTCTTCATCCTGCTAATCTTTTAATCCTTCAAAATCCCGGTTCAAACGATGTTGTTTTATCCATTGCTTTGCTTTGCTTACGAATGCTACCGCCTTATCGGGCTCAATAGCTTCCACGCAATAGATGTCTTCCTGCAATAACGCCTCATCCTTTTCATCAAATGCTTTTGCCTTCCATGTGGAATTGATATAGTTTGTCCAGTCAGCGCCTCTTTTGCCGGCCACATTGCTCCTGCCATATTTACTCATGGCAATCCGTTTTAAAAGCATGTTTGTTTCATACACCAACGCATTATAATTTTTTTGCCTGGTGAATGATTGCTCTTTGGCTCTTAACCACTGCAATGCCTCCGTGCGATACCTGTTTCTTACATGATGCCTCCACAATAGCCATACTATAAACAAGATCGCAAGAAGACATAATACGCCCAGCACATACCATCCCGGTGCCCCAAAACTAAATGGTACTGATGGTGGTTCTATGAGTTTGCCGTATTCCATAAAGCCCCTCCCTAAATCCCTCCCCGGTGGGGGGTGGGACTTTTGACAGCGTGATTATTTGAGTTGCGTCATTTACTTTATTTCTTGCATCCCTGGCACAATCACCCGATCATTATCTCGCCCTCTCATCACCGAATTCCTCAAAATCCCAATTCCCAATTCCAAAATCTCTTTCCCGGTGGGAGATGGACTTTTTACAGTTTGATTCTATAAGCTGTTTTATTTACTTTATCTCTTGCATCCATAATACAATCACCCCGATCAAAATCTCGTCTTCCTTACCAACAATTTCCCAATTTCTCAATTCCAAAATTCCAAAATCCCACCCCCACCTCACCGCCTCATCAACCTCCCCAGGTGATGCATCACCTGGTCTTCAATTGTTTCCGAGGTATTGAAAAAAACAACCGGTATGCGGTAACGCCTGAATTCATCAGCTAACTGCGTGCGCATGTTTTTAAAGCCTGCACTGTATTTTTCACCCCATTTATGCCTGCTGTTCTGAAAAGTGATTTGGTGTTCTCCATCACCTATTACAAGTATCCCATCCGGCAATGCTTCATCCAAAACATCGTATATATGAATAAGGATAACATCATTATGATTCGATAAACTGCGCAGGTGGTGTTTTGTTTCTTCATTGATCGCCGAGAAATCACTTATTACCGTAACCACATAGTCATGCGTTATGGAAGAGAGTGTCCGCTGCAGCGCCTGGTTAAGCAAAGCCGTATTCGGCTGCAGCCGTTTACGCTCCGGCAATATTTTATTCCTGTTCACCAGGGATTGCAAAAAATGCTGCACCAGCGCTTTGCTGCGTTTGGGCGAAACATAATCATGCTCTTCTTCATTAAAGATGATACCACCGGTTCTGTCGCCGCGTTTAAGGGTATAAAATGCAGTGATAGCTGCTGCATGCGCTGCCGAAACAGATTTTACAAAACGCTGTGAGCCAAAGAACATCCACTTGCTTTGATCCACTACAATAAAGGTGGGACGTTCTTTTTCTTCATTGAACACTTTGGAATGTGTTTCACCGGTGCGGGCTGTCACCCGCCAGTCGATATTACGGATATCGTCACCGGCGACATATTGCCGTACTTCTTCAAAATCAAGACCGCGGCCTCTTAGCTTGGAGGCATGACGACCGGCAAGAATGGAATACACAGGATGCGAAGGCAACAGGTTTTTCGACTGCACCAAAAATTCATAACGCATCAGGTCTTCCAGTGTAGTTACTACGCCCGGAGGATGATCGGTGTTGGTATTTTTTTTACGGTTAAACAAGATTATTGATGTCTGATTTATCGATGTCTGATTTAAGCCGCGGGCAATTACAGATTGGCGATTGCAGATTTCAGATTGACTGACCATTCACCATTGACTACTTACTAATTCGTTTTCCCCCTCAACTTGTGAACCTGTGAACCCGTGAACCTGTGAACTCATAAACCCGTGAACTTTTAAACTATGCCACCGCCACATTCTTTAATAACTCATCAATCACTTGATCTGCGTTCACGCCATCGGCATTAGCCTCATAACTTAATATTAACCGGTGACGCAGCACATCGTGTATAATAAACCGTATATCATCCGGCGTGATATAATCCCGCCCGTCAAGCCAGGCCACCACCCGTGAACAACGGTCAATGCCAATAGTGCCGCGCGGACTGGCGCCATAACTGATCCAGCGCTTTAAGTCTTTGCCAAACTGGTCTGGATACCGTGTTGCCGAGATCAGGTCAACCATGTATTTTTCCGCCGGCTCTTTTACCTGCACCTGGTTGATCTCTTTTCTTGCATCAAAGATTACCTGCTGCGGAATAGCACTCTGTTTTACCGCACTGCCTTTTGATTCTTCTCTCACCAGTTGTACAATTTTCGCTTCATCTTCATTACCCGGGTAGCCTATTTCTATTTTCATGATAAACCGGTCAAGCTGTGCCTCGGGCAATGGGTAAGTGCCTTCCTGCTCCACCGGGTTTTGTGTGGCCAGCACCATGAACAGCGGTTCCATCTTATGTGTTTTCCCGGCCACTGAAACCTGTCTTTCTTCCATCGCTTCCAGCAAGGCTGCCTGCACCTTGGCCGGAGCACGGTTTATTTCGTCGGCTAATATGAGGTTACTGAAAATAGGACCTGCCTGGAACATAAATTTTTCTTCCGCCTGCGGCTGGTATATCTCCGTGCCGGTAATATCGGAGGGCAACAGGTCTGGTGTGAACTGTATGCGGCTGAGCTTGCAGTCGAGGTTGGCTGCCAGGCTTTTTACTGCACGGGTTTTGGCAAGACCAGGAAGGCCCTCCAGCAAAACATTGCCATCGGTTAAAAGCCCGATAAGGATTTTTGTGATGACGTCTTTTTGCCCGATAATGGAAGCTTCAATGCGTTTGCGTAATTCGTTTATACTGTCTATTGTCGCCATAGGTTATAATTGAAAACGAAACTCTGACAATATTTTTATTATTTCAGGAATAAATTATGAATGCACGCCTGCAGGTATTCAGCATGCTTCCATACAGACACTTCCAAAGATGTGTTTCAGCCAATAATGGAAGATTATTTTTAGTTGTTATGCGCTGATATTTATGAAAGTTTTCAACCAAGAGCCTGGTCAACAGGGCAATCGGAACAATTGTAGGAGGTTGAATGGAGGAGATAAAAAACAAAAACCTCGGTGAATAAAGTTAGATGGGGAAATATGTCCTTTTCTGCATTGCGTAATAGAATTTTGTTGTGCCAGGTTGGTTCATAGATCATTGGTCATGGTTCATGGCAGGAAGCGTGGGGAAGGTGTCTGACACTTCAAAAGTGTCTGACACCTGATAGTCGTGAAGTCCGAAAGTCGGGAAGTCTCCGAGCTCATCAACCATTCAACTTATCAACCATTCAACTGCTCAACTTTTTCCCAATTCCAACTTCCTGCCTCATCATTTCTGAAGCAGCGCCAGTGCAGAAGTAACCGTGCCCGGATCAAAGCCGGATTTGAAAGCATCGGGCTTAATATTCTTTATCAGCGACTGTGCCTGCGTGGCAACGGATGCAATAGTTGAAGCTGATTTAACCCTGGATGACCAGTCTGACAAAGAAAAACCCTGCATCAGCGAAGATGTATTTAACCCTTTACCCAATTTACCTAACAAAGAGGCGGCGCCTGAAGCATCCGTGGAGCCCAATTTAGACGCGCTGCTGGCCCAGTCGGCCATCTTAAAGGAAGAATTAAGCGCACCCGGGTTGAGCCCGTTTCCCAAACTGCTTAAAGCAGAACCAATGCCCGGCGCCTTGATGGAAGGAATCTGGGCGGCAGCAACATAACAAATGCAGCAGAGGAGCAGCGCGGAAATAATAAGCTTTTTCATATCGCGAATTTTAATAGTGAAAGAACTGTGTGCATTGTTTTTCAGAATGAATGGTGAATGATTTTTAAAGTTTCGGCGGGTATGCAGATCAGAATCAGTCAATTGCTGTTATGGACATACAATTATTGCTTGGTCATAGTACTTCAGTGGGCGGCTTATTATGTACAATTTTATTGCCAGTTCTTTTTTACGGAATAAAATTTTTAAAGTTTTAGCGATTGAAGTGAGGGTTGTAGATCATGGTTCATAGTTCATGGTAATCCCTTTCGTATTCCTGATTTTTTATTTCTTATTTCTCATCCGATTTGTAAGAACACCATCCGGTGAACAATCATCTTTCAATTTTTATTTTAATCTTCTTTTGTTCTTCTTCTACAGGAAGTTTTCCGGCTTTTACTGCCTTCATAAAATCATCATAATCTTTTTCGGTCTGGTCAGCATAGGCATCTGCAAACCGGCAGATTGCATCAGCAAACGCATTTCCTTTTCCGATATAGCCACAGATAACAGCGCCTTTACCTGTTTTGCAATGTGCACGGGCAAGTATGCCTCCCACCAGTTTTGCATATTCTGTCAGCATGGATTTGTTATAATCTGCGATCTCCGGTGATAGTTTTTTATCCCTTAACTGGCGGAAATAAAAATGCCTTCCCTTCGGCCCGGTAGACCATCCCAGGAAAATATCACTTGCCGCCTGTATCAATCGCTGGCCCTGTACTATTCTTTCACCATTATGAGCATATATACTATTTTGAGTGTAGGGCACCAATACCGATTCACGTGCTTCCTTTACCTGTATCAGCAATGGGTCATTGTTGTCATTCAGCAGCAACACCACAAAGCAGCGGGTGCCTACGCTACCCACTCCAACTACCTTGAGCGTCACATCTATCACTTTATATTGTTCAAACAGCCATCGCCGGTCAGGCTGTAAAGTACTGGTGTATTGTTTGAGAAAAGCATTGATGATATCCAATGATTCAGCCACATCAACAGGATGCCGTATCAAGGGTGGCTGATCTGAAATTTCGAATTTGCCCATATTATTGCTGGTGATCTTATAAAACACGCGGTCATGGGTTTGCTTGTTTGCTTTATCAATGTCTCTTGAAAGCCGTTCTCTTATCCATTGCTCTTTTGATTCCCTCCGTAAAACCTCCAGGTCGAACTTAAGGTACCACAGGTCAAGCAAGTTCATGGCCGAAAATTCTTTCAGTCTTTCAGTATAAACACCTACCAGTTTCTGTACTATATCATAGGTATCTTTTTTATCAAACCCCTTTTCACGGGCAGCCAGGACAAAACTTACTACCAGCCGTTTCAGGTCCCATTCCCAGGGGCCGGGATTGGTTTCATCAAAATCGTTAATATCAAATACAAGATGCCGTTCCGGTGTAGCGAAGGCGCCAAAATTCATCAGGTGGCAATCGCCACAGATATGGGCCGTAATACCGGGAGAAGGGGTGGAAGAGAGATCCCTCGCCATTATAGATGCCGTAGCCCTGTAAAAAACAAAAGGCGATTTACTCATCCGGAAATGCCGTACGGGGATCAGTTCCGGCAGGCGGTCATAATTGGAAAGTCCGATCATTTTCAGGATGGAAGGCCTTTGTGTTGGCTTTTTCCAAAAAGCCTGGTCATTTCTCGGCGCTTTGCCGCGAAGCATTTTTCCTTCATTGTATTTCTCTTTAAACATACTTAAATTTATGTTGATTGCGTTCTGTTATCCCGATGCCATCCGAGTGTTTCTATATACATATTATTGTTGATTGATTTGTATATCTGATGTCTCATATAAGCTGCAAGCTTTGAGCTGCGAGGGCAACTCATCATTCATCATCCATCACTCATTCTGGCATCATGCACAACTCACCAATTTGAAATTCTCAATATTCAAATGGTAAGCCATTCACCACTTACTTATGTATTGACCGGTCACCAAAAATTGTTGTTCAAAGAGGCCGTACCTATTTTAATGAATTTTTATTCAGAAGATTTATGTATAGACACATCCAAAGAACAATTTCAGCCAATAATGAGATACTATTTTTCGCCATGGCGGATATGGCTGTTTGACTGTCACCCACTGCGAAATAAATTGCTGCGGCTTTTATGAAAGCGGCACTAACAGCTATGATGGGAACAGGTGTCTTGCCACTGCCGGGCGGGACAACGCATTGCCAAAAATTTTCTTTCCTTGTTTTACGGTTAAATAATCCTTATGATTTGCTTCCCTGTTTTATTAAACTATCTTTAAAAAGCAGAATTAGAGCCGCTTTTCTTTGTTTCGTGTACAGGTGCCTGCATTCCAAATCCAATTGAAATGGCATTGACAAACTCACTGTTACTGATAGTTAAAAACAAATTTCCTGAGCACGCTCAGCGCATCGAAGCACTTTTCAGCGCAGAGGACGATTTTCGTGCACTTTGCCTGGATTATGTTTTATGCCTGGAGTATTTACAAAAGTTTAAAAATGAGTCCCAGGAAAAAAAGCTCTGCGTAAAAGAATATAAAGATGTTCGCGCAGCGCTTGAAAATGAATTATCACAGTTTATACTAAATGGTTTGGCGGGTTGAGTTTGCTTTTGCGCAAAACCTCCGAAAATGCCTGCTAAGACCAAAATTCAATTGTCGATTTATTATTGATTTTTGATGAACTCTCTGCCGGTGAAAACACCTGCAAGTCGGGCGCCTTGTCGTGAAACCAAATGCCGGGCATGACGGGTACCAGTTATGTTTGGTCTTACAGGGTATTGGTGTAAGCGTTCAGGCAGGCTGAAGTTCATTGGGGTTAGGCAACGCGCTTAAAAGGGCCATGGTTATAAACGATTTCCAAACTGCATCGCCAGGGAAGGCTCTTGAGAAAATAGCTCAATATCTTTTATTAAAATCACTCCTGCTTCTATTTCCGGGTCTTTCCTCGGCTTTCTGCACAGTTATTTGTTTGCCTTTGATTTTTGTGCCGTGTAAAACCCTGATCGTTTCCATGGCTTCCATATTGTCCGGCATGTCAACAAAACCAAATCCCTTACTTTTTCCTGTTGCCCTGTCCGTTACAAATCCTGCGGATTTAACGGCGCCATATAGTTCAAACATCTCTTTAATATCCGCATCATCAAAATCATTTGGAAATCCCGCAATAAACAACTTCATATATAATATTTCAGCGAAAATAAGGTATGGACAGCAAGGGGCTTCATTATTTTATGGCGAAGGTATCAACTGTTGGCGCCAGGTGCTGTCTTTCAGGTGTCTGACACTTTAAAAGTGTCTGACACCTTCCCGGAAAAAACATTTATTTTCATATTATGCAATTTCAACCCGAAACTACCTACCCTATTTACAACCGTGGCAACCAGCAGCAAACTATTTTCTTTAACCGCGATAATTACATTTATTTTCTTGAAAAAATAAGAAAATACATTTTGTCTTGCAGTGATATTTTATGTTGGTGTCTTATGCCCAATCATTTTCACTTCTAAGTATAAACGCATTATCGTGTAAAATAATTGAAAGACCTGGTCTTCCTGTTCAATGCCTTACAGAAAAAATACGACTATTACTAAGCAGTTACACAAAGGGCATTCAAAAACAGCAAAACGTAAAAGGTAATCTTTTTCAGCAGAAGACCAAGGCAAAAGCTGTTTCAGACAGTGCCCGATCTTATGCTTTTACTGCTTTTAACTACATCCATCAGAATCCAAATAGAGGGGTCTTGTGCACCGGTTGGAAGATTGGGAGTTTTCTTCTTTTATTGATTATACAGGCAGGCGTAATAGAAGCTTATGTGATAAAGAGAACTTGCTCAACTTTTACCGGATTTGGATATACGAAGTTTCTATGAAACATCATACCAGGTTATTCCTGATAATGACGTTAAAAAGGTTTTGTAAGCACAAAGGTGTCTGACACGTAAAAACAGGGCATTTCTTGGTTCGATTTGGTCGGTCATTTGCCCTATTGGAAAACCAGATGTTTATCTTCTGCCGGTGGCAACCCATAAAACTTTCAACCTTACAACTTATAAAGAAATATCCCATTGCAGCCTGAATCGCCACTCGTCAGCCGGAATGTCTCCCGTCTTATCATAATTAAAATAGCTTGTTTCAAAAGTGATTTTATTCTTATGCCCGCTAAAGAACCAATTAAGCGCAACAGATGTTTCTCTTTTTTTGGTTTGATCTGCCTCCCGGTTAGGCCTGTAGCCTGCATTTCTAACAGCCAGCTCCAGGGGTTTGGGCCACCAATTAAAAGCCTGGTTGAAGAAATATCCTGCCTGCACATAATAGCCGTGCAAAACATCGGTCTCATCATTATTTAGCTTATCAATTATTTCTTTCCATTGCAGCTCAGATTGCCAGCTAAACCCTTTATACATAAAAGCGGTTTCCATATTGGCCTGGTTTACCCTGTACTGGCCGGGCTGGCCGTTTTCATATCCTTCCAGCGATCCGCCCCCGGCCTGTGAGAACCTGGTATAAGGGCTCCTGTTGGTAACCGCAGAAACTGCCAGGACACCTGCTGGTTTTTCATGTATCTCGATATCGCTGCCTTCAAAATCGAGATAAAGGCCTGTAAAATTCCATTGCAGCCTGCCGAAATACATCAGGTGATCATCATCATTTTGGGTATTGCCCCGGCCTGTACCTGTAAATGCGCCGGCCCAATAATTAAAATCAGCCAGGCCGCTGCCTTTTAAGCGGCCATACACTTCAACACCCTGCTGCCTGTCAACCGTGAAAGGCCGGTTAATAACAGAGCGATCCACCATTTGCTGTTCGCCGCTGCTGATCTTTCTTTCCCTGGTATACTCTAATTTGAATTGTCCTAACTGGAATTTAAGCCATTCCCATTTTTCAACTGATATGGTATAATTAAGCAGGTTAGATTGACTTAGTTCGTACTCCCAATAATATTTCAGCCAGGGTTGGAAAGCATGCCCGCCTACTTTTAAGCGGGCCCTGTTAATTTTGAATGTAGGTTTTTTCTCCCCGCTAAAATCATCAAACGTTACAGGATCCTGGTCTTCAGGCGTGGCAAAGCGAAACTGAAGACGGCTTTGTATCTGCAGCATAAAACGGTCATCCCGGGTTTTAAACTCAAAACCCTTATGAGGATTATATTTTGCCGATAACATTTTAGAACTGTCTTCCCCGGTCTTTTGTGCTGATGCCCTTACGCAAATCAATAACAGTAAGGTAATGCATAGAATCGCCGTATGGTTTTTACTGAGGTTGATGTTGGTCATTTTATTTCTTCTCACTGTTTTTGAAATACCGGCATAATGACCCGCGTATCGTATTGAGGAAGCATTTGACATAAGATTTATGATGTGTGATCGCTGTAACCAGTAACCGGTTAACCAGCAATCAGTAATTCGATCAATATTCAATCCCGTTTACTTAAGCATGTTTGACCTCAACTTAATTTCTTCCGAAGGCGTTATTGATGTTTGATATAGCGGCGAGCCTTGAGTTATGAGCCGCAAACTGCGAACTTTGAGCATCGGACTGCAAGCAATTGACATTTTGCAACCACTCATCATTCATCCCTCATTTAAACTCACCACTTATTGCTGTTCCGGCGGCAGATATGGATCAGGCGTTCCCGGCTTAATAAGCGGATACTTCAGCAGGCTTTTTTCAAAACCGCCAACTATATCCATCATCGGGCCGCCTATCCATCCATCCGGTGTTAATGTTGCGGGATATTCTTCTTTCGGATCAGTATACAGGTCGAATATCTTCGGCACCCCTAATTTTACAGCCGGGCTCCACCAGTCACGTTCCGCCTCATAAAAAGCCAGCTTGTAATTACGCCATTTCACTGCTTCCAGCCGGTCGGCCACAAAAACAGGAAATCCTTCACGGTTTGATGTTGCTTTTCCCATCAAAAAATCTGTTTGATCCACGCCATCTATGGGCCGGTTTTGCGGGATCGCTGCACCGGCGATCTTTGCAAAGCTGGTATATGTATCCACTTCATGCATGATTTCATTGCTAACTCGGCCGGCAGGTATCTTACCCGGCCACCGGATAATGAATGGTGTTCGTAAGGACCCTTCCATGTGTGTAAAATAATAACCGCTCCACGGGCCGGCAGATCCCTGGGAAGGTACGGTAGGATCAGGGCCGTTATCACTTGTAAACACAACAATGGTGTTCTCGCGGATAGCTAACCGGTCAATGGCATCGAGTATCTCGCCAACATTGCTGTCCATTTCAGCCAATGCATCAGGAAAATCGCCGTTGCCTGTTTTGCCGGCGAATTTTGGATTGGGTAACGCGGGAAAGTGTACCAGTGTAAAAGGCACATAGGCGTAAAAAGGTTTCTTCGCCTGTACTTGCCGTTGCATAAAATCAATGGTGCGATGGACAATCTCGGCATCTATCAGGCGGCGCCGTTCCAGGTCATAAACAGCAAGTTCTTTACTCTTTTCTCCTTTCCTGCCTTCCATAATATGCATGAACGAAATGCCTGTGGCTTTTGCCCCGGGTTGAGACGGGTACATTGATTCATCCGTGGTTCGGGGAATGCCATACCATTCATCAAAACCCTGGCTGGTGGGCAACCGGCCTTCTGAACTACCCAGATGCCATTTGCCAAAAGCTGCTGTTGCATAGCCAACTCCGGAAAGCAATTCTGCAATAGTTACTTCCCATTGTGTTAGGCCATCCTCTAAACCAGGCAAGGGAACCGAGTGTGTGCCGGAACGAATGGCAAAGCGCCCCGTTAATATCGCTGAACGGCTGGGCGTGCATTGCGCTTCCACATTAAAATTGGTTAACCGTGTGCCCTCGGTTGCTAATTTATCAATGCGGGGTGTAGCTGCGCCTCTTATTTCGCCACCGCCATAGCAACCCACTTCGCCATAGCCGAGGTTGTCCATCAGTATAAAAACAATATTGGGCTTTTGCTGTGCATACAGATCGATGGCAGAAAAAGCCAGGAATAAAAAGATTGCAAGTTTTTTCATGATGTTGTTTATGTCTGAAGTCTGATTTGGGATGTCTGATCGGTCAACGGTTAACACTTAACGGTCAACCGTTATTCTGTCTTCTTCGGTTCAAAGAATTTTATATACGGCGCCAGTGCTATAAAAAAAGAATTGCCTTGCGTGCGGTTTCTTGCACCCAATTCACCCGTCCAGCGAACATCTATGCTTGATCTGATGGCAGGGATAAATATATTGGCTTCTGCGCCCAGTGCGAAAATATGGTCTTTATCAACCAGGTTAAATGTGCTGGTTCCAATAGCCGGTATCTGCATTTTATCATCTGTTGTTTTAAACTGCATATAATAGATCAGGCCCGCGTTGATGATCATCGGCAATGGATTTCCTTTCACCGGTTTGTACCAGGTTTTGCCAAACCCACCTTCCATGGTAAGCAGGTTGCCAACGGTAATATCGTTGTCTTTTGTATTCTTTTTTTTACTGTTGAGTGCATAAGAAAATAAAGCAGAGAAATTCCATTCTTTCTTTGGATCAAAATAAACCGTAGTTCCGGCAGAAAATTCATTGGTAAGAATGCCAAGACCGGCGTTATCATCTCCACCCAACTCATATTTACCGGTGGGCAGGTATAAAGCATATCCAAAAGTGAAGTCAGCCTGTTTTGTTTTCCAGCCTAATTGCAAAGGCTGAATATACGTATCAGTAAAAGCAAGCGATGATTTGGCAGATACCAGGTTCCCTTCAATCTTACTGGAGGCAAAACCAATCAGTACAGCACCACCATAATTACCACCGAGAATTTTTGCATTGGTTACAAAACTTCCACCCAAACCCAACAGGAACATGTTGATATCAGGCGCATCAAACTTGTCACCGTCTGCATTTATAAATGTTGAGGTATGATAATTATATAAGGCTATAGCCGGTGTAAACGAAGGCGGTGGCTGTGTTCCTGATTGCAGGCCCATATCACTCAATAAATGTGTGCCTTTTAGCTGGGCATGCAACGTGGGGTGCACAACTATCAGGAACGTCATCAATAATACGGATCGTGTAACCGGGAACTTATTGCAGCGACTGGGTGTTTTAATAAATAAGTTTTTCATTTGTACGTTATTTATTTCCATTTTCAGTCAGCGGTTAACAGTCAACATTATTCACTACTGCTATCCTATTCCGCAAAAACAAAACTCACCACTGCCCTTATGCCGAATTTCGGTTTGCTGGCATCGGGACCGGCAAGCGGTATGCGCGGGCCAACCGTTAACTGCACCGGTTGTTTGCCAAGTTTTGTAATCGCCGAAACAATGGGGTTCAAAAACAACATGGTTGTGCTGGCCTGCCAGCTTTGCGTCATTTCCATATTGGCGCCGAGACTGGCGCCACTGGAAAAGCTATGGGAAAAGAATGGCTGAAAAAATAACTGGTTTACATCCTGCCGGTCTTTATCGCCTGCCACGCTCCAAAGCTGGTTGGCAAGAAAACCGATGGTGTTACCACCACCTTGTTTTAATACGAGGGCTGTGGGACCAACGCCAAATTTTTTTGTGCCAAGATATTCATTAGTGGCAGTAGGTATAAGCAGGGCAGGGCCTGCACCCCATATAAAACCATTTTTAGGATGGGCGGATGAAACCCAGGCGCTTACCGTGAGGTCGCTTAACCCAAACTCGTGCGTATCCGGGCCTATTACATCACGCTGGTCAATCAGGGGTAGAATGTAGCGGGTGATGAGGTTGAGGTTTGAATTAAGCTTAATGGGAATCACCGGCTGGATATTGAGCGTGTTTTTCGAACCGTTATATGGCCCAATGCCCCAATCGGTATTGTTTTGAAAGGGAACGCTTATCATGGCGGCAACCGGGTTGGCTAATTTATCTGCCATGGCCTGGGCGCCGGCGGGTTGCTGCTGGGCATTTGAAATAACCGGGGCCAGTAATAATACAATAACAGCGAGTTTATTTACCTGTGTGTTTTTCATATGGATGTTTTTAAAGGTGTCAGACACTTTTAAAGTGTCTGACACCTAATCGATTTATTCAGCAGGATAAATTTTCTTCCAGTCGCGCTGCATATCAACCAATACCCAGCCATATTTTGGGGCATCGTCCAAACCCTTCTCCAGCTTTCCAATTGGCGAGCCGCGGTCGTATTTCCATTCCCTTGTTGAATCGGTATGGTGAACAATGACCTCCATGTGCGGCAAACTATTCGTGCTGGTCCATTGCAGCATCTGGTAATCGCCGTCGGAATTGCCGGCAGCAAACACCGGTTTTTTGCCGATATGCTGGTAAATACCAACGGGTTTGCCGGGGCCGTCATCCATGAATTCAAACTGCGGCAGGCGTTTAATACCGGTTGAATCATAACTTACTTTAAAGGAGCTGCCCATTACCTGTTGCGGTGGAATGCCATAAGCTTTTTCGGCCCAGGCACGCATAAACGAAATATCGCCGCCGGATACAATAAAAGTTTGGAAACCATTGGCACGCAGGTATTGCAATAATTCCAGCATCGGCTGGTAGATCATGTCCACGTACTTTTTTTTCTTTACCGGATTCATTGCGGTATCTGCCCATTCTTTTACGGATTTATCAAAGTCATCCCCGCTCATGCCGCCGTATGTTGCGCCCATTATGGCAAACAGGCCTTTCTCGCCGGAAGCGAGCGCACCTTTTATATTGCCTTCCAGCACCGATTTAAAAGGTTCTTTAGTTTTCCATTCGGGATGTTGTGGCGCCATCTGGCGTATCTTATCAAAAGAATAAAAGAACTGGAAATACAAAGGTTGTTCACTCCACAGTGTGCCATCGTTGTCAAAAGTGGCGATGCGGTCTGGTACCGGTATAAAACCGTTGCCGCCTTCTTTCGTGGCGCTGGTTACATAATCAATCAACCCTTTTTTTACATCGCCATTATTCCAGGAAGGCAGGGGGTCACTGCTGTTAGCTGCCTCGTTCGCTGATGAAGCAGAATCTGAAGTGCCGGTATTATTGGTATTTGTTGTACAGGAAGTATATATAATGCCTGAAAAAAACAAAGCAGTAACAAATAATTTGTTTTTCATTCAAATTGATTTATGCATTGGAAAATCATAAGTCCCATTATGTGAAAAACTGCATCCGGTTTTTAAAGGATGCAGTTTTCATTTGTTATCAAATAGCTGCTTATTGCCCTGTAGGCGCCTGAACTTTTAATATTTTATCATTGATGGCATCAATCTCAGCTTCTACACCATCCGGGGCAAAACTGGCCGGTAATTGAGATGGCGGATATTTAATAAATGTTTGCAGGAATTCAATGGCATGGATGCCGCCCTGGAATACCAGGAAGTCATTATCTACCAGCCAGGCGTAATACATATCTGAGGTAAGGTCGGCCCTTTCGTATGGATCCATCCTGAGATTAAACAATTTAGGCACACGGAAAGTTATAAAAGGGTCTTTCCATACATCAAAGCCTGCAGCAGCCGACTGCTGGCGGAACACCGTTTTATAATCGCCGTACCTGATGGCTACCAACTGGGCATCATCATTAAAATAAATAAACTCTTTACGGGCGCTTTTATTTGTTTTGCCGGTAATAAAATCAAGCTGGTTGTAGCCATCCAAATGCACTTTAAATGTTTTACCACCAACAGTTGTGCCGTTAAGCAGGTCATTTTTAATAGTGGTATTGCCTGCTGCGGCGAGCAAGGTTGGGAACCAGTCAAGACCTGAAAATATCTCATTGGTTATAGTGCCGGGTTTAACATGGCCGGGCCAGCGTACAAATGCCGGTACGCGGAAAGCGCCTTCCCAGTTGGTATTCTTTTCACTGCGAAAAGGAGTAGTAGCTGCATCCGGCCAGCTAAACTGGTTAGGGCCATTGTCTGTTGTAAATATTACAATGGTGTTATCCGTTATTTTCAGGCTGTCGAGCAGGTTCAATAATTTACCCACATTATCATCCATTTCCAGCATACCGTCTGCATAATCGTTACCCGGCATTCCGGCTCTTCCCTTCATAGACGGACGAATGTGCGTGTGTAAATGCATGCGTGTAAAGTTCATCCAGGTAAAAAAAGGCTTACCCTGCTGTACCTGCCTTTTTATCCAGTTCATGCAGGCGCCGGTGGTTTCATCATCCACCGTTTCCATTCTTTTAATGGTAAGCGGGCCAGTGTCTTCTACTTTACCGTCGGCGGTGGAGTGAAGAACGCCACGAGGTGTATTATTTTTTAAAACCAACGGGTCATCTTTAGGCCAGGCAGGATGTTCAGGCTCTTCTTCTGCATTAAGATGGTAAAGGTTACCATAAAATTCATCAAATCCGTGAGCGGTAGGGAGGTACTCATTCTTATCCCCCAGGTGATTTTTTCCAAATTGCCCACACATGTAGCCCAAGGGTTTTAATGCCTGGGCAATGGTAATGTCCCTGTCCTGTAAACCTACAGGAGCCCCGGGAACGCCTACTTTGGAAAGCCCGGTGCGCTTGGCGCACTGTCCGGTAATAAAGGTAGAACGCCCGGCAGTACAACTGTTTTCTGCATAATAATCGGTAAACATCAGCCCGGAATGGGCAAGCTTATCGAGATTGGGCGTCATATAACCCGTTACGCCGAAAGAATAAGCGCTGATATTCGTTTGGCCAACATCATCGCCAAAAATGACCAGGATGTTCGGCTTTGATTGCGCGTGCAGCAGGTTTGCCATACAAAGGCAAACCAGGATAATTAAACTGTGTTTCTTCATAGCTTTTGTTTTAAATTGGTGAGTTGTGAGTGGTCAGTTGTGAGGGAATTCCGCATATTTGAGTGGGTTACTCACCATTCACCACTGACAACTCACTATTAAATGAACAGCATTTATTGCTATTGCTGCGGACCTTGTACCTGCGCCTTATCCAGCTCATCTATGAATGGGATCTCCGTCTGTACTTTTGCCTTCACCAGCGTTTGCAGGTAGGTTTCCAACTGGAATAATTTAGCCGAATTTCTTCCGCCTATTACGCCGTTGAATTTTTTGAAATAAGTCTGGTAGAGTGTGTTGTACTTTGCATCATTGGCCAATGTGGCATTGCCTATTTCAGCGGCCTTGGTATCAGTAAGATTGTCGTAGTTCTCGGCGTATTGCTGAATCAGGCCAATCCTTTCTTTACCCAGTTCTTTTCTTTTGGTTTCGTATTCGTCATACAGCTTCCAGAAGGCAACGCTGTCTTTGGCAGCTACCTGCATGTATTGACTTACCAGTTCTTTTTTGTTTTTGCCCCAGGCTGCCTGCACTATGTCTATGTCTTCGCTATTGCTTTGTGCGATTAAAGAATTAAAACTAAAGAAGATGCATGCAGCGATAATGATTGTTTTTTTCATAAAAAAGTAAATTTTTTTTTAAATATATACAATAGTTTGATAGATCACCGATGAAATCCGCCGCCATGCATTCTTCCGCCAAAATTGCCCCGCTGGAAATTTTGAAATCTTTGAGATTGAAATTGTCCCCGCTCCCGGTTTTGAAACGATTGATTTAGCTTGTCTCTCGTACCGCCATCTCCGCCAACCGGTTGCTGCCAGTGCCCGTTCTGATATTTGTTCCAGTTGCCATTGGCGTCTTTCCTGTATATGTTCCCGTCATTTCCGGCGAATGTTCCGTTCTTCCCGTTTACCACTTTAGTACCGTTGGGTCCAATAATGCCTGACTGTCCGCCGGCTGTTTTATAACCGAATGCGGTTCCGTTGGCAGTGGTCACGTGACCGGTTTTTATCCATTGGTCACCTCTGCCTGCCACGGATGTTCCCCATTGCGCATAGGGACTGTGGCCCTGCCTTGTGCCTGCGTAACCACCGGTCCAGAGATTATATCCTCCGGCAGCAGATCTTCCGTTGTACCAACCCTGCACGGTGGCGGCATGGCCGTACCTTCCTGTAGCCGGGTTGTACCAGGATGCAGAGCGCGCTGCGCCATAAGGTCCATAATATGCGCCGCCGGCTGCCCATCCGCCTGTCCAGGGATTGTACATGGCGCCCGCTCCCCATGCACAGGGCCAGGGATTATAGAAAGGATAATACATGCCGGGCCCCCACCATACAAAAGGCGGATAATACCAACCCGTTCCATAAGCAATGCAGGCGCCCACTGTAGCGCCAAAAATAAACATGCCCAGGTAGCCTGCCGTATAACTGCTTTCCACGGTTGTTTCCGTGGCGTTGGTTTGTGTTACATAAGTAATATTATACACCGGTGAGCTTGGTGGAATGGAATAGATCTCTTTGGGAATGGAATCAGCCACTTTCCAGGGGCCGTTGGGACTGTTGCCAATAAACCAGATAGCATTATCGCATAGATAATATACACTGGCATCCTTTATCACTTTGGATTGTGTATTGGCCGCGTATTCAAGTGGTGTGGATTCGATGGGTTTGAATTGCGGGTCGCCGCTATACACCACTTTCACCCTGGCTTCCACTTCCGCTTTATTTACTATCGCTGTTGCAGGCACCTGCGCCAGCAACACCGCATCGCTTGCCTGGATGGTTCCGGGAACGGAAGCTAACACATGCGCTTCCTCGGAGGTTTCCGGTATTTTGGAAAAGTCTGTGGGCATTTCATTGCTGGTGAAAGTCCATGGCCCTTCAAATCCTGATGAGCGATACCATCTGCCCGAAAGCAACACATAAAATTGTTTGGTGGTATTGTCAAGAAACAGGTCATTGTCTGTATTGGTAACATACAAAAGATTAGTGCCGCTGATCTTTGAATAAACGGGCGCTCCCTTTAATACGATTAATTCCGAAGGTTTATCAGCGAAAAATATCTTCGGAACAGTAACGGTTACATTGGGCGGGGGCACCATCTTTTTTATGGCGTCGAAGTTTTCTCCTGCCGGTAAACTGCTGAAATCTTTGGGCAGCGTTTTTGTTGGCGTCCAGCCGGACTTGTAATCTTTTGAAGTAACCCAGGAATTATTCAGCAGCAGGTAATAATTCTTTTGCTTCTTATCGTAGAAAAGATCCCAGTTAGTATTCACCACAAATTCGAGGTCTGTTTTTTCAACCGGGGCCAGCACGGCGGAATCTCCTTCCACCATCAATATAATAGCCGGAGAGGCGCTGTAAAATATTTGCGGCGGATCGTTTTTGATATCAACAGCCTGCGGCTGCGATTTTTTCCGGTCGATATCGGCGATCAACCTGTCTAATGAGATCGTCTCACCGCCTGCAGGAGCAAGCTTTTTAAAGAGGTCGCTCATTAAACCCACAGAATCCTGGCTGAGGGAAGGGAAACGCACATCGTTCACTTTTACATCGCGGATGAATACGGTATGCGCCTCTTTATCGGTGATGGTAGTGGCTTCCATAGTGGCAACACCCATCACCTGTTTACCGCCTTTTGGCGTAAGGGAGAAAGCCATTTCGCAGGTAAGGTCTTTGTAATCTTTCCAGTCATCTATCTGCGGCTGGTAGTAAATAAGCGTTGAGCCTTCTTTTGCTATCTGGCGTGGCCAGCCAACATCCTGTGCGGCGGCGGGCTGCGCCTGGGCTTGTGCAGTTGCATTGCCTGAGCAAATAAACAATACACCTGCGCATATAAGTATGGATGCAAAAGCGCGCTTTTTTCGATGAACAGGGATTGAATAACGATCCGGCGAAATAAAAAATGCAGCAACTACTATAGCGATATCCATAAGAAGTATTTGTCTTTAAAACTATTGTTAAGTTAACCGTGAGTTGTCAATGGTGAATGGTGAGTAAATGTGTATTCTCTCACAACTGACCCTCACCACTCATTTGAAATATAACAACTTCAATTAACATAACGTCATGAATCATCATCCTTTCCGGAGTGGCAGCCAGCCCCATTCTGTATAAAGGCGAGGCTGTTACACGGCATGCCTGTTCTTTAGTTTTTCTGTTTGAATCTGTATCTGCAGCGCCTGGTTCGCAATAATTTTTTTTAGCCTTTCATTTTCAGTAACCAGGTCCTTTAATTCCTGCAGTATCTTATAATTTGATTTTTGTTCTTTTTTACCGCTTGCATGAAGCTGTTCTTTCCACCTGGAAAAAACACTGTACGATAATTTGTGTTCACGAAGTACCACGCTGATGCTCCTGGCGCTGGCTTCCTCCAGGATAGCATTCTTTTCTTCTTCGGAAAATTTTCTGCGGCGGACACTGCCCATAGGTAAAATATGGATGAGGTTAATAAAATATATTCCCTGTCAAATCTTATTTCGCTGCGCCGGGAGGAAAGTTTTTCATTATGGAAGCAATAGCGGCCGGTATTTGCGTATCGGGATCTTTAACCGGTTTATCTATTTCCTCATTACCGATTCCTTCCCAAACCAGGTTATTCGTTTTTGCATCTGCAATGTCAATTATAAGTGAGCCATCTTTATAGTTTTGTACATTATAGGTGGTATAACCTGTAGCACCCAGGCCTCCGCCCCATGCCCAGGGACGATAAACTCCACCGTAACCATAGTAATCTGTAGTGGAGCTTACTGATTTTTGATCCTTAAGTACGGCGGCTACATTAATTTTCAAATCAGGGCCGGATGTATTTTCTGTAAACCCTTTCTTAACCATTTCTGCTTTTATTGCGTTGGTAATTCGGTTTGCGTTTAACTGGCTGATCCGCTGATTCATGCGAAAGGTGTCGATAGCAAATGTTTTGTATTGCTGAAAATTGGCGCTCTTGTCGTAATCGCTGGTAACTTTTAGTGAAGGGCCGCAGGACGTTGCGAGTGCGGCAGACAATAAAACAAAAAGAGCATTTTTAATGTTTTTCATATTGCTTTGTTTTAAGATTAGCTGATTAAAGGTATCTCTCCTTACTTAACAATGTAATAGAACTGCTGCCGGAATGCTTATCATGCTGTGCCCGTTAAGCAGGTCCAACTCTATACAGACATATTTGATAAATAACATCCGCCATCCGTTTAAAAAATTATTCTTTGCCATTTTTTAAGAACAAGAAAAAAGTTCACTTCCTGTAAGCGCCTAAATTCTCTTTTAAAAACCCGGAAACTTTTCTTGACTGCTTTTCGATGGTATGGAACGGGCGCTTCAGCATGCCGGAAATTTTTTTTATGGTGAATTCATGATCATACCGCAAAATATATACCTCCCTGTATTTTTCGGGTAGCTTATCCACCAGCACGCCGATCCTTTTTTCAAGATCTGAGGAAAGAATTTTTTTGTCGGCAGTATCCATGAAACTGAAAGATTCCTTACAATAGGATAAGAGATGTTTCTTATAGATAGCTTGTTTGCGCAGGTGATTGAATATCCTGTTTTTGAGAGCAGCGTACAAATAGCACGAAAGAGAGGTTTTAATATTACGGTAATGTTCTTCGGTATAAAACTTTACCAGTAATTCCTGCACAATGTCTTCACAGGCGGCAAGATCATCTAAATATTGCATGGCGCAAAGTACAAGGCAGCGCCAGTACCTGTTGTAGAGAGATCCAAACGCCTTCCTTTCATTTATGCTAAACTGGCTGAGCAAATCAGGATCGCTAATATTTATGCCTATCGGTAAATGTTTCATGGTCGCTGTAATAAAAAGGGCTAGGATTGACCGGAATCAGCGTTGCACAGGCAACAACACCAACAAGGTTTAACCCAACCTGATCTTTTACTATAACTATCGAACCGTACAAAAGAAAGAACATTAAAGTATACAAACTTAATGCCCGGCAGGAGATGCGCCTGTAACAGTTTTTATTACATTTTGAGATAACCTGCCGCTTAAATGAAAAGGTATCCGATAGTTCCGGCAACAATCCGGCCGGTTATATGGATATTCAATCTGATATATTCGGGATATGCTGCTTAGTTTTGATGTGGGTTGATCAAATGAGCATTTCAATGACTTTTTACACAAAATGTTTGCTGGTATTTATAATTACTGCTTTTCCTGCTGGTACAATGGCGCAGCAGCCGGGCTGGCATATACAGAATTATAATAGTGAGACCGGCGTAACCAATAGTGTAAAAGGAATGGAAATTGACCGTGCAGGTTATTTATGGATGGCGAGCGAGAACGGCCTGGTAAGGTTTGACGGAAGATCGTTCACCTTGTACAATAATGCCAACACGCCTGTATTAAAGAACAACCGCCTTATGCGCGTAGGGCTTTTTAAAGACAGCAGCATTTTTGCCGAAGACGCATTTAATATTTTGTATGCCTTTACTGCACGGCCGGGTATGTTAAATATAATCCCGGAAAGTGATATTAAAGAGGAACTGCTCTACCCGGGCGGATTCAACACATACATCTACAATACTTATGACAGGTGTATAGCCAAATACAACCGGCAGTTGATTCCTGCCGGTGTTTTGCCGGATCACCGGCTTTTAACCCGCTCCGTTCAGAACAGCATGGTTTATAAAGAGGGGAAGCTGTTTTACTTTAATAATAAAAGGCAATTGTTTTGCGCTGATACCGCTTTAACCTCGTTTCAGCAATTTACATTTACGGGTGAACTGCGGCATAAAATAAGCGCGCCTGGCACAGAAACCGCCCAGGTATCGCTGCTTGGTTCGGGGAACGATATTTTTTTAAGATGGGATGACATGATTTACAGGCTTCTCATTTCAAATACAGGCAAAACAGTTACGGGACAGCCCGTTTTAAAAGTAGACAGCATTCCTAACATAACCTGTTATAAAGCTTTGCCGGATGCAGGAATAGCTTTTGTTGGCACGATGTCGAACGGGCTTTACGTTTTCAAAAGGCAATATTTTTCAACGGTTACCTTACAAGATAAAGAGGCCAATATCTTTTACGCCCAGCAGCCATATTCCGATAATGGTGTGTTGATGAAAAAAGGGGTATTGCTTCCGGGCAGGTTCATTCCTTTTGAGCCGGGTTATATATCTGAGTGTGTGCTGAAAACAAGGGATGGATATTATTACCTTGAAAAAATAACACCGTTCAACGGCTCCGTTATAGATGTGTATAATAACCATGCTGAAAAGATAAATTCCATACCTGCGCAAAATCTTCATATACGATGCTTTCAGCAGTTGCAGGATGGTACAATATGGTTTTCGGCGAGGGAGGGCCTTGGGGAAATAAAAAACGGCGCCGTTGAACTGAGGCCGGTTCCCAAAGGGCTGCCCGGTGCATTCGTCATCAGCACCTTTATAGAACTGGGCAAGGAAATGTTTTTAGCCGGTGGCGAAAAAGGCCTTTTGCTGATTGATCTTTCCAAAAATACCGCTGCCGTTTTCCAGAATCTGAACGGCGTAAATGTCCGCTGCCTTTATACCGGTTCCAAGGGAGTAACATTTATCGGCACTTATGGCAAAGGGTACTATGCCTTGTACCGCAATAAGATCATAAAGTTGCCATTGGATGCCAATAACTATCTCGCCAATGCCCATGCCTTTCTGGAAGATAGAAACGGTTATGTATGGATATCAACCAACAATGGTTTATTCCGGCTTTTATTACAGGATATTCTTGATTACCTGGACAGGCAAACCCGGTCGCTTTATTTCTATTATTATGATTATACGGCAGGTTTTTTAACCAATGAATTCAATGGCGGATGCGTGCCGGCGGGAATTGTGCTGGCAAACGGGAAATTTTCACTTCCTTCCATGAAGGGGCTGGTACAATTCTATCCTGACAGTTTAACTCCTTGGTTACCGGTTTCAAAAATATATGTGGATGCCATGATTGCCGATACCGGTTTTATTTTTCCCGGCAATGAAATAAAGATTTCACATAACATAAGACGGTTGCGGTTTGCTGTATCTTCTCCTTATTTCGGCAATAGCTATAATCAAAACATTGAATACAGGTTAACGGGTTTTGACGAAAAATGGTACCCGGTGAACATCAATAACATTATTGAGTTCAGCAAACTGGCTGCAGGTAATTATGCATTTCAGCTAAGAAAGAAAACAGGCTTTGGAAAAGATAATTATGTAACACAAGCTGTTTCATTTGAGGTGGAACCGGCTTTTTACCAAACACTGTTATTCAGGATAGTTGCGCTTTGTTGCATTGTTTGTTTACTGTATTTATTTTACTACCTGAGGATAAGGTATCTTATCCTTAAAAAAAAGACGCTGGAAAAAGAAGTATTTGAACGCACCAAAGAACAGCATGCATTAATAGACAACCTGGAAACCGTTATTGCCGACCTGGAGCAATCAAAAGAGGAACTCAACCAAAACCTGGCCTTTAAAGAAAAGCTGGTAAGGATTATTTCGCACGATATTCAATCGCCGCTGCGCTTTCTTGCGGACATCGCCCATAAACTGCATGAAAGGTCTGCCGGTAATTCTTTGGGTGATGTAAAAGATCTTACATGGCAGTTACAAAAAGCTTCAGGAAATATTTATCATTTTGTTGAAGACCTGGCGCTTTGGTTAACTAAAACAGGAAAAAGCTTCCAGGTGCATAATACATGGATCAATGCTTCTTCCCTCATACAGGATGTATTGGGACTGTTCCCGGAGCAAGCGGCCGCAAAAGGTAATACGATCAGTACAACGGTTGAGCCGGATCTTTTTATGTGTACCGACCGCGATCTTTTCAAAACTATTCTCCGGAATATTGTGGACAATGCCAATAAAAACACGGTGAACGGCACAATTTCCATAACGCTTATTCCCGGTGAAGAAGCGGTATCTGTTGCTATAGGGGATACAGGTAACGGCATGTATCCCGATGTTCTGGAAAAAATACAACACCAGCTAAGCCGGCAACCTTTCGCTTACAGCGGCAATGGCTGGTCATCTGGTTTTGGTTATATGTTTGTGACAGATTTTTGCAGGTTATTGCATATTGATGTGGTTATTGAAAGCAAAACAGGCGAGGGAACCATCGTTTGCCTGAACAATATACGCGCAAAGAAAATTGTTAATGAAGAACACAAGGCTTATGAATAAATCAATACTTATAGCAGATGATCATGAAATTGTACGGGTAGGCATTAAAACGCTTATCAGCGATAACCTGGCGGTGAAAAAAATTGACGAGGCCGGAACGCAAACAGAGATCATTCAACATGTAAAGGCTAATTTTTATGATCTTGTTCTGCTGGATATAAACATACCCGGGTGTGATTTTATTAAGCTGATGGATTGGCTAAAGGTAACATCGCCGGGAACCGCCGTGCTGGTTTTTACAATGCATACGGAAGATGTGTACGGGAAGCGTTGTATGCAAATAGGGGCAAAAGGGTTTTTGCATAAAACCGCGTCGAATAACGAAATCATTGCAGCAATAAATAAAGTGCTGGAAGGGAAAAAATATATAAATGCCCATCTGAAAGAAATACTTGGCCAGTCGAAGAAAGAAACTTCGGCCGGGAACCCCGTGTCAAAGCTTTCAGCAAGGGAACTGGAAATAGCGCTGCTCATTCATAAAGAAGTTTCATTGCCTGAAATATGCACTATACTTAATATTCAGTATTCTACTGCCAATACCTATAAGCGGCGCATCTTTGAAAAGTTAAATGTACACAATACCTTATCGCTTAGTCGCCTTTTAGAAACCTGTAAAGTGGAGGGCTGATGAGACCCATCGTTACACAAGCATGCAGGCTGCATTAATGAAAAAGAAAACAGTTACAATATTAATTATCCTGGTTGTTTTGTTGCCTGTAACAGCCTTATGCCAAAAAGATTCTGTGTTCTTATTCAACGGGCAGATCCTTATCGGCGATATTAAAAGAGTTGAACTGGGCATTTTAACGATTGACGATATAGACCTCAAATTTCAAAATATAAAGTTGTATAAGATAAAGCAGCTAAAAACGACGCAACAGTTTAAAATTGAAACACATAGCCTGGAGGAGTATTTCGGCATTTTAGCACAGCATCCGGACAAGGGCTTTACGAACATATTACTCACCGATGGTACAAGTATCCCTCTCCGGATAACAGATATCAGCGAATTGATTTTTTTAGGCAAGAGTTTTACCAGGAGGCTGGATGGAAATGTTGGCGCCGGGTTTAGTTATTCTAAATCAAGTTCAATTGGCCAGGTGAATTTCAATTCATCTGTTTCCTACATTACTAAAAAATTACAAAATGGTTTACAGGCATCTGCACTCTATTCACTTGACTCCGGGAAATTGTCAAGAGATAACGAAAACCTTCGATTAATAAGTTATTATGACCTGAAGGCTCAATGGATAATTACAGGATATGTTTACTATCAGCGCAACCTGGAGTTATCATTAGCGCGAAGATTCCAGGAAATGTTCGGAGCGGGCTATAACCTGGTGTACCAGCAACATTTGAAGGTTACCGGTATAACCGGTATAGCGATCAACCAAGAAAAAAGTACAGATGATACGAAAAGCGGCGCTTTGTATGAAATTCCGGTGATATGCAGGCTGAATTTTTATAAGTTCCGCAATCCAAACATACAGATAACCACTACCCAGTCTGTTTTTTTCAGCTTGTCAGAAAAGGGGCGTGTTCGTTATGATGGCAGTACAAACTTTTCCTGGGAGCTGGTGAAGGATTTTTCTCTCACGTTGAATATCTATAACAATTTCGACAGTAAACCGCCACCTGGTTCGCAAAGTAAATTTGACTACGGTATTGTGATGGGATTGTCATATGAGTTTTAGCGGCCCGAATGCAGATCGGGTGAATTTTATGGCGATGGCCGGGTTGTGTTAAGTGGTGAACTCGCGTCATATTAAGTTCATTTAGTTGCCACCGATTACACAGAAACACGGAAATCTTAAAGCTTCAGGTTAATATCTCCGTCACATTTTTCTGGATGGTCTCAATAATTCTATCCATCGGCAAATCATTTTCATCTGTGCCAAAGGGTTCTTCAATTTCTTCAGCGATCAATTCCAGGCTTGCCAGGGCATAAAAAACAAAAATCACAACCGGTATAATTAAGTACCCGATCGACACGGAATAACCCACCGGTAAAATCATCGTATAAAACAGGATGAATTTTTTAATAAAGCTGCTGTAGGAAAAAGGAATCGGTGTGTTTTTGATGCGTTCGCAGGCGCCGCAGATATCCATAAAAGACATTAGTTCAGGATTGATGAATAGTAGTTGTTCTGCCGATAGCTGCCGCTCTCTTTGCATTTGCATCAGCCGTTCGGTTATGGCGCCGGCCAACTGTTCAGGAACATGCCTGAACCGGTCAAAACCTGGTATTTCAGGATGTTCGAACTGATCCAACGTATAGCGTGCTTCGGCAGACTGTAAATGATTTTTTAATTCAAGCGCAAACCGGGGAATAAGCTCTGCGAAAAACATTTTTGCATTCTTATCATCAACCGGTATCAGACTATTTAATTTGATGGCCAGATTGCGGCTGTTGTTCACCAGGCTGCCCCAAAGTTTCCGGCCTTCCCACCAGCGGTCATAGGCGGTATTGGTACGAAATACCAGTAACAGGGAAATTACAAACCCCAATAATGAATCCAGAACTGACAGGCCTTGTATCCTGGGTTGATGGGAAGGATTAATATAATGCCTTTCTAAAAACGTTACCAGGAATGAATAAAGTCCGACGGCAATCAGAACAGGTATGAGCTTGCGTAAGGTATCTGATTTATGAAAATCTAAAACGATCTTACCCCATTCTTTTGGGTTGTAGCTTCTCATACGTTAATCAATTTCGTGCGCATTGAAAATACGTAACCCTGCGCAATGTGCTTATTAATATTTGGAGATGATGGGCTTTTTAATAAGGTATCTTACCCGGTTAATGTGAATCTCTTGTTACTTCAGATCCGGAGCTGCCAACCAAAAAATCAAGATCGGCTCCTTTATCGGCCTGTTGCACATGCCGCACATATAAATTCACATAGCCTCTTTTAGAAGCCGGTTCGGGTTTTTTCCAGCGTTTTCTTCTTTCGGCCAGTTCTGCATCGCTTACATCCAGGTGAATTGATCTTCTTTCAACATCGAGTTCTATCATATCCCCGTTTTGCACCAGCGCAAGATTGCCGCCAATAGCAGATTCCGGCGATACATGTAACACCACGGTGCCAAAAGCAGTGCCGCTCATTCTCCCGTCAGAAATGCGGATCATATCGGTAACACCCTGTTGTAACACCTTTTTGGGTAAGGTCATGTTTCCTACTTCGGGCATACCGGGATAGCCAACCGGGCCAACATATTTCAGCACCATCACGCAGCTTGCATCAATATCAAGCTCATCATCATCGATCCTGGCATGGTAATCTTCAATGCTTTCAAACACTACAGCGCGCCCACGATGCTTCATTAAAGCAGGCGTTGCGGCAGAGGGCTTTATTACTGCGCCATTTTCTGCCAAATTCCCTTTCACTACCACACATCCGGCATGTTGAATAAAAGGTTTTTCATAAGAGGCTATAACATCAGGATTATAACATTCACATTGGGCACCTATATTGTCATGATGATTTTTACCGGTAACAGTAATCACATTTTTATGCAGATGATCTTTCAATTCGTTTAGAATAACAGGCAGCCCGCCGGCATAATAAAAATCTTCCATCAGGTATTTGCCGGAGGGCATCAGGTTTAAGAGCAAAGGAATATTACTGCCGAGTGTATCAAAGTCATCCAGTTTCAGATCCACGCCGATCCTTCCTGCAATGGCCATTAAATGAATCAAGAAATTGGATGAACCCCCCACAGCAGCATTCACTTTTATCGCGTTTTCAAAAGCTTCCCTTGTCAGTATCTTATCAATGGTCAGGTTTTCTTTTACCATTTCCACAATTCTTCTTCCACTGAGTTGCGCCATCACTTTTTTTCTCGAATCGGCAGCGGGAATGGCGGCGGCGCCGGATAAGGTTAAACCCAGCGATTCCACCATACACGCCATGGTGGACGCAGTGCCCATCGTCATACAATGGCCGATGCTGCGGCTCATACAGCTTTCGGCAAATTCGCAGTCTTCCATCGTCATTTTCCCGGTCTTCATGTCTGCATCAAATTTCCATACATGTGTGCCGGAGCCAATTTCAATTCCTTTGTATTTCCCGTTGAGCATTGGCCCGCCGGGAACAACTATTGTCGGCAAGCCTACACTCGCAGCGCCCATTAAAGTGGAAGGTGTTGTTTTATCACAGCCGGTAAGCAAAACCACGCCGTCAATAGGATTACCGCGGATAGATTCCTCTGCATCCATACTGGCGAGGTTGCGGAAAAGCATGGCCGTTGGCTTTAGTAAAGTCTCGCCTAAGCTCATTATTGGAAATTCCAGCGGAAATCCGCCGGCTTCCAGCACACCGCGTTTTACCGATTCCGCATGTGTTCTGAAATGTGCATTGCAGGGCGTGAGCTCGCTGAATGTATTGCAAATGCCGATTACCGGCCTGCCATCAAACATATCAGCAGGCATGCCTTCGTTCTTCATCCAGCTCCTGTAAATGATGCCGGCTTTATCTCTTTTTCCAAACCAGCCTGAACTTCTGTATTTACTCATAGAAAATCAAATTATGATTAACTTCTGCAAAGATGCCTGGTGTTATGTCAAACAAGAATTGTCATTTTTATTTGCCACGGATGACACATCAGCGTGGAAAGCTTGTTGCGACATTGTTATGTTGACTTACCACCAGAGACCCGCTTTGTTAAATGGCGGTGTATTTTTATTTATCCCACCAGAGATGAGTGCTGAGTTTGTCAGCGCCCATTGCAGATATAGCTGCATTCACATTCTCTGTATTGATTGATAATTCTGAAGTAGGATAGCCGATTCTTCTTATAAATGTACCGTTTGGCACATCAGGATTATTCGGCTGGCCGTAAGGATTCGGGGCCAGTGCCGGGTAACCTGAGCGCCTGAAATTGGCAAAAGTTTCAGGACCATTTAAGAAAGAAGAGATCCAGTATTGTGTATTGATTTGTTCCAGTTCTTTTCCTGCTGCAAGCGGATGTGCTGTTATATAAGCATCTATATCTGCAGGAGCAATAGCAACACTTGAACCATAGGTAGCCAGTTGGTTCATGTGTGCTATGATGCCGTCCTGGAAATATTGCGCTGCGGTGCCTGTGGTTATCCATCCCCTGTACCGCGCTTCTGCCAGCAACAACTGGGTTTGAGAGGCCGTAACAAAAAACATGGGCGTTGCCGTACCGGCCATTCTTCTCCTGTCCACCTGGCTGTAATCATAAAAACTGGCGAGCCCATCGGCCGCAGCCTTTGCTACTATGGTACCGTTGTCATATCCCATTGCCATGCCGATCTGGTCATCCGGGAGCGTACTGCCTTTATCAACCGTTTGATCCGGGCCGGAAGTAGCTCCCTTATAGCGAATAGCAATTGCCTGTAAGCGCGGGTCATTATTATTCTTCAACGTATCTATAAAGGAATTTACAAGGTACCAGTTGGCAGCTTCGGTACTATTAAGCATGTTCCCCGTCGGATTCAGGTAATTGGCATCATGCCGCATATAGGCATTGTCTTCATTCAGCATAATGACACCGGCGTCAGCGGCTTTTTTTGCTATTGCCTGCGCTGTTGAGGCATCTATCTTACTTAACCGCATACCTGCTCTTAATAACAGGGAGTACCCCAGCTTTCTCCATTTTTCAACATTGCCTGCATACAAAAGATCAGATGTTTCAACGGTACCGGTGGCATTTAATGCGGCGGAAGCTTCGTCCAATACTTTTATCAGGTCAGGATAAATATCCTGTTGCTGATCATATTTAGGCAAAAGTATCTGGTCTGTTAAACCTGCACCTCCTTCAAAGTAGGGGATAGCGCCATAGGTATCAGTGAGCACCATGAAGGCATAAGCCTGCCATATGCGGGCCATGTTGTACAGATTGGAACGTGCCGCATCATCTTTTGTTTTTGAAATAGCGTCGTGCGTGTACTTAATTACATTCTGGTAATAGCTAACCCATATAGAATTATTGTCCCGGATATCCTGGTTAAAGTTTCCTCCTGCCAACACACCGCCGTTGGGTGTTACCATTTGTTGTACAATGCTCATTTCATAGATCTGCGTTTTTGTAGGGAAGGAAGTATTGATGATGGCATTATTTAACAATAAAACGGGGTCAAGCGTGGTAGGATTTACCTGGTTTATATTCAACTCTTCCAGCCCTTTCGTACAGGAGGCCATTGCCACCACCGAAAAAGCCAGTATATAATAATTCAAGATCTTTTTCATATGCTGTTGTATTAGAATTTGATATTTAGATTAACACCCATGCTTCTGGTAGTGGGTACACCGGGAGATTCCATCCCGATCATATTGTCAACACCGTAACCAACTGTTTCGGGATCTATGTTATCCACCCATTTTTTGAGTATTAATACATTGCTGGCCACAAAATCAAGTTTGATCCCTTTTATGGGCCAGGTGGCCGGGAGATGTTTGGTGAAATCATATCCCAGGCCAACCTGGCGTATTTTCCAGTAACCGGCATTATAAACAACCGACTCAATGATCTGCTGTGTGCGCAGGTGTTCCCAGTAAGTTTGGACAGCAGCCTGTGCTGTATTTTTCTCACCGGCCTGGTTCACGCCATCCCCAACAACATAACCTGTTTCACGGCCTTCAAGGGTATTTTTATGTAAGCCGTGACGTATTGCATTGAAATTGGTTCCCGATAACATCTTACCGCCCAGCTTGTAGTCGATCAGTATGGTGAGATAAATCCCTTTGAAATTAAAGCTGTTGAAAAAACCGCCTGTCCATTTAGGTAAGCCGCTGCCAAACAAAACAAAGTCTGAGGTGCGTAGCGGTAAGCCATTGCTCTGGAAGATCATCTGACCGGTACTGCTGTCTCTTGCATAACCGTAACCGGCTATCTGTCCCATTTCTTCACCCACTACTATGCGCACTTCGCCATTGAACGGGTGTGTGCCAATGGTTGCTCTTTCACCGGGAGTGTTGGTCGCGATCTTTTCAACCTTTGTGATATTATAAGAAGTATTGGCGCTGAAATCCCACCTGAAATTCTTGGTGGATACCGGTGTAAGAGTAAGCAATGCTTCAAAGCCCTTATTATAGCTTTCCCCGCTGTTGATGCGCGTATTCAGAAAACCGGAGGCATCTGATATCTGCACAGAGAATATCTGGTCGATGGTTGTCTTTTTGTATACTGAAACATCCAGCCCAACCCTGTTATTAAACAATTTTAATTCAAGACCTGCTTCTAATTCCTTAACGCGCATTGGTCTTAGATTGGGGTTGGGTAAAGTAGTTCCGCTGGTGCCCACTGTAACAGGAGTACCTGCTGCATTCACGATGGGGAAGGCATTGATGGCATAAAACAACTGGTCCGCATAGGGGCCAACGTCCCCGTCGCTACCCACTTCAGCATAACCTACCCTTAGTTTCCCAAAGTTTAACCAGGATGCACCGCCAATTGATTCAGAAAAAATATACGAGCCCGATACAGACGGATATGTTATGCCCATGTTTTCTTCAGACAATGTAGAAAACCAGTCTTTTCTTATGGTCCCGTTCAGGTAAAGTGTTTTTTTCCAGCCAACTTCACCCGAACCATACAGTGAATTAACACCAAATTCAGACAGGGTATATACCGGGTTTTTAGCTCTTCCGTTCTGTACAGTATAAAGGCCTCTTACTACGAAATCGGTCACCTGCACATTGTTTACATCAAGACGGTTGCGGCGTTGGTTGCCCCCGGCGGTAAGCGTTACATCAAAATCACCGAAAGTTTTAGTGGCGCTGGTTAAGAAGTCAAGATTGGTTTCCCTGAAGCGCCTTGATTCCTGGGTATATACCCCGTTTACAAAACCCGCTTGCGCCGGCGCCCTGGAAGCCTGGCCTGTAGGAAAATTATTTACGTCTTCGTCACGGCTCCAGTAATCCATACCAACACGGCCCTGCACCCACCACCACGGCAGAATATTGTATTTAAGAAAGGTATTGCCGAAAGCGCGGTCTCTTTTGATATCATGAAACTGTTCTGCCAATATCCAGTAAG
Organism: Parafilimonas sp.; assembly: GCA_036274175.1. Classification (GTDB taxonomy): domain Bacteria; phylum Bacteroidota; class Bacteroidia; order Chitinophagales; family Chitinophagaceae; genus Parafilimonas. The sequence continues at coordinate 48,218 of DASUGF010000079.1, forward strand.
GATTGGTGCGGTTCATGAACCGCGAATAGATATATTCATTACCCGCAGCATTGTATTTATTTTCATCCATCACTTTCAGCGGCATGGTATTGGCCAGCGCCATTAGTGTTGTAGGAATGGAATTATCCTGGTTGGCAATATTTGGCGGGTTACTGATCTTTTCATAAGAGTAATTTATATTACCTCCAAAACTCACCCTGGAGGAAAGAGCGTAGTTAAAACCGAGGTTTAAAATATAACGATTGAATTCGTTGTTCGGCGTAATACCCTGGTTGTTGGTATTGTTTAAAGAAAGGTGCAGGCCACCTTTTTCGCCCATACCATCCAGCATTACGGTATTGGTAAAATTGTTTCCGTTGCGATAGAATTCTTTTATCCGGCTGCCTTGCGCGACATAGGGAACAGTAAGGTTATCATAGAGAATCTGCGTCATACCCGGCTCAATTTTTTCACCAAACGACCACTCGCCGGAGGTTGGATTGGGTGTAGTTGGACGAACACCATTTTCGCCCTGGCCGTATTCTTTCTGATAATCTGTATAATCCAGCGGCACATCAACCATATAATTCGAGTTGAAGGTGACGCCGATCCCTTTGTTCGCGCCCTTTGTTTTGGTAGTGATCATGATAACACCGTTGGCGGCGCGGCTGCCATACAGAGCTGCCGCAGGTGCACCTTTCAAAATGGTCATATTTTCAATGTCGTCCGGGTTGATGCTCGCCAGTCCATCACCACCATCGGCATAAACCCCGCCACCCGTAACACCAACAGTATTGGCATTGAAATTGGAATTATCTATGGGCACGCCATTTATAACAATCAGTGGGCTGCCGCCACCGGTAAGCGCCGATTGGCCGCGTATGCGTATTTTGGATGTGCCTGCCGGCCCTGTGCCTAACTGCGTAATATTCACGCCGGCTACCTTCCCCTGCAAAGCGTTGATGGGGTTGGCCGTACGGTTAACGGTGAGTTCTTCCGGTTTAACGCTGGTGGCGGAATACCCTAAGCTTCTGTCAGTTCTTCTAATACCCAGGGCGGTAACGACAACCTCACCGAGGTTTTCCTGGTTGGCGGGAAGCACCGCATCCACTACAGAACGGTTACTCACTGCAAGTTCAATACTTACATAACCAACTGAGCTAAAAACAAGCGTAGCGGTTGGCTCTGCCGTAATAGCGTACCGGCCGGCAGCATCGGTAGTGGTACCGGTTTTAGTGCCTTTTACCATTACAGATACGGATTGAAGCGGAAGCCCGTCTTCATCTGCTACTTTCCCGGTAACAGTCTGGCTTCTGGCGGCAAATGAAATTAACAAGAGTGGAAGAAGTGGTATGAGCATGCGGCTCATGACTCCGGCATACCGGCACGAAGATTTGTTTTCCATACAGAGGGTAATTTTTAGCAGTAATAAAATTATTCTTCAGCGTTCAGGGAACGCAATCGTTCCTGCAAAATATCTCAACTTTAAAACATAAAACTTCCAATAATCTCCGGTGGTGAATTTTGTACAACGGGAAAATAGGTGGAGGCGTGCCTTACAAAATTTTATATTTACTCAGTATTGTCCGGTTAACTTGGGCTAAAGCCCGTTGGATAAGGATTCCGCTATATAACCCCAGGCTTAAGCCTGGGGCTAGTGAAAACCAAGCCCATCAAGGGCTTTAGCCCAAGAATTAAAATTTTAGTCAGACAACAATGATATTTACTATTACGTACACAATAAAATTCTATTGACCAACCAGCTTAAGCTGTTGATTTTATACGAAATTGTTTGCTTTCATTGTTATTGCCATGGCCCTGAAGAAAAAAAATAACGGTAATGCCGATTTTGAAAATGTTGTCTTGTTGATACAGCAGGCGCGAACCCGCGCTTTCGCTAAAGTAAATGAGGAACTGGTAATGTTATATTATAATGCAGGCAGCATCGTTTCTCAAAAAGTAGCGGCCGGTTCCCGGGGCGAGGGCACGGTTAACGAGCTTGCAAAATACAGTGAACTCAAAATCCCTGGTTTGCATGGTTTTAATCGTCGCGGTATGTATAGAATGAAACAATTTTATGAAGCATATGCTATAGATGAATTCATATCTCCGGCAGCTTCTTATTTAAAAACCTATTTGAATAATACTGTGAAAAGCACAAAAGTGTCGGCACTGCCGACACAAAGCTTTACTGCTTTTCATGAACAAATTGTGGCGACCATGTTAACTCAAGTTATGTGGAGCGAGCTGAAGATGCAAGAGCTTGAGCCGGAATTTTCAGGTAAACTTAATTTCTATCTTGAAGCGCTCGGCCATGATGTAAAAAAGCCTCATAAAAAGCCAGGCGTTGGCATTCTTTTGTGCAAAGGAAAAGATAATGAGGTGGTGGAATATGCTATGGCAAGAAATACTGCTGCTGCTTTAATTGCCGACTATGAAACCAAACTTATCCCTAAAAAAATATTAGCCAACAAACCGCACCAGTTGTTAGAACAGCTATCCATCAAGAACGCATGAATCAATTCTTTTTACAACAAGGGGCTTCCGGGGAACTGCGGTTATTTCCGCATATCGTTGAGCTTGCCTTAAAAAAAAACAATGCTATTCAACTGGATTCATTGCACACCACTGCTACCAACAGCCTTCGCATTTATTGCGTCATCGACGGAAAATTTGAATGGATCATTCATGAGCAGCAGATCATCTTATACCCCGGCGATGTTGCCATGATCCTGCCAGGACAAAAATTCGGCGGCGGCAAAGGTTTTCTTGATATCGGCACACTTTCATGGATCAATATCAAAATAGAAAAATTAGAGCCAGCCGGTAAAATAATACCCGGGAAATGGAGCAGTCTTTCGAAAAATGAGCTGTTGACCATCGGTAAAATTCTGCTGATGAATAACCGGGCGCTTCACCTGAGATTGAAAGAGGCCGGCGCCATTCTCGAAAACATAAAAGCTGAACTGCAGCGCCAGGAAATCGGTTTCAACACCCGGGTGAACCAGTTGATTGATGAGCTGCTTATATTAATTACCCGCCAGCTTACACAACAGAATGATTCGCGAAGAGATTTTCCCAAAACTTTTTTGCAACTCGAACAAACACTGCGCCAGCGCCTGTACTATCAATGGACGGTGGATGAGATGGCTGCGCTGGTAGGCCTCGGCACAACGGCATTCAATGAAAAAGTAAAAAATTTTACCGGTTTTTCCCCTTTGAATTATCTCATCAACATCCGCATTTCCGAAGCGATCAAACTATTGAAGCGGCAGGATGTATCGGTGACGGATATAGCATTGGATACCGGCTTTTATTCTTCGCAACATTTTTCAACCACTTTTAAAAAACTAACAGGCTTTACGCCGAGTGAATTCAGAAAAAATAACCTGCCCAGAAATGAAATATAAAACTTGTTATTATGGAATGTATCATCACTATTGAATTAGGGACAAATGCAGTAAGGGTTTTTGCTTTCGACCTTACCGGCAATCTCATTGCATCTATGAAAGGTTCATATCCAACATTTCATATACAGCCTGATTACAGTGAGCAGGACCCGGAGCAAATATTTATAACCATGCTGTATGTTTTAAAAACCCTGCTGAGCGAAAAAATCCATCCGCAAAAACACAAGGTGATATGCATTTGTTTCAGTGCTTCCATGCATAGTGTTTTAGCGATCGATAAAAATGGCGTACCGCTCGGCAATGTTATTACCTGGTCTGATAACCGCGGTAAAAAAGAAGCGTCGGCATTGAAAGCCTCCTCTTTAGGAAAAAAAATTTATACAGCAACAGGCACGCCTATTCACCCGATGTCGCCATTGATAAAAATTACCTGGATAAAAAATAATGACCGGGAGAAATTCAAAAAGACTTTTAAGTTTCTGTCTGTAAAAAGTTATATCATCCAGCAACTGACCGGGGAATATTTTATTGATTTTAGCCTGGCTTCTGCGACAGGTTTGCTGAACATTCATTCACTAAACTGGGAGCAGGATGCTTTGGATTTTGCCGGTATTGAAGCGGATAAGCTGCCCGGGCTTGTTCCGGTATTTCATTCGTCCGGTAAATTGCTCAAAGCATATCAAACTTCGCTGCGGTTACCGGCAAGCGTAAAAATTATTATTGGTTCAAGCGATGGATGTCTTGCCACGCTTGGCGCCGGTGTATGGGGCGACGGAAAGGCCACCATCACTATTGAAGACAGCGGCGCAGTAAGGGTGGTGGGTAAAAAGGTATTGCAGGATGAAAAGCAGCGTTTCTTTAATTACCTGCTTACAAAGAACTGTTATATATCCGGCGGCCCCACCAACAACGGAGGGGTGATCTTTGAATGGTTTGCCAAACAGTTTGGTGAATTCAAAAACCCGTTTGACATAGAGCATAGCATGGAGCTGATGATGAATGAAGCAGCCAAAGTGGAAGTGGGTTCCGAGGGATTATTGTTTCTTCCTTACCTGTTGGGTGAAAGAGCGCCAATATGGAACGCGAATGCAAGGGGCTGTTATTTTGGTTTGAATATAAATCACGGGCGTCCGCATTTTATCCGGGCCACTATTGAAGGCATTCTATACGAGATATATGGTATCGGCAAAATTTTACAGGAACGCAGATCCATCAAAAGCCTTTCTATAAACGGAAGCTTTGCCTCAATTCCTTTCTGTGCACAAATGATCGCAGATATTTTTAATAAGCCCCTACGTGTGAGTAAGCACAGCGACAGCATTGGGTTGGGCGCCTTTTTATTGAGCGCGATCGAGATTGGAATATATAAAGACCTGGATGAAGCGGCAGGCACTGTTGTGTTTCCGGATAATTACAGGCCGGACCGGCAGCATCATGATGTGTATAGCAAGTACTTTAAAATATTTGAAAGCTTAAGCGTGAAACTGTTTGATGAATTTGAAAGCATTTCAGATCTTCAAAACAGAAGAGATTGAATACATTGAAACTACTGTTATGTTTATTGTAAATGTTGTTGACAGCATTGCTGATTTTGAGATTTCTGGATTTCGCAATTGAAAGTTGCGGTCGAGTTTGGAGATTAATCCCGAAATCCCGCCTGACCAAATTAGTCGATTTTCTCGAAGTCTATTTTGGGTAGCTCTTTAAATTTGTCACTTTGTATAGTAGTCGCACCACGAATTTGAATGCCTGCAACTCGTCCTTGTAACTGTTGGTTGTAATTTTCTGTATCGGTTATGTGAATGGCTGGTCCAACAGTTTGATTTAAAGGTTTAGTCAATGCCTCAGCTCTTGCTTTCGCATTTGCAATAGCATTTGAGCGCATAAGATTTCTTATATTTTCTAGATCTGAATGGTCAACCCTGTCGATTGAAATATTGGAAATACCTAATTCTTCAAGTTTAATGAATACACTGCTTGCAATAGCTGCATCATTGACCTTTAGCATATAAAGTTTTGTCTTGATCACATCTTTATTCTTTAATAAATAATATTGGAAGTTGCTTGCTATGTCTGCAGTTGTCAAATTTTTTTCTAAGTCAAGTCCCAAACCTTTTAAAGCAGTAAACGTTCTTTGTTCAAGTTCTTCAATCGGAACTTTATCCCTTGTATCTTTTTCTGATAAAAGTATTTTTATAAAAATTTCGTTTGGTGTTACTAAAGTATCTGCACTGCCGCTTACTTCAATGTATGGTTGATCAATGAAGTTTTTTGTCTGAGCGTGTCCAATAAGAAATGTAATAAAGAATAGAGTTGTTAGTCTTAGTCTTTTCATATAGTAAAATATTTCTTTTGTATGCCGCACAACGTTGAAGCATTTGCGATGGCATGGCAATAGCGAACAGTCAGCCGGAACAAATGCTTAATTGAAAAACTAAAGCTGAAGATAAAAACAATTGCTGAATAGCAGACGTCAAGCTGAAACAAAAGCTGACAAAAGATTTGTAGTTGAGTATTTAGTGTCAAGCCATGCTATTGCAAATGCCACTGTTGTATGCAGTTCTATTGTCCTAAACACTTCTTAATTTTCCGGGTCGTGGTAAAGTCAGTTCAGGGCAAATGATAAGCAGTTGGTCTAAAGTAATAATGCGCACATATTGATTATGTTCAAAGCCTGCTTGTTTCAACCAGTCGCCACAGAGTTGAAGGGAAGGCACAATATGGAATGGGTCACTTTGTTTTTCGCGCAGCACAGGTTGTATTTTTAGTCTCCTGTTTTCTGGCAACAATGTAAAGCCATTGTCTCGTAAGTTGGTCAGGTTTTGTCGAAGATGACCCATGTTAGTCAGCGCGTCACGCAGTTGTTCTAATGCTTCAAGTGATTGCTGTTCTGTTGGTGCAATTGAGTTTATTTGTTTCATCGGTTATATTTTGCTGCAAGATATAATAATTTTTTAACTGCACCCATACTTGGGTGCATTATTTTTTACAAAAATCTGCACCTTTCCATCCTTATGTCAAACTCTAATGATAAAGTTCTAAAAGACTTTGGAAAAAGATTGCAAAAATTAAGAATCGCAAAAGGCCTTAGTACGCGCAAATTTGCATATGAAGCTGATATATCAGCAAGTTCTCTTGGAAGATTAGAAGCCGGTCAAACAAATCCTTCACTCACAACTTTGTTGAAAATAGCAGAAGCTTTGGAAGTTGATGTCAACACATTAGTCTCAGGAAAGTAAAGTCTGTTGGCATAGCACACAACAGCCCAGGCTTGGCGATGTGGTGGTATTTGAAAATCGTCAGCCCGGAACCGCTGCTAATCCGCCGCGGCGGATAAAAGTTGATTGTTATTGTTGTCGCCAAATTTATAATGTCCAACCGATAACTGCTGTTGAGTAGCCATCCGCCTAAGGCGGAGATGTTGCATTACGTCGCGCCAGTTTTTTGCCAAACCTCTTTGCCTGTAGTTTTATTTCCATTTCCAACTCAAATCTTCAACAAAGTCAATGTTGAGATTTTCACAAAGTTGTTTTAATACATTTTTTAATTCGTTGACGTTATCAATTTTAGCTTTTGGAATAATTATGTGTCCACCTGTTTTTAGTTTTGGAAAAAAATAGCTGCCTGTTTCGGTCACGTTTTCTAACTCTGTTAGGTTAATTTTTGATTCTCCTGTAATGTCGGTTGTCTCTATTACACTGTCAGTAAACTTGATGTTTGCTGTTTGTCCAAACCTGTTTTTGTAAGTGTCGGCGATAAATTTATTGTAATGATTCTTATAATGTCGTCTCTGATAAAATGGATAAAAAATAAATATCAAAATTCCAGAAATTAAAAAGTAATAAAAGAGAACATTATCTCCGCTTTTATAAAACAAATGGCTCAAGAACAATAGTGTAGCTGAAAGAATAAGCCATGTCGTTGTGCGTTGTCGTTTTATTCTTTCGGATTTAGAAGCTAAAAATAATTGATGCTGTAAAAAATCGTTTTGGTCTAATTTATATGTCAATGTCACAGTTTAGAATTTAAAGAGTCGCCGAAAAATTACAGGCAACGGCCCAAGCTTGGCGAAGAACTGGTATTAGCATTCCTGTCAGCCCGAACTACAGTTAAATTTATAATTAAAAGCTCATTGTTGTTGATGTCGCCAAATTTATAACGTCCAGCTGACAACTACCGCTGAATAGCCAATCAAAAGTTGAGGTTGCGTTGCGTCAGCCAGTTTTTTGCCAAACCATTTATTAGCTGCGGTGCTTATTAGGAGGGAGCTTAGCCGTTTTCAGCATTTTGTTTGCCTTCTCAAGTTTTTTAGGGAACATTATTTTGTCTCTGTATTTGTCAAGCGCAGGGTCAATGGTCACTATTGGCACTTTACGTTTATTAAGCTCTTGAACTGTTTTCATGATATGCAATTTAATTAAAATTTTCGTTGTGCTAAAAAACCGTCACATTCTTTGCCTATTTCAAACTCTGGAAAATCATCGCCAACTTGTCCATAGAGATAAAAATCATTTTGCATTTCTTCATAAAATTTTGTTATGCCAATTCTATATAATCTTGTTCTAGCTTTGGTACTTCCTGTTGCATAAACATAAGCGGTTGGATAATTATCAAAGAATACATACAAAGCTGCAACAACTGTTGCTAATACTTTTTCTGTGTCACCATTATTAGAAACAGCTAAATCATTTATATCGCCTGTTAATGGATCCTTGTCACCAAATGCCAAGTTATAAAATTCTGGCTCTGATGTAGTTTGAAATTCTATGAGCTTACGAATTGCGCCTTTATTTCCTTCGCTGATAAATTCAAATCTTGTAAAGCTGCTTTCTGCCTTTAAATGATATTTTGATAGTTTCATGCTTTTTATGTCGGCATGAAGATAGCAGTTTAAGATTTTCTTTGCGAAATTTTAGGAGTGTCGAACGCATCGCCGCTAACAAATATAAAAGTATCCGCAAGGCCCCAATTAAAACCCCGCATAAAAAAATGTTGCGGGGCTTTGTGGTATACTTTTAAGTTGACCGATTTCGCCGTAAGGTTGCTATTAGGGAAAAAGTATCCACCTTGTTTTTCATGATTGATCGGTTTTACAATTCAAAATTGGCCTTATAGGTTTTTATTTTTATACGGCATAAGCAAAGAGATGT
>DASUGF010000080.1:0-11540 GCA_036274175.1 Parafilimonas sp.
ATGGAAGCGTAAGTATCAATAAAATCAATGCTTTCAGAGGATATCCACAATTAAAATGTGGAAACTAAAAAGAAAAAAAAGTAGCAAAAAAAAGAAAAAGGTAATAGTAGTAATACTGTCTACTTTTTTTAGGACATGACATGACCATTGACTATTCACCATTCACCATCAAACCTATTCCTCAATGTAAATGCGTTTAACCCGCTGGTTTATGCCTGTTAATATTTCGTAGGGAATAGTATTGCATTGCCTCGCCACTTCTGTAACGCTAATGTTATTCCCAAAGATTTCTGCTTCATCCTGTTCCTTCACCCCGGGAATATGCGTAACATCCACCATTGTCATATCCATAGCTATCGAGCCCACAACCGGCGCTAATTTGCCATGTAGAAAAACCTTGCCTATTCCATTGCTAAGAGAACGCCTTAAGCCGTCTGCATATCCAATCCGCAGCGTAGCGATCATCGAATCTGATTGTATTTTGCCACGGCGGTTATAGCCAACGGTATCACCCGCTTTTACTTTTCTCAATTGCGCAACAGTGGTTTTTAATGTTACTGCCGGCTGCAATGCGGGCATATTATTGCTGCCATCAATTCCATAAAGACCAATGCCAAGCCTCACCATGTCAAATTGTAACTGGGGCAGGCGAAATGTGGCAGCGGAGTTGGAAAGATGCTTAATGACCGTATAACCCAGCGCGGATTCAATCGCGTTGCATGCATCTTCAAATTTTTTCGCTTGCAATAAAGTGAATGCATCTTCATTCGCATCTTCTCCGGCAGCTAAATGGCTGAATACAGATCTTATCACTATGCGATTGCCGGCCTTCAACAGATCAGTTAAGATTTCTATATCTTCTTCGCCAAAGCCGAGTCGGTGCATGCCCGTATCTATTTTAATATGTACCGGGTAAAATTGCAAGCCCTGTTTGTCAAGAAATGCATCAAAGCTTTTAAAAATATTGATGGAATAAATTTCGGGTTCGAGATTAAACTGTATAACTGATTCAAAAGCGTCTTCGTCAATATTCATTATCATAATGGGCAGCCGGATATTTGCCTTGCGCAGGTCAACGCCCTCATCGGCATAAGCCACGGCCAGGTAATCGGCTTTGTGGTACTGTAATGCATTGGCAATTTCCGCGCTGCCGCTTCCATAACCGGAAGCTTTTACCATAGCCATAATTTTTACACCAGGCCTTAAAATTTTCCTGTAAGCATTCAGGTTATGAATGATAGCAGTGAGATTAATTTCCAGTACCGTGCGATGCACTTTTTGTTGCAACACAGCGGCTATGTTTTCAAAGTGAAACTTTCTTGCGCCTTTCAATAATATAAGTTCATTGCGAAAATGACCGGTTGAAAATTTATCAAGAAAAGATGCTCTTGAAAAAAAATGTTCTGCATCGCTTATTTGCTCCTTTAAAAAAGGATAATAAGTCTTCCATTGTTCGCCGATCACAATAGCTTTTTGTATGTCTCTTGCCTTCATCATGAAAATTATTTCTGCATACGCGCCCTTATTATTTTCACCGGGCAGGTCTGAAAGAATGACCGTTTTTTGCGTGAACTGGTTTTGCTGTTGCATGAAATCAAGCGCAACAGAAAAAGAAGCGATGTCAAAGCTATAGCTGTCGTTGATCAATGCGCAGTTGTTTATGGCCGGGATCAATTGCAGGCGCATGTCAACAGGCTGCAATGTTTGCAGCCCTTCGTTGATGGTATCAACGGGTATCTTAAAATAAATCAGAACTGCGGAACAGGTAATAATATTTTGAATAGAAGCTTCATCCGTAAAAGGAATAATAACCTCAGTTATTTTGTCTTGATATTGCAGGTTAACACAGGTTGTATTTTCTTTTTTTTGTTGGGACAGGATATGTATTGTATTCGCCGCATCGTTTCCCCAGGTTATCAATTCCGCTTTTGTCTGGTGCGATAAAATTTCAATAACTGCCGTATCATCACCATTGGCGATCACAATATCACAACCTGTAAATAGTTTGCATTTCTCTTCTGTTTTTTGAAGGGATGAAACAAAATTCTCATCATGCGCACTACCGATATTGGTAAGTATGCCAATTGTTGGCCGAATGATATTCGCAAGCGTTTGCATTTCGCCGGGCATGGAAATACCGGCTTCAAAAATGGCAAGATCAAAATCATTATTCATTTGCCAAACACTCAACGGAACGCCGAGTTGTGAATTATAGCTTCTGGGGCTGCGCACAATATTATGATCAGAGGAAAGCAATTGATACAGCCATTCTTTCACAATGGTTTTACCGTTGCTTCCCGTTATAGCAATCACAGGATAAGAAAACTGCATTCTGTGGAAAGCCGCCAGGGATTGCAAAGCAGCCAGCATATCATCGGTGAAAATAAAATTGGCTGTGGTAAAAGCAGTGGTATCAAAATCTTTATGCACTACAAAATTCCGTACGCCTCTTTCATACAATTCACTAATAAAAATAGCTGCATTTCTTCTTTGGGTAGCAATGGCAAAAAATAAGGTGGTTTCAGGAAAAATCAGTCGCCGGCTATCTGTAAGCAATTGTTCAATAGCTGCATGTTTATTAACCAGTCTTGACTCAGCACTCAGTATTGAGGCAATATGCCCGATCTCGTACATGAAATTGAAACGTTGAATGAAAGCGATTACAGGTGATACATTGATTTATTATGAAAACATTATTGATCCGCACCCGTTCCTCCAACAGCCGCTGAAATCTTTTTTATTACAGAAAGAAATAAGCTACGCTGTTTGTCGGGGCAGCAATTCTCATAAAACTCAGGCGCGTAATAGGCCGGGTTGATGGCGCCTTTTTTTGTGATGATCCATAAACGGGCGCCGGCAGCATCATTGATATTGCAGTTTTTACTTCCGTTTGTACAAGGCCCGCCTTCCGGATCGCCCTTAATCTCCCAGGCTTTATTGTCAGTAATGTACTTTAAAGCATCATCGGCTGCTGGTTTGTTGATAGCTACTTCGTTAAAGGTAGTCGGCGAACCGGCCCCGCTGCGCATCAGGTTTTGATGGTACCGGTAAGCTTTCCATTCATTATTATTTTGGACCAGGATGAGATAGTTAATGGAGCGGGCCCAGGCAAAATTTTCAACGGCATAAGCGATCACCAACTCGTTATCCGATTGTAGTTTGCGCAGCACAGAATCTTCGACCGGCTGTTTACCGGGAGAAGATTCGATATTGCTTACCAATGCGTCTTTTTGAGCGCTGCAACCTGAATTTATTAATGACATTACCAATATTAATTTAATACAGTTCTTTATCATTGAATTTTGCTTCTTTTTATGTCGTTCCATGTTTTATATAAAAATTCCTGTGAAGGTTGAAATTCGGGGATCTCGCCCAGGGGCTCGCAGGCTTTCCAATATGATCTCATCTCATCCGGCAACTGCTGGTACAACTCGGTGCCTGCGGTTTTCCATTGCAACATTTCATCGCTAACCTGTTTGATAACCTTCGCGGGATTGCCTGCCACTAAACTTCTCTTTTCAATTTTTTCGTCCGCTTTTACAAAGCTCAGTGCGCCAACAATAGACTCATCGCCCAGCTCAACATTATCCATGATCACGCTGTTCATTCCCACCAGGCAATTTTTGCCAATTACCGCGCCATGTATCACAGCGCCATGCCCGATATGCGCCGACGCTTTAAGCCAAACGGTAACACCCGGAAACATGTGGATCGTGCAATTTTCCTGCACATTACAGCCATCTTCAATTACTATCTTTCCCCAGTCGCCCCGGATGGCTGCTCCCGGTCCTATATAAACATTTTTACCAATAATAACATTCCCGGTTACACATGCCTGCGGATGAATAAAAGATGAATCGTGTATAACGGGAACAAAATCTTTGAATGAATAGATCATGATTATTGCTGAAAGATACCAAAGTTCACAAAATGTTTAATTGACGTTTAGTTAATTTGACCAAAGCAAGTGTGAGTTCAAACGCAGATTTATTCATTATGCAACCATTCAACGGCACCTGTTTCAAAAGCATGTTCCCCGTTGCTTTCAATTATTAACTTGCCAAACCTGTCAACACCCTTTACTAGCCCGGAAAGAACAGCATACCCTTTTTTTAGTTGAATCACCTGGTCCAGTTTATATAGTTCAGCATTATATTTTTCTAAAACAGGGCTTTCCTTTTGCATGGATAATTGTCGTATCTCCTTGTCAAGGATAGAACAAAGCTCATGGGCGAGCTCTATTACATCATAACGTTTGCCTGTGATCTGTTTTAATGAAACAGGATTTTTTAACTGGCTTTGAAAGCTGGTTTGATTGATATTTATTCCAAAGCCAACAACGGCATATTGCCATTTTGTGCCACGGATAGTGTTTTCTATAAGGATGCCTGCTGCCTTTCTGTCACGCCAGTAAATATCATTTGGCCATTTTATTTTTGATTTTTCCGCAGAATATTTGTTAAATAGTTGCTGCGCGCTGAGTGCGGCGATCATATTTAGGATAAACTGCTGATCCAGGCTAAACGCTCCTGTATCCAATACTACAGAGAGCACGATATTTTCTCCTTTGGGAGAAAGCCATTGCCTGTTAAACTGGCCCTTTCCAGCCGTTTGTTCTACTGCGAAATACGCATCACCATGTTCGGCAACGCCGTTTTGCAGCCGTTGCATGGCATAGTTGTTGGTGCTATCAACCTTTAATAATTTTATAAAGCGTTGACCGATCGCATTATTTATTGAAGGTGCTGGCAAAGAATTCCTAATTTTGGCGAAACTACATTTTCTGATAAATAGTTGATTTTCGAAAAGCGCACAATGCCTCAAAATTTAATCATTTAAAATAGTTGCTTATTTGGAACCACTTACCGTTTTAGCTTCCCGTAAAAAAAGTACGATAACAAGGCTTAATTCAAACTCCAGAATTTTTAAACTTATACTTAAAGCGATTCAGGAAAAAAAGGGTGAGAACATCATTTCGCTCGATTTAAGGAAAATACATGAAGCTGTGAGTGATTATTTTATTATTTGCGAGGCAACCAGTACAACCCAGGTAAAGTCGATCGCAGATTTTGTGGAAGAAACTATAAAAAAAGAATTGGGCGAAAACCCTTACAGGCATGAAGGGTATAGTCATTTAAAATGGGTTTTAATCGATTATGTAAACATTGTCGTACACATAATGCTTCCCGAAAGCAGGAAATTTTATAAACTGGAAGAAATGTGGAGCGATGCAATTTTGCAGGAATATAACTAAATAATTAACCACCTAATAATATTGCGGAGATTTAGCAAGTATGGCACAGGAAAATAATAAGAATAATAATAATAAACCAGATATGTACGAAAGGGGCGGCAATGAAAAACCCCAGCGTCGCGGGCCGCGCTTTAGTATATATTGGATATATGCTCTGGTGGCAATTATTCTGATAGCTTTTAATGTTTTCAAGTTTAGCGCACCTGATATTCAAACAACTACTGAACAGGAGTTCAAGGAAAAAATGTTGAAAGATGGCGATGTCAGCAAAATAGATAAAGTACGAAATAAAGAGCTTGTGAGGGTTTATATTAAACAGGAAAGCCTCTCAAAGAGTTTTTATGCCAACAAATTCAGCCAGCCTTTCACTAAAAATCCTTCTACAACCCCCCTGTTTGAATTTCGTGTAAGCGATTGGGAAAGCTTTAACAGGAGCCTTGACCAGTTTTACAGGGACAATAATATTGCTGAAGTTCCTGTGGAAGTTCGGGATGAGGGCGAATGGTTCGGGCCTTTTGCCAATACGCTTATAACTGTTTTACTTTTTGTGGGCTTGTGGGTTCTGATCATGCGTAAAGTGGGCGGCGGCGGCAGCAGCGGCGGGCCAGGCGGTATTTTTAATATCGGTAAATCCAGGGCGCAGTTGTTTGATAAAGGCACCAGGGTTAACATCACTTTTGCAGATGTTGCCGGTCTTGATGAAGCTAAAGTGGAGGTGATGGAGATCGTGGATTTTCTAAAAAATCCTAAGAAATACACCTCGTTGGGAGGTAAAATTCCAAAGGGCGCCCTCTTGATAGGCCCTCCCGGGACTGGTAAAACCTTGTTAGCGAAAGCTATGGCCGGTGAGGCACAGGTTCCTTTTTTCAGTATGAGCGGCTCTGATTTCGTGGAGTTATTTGTTGGGGTGGGCGCCAGCCGTGTCCGCGACCTCTTTAAACAGGCAAGAGAAAAATCACCCTGTATCATTTTCATAGATGAAATTGACGCCATAGGCCGCGCCCGTGGCAGAAATGCTATTGTAAGCAATGACGAAAGAGAAAATACTTTGAACCAGCTATTGGTGGAAATGGATGGATTTAGCGGTGAAAGCGGGATCATTATTCTTGCTGCCACCAACCGCCCTGATGTACTGGACACCGCACTTCTCCGCCCGGGCCGTTTCGATAGGCAGATATCTATTGATCGTCCTGATGTAAAAGGCAGGGAAGATATTTTCAGGGTGCATTTAAAACCTATTAAAGTTTCTCAAACCCTGAATATATTTAAGCTGGCGGAACAAACACCCGGTTTTGCCGGGGCAGATATTGCGAATGTTTGTAACGAAGCCGCATTGATCGCTGCCAGGAAGGGTAAAGAAATGGTTGATATGAGCGATTTCCAGGATGCCATAGACCGGGTTATCGGTGGCCTCGAAAAGAAGAATAAGATCATTTCGCCTGAAGAAAAAGAGATCATTGCTTACCACGAAGCAGGTCATGCTATTTGCGGATGGTTTTTAGAACATGCCTATCCTTTACTCAAAGTTACCATCGTGCCTCGCGGTACGGCTGCATTGGGTTATGCGCAATACACGCCTAAAGAACAATATCTCTATAATACAGACCAGCTAATGGATCAGCTTTGCATGACACTTGGCGGAAGAGCTTCCGAAGAGATATTTTTCGGAAAGATATCAACCGGCGCTTCCAACGACTTGCAACAAATCACAAAAACAGCCTATGCCATGATCACTGTTTATGGTATGAATTCAAAGATTGGAAATATTAGCTTTTACGATCCGGCTCAGGATAATTCTTTCACTAAACCGTATAGTGAAAAAACCGGTGAAATGATTGATGAGGAGGTGAGAAAACTGATTGAAGCAGCCTATATAAGAACAAAAGCCTTACTTATTGATAAGAAGCATGAGGTGGAAACGCTTGCAAAGGAACTGCTGGTAAAAGAAGTTTTATTTCAAAGCGATGTGGAAACGCTGATCGGGAAAAGGCCTTTTGAAGACAGAAAACATGAAGAAGATAAGGATGAAGAGTTAAACGAAAACCATCATCCGGGAGCTATAAGTGCGGGTGTTCCTCCTTATGACAGCAGCATCACTCAACCGGCTCCCAAACAGGCAGCTTCATGATAATACATGAAAACAACCTCAGCTAGAAACAATATTCTGAAAAAGATTAAACAGGCACTGAATACACCGGTGCCTGTGCCTTTTGGAGACGTTCCGTCCAAACAGGAATTTTTTTTAAAAGATGATAACGACCCTGGGGTTCAGTTTGCTGAAAACTTTGCCAGGTTACAGGGCCGTTTCTCTTTCTGTTCAAATGACAAGGAACTTACAGCGCAACTACAAACCCTGTTTGCTGCAAGACAATGGAATAAGATCTTTCTTGGTGAAACCGGTCTCAAAACAATGCTTGCCCAACACAACCTGCCATTAAGTGTTGAGACAGATTTGGCTGATTGTGATGCAGCTATCACTTCCTGCGAATGCCTTATCGCCAGAACGGGGAGTATTGTATTAAGCAGTGTACAAAGCGGCAGAACGATAAGTGTTTACGCACCTGTTCATATTTGCGTGGCTTATACCAACCAGCTTGTGTATGATATAAAGGACGGGCTTGATCTTCTGAAAAAGAAATACCCTGGCGGCTTGCCCTCTTCCATAACATTTGCTTCCGGTCCAAGCCGCACGGCAGATATTGAGAAAACCCTGGTGACCGGCGTTCATGGCCCTAAAGAGGTGTTTTGTTTTCTCGTTCAATCTTCCTGAATAGTGACTGACAACCTGCTTTTAAATTTTAAAGCAAAAATTTTATTAAAAATCAATTATTTATGGAGGTTCGATTAAAAATTTCTTGTTTGTTACGATAGTTTGCTTCATCTTTGCGCTCCCAAAAATAAAGCCCGGGATGGCGGGTGCACTTTAAAATCATATAAATGAGCAAATTACATTTCACAACAAAACATGCGAACGAGGCTACCGTACAGCGTAACTGGTACGTTGTCGACGGCACCAATCAAACCGTAGGCCGCATGTGTTCAAAGATCGCGGCAGTGTTGCGCGGCAAGAACAAAGCCTACTATACTCCACACGTTGACTGCGGCGATTATGTTATCGTTTTGAATGCAGACAAGGTAAAATTTACTGGTAATAAGCTGGAAGAAAAGGTTTACCAGAACTTCAGCGGTTATCCCGGAGGTTTAAAAGAAGAGACTGCGAAAGATCTTTTAAGACGCAGGCCTGAGGTTGTTGTAGAGCGTGCTGTAAAAGGCATGTTACCTAAAAACCGCCTTGGAAGAAAGATGTATAAAAAACTGTTTGTGTATGCAGGTGCTCAACATCCGCATACTGCACAACAACCTAAAGAATTCAAATTTTAATCCCTGCCCCGCCGTGGTGGGGAATAAAAATTTCAGATAAATGGAAAAACAAAAAAATGCTGTAGGCCGTCGTAAAGAAGCCGTTACCCGTGTTTTTATAACTAAAGGCAATGGTAGCATTACAGTGAACGATAAAAGTTATAAAGAATATTTTGCGCTTGAATACCTGCAGAACCAGGTGGAAGCTCCTTTAAAGACCATTGAATCGCTTGACAAATTTGATGTGGTTATCAATGCAACCGGCGGTGGTGTTAAAGGACAGGCAGAAGCTGCAAAGCTGGGTATTGCCCGCGTGCTGATCGAATTAAATCCTGAATACCGCCCTGCTTTAAAAGCAGCCGGCTTATTGAAACGTGATCCGCGTGGTGTTGAGCGTAAGAAATTTGGTCATAAAAAGGCAAGACGCAGCTACCAGTTCAGTAAACGTTAGGACAGCCTTGAGCTATCAGCTACGAGCTACGAGCCATTTCCTGTCCGACGCTCAAAGCTCATGGCTCGCAGCTTAAAAAATATTAAAACAATTACAAATCATAAAATACAATGGAACAAAACACTTCATTACAACAGCAATTACTCGAAGCAGGTGTTCACTTTGGCCATCTGCGTAAGAAGTGGAATCCTAAAATGTTGCCTTACATCTTTGCCGAAAAGAAGGGCATACACATTATTGACCTCAATAAAACGGTTGATACTTTACAGGAAGCGTCTGCAGCTTTAAAGCAAATCGCGAAAAGCGGTAAAAAGATCATGTTTGTTGCTACAAAAAAGCAGGCAAAGGAGATCGTTAGCGAATGTGCGCGCCGTGTAAACATGCCTTTTGCGACAGAAAGATGGTTAGGTGGTATGCTCACCAACTTCAACACTGTTCGTAAAAGTGTAAAGAAAATGCAGAGCATTGAAAAAATGCTGAATGACGGCAGCGCGGAAAGCCTTACTAAAAAAGAACGCCTGACGTTAACACGCGACAAGGAAAAAATGGAAAAGGTTTTAGGCGGTATCGCTCAATTGGGCCGTCTGCCGGCAGCTTTGTTCATTGTGGATATCGGTCATGAGCATATTGCATTGGCAGAAGCAAAACGCCTCGGTATTACAACTTTCGGAATGGTAGATACCAATTCTGATCCTAATAAAATTGATTTCCCGATTCCTGCAAATGATGATGCTACCAAATCAATCGCTATCATCACCAATTATATCACTGCCGCAATAACCGAAGGATTGGCAGAACGTCAGGCAGCAAAAGATGAAGAAGCTACTTCAGAAGATGTAGATAATGAAGCAGAAAAGAAAGCCGCACGTATGCAGGCAGAGGCTGAATCCGAAGGTGGACGCAGGCGTGGTGAAGGCAGTGGTGGAGACAGGCAGAGAGGCGGTGGGCCAACCAAGCGTCGTGTACCGAGCCGCAGACCTGCACCAGGGGGTGGCGGACCAAGATAAAATAAACCGATCCGCCTCGGCGGAAGTTATTTAAGGTTTATGACCAGCACAGCAGCTTGGAACGAATAAAATAAAATTTTCAAGGTGGTTGCATAAATAATGCAACTTACAAATACCTCCCTTTAGGGAGGAAGGAGGGCAAAATGAGTACAGTAGCTATATCAGCAGCAGAAATAAATAAGCTGCGCCAGGCAACGGGCGCCGGCATGATGGATTGCCGTAAAGCTTTAACAGAAACAAACGGCGATTTTGAAGCAGCTATCGACTGGTTGCGCAAGCAAGGCCAGAAAGTGGCAGCAAAGCGTAGCGACCGTGAGGCAAAAGAAGGTGTGATCTTAGCAAAAACAACAGACGATAATAAATTTGGAATCATAGTTTGTGTGAGCTGTGAAACTGACTTCGTGTCCAAAAATGCAGACTTTGTCGCTTTTGCGCAAAGCATTGCCGATGCCGCTATTAAAAACAATGTAAAAACACTGGATGAATTGAATGCGACCAAAGTTGATAATTCAACTGTTGCAGACCTGGTGAATGATAAGCTGGCTGCTATCGGCGAAAAGATCGGTATTACAAAATTTGAGCGTATAGATGCGCCTTATGTTGCTTCTTATATCCACGGTGCCAATCGTATGGGTGTTTTGGTTGGCTTGAATAAAGAAGTTGCTGAAGCAGGTAAAGATGTTGCTATGCAGATAGCAGCAATGAATCCTGTTGCTGTTGATGCCGCTTCAGTGCCTGCTGAAACCATCGAACGGGAAAGGAATATCGCTATCGAGCAAATGAAGCAGGACCCCAAAATGGCCGGCAAAACAGACGAAATGCTTGGTAAGATCGCACAAGGCAAACTAAATTCTTTCTTTAAAGAACAAACTTTATTGGCACAGGCTTTCGTAAAAGACGGTGCTAAATCAGTTGCAGATTATTTAAAAGATACAGATAAAGATCTCAAGGTAATTGAGTTCAAAAGAGTAGCTTTAGGTTAAGCTGGTCTTCGGAAAAGGTATAGAAGGGAATGAGCAATCGTTCCCTTTTTTGTTTCTGAATAGCGCAAATTTTACTGCTCGATACACAATACTCAAATCAACGTTCAGGCACAGGAAATCCGGTGACGATTGAATATTGAATCTCGATTATTGCCTATTTTCAACAAGCCAACTTCTAAAATTATACACTATGCAAACGCCGGATGAATTATACAAAGAGCTGTTTGAAGATGTTCAGCTTAAAAAAGTATTTGCTGATAACAAAACCTTTGTTGATTGTGTGCCAAAAAGAAAACCTGAAGCGATTGTTGCAGACTATGAAAAAATAAGGACAAAAGATATTTCTAACCCACATTGCAGCTAAACCGGCGGAGAAGCCAGTAAATACTGCATTTCATTTTTTTTGAGTTCCGGTTTGTGTACTACAGATTTTCGTTTGGTGAAAGGTTTTGGTTTTATTAGCAGGATGGACTGAATGTTTCTTA
>DASUGF010000081.1:0-20713 GCA_036274175.1 Parafilimonas sp.
AAGAATGATGAGATCAAAATCATGGGCATCAAAGATATGCTGGCCAATTTTTCCATCATAAGACACTTCAACATCATACCCATGTTCCGATAAACCGAACTTTAAAGTGTCAGCAATCTTTTGCTCATCTTCCACTATCAGAATTCTTGTCTCCTCCATACCAACTTCTGTCGCTTTATTTCAATATTAATATTCCCACAACAATATCATTTCTAATTAAATTCTAATTCCCGTTTAAGAATTTGCTAATAATGGCAACATATTTTGCCTGGAACTTAATACCATTTTATCAGCACAAGTATTATGCTACTATTTACAAACATATTAATACCTGTCGATTTTTCGGAAAATGCGAATGTTGCTGTTCAAAAGGCGATTGAACTGGCCCAACCTGCAAACTCCGTCATTCATCTCTTTAATACCGAAAATGTAACCGCTTTTGGGAGATGTGTTTGCTATGGATATTGCTTTTATACGGCAGTAATAGACAAGCACTCTTTGTACGAGCATCTAAAACTTCAATACATGCATGAACTGTTGCGCAAAGAAGAATTTACCGATGAAAAGAGGGCAGTGCCAAAGACCATTTCGTGAGTTCATTTTATTAACTACATTATTACTATGGCGTAACCAATCGCTGCCTCGATAATTATCAAAGCAATAATAAGCGCACTGTTATATAATGTTCAAAAGTCAGACTCAAAATCAGTTATGCGGTTTTTTACTGCTTGTATCAAACGATGTAAAAAGCACTGCAAAAAAGCCGGCAATCGTATTGCCCAGAGCTGCTGTAACCATTAAAATAAGCAACATACTAAATATGGGGTTTGCAGACAATGATGCAGGTGCTTTATGCAATTTTTCACCATTGCTATCAAGTGAAAATGCCAGGTATAACAAGACAGATAAAATCACCGATATGGCCGCTCCGGTGAGTGAAAGAATATGACCGGAAATGGTTGAAGTTACAGATGAATGATTGAGCCTTTTTACTTTATTGCTTAAATAAATAAGTGTTCCGGCAGTTAACATGTACAAAGCATTACCTAAAAAAAGCAACCACACTGATTGATATTTTGCCTTTGTGAGAAATATACCTACTGTAATACAGTAAATGCAAGCTGCAATTAGAGCGCGGATAAAATACTTCTTCAAATAATTTTTCAGCACAACAAAAATTTTATAATTAGCATCTACTGATAACAGTCATGATTAATATAGTGCCTGCAGTATTGCTAATATTACCGTTCGAAACTTGCACACGGATATCAATCATTTGGTTATGCAACGTTGCAAGCGGATCCTATGCACTTTTTAATAATTCCATTGGAAATTATAACACAGCCACAGGATATGGCTCAATGTATAACAACTCTTCCGGTAACTACAACACATCTGTCGGATATTGGGCATTGAACCAGAACTATGATTCGTGGTACAATGTAGCCATTGGAACTTTTGCAGGTTCTTCAACGCATGGCTGGAACAATACATTTATCGGCGCAAATACAAACGTCACATCTTCCGATATATATAATGGTACGGCGCTTGGCAATAACGCACTGCTTACAGCATCAAACCAGGTGAGAATAGGAAATAATTATGTCACCTCAATTGGTGGATTTGCAAACTGGACAAATGTTTCCGACGGTCGTGTAAAGAAGAACATCAAAGAAAATGTTCCCGGTCTTGCCTTCATTAATAAACTAAAGCCGGTCACTTACAACCTTGATATCGATGCTTTTGATAAAATAGCGTGGCGTCCCTCGGTAAATGACAAAAACGGGCAACCATTCGCTCAAAAAAATTCGCTGCAGGAAATAGATGCACGCAATGCAAAGCAGCAAATATTATATACTGGTTTCGTAGCTCAGGATGTAGAAAAAGCAGCAAAAGAACTGAAGTACGATTTTAGTGGCGTGGATGCTGCAAAGAACGATAGAGATCTATATGGATTGCGTTACAGTGATTTTGTGGTGCCACTCGTAAAAGCGGTACAGGAGTTATCAGTGAAGAATGATTCGTTGCAAAAACGAAGCGATATACTTCAAATGCAAAATGATGATTTCGAAAAAAGAATAGAGAAACTTGAGTCGATAATCAATAATAAATCGTCTGCTGCAGGTGGAAATACACCGGGGATAAGTATTTCTTCCTCGTCGCTCGAACAGAATGTTCCCAATCCTTTCGCAAACAGTACCACCATTCGTTACACACTCCCGCAACGATACTATTCGGCTAAATTGATAATCACAGATAAAAGCGGAACTACTTTGAAAGAAGTGAACTTGAACGGACATGGCAAAGGCAATGTGAAGTTCAATAATTCAACACTTTCAGCAGGCAGCTATCAGTACTCATTAATTGTAAACGGAAAACTAATCGCTACAAAGCAAATGATCTTTTTAAAATAATGCCAGGCGATAGAATTGGTATTTTAAATAAAGACGGTTGCAATACACCAATAAGAGAAAATACTCTGAAACCTAACACTACTGGAAATATAATACAGCGATAGGAGATTTGATCTTGTTCTCTTAAAAAGCTGAGCTATAAAAATAAAGAGCTTCGCTATAAATTAACGTTTAACGCAGTCGTTTTTTGTAACATGTAATCGTATTTTAAAAAATGCTAATAATTTTAATTACATGTAACAGACCTGGATAAATACTTTTCTCACTAAAACTTATTAGAATTGCCTTTTAATGTCTTTGCAACTATTTTTTGTATGTTTTCATATGAGTTGTGTAAGAATCTTTCTATTTCGCTTCGCGGCACCCAGCGTATCCATTCGATACTCTCATTCGCTTGAGCATGACATTGCTCATTTTTATCACCCCTCATCTCAAACCAATGTGTTTCTTTTATCACTTCAGCCCGCAAGGTGTTTTCATAAACTTCGTGCTCGGTAATGCCGGCAAACCGGATAATTTTCAATGTTTTTAGGCCGGTTTCTTCTTTTACTTCCCGCAAGGCGCATGATTCAAAACTTTCATTTTTATCTACATGTCCTTTAGGTAAATCCCATTTGCTGCGTTTGTATATCATTAGCAACTCATTATCCTGATTTAAAACAATGCCACCTGCAGCCCAGACTTTTGTTTTCATATACTGTATTTTAAAATTATAATTCCTGCAAGGCCTGCAATTTATTATTGAGATGGGTGATTCTGTCTTCTACCACCAACGCTTTATTTATTCGTTCTGTTTGTGTATCCTGTAATGTCTTATTGATGTTATTCAACAGCTCATCCAGGCGATTATTCAAGTCGTAATTGAACTTGCGGAATGATTCCTGGATTTTATACTGCAGATCATAAATAATGGCAGATGTATTGCGCACGATAATTTCATTGTAATGCTGCTGCCATTTGGTTTGCAGGTTTTTTTTTGCAGCTTTCGGAAATAAAGTTTTCATTAAGGTATTCTGATTGTAAACCGGTGATATGCCACTATCAAGCGTTAGATAAAAGCTGCTATAAATATTTAAATCAAACTGGCCTGCTATTAATTCAAAATTGAAGTTTAATAATGCTGTAAGATTTTTTGCCAGTTCATTTAAAAAGCTTTGGGAACGCTGGCTGTATTGTGATAATAAATTTTTAAAATGCTCTTTGGATTTTTGTTCCCACTCTGTTTTTAAACCGTTGAATTTATTCAATATAAGATCGTTGAGTCGCTGCAAAGCCATGGTGTTTTCCTCTGCAGATAAATTATTTTCAACCAATGTATAAATCTTTACATATACTTCATCACGCAATTTTTTTGATGCGTCATTTACCGATTCGTGAATGGTTTGCTGTAACAGTTTTACTTTGCCATTAATGATGCTCTCGAATTCATCTTTTTGCTCATTCATTAACTGTATGGATGCATGCAACTGCGATTGCTTTGTTTGCAGTTCATTCAACGGCATTAAAAAGGCATCGCGTTTTAATTGAATTTGCAAAATGGCTTTCGAACGAAGCAGGTTAAATTGGTTTAAAGAAGAAGTTTTTACCAACGACGTTTTCTCTGCTTTAGAAAATGACGATAATTTACTTTTTAATGCCTGAATATTTTTTTGCCTGGCTGAAACAATCAACAACTGAATAGCATCTTTGGATATTTGCAATTCTTTTGCGATAACAATTTTATTATGCTCTGTTATTTTTTGCAAGTCATCTTCATTTAGTAAATCAGCTTTATTAAAAACATAAATTATTTGCGGGGCTGTTTTGTATAACATTTTTAATAGTTCAATATCTGTTTTTGATACCGGAATGTCTGCGCTTAAAATAAATAATGCCGCATCAATCCGTGGAATAAAAGCAAGCGTGGCTTCTGTGTTGTGCTCATAAGAAGAGCCAATGCCCGGCGTGTCAACCATTGAAACATTTTTTAAGAAAGGTGCATCGTCTAAAATTCTTACATAGCTCACCTGCTTTATGTTTTCAGGATTTTTATCTTCAGTTACATATTCTTCAATGTTTGCAATATTTGTTTGTAAAGTTTCCCCGTTTATAAAATGAATTTTTACAGATGGCATTGCATCGTAATCAATCACGCTTACAATAGCAGTAAGTGGCGTAACACTAACAGGCGTAATATCCTTTCCAAGCAATGCGTTGATGAGCGTTGATTTACCGCGTTTAAATAAACCGACAACGACAATATAAAAGCGCTGTTCTTTCAGCTTGGTTTCGAGCGCATTTAATTCACGCATTATACTATCATCAGTATAACCATCTATAATATTTTTTAATTCAATTATTTTTTGAAGTAAATCCATCAATTAAAAATTATTTCAATCTTTAAATCACATGCAGCTTATAACCAATAAAACTTACTGCAATACCCGCACACACTAAAGTTATCATCCATAAAAAAGTATTGCCATAAACAAGCTTTGCCACACTAAATCCAAGTAAAGCCAGTATGAGCAATGCAATCACTATTGATAGCCATGATTGCCCCGGAAAAAATACTGCACCGGAAATAGGTATGAATGCACCCAGAAAACTAAAGCTGCCGCTTACAATAACGCTCATCCATGTTTGCTTTAAAATTTGTTTGCCAAGATTGGATACGGCCAGCTTTCCATGACTGGCAAGATTCAATTCTTTCTCTGCATGAATCAATAAATTTCTTTGCCTTGAATATTCTGAAATAAAATAAACAAAGCTTCCTGAAATAGCTGTAACAAACGCCACTCTTAAGGCCAGGCTCAGCGAAAAACTTTCACCGTTTGTCGTTAAAACTTTTCCTGTAGCCAGTGTTAACACAGTAAGAATGCCATCTATTAATCCGAGCACCAGCGCAAACAACTGCTTTTGAAAAAAAGTTTTCATCGCACTCTTCTTACAGGGGTAATTAATCTTTTGCCTGCGATTAACTGATCAACGCTATGCACTACAGCGCCTGTTTTTTCTATGGCATTTACAAGAGCATCATAAGAAAGGTTTTCTCCTTCAATCGTTATCTCCATCCCAACCGTTTCCATATCTACTTCGGTTACCATAATGCTTAAACCTTCAACACCATTTACGGCCTCAACCGATGCTGCAATTTCCACCAGCGATGGTCGCTGCAAAGCTTTATCTACATCAAACATGAGTTGCCTTATATTCATTGTTGCACTTTTTAAGATTCGCCATTCTTTAAAAAATCATCATAAGCATTGCCTAAACCCAATGCATGAATATGGTTAATTACTTTAGCGGTATCATAGGCTACATATTTAAAATGCACCCTAACTGCATCTGGCTCATTTAAACTGATTGCTTCGTCAATCTCCAACAAAGTATAACAAGATTTATTATTGCCATGTTTTGGCTTGCCAACAGAACCAACGTTAATGGCATGGCGATAGAGTTTGCGATTTTCTTCTTCGCAAAAAATAGCTTTATGAAAAGGCTTGTGCGTATGGCCCATTAATAAAATATCGGCGTCAATTTCATCAAGCATTATTAATAAATCTTTATCCTTTGTATTGGGATAGATATAATCGTTATTGCTGAACACGCTACCATGCACCAGTGCAATGGTGATATGATGAAACGGAAATTTATAAACCAGTTTTACAGAGAAAGGAAGCGATCTTAAAAACCTTTTGTTCTCTTCCGTTACGGAAGTGCGTAATCTTTCTATTGAAGCAATGCCGAACTGGTGCTGTGCTTCTGTTTTATATGAATAATTAAATGTATCGTATCCATAACCAATGCCTTCATCATGGTTACCCTGTAAGGTTGGTATATTTTTATTACGGATAAATTCAATGACTTCGTTATCCCATCCGGCAAAATTTACCAGGTCGCCAAGGCAAAAAATAATATCAGGTTTTTGTTTTTGTATATCATTCCAGGTTGCTTCTAAAGCAGGCAGATTAGCATGTATATCGCTGATGAATGCAAGCTTCATTTGTTATTGATTTGTTTTTTGTACTTCACCATAAAAATGATGAGAATGATAATTGTAATAAACTGCATGTTCACGGAAAACACAATAAGTGTTATAACTGAGGTATCATATAAATAACCCATATATGCACTTCCGGCAAACCATGCAATTCCGTAAAACGTATCAAACAATCCAAATGCTGTTGCGCGTTTGTTTGCAGGTATAATGCCGGCAATAACTGCCTTCAACACAGAATTTTGAACGCCCATGCCTAAACCCCATAAAACCATTCCTGTAATTGCCATATGTGCATTCACCGAAAATACCAGCGGTGCAAAAAACATACTGAGCGTTGTAGCAATAATGATTATCCATGCATTTATTTTATCAAACAGCCAGCCCGTAAGAAGCGCTGTACAGCCTTCACTCATCATTGCCAATGCATACAAAGCCGGTATCCAGGCATCATTCATTAAAGCATGCTTTTTAAAATGATAAGCGATCAAAGGATAATCAGCGTAACCGGCAGCAAGGCACATCGCTGCAATGGTGTATAAAATAAATACAGGTGAATTGATTTTTTCCGCTTCATCAAATTCAACTCTTTTTATTTCAAGTTGCTGCGGATGCGGATATAATTTTTTTATGGCTATCAAAAGAGATAAGGCAAACAGCGCGGGAATAAAAAGCATTAGGTAAGAAGTATGATAATCATCCTGCCTGTAATATAAAGTTGCACTAATCAGCAAAGGACCTAAAGTTGCACCCAGTTGATCCATAAATTCGTGCAGGCCAAAACCCCATCCTCTTCCCGTTTCTTTTGAAGCGAAGGATAACATCGCATCTCTTGTAGGGTTACGAATAGCTTTGCCTGCACGTTCAGTCATCATTAATACTACGGCAATTTGCCAGTATCCTGCGTACGCCAATAATGGCACCGATAATAAATTCAACGTATATCCCGTAAACATGATTGCCCAATATTTATGCGATTTATCGCTGATATAACCCGATACCAATCTTAGTCCATATCCGATCAATTCGCCTAATCCTGCAAAAAGACCAACCACAGTTCCGCTTGCGCCAAGCATCGCTAAATAAGGCCCGTTACTGCGTGCACCTTCATAGGTCATGTCTGCAAAGAGGCTTATACAACCCAATAATATAATAAAACGTATGGCAATTTTTTTTGAGAGGGTAGCGATCATCAGTCTTTATAAATTATCCTGTTATTAAACACCCGCCGAAATAAACGGGCAGTCCGTTATGTTTAATAGCTTTTACGGCTTTGCCCAAATCATATTTGATGCGGTAAAAATCAACCTGTACAGCATCTTTGTCGGTGCGTAATGACAGCGAGGGGTTAAGCGTAATGATGACGTAAGAAGCACGCCAGTCGCCGTCCTTAGGCCGTCCTACTGAACCGGGGTTGATAAGATGATAATAAGTAAGTTTACCATTTTCTTCTTTGGTAACTATCTTATGATGTGGCGTGTGGGTGTTGCCCGTGAGTAAAATATTTGTGGCTGCTATATCAATCATGGATGCATAATAATCGTAGGACAAAAAACGAAATATCTTTTCATTAATTCCAAGGGGGCTGCCATGCAATAACGTAATAGTGTAGGGCTCCTCGTTTTTTTGCTGAATACTAAGGCAGCGCTTCAAAGGCAATAAAGAAAGATAATTTCTGTTTTCATCCGTTATATGCTGCAATGTGTAATTAATAGCCTGGATTCCCCATTCCCTTGCCTCACGAAAGGTATAGGAGAAAGGAAAGAAATGCAGTCCTGCCGCAATGCCTTCATCATGGTTACCTCTTACCGTGGGTATTCTTCTTGCACGAATCAATTCAACCACTTCATTGTTCCATACATTCTGGTTCACCAAATCCCCCAAACAATAGATCGCTTTTACATTTTGCGAATCAATGCCATTCAGCACTTCTTCCAATGCAGGCAGGTTTGCATGAATATCACTAATTACTGCTATACGCATGTTGTACCGGTTTAAACTTTACTTAATTTCTTTGTTTTCTATACACATTCGCATGCCTTACTTGTAGGGTGAAATAAATTTATTGTGTAAACATGTTACGCTATTTGTTTTTAAAAGCTTTGATACCTGCAAACGAAGTATTGTTTCCAAGCTCTTCTTCAATGCGTAATAACTGGTTGAACTTAGCAACCCGTTCACTTCTGCAACCGCTGCCTGTTTTTAAATGACCCGCATTTACAGCAACGGTTAAGTCTGCAATAAATGTGTCTTCCGTTTCACCGCTGCGATGCGATATAAAACAATTGTAATTGTTTTTGTAAGCAAGGTTAATGGTTTGCAATGTTTCACTTACGCTGCCGATTTGATTCAGCTTTATTAAAACTGAGTTGGCCACACCTTCATCAATGCCTTGCTGCACAATGGCAGGATTGGTGCAAAAAATATCATCGCCTGTTAATTCAATTTTATTACCTAATTCTTCTGTGAGTAGTTTCCATCCGTTCCAGTCATTCTCGGCCATGCCATCTTCCAGTAGAACGATTGGATATTGATCAATCCATTTTTTCCAGGTTTGCAATAATGCTTCGCTTGTTATTTTTTGTTTAGTTGATTTGAAGAAAACATAACCGCCATCTTCCCACATTTCACTTGTTGCCGGATCGAGGCAAATGGAAATATCATCGCCGGGTTTATAACCTGCTTTGTTGATGGCTTCAAGAATTACTTCAACCGCTTCTTCATTTGATTTGAGATTTGGAGCAAAGCCGCCTTCATCACCAACACCGGTATAATATCCTTTTTTGTTTAAAATGCTTTTCAATGCATGAAAAGTTTCTTCGCCCATTCTTATAGCTTCTTTAAATGAAAGCGCATTGTGAGGTGCTATCATAAATTCCTGGAAGTCCACATTATTATCAGCGTGTTTACCGCCATTGATCACATTCATGCAGGGAACCGGCATCAAATACTTGTCAGCGCTTTTCAGATATTGATATAACGGTTGTTGATGCGCAGTGGCCATTGCTTTTGCATACGCCATTGAAACTGCAAGAATTGCGTTAGCGCCGAGATTGGATTTATATGCTGTTCCATCCAACTGAATTAATTCATCATCTAATGCCTGCTGGCCTTCATAAGATTTATTTGTAATGATCTTGGCGATGGTTGTATTTACAGTATTAACCGCTTTCGTTACGCCTTTGCCGTTATAGCGTTTCGCATCGCCGTCACGGAGTTCCACTGCTTCTTTTTCGCCGGTGCTTGCACCTGAAGGAACAATAGCCCTGCCTGTAAAATTTTTATCAATTGTAATTTCTGCCTCAACTGTTGGATTGCCTCTTGAATCAAGCACTTCCCGTGCTTTAACCTTTGTTATTTGCATAATGATTTTTTTTGGTGAGTTGTTGAATAAGCTGGTTTACTGAATCAATTATTATATTCATTTTGTTTGTATAATCATTGACTATTGATTTATCCAATTCGCCGTATCCTCTTAAACTCACTGCGCCGGTTAAATCTTCCCATAAAAAATTAGCCTTCACCATTAACTCCGATTGCATGGCCGTTTTCATTTTGCGTACGCCATAATCATTACAAAAACCTTCGAGCAGATCATACATTCTTTCAATTTCCTCTTCAATTTGCAACATATCTTCCTCTGATAATATCGAAGTATATTCTAAGCTCACATATCTTAATTTCTGCGAGTGTGCTTTAATGTATGACTGTAAGTCAAGCAATTTCTTCTCTATCATATAAGCTGTAGAGTTGAATATGTGTTGCCTTTCTTCAGGTATTGCTAACATTGATATGTTTTTATTTATACTTCGGTTATACCTAAGCTGTTTTTAATTTTCATGACTGATTAAGCCAAACCGGTTTCCATTACATTTTCACATAGAATATGCATGCAGTCAATAGTTATCTGGCGTTTAATTCTGATTTTTTCTTTCTAACGATTAATACATTACATGGTGCATGGTCACTAATCTTATCTGCCGTATTGCCTAATAAATTTCCCCATAAATTATGATGACTTGTATGCCCTGTCACAATTAGGTCGCTGTGAAATTTGGTAGCATATTCAACCACTACCTTTGCCGGATTGCCGGGAAGAGAAATAAAATCAATGCTGAAGCCTTCCTTTTGTTCAAGCTCTTCTATTTCATCCGACAATTTTTGTTCATAGCTGTTCGTTACTTCTTTTTCTTCTTCTATTTCATCAATCGTTTCTGCAAAATGAGGCAACGAATCTCTTACCCATAAAGCCGTTATGCCTGAGCCTAACTTCCTGCCAAGCTCAATTGCTCCTTTTATTGCCAGCTTTGCTGAATCAGAGCCATCATAAGCAACAAGAATATTTTTATACATGAGATTTTATTTTTTCTTCCCTTAATTTATCAGTAAGTGATTTGGTTTTACTGAAGCCATTTTTTGATTGATGCATTCTTCTCAGCCGCCCCCAGGCTTGCATTACAGTTATTTGTGGCTGAAAAAATCTTTGTGCAATTAATGTAGGCACAACAGCGCTTAGGATAACTACAGTAACCAAAATGGTGTATTGCTTTTGATCAATGATATGATTGTTCAATCCGAAAAGTGCAGAAATTGTTCCGAATGTAAGCCCGGTTGCCATCAACAGGGTTGTATAACTTGCTTCCCGCTTCCTCATCTGGTATCTTCTTGCAAAAGGAAAGACAATAACTTTACTCAAAATCTTAATTACTAAAAAAAGGATGATAATGCCTAATGAAATCCATACATCCGGCAACGACACATAGAGCCCTGCTTTCATAAAATAAAAAGGTGTGAACATGGCAAACGCAATGCTTCTCATGCGATGCACAAGGGTTTTATCACGAATGAAAACTCCTGCCACAACAAGCCCTATCAAATATGCAGGCAACACAGCTTCGCTTTTTGCCGTAGTGGATAATCCACCTAAAAAGAAAAGAATAAAAAGAATGAATTTCACTTCCGGCTCACTTACTCTTGTTGCACCTAAATGACCGATAATATATTTTGTCCACTTTGGCATGAACCACAGAACAACAGAAAGAACCGCAACAAATACGAGGAGCCAAATGTTAAAATCCGCGAAGAGGATGCCCAATGCAAGTACGGTTCCAAAATCAGTAATAAAGCAAGCTGCCAAAATCATTTTTCCCATAGCAGTATCACCTAATCCTTTTTCAATCATAACTGCATAAACTACCGCCACCGATGTTGTGGATAATGCAATCCCTGCTATTTGAGCCTGATGTAATTCCCACCCTAAAAGATATTGTGCAATAAACCATACAATGAGAAAAGGGACTAGAAAGGAAAGCGTTCCGATAATAAAGCTTGCCTTGAAATTTTCCTTTAAGGATACAGGATCGATTTCTGCCCCGGCTAAAAAAGTAAGAATACCGCTGCCAAGCATCGCAAGAAAATTCATCCACTCCGTAGTTGAGTGAATGCCCAGAAAATTTCCGGCAATTACGCCTACTAATATTTCTATCAATGCCACAGAAATGCCAACGCGAATGGAAATCAAGCTTGCTATTAAGGCAAGCCCCATCCATATTGCAGCAACAAACCAGATATTATTCATTATGTTTTGCATCGTCTTTCCTTTTTTGTGAGTGCGATTTATAATAAAGTACACCGGCTTTTTCGATAGTTATCAAACCTCCGCAATCTGCCTTTTCAAGCAACAGGCCAACTACTTCTGCAAAAGCATTTATTTTTTCATTGTGGTCTACAACTTCTATTACAACCGGCAGGTCTTGTGAGATTTCAATCAATTTTGCAGTATGGATATGTGAAGACGCTCCAAAAGACATAATACCGCGGAGTACGGTACAACCTGCAAGTCCTAGTTTTCGCGCCTCAAATAAAATTACTTCATACAGCGGCTGATGGCCCAGTTTATCTGTTGACCCAACAAAAACGCGCAATAACTTCGAATCATATTTCAACTCCATAATCAAAATATTAATTTGATGGATAATATGCCTGCATGAACAGCGCCGAAACCTATCACAACGCTCATCAAGAGATATAATAAAGGATAAAGAAACTCGCCATCGAGTACCATGCTAACGTTTTCATAAGCGAATGAAGAAAATGTTGTGAAGCCACCGCAAATACCCGTTGCAAGAAAAAGCCTCATTTCAGATGAAAGCAAATTGCCTTTAGAAGATAACTCGTACACCAGGCCGATAATAAAACAGCCAATAATGTTTACGATTAAAGTACCATAAGGAATAGAAGAGGGATAATTATTTTGTACAAACTGCTGCAATAAATACCGGCAAATGCTGCCCATAAAACCGCCTATTCCTATAAATAACAAATTCCTGTACATAGCAACAAATTTTAAAAACTATGAACAGGAGTCATCAGCTTTTTACGGCGGTTAAAGGCGAACTCCATCGCCTGGATAATGTTTCAAAGATAGTTTGTAATTGCCAATTTAAAAACTTCAAATAAATATGTTTTCGCACAGTACATGTTCATTTCCGAACACTTTTAAGAAGGTTGCGCTCCTAAAACCGTTGCCTGCAAATCATTTCAGCGTTGGCATGTACATTGACACTGAAAATGTAGTGAACCGGAAGTGGCTTTAGTTTACAGCAAAAAATCACACATCACAAATCAATCTTCTATGTTCAAAAATTATTTCCCTGCACGACACTTCGTGAAAACAGCATGGAGAAATTTATTAGGATATAAGGCCAATTCTTTTATCAATATCGCAGGATTGATTGTAGGTTTTACATCATTCCTCTTAATATTTCTAGTGGTTCAATACGAGCAAAGTTTTGATGATTTTCATCCAAATAAAAATAACATCTATCGTATTGTACGCAACGGAAAAAATTCTGTCAACAGAGAATACAATACCGGTGTACCGCTGCCGTTAACCTCAGGTTTGCGAAGGGAAATACCCGGATTGGTAAATGCTGCTGCTATTTATAAAATAAGCACTGCACAAATAAATATTACTGTGCCTGATGGCTCTGTTATTAAAAAATTTAAAGAAAGAAACGGGGTGTTCATTGCAGAGCCGAACTTTTTTCAAATGTTCAACTTCAAACTGGCAGAAGGTAATATCAAAGATGCAATTGACAAACCCGGTCGCAGCGTTACGAAGTGAATGATATGCAGCATGTTTATGCGGAGATCCCGCAAGGCGGGATAAAGAGTTTGAGAACGGAATAAAAAATAATATCAATACATCAAAGCTTATTTAAAAAATCGGCAGCATTTAAAATAAGTATTCCGCGAAATGGGTTAAGCTCAAGCAAATCTTTATCGCCGGTAATGATGCAGGATGCATTTGCAGTTACAGCAAGCTCAAGAAATTTATTGTCTTTCGGGTCGCGGCAATCGGTGATAACTTCTGTTGGTGAAAAGAAAATTGTGTTGGATGAAATACGTTGTATGAAGCCTAACCTTTCTTCATTATTCAAAAAATATTTATCAAATTTTTTTCTAAATAATACCTCAACCAATTCATCCATTGTAGCATCTGAAAAAATCAGTTTTCCTAATATGATAGCTTTGTTTAACGCTTGCGCAGTTGTTGTTCCGCCAATTAATGATGCGCTGACTAAGCTGTTTGTATCAAATACCAAAAGTTCATTCATCATTCAAAATTTCCTGAAGAGCTTCTTCCGTAAGCCCACGTTCTTTCATTGTATTGCGAAGCTCATCCAAATACTGAAGAAACTCTTCTTTGGAATCCGCAAGCTCTTTAGCAAGTTTCACATTTATTTCCTGCGAAATTCTGTTCTTAAGTTTCTCAGAAGAAATTCGCCATTTTTTAGCAATGTCATCATCCACTTGAATTACTATACGTTCCA
Organism: Parafilimonas sp.; assembly: GCA_036274175.1. Classification (GTDB taxonomy): domain Bacteria; phylum Bacteroidota; class Bacteroidia; order Chitinophagales; family Chitinophagaceae; genus Parafilimonas. The sequence goes on from DASUGF010000081.1 coordinate 14,229, forward strand.
TTTTAATACATTTTATTTCTATTCAAATTTACAAACAGATTTTTATGCTTAAGAATTATCTGAAAACCGCGTGGAGGAATATCAGAAAGAATAAGCAGCGCAACCTGTCGCCTGTTATTCAGCATCCCAAAATTCAACCTCTTTATATATCACAACTTTTTCACGCAATGATTCACGGTGCTTTAAAAAAAATGTTTCCAGTTTCTTTCTTTCGTCAACCAACTCCACGCACATCGCCAGTTTTGAATTGTCGCTTTCTGCGTTGAAGGAAATAATTTTCCCGTCTGTTGTAAAACTCGTATGCGTGCTGTGTGCCGAAGCATTAATAATACCTTCTTTTTTTGCTTCTTCAATCAAATGCATATACACCGATTTGGGAAACAGTTTGCGAAAAAGATTCTTTTTGCCCTGTTTTATTTTATGTGCAGGCGCCAAATAAATTTCCAGCTTTCCTAATGAATGATGTTTGATTTTTTTAACCATAATTTTCTGCTTTTAATTCGTTTTTGCCGTACATCGTGTAATGTTGAGTTTGTATGATGATTTAACATGTGCACCTTGGAAACGCCTACACGCTGCGCATGATAAATACCGGAATGCCCGCTGAAATAATAAGCCGTAAAACATGCCACTGCATAATACAGTACATTATCTCCGCCAAAAAGTTCTACCCCCATCAGTGTACAGGCTATAGGTGTATTGGTAGCTCCGGCAAATACTGCTATAAAGCCAAGGCCTGCCATTAAATCAACAGGTGCGCCGGTGAGCATAGCGATAGCGTTTCCAAGCGCGGCGCCAATAAAGAATAAAGGTGTTACCTCGCCGCCTTTAAAACCTGTTCCGAGTGTAATAGCTGTAAATAACAGTTTCCACAACCAGCTAAAATAAGTTGCGCCTCCGGCATGAAAGCAGGATAGGATAGACACAGCGCCAGGACTGGAATTTGTTACGCCCAGGCTTAAATAATCCTGCGTGCCAAGTATATAGGTAAATGCAATAATGATAAGCCCGCCGGTTGCCGGTATCAGCCATTTTATTTTTATCCACCTGTTGCTGTAATTTTTAATGGTATGGGAGATCTCAGCAAACGTATATCCTGCAAGCCCGAATGCAATCCCGGCCATTATCGTTTTGCAGAGCAGTGGAAAGTCGAAATGAAAATATTGCAGCGAAACAACGTTTTTTTCATTGAATAAAATATTATAATGCGTGTGATGAATATTCCAGGCAGAACAAACAATATCTGCCAGCACGCTTGCGATAAAACATGGCATTAATGCATCATGCTTTATTCTTCCCAATGCCAGCACTTCCAAAGCAAAAACGGCACCGGTAATAGGCGTTCCGAATACAGCGCCGAAACCGGCAGCAATACCTGTCATCAACAGTGTTTTTACATCGCGCTGCGAAAGCCTGAATTTTTTTGCAAAGTATTGTGCAATGCTGCCGCCTATCTGAACTGCAGTCCCCTCCCTGCCGGCAGAACCGCCAAAAAGATGTGTGATAACAGTAGTTAGTAAAACCAGTGGCGCCATTCTGAAAGGCACTCCGCCACCCGGTTCGTGAATCTCATCCATAATGAGATTATTGCCGCCTTCTGCATTTTTGCCTGAATATTTATATAAAAGATGTATTAAAACACCTGCAAATGGCAACAGGAATAACAGCCAGGTATTGGCAAACCGAAAATCAATAGCTTTTTGTAAAAGCCATAAGAACAGCGCAACGAGAGAACCAACTGTGATGGAAACAGGTAGTACTAAGAGCGTCCATTTAATAAGGTAAGAAGCGATGGAGATATGTTCGAAAGAGGTCTTTATTTTTTTTCATTCCTACAAACTATAATATGCCGCAATAAATTTATTTGCTTATAATCTGTAGGCGCCATTAGTTCAAAAAAGAACGGTTAAAGGAAGACACCATTTCCTGTGAGCGGGCAAAAGTAGATGTTTTAAACATTCAATTCTTTTTTTAACTAACCTGATTAAAAATTTAAAGAAAATTTGGAATGTTTTAGAGGGCCGTTTAAGAAGCTGTTTGAATTATTTGCATGAAATCGGTTATGAGGATATCGGTCAGATGCTTTTTAGACGATGCGATCATAAGTTTTTAATTAAAGCGTCGGACCACTAAACAAAAATTTTTTATTAACTCAACCAACTTCTAAAAATGATTTACCGGATTTCTTCATTAGTATTTTTTGCCTGCAGATACAAACACTTTATTATACACATCAATTCCAAAGCTTGTTTCCAAAGGTTTTGCTTCTATCAGTTTAAAAGTTCTGCTGGTGTCCTCTTTTCTTTCAGCCCGAAGAAAGAGTGTGTGATTTACTGCACTGCTATAAAAATGTTGCGCAAAGGCATACATGTGCGTAACAAAAAAAACTTTCAGTTTTTTTTCGGTTAATGCCCTCACAACCTGGCCTGCTATTTCAGAACCTTCAAGTTCATTGGTGGCTGCAAATGATTCATTAAACAGTAACAAAGAGTTTGGTGATATATGCTCAGCAATAATGTTCATCCTGTTTAATTCTTCATCCAGTTTTCCACTTTTCATTTCAACATCCTCTTCTCTTTTGAAGTGTGTAATAAGTGCAGAGCAAATATTTGCATAAAAAAAAGCAGCAGGCACAAACATGCCGCTTTGCATCATTAACTGTGCAACGCCAACGCTTCGCAAGAAAGTTGACTTGCCGCCCTGGTTAGCACCGGTAATGATGACCAGATTTTTATCGTCGGCATTCATTTCGTTACCTATGATTTTTTGATGCATCTTCAATGCGAGACATACATCATACAAATTGGTAAATGAATGTTTGCGATGATGAGAAGGCATTGCTTCCGGGAAACAATACACTGCCTGCATGGTTTGCAATTGTTCATATAAATTTAAACAGCCAATATAAAATGCAAGTTCTGTTTGCAGTTGAATAAAGAAATGAAGAATATGATCAACCGATTTCCCGAGCGCATCGGCAACAAGGTTGATACCTTTATTTTTCAGATCTGATAAAGCTCTTGCACCGCTTTCATCGCGTGGGTGAATATAGAAGGTATAAAATTTTGGTTTCGGTCCAAACAGACGCTGAAACCAGTTTTTTCTTGCTGCATGATAAGCGTGTAATTGGGGATTGATACCTTTATTTTCTTTACCGAGGTTATAGCTGATCAACGTGCCATCTTTAAACTGAAGCATGTTTAAATGTTCTTTAATTTCTGCCAGGTAATCATCCGTTAATTCATCCTGCAGCATTCCGAAGAATCGCTTAAATCCTTCTGAATTAAACTTACTGCTGTTTTCATCTGCCACACTTCTTAGTTCACGTAATATATTTACAAAGTTTTCAATAGTGTGTATAGAATCAAAAACCACACCCGACGGATGCCTTGAAAAAACGCCAAGCCAGCCGGTTTTCCTTGTTTCCAAACCTGCAACGGTTATATCATACAGCGCATGCAATGAATTAGCATTTGCAATACAATCTTTTAAGATTTCCTGGCGGTGGAAAATTGTGCCTGCATCATTTTGCATGGCTGTTGAAATTGTTTTTTTCACCACCTCATACACCACATCATCTTTGCCGGCCATCGATTTAAAAAGCGTATCTAAATCAAGATCAGTAAGCATATCTTTCTCATTCCATGGCGATGGTTGCTTCAAATCGAATTCAATATTATTATATAACAACAGCGGCTTCATACTTGTATTCTTTCTTTAAGAGCTTCATAAGTAACGCGGTATTTTTCTGCAATGGAAAGCGCATACGCCAAACCATCAGCAGGTTTTCTTTCCACCTTAAATGTGCGTACAGCAGGATTATCAGGCATTACAGTGCTTAACATGCTTACGGTTTTTTCGCTGAAGGAAAGCAGTTGGTCAATAAATGTTACCCAAACACAAAGCACATCCAGGCTGTCAATTTTCTGCATTATTTTTTTGCTGAGAAAAACTGCATCCTGCAGTGTGGTGGAAGACAGAATTTCATTCATAATGATGATGCTGTTTGATGTTGCCTGTTGTAAAAAATCGTGAATGCGTATTAAATCATCTTCAAGCTTGCTGCGCATGTGTTTAAGATTTTCTTCTTTCTCAAAATGCGTAAACAACTTATTAAATAAAAAGAGTTTTGCTTTTTTCCCGGAAACCGGCAAGCCAAGAACGGCGAGATAATGGAGTTGTGCAAACATGCGTGCAAACGTTGTTTTGCCGCCCTGGTTAGGCCCGCTTACGATAATGATTCGTTCTTTTCCGCGCAAAAAAAAGTTGTTGCACACAACAGGTTCATTTTGCTTTATCAGCTTATTTGCCAAAGCAAGATCGAAGCCTTCCTCATTACAAACTTCTTTGTTTGTGTTTGATACTTCCGGGTAGCAAAACAGAAGGCCTGCCTGTTTTATTTTTGAGATGTATTCGAGATAAGAAACATAAAACTGAATTTCCCTGTCAAACTTCATAATCGTTTCATCCCGAAAGTTTTGCCATTTGGCAAAATAATCGCATAGGCTTTGAAAAATTTCCGGGTACAATGCCGCAACACCTTTTAGTATGGCAGCCTCCACGTGGTTCATTGGTTCATTGGAAAATTTCGATATGTAATTTTTATCAGAAGCACGTTTAAATTTTTCGAATGTATTTTCAATTTCTTCGCTGTAATCTGTTTCATCGTTATAAGGTATCACCTGTACTTTAAGATCATTGGTCAATACAGAGTAGGTGATTGAAGAAAGTTCATTCAGTAAATTTTTTGTTTCACTGATCAGGCATGTAAAATTTTCTGAACTGATGTAACTATTTAAATACTCACGAAAACTTAAAAAGCCGTTTGACAAAAGCTCAGCATTCTTAAGATTTTCTGAAAGTGACGCAATGCCATCGCAATAGAGATTGATTGCATCTAAAATCAATCTTTCTTTCTGATATTCGTAATAATGGTCTTTTGCGTTAGGAAGCTCACGGCGCACCGCATACATATAATCGGCAAATGTTTTTATAAAATTCAACAACTGAACATGCTCCAGATCTTTCATTATTTGCTGGCGATAAATAATTTCTTCAGCATCGATAAGCGGGGTGAAGAAGAAAGGCTTAAGATCATACTCTTCCTTTAAGTAAATAACAGCATCAACAATTTGATTAAGATTGGTATCAACAAAAAATGAAGGTTCTTCAGTTGTTAATTCCAGTCGTGATGGAAATAATATACTTTCAAAATTGTTCTGAATGTTCATGGTTATTTTTTAAAGACATAGGCATTAATTTATTTTCCTCATCGAACCATAAATTGATGATGGAATAAGGATGATCATAAGTGCCCAGGTAAGTGACACTAATTGTAGATAAAAACGCGCCATTATTCCGGAACACGTCATTGCATTTAAAATGATGAAGAATTGAAAAATCATTTTCAACATGAATTGCAAGTTCATCACCGCGTTCAATCATGCGATGCAATGGCAAAAGCTTTTTGAAAAAGTTTTTTTGTTCCGAACTTAGTACTTCTTCATTTTCAATTTTTAGTTGAGCTTCAATCCCGGGTGGCATTCCGAAAATCCCTTTTAATACAAGCCAATTATATTTTGCCTCATGCGGCTCCTGCGTATTTTTCAGTTTGAGTAATTGATAAAAATTATCTTCATCAATGGCATAACATATTTTTTGCTGCTCATACATCAGTTCCATGCCTGCGGCGTGATAAAAGTTCATCAGGTGATGGTCATTATAAAAATAACCTACAAGGCTCATCAGCCTGTAAGGAAAATCAGCAGGCCGAAGTATAATAAACTCTTTAATCATGGTGTTGCTTATAATCATGGATACATTATTACTTGACTATGAAAGCAGTTTTTTAAAAATACACGCAACAGGTATAAGTGATCTTTATGAAGATGGGAACGCAGCCGGAAGAATATTACATAGCTGCCTGTAAATAAAAATCTCCTGCACATAGCAATACATTTTAACTATGAACAGGAGTCATCAGCTTTACGCGGTTAAGGCGAACTCCATCGCCACTGCAAATTTACAAATTGTAATAAAGACAGTGAGTTTAAATTTTCCTTAATAGATTGCATGTTTATTTTAAAACCGCAGATTCTTGTATTTCTCCAAAGCAAGTTTTTGAAACATTGTACTCCTAACTTATATTAGGAGGTACAACAAGCACTGGAACACAAGCATGTTTTATAATGTCTGTTGCATGCCCGCTACTGAAAAGTTGCGATATGCCGGATCTTTTATGCATTCCGATTACAATAAGATCCGCCTGCCATTCTTTCGCAAAATTATTTATCTCCTCCTGAGGAAAACCTTCAGGTGTAAACTGCGCTATTTTTAGTCGGACAATAATGAAAAAATATTTACCCATCTACAAACTCCCTATCCTCCCTCCGTCAACCGGCAGATTAATACCATTGATATAAGCCGCCGCCGGTGAGCAAAGAAAGGCAACAGCAGCACCGAATTCCATCGGTTCGCCTACTCTT
>DASUGF010000082.1:0-49188 GCA_036274175.1 Parafilimonas sp.
GGCTTTTGAGGCGGTATTTACTACCCTGATTTTCATAAAAAACAGCCCTTAGTGCGGTAAAATTACCAAAATAAAATATCAAAATATTGATAAACAACAGATTATGACCGCACTAAATTGAGGAGGGACAAGTCAGGAAAAGGAAAAGCCGTTCTGAATTTCAGAAACGGCTTTTACAATTAGTGCTATGCTAATTATAAGTTGAGATACTTGTTATGAATTGTGAGTTGTGAGTGGATAGCGTCTGCGTAGGGTGATTACTCACCATTCACCACTGACTCACCCTTAACTAACACTGGCTGTACTAGTTCATCCCTTATTTCAACTCTTTAAACCTGATATTTTTAAACGACACTTTCATAATATGGCCGGCATGCAGTTGCAATCCTATCAATCCCGTTTCTTTGCGATTGGTGGTATCATCATCTGTAACATCGCACATCAATACATCATTAATATAATGTTGCAGATGATTGCCTTTGGCCACAATGCGGCAGGTATTCCAGCCGGCATTTATTTTAGCCTTTAATGAATCAGCATTACCTAATGAATCAGTTATCACGGCAACAGACCATACATTATTTTTTGCCAGGTCGCTTATCGAACCAGTTACCGGAGGCAAGGTTACTTTCTGGCCGCGAAAAGCCATAATGCTGCGGGCACGTTCTTCATAATTCTGGCCTGTGTAGGTATTAGCGCCGTCAATATCCATCTGGTATCCTCTTAATCCAAATGGCACACCTTCCACTGCTTCACTTCGGTATTGAATACCACTATTGCCTTCGGCTGAAATTTGATATGCTGCTGTAAGCTCAAAATCACCGGGCTGCCCATCTTTCCATATTAAAAAAGTATTGGCTTTAAGCGGTGTGGATTCAGGCGTTACCTGTCCTACTATTGCTCCATCTTCTACATGCCATACTGCGGTATCACCTTCCCAGCCGTTTAATGTGCTGCCATCAAATATGCTGACAAAGCCTGAAGAATCGGTTGCATTTTGTACTTCGGCGTTAGTATTTTCAGTAGAAGATGAATTGCATCCGCTAACTATAAAAGCTGTTGACAGCATTGCAAAGCCGCAAAAACCTGCGAGCTGTTTTATTTTTTTACTCATAATGAAAATTATTGTTTAGATATTATTTTATTGTGTCCGGCTATTCAACCCGATCAAATCTCTCTTTGTTCGTTTAAAAGTTCACGGGTTCACTTGTTCACAAGTTTATTCATATCCTGTTCCTTACCTTTCAACTTATCAACTATTCAACCCGGTCAACTTCTCTCTTTTGTTCGTTTAAAAGTTCACAGGTTCATTTGTTCACAAGTTTATTCATATCCTGTTCCTTACCTTTCAACTTATCAACTATTCAACCCAGTCAACTTCTCTCTTTTGTTCGTTTAAAAGTTCACAGGTTCATTTGTTCACAAGTTTATTCATACCCTGTTCCTTACCTTTCAACTTATCAACTATTCAACCCAGTCAACTTCTCTCTTTTGTTCGTTTAAAAGTTCACAGGTTCATTTGTTCACAAGTTTATTCATATCCTGTTCCTTACCTTTCAACTTATCAACTATTCAACCCAGTCAACTTCTCTTTAGATCCCGCCAACATCCTTTGTGCGTAAACGGTTTTATACAGACCCTGTTTCCTTCCAGCTTCCGGAAGCAGCAGAATCCAACACTGCCTGGCAAACCTGTTGTGTTTCATAAGCCTCGCGGAAAGTTGGAGAACATGGCTCCCCGGTTTCCAGGCTCTTCAGAAAATCTGCTGCCTGGTGTATAAAAGAATGTTCGTAACCAATGCCAAGGCCAGGCACCCACCAATGATCCATATAAGGATGGTCGCCGTCGGTTACATGAATGGAATGCCAGCCACGAACCCTTGATTCATCTGCATGATCGAAATATTCAAGACGGTTCAAATCGTGCAGATCCCATTTAATGGAAGCATGTTCACCATTGATCTCGAATGTATACAATGCTTTATGCCCGCGTGCATAACGGGTAGATTCGAATAAACCTAAAGAACCATTGGCGAAATGACAATGAAATATGCAGGCATCATCAATACCTACTTTTTCAACTTTGCCGGTCAGCTGGTGCATACGCTCTTTTACAAAAGTTTCTGTAACAGCATTCACATCTTTAATACTGCCGTTAAGCCAGATAGCCGTATCAATACAATGTGCCAGAAGATCCCCGGTAACACCCGAACCGGCAACACTCGCATCCATGCGCCATAAGCCCGTGCCGCCCTGCGGCAGGTCTGCACTTATCGTCCAGTCCTGCAGAAAATTAGCACGGTAATGAAATATCTTTCCGAGCTTTCCTGAATCTATAATTTGTTTGGCTAATGTTACTGCCGGGATGCGACGGTAATTATACCAAACCGTGTTGGCCACTTTTGCTTTTTCAACCGCGTCAACCATTTTACGAGATTCTTCAACATTGCGGGCCAGCGGCTTTTCAGTAAGCACCATTTTACCTGACTCCGCAGCAGCAATTGCTATTTCAGCATGTGTATCGTTTGGCGTGCATATATCTATAGCATCTATATCATTCCGCTGAACCAGTTTTTTCCAATCCGTTTCATACGATGCATATGCCCATTGATCCCCAAAAGCTTTCACTTTATCTTCACTGCGGGCGCAAACAGCTTTTAAAACCGGTACATAAGAAAGTTCAGGAAAAAAATTGCGGATGCGGTTATAAGCATTCGAATGTGTACGGCCCATAAAACCGCAGCCGATCAACCCGATGCGTAATTCTTTCTTTTCAGCCATATTTTATCAAGATTAAAATGTGAAAAAAATTAGTTTAATAATGCTTTAATAGTAATACTCTTTTAATGTCGTTTAGTTAAGGGAGGACGTCATGCCGACGAAAGGAGGCATCTCCCGGAATTCGGCCAGTAAAAAATACAAGAGACCTCTCCTGACGTCGAGGTGACGGCTTAAATAAACGACATTGAATACTCTTTAATCATGTAGCTGCTTTATCATAAAATTTTTATACTCCACTTTCATGGGCGGGCCTACATGCACCTGTACGCCCAGCAAGCCGTTGAATGAACGATTGGTGGTATCATCGTCTGTTACTTCGCTCATCAATATGCCATTTACATAATGCCATAAATGATTTCCTTTGGCTATAATATGACATTCATTCCAGCCATCATGAATATATTGAGTAAGCGAATCTTTATCTCCCAGGGATGCCGTTAGCTGTGTGGCTGTCCAGATATTGTTTACAGTTAATGAAGAGATAGGTTTGTAGACAACAGGTAAAGTTGTTTTTTGGCCTCTGAACGCAACGATGCACCGGCCACGCTCCTCATAATTTTGCCCGGTATATTGGTTGGCGCCGTCAATATCTTCCTGGTATCCTTTTAACGCATAAGAAATACCGGGCACTTCTGAACTGCGATAATTAATACCGCTATTGCCGCCTTTAGTGATCCGGTAATCTACTTTTAATTCAAAGTTTTTAGTTGTACCTGCCCGCCATATCAAAAAAGTATTTCGCTTTAAGATGGTGGATGGAGTTACCTCGCCTGTTATGCAGCCATTTTCTACTTTCCAGTAAGTGGAATCGCCTTGCCAGCCGTTTAATGTTTTCCCGTCAAAAATGGATATATATCCATCATCATCACCTGGCTTTTCATTGCTATGTGATGTAAAACCTGACAAACAAACCAGGCTTAAGCACATGGCGACGATGCTAAATATCTTTAATCCTGGTGCTGCGTCAATATAAAATTGTCGTGTCCCCCATGGGCCATAGGTGCACAGTGAAAGATTTTTGTCGCACAGAGCTAACGGAGCAAACAAAGCTTTCTCTGTTGTCTCTGCGTCCTCTGTGCGAGTATTCCTTGCGCCATAATTTAGTTGATACCACACTATAATGATGCGATATGAATTGTTCATGTGATTGAGCGTTATTTTTTTAAACATCATTCGCTCCAGCCATGTGCCCGCTGAACAGATACCATTGCGGCAAGTATATCATTCCAGGTATCCTGCTGCATCATCTTTTCATTTGGGAACATACAGCCGTCCCAGCAAACATGTTTGAATGCTTTGGTAAGATTTCCATTATCATCACGCAGCCAATAGCCGGCATATTTTGCAATATCTAATTTGCCATTTGGATCTTTAGGTAAACAATGCTTTCCTGTTTTATCATGCGAACCGGTGCCATGCACTGTTCCGTCGTTTTGAGCCACATGAAAATCAATCGTCCACGGCCGCAAAGCATTGGTTAATTTTTTTAAGCCGGCTTCTATGGTTGCCTTATCATTCCAGTCAAAATTTTCCGGGAGTATGCGGTCTTCAGGCGCATTGTACCCAAGCAGGTAAAGAAACGTATGCGACATATCTGCCTGGAAACCGATATTGGGCCGGTCAACCTGTTCCAGCGTGTCAATCATTTTCTTCCAGCTATGCATGCCGCCCCAGCATATTTCGCCTTCAGCAGCCAGCTTTTCACCATAACCTGCCGCTACATCACAGGCTTCACGAAAGGTTTGTGCAATGAGTGCTGTATTATTTGCAGGATCTTGCAACCATGAATCAGGGTTAACTGCTGAATCTATGCGAACCACACCATAAGGGCGGATACCAATTTCCCTCAATACTTTTCCTACATGGCAGGATTTGCGCACCTGTTCAACAAAACGCTTTCTTTCTTCAGCGCTTCCCATTGCAGAGCCTCCATCGGGCGGCCAAATTGGCGCCACGAGGCTTCCGATTTTTAACCCATAAGATGCTACCTTATCGGCAAGCTTTTTAATATCATCATCTGTTTGATGAATGCCAAAATGCACATCAAACAAACCAATATCAACGCCGTCAAACTTAACGCCGTCAACTTCAGCATCAGCGGTAAATTTTAATAAAGTATCAAAAGGGATTATTGGCTCTGAACCATCTCCTTTTCCTACAACGCCCGGCCAGGTGGCGTTGTGCAGCTTAGGATAATTATTTTCCTGCATATCGTTAGTGATTTTTAAAATGAATAATTTTTATGTGAGTAGTGAGTGGTGAATGGTGAGTAATTAAGCGGTCTTCACTCACTACTGACTCACCACTCACTTTTATAATTTCAAATCGGGGTTGCCGGGGCCAAAATGTTTCAGCATAACAATAGGATCGGTGGAAGACCGGTTGGTGATCTTCACACCTTCTTTTGCGGCATCTTCACTTACAAAAAACTCATCATTGGTTAACTGGCCGTAACGGATCAGTGCCGGCGTTTCAATATCCCACACGCCCATGGTACCATGGCCCTGCATCATAATCAATCCATAAGCGGCGCTGTCTTTAATGGTTACAGTTGCACCAGGCAATACGGTTAATTCTTTTGCGCTAAAGGCATCAGAACGGTAACACACCCAGCTTTCGCTATATCCTTCAGCTTCCATTTCAGCAACAGCTTTTACAGGCTTCGGCGCCATAAACCTTGTTTCAAGAATATTAGGGTTTGTGTTCAGGCCCCAGTCAATTATATCCATCAACGCATCATAATTGCCTTTATCTTTTTCCGGCACGCCCTGCCATAATAATTCTTCCGGGATGATGGCTTCGTTTACAAGCGACTGGTACATGGCAAATACATCAGAAGCTTTCTGAGGCTCGTAGGTACACATACTGCCCGGCGCATGCAGCATGCCCGGCGGAACATCCCAACCCGTTCCTGGCTCAAGACGGAAAGCCTGCGAATAATTGGTGATCTTATTATCGCCTTTTGAAAAATTTACGAGGCATTCCCTTATTTGTTCTTTCGTGGCGCCGGGTGCAATGCCAAAGAATGTGTAGGGAAAATCGCCGCCATGATTATTCACCTGCGGAGGAAAATAATAGGCTTCCGGTTTGCCCTTCTGGCCTATCAATGCAGCCTTTTCATCATTGTGATGAATATGGTGCGGCAACGGCCCCATGTTGTCGAAGAACTTGGAATACATGGGCCAGCTTTGGTATTCGTTCCAGATGCGGTCACCGATCAGCTTACCCTTTAGATCATCCACAGCATCTTTCAACAACAGCAGTTCTTCTTTATCGCCATTTTTAAAAACAATAAAGCTTAATCCTTCATGTTCGCCGGTTAAAGGGCCGTTTTTTGCCGGTGTGGTAGAAGAAAACCAGCGTTCGTCAATACCACCGCGTACACCGCCCAGAATATAATAATCGTCGGGATGCAGTTTTATTCTTCTGCCGGGTACGCAAAACGATCTGGGCACCCAGTTAGGCGCCAGCCTTAATATGCCTTTGCCCTGTTCCAATGCCTGCTGAAATAAATTTGAATTTTCCATGGCTGTAATTTTAGAATCGTTTAAATTTTTATAATTAAAGCATTAATGCCGTCTGAGTTTTTTTATGTTACCAACAAATGAACTTTACTCATCACGGTTGTGCGCGTCCCGAGAACGCAGCGATTCGGGGTCACTCCCTTGTACTGCATAGTTGAATGGCAACTGTAGTTTCATAATTTAAAGTTCATAATTAACCTAAACAACTTTTTCATTACGATTAGGCTGGCTTAGTCTGCCAGACTGAGCCAGTCTTTCATTGAATTGTTGTATAAAGTTTTCAATTTTATCGTTACTGTGTATCACCTCCAGTTCTAGTTCATAACATTTTGTTTCACCCGGCTGCAACATAATAAGCGTACCTTCCTCTCTTGCTTTCTTCTGGCCAATTACCTTATTCGTTCCCGGCTCCAGGCCGGTAACATATTCCCTTTCGCCCCAATGCTGCCAGTTGGTAAGCCAGGGCAGTTGTTGTTTTTGAAAACGCAATGCCACGGCAAGCGTTAAATTGGCATTATATAAACCACAGCAACATTGGCCTTTATCATCGGCAACACAATCAATAAAAGCAACCGCTTCACCAGGGCCTGAATGCTCCTTCATAACCGGTGGACATTTGCGAAAATTATTGTTTTCATTAAAGATGAGTTTGCTGCTTTCATTTCTGGGCTGCCAGTTGCCATTCCATAAAATATCCGAACCTTCATCTGCCAGCGGCCAGCCAAAATTGAAATGGTATAACAGCATGTGCGGTGCGCTTTGATTGCCGTTGTTGGTAACCTCATCTTTTATATAAATGACAGCTTCGCCCAGTTTACCTGAAATGGTACGCCTTAGTTCAAGCCGCGGCCCGAAGATGGACGTTTCCCGCATGAGGCCGGTAATGCTCATGTTCATTTCGCCGCGAAGAGTATCCGGTTGTTGGATTGATATGATCTCTGCCGGTGTATTGCTTATTTTTCCATGCAGGCCTCTTTCGCCATACTCATCAGACTCCGGTCCGCCAACATGGGAAAGCCCGCAAGTAATCAATAAACCGCCGCCAAAAGTTCGAAGCCAGTCAACGCCTTTATCAGCAAAAAGTGCAGGTGGTGTTATGCCGGTTTCATTTATCCAGGAAAGACAATGATTATTGAAGAAGGCATCGGCCACATCCATAGCACGATCTATTACCACTTTATACCGTAAGCCGCTGCCTGTATTAATCCACGCAATTCTTGTTCCTCTTCCGGCGCCATTATCCAATACGGAGGTTTCTATACCTCCCCATTGCGCAGTATTGGATATTTTATCTTTCCAACTATATTGATTCACGGTCAATGCAATCTTTTGTTTATATCGTGTTTTAATGTGTTGTGCTGTTAGATTATTTAGAGAGAGACCGAATCGTCATTTCGACGATAGGAGAAATCTCTATTTTATGTTGAATTTATGATTGTATAGAGATGTCTCGTTACCTCGACATGACGTACTAAGAACATTATTTAATAGTTACTCTCTAAAATTTTATTAGCACAACAGGTTATGCTTTATTTCTTTTGATAGAGCGCGCTATGCTCATCCCCTCCTGATTTCAAATAAGCCATCAGGTCTTTCAGCTCATCCGGGTTTAAGCTATTGATAAGGCCGCCCAACATAATAGACTGATCAGACCTTGTTGTTTTCACTACATCTTTTTTTGCAACCTCCCTTAACTGCTGCGGCATCAGAGGATTTTGTGATACATAGTAAGTATTATCATCCTGCCTGATAAGCCTGCCAAATACCGTACTTCCATCTTTTAATGCAAAATTGGTGGCAGCATATTGATCTGATACTTCCTTGTCAGGATCAATGATGGCATCCAAAATATCTTTGGTTGAAAAGCGTGTACCGAGTTGTGTAAGATCAGGGCCAATCGATCCGCCGGAACCAGCTAAGCTGTGGCACATAGCGCATAAAGTTGCTGCATACAAAACTTTCCCACGGTTAAAATCGCGGGCACTGGTAGAATCGCTTTGCAATATTTGTAATGCTTCCTCTGTTGTCCAGTCACGGCCCGGGCCTTTGGGACCGCCTCCGGGCGGCACTATACTTCTGCCGTTATTGGCAAGCAACGAATCGCCTGATATGGTCTTGAAATGTGCCAGCTCATTTTTAGGAACATTGGCCAGTGCATTCTTACGGGCTCCATCAACATATCCTATATAACTGTTCCCGCCCTTCTTTTCGAAGAAGTTATAATAAAGCTTGAAATAATTTTCCCTGAGCTCTGGTGTCCATCCATCTTTTACCTTGCTTAAGACAGTAGCCAGGAAAATCTTTTGCGCCGGCGGCCTGTTTGCCAGCATACCGGCAACATCCATTCCGTACCGCGGATTTCTAAGTATGAGATTTGAGGAAGCTGTTGCCGTATCTTCATCTACTGCATGGTCTATTAAATCCATTGTTTTAACCACAACCTGCGGATCGCCGATACAGGCAAGCACTTTACTGAATTGCTGGTTAAGTATGTTACCCGTTGCCGGGTATTTAGGATCGAGATAAGCAACCAGTTTTTCTTTATAGGCAGCATCCGGCGCTCCAAACCTGGAAAGCGTTAACTCAAATGCCCGAAGCAGGTCTATCTGCTGGTCGTTATTTAAGCGGGCATAATCAACCGTCATCATTGCATCCAGCATTTGCGGTTCCGCCGTTTTATCACCGGTACGGGCCAGTGCAATCATAGCTTGTGTTAAGGCAACCGGGTCTTTTTCAGCCAAAGCTTTTGCCTGCCATTGCTGAACGGGCACATGCTCTACTGCGATACGTGCTGCATAGCGAATACCGCGATCGCTGTTGCTGAGATAAGGCCAGGCAACATCAAGCGTTGAAGCATCTGTTTTTTCCTGGAAAGCTTCCAACTTTTTTCTTGTTTCCCGGGCTTTTGCAGCATCCGAAGACTGGTCTGTTGTTAATGCAGTTGTTTTCTCATCACCATCGCCATAATAAACACGGTAAACATCTGAGTTTATCCTGCGGCCACCGGTAAGAAAATACATAGCGCCATCGGGAGCTATCGCGCCATCTGTAAGCGGCAAAGGCGAACCCGAAATAAATTCTTCCGCTGTGCCTTTATAAGTTGAACCCTGCGGCTCTAATGCAACATGATAGATAATTCCATAACTCCAGTCGAATGCAAAAAGCCCTCTGCGGTATTTTTCGGGAAAACGGGTATTTGCGCCACTCATAACATTGGTGGGCGAGCCCGGGCCGATATTTAAAACAGCCGGAACATTATCTGCGTAAAGCGGCGAAAATTTACCATTGTTTTCGCGATAGCCGAAGTCTGAACCGCTGGTTACATGGCAAATACGGGTAGGGCGGTACCAGGGAAGCCCCATGTCCCATTCCATATCAGAATCGTAGGTAAACAGCTCGCCATCCTCGTTAAATGCAATATCGAAAGGGTTACGAAACCCTGAGCTGAAAAGCTCCCAGCGCGACCCCGTTGAATCGGTTTTGGCAATCCAGCCACCGGGCGGCGGCTGATTGTTACCAAATCCATTAGGATCAGGCAGCAAGGGCAACAAATTATCATTCTTCCAGGTTTTGGGGAGATAATAATTATCCATTTCAGGCAGGTCTGTAAAGTTGCCTGCAACTATATACAATGATTTTTTATCCGGTGATAAGATAACGCTGTGCGGGCCATGTTCGCCAGCTCCGTGCAACCGTTGCATCATAGTGATCTTATCAAATTGATCATCGCCATTTGTATCCTGCAGGCGGTATAAGCCGCTCGGCCTTGTTATGCTGTCTTCTTCTCCCTCATCATTTACTACCACATACAAACTGTTGTATGCCCATAACAGGCCATGCGCCAAACCCATTTTTATTTTGGCATGAGAGGTGTCGCCGGGCACATTAATGTCCAGCTTATCCACCTTCATCTTATTGGTGGCGGTATCTGCACCAATGGGTGGCACAGTAATGCGGTACAGGTAACCATACTGGTCGCAGGCAATAATGCGGCCCCTATCATCAAACGTCATGGCAACCCAGGATCCTTCATTGTTATCTGAAGGGTTATACAAACGTTCAACATGAAAGCCTTCAGGAACTTTCAACTTAGCCAGTTTTGGATCTAAGCTTTGCTGTTGTTCTTCTTTTTGGTTGCAGCCAATGGTTGTGAAAAGAAAGAGCGCAATGATTGCGGGAAAGAATTTTGCTAAAATGCTTTTTCTGTTAATCATGTAAAAGAATTTCAATGCTTGTAAAAAATTTAAAGCTAATAACTTATTGTTATGAATCCTTAAGATTAATGGTTATTATTTGCTTACCTTATTTATCATACAGAAAATAAAAAGGCAAGGGCAATGGCAGTTTAATGTTTAATAAATATTTGACAATCGATTTTTCATAGCAATATGATAACTGCTTAGCCTTATCAACAGGCTAAGCGTAAGCAAAAAATAAATAACTCATGGATTAAACAACACAACCGAATACAAAAATTCCCGTTTACTTTTTATTCTTGCAATCTGTTAAAACGAAACTATTCATTGCAGAATGTATAACTATCCTGTACTGTACTGATGCAAATATTCGTGTTGGAAAAAATCAAAAAGAAAGATTGTGGTAATGTACTGAAAAATGGTTGGTACTTTTCATAAATACTTTTTTTGGTAACCTTAATTGCTAAAAAAACTCAATGTTTACAAGCATCTAAAAGGCCATGTCAAAAACTTAAAGCTTTAAATAAAAAGTTTACTGAAACCGTTTCCGGTAAACTTTCTTCAAACCATTACCAGTATTGAATCTTAGCTGATCTCACCAACCATTTTTCAGTATTATGCCAAGATTGTTAAAGAAGTTTGGGGAGTTGTACCCAGTTTAAAAGCCAATCACGTTATTGCCTAAAAAGGCTGATTTGTACCACATTGAATTTGTCAGAAGATTTGAAAATAAAGTCAGAGACTTTACGCATAATACTGCGAAGTCCGGAGACTTTGCAGAGCAGGTTAAAATACAACAGCCGCTATATATCGTTTAATAGTGCCCGTAACATTTCAGCTTTATCATTTATCTCATTACTTTCAATATTTTGTATGGAAAGTACCGGACTTAAGAAAGGATATAATTCCGGCTTTTTTAAAAGGTCAACCACCTGGTATTTTATCCATTTATTATAAGCAAGCGGATAGGTTTTATTTGCAATAAATAAAGCCTGCAGGTATTCCTCAAATGCTTTATGTAAAATATACAGTGCGTGAAAATATAATTCCCGCTCTATATAAAATGGTATGTGGTCTAAGTCATAACAACAAGCATCGATAATATTTTTTAATCGCTCAAGCCTTAATGATTCATCATAATAAGGCAGCCATTTTTGTTGCAGCTTTTTAAAATAGTGTCCATCGCTATTCATAGGTACCGAATAACAAACCTGGTTTCCTATCTCTACTTCAAAATAATCTATTGGCTCACCGAGTTCAATAACGGAAGGAGTGTATACGCCATTTATTATATCAAGATGTAAATGCCTGTAACGGTCTGAGCTTTTATATTTCAAAATAGTTGAATCAACAGCGCTGTATTCAATCCATTTCCTGTTGGCTTCCGCAATTTCACTATCGGCAATATTTTCTTTTCCTAATACGGCAATGTCCAAATCGCTTTCGGCAACTGCATGGCCGTGTGCACAGGAATTAACTATAAGAATTGTATCCGTTATATCAAGGTTAGAAAAAAAATTCGCTACAATATCAGCAACAGCCTCATGTTGAGAGGTGGGAAAAACAGGACTTTTAAATTCCATTTTTTTTGAAGTAAATGTATCATTCTCGCCGGAAAGTCGGGAAGTCGGAAATTCAGTAAAGACAGATCGGTCAGTCTTCCGGACTTCCGGTCTTACCGACTTCCGGACTTCCCCACAACAGCCGAATACATCAAACCACTATATCTTGACGGAAGCTGTCGCAACTTTTTAACTGTATAATTAAATGCTGAAAACAAATTCCGCAGCGAAACAAAACTTACAGGATAAGGTACCCATGGATTGGAAACATCCCTGTCATATTCCACAAATAAAAAATAGCCATCATCACTTAAACAATCAATGCATTTCTGTATAAAGCTTTCTTTATTTTTTACATAGTGAAAAGAGTTGGCCATTAATATTCCGGATAAATTTTCAAATGGCAGCTTATCCTCAATAAAGTCCAGTTCAAGTTGTTTTAATAGTATGCCTTCCTTAACTGAAATTTTTGATAACGAACGCCTGTCCTTATCAACAGCATATATTAAACTATCTTTTACCAATAATTGAGATAATGCGTTTGTAAATAACCCATCACCGCAACCGAGATCGGCCCATACATTTTGCTTTGAATCGATTGGATGTCTTATTAATTCAACAGCCTGCGCAAGCTGCATAAAAGAATTGTAATTTAATATTCAGCCATTATGTTGTCTTTATAACACCAGAGCCAACGCTCTCCCGGTTCCGAAGAAACTATTACAGGATGACCGCTGGGGTAATAATGTTTAGTAGCATGTTTGTGTGGAGAGCTGTCGCAACAAAGTGTAACGCCGCATGTTTGGCATGTACGTAAATGCACCCACTCACTACCGGTCTTAATACATTCTTCACAAACCAGTTCTTTAGCCAGTTTTATTTCAGTGAGCGCCTGAAGATGTTCACATAATTCACTCATACGGATGCTTTAAATCTCAGCAAGGTATTTATGCACAAAACTGATAGCCATTGAACCTTCGCCTACCGCAGATGCAACGCGGTTCATAGCGCCGGCACGCACATCTCCTGCCGCAAAAATGCCGGGACAGCTTGTTTCCAGCAAATAAGGATCACGTTCCAGCTTCCATATTTTTTTAAAATTATCATAGCGCTGCAGGTCTCTCCCCGTTTCAATAAAACCTTTATCATTTATGATGATTTCAGCGGACAACCAGTCTGTGTAAGGCTTTGCCCCAATAAAAATATATAAGGCCGCCGCATCTTCTGTATAGACTTCACCGGTGTCAACATTCTTTATCACTAACTGCTCCAATCGTTCACTTCCCTTTGCTTCAATTATTTCCCTGAAAGGGCACACAGCTATATTTCTAACACCTTTTATCTGGTCAATTAAATAAGAAGACATGGTATCCGACAGGCTGTCTCTTCTTATCAGGATATTTACCTGCTTTGCAAATTTTGAGAGATACATCGCTGCCTGTCCCGCAGAATTTCCTCCACCTACAATATACACGGCTTTGTCTTTGCATGCGGCTGCTTCTGTATTGGCGGCTCCATAATAGCAACCGGCGCCTGTAAATGATGAAATGCCGGGTGTTAACAACTGCCGGTAATCAACGCCCGTTGTAATAACAATGGCTTTTGTCATTATTTCTTCATCGTCGCCCAATATGATCTTTTTATAATTGTCCTGCACGGCAATTGCTTTCACAGCTTGCGGTGATAGGAAATCAGTTCCGAATCTTACCGCCTGGCTTACAGCCCTTCTCGTAAGGTCTGAGCCGCTTAAGCCTGTCGGGAAACCAAGATAATTTTCAATGCGCGAACTGGTTCCCGCCTGGCCACCCGGCGCTTTTCTTTCTATCAATAAAGTTTTTAATCCTTCCGATGAGCCATAAACAGATGCGGCCAGTCCGGCAGGACCTGCTCCGATCACCACCACATCATAAATCTCATTTTTTACTTCAGGTTTTAAACCAATGTGTTTTGCTATATCAATAATTCGCGGGTCGGACAATATGGTCCCATCTTCAAAAAATATCGCGGGCAGGTCTTTTACCTGTATATTATTTATCTGCATTAATTGCTGCCCATCGTCATTGCCTGCATCCATCCAGTGATACGGAATTAAATTGCCTGATAAGAATTCTTTTATCTCATGGCTTTTAGGAGAGAATTGGTAACCAAGTAATTTGATGCCCTTAAAATCAGGGTGAAAATTATTTTGCCAGTCATTTAACAGGTCATCAATAACAGGATATAATTTTTCTTCAGGCGGATCCCACGGTTTTGTAAGATAATAATCAAGTTTTACCGTATTGATGGCCTTAATAGCCGCATCGGTATCTGAATAAGCAGTCAGCAATACTTTTTTTGCATCATCAAAAAATTCCATTGCCTGCGTTAAGAAATCAACGCCTTCTATTTCAGGCATGCGCTGGTCCGATATAAACATCGCCACTGCTTCGCCTTTATTCTTTAATTCAAGCAGGCTATCTAAAATTTCTTTGGCAGAGGAAGTACTCATCACACGATAATCCTGCCTGAATTTATTTTTCAGGTCTCTCGTAATGGCGCGAAGCACCTGCAGGTCATCATCCACTATAAATATGATCGGCTGATCCATGTTACTGATTTTTTAGTTTGCCGGAAAACAAATTTCAAACTCTGTTGCCCCCGGTTCCGATTTTACTTTTACATCGCCATTGTGTTGTATCATAATGCGGTTTACCACATCAAGCCCTAACCCGGAACCTTTGCCCATTTCTTTTGTAGTAAAAAAAGGATCAAATATCTTTTCTTTAATATTTTCCGGAATACCAGGCCCGTTGTCTTTAATAAACACTTTTACAAACCTTGCGTCATGTGCTGAAGTAATTTCGAGGTTGCCTTTTCCATTTGATTCCATGGCATCTATAGCATTGTCTATAATGTTTGTCCATACCTGGTTTAGCTCGCCGGGCAGCGCTTTTATTTTCGGGATGGAGTCATCAAAGTTTTCAACAACATTAATATTCAATTTCCTGAGTTTGTGATTCAACATGATCAATGTATTTTTAATGCCGCTGTGAATATCTACCATTTGCCTGTCTGCATCCTTATCCATAAAAGTAAAATTCTTAACTGCTCCAATAAGTTCCGATATGCGTTCCGAAGAGGTGCGGATATCGTCAGCCATTTTATTCGTGACAAGATAATTGCTTATCCATTCCAGCACAACCGGTAATTCCTGCGGAGATGCGCAACCCTTTATCATTTTAAGATCATCAACGGCAAACCCTCTTTCCGTTAAACCTTCTGTGTCTATTGTTTTGATATTATTGTCGTACAACCAATCGGCAATCTCATCTTCCAGTGAAGCTCTTTGTAACATATTTAATTTGGCAGGTTCTGCATTGATCTTATTCATGATGAGCATATCGATCTTATCAATTTTTTCTGCGTTGATATGCAGGTTTGAAACGTCTTTAAACAGACCCGGCAATTGTTTTATCTGCTCCTGCAATAAAGCAGCAGCACGGGATATAGCAGCGGCAGGATTATTGAGTTCATGAGCGAGGCCGGCTGATAGTTTTCCCAGTGCAAACATTTTTTCATTTTGCTGTTGTATGGAAGTGAATTCGCGAACACGGCTGACCATTATATGCACCATGGCTTCGATTAATTCATAATTGTTACCAAAGCCAGCTTTCAGTTTAGCTGCAGAACATTTGAAGATCCATGATTTTTTTAAAGCTTCTGCAAAGGCAGGTGAAACGGTGGCTCTCGAATAAGGCAGGTAACCGGTTGCCTGCCCGGCATCAAGCACGCGCAATTCTTTAGGCTTACCGGCTTGAACGGCGCAAATTCTTAGCCTTCCCTCTAATATAATATATGTATTCACTACGGGTTCTCCAATGTTAAACAGGATCCCGCCTTCTTCAATATCAAGCGTTTCGCCCTGGTCAATCAGCCACTGTATCTGTGCATCTGGAACGTTGGCAAATTCCCGCACGACCTTCATATTTTCAATAGTTGGCACTTTCATAAGTCGTAATTGTAAGCAGCAATATATATAATAGAAATAACTATAAAAAGTGAAAAAAGAATAAAAATGCAACAAACGGGGCTGTCCAAAAACCTGCTGTAAAATTGTAAAAATTATGAAACTAATTGCAAGAACAGTTTCATCATCGTTTCATATGGATCAATGCATAGGCCCGGATGAACAGGCGATGTTTGAATGACCGTGCTTTTTGTTGCCGAAAGCCACCGGAACCTTGAAGCGGACGGCAATGCAGCAATGATGCCGCCCTCCTTTGAGCCATTCGCTATCTGGGAAAATGCCTCCAGTCGCTGCTCCAATTCTTTAATATCCAGTTTATCGGAAAGTGCATGTATCTTTTTTTCATTGAGCTGATATTTTACCTGCAAAAAATTTTTGGGCGCACAATAAAAGATTATCCCCGTGTTGATAAATTCTTCTTTCTCCACGCAAGGCACTATGCGGATAACGGCATATTCAAATAAGTGTTTGTCTTGCATGTTCAGCTTCTTTAGTGAATTCACCTGATCTGCCAAGCCTGGCCATTAAAAAATCAGTATAAACTTTACGCTTATCTCCGTGCAGGTCTATAAAAACATCCTGCAGCCATTCTTCCGGTATCAGGTCAACAATAGCATTAATATCTTCCTTTGTAATGCGTTTTGAAAATGCTTCATTTACCTCATACAATTGTTTCGCAAAAGGCAATAGCACATGATCCTTTATCGAAGGAAATGGTTTCTTCGCCTGTTCTTCTGCATTGGTTAAGTTATGCTGGAAATATAAAGATGCGCCATGATCTATTAACCAAAGTTCATTACGCCACATCAACATATTGGTGTTTCGTGCGGTGCGGTCAACATTGGTAATGAAACTGTCCAGCCATACAATTTTTGATGCCGTATAAGAATCAATTTTATTGACCACCGCATCAAAAATAAAAGCGCCCTGCAGGTAATGCATGGCCAGGTTTAATCCCCTGCTTGCTTTGAGAAGATCCTGAATTTCTTCATCCGGTTCTGTTCGGCCAAAGGCTTCATCCAATTGGGCAAATACAATTTCAGGAACTTTCAACTCCATCAGTCCTGCCAGTTCACCGCCTACCAGTTCCGAGATCAAAACCTTAACCCCCTGCCCGGCGCCTTTAAATTTTAATACATACATAAACCCGTCGTCCGCTTCTGTGACTGCGGGCAGTGAGCCGCCTTCCCGCAAGGGAGTTATGTAGCGTGTTACTTCTACCGTTCTTATTTCGGGCTTGAATACCAGCATGTGAAAGTTATGTTTTTACAAGAACTGTAAAAATATAACACTTATATATTCAAGGTAATTATAAAAAATTCAGATCAGATAGATCAAATAAACCATACAGGTGTTAAAAGCAATTTTTATTACAGCAATTATCGCCGGTAATATTTTTTAGCTGATTATTTTATCGTGCCTGAACAAATAGGGAACAAAAAAGGCAGCCAGGAACCCAATAATTATTTGGGTTCCTACCACCATGAATTTAAAATCATCAGGTGAAGATCCCATTATGGAGCGGCGGGCCCAGATGCCAAGAAAAACAATTAAAATTGTTATTAACACAACGATAAGGCGATAAAAGCCCACGCCTCTTTTAAGATAATGCACAAAAAATGAAAACAGCAGCCCACAGGTCATTAACTGTATTATCGAACCAAAAACAATTACAGTTATATCCAATCCGTTGAACTCATAAAATGCGGTAATAATCCTGTAAATAAGTACAAAGGCAGTATTGACAACAATGGCAACCAGTCCTGCAAATAATCCGCTCAGGACACCTCTTGATAAATCGGTTTGAGGATAATCGTAGTTCATATTGTGGCATTTTTAATGACTGAAGAATTTATACAGACCGTTAACTGTTATGAACCTTAGTTTTAAAACATATCCGGGCGAAGCAATACAATTTTACTCTCAGCAGAAGTCTGCAGAATGAAGTTATAAAAAATGCAACTATTATAAAAAAAGTATTTCTTAGGGGATGTTAGAAGCAGAAAGGTTTTTGAAAGGTATCCAAGAGATCATTTGAAAAATGATACCGGGTAGGCAAAAAAAATCCTGCAAATATGTATGCAGGATTTTTTTTGTAACAAAACCGTTAGTTGTAGGCCTTTACGAGAAACACACAGTTTTCTGCTTTTTTAACCTGGCTTACCCTGTCCATCTTTTTAAGGGAAGAAGAAAGCGGCAATTTTAATTTTTTGAAAGAAGTATCTGCCGTCTTAAGGCTATCGATCATCTTAAAAATATTATTCGATTTCAATGCAAACACTATATCCTGCGCCTGTGTTTGCCTGGTGCTGATGATACCCACTATTTCCCCATTTTTATTGAATACCGGTGCGCCGGAGTTGCCGGGGTTGGCTGTAAGTGAAAGCTGGCAGCTTGACGTATCGCCTTTATAACCGGTTTTTGCGCTTAAATATCCCATATTATATACGATTTCATCGCGGGGATAACCTAAGGTAAAAAGTTCTTCGCCCAAATCCGGCTGCATGCGGCGTATACCATAGGGTAAAGTTTTAAGCGGTGTAAAATCCTTATCATCAATCTGCAAAATAGCCAGATCTTTTGTGCGATCTACTGATAGTATCCTGGAGTTATATTCATGGCCGTCTTTATCTATTACTACAGCACCACTCCCATCCAGTACATGGGCATTGGTTATAAGAAACCCTTTGCCATCAATTAAGAAAGCTGTACCGCCCGTCTTTATCGTAGCCCCTTTTGGTACTTTAGGCTCCGCCACTTCTTTCAGCGTATTATTGGTTAATTGCTGGTTGGCTTTTATTACAGCAATATCCCTGCTCAGGCGTTCCAATTGGGTTTTATTGGCTGCCGGCGCAAAATACATAGCCAATGCACTTATAAATAGAGCAGTTATACCGGCAATAGAGGCTGCAATGGCTGTAACTTTTTTATAACGGTTCCATAATTCCACCACTTTACCTGTAAAGCCATAAGGCTCTTCTGTACTCCTGATCTCTCCGGTAGCGGAAAGCTTCGTGTGAATATTATGCAACGAATCTTTGAAATTCTTAATATCAGCGTATTCGTCCATGTGATGAAGAAAAAGTTTATGCTCTACCACCATCTGGTCAATTTCAGGATGCTTCATACGCAATTCTTCAAAGAAACTTTTTTCATCTTCCAACATCCTGCCTTCCAGGTAACGTTCAATTGAATTTAATAAAAGAATGTCTTCCATCACTCGCCGATATTATATTGAGAAAAGAATAATTTTTTTAAACGCATCAGGCATTTATATTTCTGATTTTTTGCATTATCTGCATTGGTATAACCAAATGTCAATGCAATCTGATCCATGCTTTTTTTTTCTATATAAAATGCTTCAAGCAAACTTTTGCAGGGCTCCCCCAGGCTGCCCATTGCCCTTTCCATAATGCCCAATTCGGCATTTCTTCTTTCATGCACTTCAAGATCTTCTTCCACCGCAATCGATTCATAATTTTCTACGCCAGGGGCTGTTCTACCTATTTGCTGCAGGCGTTTAAGCCACAATCTCCTGCAAATAGAATAAACATAGGTTTTAATCTGGCTGGTAAGAACAAATGAATCAGATTTTGCTTTTTGGTAAAGTGCTATCATCGCCTCCTGAAAGATATCCCTTGCTTCATCGTAAGAACCGTTATTATTCAGAATAAAGGCCAAAACCATATTAAAATTATCTTTATATATTGTTTCGGCGGCTCTTGGATCGTTATTTGCCAGTGCTTTTAATAAACTTTGTTCGTTCAGATCGCCCTTCACCTGTGTAATTTTAATACCTGATTGGGGCTAAAAGTAACCCAATTTTTTAATCACGATTTAAATAAAAAAAATTTTTGAGAAGCCGGGTTACCTTATGCCGATTTGAGTATAAATCGAAAATTACATCACAAAAAATCTCAAACAATGAAAAAATTATTGATCGTTTTAGCTATCGGCACTTTCGCAGCATGTAACAGCAGCACAAGCACAACTACTGAAGATACAACTACTACAGTAGCTCCTGACACAACGTCAACTATGATGACTGACACAACATCAACTATGATGGCCGATACTACACACGCAGATACTGCAAAATAATTTATAGCTAAACAGTGTAAAGAGTTGAGGTGGCTGGCTTGCGGCCGGGCGTTTAGTTAAAAGTTTTTTTCATATGGCAAGCAATCGTTAGAGGCCATTCCGTTTCCACGGAAGGGCTTTTTTCTTTTTATAAAGGCCGGAAGAATTATTTCTGTTTGAAAAATTTGATTAATAGTTTCTTACCATTACTTTTGACGCCTCAATGCAAAAATCTTATACATATACCTTTTTCTTTTTCTTTTATTTTAAAGGAAAGGCCGGGTAATATGTATTAAATAAATATAGTATGAATCCCGGCAATAAAACACCGGGATTTTTTTATTATGACAAATGCTGTTTACATACAGGGCTACGAAGGCAGTTTCCACCAGGCTGCAGCCATTAATTTTTTCGGGCGGGATATCCAGGTGGTTCCCTGCGCCACATTTAATGAACTGATTAAAAAAGCTTCATTAAAAACTGAAAAAGGCCATGGCGTTATGGCCATAGAAAATTCTATTGCCGGTAGCATTCTTCCGAATTACAACCTGCTGCAAAAAAGTAACCTTACCATTATCGGTGAAGTGTACCTGCATATTGATCAAAACCTTTTGGTAAATAAAAATGTGCAGTTGGAAGATATCAGGGAAGTACACTCCCACCCCATGGCACTGCAACAATGCCTTGCTTTTCTTGATAAATATAACTGGAAACTGATTGAAACGGAAGATACCGCATTAAGCGCAAAGCATATTCATCAACACAAAAGCAAACATATAGCAGCCATTGCAAGCAAACTGGCAGCCGAATTATTTGATCTTAAAGTAATTGCACCTCATATCCATACCATGAAAAACAATTATACCCGCTTCCTGGTGTTGCATCATGCAGAATTAGCACAACCAGTTGAAAATGCGAACAAAGCGTCGGTAAATTTTCATACAGACCATTCTAAAGGCAGTCTTGCAAAAGTGCTTACCAGGATCGCTGAAGCCGATATTAATCTAAGTAAACTGCAAAGCTTTCCCATTCCCGGCACTGACTTTAA
Source organism: Parafilimonas sp. (assembly GCA_036274175.1). Taxonomy (GTDB): domain Bacteria; phylum Bacteroidota; class Bacteroidia; order Chitinophagales; family Chitinophagaceae; genus Parafilimonas. Next base: position 21,197 of record DASUGF010000082.1, read on the forward strand.
ATACAGTTTTCACGCAGACCTGGAATTTGAAACGGCAGACCAATTTGAAAACGTAATTGAAACTATTCAACCCATCACTGAATATTTAAAAATTTACGGAGTCTATAAAAACGGCAAACTGAAATAATAGTAATATATATGATACCAACAGCGAAGCGGCTTGCAAGCGTGACCGAATATTATTTTTCGCAGAAGCTAAGAGAGATTGACTTACTCAACAAACAGGGAAAGAACATTATTAACCTCGGTATCGGAAGCCCGGATATGCCGCCACATCCTGAAGTGATAAAAACCTTACAGGAAGAAAGCGCAAAACCCAATACACATGCCTACCAGAATTATAAAGGCTCGCCTGTTTTACGCAATGCATTTGCCAACTGGTATAAGCAATGGTATAAAGTTGACTTAGATGCTGAAACGGAAATATTGCCTTTGATCGGAAGCAAGGAAGGCATCATGCATGTTTGTATGACTTATTTTGAAGAAGGTTCTGCCGTGCTTGTTCCTAACCCCGGGTATCCAACTTATGCAAGCGCGGTAAAACTTTCAGGAGCAACACCCATATATTATGATCTGAAAGAAGATAATAACTATGAACCGGACTTTGATCAATTGGAAAAATTGATTAAGCAGGGTTCCGAATTCCCCCTTCAAGGAGTCAGGGGGCTTTGGGCAAATTACCCGCAAATGCCAACAGGCCAGCCTGCGTCAAAAAAGGTTTTTGAACAGTTGGTCGCTTTTGGTAAAAAACATAATATTCTTATTTGTCACGACAACCCTTACAGTTTTATTCTCAATGATCATCCATCAAGCATCCTAAGTGTTGAGGGCGCAAAAGAGGTTGCGCTGGAATTGAACTCTTTAAGCAAATCGCACAATATGGCAGGCTGGAGAGTTGGTGTTTTATGTGGCGCAAAAGACCGGATAAATGAAGTGTTGCGCTTTAAAAGTAATATGGACAGCGGCATGTTTTTACCGGTTCAACTAGCTGCCGCAAAAGCGCTGTCTCTTGGGAAAGAATGGTACGATAGTGTGAATGCGGTATATAAGCAAAGAAGACAAAAAGTATATGAATTGCTGGATAAACTTGGCTGCAGTTATTCAAAAGAGCAATCCGGAATGTTTATGTGGGCCGGCATTCCAGCCGAGTTGGAGAACGGTTATGCTTTAAGCGATAGAGTTTTGTACGAGCACAACGTATTCATCACACCCGGCGGAATTTTTGGAAGCGGCGGTGATAAATATGTCAGGATAAGTTTATGTGCGACGGAAGAAAAGATTGAAGAAGCGATAAGGAGAATCGGAAACCCCGACCCTAAAGGGAGAAATTAGCCCCAGCCCTAAAGGGAGGATAAACATTCATCATAAAAAATTAAGTTTTTAAAAATCAAATAACGCTCTGCAAAAAAAATTATGAAAACTGAAAATAATCAAGAGAGCTCCAAAGCCCCCTTTAGGGCGGGGGGTACGTCAGTGGGCTTTGATACTGTTACAGTAGTTGGCGTAGGTTTAATAAGCGGTTCATTCGCCTTAGCCTTAAAAGAAAAAAATCTCGCCAAACATATAATTGGCGTAAGTCGCACGGGGGCCAGTGCAAAGAAAGCGCTGGAACTTGGACTGATCGATGAAACTTTGCCTTTAAACGAAGCTGTTGCCAAAAGTGATTTTATTTATGTGGCCATTCCCGTTGACGCAACTATTCCGGTTGTTTTGCAGGTGATGGATATGCTAAATGACGACCAGATCGTTGCCGATGCAGGCTCTACAAAATTTGCGTTAAGTAAAGCGCTAGAACATCATCCAAAGCGTGAACGTTTTATATCAACTCATCCGATGTGGGGAACCGAATATAGTGGTCCTGAAGCAGCAGTACATGGCGCCTTTGCCGGGCGTTCCTGTGTTATCTGCGATCCTGAGAAATCCGATGCTGCAGCGGTAAAGATCATCGAGGATATTTATACACAACTCGGCATGCACGTAGTACACATGGATTCAGAAAACCACGACATACATGCCGCATATGTGAGCCATATTTCACATATCACTTCCTTTGCGTTGGCCAATACGGTTTTGGAAAAAGAAAAGGAAGAAGAGGCCATCTTTGAATTATCAGGCGGTGGTTTTGAAAGCACCGTGCGCCTGGCAAAAAGTGCAGCATCCATGTGGGTTCCTGTTTTTATGCAGAACAAGGAAAATGTGCTGGATGTTTTAAATGAACATATAACACAGTTGAGAAAATTCAAAGCCAGTCTTGAGAAAGAAAATGTTGCATTCCTGACTGAACTGATTGAGAATGCGAATAAGATCAGAAGGATCATCAAATGATTTTCCCTGTTCATTGCCCTCGTACTACGTTAATGGTTTATTATTGATCATTCACAAACTTTATGAGCAGGCCAACACTGATCAATTGTTTTAATGACTACTATTGCGCCGCCAAAACTAATTTTCGCATGGAACAAATCTCCCTATTAACCGATCTTGAATTTACACCGGTTTTAGCCAGCACCGGTAAGCGTTTTTTAAATCTATTAATTGATTTGATATTTATTTACATTTTCGCTGTTGTTGTAGGAGTATTGTTGGTTTTAAGTCGCAATGCCGTCAGCTATTCATCCGATGATTCTTATGGAAGCCTTTTTTACAGGTTTGTTGGTTATCTTATTTATTTAACTTATTATTTGATTTGTGAAATAGCATTTAAGGGACGAACCATAGCCAAGTTTATTACAGGGACAAGAGCCGTAAATGAGGATGGCACAGAAATGCTACCCAAAACCGTTCTGCTTCGGTCTTTAAGTCGTATTGTTCCTTTTGAACCCTTTAGTGCGTTCGGTATTCGCCCATGGCATGATAAATGGACAAACACTTACGTGATCGATGTAAAGAAGACTTCGCTGAGCGTTTCAGCATATTAGTAAAATAAGTAGTCGTTACTGCCGGCAGCATAATACCAATAGCCAGAATGCCGGGCTGCCTATAAACGATGATTATCAACCCTAAACAATGATTAAAGTTCTGACATTTCTGTTTTCACTATTAACGCTTCAGGTTTTTTCACAAACCAATGATAACAATGATCCTGTTTTTAATTCCATTACTTTAAAGGAAGATACATTTAAAGATTTTCAACTTCTTTCAAACTATTACACTTTAAAAAATAATATTAATAACAGAAGTTCTTCGGTTTATATTGCTGACAAGCCTACCCTTGACGACATTGAAAATGCAGCAATAAACCTGCCATCTGACTTTTTTATTATACTGAAAAACCAGTCAGTAATTAATCTGATTTTGATTAGAAATAGTCCATCAAGAGAATACTTTATTATTGACCCGGGAACCGGAGCACAAAAAGAATTTCCTTGTGAGATTAAAGGTGATATTACCGAGAACCGGGCAAACGAAATCATTAAAGAAGGGTTTGACTCAAAGGCAGAAATTAAAGACGGTAAATTATTTTTTAATAACAAAACGCTCACCATTGCATATAATAAAAATATAAAGGAAAATATTCTAAAAATTATTAACGAACAAAATCTAACTGAAGGCGACACGTCAAATGTAAAAGTTCTTTCGAAAGAAGATTTGAGGACAATTGTTTTAACAGAAAGTAAAGAAGGAGGCAAATTAGACTTCTTTACAGGAATTAAAGGGCATGAATACGACGGCGTCCAAATCAAGCCAGGTTTATTTACAACAAAACTTGGCATTGCGCTATACAAATGGGGACGCGGTAATTTTGAATTAGGGGTAAACAACATTGATGATGCACTCGAATTTTGGTCAGAACTTAAAGAACGACAGGCAAATCAGCGAGAAAAAGATTACATCACGAAAGGATTCAATAAAGAACTTGAAAAATAATTGCTGTCAACCCAACTTATTGAAAAGTGATCAAAGTATAAATACCAGCAGTCATTATTTTCTCAGATTATACATTTCATTCGACTGAAAAACTTCAACTTTCAAAATAAAAGAATAACAATATGACACTAAAAAAACCATTTTTAACCTCCCTTATTTTTTCATTGATCAGTATTTTATCGGCTCATGCTCAAACAACATTTGAAGTACCGCAAGGTGTAGAATTGAAATCCAAAGAGGATTATGCAAAATATGAACCTGCAATTATCGATGCCGCCAAATGGCTTGAAGAAACAGACCTGGATAAAGAAACAGACAAAAGAAAGGAAGTAAATTCTTTTGTTTTGCAGTGGATCGCTGGCAGCCCAACCGTTAATATTGATATTAATGAAAAGCTTTCAAAAATTTACGGCAAGAATGTTCAACTGCTTGGAATTTACTTAGCAGGTTATACAAGAAACTTTTTGGAAAATAAAAATGCAGCAACAAAATTTTCAGCAACAAAGGCAGGATTAATTTCAATGATGAATGTTTATAAAAAAGGAATAGCTGTCAGCAAAAGCAAGGAGATGGAAAAACTTACAAAATTAACAGGTGAAAATGACCTTGATGATTACATAAATGAAAACTTCAAATAGAAAACTTATGATAACAAAAAAGACTTCATTAAGCGTTTCTTCATTTCAATAATAAAGCAGCTGAACGTTGTTGGCCTGACTAATAGAAGTTTACTGCCAGGGTTCTATGCTGGTGTTATATAATTTAATATTGCTCACGAAGTTTGTAATTTTTGTTCGTTATAAATTTGGCAGTTTCATTTTTACTTCAAAATTTGATCTAACGATCTTTTCAGCACTAACACTGCCAGCCTGCGATTCAGCACAAAGTTTAATTATCGCCAAAACCATTAAAATTTTATGCCGGGATTATTTTTTTCTGACGATTTCACGAGTAGGTTTACCTTGTTTTATAACAAACTAAAATTAAAGCGGGACGTTGTAATCATTAAATTCCAGGTAAGCAAAGAGAAAATGGCCACGGGTCAAATAACTAAAAAAAGAACTCATTAAAAAAAACGAAATAAATTTTGAAAAAACACACTGATTTCCTCAAGCACGGATTAAACTTCAACAGAACGGATTAAAGCTTTAAAGAACGGATTAATAGACAGGAAAACGGAAGTTTTTAGGCTATCGGTTAAAAGACTGATAGCCTTTTTTTACAATTTTTGGGAAAAGCATCGCATGGCTGATGCCAAATAAAATAGTCGGTAACAAAGGAAACTATTACAGGCAACACAACATCAATTTTTATTTAGTGCCTGAAGCAATTTTGCAGTTCTTTCAATGAATACAATAGTGATTCATACTTATCTCAATCTTTCATTATATCCAAAAAAGTAGTTTAAGTGGTTACGATATGCAATTTGATTCGCATGTTTGTTTCAGCCGGACAACCATCGCTTTTATATAATATTGGTTTTTATTGGCGCTTCCTTTAATTTAGGGTTTTATCTCATACAACAATTCTTCATATACATCAGCAGCTTATGAAAATACGCGAAATAAAAGTTTTAAAAGGGCCCAATTACTGGAGCATTCGCCGTACCAAGCTCATACAAATGACGCTTGATCTTGAAGACATGGAACATCGTCCCACTAATACGATCGATGGGTTCCTGGAAAGGATGCAGGCATTGATACCAAGTTTATATGAACATCGCTGCAGTGAAGACGGGCCCGGCGGTTTCTTCAGCCGTGTAAAAGAAGGTACCTGGATGGGGCATGTGATCGAGCATATCGCCCTGGAGCTGCAAACGCTGGCCGGAATGGATTGCGGGTTTGGCCGTACCAGGAACACCGGCAAAGAAGGCGAATATTTTGTGGTATTTGATTATATGGAGGAAGACGCCGGCGTATATACAGCCAAAGCGGCCGTACGTATAGCCGAGGCTTTGATTGATGCTAAAGAATATGATCTTAATGAAGACATACAAACATTGCGGGAGATAAGAGAAGATACAAGGCTCGGTCCTTCCACCGGTTCTATTGTGGATGAAGCGGTAAAACGCGGCATCCCTTTTATCAGGCTGAACAAACAAAGCCTTGTGCAGTTGGGATATGGTGTGCATCAAAAAAGGATCAGGGCAACTATTGCCAGTACTACTTCCACTATAGCCGTTGATATTGCAGGTGACAAGGAAGAAACAAAGAACCTGCTGGATGCAGCCCAGATCCCTGTTCCAAAGGGAACTGTTGTACGCAGCGAAGCAGGGTTAAAAGATGCTATCGACAGGTATGGCTACCCGCTGGTGATAAAACCGATTGACGGTAATCACGGCAAGGGAAATACAACTAATATCACCACCTGGGAACAGGCGACCAAAGCATTAGAGGCAGCACAGCAATATGGCCGCAGCGTGATAGTGGAAAAATTTATCACCGGGTTTGATTTCCGGGTGCTGGTCATCAACTATAAATTTATTTGTGCTGCATTAAGAACACCGGCAAGTGTTACCGGCGACGGAGAACATACTATCCAATGGCTGATCGACGAAACTAATAAAGATCCGCGCCGCGGCTATGGCCATGAGAAGGTGCTAACCCAGATAACCATCGACCAGTTCACACAAAAAATGCTGGATGAAAAAGGATATTCACTTGAAACAATCCCTGCAAAAGATGAACTGGTATTGTTAAAACCGACGGCTAATTTATCAACAGGTGGCACCTCCACCGACGTTACCGATGAAATGCATCCTGTAAATATTTTTATGGCGGAACGCATTGCACGAATTATCGGCCTCGACATTTGCGGCATTGATATCATGGCGCCCGATCTTAAAGTGCCTGTCACCGAAAACGGCGGCGCTATACTGGAGGTAAATGCAGCGCCGGGTTTCCGCATGCATGTTGAACCTGCAGTGGGTATTGCCAGGAATGCAGCGGAACCGGTAATAGATATGTTGTTTCCCAAAGGCAGTAATGGCCGCATACCCATCATAGCCATAACAGGAACAAACGGTAAAACAACTACCACCAGGTTAACTGCACATATCTGCAAAGCAGCAGGAAAAAAAGTCGGCTATACCACCAGCGATGGCGTGTATATTCAAAACCAGTTAATGATGAAAGGAGATTGTACCGGCCCGGTAAGCGCAAAATTTGTCTTGAGTGACCCAACCGTTGATTTTGCCATACTTGAAAGTGCGAGAGGCGGCATCCTAAGATCGGGGCTCGCGTTTGATAAATGCGATGTGGCCATTGTAACCAATATTGCGGCAGACCACATTGGGCTCGGTGGTATTAACACCCTTGAACAGATGGCGAGAGTGAAAAGCGTTGTACCTGAAACGGTGCGTAAAGACGGCTTTGCTATTTTAAATGCAGAAGATGATCTTGTTTATAAAATGAAAGATGATCTTGATTGCAATGTGGCCTTATTCAGCATGGATGAAAACAATCCACGTATAAAAAAACATTGCAAAGGTGGCGGGTATGCAGTAGTGTACGAAAATGGTTTTGTAACTATTTTAAAAGGAACTTGGAAGATACGCGTGTTGAAGGTAACGGACATACCGATAACCTTCGACGGCAAAGCCTCGCATAATATTATGAATACATTGCCGGCAGTGCTGGCTGCCTACCTGTTCAGGGATATTTCTATTGAAGACATCAGGACCGGCCTCAGCACGTTTGTGCCCTCGCCTGCATTAACACCCGGCAGGCTGAATATGTTTGAATTCAGGAAAGGTAAATTTTTGGTGGACTTTGCCCACAATCCTGCGGGACTTGAATTACTTGGAAATTTTGTTAGCAAGATGGACGGCTCGCCTAAAGTTGGAATAATCAGCGGTACCGGCGACAGAAGAGACGAAGATATTCGTGAACTGGGAAGGCTTTCTGCAAAGTATTTTGATGAGATCATCATACGTTGTGATAAAAATTTACGCGGGCGCACTGCGGAAGAAATTGTAAACTTACTGGTTGACGGAATTAATGAAGCCAAAACAAAAGAAATTCCTGTCGAGATAATATATAAAGAAGGAGATGCAATATTGCATGCGTATAATAATGCAAAACCAGGTTCATTGATCACTATCATGTGTGATGTTGTTTCGGAAGCGCTTGATTTTATTAAGGATCTGAAAGCAAAAGAAGATGCAGGGATGGTTTAACTTTACCCGTTATATGAAAACATAGATATTCTGCAACATCAAACTTTAGTTTTTACTTCAACATCAAAGTTTTCCGTTTATATAAATTTTACAAGCGTTAAAAATTGCTTTCTACTATTTTTGCCGCGCTTTAGTAAATACTATAGAATAACATGAGAAAAAAAATCATACAATATTTTTTGTTCTTATTCCTTTGTCTTTCCCTTGAAAAAATACATGCGCAGGATTCCTGGGATCTTCGCCGGTGTGTTGATTATGCAATGGCAAATAATATAAGTGTATTGCAGGCAGACGTGCAAGCGAGGCAGGCAGCGTTACAAACAAAGCTGGCAAACTGGCAATCTATTCCTACATTAGGTTTCAACACGCAGGCAGGCTGGCAGTTTGGTAGAAATATTGACCCCACTACGAACCTCTTTACCAATAATGAGGTATTTTTCCAGAGCTACACTTTACAGGCAGGTATTACTTTATTTAATTTTTTCAGCATAAAAAACAATAAGTTGGCGGCTGCCAAAGATGAAGAAGCCTATAAACTGGGTGTTGCAAGGGCAAGAAATGATATTGCGCTGAACGTAGCAGCTTCTTATCTGCAGGCGCTTCTTTCTGCTGAGCAAGCCAATATTGCAAAAGTTCAGATCGATCAGACAAAAGCGCAGCTTGATAACACCAGAAAATTGGTTGACGCAGGCAGCATGCCTGAGCTGAATGCCGCACAATTGGAAGCCCAACTGGCAACTGACAGCAGTAATTATATAACGGCGCTGGGCTCTGCAGACCAAAACAGGATACAGTTGATAGCCATGCTTAATTTAGAGCAATCAACTCCGTTTAAAATAGCAACGCCCGATGTTGATAAAATTCCTATTCCGCCTTTATCAGAATTAGAGCCGGGCTATGTTTACCAGCTCGCCCTCGCCACACAACCTTTACAGCAATTTGACAGCATGCGTATTGTTTCGGGCGAATATGCCGTAAAAAGTGCAAGGGGCGCTATGTACCCAACCTTAAGTGCCTTTGGCCAGGTTTCAACTAATTACGGCAGCAATTTTCAGCAATTTTCATCCTATGGTCCCCCCGATACATTATATACACATGGTGGAGACTATATTCTTTCGCCAAGTGTTATTACAGAAAAAGTTCCTTATTTCAAACAAATTGGTAATATAAACCGCAACCAGGCCTTAGGCCTTTCTTTAAATATTCCTATTTTAAATGGCAGGCAGCTAAAGACAAATTATGAACGTGCAAAACTGAATCTTGATAATTTTAAGCTGCAGTTACGCGCAGATAACCTTACGCTGCAGCAAAATATTTACACAGCCTACAGCAATTCAGTTGCGGCGCTGGCAAAATATAGTTCTTCTTCCAAAGCAGTGCAAACACAGCAGTATGCATATGACCTTGCTACAAAAAGATACGAAATAGGTATTCTTTCAACGATAGATTACATTACTATACAAACAAATTTATTCACAGCAAAAATTAACCAGGTATCAGCCAAATACGATTATATCTTTAAGATGAAAGTGCTGGAATTTTATAAAGGTCAGGGCGTTAAGTTTTAAAGACGAATACTAAACTTTTACAATTATGAGTAAGAAATTAAAATGGATAATTGGCATTTTGATAATACTGATCATTTTACTTGTGGTATTAAGCAAGGCAGGTGTTTTAGGTAAAGATGAAGGAATAAAAATTACTGCTGAAAAAGCGGCTACACGCGACATTACAGAAACGGTAACGGCGACAGGAAAAGTTTTTCCTGAAGTGGAAGTAAAGGTTAGTCCGGATATATCCGGTGAAATTGTTGAGCTGAATGTTGAAGAAGGCGATACAGTACGCCGCGGGCAGGTGCTGGCAAAAATTTATGCCGATATATATGCTTCCCAACGCGATGAAGCGGCTGCTATTGTTGCACAATCGCAGGCGCAGGTTTTAAATTCACAGGCACAGTTAGGTGCACTGAAAGCAACCTTAGATCAAACGGAATCAGCCTATAAACGTCAGAAAACGCTACTCGACCAGAAAGTTATTTCACAATCTGAATTTGAAACAGCACAACAGGCATATGAATCGGCAAAAGCAAATTACCTGGCAGCGCAAAGCGGCATCCAGGCCAACAAAGCGAATGTGCAAAATGCAATGGCCGGCTTAACAAGAGCCAATAAAGATGTAGGGCGTGCCACTATTATCGCGCCTATGGACGGTGTGATAAGCTTATTGAGCGTGAAAAAAGGTGAACGTGTAGCAGGAAACAGTTTTAATATCGGTACCGAAATGATGCGTATCGCCGATCTTAGCAGCATAGAAGTACAGGTTGATGTAGGTGAAAATGATATTCCGAAAGTAAAACTGGGCGATACTGCCATTGTAGAAGTGGATGCCTTTAATAACCGCAAATTCAAAGGCGTGGTGTATAAGATCGCTAATCCCGAACAATCACTTACAGGTTCTTCTAATGCATCATCAACCTCGGTTACAAATTATGAAGTGCATATACGGTTATTATTATCCAGCTACCAGGATCTTATTGTAAAAGGCCAGCCTTTTCCTTTCCGTCCGAATATGACCGCCAGCGCTGATATCCAGACCCAGACACATTCCCAGGTTTTGTCGGTGCCTTTAAATGCAGTGACCACAAGAACGCTGAATGATATCAAACAGGCGGATACGTCGAAAAATAAAAAACCAATAGACGTCGGCAGCAATTCAGGTGATAGTGACCTTATCGAGGTTGTATTTGTGGTACAGCCCGATGGAAAAGTAAAACTGGTTCCTGTAAAAACTTCAATACAGGATATTAATAATATTGAAGTTACCAGTGGCCTAAAAACCGATGAACAGGTAGTTACGGGCCCTTATGATATTGTAAGTAAAACCATGAAGAATGGCGATAAGGTGAAAGTGGTAAGCAAGGATGAACTGGTGAAGGGTTTTGCTAAAAAGTAAAGAATTAAACATCCTTTTCATCTTTATAAAAGACAAGCTGCAATACACGGTTAAGGTTGAAACGGAATTTTCCGCATTGTACTGAAACATCACCCATTTTCAAATACTACCTTTACTGCCTAACATCTTTCCATGCAATTCGGAATTCTCGGAAGCGGAAGCTGGGCAACGGCATTGGCAAAAATTTTAACGGACAGTGGCGAAACCATATATTGGTATGTGCGCAATGCTGAAACAATATCACATATTCGTAAACGGAGCCATAACCCGCATTACTTAAACAGCGCTTATTTCGATGCGAACCGGTTGCAGTTAAGCAGTAACATCAATTATGTAATTGAATCCAGCGACGTGCTTTTAATCGTTATTCCATCAGCTTATGTGCACCAATCGTTGAGCGCTTTAAATAAAGATGTCTTCGCAGGAAAAAAAATTATCTCTGCCATAAAAGGCATTCTTCCTGAAAAGAACCAGTTACTGCATGAATACCTTGCTGAAAATTTCAATGTCGAACTGAAAAATTATTTCACCGTTCTTGGTCCCTGTCATGCGGAAGAAGTAGCAGCAGAAAAACTATCTTACCTGACGTTCTCAGGATTGGACATCAATACTGCGGAAAAAATTGCGGCCAGCTTTAACACCGAGTTTATCAAAACGCTTACCAATCATGATATATTGGGCGTTCAGTATGCTGCTATCCTGAAAAATATTTATGCACTGGGCGCAGGCGTAGCGCATGGCCTGGAATATGGTGATAATTTCCTGAGTGTTTACATAGCCAATGCAGCCAATGAGATGGTCAGATTTTTAAGAGAGGCAAAACATGAAGCGTCAGGAGACGATGTTAATTATGCTGCATCTGTTTATTTAGGTGATCTGCTTGTAACCTGCTACTCTTTATATAGCAGAAACCGTATGTTGGGAAATATGATCGGTAAAGGGTATTCTGTAAAAGCTGCCCAACTGGAGCTAGGCATGGTGGCGGAAGGATATAATGCCAGCAAATGCATACACATCACCAATGCAACATTAAAAGTAAACATTCCTATTGCGGATATTATTTACCAGGTTCTGTGGGAACATTTATCGCCGGCGGAAGGTTTTGAAACGATTGAAAAACTATTGATGTAACGTTGCTGAATTACACTGTATTTAAGCTTCACTTTCATGAAAGACTATATCATATTCTCCCAACTCTTTTAGTACCGGTTCATATATAAAAGGCAACACGGGAATATGCAAACCCGGCTCTTTAATTTTTCCTTCAAGAATAAGTTTGGCGGCAATCCCGAGTGGCAGGCCAACAGTTTTAGCCATTGCTGTATGAACACTATCAACGCCCTTCACAACAAGAGAAGATTTAATGGCAGATTTTTTTTGATTGATCTTATATTCAATTTCATGCAGCATTATGATCATGTCTTTATCTTTCGGTTGAAGCGCGAGCTTACGTTCTGCTATGAACTGCAATATATCCGCAGCGCTGCATAACCCTTTATTAATGATCGTTTCATCATTCAATCCCAAAAAAAATAATTGCTTTAAAGTAAGGTTGGCTTCATGCATATGAACCGCAACGCTCTCCGCCGCGCGGTTTTTAACCTCGTCCACATTAAGTGTCGTTAAATTGCCCTTTTCATCTATCATCATAAAATCATCTTCAGGCTGATCTCCTTCTTCTATGGCCTCCTGTTCTGCCTGCATTAAATTCATCAATTGCTCCATCATCGTTTTGGCATACTCGAGGCGTGAACTTAACAGCTTTGTGAGCCATTCGCTGAAACCATGTTTCTCAAAATGCTGTTTGAAAAATTCGGATACGCTCATGCCGTCTGTTTCATACACTTTTTCTTCATCGGTCAATTTGAGATCAATGATATTCTTCCAGCCGAAACAAAAATCAGCATGTCTTAATGTTGTACGCATAAAAGTATTGGCATCACATAGATCATATAATTTGGTATAGCTTAAGGAATCACGGTTTAAATAATAAGCGTACCAGCCTAACTCCGGAATGTCAACGCCGTGATTCGCAGAAAATAATTGTTCATATTTTAAGCTGATCTCTTTACCATTCTCTTTATAAACCGCCCCGGCCTTGCCCGCCATGATAATATTTCGCGGATTCCAACTGATCTTATAATGCCATGGGTTATCATCACTTTCAGGTGCAATCAATCCACCGCAGTGCGATTTGAAAGATGTTATTGTTCCTCCCTGTTCCTTGATAGAATGTATGAGCTGCATCGCACTCATATGATCAATACCAGGATCGAGGCCCATTTCATATAAAAATAATACGCCGCTTTGTTCTATCTGCGCTGACAGTTTCTTTATGTCTTCATCGAGATAGGAAGCAGTGAGTAAATGCTTTTTATATTGCAGGCAATCTATAGCGACCAGGTAATGCAATTGCGGAGGCATTAAAGAAATAACAATATCCGCCTGGCTGATACATTGTTTTCTTGCATCATCATTCAATACATCAACCGCAACAGCCTTCATATTTGCATCCTCACCCACTTTTTGCTGAACAGTTTTAAGATCGCTGTCTGCCACAGTAACCAGCCAGTTCTTTTCCCTTGAAATATTTTTCAGATAATTAATAAGAACAGTGGCAGATTTTCCTGCGCCGAATAATAAAATATGTTTGTTGGTGGAATCAAACGACATTATAAGAATTTATAAGCAAATTTAAGTTATGATAAAAAATCAGTGGTCGCCTACAATATATACTTTTTCAGCATCAGAACTTACCAAAGAGATCTTGGAAGTAGCATAGAACGAATTCATGTCTTTGGGCGTTTTTACAGTAACGCTTCTACCCGCTTTTAAATTATGCAGGTATATGGTTTCACCCTTGCGAAATTGATTATACGCATTATAATATTCAAGGTCGATCACAACGAGATCAAGATTAATATCACTTATATTCTGAATATTTAAACTGGCCAACCCGTTGGACATTTCTATGTATGAGGGTACACGCACAAAATCGCCGCCTGATTTTGCTTTATGCCTTTTAATTACGGGCGTCTCTTTTTCCACGGGCTGATAATTATTAACCGCATTCGTGTTTCCGGTATTTACATCTATGCCTGCATTCATAGTTTCTTTGCGGGTATTGTCTTTTGGATCATTATTGATAGCAGCCGTATCTAACTTTTTTTCAGGCTTACCAATTGATATCGGTGTTGTATTAATTGAAGCGGGAGAACTGATCTTTGCAGCCGGCAACTTGCTTGCCTCCTGCGGACGGTTCTCCGGATTATTTGTTTTGAGCTTAGCTGTATATTTATCATTCACCTTTCTGTCCTCTGCGTGCATTATCACAGGTTCATTCACTACATCTGTTTTTATATTTTGTTTTTCTTCATTTATGGGTGCAGAAGTGGTGGGTATCATGCTGCTGTCGTTAGCATTTGATGCTTGCTTATTTGCATCGGATGTTACAACAGGCTGAGTTGATTTTGCAGGTGTGCCAGCCGTTACCGAGGCAGGCGCTTCCGTATTATGCAACAGCCAGTAAGCAGCACTGAAGATCACCAGCAAGGCAATAGTGGGAAGAACAAATTCAGAGAATTTTACGGATGAAAAACCGGATCTCGTTTTTTGCTGTAAGATATTTTCGATGTACTTGTCTTTTAAAGAATCAAGCGACTCTTCATATTTTGTTTCAAGCGGAGGCGTGTACTTTTTGCCGGGTGTTTTAACCGGGGAAACAATATCTGGTTTTTGCTCCTTCACCGGCTCAAACGGAGGTGTTGTGGTTTTTTCCTTTTCCCAATCAAGCCAGGCTTCTTCCCAGCTTAAAGATTTTGCCTGCGCACTTTCAGTTTGCTTTGTTTCAGCAATCCTTTTCGCAGAAGCAAGTTGGGACTCATCCACCATTACTTTTTTATAAGCCGGCGCCGTTACAGTTTGTATTTTGCTCCATGCTGCAGACACCTTATATCTTGGCTTTGCGCCAGGCACCGGTTGTGCCAGGTTATTATTAACAGCTATAGCGGCCTGGACTGAAGGGCTGATTGCCGCAGATTGTTGCTTATCATCTTGATTAGTTGAATTGTCACCGGGCAAAGGCACGGACATCTTAAACTCCGATAGTTCTCCGGGGTAACTCCACGCCGCACTGCGGCCATCTATCCAGATGAGATCATAAGGCCGCAAGTTTTTTTGGACGAGTTCCTCTGAAGTAAAAGGCCCTTCTTCCTTATTGTTGCGCAACAGGCGATAGATTCTGGGATTCATGGTCATGCAATGATACTTAAATGCAAAAACAATTTCAAATATTGTAAAAGCTATGATAAAATTTAAGCTGCATGGTTTAATCACAGCATTCTACTTGCTGTTTATGGATGATATATAACATACAATTATCCTCATTTTTTGCACGGCTTTATACTTAACGCTTTTATGTATGTCTTAAAAAGAAGATTAAAGTATTTTTGCCAATCCAGTTTATTAAACATGCAAATACCAACAGGAAAACTAATTGCGATTGGCGGCGCTGAAGACAAGGGCACAGAAGTAGAAAAGGGAGAGTTACATAAAAACAACCTTAATTTTTTTGAGCTTGGTATCCTGCGCCGGATCGTGGAAGAAGCAGGCGGCGTTAAAAAACGGATCGAAGTGGTAACCACTGCCTCGATGATACCCTACCAGGTAGGTGAAAATTACCTGAATGCCTTTGGGAAAATAGGCTGTGTGAACGTTGACCTGATGCACATACGCAACCGCGAAGACCTGCAGCAATCCGAATATCTTCAACGTTTGAAAGAATGCGACTGTATCATGTTTAGCGGTGGCAACCAGATGCGGCTTACTGCAACACTTGGCGGAACAGCGTTTTTGAAAACTTTACGTGAGCGGTATTGGAATGATAATATTGTGGTGGCAGGAACATCGGCCGGCGCCATGGCTATGAGCAGCACCATGATCTACGAAGGAAATCCATTTCGTGCACACCTGAAAGGAGAAGTAAAAATTACTACAGGCTTACGCATGATAGATAATATTATAATTGATTCTCATTTCGAAAAACGCGGCCGTTTTGTGCGGCTGGCCCAGGCCGTGGCAGGCAACCCGGCGTGTATTGGCATTGGCTTGGGTGAGGATACAGGTATGATAATTACCGGAGGTAACAGAATGGAAGCCATAGGCAGTGGCCTGATCGTGATAATTGATGGCCATGAAGTAATGCACACCAACATTGCTGATATCCCCGAAGGCAACCCGATGAGCATCGAAAATCTCCATGTTCATTTTTGTGCAAGGGGTAATGGGTATATTATTGATGAAAGGAAATTTGTAGAGAAAATGGGTAAAGAAACAACTCCTATCATGAGTGACATTATTTAAAAAAGGTGCGATGACCATTATAACAAAACTTGTCTGGATCTTTCTTTTCACAGGAGTGTTTTTGCTGATGTCATTTTTAAAAGATTCAAGGTCGAAGGCCAGAAAGGTAATTTTTTTCGGCGATTCGATAACGCAGGCCGGTGTACAACCCGGTGGTTATATTTCTTTACTGAAAGACATGCTGGCTAAGCAAGGCATTACTGAATATGATCTTGTTGGTGAAGGCATCGGCGGCAATAAAGTATATGATCTTTATTTAAGAATGCCGGAAGATGTAATTGCGCAATCACCCGATATTGTTGTAATATGGGTTGGTGTGAACGATGTATGGCATAAAAGCAGTTACGGCACCGGAACCGACGCAGACAAGTTTGAAAAATTTTACAGGGCAATCATTAAACAATTGCAGGCAAATAACATTAAGGTAATGCTGGTTACGCCGGCTGTAATCGGAGAGAAAAATGATTACAGCAATCAACAGGATGGCGATCTGAATAAATACTCACAAATAATTAGAAATATAGCAAAAGATTCCAGTCTTCCTGTATGCGATCTGCATTCGCTGTTTCACTTATATGAAGTAAATAGCAATCTGACAAACGCTGACAAAGGCATTTTGACAACTGATGGCGTGCATCTCAATCAAACAGGTAACAAGTTTGTTGCAGAGGAAATGTGGAAAGTATTGAAAGAGATTAAATAGTATATAGTTAACCTATAAGTTTGCTTTCGATTGCTTACAAGTGCAATTGCTATTTCTCATCATAGACCGATTGGCCCGTTTTACTCTTAAAGTATAAAAGATTCTTATCTCCGGGTATTTTTACACCTAATCCATCCTTCCACACAAACGAGCTAAGCGGGTACATGTTGGTAATAATAGGATTTCCAGGTTTACCAATTTCAGGCGTATCCGCATATATTTTTAATATTTCCTTCCCACCGGCTATATGTTTAAACCCGCCCTCAAATTTAATAACAGTTTGAATCCTGGAATTTTGGTCAAGTTGAATTTCATCACTAACTGCTACCTTGTCGCTCTTATACCTGACTATTAATTTTGATTTTAATATTTCTCTCAAAAATGGGGATCCCAGGGTTAAAGGAAGTGCATTCAGCTTCCATCCGGCTCCTCCTGTCAATACAATTTTTGCAATCTGCTTATAACCATTATTAAGTGTATCATCGTCAGGATTATTAAAGAAAATACCTGGAATATTATTAACGATGCACATGGGCTGGGCCGCAATAGGGGCAACCGGATTAAACGCGTGATACATCCCTTCATCAGTTTTATACTGCAATGCTGTAAGATGTAATGTGCCAACAGACCCGGATGTATTAATATCTACCGTATTGTAAAACACATCTAACTCTAATTTAATGCCCTGATCGTCAACATTCCCTACTCCTATTAAACCCATTTGCCCAGACGGCTGATTAACGGCAACTCCGATATCCTGGGCAGTGATATATTGAATGAGTGGATATTCTGCTTTAAAATAGGCATTTTCAATTACTATATTTCTGGCTGAAACAATCGCAAATACCACCTTTGCACTTTTGCCATTTTCGACAAATGATTGTTGCATAGCGGGAGGTAGTATGCTTGCTGCTGCTGATACAATACCATCAGTTTCAAAAGAAGTCGATGTAATTGCGGAGTTTTCTACTGTATTAGAATCCGGTGTTTTCATATTGACGAATTTTTTACAAGGAATTTTGATAAAATCAGTGAAATACGCGCACTATTAAATGCAATATATAATAATTTTTTAGATTATTTCTCAGTTGTGAAATCTGGCGAGTTTACTTTTTTTCAGTTATTACGGTTCGCCTCTATTTAGATTACTCCGGGTAAAAGTCAGCCGTTGCACATGTTATATATATCGCTAATAATGCGACTGCTTTTTATATGCAGGATGAAAGTTCTGTAATGTTTTTCTCAAATAATCCCTGTCGAGATGTGTGTATATTTCCGTTGTGGTTATACTTTCATGGCCAAGCATTTCCTGTACGGCACGCAGGTCGGCCCCCCCTTCTACCAAATGCGTTGCGAATGAATGCCTGAATGTGTGTGGCGAAATATTTTTTGTGATACCTGCTTTTTTTGCAAGGTCTTTAATAATATAAAATATCATCACCCTTGACAAGCTCTTTCCAAACTTGCTCAGGAATAAAATGTCTTCAAAATCTTTTTTTGGGTTAATTTGATTCCGAATATTGTCTTTATATATTTTGATATATTTTATGGCATCTCTCCCTATTGGGACCAATCTTTCCTTATCTCCTTTGCCTATCACCCGTATAAAACCGATATCGAGATACAAGCAACTGATCTTCAAATTCACCGTTTCGCTTACACGCAAGCCGCAACTGTACATGGTTTCCAGGATGGCTTTATTGCGGGTACCATCAGGCGTGCTCATGTCTATTTTTGAAATAACGCTTTCTATTTCTTCAAAGCTTAATACATCAGGCAAAGCCCGTTTTAATTTCGGCGCTTCTAACAGAACAGAAGGATCTTTTGTAATGATGTTTTCAATCAAACAATATTTGAAAAAACTTTTTAACCCTGAGATGATCCTTGCCTGTGAAGTAGCAGTGATACCAAATTGGGCAATCGCCTGTATGAATTGTTGCAGGTCTTTTAAATTAATTGATGCTGGTGTTTTCATATTATTCTCTGACTGCAGGTATTGTGTTAACTTTTCAAGGTCGCGCATATACGCTTCAACAGAGTTATCGCTCAAAGATTTTTCAAGCTGCAGATAAGCTTTATAACTTTTTTTATAAGATTCCCACATTTACGTGACGATTTTAGATTGCCGGCTTACGATTGCAGATTGTGCTTACATTCGTTGATAAATCAATTTGCAATCTACAATCTTCAATAAACATGCAGCCTGTAAGTCTTTATTCTTTCCGCAAAAAAGTTAGCCTGTACAAAAAGTTTTTCAATAAATATCTACGCCGGGTTGAAAAATTAAAGCCCGAAGGTTTGGATGATCTTGCTGAACAGTTAAACACAGAAGTGTGGCGGGAAGTTGATTGTTTAACCTGTGCCAATTGCTGCAAAAAAATGACGCCCACTTTTACGACAAAAGATATCAGGCGTATCTCAAAACATTTGAACATGCGGCCTAAAGATTTTAAAGACCGTTGGCTCAGGTATGAAAAAAAAGACGGCGACTGGGTAAATGTACATCAACCCTGCCAGTTCCTTGACCTTACAACCAATATGTGTAGTATATATGAAGTGCGGCCCGATGACTGCGCGAAATTCCCACATCTTACCAAAAAGAAAATGACCGATTACATACATGTGCACCGGCAAAATCTGGCTTATTGCCCGGCTACTTATAAAATGGTGGAGAAGATGATGGAGAAGATTAAGATTGAGTAGTAGCATCCGTAATATCTGTTATTAGCTTATTGTAAATAATTTTACAGGTTTAGTTTAACTTAGCAGTTTAATTCCAGTTTGATGATTATTGAAATTCCTGATGAAACGGTAAAACAATCTGGCCTGTCAGACGATGGTTTAAAGCTTAGGCTTGCCATTCAGTTGTTTGTAGAAGAAAAACTTACACTTGCCGGTGCAAGCAAATTAGCCGGCTTGCATCAAATAGAATTTCAAAAAGAATTGGCAAGGAGAAAAATCCCTATTCATTACGATGTTAATGATTTTATAAAAGACCTGCACACTATTTCGGAAATAAACCTGAATGATAATTGTAAGTGATACTTCGCCGGTAGCTAACCTTCTTTTAATAGGTCAGTTACCCCTGCTCGAAAAATTATTTGGTGAAGTAATAATACCGCCGGCAGTACATAAAGAAATTATTGCGTTACATGATTTAGGCAATGATATCACGGGTTATACAACAAGTAAATATATTAAAATCATTCATCCTAAAAATTCGGGCAAAATTGCAAGTTTGCTAATAACGCTTGATGAAGGAGAAGCAGAAGCAATAGTTTTAGCTGAAGAATTAAATGCTCGTTATCTTTTAATTGATGAACGTCTTGGGGCCGCAACAGCAAATAAGATTGGCATTAAGACAATCGGGTTGTTAGCAGTATTAATAAGCGCCAAGGAAAGGAAACTTATTGATGCTGTAAAACCGCTGATCACTCTGCTCAGGCATCAAGGCTTTTGGATGAGCGAAAAATTGATTTTGCAGGTATTAACTGCAGCAGGTGAAAATTAAATATTTTAATTCCTTACTAAAAATATACATCTTCAATTAAAAAATATTCAGTGGGTGTGCCGCGTACGATGGTAATAGCCACCACATCAAACTGCACATATTTCCATTGCGGGTTTTTATACTGGTATTCTTCAGCAGCAGTCTTAAGCATTTTCATTTTTTTATGACTCATACTTTCTTCAGGCTTGCCATATTTATCAGTTGTTCTTGTTTTGATCTCAAAAAAATGCAAACGGTTATTTTTGGCGGCGATAATATCCACTTCAGCGTTCCGAAACCGCCAGTTGCGTTCAATGATCGTATAACCCTTTCGGGAAAGATAAGTTGCAGCAAGTTCTTCTCCTAAGTTTCCGGTAGTTTTGTTCCAGTCTGACATATAAAAAATTTAGAGGTTGAAATATGATACAAGATAAAATTTTTAAACTGAAAGGCAAAGTGCAACATTATGCCTGGGGTGGAAAAAATTATATTCCACACTGGCTTGGTATTGAAAATAAAGAAGGAAAGCCATTTGCAGAATACTGGATGGGCGCTCATCCATCGGCATCCTCCACGATAACAGTTAATAATAAAGACGAAAATTTGTTTGCCCTGATACAAGACGATGCTGATTCATTTCTCGGTGAAAAAATTAACCAGGCTTTTGGCGAGCTCCCTTATCTTTTCAAGATCCTTGATGTAAAAGATATGCTGAGCATACAGGTGCATCCTTCAAAAGCATCTGCAGAAAAAGGTTTTGAAGAAGAGGAAGCCATGGGGCTCGCCATAAACGCATCCAACAGGAATTATAAAGATAAAAACCACAAACCGGAAGTAATGGTGGCCTTAAGTGAATTTTGGTTACTCCATGGTTTTCTGGCTGAAGACAAATTGCTGAAAGTTTTGCAAACCGTACCTGAATTTAAAAGTTTTTTAAAAATTGTTCTCGACAAGGGGTATAAAGGTTTATATGAACATGTAATGCTGATGCCGCATAGTGAAGTTGATAAGTTGCTTGGTTCATTAGTTGACAGGGAAGTCAAACGTAAAAAAAATAATGGGTTATCAAAAAACGAGCCTGGTTGGTGGGTGGCGAAATTGTATGAGAACGAAATACCTACAGCAAATCTTGACCGCGGAATTTTCTCCATTTATTTTTTCAACATTGTAAGGGCAGAACCGGGCGAGGCTGTTTTCCAGGGCGCCGGTGTACCTCATGCTTATCTCGAAGGGCAAAATGTGGAGTTGATGGCCAACAGCGATAATGTATTGCGCGGTGGTTTAACGCCTAAATACATTGATGTACCTGAACTGATAAAACACATAACTTTCGAAGGAATTGAACCCTATGTGATGAAAGGAATTGATCTTACCAGCGGGGAGAAAAATTATCCCTGCCCGGTTGACGATTTTGGCATCAGTAAAATAGAACTGAATACAGATGAAACATACCGTTCTGAGTCAACCTCCCTTGAAATTATTGTGATCATAGAAGGTGAGGCATCTGTTTCGGGAATAAATACTATTGACGCAAAAGAAGGAGAAGCTATCACCATTTTGCCTGGTGAAACGTACAGTATATCCACAAAAAATAAGTTGAACGCATATAAGGCTTTTGTGCCATAGCTGAATTACCTATTTTTGCTGTTCAAATTAATATGGTATGAAGTTATCTAAGCAAACAATTATTTTCTTTTTCATTTTAGTTGCAGTATCCACACTTGTAAAACTGTTATGCGCTCCGCAGATCAACCTGAGCGGGTTTACTGCCGTAATCGCCGTTTCATTATTTGCAGGATTGACCATACAGGATAAAAAGCTTGCATTTCTTTTTCCGCTACTCACGCTTTTTATAACAGACGTAGTCTTGCAGGTTTTGTATGCAGTTAACCTGTTTCCTTATTCAGGTTTTTACAGCGGCCAGATCACCAATTATATTTTATTTATTTTATTAACCCTGGTTGGAATCGTATTTAGAAATTTTAAAACTGCCGGCATTGTTGCTGCAGCATTTATTGGCCCGACCGTTTTCTTTTTATTATCCAATTTTGTTGTGTGGAAAACACAGGCAGCCATAATGGGTTATAACACAGATATTAGTGGCTTACGGCAATCTTACACTCTCGGTCTGCCTTTTTATCGCAACAGTTTGATATCTACATTTATATTTTTACCGGCCTTCATAGCTTTGTATAATCGCATTATGTACGGAAAATTTGAGCTGGCGCACGCAAAGAATTAAATCAATTAGAGTAAAATATCCAAAAAGAGCTTTGTGTACAACAAGGCTCTTTTTATGTGAACACTTTTTATTAAATAATATACAAACCAAATTAGCGGCGTGGTCATGACACAATACGTTTGAATACTGAACAATAATTCAATCAGATAAATAACGGCGGCAATGCGCCTGAATTTCTTGAATCTGCATTAATAAGAGCAAAGGCATTTATAGAAAACAAAATCTTATAAACATAAGATCATTATTTAAATGCCTGGAACGAATGGACGGAAGGCAGTTATTTATTGCCGGAAAAAGAACGGGTACAAAATACCTTGAAGCGGTTAAACATGTACTGGCGGAGAATAAATAGTTTATACAGTTTATAGAATACTTACGGTTCTTTCTTCTGAATATCCTTTGCAATTTTTTTTGCATCCGAAGCTATCTCCCTGATCTGTCCCGTAGGCGCTACCCGAAAACCACAGAAATATAAACCATCTTTACCAAAATATTTTTGTTTATCAACCGGCAGTTTTAAATCTTCAAACCGGCTTTTATCAACGTTAATAATTTCGGCATAATCGCGATAGTAACCAATGCCGGCAACGATCGCATCAAAATCTTCCTTTTTGCCATCTGAAAAATGAATGGTCCTGCCCTCAATATGGTCAATATTGTCATGAATTTTTATATGCCCTTTCCTGATATGTTTAATAGTACCAATATCCAGGACAGGAATGTTCCCGTCTTTTTCTATTTCTTCAAAAGGGCCGTAAGGCATTTTCTTTAAACCGAGTTTGGTAATGTCTCCAAACAATAACTTCATTAAAGGTGCATTGATAGTATCGGCCATGCGTGGAGGAAGATTACTCATCAGTTGGCTTATTTCAAGAATCGGGATGCCTAAAATATCACGCGGTATAATGTTCACTGGCGAGCGCACTGCCATAGAAGGTCTTGCGCCCTGTTCATGCAGATCAATGGCAATTTCACAGGCGGAGTTGCCAAAGCCTACCACCAATACATTTTTCCCTTTGAAATCTTTACCCGTTTTGTATTCGTAACTGTGCAGGATCTTGCCGGGAAAGGTTTCCATTCCTTTAAAATTCACGGGCTTTGGTTTACCAAACGGACCGGTAGCTATTATCATGTATTTGGATTTGAATATGCCATTGGTTGTTTCCGTGATCCAGTATTCGCCTTCCTTTTTTATTGACCTTGCTTCTGCATTAAAAATGGGGTTGATATTAAATTCTTCCCGATAATCGTCTAAATAATCAACTACCTGTTGGCGGGAAGGGTAACGGGGTATCGTGCTGTCAAATTTTTTGTACGGCAGGTTTGAAACCCTTTTATTGGTATGCAGGTGCAGCCGATGGTAATGGTTACGCCATGGCGTTGCCACCTGTGCCTGCTTTTCAATTATTATGTATTCAATGCCTTGTTTTTGCAAAGAGGCGGCAGAGGCTAAACCTGAAATGCTTGCGCCCACAATAAGCGTGTTAGTTTGTTGCATGGTTCAAACAATCGTTGCTTTAAGCGTACGAACGCCTCAAAATAAGGGAGATGGAATTGCAAAAACAATTATTTAACAGCTTTTTCTTTTAAAACCACGTTTTAATATTATTAAAACAGGAGATAATTCATACACTAACGGAAGCTTGGCAGAAAGATATTATAATCTAATCAATACTTATTTCTTATTTATTTCAAATATTATTTGACAACACTTCTTTTGTTTTATTAATCAATTCTTCAACCTCATTAAAGATATTCAATTGGATGCATGTTTGTTTAAAATAGGCATAGTTTAGGTCTTGCTGATATTTCTCTGCTAAAGAAATGGAATCAGCAAACAATCGCAACAACTCATTTTTATTTACAGTGGAATGGAATCCCAATATCATAGCCATCAAGTAACAATACTCGGGTTCATAAACCGGTACTCTTTCTATGATATATTTTTCAAGATTGTTTTTTATATATGAAACAATTGTAAAGAGTTCTGCTTTATCAAATACATCTTTATCTAAGCCCAGCTTAATTATTTTAAGATATTCTATTATAGTTTCAATGTATTGCGGAATTCGCTTTAATTCGGAATATATTTTTTCTGCTTCCCTTATGAAATTAAAAGCGGTATTAAAATCTTCATTTTTCCTGGCGCAAGCGGCAAGAGCCAATGAAGATAAAGCTATCAGGTGAGGCTCATGGTATTTTTCTGCAAGCGCTTTTGCTTTGGACGCGTCTCCTAATGAGAAACGAGGCAACGTGGTTTTCGATAAAATAATTGCTCTGCGGCTTAATAACTGAGCTAACCTGGGTTCATCACACTCCTTCTCCATTTCCAAAATAGCCGAAGATAAAAATTCCAGCCCTTTTTCTATATCCCCATAAACAGGCATATAAAAAGAATAATAAAAAACAATATCAGCAGCTTCTGTTGTTGCAATTGAAGATATCGGCGTCAATAATTCTTTTGTAAAGCTTTGTGGAAAATCTGCAAACAAAACCGAACGGGCAATATAAGTCTGGCCTAAAGCGATCAACGCAAGGTTTTCGGCCGCATCATTCCGAAGGTGATTTAAATTACGTTTTGCGGGATTTGTAACTTCTTCAGGAAAGTCATCTATATTGTCAACTTCATAATTAAGAATCACGCCGGCAGCCTCTGCTCTTTCAGCTCTGTCCTGTAAATTGAAGATGTAAGATCGGGCATGATTCAATAAAAATTTATTGATTGAACTACCTGTATAATCCGAATTTAGCCGTTTTTGCCAAACGCTGTCATATAAATACCTGGCACTGATTTCATCTCCGTAGGATTCTGCAAGCGCTATCATCATATTGACACAATCCATTAATTCAAGCGTTTCCGTTTTTAATTTAAGTCTGTCATTAATGGATAAGTTATTTTGATTTTGTATTGAAAATTGCTCAAAAGGAATTTTTGATTTTTCCAAAACCGTTTTAAAATAATCTGCCGGATCGCATTCGATGATTTCCACTTTGTTTGTTTCATAAGCGCTAAGAAGTTTCAGCATACCCGCTCTGATTCCGGAACCGGGAAAATTCAGATAAATAAGTCCTTTCGCTGTTAAAGCAGCCTCTTGAAACCCAAGATAATTTTCATTGTCATCAAAATCCTGTCCTGAGAAACCACTGAATATAAACCAGTACCTGCGAAGTAATTCCTGCAATAGATTTTCCAGTGCTTTGGCCCTTCCCTTTAATCTTTGTTTCCTGGTATCTATCATTGAAGATGGAGAAGAACAACAACCATGAATTTTAATTAATGGGATTGCATCCTGTCCTTCATTGATGATTAATTCATCGAAGCTTTCTTCATCAAAAACGGATCGATATTTAACTTCATACTGAGCGAAGGCATGTTCAAAATTTTGATCAAAATTTGTTGTAACAACTGCTTTTACTATGCCTGCTTTTGCAAGTATAGCTGCATAATATTGAACAGCATTATATGCATCAGAATCTACCGCGCTTAACAATTCAAAATATTTAATCCCGGCACGTTCCGCCATTACCTGCGCCTGGTAGTCTGCAGGAAAAGCGTTTTCATCTCGTCTTTGTTGAATGCGCTTAATAATTTTTTCACGAAAATCAATTGGCAAATTGTAGTTTTCCACTTTATCCCAGAGCGTGTTTAAAATCATGTTATTCAGATTTTTCCAGTCTGGCAATAGAGAAGGCGCAGCCACGGAGCATCCTGCTCCGGCGAAAATTACAATCGGGTCTTGTTTCCCGGATTTTTGTGTGGTAAACATTCGATTCAAATTAATATGTTATTCAATTACCGCCATTCTTTAATTGTTGCACGAATTCCACTCCTGCTTCCGTAACGCCGATAATTTCGGTAACAACGCCTATTTCTTTAGTTGTATCAAAGTAGGCTACTTTGGCTATCGGAAGGTTTAAGCTTGTTATTACAGGATAACCTTTACCGGTCATTTCGGCAATGGCTTTTTCCAGTTGGCTTACAGGCACCATATAAGCAATATGCTGAAGGCCGCCACCGGGATTTTTTTCAAGGTAATCCCGGAATATGCTTTGTCCGGACACCGGCTGGATCAGCTCAACCATAGATTCGCCTGAATAAGCCATATAAAGATGAAATTCAAAATCACCGGGCGCTCCGTAATAAGTGCCCTCATGATCTTTCGCGCGAAGGTTTTCCAGCTTAACAAAATTGCTGATGCCTTTTACTTCGCGAAAAAATTTTTCCGAAGCTTTAATATCCTGCACTACCCATGCAACCTGGCTGAAGGCCTGGCCAAACGATGTTGTTGTTGAAACCGGTTCCATAAAATTCTGTTTTATTTTTATTTAAAATAACATGGCAATTAAATGTCCCCACGTATAAATCCTTTATGATATTTAAAAATTTTTGCACCGATAGATTTAACTGCATCTTCAGCTTCTTTTGTCAAATCACCAAAAACTTCTAAGCGTGTAATTGGCGCTATTGCTAAGAGTTCGGGCAGCATAGGTCCCACATTTGCCAAATGTGCTAAAATGGCTTCCGGATTTTTAAACCACTCAACAATATATGCCTTGCTTTCTTCAGTGTTAATATAAACCTGGTAAGCATTCATGTCAGGCTCATTTTTTTGAACAGTTTCAACAAACGAATGGATAATCCTTTTGAATTCATCAATTTTACCATCAGCAATGGCAAGTTCTCCAGTGTATTGAACTTGTTTTGTCATGTCGTGAAGTTTTAGTTGTTAAAAAATATTTTCTTATGCGAAACTGAATTGAGGCAAACCTTCCGCTTTCATATACTTGCCAACGCCAAGCCCCATTTGTTCCATGCCGTTTATCCATTCATCGTCAGTGACGGCAACACTATTAATCCAGTCTTCATCAGATACAGCGGCTCTCATACCCAACATGCCGGGTGCATCCGGGCCGGCAGGGTTCCGGAAAGCATTCCTTTTCCCGGATACAATATCATTTATAACTTCTGCCACTACCAAAGGCTGAGTGTGAAACTCGAGGGAAGCGGCAAAAAAACAAAGGAACCGTTTCATATTCGGGTAATCTGTATGGGGATGATCGTTACCGACTTTGCTGAAGATGGGTGTTTCTATAACTCCCGGTTCCACTACTGCCACCCGTATATTAAAAGGCTGCAGCTCCTGCGCCAGCGACTCGCTCAGCGCTTCTGTGGCTGCCTTTGAAGCGCAGTAGGAAGCAA
>DASUGF010000083.1:0-143003 GCA_036274175.1 Parafilimonas sp.
CAAACCCGGAAGCAACTGAACCTCCAACAGGACCATCAGTTTTGGCAGACTGGGGTAAAAATTCAGCCACAATAAAAGTGAAAACAGTGACAAGCTGCGGATCTTCTGTCTATGTTCCAAAATCCGTAACGGTAGTGAGCAGTTTGGTGGCTAAATCCGGCATAACGGAGGTTAAGTCAAACGATGTTGCGATAAGTGTTTCACCGAATCCGACGAACGGTAAAGTATGGATATCATTCACAGCGCATGCCAAAGAGAACTACAGCATTGCAGTAAGAGATGTGTTAGGCAAGCTGCTGTTGTATAAAGACGGGGTAACAATCGAAGGGAAAAACCAGGCAGAAATTGATCTCAGCAATAAGCCTAATGCGGTGTACTTTGTAACACTGGTTAATAAAGGAATTGGTCAAAAAACAATGAAACTTATAAAAGGCAGATAGAATACCACCTGACTGGTATTAAAAACCCGTAGGGCATTGCTTTACGGGTTTTTTGCATTTAGCCTGGTTATTAAAAATCTTGTCGCCTTTTAAACAGATTTATTCTTTTTTGATTTAAAAATAAATGTCTTTCAGACAATATTAAAAAAATAAAAAGTTGAAGGAAAATCGAACAAGGATAAGTGTTTTTGGAATTAGAGAAAACATGCTGCGTAGCTTAAAGCGGCACCATATTTGGTAACAATCGGCGCATGAGAAAAAAAGCCACCATTTTGTTAACTTTAGGTTTATCGCTTTTTTTGTTTTCGTGTAAAAAAGATCTCGAAAGCGCCTCAAACACTATAGTAAATGATGCTTCGGAAGATAATTACAAGGAAACGGAATTCCCGGTAGAAACCTGCATTACCAAATCTATCAGTCCGCAAATCGGGGGCTACATAGAAGGTTTACCTGCGTCATATGACAATTATCCAACTAAGAACTATCCTTTGTTAATTTACATACATGGAACAGCCAGTCGTGGAGATGGTTCTAAGGCATCACTTGAGATCTATGAAAAGACTTCTGTGCCCGGCCTGCTGCGCCGGCATCTTTTTCCGGCAAATTTTGTAGTTGATGGAAATACCTACCAGTATATTGTGATTTGCCCTCAAATAAAAAGCTGGCCATATTCACCGGACATAGATGCGTTGGTTGATTACTGTATAAAAAAATACAGGGTCGATACCAAGCGAATTTACCTATACGGTGGAAGCATGGGCGGTGGTGCAACATGGGACTACGCCATCGATCACGGAGACAGGCTTGCGGCAATTGCGCCTATGTCAGGAGCCTCATGGCCAACCGAGGACAAAGGAAAAAAGATAGCAAAATCAGGGGTTGCTGTATGGGCGTTTCATAATAAAAATGACCCCAGTATTCCTTCCTGGTATTCCATTGACTATGTGAATTATATCAATGAATATAACCCGGTTGTCCCGGCAAAGCTTACGCTCTTTAATGATGATAAACATAATAGCTGGAAGGCGGCTACAGACCCCAACTTCCAGGAAGATGGCATGAGTGTTTATGAATGGATGCTAACGAATCACAGGTAGAATGGCATCGGGCATTTTTATAATTTATAACTTCTGAGGAACATTAAATAAGGGCGTCGTTGATAAAACGATGCCTTTGTTTTAGCCGGTATTGGTTTAACCGGGAAAAGCGTTATCCTTGAATAAAGATATTGCAGGAACTTTTATCATTTATTGTTGCGCCCAATAATCAATTACAGTTACTTTATCAAGTACAGGTTGAAGTATAGCAACAAACTCTTTGTGCGCCGGATGTATAAGGTAAGCATCACGATCTTTTTCACTCGCAAAGGTTACTAAAAAACAATGGGTCAATCCCTGGTTTAGATTCTCCGGACTGTTGTTGGTTCCCCATTCAAATTGTTTTATCAAATTTATTTTTCCGGGTAATGCCTTGAATCCCTCAACTACTCTCTTTATTGCTGCAGAATCTGCACCGGTCTTCCAGCCAAATAAAACCACGTGTCTTAGCATTTTTGTCGGTGTTTGAGCCATAGAAACATTTGTTATAAAAGCTGCAAAGAAAATGCAGCACACAATCTTTTTCATAATAATTTTTTTTGAAAATACTGAACATTATTAATTCCACTATGCACGATATTCGAGACAAGGATGCATTGTAAATTGTATAGGAGACATCAGTTAACAAAAGCTTTTCCTAATGAGAAAAGCTTTTGCGTTTTATTTTATTACGTGTAAATGCAACTACTATTGCTTCAGGATGAACCTGGAATCTCGCCATGTGCCGAGTTGAACGCGAATTACATACATCCCCGGTGTAAGCCCATACATTGACAGATTTAAAGTTTGCGGTCCGTTCCTGCTTTTCGTAAATCGGAATTCCTTCTTAATTATGCCTTGCATATCGGTTACCTGTATTTTTAGCGCACCTGTATTTGCACTATTAACCAGCAAGGCGCACCTGTCTTTAACCGGGTTTGGAGTTACCTCCATAGAAGATGTTTTTGATAATGTACTTGCCGTACTATTGGCTTTTGAAAGATTTTCACTCCCCTGTGCTATTGCATTGGAACTGATTTCAAATTCAAGCCAGTTTAAATTCCAGTCGGGAAAAGCCGATGAAACAATTCTTAGCGTTTGAGGGCCTTTTTCTAACGATAAGATAGTGCTTACACTGGTCCACTTTTGGTAACCACCTGTTTGCGGAATGTCCACCTTTGACAACATAGCGCCATCCTGATCTGTTACCTGCAGCTTTGCGCCTGTATTGGGTGTGGCTACTCTAAGCGTTAGAATATATTTACCTGCAAGCGGCACGTTTATATTGTAATCCATCCAATCATCGTTGTTTATCCATCCAACGTTAAGGCCGCCACCTGCATCATAGGTGCCTTCCATTTGCACGCCTTGCATTGCATCATAATCTTCTGCTTCAATTTTTGCAGGAACCTGTTTACCCGTTGAAATTCCGCGTACAAATTCCATCCAGTTCAAATTCCACCCCTGCACTGCCATGGATATAATTCTCAGCGTTTGAAATCCTGCAGGAAGAGAAATTGCAACACTCCGGGTAACCCATCCCTGGTAACTCCCGGTGGTCGGCACTTCAACAATTGCCAATGGAGTACCTTCTGCGTCACGCAATTGAAATCTTGCCCCCATATTTGGTGTGGCAATTCTGAAATTTACCGTATATATTCCTGCCGAATCTGCATATATATTGAAATCCATCCAATCATCCTTGTTGATCCATCCAACATTATTGCCTCCACCTTCATCACTTGTAATTTCGGTACCAACCCCATTCATGGCGTCATAGCTCTCTGCTTCAATTTTTCCGGGGATGGACTTGTAACCCGCAACTGCCGGATTCACAACAATAGTTACATCATCCGTGGCAGTGGCGCCGCTATTATCGGCAACCGTAAGCCGGAAAGTATAAGTTCCCTCGACGAGCTCGCTTACAACGGGCTTTGCAATGTCGTTATCATCGATATTAAACTGGGACGGCCCTGAAATTTTAGCCCAGAAATATGATACAATTGTGCCGTCAGCATCAATACCACTGCCCGATAAGGATACGGTATTTAATGGCAAAGTAATCGCCTGGTCCCCGCCTGCGTTGGCAACCGGCGGTTTGTTGGTTGTGGAACCTATTACTAATATGGTTACAGTGTCTGAAGCTGTTTCATTTGTATTATCGGTAGCCGTTAATTCAAATTGATACGTTCCAGCCTGAAGATCACTTACACTGGTTTGCGGCTGCTTTGCAGAAACTATCTTAAATGACTTAGGTCCTGCAATTTTTTCCCATTGATAACTGATGATCACTCCGTCAGGATCTTCGGCTGTTCCCTGAAGCGTTACAGAATCTGTTGGTAAAGTAATCACCTGGTCCTTACCGGCATCCACAACAGGTAGCAGGCTAAGCGCAGGTGAGACTGTAAGGACTACTGTATCTTTCGCTGTGGCGCCATCATTGTCGGTGGCTTCTAATTCAAACTTATATACTCCTTCCACCAGGTCCTTCAACATTGTTTCAGCTTCTGTAGGCCAACCAAGCGTAAATTGAGAAGGTCCCGAAATCTTTTTCCATAAATAAGATGTAATGAAACCGTCGGGATCTGATGCGCTGCCGGTTAACTTAGCATTGGTTTTCGGCAGTATAATAGTTCTATCATTTCCGGCATCAACCACGGGTAACTGGTTAGGTGGTGGCGGCTGTTGTGCTTGATCCCGCTGGTATTGCAACATCCATTCGTAAAAATTGAGATTAATGGAGTTGTTTCTCCAGGAAGGATCAAATACCATCTTCCACAGACTCGTATCATGCCCATATCCGGGTATTCCTGTAAACAGGGCCGGCACCGCCGGGGCGGGTTTGGCCGTATTAATTATATTCACATAATTGATAGCAGTGTAATTCCACGCGTCTTTTGTTCCGCATACTGTCCAAACCTTCACACCATATTTACCGCTTATATATTTTATGTTCGGGTACTCAATGAATGGATTATTTACACCGGTACTGCTCACAGGTAATATGGCAGCAAATTTTTTTGTGAAGTTACTGTCGTTGGTAACTGACGACCATGTGCCGCCACCGCCGGCAGAAATGCCTATCAGGTAAATTCTTTTTGTATCAACCCTATACCGCTTGATCACATCCGGCAATATGTTTTTTACGTGCGTATAGCTGTAAGACCACCCGCTTTTTGACGGGGCCTGGGGAGATACCACAATAAACTGGTAAGTTTTTCCATCCGCCGGGTTAACCGCCTGCGGATCCCATCCTTCTGATATTTTTCTTGGCAGACCAACATGCAGGAGATTATACAGGCCCGGTATTCCGTCGCCTGTTTCCCCGGCTGCGTGGAGAAATATGATCAGCGGATAGCTGGTATTGGTGGAATAATAATCTGCCGGCAACCATGTAAGGCCGTCGGTTTTGGCGTTGTTGGATATTGGATATTGATCAGCCAGCTGCCTGCCAATAATAGTTTGCCCGGCAGCATTAAATCCACAATAAAATAACAATAACAGGAGTAAAGGCGCCTTCATAATTATTTGTTTTTGATAAATCAACTTTCCGCAGGTCGAATTAAGATGTTTATTAATCAAGGAAGCCAAACGGTATCCTGTTGAATTGCTCAGTATCCGGCCCGTGCCCACAAAACCCTGCAAAAGAAGATAAAATAATTGTATAACCGGAACCCAAACAGTACTTCATAATAAGTACGTGTCAAAACTAATTTGGTAAACAAGTGAGGTTTATAAATCTTTCTATGTTTATCATTTGTTGCCCCAACGCGGGCAAATATAGATTAATAAACCTGATAAAAATTCCTGAAGGCGATGCTATGATTTCTTTATGCCTGTTTTTTAAAATGTAAATTTTGATATCAATGAATTAAACCTGTTTAAATAAACTTTTTTTCTTTCAGCCTTTTGCCGGCATCGCCATCATGCGAAGGAATGAAAATGGTTTTATGTTGCTTTGTAAAAGCGGTAATTTTTCCATAAGTGTCTTTAGCAAGTTTGTGGCTGCAGTTCGTGCCGGAATATTTATTTTCCAAAAGCTGCTGCTGTGAATAGCAAACATCTGCCGCAAAAAAAATATCATACTCATCTGTTTTAAATAGAACTGAACAATGTCCAAATGTGTGTCCCGGTGTTTGTATCAGCGCCATGTCTTTTGATGCCGTTAAAAATTTCACGTGGTCAAATATTTCAAGATTTTCATTAAGCTCAATCAGCGTTGGCCTGAACCATGATGGGTATAATTTAGGAAGATCGCCAAAAGGTTTTTCCCATTCATATTTGTTAACTATTATTTCTGTTGAAGGAAAATATTTTAGACCATCAATATGATCTAAATGAAGATGTGTGAGGATAACCGCTTTAATATTTTGTATGTCAATGTTAAGGCGTTGTAGTTGTGGGCCGATCTCTTCTTCAGGATTAACAAGAAATTTGAATTGCGTGGTGTCAAACCAATTGGCAAACATCCCTGAAGATTTAAAATAATCTTTGTCATTAACGTTAGCATTTTCGCCGGTGTCAATAATAAAAATTCCTTCCGGATGTTCAACGATCATCACCCATATCGGCATCCATTCAGTAAATTTTTTGTCGAGCATGAAGTCGATCATAGCGGCCATTCCCGTAAACCGTGCGTCGCGGAATTTTGTTTTTACTGAAACAATACCTGTTGATACAAGATGCACTTTAACCGGAATTCCTTTTACCAGCACAGATATAGTTTGCGTATCAAACATGATTTGTTTTATTGAATAATGATGTTGAAAACGGAGATGTTTCCTGCAATTTCTTTACTGCCTCAATAAATAGATCAATTTCACTTTCAGTGTTGTAATAATGTGGTGAAACACGGATTGCCCAATTAATTGCTTTTTCTTTATAATCTATGCAATTGCGAAGACGAAAAATTCAATTTTAAACAATGGTGGGCCTGGAACAATTTCGAAATCTCAAAATTCCAAAATCCTGCAATTCCCTTAATTCACAAACACCTCATCCACAAATATCCAGGCTTTTTCGCCTTTACCCGCATGCCAGGCAGGTAAATGTCTTACCGGTGTTATCAGCAGTTTAATGCAGGATACATTTGTTTTATTAAAGCTGCATTTGATGGCAAGGTTTTCATTGCCTGATTCTTTATTGGGTTGCTCCGGGTTGATCTTGTTTAATAATTTCAAATGATTTTTATCAGCGCCCCCCCACACTTCAACTTGTGAAGGCGGGAAAATATATGCACCTATGTGTTGCAACATGCTTAATGTTACACTGCCTGCGTCAACGGGTTGATTGAACATCAACAGCACTTCCATTGGGTTCTCTTTGCACCCAATCCATTTTCCGCTTGCAAAATTCATGTCACTTTTATCCCGGTCAATAATTGTTTTGGCGCCATCGGCTTTGTACTTGTCATCCAATTTTGAAAGCATCACCGCGCTGTCAATTGTATAGCTGCCTTTAAAAAAATGCTGTTGTATCACATCACTGCTTATCCAGCCAGGCTTAAAAGCTTTCGCTTTTAAGGTAAGGTCATCATTGATAACAACATTTTTATCATAAGCCGGTGAAGACAGGCTGTCCGGTTCGGCGCCATCTAATGTATATCGTACAACAGTACCGTTTACGTAGTGTTTTAATTGAAGTGGTGTTGCGCCCGTGAGCACAAAATTTTCATTTTGAAGTATGGGGGGCGTAAGTTTTAAGATCGTGCTGTCTCCTTTAAAGCCGGTTTGATACGTGATATTTTTATTCTTTTCTTCCAGTGGCTGAAGGTCTTTGCTTGCCACATCAGTATTCCATAAGTAAACGGCTCTCAGCTTAGGCAACGACGTGAGTGTGGTAAGCTGCCCCGGTTTTACCGGTGTGCCGCATAAAGACAAGCTTTTTAAAAACTGCAGTGTGCTTAATTGCGATAGCGAAGTGCCTGTTATATTCGTAAAATTCAGGTTAAGCCTGCGCAAATTTTTGAACTGTGCTATTGTGTTGATATCATCATCTGTAACGGGCATGTTATCCAGGTTGAGTTCAACTATCTGTGCGCTTAAAGGTTTTAAGTCTTCCAGTTGCCTGCTGTTGTAAAAAGCCTTGTTGTAAAAGTTTACTACCAGGGCCGGCAATCCCATCGCCAGTTGTGTGATCACCCTGTTAGTATTGCTGAGCTTGCTGATCTGTTTTTCATCAGCGGCGGCAAAATTATACACGTCATCAGAGGATTGTTTTAAAACTTTTGATGCGAGTATGCGCAGCGTATCTGTTACAGGAAGATCGATTACCTGCTTGTCGAATACCGATCCGCTTTTTATCCATTCATATAAAATAGCAGCTTCCACATCGGTTAACTGCGGTTTGCCAGATGGAGGCATGTGTTCTTTTTCTTCCTCAGGTAAATGAATGCGGCGCATCATTAAGCCCAGGTCTGCTTTGGTGGTGTCCCATAATTTACCATTCTTACCGCCTTTCAATAAAAGCTCTTTTGTTTCCATTACCAGTTCACCCTTTGACTTGCTGCTGTTGTGGCAACCCATGCATTTGGTTTCCAGTATAGGTTCAACAAGGTCGACATAAATAAAAGCATCGCTCAACCCTACCTGTGGTTTTGTATGTGACGGTGTAACGGGAGCCAGTACAAAATTTTCGCCGTGTGTGATATCAGCGCCAAGATGGCCGGCCCATATGGTCATGAACGTGGTAAGTACTACAGATATTCTCGACCAGACAGCCTGCTGCAACAACAGGTCGCGGCAGAAATAAAGAAACAGTAATAGGAATGAAACAATAGAGCCGGTGTATTTGTGCGATGTAATGCTGTCTGCATCATAACCTCCCTCTCTCGATAAAAGCATGCCCATTAAAGCGGTTATAGCTGCGGTGAAGGCAGCAGACAATAATATCCATTCGGTAGTTTTAGCAAACCATGATTCAGACCTGATGCTTTTAGGGGTAACTAAAATGGCTGCCGTGTAGATAAGTGAAAGTACGATGGGGAAATGCAATACTACAGGGTGAAGACGGCCAAATACCTGGAGCCATAATGGTACAAGCAGCTTATTATCAAAAATTAAAAAGAATAATAATAAGGTATTAAGCGGAACAAGCGTGGTACCAAGAATATTTTTCAGCTTCATGTAGTACAATTTCTTGCCCTTCTCCTTTGGAGAAGGGTTGGGATGAGGTCTTATACTCTCTTCAATTTATATGGATATACCTTTCCTGAGGCCCATTGTGCAACGTATAAATTTTCGTCCCTGTCAACGCATACGTCATGCGGATGCACAAATATTTTTTCTGTTTGACGCATTGGTTGCAGCACGTCACCTGTATAAGTTGGTTCGCTTCCGCCGATATTGCTCACCACTTTGTTGTTTTTGTCCAGGATGGTTACAAACCCTGTTCCTTCTGCGTTAAGATCGGGCGAACGCAGTACGGCTGCATATAAGTGATCACCGTGGATTACCGGCCTGCACACACAGGCGCCGGGTAGCTTGATCACTTCGATCAATTTGCCTTCTTTGGTAAACCGTTTAAAGCAGTTGCGCGTCCGGTCTGTTATCAATAAAGTTTTATCGCCATTTCTTGTGTCGAAGCAAATGCCATGGGCATTGTCAAGATGGATATCGCCGTCACCTCTTCCGCCAAAATAATTTTTCAATTTACCTTGCTGGTCATACTGCATGATGTATTGTGCACCGTATCCATCAGCGATAAAAATGTCGCTATTCGCATCGATGATCGTTTCTGTCGGCACAAACTCTTCTGCTTTTTTATAAATGCCGTTAGCATCCAATGGAGCATCAATCGTCAATAATATTTTTCCATCCATCGTGGCTTTGTACACCTGGTGCTTAACAGTGTCGGTGATGTACAGATATTCAGTGCCGTTTTCGTTATGCAAGGTAAGGCCATGTGCACCTGGGAACTCATGGCACCAGGTGTCAAGGAGTTTGCCCTTTGTATCGTAGATAAGAATGTTGTTCTTTGTTTCATTGGTAAGAAGGATAATTCTCCCGTGTTTATCCTGCACCATTTCATGACAATCATTCACCGGGTATTTTGAGGCATCAGCCTTACTCCAGTTGGTATCCAAAGTATATAGCATGTTATTATAACCATATACTTTCTCTTTGTTCTTTGCATACAAGCCGCGCATGATCAGCATACTGCCCGTAGCTATTGATGTTTTTTGTAAAAATTTTCGCCTGTTCATATAGCATTATATTTTAAAAAGATCTTCGCAGCTTAATATTTTAGTGGCATTAGTGATTTGGGTAACATTAGGGTTCACCTTGAACACTGTTCCGTTTCGCTTTCCGCTCTGCGAAGTCTCCGGACTTCGCAGGAATATGCGCCAAGTCTCCAGACTTGTGCATAGGAATAAATCCTGCTCTACTAAGCCATAATCTCCTTTACCACCTGCCCTGATACATCTGTCAAACGGTATCTTCTGCCCAAATGCCTGAAGGTTAATTTTTCATGATCAATGCCCATTAATGCCAATATCGTCGCATGAAAATCATGTACATGAACGGGGTTCTGTGCGATGTTATAACCGAAATCATCTGTTTCTCCATATACGCAGGGTTTAACACCGCCGCCCGCCATCCATACGGTAAAGCAGCGCGGGTGATGGTCGCGGCCATAATTGTCTTTTGTCAACAAGCCCTGGCAATAATTGGTGCGGCCAAATTCTCCGCCCCAGATCACCAATGTTTCATCCAGTAATCCTCTTTGTTTCAGGTCGGTTATTAAAGCTGCACTGGCCTGGTCAACATCTTTACACTGGCCTTTTATTTCTTCCGGTAAATTATTATGCCCATCCCATCCCTGGTGGTATAACTGCACAAAACGCACTCCATTCTCACTTAATTTTCTTGCCAGCAGGCAATTGGCAGCAAAGGTACCTGGTACAAGACAATCAGGTCCATATAGCTTGACGATGCTTTCCGGTTCTTTGCTCATGTCGGTGATCTCCGGAACGGCAGTTTGCATACGATAAGCCATTTCGTATTGCTGGATCCTTGCATTGATCTCGGGATCGCCAAATTCTTTGTATTCAGCTTCATTTAATTCAGCGAGTTTATCCAGCATTCTTCTCCTGTCTGCTTTATTCATTCCTTCAGGATTGTTCAGATAAAGTACAGGATTTTCACCGCTGCTGAATTGCACACCCTGGTGTATTGAATCTAAAAAACCATTCGTCCAAAGTTTCGAGTAAACGCCTTGCCCGTTGCCTTTCCCTTTTGACAATAACACGCAAAAAGCAGGAAGATTTTTATTCTCACTCCCAAGCCCATAGCTTAACCAGGCGCCCATGCTTGGCCTGTTACCAACCTGCGCACCTGTTTGAAAAAAGGTTAATGCAGGGTCATGATTTATCGCTTCTGTGTATAAACTTTTTATGATGCAAAGATCATCCACCACACCGGCCGTATAAGGCAATAACTCGCTGATGTATGCCTTTGCCTGTCCATATTGATTGAACTGGAAAACAGTACCGGCTAAAGGAAATTTTTTCTGGTCGGCCGTCATGCCCGTTAAACGCTGCCCCTGCCGTACACTGGCAGGCAGGTCTTCACCATGCATTTTTTGTAACAGGGGTTTGTAGTCAAACAGGTCGAGTTGCGAGGGTGCACCGTTTTGAAACAGGTAAATGATCCTCTTCGCTTTAGGAGCAAACTGGGCTAAACCTGTCAGCACGGCTTCATCATCTCTTTTGCTGAACAGGTCAGGGATAAGCAATGAACCCAACGCAACGCTGCCAATACCAAGGCTTAGTCTTGATAAGAACCTGCGGCGGTTCATGTTCAACCCTTTTTCAAGAATTTCTTTTTCCATCGTTGTTTTGTTTACACTACACATGTTGCGATCCTACGGATCGCCTTGAATCGTTGACACATTATGCTATATGCGTTGCGGTTAGATGAGCCGCTTTGTTCACATATATCATTCGCAACACTCTTATATCCCTTTCCAAAGGAGGGTGTCTTTGAAGAGCGTTATAATTTATACTGTTCGAATAAATGTAAGAGCTTACCAAAGCCCTCTCCCTTCCGGGGGAGTTAGAGGGGGCTTTTATTTTGTTATCGCTTCGTCCATATTATAAATCATCTGAATTGTCTTCATCAATGCTGCTGTGGGGCTTTTATCCAACTTATCGTCGTGTGCATATTCACCTTGCTGCAAAGTGGTATCAGCGCTTAATTTATTTTGATTGAACAACTGCAATTCTTCATTATAATAACTTTTCAGGATATTCATTTCTTTATCATCCGGTTTGCGGCAAATGACCAGTCTGAACGCTTTGGTTAAATTATAATCTTCATTCTTTTTCTCTTCCAGTAATTTTTGCGCCAGCACACGGCTTGCTTCCAATACCGTGGGATCGTTCATCATGATCAAAGCCTGCAAAGGAGTATTTGTCTTCAGGCGTTTTACTTCACATTGATCACGGTTGCTGGCATCGAAGATGATCATAGATGGTGGTGGTACTGTGAGTTTAATAAAGGTGTACATGCCTCTCCTGTAAAGCGAATCACCATGATCCTGTTTATAGGTTGCCAGTACGCCGCGCCCGGAGGTAGCCTGCTCCCAAAGTCCCTTTGTCTGGTAAGGTTTTACACTAGGCCCGCCAATCGTTCTAACCAATAAGCCACTGCTTGATAATACAAGATCCCGTACTAATTCAGCAGGTAAACGGAAACGTGGCCCTCTTGACAAATACACATTTTCCGGATCTATGTTTAGTTTTTCTTTTGTTGTTTTTGCCGACTGACGGTAGGTGGCACTCATCACCATTTGTTTTATCAGGCGCTTTATATCCCATCCGTGCTCCATAAAGTCAACAGCCAGCCAATCGAGTAATTCCGGGTGGGAGGGAAGATCACCCTGCATCCCAAAATCTCCCGTACTCTTTACGATACCGCGGCCAAAAAATTCCTGCCACAACTGGTTTACAAATACACGTGCCGTTAAAGGGTTGTTCGGGTTAACGGTCCAGGCAGCCAGGCCTAAGCGGTTACGCGGGTAGGTGATCGTATCGTATGTCATCACTGCAGGTAAAGCCGCAGCGCGTACTTCATAGGTTGGCGCATCGTATACGCCCCTGTTCAATACATAGGTTTTTCTCAACGTATCGCGTTCACCCATCACTGAAACCGTTAGCTTGGCAGTATCAGGGTCATTGATAAAATTCAGCAGCTTTTTCCTGTCTGCATCCATAATTTCCAACAAAGGCATTTTGGCGGGTTTGGATACGCTTACATCGCCCTCATATCCTACTTCCTTTGTGTTATTAAAAAAGGCAAACAAGGAATAATAGTCTTTCTGGCTGAAGGGATCATATTTGTGGTCATGGCATTGCGCACATTCAACCGTTAAACCCATGATGCCTTTGCTATAGGTTTTGGTCTTATCGAGAATGTATTCGATACGATATTCTTCAGGAATAACACCGCCTTCCTCTGTGTATTTATGATTACGGAAGAAACCGGTGGCAAGGATCTGTTCCTTATTCGCGTCAGGCAACATATCGCCGGCTATTTGCCAGGTAAGAAATTTATCATAAGAAAGATTTTCATTAAAAGCATGTATCACCCAATCGCGCCACGGCCACTGTGTGCGGATATTATCATCCTGGTAACCGTAACTATCTGAATACCGTGCTACATCCAGCCAATGCACTGCCATTTTCTCGCCGTAAGCAGTACTTTGTAATAAACGGTCAACCACCTTTTCATAAGCATCCGGACTTTTATCATTTAAAAAATCATCCATTGCCTGTAAAGAAGGCGGAAGGCCGGTTATGTCTTCTGAAACTCTTTTTAATAATCTTTCTTTATCAGCTTCTTCATTGGGAGATAACCCTTTCTCTTTCATTTTGGCAAGCATGAAATAATCAATCTCATTCTTTACCCATTTTTCATCATTTACTTTAGGCAAAGCAACTTTTTTAGGCGGTGTAAATGCCCAATGCCGCTCATATTTTGCGCCCTGCCGGATCCATTTTTTAAAAAGTGCGATCTCATGCTCATTCAAGGTGCCCAGGTGCGATTCAGGAACCGGCATCTGGTAAGTAGGATCCTCAGACGAAATACGTTTATATAGTTCGC
Organism: Parafilimonas sp.; assembly: GCA_036274175.1. Lineage (GTDB taxonomy): Bacteria > Bacteroidota > Bacteroidia > Chitinophagales > Chitinophagaceae > Parafilimonas. The sequence continues at coordinate 13,621 of DASUGF010000083.1, forward strand.
TTTCCTCCGGTTTTCCCGGAACAATAGCAAACGCCCCTTTGGTTTCTTTCAAAGGCGCCAAAGCGGAATCGCTTATATCCAGCCTTAAAGAAGCCTTACGTTTTTTTGCATCCGGGCCATGGCAGGCAAAGCATTTGTCCGAAAGAATCGGACGTATGTCAAAATTATAACTGACAGTTTCGGGCAAAGCATTGTTGTGATCGCCGGCAGTTTTGCAGGAATTGATGATAAGCGTACAAATAATGACGCTGCAAATAAGTGAGCATATTTTCGAGATCATGGCCTAATCGCTGGCGTGCAAGTTACAAATACTCTGAGAGAGTAGCGCCGGCTTTATTAACGAAAACGATTGCGTAAATTTTAAAACCAGGTTATAAAGGTGCCTGCCAGGCGGGTATTTTCAAAAGCCAACCCGTAAAACCGGATTTTTCCGGTACGATTTTTCTATGTATTATGGATAAAATCTAAACATTTAAAACTTAAATTATGAAAGGTAGATTGCTTATTGCAGGATTAGCTGCATTCGCATATTATAAATATTCCAGGTTAACCCGGGATCAAAAATGTGAACTGGCGGATAAACTTAAACAGAAAGGCAAACAGTTGTATGACCAGTATATGCCTGAAAATTTGAAGAATAAAATTCCCGGTAAGATTTGATTGGCAACCCATGTCTCTTAAAAGTCCGTCAGGCAAAATTTTGTTATAGAGTGCGACTGTATAGCAATTTAGTTCTCAAAAGCTCCAAAGTTTCAATTATTATAGAGAATTATATTTTCCCCCTGATTACGCAGATAAACGCAGATTAAAAACAATCTTTTGGGCAATTATCTGCGCAAATCACCGGAATCTGCGGCAAAAAAACTAATACAAAACTTCCGGAAATTATTTTTAGACAGCTTCTCAGAAGATCTTTCTAAAATGGCTTATTGCTACGGAAACGAAAATTAATGTTGAGCTGTTAGAATTCTCTTCGGCAAAAAATGAATAACCAGCACAACGTTTTAGAGTAAAAATTTTTATTGCCTGGAGAGGCGTTGATCGATCCAGGCTAAAATATCAGCCATCACTATTTCTTTGTCAAGATCATTTAGAAGGTCGTGATAATGCCCTTCATACAATTTCAGTGTCTTGTCTGTTGAGCTGGCTACATCATAAAAATGCTGGCTGCCACCGGGTTTTGTTGCTTTGTCTTTTGTGCCGTGAAGTATGAATACAGGCAATGTGATCTGTGATAACTCCTTTTTAAGCCTTTCATCTGCACGCACCATTGCGGCAATGGTTTGTGTAGGTTGTGTTTCGTGCGCAATAAGCGGATCGTTATTCATGAATTCCACGACTCCGGGGTCGCGGGAAAAATCTTCATTATGCAGTTTGAGTACATGTGCATGTGGTGCAATATGACTCAATCCCTTGAGTACTGCCAATGCAAAATCAGGAGCCGGAACCTGGAAGGCAAAACTTTCACAAATAAGACCGGCAAGTTCCTGTTGATGGTCCAATGTATAAACACATGAAACAACGCCTCCTGCGCTGTGCCCAAGTATAAATACAGGTAAGTCCGGCACCTCTTTTTTTACTATCGATACGAACGTTGCAACATCGTCAACATAGTCTTCAAAATTCTGCACATAAAAACGTTCTCCATCTGATTTGCCGCGTCCGCGAAGATCAATAGCATATACGGCAAGATTATTTGATACTAACTGGCCGGCTACCCATTCATAATAACCGCTGTGCGAATTAAATCCGGGTACAATTACAACTGCTGCGCGTGGTGTTGCGGTAGCAGGGCGCCATGAGCGGGTGGCAATATTCAATCCACCAACTCCTTTAAAAGATGATTCAGTCATTTGTTTTTTGTTGAAGATGAATAATGTGATGTTAGCTAACCCGGAAAGCTTTTTAACAATAACAGTGATATATAAAAACCTGTTGCTGCTTCTTTTTTTGTGAAGATATAAGTAATTCAGGTTTCTCATGTTAAGTTATAATGAAAAATAATACAGCAGGTATTAATTACAGAACGTCGGAAAAGGATTTTAAAACAGAGTAATTTGGTAATATCATTTTTGCCACATCCAAGGAATTACATCATCTTATATTAATTCTATTAAACAATAACTAACCTATGCGACTAATAAAATTTAGTTCCATACTGCTATTAATTATTGGTTGCGCCGGCACAAAAAACACGGTGGACAAACCGAATAAATTCGATGGCACATGGATTCCTGTGCAGCAAGAGTTTGGCGGAGCATCGCTGCCATCATCGGCTTTTGCAAAACAAAAACTTATTATCAATGACAGCAATTACACAGTAATTGCAGAGAGTGTTGACAAAGGCGTTGTACAATATAAAGATGATAAAATGGATATTTATGGCAAAGAAGGAGTAAATGCAGGAAAGCATTTTACCGCCATCTATAAATATGAAAAGAATCAGCTAACTATCTGCTACAATTTATCAGGCGACAGTTACCCGCAGGCATTTGAAACCAAATCCGGGCCCACGCTTTTTTTATCAGTATTTAAAAGAGACTGACAAATCACTTTATGAATTATTCATAGAGCGATCAATTAATTCCGGCAGCCCAGAAGATAGCATTACGGAATAATTGTTTATAAGCATCACTTTCGAACAACACCGGTGAGTGCCCCATGAATATATATACATTGCGTGCTTTGAAGTGTTCATTCACCCATATCACAGGATGATCGCCACCCATTTTTATTTTTGAATCAGGATCATAGGTAGATTCATCAACAGTCGCCAGCACATGTACGTTTGGTCGTGGGCTTTTATCCCATGTGTACCATTCTTCTTTACTGATGTGAAAATTATGCTGTACGTTTTTCATAACCGGATGCATTGAATCTTCCACATGCACATCTGCGGCAGCAAACGTGGCGATATAATTTTGATAGCGGATGCCTCCCGTGAATTGAGAAAACCAATCCCACATCGGGTAACCATCAAACTCACCCAATAATGTGGCATGATGAAAACCTATCCATCCTCCTTTGCCCTGTTCTATGTAATCGCGAAAAGCTTTTACTGCGTTATCTTTCCAGCCATAAGGCGGGTAATCAAGCTGTATGAATAATTGAAACTCCGATAAATAAGTTTCATTAATTGAATCAGTATTCTGAATGTAAGTGATGGAAAAATTGCTGTCGTGTGCTAACTTATCCAACCATACTTTAGCCAGTTTTGAATATTCAATATGCCATCCGCCGTTTTCATAAAGAACAAGTGCATGAAACCGGGGCGTTTTCATTTGCGCATTACTTGTTCCGGTTAGCGTAAAAGTCAGGCAGGAAATAATAACTATTGCAATAAATTGTTTTCTCATACAAGTGATCATCTGAACGCCAATTTAGCTTAAATTGTCCTACTCTTTTCTGCATTAATCAAACAAGAACAGGATAACTTTTTTTTAAAAATTTAGTAAACTATGAATAACGATTATAATCTTGAAAGATTTATTGAGGCACAACAATCAGATTATGCGATTGCTTTATCCGAAATAAAGGCCGGAAAAAAACAAAGTCATTGGATGTGGTATGTATTTCCCCAGATGCTCGGATTGGGTTATACAAGCACATCAATACATTATGGAATAAAAAACTTAGGAGAAGCTGCTGCCTATCTGGAGCATGAGGTTTTAGGCAAACGGCTCATCGAAATTTCTACTGCGTTACTTTCACTCGAAACAAACGACGCACATAAAATATTTGGCAGCCCTGATAATATGAAATTAAGATCATGCATGACGCTGTTTTCTTTAGTGCCTGACGCTGATAAAGTTTTCCAGGCAGTGCTGGATAAATTTTTCAATGGCCGGAAAGATGAAAAAACCTTGCAACTATTAGAGGAATGATTATGGAAGATATTAAATCATTCTTCAAAAATATTTACCAGGATTTTAATAAACGTAATATGGAATCAGTGATTGATAACATGACCGACGATGTGCGATGGGCGAATGGAATGGAGGATGGTTATATATACGGTCGTGCAGCAGTGCGTGAATATTGGAAAGCAATTTGGTTTGATCAATTCAAAGGTTACGTCATTAAAGATTAAAGGAGATAAAGATGCAGTGAAGATCGAAGTACATCAGGTCGTTCATGATCTGAATGGAAATCTTTTAGCAGATGAAATAGCGGAACATTATTTCCATTTACGCAAGGCAGCATCAGCAGGTTTGATATGGGTAATAAGCATTCCGGTTAATATTTGGCTTTATCAAAAACAAGTTTCTTCATAGAAGCTTTTTATATCAACTTTAAGGTCAATTCAAATTGTCTTTATTTTTATTGCTTATTTTAATTCATGAAACATCTACCTGCTTTACTGTTAATGTTGCTTACACATCAACAGATGTTTTCTCAAAAAACAAATTTATCTTCTGCCAAAAAAGCCGCTGTCGAATCTGTTGATAAGCACCAGGCAGAGCTAACGGCATTAAGTGATAGTGTATGGGGTTATGCGGAAACTGCGCTGAAAGAATATCAGTCATCCAGGATGCTTTCAGATTACGCAGAAAAGCAGGGTTTCAAAGTAACCAGGAATGTAGCCGGGTTACAAACAGCCTTCATTGCTGAATATGGCAGCGGCAAACCAATAATTGGCGTACTCGGTGAGTTCGATGCATTGCAGGGATTGTCACAAAAAGCGGAAGCTAAACAGGAAGTTTTAAAAACGGACGCTGCAGGCCATGGGTGCGGGCATAACCTTCTCGGAGTCGGAGGCCTGGGTGCTGCACTTGCCATAAAAGAATTGATGGAAAAAAATATTATTAAAGGCACGATCCGTTTTTATGGAACACCTGCGGAAGAAGATTATGCCGGGAAAGTGTATATGGCACGAGAGGGTTTTTTTAATGATCTCGATGTTTGCCTTGACTGGCATCCCGATTATGAAATAAAAGTAAATAATCAAAGTTCACAGGCTGTGGTGGACTACACCGTTACGTTCAATGGGAAAAGCGCACATGCCGCATCTGACCCCTGGAATGGGAGAAGCGCACTTGATGCCGCCGAATTGTTTACTACAGGTATTAATTTTTACAGGGAACATGTTAAGCCTTCTGTGCGGATGCATTATGTGTATCTTGATGCAGGCAAAATTCCTAATGTGATTCCTGACAAGGCAAGCGTTTGGATATGGCTGCGGGATTCAAAGAGAACCGGTGTAGCAGTACTGGAAGAACGCATGAAGCATATTGCCGAAGGAGCGGCTTTAATGGCCGGCGTGACTTATGACCTGAAGTTAAATAATGGATTGTATGAAGAGCTTGTAATTGATAAGGGCGCTGAATTGCTGCAAAAGAACCTCGACATGCTCGGCGGCATATCTTATACGCCTGAAGAAATAAAATTTGCTGATGACCTGATGAAAAATTTTGGTGTGCCTTCAAAAGGAATTGATGGTAATGTAAAACCGCTTAAGCCGATAGCCCCAGACCCGGTTGGCGGTTCAACAGATGTAGGAGATATTAGTTGGATCGTGCCTGAAATATCATTGCTTGTTACCACAGCACCATATGAAACACCGTGGCATTCATGGGCGGTTGTGGCTTGTGGGGGAATGAGCATCGGCCATAAAGGAATGTTATATGCCAGCAAAGCATTGGCCTCCACCATGATCGATTTGTATCAAGATCCGCAAGCAGTTACTGATATAAAGAATGAGTTCATTACGAAGAAAGGAAATGAAGTTTGGAAAGCGATGTTACCTCCGGGACCTCCCGTAATAAGACCAGATTGATTGTATCCTGCGATCTCTTTTGCAAGGCCTTAAGTGAAACATCAAAAATTTAAAATTACTGTTTGCCGTAAATAATAAAAAATTACGGAAATTTAAAATCGAAATTTTCAAACCTTAAACCTAAAACTCATGACAACTACTGAAAAGAAACCAACGTCTCTATTAACAGAACAGTTCATTGTTAATAAGATTTATTTCATAAGAGGACAAAAGGTAATGCTGGATAGAGATTTAGCCGAATTATATGGAGTGGAAACAAAAGTGCTTAATCAATCAGTAAAAAGAAATTTTGACCGATTCCCTGGAGATTTTATGTTTAGACTAACTGAGAAAGAATGGGAGTCTCTAAGGTCACAATTTGTGACCTTAGAAACAGGGAGAGGAAGATATCCTAAATATTTTCCATTCGCATTTACCGAACAGGGTGTAGCCATGTTGTCAAGTGTTTTAAATAGCAGTATTGCAATTCATGTGAACATCCAGATAATTCGTGTGTTTACTAAAATGCGTGAAATAATGCTCACAAATAAAGACGTGTTACTTAAACTTGAGCAATTGGAAAAAGAGGTGACAAAAAACAAACAGGATATAACGCTGATATTCCAGGCTTTGAGGCAATTATTAAGCAAGCCTGCAGAAAAAAGAAGAATGATCGGATTTAAGTCAATGGATGAATAACGAGGGTGGGTAGTCCGCACATGTAAGATCATAAACCCAATAACCGGTCACCAAAAAGGTCTATTTTTGAAAATCGAAATGACAATCCTGCCACAAATAAAAGATGATTTTTTAAATCAAATCTCCTTTGCATGGAGAAGAATTGAGGAAGATGTCGTATGACACAAAAAGAATTACATAACCAGCGTTTAATAAACGAAGCCAACGAAACCAACATCCGTTATCACACACGTCGTCATTTTCTGAAAGAATGCGCTATGGGCTTTGGCGGGTTGGCATTGGGCTCTTTATTACAGGCTTGCGGTTCATCTACCGGTAGCTATAACATTGCTTATGACCCGGCACATCCTTTGGCGCCTAAGCTGCCTATGTTTCCGGCGAGAGCAAAGAATGTGATTTACCTGCACATGGCAGGAGCGCCATCACAACTGGAGTTATTCGATTACAAACCTGAGTTGTTGAAACTAGATGGGCAACTATGTCCACCATCATTAGTGGAGGGAAAACGTTTTGCGTTCATTCGCGGCATACCGAAAATGTTAGGCCCGCAGGCTAAATTCGAGCAACGCGGACAAAGCGGCGCATGGGTGAGCGAGAACATGCCGCATCTTGCATCTATTGTTGATGAGATAAGTTTTTTAAAAGCCTGCACTACTGACCAGTTCAATCATGCGCCCGCACAATTGCTCGTGCACACTGGCGGGCCACGTTTGGGAAGACCAAGTTTGGGTAGTTGGGTCACTTATGGTTTGGGAACGGAGAATCAGAACCTGCCCGGGTTTGTTGTATTAACCAGCGGTGGCAGATTTCCCGATGCCGGTAAAAGCGTTTGGGGCAGTGGATTTTTACCAAGCGTTTACCAGGGTGTGCAATGCAGAAGCGTTGGAGATCCTGTATTGTTCATCAACGATCCGCAGGGCATGAACCGAGATCTTCGTAAAGCCTCTATTGACGCCATCAACCAGGTGAATGAACAGGAATATAAAGAATACAACGATCCTGAAATTCTTTCACGCATTTCGCAATATGAGATGGCGTACCGTATGCAGATAGCGGCGCCGGATATCATGAACATCAACGACGAGCCACAATATATTCATGAGATGTATGGCACCAAACCGGGCGAAGCCTGTTTTGCCAATAATATTTTATTAGCCCGTAAACTGGTGGAGAAAGGGGTTCGTTTTGTGCAGTTGTTTGATTGGGGTTGGGATAGCCATGGTACCGATGCCAATCTTGCAATCGATATTGGCTTTATCAACAAATGCAGGCAGATAGATAAATGCGTTACTGCATTGATACTTGATCTCAAACAACGTGGCTTACTCGAAGAAACTTTGGTGATATGGGGCGGAGAATTTGGCAGAACACCTATGATGGAAAATCGCGAAGGCAAACAAAATCCGTTCAAAGGGAGAGATCACCATGTTGACGCTTTTACTATCTGGATGGCCGGCGGCGGTATTCGCAAAGGGTTCAGTTACGGCGAAACAGATGAGATCGGTTATTATCCTGTGAGTGGTAAAGTAACCGCATTTGATGTACAGGCAACCATATTAAACCAGCTTGGTTTCAACCACGAAAAATTTACGTATCAATTCCAGGGAAGGCCATTTAGATTGACTGATGTTGCAGGAAAGGTGATTGAGGAGATTGTGGCATAAGGAAAGCTGTGAGTTTTGAGCCGTGAGTTTCGAGCCTATGAAAACGAAAGCATGGAGGCGCTCGTCATTCCCGGCCTAAGCGGAAGAAATTTCCTTATTATAAAAAACAATCTTCTCTTTCATTGGGTACTCTCATTTCATGCTGAAATCACTAACATTTAATGAACCTGCTTCCGCGGTAACTTAATTTTTGTATATAGGTCTTTTTGCTTTTTCAATATCAGGCGTTTTATATAACGCTTCCGGTATTTCTGACAATGTTGAATATTGCAGCTCCGAGCCAAGCCCATAAAATTTTTGAAAACTCATGATCAATGGCCGCCATTTATTTGGATCAACCTTATTTGGATTCCCCTTCATTAATATTGACTCTTCTATATGAACCCGCACAATTCTCAATTCTATGATCATAATGCGTCCCTTCATTACTGCATCTTCTTCAGCTAATGAATGTGTTGCTGACACAACTGCTTCCAATTGTACAGGACATTCATTTGCCAGCGGCGCATTCACCAGGTCTGCGTGCGTGTAAGTAAGTCCTGCTTTTTTAAATTTATAAGGTTCATAATAATATCCTTTTCTTAGTTTACTTTCAGGAACCGGGTTAGCACCGGTAGTACACGCCAGTTTATTCACTGCTGCTACCTGGTTTGTTGATGGCAGATTAAGCACACATTCCCGGGTGCGTAAAATATTTTTCGTTGTTTGGGAAGATGCTGCCAATCCAATAATGCAACGCCAGCCGAGCCAGAAAGCAGACGACATCGGCGCTAGATTATAGGTGTTGTTTTCATTTGTTGTGCCAATTAAAACCACAGGGGTTCCGAAATATAAAATAGCAGGCTCAGAAATTTTATGCATGATATACATTTTAGGTTTTGCTTTACTGATGCAAAATTTCTGTTTCGCATAAAAATTATCAATCCGAAACGTGCGCTATTTAAAATAGACTGTAAAATTTGAGATTATTTTTTTACTGCTGAGATGCCCCGGTTCCCTCACTTTACACTTGCGGTGGAGTAAGTAACTGTGATTAATATTGCTTAAAGCCGATAGATGCGGACTATCCAATTGCATTAATTCTTCTATCTTTCGCCGGTAAATCTTACAAATAATGCGACAATTATTTACAATTCTTGCCGGCTTTTTATTTAGTCAAATCAATGCCCAAAACAACTTGCCTGTTTACAACAATGCTACGGAAACGAATTATGGCAAGGACTGGCTTGTAACGCCTGTTGCAGAAAAAGCAACCATATATAAAAGCAATGATGACAAGGATGTCATTCTTTACAACGGGCTTGTCAAAAGAAGCTTTCGTCTCCAACCTAATGTAGCCTGTATTGATTATAAAAATAGGAGCAATGGTCAACAGTTACTGCGCGCCGTAAAGCCAGAAGCGGAGATAACCATTAATGGCATTTCCTATAATGTTGGCGGTTTATACGGACAAACAGAAAATGCATATTTATTACCGGCATGGCTTGATTCATTCAGGGCACATGACAGCGATTTTCATTTTGTTTCTTATGAAATAAATGAGCTTAAACCTTTCCTCAACTGGCAGCCCAAAGGATGGGCGATGAATAAACAGCAGCCCAAAGGAAAGATCATTTCATTTGTATATACATCAACTGTGAGCGCAGTAAAAGATGTTGTAATAAAAGTGCATTACGAATTATATGATGGCATCCCGCTGATCGTAAAATGGATGTCTGTTGAAAATAAGACAGCCAATCCGATAACTATTGCCAAACCTGTGAATGAAGAGTTGGCTATTGTGGAAGAAGAAAGCGCCGTGGTGGGCACACCGGAACAAATGAAAAAGCAGCATGGTATTTATGTTGAAACGAATTATGCTTTCAACAATGCGATGCGGTATGATATCAGCGATCAAACCACGCATTGGCTGACGGACAGTGTTTATACGTCGCAGGTGAATTATAATTATCAAACGCCATGTTTATTAAAGATATATCCTGAAAAAGTTACCGGTGTTGAATTACAACCCGGCGAAGTTTTCAGATCTGTCCGCACACATGAATTATTGATGGATAGTTATGATCGCGAACGAAGAGGTTTGGCAATTCGTAAAATGTACAGAACTGTTGCGCCATGGACAACAGAGAATCCCATCTTCATGCACCTTGTCAGCAAAAATGATGAGGAGGTGAGAAACGCAATTGATCAATGTGCTGCTACAGGATACGAAGCATTGATATTAAGTTTCGGCAGCCATTGCAACATGGAAGACACATCGGTTTCAAACATACAAAAATGGAAAGCGCTTTCAGATTATGCGCATAGTAAAGGCATAAGAATCGGCAGCTATTCTTTATTCAGTTCAAGAAGAATAAGCGATGAGGATGATGTGATCGATCCGGCAACGGGTAAGCCTGATGCGGCAGCTTTCTTTGGTCATGCGCCGTGTATGGGTAGTAACTGGGGATTGGCTTACCTGGAGAAGCTAAAATATTTTCTTAGCAAAACAGGCTTCGACATTTTTGAAAATGACGGCCCATATCCCGGCGATGTATGCGCTTCCACAAAACATCCGGGCCATAAAAATCTTGACGACAGTCAATGGAAGCAAATGGAACTTCAAAAAGGTTTATATCATTGGTGCAATGAACATGGCATTTATGTAAATGCACCTGACTGGTATTTTTTAGACGGAACGAACAAAATCGCGATCGGTTACCGCGAAGTGAATTTCTCTTTGCCGCGCGAAAATCAAAAAATACTGAACCGGCAAAATATTTATGATGGCCTTTGGGAAAAAACACCGTCCATGAGCTGGGGTTTTGTGCCGCTTACCAAATACCAGGGCGGCGGCCCTGAAGCCGTGCTGGAGCCGCTTTCAGAGCATCTTAAAGATTATAGCCAATTGATGATGCAATATTATGGTGCGGGTGTGCAGGCATGTTACCGCGGGCCACGTTTGTATGACGCTGAATCTACTAAACAAACAGTGATCAATACAATTGCCTGGTATAAAAAATACAGAACGATACTTAACTCAGATATCATTCACCTGCGGCGGGCCGACGGCCGTGATTGGGATGGCATCATGCATGTAAATCCGCAATTGAAAACAAAAGGATTACTCATGTTATATAATCCGTTAAAAGAGAAAATCTCACGCACAATAAAAGTCCCTGTTTATTATATAGGCCTTTCCGGTAAAGCAATGATCAGGGAACAGGAAGGCCCGGCTAAAAGTTATGTTGTCAATCATGATCATGAGGTTGAACTTGCTTTTACGATGGATGCAGAAAGCCATACATGGTTTGTTGTAGAATAGTGGTCTTCGATATGGTATTATCGTGTTAGTTATGAAGTGTCTTTCATAGCATTTGCTCCTGCTGGCTAAAGCCATTCAGGCTGGGATGTTGAAATTTTAGAATTTCGCAATTGAAGTCAGGATTGGGCTTGATACTAATCACAAAATTGGGGAATATATGCTTAACTGAATAGCTAGTGCTAAGTTAAGCGTGAGTTGTCAATGGTGAATGGTGAGTAAAGTGCGGTGCTTACTCACAACTGACCACCACTCACCTAAATGCGACAGTTTACAATTAACATAGCACTAGTACGATACAAACATGCTTTTAATAATAAAATATTTAAAAGCATGTTTGTATGTGGCCGATAACTGGCTCTGTAGTGGAATATGCTATTTCCGGTTCTCTCCATCATAGATGGAAAACAAACCTGGTACAATCACCGCTACAGCTAGAACTTTGACAAAAATCCAAATAGTCCGTCCTCTTCATCCGCCGGCCCCGCAGTGAAATATAATTGTCTTTCGCTTGTATTGGCAACGGTATTATCGATTGCCCATAATCCCTCAATGGCAACGGGCTGTCCTCCCGATTTTAACTGACCTTTAAAATTTCCATCCCAATCATAAACATTAATATGACCATCACCAAAATTTCCGATAAGAAGAGCGCTTGTTTTTAAAAGTTTCTCTGATGCTGGTGTAATACCCCATGGCGCATTTAAACTTCCTTTGGTAGCAATACGCTTGCTAAAGGTTCCATTCGGCCAGAACACATCTACATAACCCAAACCTGCCCCGGTGGAATCCTCCCCGTCTGAAGCAACTACTGCATAGGTTACATACAGCATGTTGTTGATGTTCCGGACATTGAATGGAGCATACATTTTAGGGATATCCGGATCTTTAAACCCGCTACCCTGAACAAATTGGAAATCCTTATCGAAAACATCGATCTTATGTTGCGCAAAATTGGCCGCATACAAGAAATTAGCACCGTCATTATTTGCCATAGCAAGGCCGGTATATCCGGCGCCTTTTTCTGAACGGTCTCCAACAACGATGGCATTACTACCACCATTCCACCCTGAAATAGTTCCATCCTCACTTGCAAAAAGAAATACTGCCGGTTTGCCGTTTTTGGCGATTATAAAATCAGGCGTTCCGTTAAAAACCTGGCCGGTCGGGTTACCCCGCACACCTTTGGTATGGGAAGGAATTTTAACGGCTGGTATTGGTTGTACCCCCAGGCTGTTATACACAAAACTTACGCCGCCATCGGCTGCTGATACCCAAAAAGTTCCTCCCGGACTTGCCGATAAACCCCATGCATTATGCAGCTCCTGGTCAACATGTAACGGGTGATAGCCTGCCCTGTTTGCAACCAAATTTACCTGGGTGAAGCCGGCTAATCGAAAGGTGTCTTCTTCCGCGGTTTGTGCGTTTGAAACTGTTTGGTCGCTGACCCTGGTGTCAGCCATTTTTGTACAGCCTGAACTTACCAGCAAAAGGCAGAGGGCAAAAAATAGCAGGACAGGGATATGACCATCCCTGAAAATAGTTTTCATATGCATTTTGTTTTTTTGTGAATAAATTTTTCCCGGGATATTAGTAAACCAAAATTTCTAAAAAAGAGTTGCCTAAAATTCTAATCTTACTGACGAACACACTTAACTGTAAAAAATTACTTTTGTGCCCTTAAAATTAAACAATGAGCAAAGGCCCGGTTTCACAATTCATACAACATCATTACCGCCATTTTAATGCGGCGGCATTGATAGATGCGGCAAAAGGCTATGAAACACATTTGCAGGAAGGCGGCAAAATGATGATTACGCTTGCAGGCGCGATGAGCACTGCTGAACTTGGAATTTCTTTGGCCGAAATGATACGGCAGGGAAAGGTTGACATCATCAGTTGCACCGGCGCAAATTTGGAAGAGGATGTAATGAACCTTGTGGCACACAACAGTTACAAAAGGGTTCCTAATTACCGCGATCTTACGCCACAGGAAGAATGGGAATTATTGGAGAATCATTATAACCGCGTTACAGATACCTGCATCCCTGAAGAAGAAGCTTTCCGCCGTTTACAAAAGCATTTGGTAAAACAATGGAAAGATGCGGAAGCAAAAGGCGAGCGGTATTTTCCACATGAGTTTTTATATAAAACAGTTTTAAGCGGCGATTTGGAGCAGTACTATGAGATTGATAAAAAAGACAGTTGGATAGTTGCAGCGGCAGAAAAAAATATCCCGATCGTTGTTCCCGGTTGGGAAGATAGCACAACAGGAAACATTTTTTCCAGCTATGTTATAAAGAATGAATTAAAAGCAGCTACCGTAAAAAGCGGTATTGAATACATGGTGTACCTGGCAGACTGGTATCGTGCTAATTCGTCAGGAAAAGGTGTAGGTTTTTTCCAGATCGGCGGTGGCATCGCAGGTGATTTTCCTATTTGCGTGGTGCCCATGATGTACCAGGATCTCGAATGGCATGATGTACCCTTCTGGAGTTACTTCTGCCAGATAAGCGATTCAACAACATCTTATGGTTCTTATTCAGGCGCTGTGCCGAATGAAAAAATAACCTGGGGTAAATTAGATATCCATACTCCCAAATATGTTATTGAAAGCGATGCCACTATTGTTGCTCCTTTAATATTTGCCTGGTTGCTCGGCTGGTAAGCCCCCCCTAAAGGGGCGAATAAAGCAACACGAAAATTAGATGCCCCGATGCAAAAAAATAAAGTTGTTTGACAATAGTGATTCACTTTGATTACGAAACCGAAGCTATACAGCTATATAGTTATGACCTTCGGGTTATTCAAAACAAAATCCGCAGAGGTTTAAAAATTGAATGCCATGAACATTGAAGAATTATTTTTAGAAGCGGAAGCAGACATCAAAAAAAATGCACATGTAGATGCGCTGCGCAAGTATGAAACTATTTTGTATGATGAACCTGATCATGCACCTACGCACAATTCATTGGGATGGATCTATAAAACGCAGTTTGACGATTATAAAAAAGCAGAGATGCATTTTCGTGCATCCATAAAAAGCGATCCAAATTATCCGCATCCGTATTTTCATTACGCGGTTTTACTGACGGATATGGAACGTTATGATGAATTAAAAAAGCACCTTGACAAATGCCTCACTATTCCAACCATTGAAAAATCATGGGTGTATTACCGCTTTGCCATCGCCGAAGAATTAAGAATGAATTTTGATGACGCAATAAGTTGTTTTGAAAAAGCTATTCTTAACTCTTTAAATGATGAAAAGATAAAAGAATACCATGCAGATATCGAACGTTGCAGAAAAAAAATAGAGATCATTAGTGATCACAAAGAGTGGCAAAGCAAAAAGGAAGAGGAAAAATAATTTGTTTCTTTGTAAAGACCCGGATGAGATATTAAAACGTTGCCGGGTCTTGTTATATAAGTACGATAAGATCGACAGCGGCAAGATAGAAATCAAATAACCATCGTCGCAAATAGCCTTATAATTGTCGTTGTAGCACACGGTATGGTATTATTATAATACAGATGTTTGTGCCGTATCAACAATAAAAAATATCATCATGGAAAACAACAAAACAAACATTACGGTGGAAACTACAGTAAACGCGCCTGTAAAAAAAACATGGGAATATTTTACAAAACCTGAGCATGTTACTAAATGGAATAATGCTTCTGATGGCTGGCATACGCCAAGGGCGGAAAATGATCTGCGTAAGGGCGGCAACTTTAGTTATCGTATGGAGGCGAAAGATGGAAGTTTCGGCTTTGATTTTGGAGGCATGTATGATGAAGTGGAAACTAATAAGCACATTGAATACACAATGGAAGATGGCAGGAAAGTAAAAGTAAGTTTTTCAGAGAACGGCAATGCAACAGCAGTATCAGAAACCTTTGAAACCGAAACGCAGAATTCAATTGAATTGCAGAGAAACGGCTGGCAGGCTATATTGGATAATTTTAAAAAATATGTTGAAAGCGGATCATAACAATAAGGGTCTTAAATCTGCAATCCGCAATCGCAAATCTAAAATTTATTGTGCCTTTATTTTTTCAGCATACAATTCATTCAACTACAAAGCTTGGCATCTGGTATATCCAGGAAGATGAAAACTTCTTTATTGAAAAAGTCCCTTTACAGCAAAACATTACGCATCCGCATAAACGCCTGCAACATTTGGCCGGAAGATTTTTATTGCAATATTTATTTCCTGATTTTCCTTATGCGGAAATCTTAATTGCTGACACAAGAAAACCGTATTTGCCCAGTGAACAATATCATTTTTCCATTTCACATTGCGGCGATTATGCTGCGGCCATTGTAAGTTCAACACACAGGGTTGGAATTGATATAGAAATCCCTTCCGAAAAAATTGAACGTGTTGCACACAAGTTTGTTCATGAGAATGAGTGGAGGAATTTGTCCATAGACCATAGTCCACAGTCCATAGCAAGGGATAATCTGTCAACTGCCGACCGTCAACTGTTGACTATTCTCTGGAGTGCGAAAGAAGCTTTATTCAAATGGTACAGTTTAGGCGGGATTGATTTTAGGGAGCACATGCAATTAAACAATCCTGGTCAAAAACAAAACGACAGCTTGCTACTGCCGTTTGTTTTTAAAAAAAATGAGTGGATTGAACTGATCATTACATCCAGGATCTTTGATGAGCTCATATTAAGCTGGGTACTGTAGCCGTAAGGGTTCTTTACAAAGGTGCTTGATCAGAACAACCAAACGCTGAAACCTTCAACCAACTCGTGAACGCGTGAACCCGTAAACTCTTAAACTTCTTCCACTGCTTCTTCCAAAACAGCTATATCTATTTTAACCATTTTCATCATCGCCTGCATAACACGATTCGCTTTTTCTTTGTCTTTATCCATTAACAACTCCAGCAGGCGATCCGGTACAACCTGCCATGATAAGCCAAACTTATCTTTCAGCCAGCCACACTGGGATTCCTTGCCACCATCCTTAAGCAACTGTTCCCAATAATAATCTATCTCATCCTGGCTATCGCAATGCACCACAAAAGAAACAGATTCATTGAACTTAAAAATAGGGCCTCCATTCAATGCCGTGAATTTTTCATCGTTTAATGTAAATTCAACGGTTAATATTGTTCCCTCGGGCAAAGGGGCACCTTCTCCGTAATAAGATTTTGAACCAATAGAAGATTTTTTAAAGATAGAAGTGTAGAAAGTTGCAGCTTCCTCTGCCTCCTTATCAAACCAAAGAAAAGGAGTGATCTTTTGCGTGATGTTTGCCATAGAATTTTGTTTTATTTATTGCAAACTTAAATCCAACAATCAAGGTTAATGCTGGCTTAAAGCGACATTATAAGGGTTGATTACGCAGCTGCTTCCTCAGCAAAATCAAACAATCATTCATTTATGCAAAGGTTCTTTACAAAACTTAATAATTTCTTCCGGTATCAATTGCTGAAGACGAAAATCCGTCCGCTCCAAATCATACGCAAGGCTTACATCCCTGCATATTTCTTCCTGTTCTTCCTTCGGCACCATCTGTAAATCTTTTAACGTTACAGGTTCCTGAAGCCGGTTTACAGAATACGTTTTTGCACCGGTATATTTATATTTTTTTATTCGCGCTAAAGCCCTTTGTTCCAGCATTGACCATTCATACGGCGTTCTTGCCAAAACATAATCAAATTCAGCGATGGCGTCATCAAAACGAAATTCTCTTTCATAAATTAATCCCTCAAACGTATGCGTTTGCGTGCCGGCGCTGTCTAAGTGTTTTAGCTTGTTTATATATTTCAGCGCAGTTTTCATATCATCTTTCCGCAAACTTTCATGCAAAAATGTTTGATAATAAGCTATATCATTATTGTGATGTGCATTCACCGGTTCATTTTTAAGCAGGTAAGTTGTATCAATCACAATTCCTTTATCATTATACAAAACCAGCGTATCATATTTGGTGGCAACTTTTGGTTTTAACGTTCTTTCCATTTGGCCATTAATGTAATAAGAATTTGAAAATCCATTGTTCCTGCCATTGGTTAAACCATTTTCGCTCATTAACGCACCATTCTTAAAATATTCTTTTGATATGCCATTCAGCAAACCATTTTTATAGTCGGCAACCGACTTTATAACACCAGATTTATAATAAACCACCAACTGCCCGTGCAGCTTTCCATTCAGCAGCTCGCCTTCATCCATTATTGCGCCGCTAAGAAAATAATCAATGTATCGTCCTGTATATGGGTCATTCCTAAAATACCAAACCTCATCTTTTTGCGTCATTTGTTTAAGAGAAGGAACGCTTTTAATGCTGTCCGGCCGGTTTCGGTAAGCCCTGGTAAACACATACGTTACGCCACTCATGTCTCCCCATCCCAAAAGCCTTAGCGAATCGCTATTGGTAATTGCAGTGCAATCGGCAATATCAGCATCTGTTATCTTATTCCATTCTTCAGGGTCATTATATAAAGGCACGGAATCAATTATATACAGCATTTTGCCGTTTGCCATTTGTGCGGCACACACAACAACGCTCATACAAAACACTGCAATAAGCAAGCTTAATTTATTCACGGCAGCAGTTTTGGCAGTTTAGGTTTAGTAATAAAAACAATTTGCTATCCCGGCACTCTCGAAATATATTTTTCTATTTCTTTTATCTGGTCAACTACCTGTTTGGTGGTCGGTTTGCAAGCCTTTGCTTTTCTGAAAAAATCTTTGGCTGCCCTGAATTCCCGTTTATTCATAAATATCTGGCACATACTTAAAAACGCAATGGCCTCACTTTCTTTGTCTGGTATCCCTGCACGTATCGCAGCACGCATATAACTTTCAGCGCCTTTCATATCGCCTTTCTGCATGGCCATCATGCCAAGTTGAAGTTTGTTAGCGCCTTCTGCTTCGGGCATTGGCGCACCCAATGATGCACTCTTTTTTAAATGTTTTTCGGCAGTGTCAAAATCCTGCTTCATCATGGCCATGTTACCCTTTACAGTGTAATAGGTTGAGCGGATCGGTTTGTACAACAAATTGGGAAACCAAATGCTGTCGAGGATTTTTTCCACTTCTTCTATGTTACCATTTTCCATAGGTTCCTGCAACAACCGCATGGGACCGATAAAGAAATGACTGAGCAAGCCGATCAGTCCGATAAAGTATAATGGAAATACCGGCCAGAATCCTGAAACCGTAAGATTTAATGCAAGCCCGATAAGGATTGCAATGATGCTAAGCCAGAAACGGTACTTAATGATCAAATTATAAAATTTCATCTGTAAATTCTTTATTTTATTTTTTGCCAGATGTAATTCACCATAAAATTTTCATCGGTATTTGAATAATTTACCTCGAAAATTTTATGGTTCATTTCATACGCACATTTTAAAAGCGGCGAAGATAGTAGTTTACCCTTCACCGCTAATCACACAAATTTTTATTAAAATTTATCGTCATTTACTTCTATCCAATACCCATCCGGATCCTGGAAATATATCTGTTGTATGCCATCGGGACGGATCTCGGGACTTTTGCTTGTTTGAGCCCAGTTACCATATTTAATATTCTTCGCATCAAGATGTTTGGAAAACTCTTCCACGGAAGCGACCGTAAATGCAAAATGAATATTGATGTCATGCGGTACGGTTGATTTTGCGCCGGAAACCACGTGCAACTGGTTGTGTTCCCCTATTTTAAACCAAACATGGCGGTTATCATGAAAAGGTTCAGAGATCTCCTGTAACTGCATTACATCTTTATAGAAGGCCGCACTTTTTTGCAGGTCAACTACATATACGGTTAAATGATTGAAGTGTGGCTGGGCGTTTATTTTTGAGCAAAGAACCGTGCAGAGCAGAGAGCAGAAAAGGAATATTTTTTTCATGTGGCGATATTTTTCGCAAAATAACGAAGGGGCTTCAATTCGCCCCATTTTATCAGTGTTTTAAAAGAACCGGTTTTTAATCTTATTCATGGCATAAACCTTCCAAAAGCAACCGGAAATGTTCTTTATTAACAATATTGGATGGAAATATTCACAAATACCAGGAAAAACCCATTTAAAATTTGTAACTTTGCAGCCCGTTTTTTATTTTTAATAACTTTTAACTAACTATAAGCATCGTTTTTGCGTATTAGTTGTATTAATAATAAAGGATAACACAATATGAGGCAACTAAAAATTGCTACCCAAATCACCAACCGTGATTCCCAAGCCGTAGAAAAGTATCTGCAGGAAATCTCCAAGATTCCGATGATCACTCCCGAAGAGGAAACCACACTGGCTCAAAGAATCAAGATGGGTGACCAGAGAGCACTGGATAAACTCGTGCAGGCCAACTTACGTTTCGTGGTATCTGTTGCTAAGCAGTACCAGCACCAGGGCCTTTCTCTTAGCGACCTGATCAACGAGGGCAACCTCGGTTTGATAAAAGCAGCCCAGCGTTTCGACGAAACCAAGGGTTTTAAATTCATCTCATACGCTGTATGGTGGATCCGCCAGTCCATTTTACAGGCGTTGGCAGAGCAGGGCAGATTGGTCCGCTTGCCTCAAAACAAAATTGGCACCTACAACAAAGCGAATAAAGCCTATATGGCTTTTGAGCAGGAACATGAGCGTGAACCTTCAACAGAAGAATTGAGCGAGATTCTCGAAATGAGCGAAACGGAAATCAACAACATTTTCCAGAGTAACACCAGGCACACTTCTCTTGATGCACCGGTGCATGAAGCAGAAGACGTAGCCATGGGCGATCTGCTGGAAGGCAGCGATGATACCGATGAAGATGTGATGAAAGATTCTTTACGTGAAGAAATTAAACGCGTATTAAAATCTTTAAGCCCGCGTGAAGCAGAAATTGTAAACGCATATTTTGGCCTTGAAGGCGAAAATGGAGTAACCATTGAGCAGATAGGAATGAAATATGATCTTACAAAAGAACGCATCCGCCAGATAAAAGAAAGGGCAATCAAACGCCTGCAAAAAGCACGTTACAGCAGCTCGCTGAAATCTTATCTAGGATAGTTGTCACCATGTGTCCTACATCTTTGAGGTGTAGGACACATTTCTTTAAAAGCTGTCCCGCATTTTGCGGGGTAGCTTTTTTTGATTTTACTTGAATTGAATTGCAGGAGACCTAAATCTTACACGCACAAAAACATACGGCGGCATCAACGCTTAATGACTTAAGAAACTTCAAAACTTTAAAGGGAAATAAACAGTCAGGAGAGAAACAGAATAGTTCCGGTTAATACTCATCTTCATTAAACAGGAAGTCTTCCTGGCTTGGATAATCGGGCCAGATGTCTTCAATGCTTTCATAAACCTCACCCTCATCTTCCAGTTCCTGTAGGTTTTCAACTACTTCAATAGGCGCGCCTGAACGGATAGCATAATCAATCAGTTCATCCTTGGTTGCGGGCCAGGGTGCGTCTTCCAAATAACTGGCTAACTCTAAAGTCCAAAACATAGCCTTTTAAATTTTGCGCAAAAGTAAGTGTTGTGTTGAAATATCCAAATTGCACTTTTTCTAAAAATGTTATAGTAATTCAAAACCTTATTATTTTGTTTGATTGCCTTTATTTATCTCATCTTTGGTGCATTCTTAAACTTGTTGTTTTGAATTATTTTTTTGGGTTACCAGCTAATTAACTCCGGTTAAGCATGGTTGCGTCGCATCACTTGTACTTTAGCAACAATGGCATCGCCGGTTTCAATTTTAGGCACGCGTTATTGAATTCATTAAAATTCAGATTTTTATTTTTCAAAGCAACTTAATGCTCCCCGCCGCGGTTGGGATGGGTGATATGCTTACAGCAAAAGATATTAAAAAAAAATATGGTCAGGTAGAAGTATTAAAGGGCGTTGACCTTACAATAAACAACAGCGAAATTGTTTGTGTTGTAGGATCTTCAGGCGCGGGTAAAAGCACCCTGTTGCATATTCTCGGAACGTTGGATATACCGGACAGCGGGGAGATCTTTTTAAACAATGTACCCATGCATAGCCTGAAAGGTAAAAAGCTTGCCGATTTCCGCAACCATCATATTGGTTTTGTTTTCCAGTTCCACCACCTTTTACCTGAATTCACCGCGTTGGAGAATGTATGCATACCTTCCTGGATGGCCGGAAACAGTAAAAAACAAACAGAAAAGCAGGCATTTCAACTGCTTGAAACTTTGGGTTTAAAAGATCGTATAGATAACAAACCTTCCCAGCTAAGCGGTGGCGAACAACAGCGTGTTGCTGTAGCGCGTGCGTTGATCAATAAACCCGATATTGTTTTTGCGGACGAACCAACCGGCAACCTTGACTCGGTTCATGCCCGCGAATTACATAATCTATTCATTGATCTCCGCAACCAGTTCAAACAAACATTTCTTATTGTAACACATAACGAAGAAATGGCGGAAATGAGCGATCGAATCTTGCATATGAAAGATGGAAGAATTGTTTAAAGTTTAAAGTTTAATGTTTAAAAGTTCCAATAGTTCACAAGTTCCAAAGTTCACGCGTTCAGATTATTCACGTTGCCACTCAACGTTAAGCATTAAACCTTAAACAACTCGTGAACACGTGAACTCGTAAACTCATAACACCGTGAACTTTGTGAACTCGTAAACCTGTGAACATTTATATTTGCATCCCAAATTAAAAAAGCAATGCAACTATCTTCTTTATTGCAACGGTTCAATGAGCCTGAAACGTTGAAAATGGCTAAGCTCGGCCGAGAATTAAGAGCTAAGGGAATTGATGTGATCGACCTGAGTTTAGGCGAACCTGATTTTGATACACCGGAACATATAAAGCAGGCTGCCATAAAAGCCATTGAAGACAACTGGAGCCACTACACGCCTGTTGCCGGTTACCTTGATTTGCGGGAAGCTGTTTGTACAAAATTTAAACGTGATAATAATCTCGATTATAAGCCTGAAAATATAGTTGTATCAACCGGTGCAAAACAAAGCCTGGCCAATACCATTTTAGCATTGGTGGATGAAGGCGAAGAAGTGATCATTCCCACTCCTTACTGGGTTACTTATTCTGAGCTGGTAAAAATTGCAAGAGGCAAAGTCGTAGAAATACGCTCAAAGCCTGAAGATGATTTTAAAATTTCTCCTGCGCAACTGGAAGCTGCTATTACGCCAAAAACAAAAGCATTTTTGTTTTCATCTCCTTGTAATCCTTCAGGCGCTGTGTATTCAAAAGAAGAGTTAAGCGCTTTGGCTGATGTGTTTAAAAAATATCCAAACATTGCCATCATCTCCGATGAAATTTATGAATACATCAACTTTGGCGGCAAAAACGAGAGCATTGCACAGTTTGATGATATTAAAGACCGCGTAATTATTGTAAACGGTTTAAGTAAAGGCTTTGCCATGACCGGCTGGCGCCTTGGCTACATAGCAGCACATCCCGACATTGCAAAGGCAACAGAAAAAATACAAGGCCAGTTTACCAGCGGCACCAATTCAATAGCACAGCGTTCTGCCATTGTTGCGCTTACCGCAGACCTTGCACCAAGTTGGGAAATGGTAGAACAATTTACTGAGCGCCGCAAAAAAGTGTTGGAACTCGTAAAAGAAATTCCGGGCATAAAATGTTTTGAACCACAAGGCGCATTTTATATTTTCCCTGATGTGAGCCATTATTATGGCAAGAGTAACGGAGAAACAACTATTACCTGTGCCAATGACCTTTGCATGTATTTGCTGAATACTGCGCATGTATCGAGTGTAATGGGCGATGCCTTTGGCGAACCTAATTGCGTGCGTTTTTCCTTTGCCAACAGCATGCAGAATATTGAAAAGGGTTGGGCGAGAATAAAAGATGCGCTGGCGAAACTGAAATAGTTATTTGTGAGTGGTGAGTAGTGAATGGTGAGTGATAAAAACTCACAACTCACCACTGACCACTCACCTTATCCTTACACACCATGGACTTCTCCTTCCTCATTCTCATCATTTCCATTTTCATTTCGCGGTTCATCCAACTCAACGCTTTCAGAACGCTTGCAGATGAAGATAAAGGAAAGATATTGTCGAAAAATATTATACAGCTATCGCAGGGCAGCCTCATCTTTACCATAATTCTTATTGCGGCTTTTTATTTCCTGATAAGTAAATACCCTGACAGGGCCACAACACTCACTTCATCTTTCTTTATCGTATTGATAGTGCAAAGAATAATTTTATACGCGCTTACCAGGAAAGGTATGATCATGAACAATGTTCCTGAATCTTACATCACCAAATATTTTTTTAGCTGGCTGGTAACAACTATCGGCGTTGCTTTGTTCATTGTTTTATTTATGTGGCAGTTTAACAATGGCATCAAATGATAAATTCATAATGTTTGAAAACCGTTTGCTTAAAGTGCACAAACACAAAAGCAAACAGGCAAAGCGTTTGAACATTTCCTGTTACCGTATTTACGATCATGACCTTCCTGAATTTCCTTTTGCCATAGAATTATATGAAGACAAAATTTATGTTGCAGAATACCGGCGCAGGCATGGCATGGGCGACGAAGAGCATGAAGCATGGCTGCAGCAATCATTTGAAATTATCAGTAATGTTTTAAATCTTCCTGTTGAAAATATTTACAGCCGTGAACGCAAAAAACAAAGCCATCGTGAAAGCGAGCAGTATGAAAAACAAAACAATGCCCATCAGTTTTTTACAATCAAAGAAAAAGGTTTGAAGTTTTTAGTAAACCTCACCGATTATCTTGATACCGGCTTATTCCTCGACCACCGCATTACAAGAGCAATGGTTCAATCCGAATCAAACAATAAAAGAGTTTTAAATCTTTTTTGTTATACAGGCTCTTTTTCTGTTTATGCTGCAGGCGGCAATGCAGCAAGCGTGACTTCTGTTGACCTTTCTAAAACTTATCTTGAGTGGGCAAAAGATAATTTTACTATTAACCGTTTCAAAGATGAAAAAAGGTTTCATTTTATTCATGCCGATGTAACGCAATATTTAAAAACACTTCAACCCGACAGTTTTGATCTCATCATTATTGACCCTCCCACATTCAGCAACAGTAAACGCATGAAAGATTTTTTTGACGTGCAAAGAGATCACGTTGACTTGATCAACGAGGCATTGTTTGCGTTGCCTGAAAATGGCATTATTTATTTCAGCACTAACTATTCTAAATTTATTTTAGATGAAGAAAAGATCAAAGCTTCATCCATTAAAGACATCACCAAAGCCACCACACCATTTGATTTTGAAGGAAAGCTAAAAAGGTTTTGCTATAAGGTTATAAAGTGATAGCCATCAGCTATAAATCCGCAAACACCACAAGTTAATTCATAGCGCGTCGTACATTTAAATTAAGTAACTTCAGAATTGTATTGTTAAAGACTCAATGTCAAAAGTTAACCAAATGAAAAGAAGCTGCTTTTTTACACTAATGCTTGTGATCGCAGGCATTTATTCAACAGCTCAAAACTCATGGGCTATTGAATGGCAAAAATCTTTGGGGGGTAGTAGCATGGACCGTGGGACTGCAGCAAAGCAGACACCCGATGGAGGTTACATCGTAGCTGGAAATACTTCTTCTGATGACGGAGATGTAAGTAGTAATCACGGCAAATATGATTATTGGATTGTAAAACTAAACAGCAGCGTAGGGATACAATGGCAAAAAAGCCTGGGCGGAAGTGGTCTTGAAATTACATATTCAATTGAGCTGACACCTGATGGCGGATATGTAATAGCAGGATACTCCGACTCTGATGATGGAGATGTAAGCGGTAATCATGGAGATTTTGATATGTGGATTGTAAAACTTGATAGCGCAGGGATTATACAATGGCAAAAAAGTCTTGGTGGAAGTAGTTATGACGGAGGTTCTTCAATAGCCCTAACCTCAGATGGTGGATATATCGTAGCGGGGGATTCCTGGTCTGTTGATGGCGACGTAAGTGGCAACCATGGTGGCCGGGACATGTGGATCGTAAAACTAAATAGCACTGGAACTTTAGAGTGGCAAAAAAGTTTTGGTGGGAGTGACTATGACAGAGCTACTTGGATTAAGGAAACATCTGATGGAGGATATATAGTAATAGGTGATACACAATCTAACGACGGTGATGTAAGCGGTAATCATGGAGGGAGCGACATTTGGATTATAAAATTAAATAGCGGCGGGTCTATTGAATGGCAGAAAATTATAGGTGGAAGTAACCACGACTACGCGGGAACGATTGAGCAAACGTCTGACGGGGGATATATCGTAGCCGCTGAACCTGTTTCTAACGATGGAGATGTAAGGGATAATCATGGAGCTACCGACTACTGGATAATAAAATTAAACGACAGCGGAGCAGTACAATGGCAAAAAAGCCTGGGAGGAAGTGATATTGACATCGCTCGCTCTATAAAGCAAACACCTGATGACGGGTATATAATAGCGGGATCTACTTATTCTTTCGACGGTGATGTGAGTGGCAATCATGGTCTTGCAGATTATACAGATTATTGGATAGTGAGATTGGACAGTAACGGTGATTTCCAATGGCAGTATTGCCTTGGCGGAAGTAGTTTTGATAATGCATTTTCTCTTGAACAAACAGCGGATGGAGGTTACATAGTTGCCGGTGAGTCAGGATCCACCAATGGAGACGTAACGGACTATCATGGCGGCGGTGATTTCTGGATTATAAAATTGAAACCTGATGCTATTTTACCGGTAACTGCGCTTGTATTAAACGGCAAAGCGCAAGGCAAACAAAATGTTTTACATTGGAGTACCGTAACCGAACAAAATAATGCCGGCTTTGAAGTGCAACGCAGTAATGATGGATACAATTTTAACAAAGTTGCTTTTGTAAATACGAAAGCAGTCAGCGGCAACAGCAATTTTAAACTGAGCTATGATTTTTTGGACATTGCCTCTGCGGCATCAACCAACTACTACAGGCTGAAACAAATTGATAAAGACAATACTTATGTTTACTCTAACATTGTTTTAATCAGAGGTGAAAATATTCTAACTGCAGAAGATGTAACTATTTACCCGAACCCTGCAAAAAATATATTGAATGCAAAAATTTCTTTGACCAGAGACAATAATGTAAAGCTATCTGTAACTGACATGTCAGGCAAGACAATAATCAGTAAATCCACATTGGCGGCAAAAGGCGAAAATATTATTCAGCTTGATATTTCACATTTAAGTTCAGGCAGCTACATCGTAAAAGCTGTTTTCGAAAACGGAAGAACCGCAGAAAAGAAATTTATAAAAGAGCATTAATAAATCGCGGTATTAACTGTGGGTTTCCATATGGAAGATATCCAACTCAGTTGAAGCTTTTGCTTCTTAGTTGAAGTTCTGAGCATCTCCGTTGATGCTTTGAGCCTAACCATTGAAGCTTTTTATCTCTCCGTTCAAGCAAAAGACTTCTGCAAGTATTCACTATTGACCATTCACTACTTCACGACTTTTTATTGACTATTGACTATCCACCATTCACTATGTTTTTTGAAACAAAAGCATCCTGACCTGCTACTAATTCTGTCACCTTTTATCTTTTGCAAACTTTTCACTTTCAAACATGCATTAGTTTTTACCTTCGCCGCCTCAATTTTATTTAAATGAAACGTTTAGTTACCGCATTCTTACTGGCGGTTGCAGCTTGCAGTTCTGTTTTTTCACAAACACCGGCAACTTCCAACTACGACCAGCACAAAGCATTTGACCCGCTCTTTTATCCTTCCAATGGTAATGAATTCCGTAGCGCCAGTGGCGCCCCCGGCCCTTCCTATTGGCAAAACCGCGCAGATTATAAAATAACGGCAACACTTGATACAGCCAAACACAGGATCGCCGGTTCTGTTGTCATCACCTACAAAAACAACAGTCCGGAGGAATTAAAATTTGTATGGCTGCAGTTAGACCAGAATATTTACCGGCAGGATTCCCGCGCACAATCCACCACATTGTTAACAGGCGGCCGCTGGGCAAACCGCACTTTTACGCAGGGTGATGAATTAAGCTCTGTGGAAGTAATGTCAAAGGGCAAATCAGTTAAAGCAAAATATACGGTGAGCGATACCCGCATGCAGGTGTGGCTGCCTGAATCACTTGCCGCCAAAACAGGAACGGTTCAGCTAAAGATCGATTATGCATTTGATGTACCTGAATATGGTACAGACCGTATGGCAAGACTGAATACGAAAAATGGTTGGGTGTATGAAATTGCACAATGGTATCCACGTATGTGCGTGTATGATGACGTGCTTGGCTGGAATACCCTGCCTTATTTGGGCGCCGGTGAATTTTATCTTGAATATGGAGATATTGATTACACCATCACCGCGCCGTCGAACCTGATTATTGTTGGTTCAGGCGAAGTGCAGAATCCATCTGAAGTATATACATCAACAGTTGCAAGCCGCATTGCCCAGGCAAAGGCAAGCGACAAGACTGTGACCCTTGTGGGCGCTGACGAATTAAATGGCAGCGCTTATCACCCAAGCA
This sequence comes from Parafilimonas sp., assembly GCA_036274175.1. Taxonomy (GTDB): domain Bacteria; phylum Bacteroidota; class Bacteroidia; order Chitinophagales; family Chitinophagaceae; genus Parafilimonas. Next base: position 41,529 of record DASUGF010000083.1, read on the forward strand.
AAGCTTCCCTTACATGGCATTTTCTCTGCAAACAAACAAGAGATGTGGCATGGGCCGCTTCAAAAGCTTTTGTATGGGATGCTGCCCGCATCAATTTACCCAGCGGCAAAAAAGCATTGGCTCAATCTGTTTATCCTGTTGAATGCGCAGGCGACAGTGCCTGGGGCCGTTCCACAGAGTACACAAAAGGCACTATAGAGATTAATTCAAAGCAATGGTATGAATTCACCTATCCTTCGGCAACCAATGTGGCAGGCCGCGTGGGCGGTATGGAATACCCCGGCATTGTTTTCTGCGGATGGAAAGCAAAGGGCGCCAGTTTATGGGGCGTAACAGATCATGAATTCGGGCATAACTGGTTCCCGATGATAGTGGGCTCGAACGAAAGAAAATATCCGTGGATGGATGAAGGCTTCAATACCTTCATTAACGGCGTTTCTACAAAGCAGTTCAATAAAGGGGAATACGATGACAAGAATGATGTACAACGCATGGCGAATTACATATTCAAGAAAGATGCTGATGCGATTATGACCATCCCTGATGTAACACAGCAAACCTTTTTAGGTGTTGCTGCTTATATGAAACCCGGTGCAGGGCTTGATATTTTACGGGAACACATTTTGGGCAAAGAACGTTTTGATTCTGCTTTCAGGACCTATGTGGCAAGGTGGGCGTTCAAACATCCGACACCATGGGATTTCTTCAGAACTATGGAGAACGTTGGCGGCGAAGATCTTTCTTATTTCTGGCGGGGATGGTTCATGACCAATTCAAAACTTGACCAGGGTGTTGCCGACATAAAATATGTTGAGAATGATCCTGCAAAAGGCGCATTGATCACTGTTGTGAACAACGAACAAATGGTGTTGCCCGTGCCTTTGTTAATTGAAATGGATAACGGCAAAAAAGATTCCCTCACTTTACCGGTTGAGATCTGGCAGCGCGGCGGTTCCTGGACGTTCCCATATGCATCAACAACTTCCATAACAAAGGTTACCATTGATCCTCATCATGACTATCCGGATATCAATCCTTCCAACAATTCATTGGAAGGAAAGCCTAAAAAGCCTATACCGGCTGGATTAACAGCGAATGATGTTATCGGTAAATATCTTGCTGCTGTCGGCGGCGTTGATAAGATCAATGCCATAAAGGACCTGTCTTATACTGCATCCGGAAGCATCCAGGGACAAAATATACGTTTTTCAAGGCAATATCAGGTGCCGGGCAAAATGTCGTTGCAGATTTCACTGCCGGACATGAATATGACGCTTCAAAAGGTAGTTGTAAACGGCGATAGTGTTACTGTAACAGCACAAGGACAAACAATACCGCTGGATGAGGCAGATAAGAAACGTTACCAGGAGCAGGCTTTTCCTTTCCCGGAAGTAAATTTCGGTAAGACAGGATATAGTTTACAGCTTGCCCCGATGCTGGATAACGTTGACGGTAAAGACGCATATGTAGTTACGGTTACATCTCCATCGGGATCAGTCAGCAAAAAATATTATGACGCTGCCACAGGGCTTAAAGTAAAAGACGAGATCAGCGGCGACGAGGGTAACGCAGCCTTTACCTATGCCGATTATAAAGAAGCAAGTGATGGTGTAATGATACCTTATACATTAGGAGTTTCCCAGCAAATTGATTTTACTTTAAAAGTTACAGAGGTAAAAGTTAACAGTGGAGTAAAAGAAGAAGATTTTAAGCCACTGTAGATAAGCCTGGCAGGCTTTAGTGCCGGCATTCTTACCTGTTATAGGCAACCCGCAAGGTTTGAAATACCGCAAAAAGGTGTACATATGATGTGCGCCTTTTTGTTTGGAGAAGTTATTAGCGCAGCGTTTGTCAATAAGGTTGTATGCCTGAAGGTCCGTCTATTGTTATTTTGAAAGAAGAAGTTCAGTCCTTTAAAGGAAAAAAAATTATCGCTGTAAGTGGTAATTCAAAAATTGACTATCATCAATTACAAAACAAAACCGTAACAGATTTTAAAAGCTGGGGAAAACATTTTCTTGTCTGTTGTAAGGGTGTTACACTGCGCGTGCATTTTATGTTGTTTGGTTTTTATCGGATCAATGAACGAAAAGACATGATGCCAAGGATTTCTTTACAATTCAAAAACGGTGAAATAAATTTTTATACTTCCTCTCTTAAAATATTTTATGAAGACCCCGGATGAGATATATGACTGGAGCGCTGACGTAATGAATGATGCATGGGATCCATCCAAAGCAAAGAAGAAATTGAAAGCAATTCCTGACACGCTCGTTGCAGACGCGTTATTAAATCAAAACATTTTTGGTTGAATGGTTGAATGGTTGAATGGTTGACTGGTTGAATGGTTGATAAGTTGATTGGTTGATAAGTTGAATGGTTAATAAAGATTTCGTTTTAAAAAAATTAATTCTCTTGAATGGTAAGGTTTAAATCTGCAATCGCCAATCTGCAATCGAATTGCTTGCAGCTCGAAGCTCATAGCTCGCCGCTTACCTCAGACATCTGCTTAACCAATTCCTCAATCAACGGCAACTGGTAACCTATAATTTTTTTCTTCGCCGTTTCAATAGTAAACCATTCTGCTTTGTCAACTTCCGGTATCTCTATCTTTTTGCCTGACCGCGGCGGCCAGAGAATCCAGCATAAATTGCTTTTAATATTAGCTGTATCAAAATCTTGTTCTGCTGCAAAAGCATGTACAATTTTGCCGCTTTTTGATTTCACCGGCGCAAGCCCCATGAATTTTTCCGACAACACTTTCCTGCCCACTTCTTCTTCAAATTCCCGTTTGGCTGCAGTTAACGCATCTTCTTCCTCATCAAATTCACCTTTGGGAATTGACCAAACACCCGCATCCTTTTTCGCCCAAAAAGGCCCGCCGGGATGCACCAGCATTATTTCCAAATCGTTATTTTTCTTCCGGTAGAGTATGATTCCCGCACTTTTTTTACCCATAGTGTTTAGTTAACATTTTAAAGTTTTGCAGGCAAGGCATCGAATATTACATTTGCGCAATTTACCTGTAATGAATCAATCGCTTTCTCACAACGAATCTATTCCATCCAAAAAGAAAAAAATAATTGTTCTCGGCAGCGGCCCTAACCGCATTGGTCAGGGAATCGAATTTGATTATTGCTGCGTTCATGGCCTGCTCGCTATAAAGGAATGTGGCTACGAATCTATTATGATCAACTGTAACCCGGAAACGGTTTCCACAGATTTCGATATGGCGGACAAGCTGTATTTTGAACCTGTTTACTGGGAGCATTTATGGGAAATAATCGAACTGGAAAAGCCGGATGGCATTATTGTTCAGTTGGGCGGGCAAACGGCGCTAAAGTTGGCTAAAAAATTAAATGAGAAAGGCATTAAGATCATCGGCACCTCGTTCGACAACATGGATATTGCCGAAGACCGTGGCCGTTTTAGCGATCTGCTGAAAGAGTTGAACATTCCTTACCCGCAATACGGAACTGCCTACACAGCGGACGAAGCTATCGAGGTAGCAAAAGAGGTGGGTTACCCGGTACTGGTGCGCCCGAGTTATGTACTAGGCGGCCAGCGCATGCGCATTGTAATCAACGATGATGAGCTGGAAAAAGCGGTGGTAAGCTTGTTAAAACATATCCCGGACAATAAAATTTTAATAGACCATTTTCTTGACCGTTGCCAGGAAGCCGAGATAGATGCCATTTTTGATGGAGAGACTTTTCATGTAATGGGCGTAATGGAACATATTGAACCCGCGGGCATTCACAGCGGCGACAGTAATGCCGTGTTGCCTGCATTCAATCTCACGCCGCTGGTTGTAACAACTATGGAGTATTATGCAGAGAAAATTGCAAGGGCATTAAACATTATTGGTCTTATCAATATACAATTTGCCATAAAGGACGGCAAAGTTTATGTGATTGAAGCCAACCCGAGAGCCAGCCGCACTACGCCATTCATTGCAAAGGCTTACCAGATCCCTTATTTAAATATTGCCACAAAAGTTATGCTCGGCGAAGCAAAGCTGAAAGATTTGAGCTTTGAAAAAAAGCTGGAAGGTTTTGCGATAAAAGAGCCTGTTTTCAGCTTTAATAAATTCCCGAACGTAAATAAAGAACTCGGGCCTGAAATGAAAAGCACCGGTGAAGCCATCCGGTTTATAAAAGACCTGCGCGACCCTTATTTCCGGCAGCTATATAAAGAGAAGAGTATGTATTTGAGCAAGTAGGTTTTATTATTTATACAACTTTAGACCACCGATAAAATCGTAGTGCTTTTTATTATCAGTGTAAAGCTTAAGATCAAACCTTAATGCAGTTGCTGCAATCAGCAAATCCGGAATTTGCAATTTTTGTTTGCCGAATATTTTGAAAAAAGCTGAAAAGCCAGGAAAGATATTTTATTGTCAAAATGCAAAATTGAGTAAGCTTTAAGTTCTTTTCTGGTTGAAACAAGTTGTTTAATGCTATTGGCACCATTTAATAATTCAAATGCAGTAACCACAGAAATTGCAAACTTATTTTTAATTGATAAAAGTTCTTTGTATATGTCAGTATTGCCGCGGTATGACTTAATAAGGATATCGGTGTCAACTAAAATTTTCTTGTCCATAATTCTTCTCTCAATTTTTTCGGGTCGATATTAAAACTTTTCCATTTTCCAAACAGGAAAGTGGGTTCTGGCTTATCTTTTTTTAAATTCTTCTTTTCAAGATCAGATTTGGCTTTTTTCTCTTTAACGCTTCCACCTAATTTTTCCACCAATTCAGTAACAAGGGTTGTAGAGTCATCGGGTATATTAATTATCATTTCTTTCATATTAAAGCATATTTGAAGTGAAAACTACACTTGATCACAGTTTTTAATGTTCTTTTATTATCAAAATTAATTAAAGAACTGAGGATTGAAATAAAAACCATGGTCGAAGCAATTGGTTTCATTAAAGACCGCGATCCTTATTTCCGGCAGTTGTATAAAGAGAAGATTATGTATTTGAGCAAGTAGGTTTTATTTGTTTAACAAAGTCGGAGACTTTGCGCATATAACTGCGAAGTCCGGAGACTTCGCAGAGCAGGATTCAGCACTACGAAGCCAGATTTTGCATAGAGTTTGAAATGTACAGCAATGAATTCATTCATTTGAATATACCGCTATTTCATTTCTCTTAGAGAGGTGTACGAAAATCTCTGATAGTAGTGAGTATACAAATTTCACGGACGCATATTTTGAGCAATAAAAGCGGGCATACAACTGCGAAGTCCGGAGACTTCGCAGAGCAGGATCCACTCAATACATCCGTTGCTGCTGAAACAAGTGTATGTAACCCTATTCTTTTACCAGTTTTACAATATTTGTTTTATCGCCATTTATGAATTTAATAATGTAGGTGCCGGGTGCAAATTTTTCAACAGGTAAAATGACGCGGCTACTGTTTACATTATTCATTCTCCAAACTGCTTTGCCGCGAATATCTGTGATGGTAATGGCAGCATTTTTAACCGCTCCGCTAACCAGAAGAGTTGCGCTTGTTGTTGCAGGATTGGGCTGAACTATCGCCTGCACTGCATTAGCCGAACTAACAGCAGAAGCATCAACATCGCTTATGGCAAATGATGCCGTAGTTGTAAATTGTTTGTTTGCTGAAAAATCAGAGAAACTATTGTTGCCATTGTTTTTACATTTGGTTGCTACGCGCCACTGATAAATTGTATTCGCTGTTAACCCTGTTATATGTAGAGTGGAAGTATTACTGTTTGTATTTATTGCTGTCCACCCGGTAGTTCCTTTTATACGGTATTGTACTTTGTAACCGCCGGCACAGGCAACAGCAGTCCAGTTAAGTGTGGCAGAAGTGCTCGCTATATTGGTGGTAGTTAATCCTAATGGCGCAGCAGGGCAGGCAATCGTCAATGCATAACCTGTATCCGCATAAGCGTAATAATTGAACCCGGTAAGCAAAGTATCAGTTGAACGGATGCGGACCCTGTAGCCCTTTGTTCCCAAAGGCAATGCTGCCGGCAATACAGCTTTTACTACGCCGCTTCCGGCTGATTTAACATCGCCAATGGCAACAGGTGAATCAAAATTTCCATTTGCATTGGATAACTCCGCAATCATGTGATTGGCGGCTGAAAAAGTTAAACCGGTTGCGGTAAAGGGAATATCAATGCCGCAGCCAGGCGCTGCCTGTTTGGAAGAAATTGCGCCAACGCGGATATATTGGTCTTTCAGCCTGCCCAGAAACAAATTCGAGCTATTGCCATCGGAGTTGACAAAGCTTCCGTTCAGATGCCCCAGGTTATTTATGGAAACGCGGTAATAACCGCATGTATATATATCCCCATCCTTTACATATATAGACCTTGCCTCTGAATTAGAGCCTCCGCAAATGGTAGTTGCCCATTTAAAATTTCCGTCAGTATCAGCCTGCGCAACAAAATACTGCAAATATTGAGCACTTGTAGAACCACATATTGTAGCCGGAACGGTTAACCCGCCAAACAGGAATGAGGATGAAGCATCGCCCCTTATACTCCCTGATATATAAAGCCTGTTATTGGAAATAATGATTTCATCTGCATAGCCTCCGCCACCCATAGAAGGATCTCCATAAGGGTTTTTTGCAAAATATTTCTTCCACAACGGATTACCATTATTATCCATTTTTACGAGGTATATAGCAGGTTCGCCACCAATATTAGGAAGTGTTTCACCTAATATAACCCCGGGTATCACGGCCCGGTTTTGTACAACATTTGCCATTATGTATAAATTGTTATTTATATCAGTAGCTAAATTCTGGCAACGCAAGCCGCTTGTTTCAAATGTATAGTTAGCAATTTCCTTTATAAATTTCCATTGGCCTGCCTTTGAAATTTTTACCACCACGCTTGTAGAGTACGGAACCGGGTTAGGATAATCATTATTACTGGAAGTATGGAAAACAAGATTTCCAAATTGCATATTATCCTTTAAGCCGCAGCTAAGGAACACGCTTCCATTATTGTCTGTTGTGATGGATCTTATAAAAGGATCATAGGTTTTACCATCAACATCACTGCCGAAATTACTCCAGAGTATAAAGCCATCAGCATCACATTTTACAACTATAATATTCGGGCATCCATAAAGAGTAGCAACATATCCGCAATACATTGGATATGGACCAAGTGAAAAATAACTTGCACTCTCATAAATCCTGCAGGAAAAAGCTATGTACAAATTATTATTGTTGACAGTCAGCAAAGGAGGGCTCCCGATTGATCCGATAGGCTGGCAGGTTGACGACTTCTTTATGCCATTTGCCTCCAGATTAGACAGAACATTGCCCTCCAGGTCAAGCGTGGTATAAAACATGCCCATAGCTCCCGATACCGGTGAAAAATTATAGGAACCTATTGAGTATACATACTGCTGCACAATGCCGCAATACTCATTATAAACAGAGGGCTTATAAGTTCCGGTGAGAAACAGCCTGTTCTTAAGGACAGCAATATCCCCTGCCTTTATGCTTCCGCCTGCGGTTACCGCATTAATCAATTTATACCATAAAAGCTTTCCTGCGGCATTGTATTTGGCAATAAAGCTGCCGGTTCCTGTTGTTCTTAAAGCGCCATCCAGGTAAAGGTTGCCGGAATATTCCCCCAACTCATAAATGTTGCCTTTATTATCACTGGTTATTTTGTAGGGCAGGTCGCCTTCAATTCCGCTTCCATTAGGCTCCGGGTGCGTCCATTGCCAGGTTTGAGTATATGATTTAAAGGACAGCAATAAAATGGCCAGGAACAGGATCTTAGTTTTCATACTAATAAATTTTACGAATAAGATTAGTTAGGATTGCCGGTTTGAACCGGCAATCCTTTTATTGTTGTTTCAGGAGTTTCAGCGTTTTTACTTTTCCCGCATCTCTTATAGTCACTACATAAATTCCGTTAGATAAATTTTGAACCGGCAGTTTTATTTTTCTGCCTGTTATATTATTCTTCTGCCATAACAGTTTGCCCGTCATGTCTGTAATAATAATGGACGGATGCTCTATTTTTCCTGCAATGGTTAACAGTGCAAAACTTTGAGCCGGGTTAGGTGTAATGATTGCATCAAAACTGCCAGTAATTTTCAAATCTGCTGTTAGCGTAGCCTTACCCATAGATGCCGGAACCGTTTTAAAATTAGTACCCGGTGCAAAATCACTTGCTGTTAATGGATTTACATCGCATATCGTTTGCACCTGCCATTCATAATTTTTGTTGGCGACTAAATTTGCTATACTGATACTATTTGTGGTAATGTTGCCATATGATTTCCAGTTTGCCTGACCCACACGTTTTGCCTGAACTTTATATTTCACCGCACAATTCACCACATCCCATGCGAGGGTTGCACTGGTTGCTGTAATGTTTGTTACTGATAAGTTTACAGGGCTTGCACATGGCGAAACATTTACCACAACCGGGTCGCTTGTGTTTTCGCAACCTGCGGCTTTGGTTATGGTAACCGTATAAGCACCTGCGAGTGCCGTTTTTATCGTTTTGGTTGTGGCGCCGTTACTCCATAAATAGGTAATAGCGGATGAGGCAGTTAGTTTGGTTGTTGCACCCGGGCATAATTCAGTATTGCCTGTAACGGTTGGTTTCGGGGGAATTTTTCCTGAATGCACAGAAGCGTTCTTATCGTTACAGTCCGTGTTATCTGCAACATAGCCAGCAGGCTGCGAACAGCTTAGAATGTGATCGTTAACATTCCCATAGCCATCTCCATCCAGATCATGATAATAAGTTATGCCGATTCCATCATCAATAGTTCCATTACAGTTATTGTCTTTACCATCGCATAGTTCAGGCGCGCCCGGATAAATGGTGTTGTCGTTATCATTGCAATCGGTATTATTGGCTACGTAGTTGGATGGCTGCACACAGGCCAACGTTGAATTCTCCGGATCTCCGTATCCATCGTTGTCATTGTCGAGATACCAGGTCGAATAATAGCCATCATCAATTAAGAAATCACAGTCATTATCAAGGCCATCACACAATTCAGGTGCGCCCGGATAAACAGTATTGTTATTATCGTCACAGTCTCCCAATTCTGCTGCATAACCCGGAGGTTTTGTGCAATTTTCAATACTGTTAATACCGTCGCCAAAGCCATCACCATCTGCATCAAGCCACCATGTATGATCAATTCCATCATCTACTGATCCATTACAATCATTATCCAGGCCATCGCAAATCTCGGGCGCACCCGGATAAACGGAGGAGTAATGGTCTTCACAATCAGTATTGTTGGTTACATACCCGTCAGGTTGTTTGCAAGCCTTTATAGTATTATTAGGATCGCCATAGCCATCGCCATCTATATCGCTGTAGTAGGTATTGCCAACTCCTTCATCTATTGTTCCATTGCAATTATTGTCTTTGCCATCGCATAGTTCCGGCGCACCGGGATAAATTGTATTGTCATCATCATTGCAATCATCGCTATTTGTTACATAGCCTTCAGGTTGAGTGCAATCCTGTAAAGAACTATTGCTGTTCCCATAGCCATCTCCATCAACATCACGATAGTAAATGGCACCGGTACCTTCATCAACCAAACCATCACAATCATCATCTAATCCGTTACAGATTTCTGCAGGCGAGTTAACTGTCACATTAAAACTGCAGTATTGATAACCATTTGCACCATTGATACTATACGTAACGGTAGTAGTTCCCTTATTGAAAATTAGTCCGCTGGCACTGCCCGTACCTGAAGCATTAGTAGCTCCTGAAAGACTGTAGTTAATGGTTGCTATTGAATTTTCCGGAGCGCGCTTCGGATCTATACCATTTACAATTGTAGCGCAGCCTGAACCAACAGGTGCAGTTACTGTTGTGTCGCCTCTGCATATAACGCCTTCGCTGTAGTTTAGTGCGTAAGGTTCCAAAGTAAAATTGAGGGTTTCACCTCCGAAATACACATTATTATTATCTCCTGAAAATACAACCGGAAGAAATGAGTTATTCGGCCCGGGGCTTACTCCACCGGCAGCCATTCCATCACCTGTTCCGGGATTGAGGTCTGCTACCATAGAAGTGCCGCAAATCTCTCCATCGGTTTGCCATAGCTCAATGCCATTAGTGCCATTTGTTGCCGCGAAGAATATCCTGTTGCTCACTGCTGTGTACGCCATCAGCCCACCTATTACTGAACCATTCACGCCAGGATTGATGTCTTTAATCATAACAGTTCCGGAAGAGGTGCCATCGCTTTTCCAGATTTCGGTTCCGTATGTCGGATTAAAGGCGTTGAAGAACAAGATAGAATTTGCAACTACGAGATTACTCGGAATGCCATTGTATGGACTACTATTATTCGGATTTATTCCGGGTGCAATATCTTTTACCAACACCGTCCCTGCCGCAGTGCCATCGCTTTTCCATAACTCATTGCCACTGCTTAAAGTTGATGCCTGAAAGAAAAGCGTTCCATTAAAATTAATCATAGAGTTTGGCCATGAATCTGTTAAAGATGCGGGTTCAATATCTTTTACCAACACAGTTCCTGCTCCGGTTCCGTCACTCTTCCACAACTCCACTCCGGTACCAACATCATTGGCCGCAAAAAATAAAGTGCCATTTACATTGCACATGAATGATGAACGGTTGTCATCCAAATAAGGCAAAGACGAACCTGCTCCGCTTACAATGTCTTTTACCATTACTGTACCTGCAGCAGTTCCGTTACTTTTCCACAATTCGATACCGGCGCCGGTAGTGTTCGCAAAAAAGAAAATTGTGCCGTTTACGTTTATAAAAGGATTTCTCTGGTATTCAGGAAAAAAGTTGGTGCCGCCAGATACCTGGACTGTACCTGCAGCAGTACCATCGCTTTTATATAGAAATTGCTGGTTGGATGAAGTGTGGCCTATAAAGTATAGGATATTATTTACTGCTATTAATCCTGATTTATAATTCAGGCCATTGCCGGAACCGGGCCAAACGTCTTTTACCATATAGGTGCCGGCGGCAGTACCATCGCTTCTGAACAATTCATTTCCATTAATACCATCATTTGCGATGAAATAAAGAATGCCGTTCATGGCAGTAAAGTTGTGCGGCCTCGAGCTTCCCGATGAAATATCTTTTACCAAAACAGTTCCCGAAGCGGTGCCATCTGTTTTCCATAATTCACGCCCGAGAGTTGGCAAAGTAGCCGCGAAATAGGTAAAGTTTCCAACTGTATAAAATGAATCGGGAAGAGAAGTAGAAAGCCCCGGATTGATATCTTGCAGTATTTGAGGAGTGCTGTATGTATAAGTTAAACCTACCGTAACCACAACCGGCGAAGAAGTGCTTTTACAACCATTGGCGCCCGATACAGCCACAGTATAACTGCCATTTTGTGAAGTAGTGTACGATTGATTTGTTTCTCCGCTCAATATAGCACCATTTTTATACCATTGGTAATTATTTGAGACGGTTGACGAAAGGATAACCGTACCACCGGTGCAAAAACTAACAGGGCCATTTGCATTAATAACAGGCGTAGGCGGTGCATCTTCATCAATCAAACCATCGCAATCGTTGTCTTTGCCGTCGCACAATTCCGAGGCACCTGGATAAATAGCATTATCATTATCGTTACAGTCTGTATTGTTTATAACATAACCTGCGGGTGCGGTACAGGATTGTATTGCCTGGAATGGATTTCCGTATCCATCATTATCTGCATCCTGGTAGTACGTATTACCGGGGTAATTGTCTGTTATAAGAATGGGGCTTGTGAGAGAAGCATTGGCTTGGCATTGATACCGTGTAAGCAATACCCGTACATATCCTGTAATGGAAGATGTGAAATTGACGCGTGACTTAGACCCTGAACCCACATAACCTCCGCAGTAATCATCGTCATAAGCATAACGTTCATGAGTGCTGTTATCGTAAACACTAAGCTCTGAATCAAAATTATCACCAATATCGCAGGTTGAAAAAGTGTAATTGTGCCCTGCATATATTTTTACAAGAATATATTGCCCGGCTTGTATAGATGGTGTAGTGCCATTAAAGCCACAAACTGCATCAATAGGTGTAAACCCTGAATTGGGATATCCATCACCGCATTGCGCGTTAGCGCTTTCGAAACAAAACAATAAAATAAGCAAGCTAAAGGGATAGAGCAAAAGTTTCATAAGCGATAGTTTAAATGTTAAGGATTTTTATATTGTTATATCTCAAACCGTATTTGAATACCGTTTCATCGTATGCGGCGTAAACAACCCATATAATCTCTGATCTTTTAACTAATAGCCCGACTGCACCGTTACATACCATGTTTGATCACCTGCTGCGGTCTCATTAAACATCAGCATATATTCAGCGCCTTTTTGTTCACCGTACATTTTTTGAAGCAAGTGCTCTATATCATAGTCGCCGCCGGCAATAACCGGGTCCATAATAAATAAATAACTGTAAGTGCCGTCTGTTTCAGGTTTAACAGGATATAATACCCGTGTTTGATGAAACACCTTCTGGTCCTGGGCATTTAATTTTTTTGCCATAGGCCAGAAAATTTCACTGACAAATTTTTCAAATTGCTCCCGTTTATCAGCCTTTATGTGGTTTACCAGCACCCACACGGTATCGCCTTGTTTTGCCGTTGTAGTGCGGGCAGCAGTTTGTGCGCAAATGTTTTGGGAATACAGCATCAAAGCCGCAAGCGTAAGAGGGTATAATAAGAGTTTCATAAGCGAATATTTTAATACTATGGAATAAATATTTCAATTAATCTGGCTGTTCTGCCAAATTAATTACTCTCTATATGATTTTATTGCTCACTTTACTAAACCCGCTTCTCATTTTTTAAAACCTGCCTTTCATTTTGTGAACAGGTAATTTTTACTATCTTTCGCGTTATTTCTTTTGTTCTGATGGAAAACCAAAACGGACTATTTGTCTTAATAATTATTTGCATATTGCTGCCATTTAATCTCAAAGCCCAGGAGGGAAGAAGAGAGCATATTGATTCATTGCTTAAAGTATTGCCGTTCCTGAAAGAAGATACCGGCAGGCTTCAATTGCTCAACGACCTTGCTTTTAGTTATTTTTCCATCAATCCTGATTCCGGGCTGTACAGGGCTAACCAGGCCATTACACTTGCAAAAAAGATCAGTTATCCGAAAGGGCTTGCCGCGGCGTACCGTTCGGCAGGCGCCAACTATTGGGAAAAAAATGAATTTTTAAGATCACAGGATTTTTACTGGCAGTCACTTAAATTAACCGTACAGGTAAATGATACGTTTGGCATGGCCAAAAGCCTGCACGGAATAGCCACCAATTATGACGCTTTGTATGATTACCCGAAAGCATTGGAATATTATCATAAAGCATTTACCGCTTTTGAAAAAATACAGTATGTTGATGGGGAACTGGGCTGCCTCGCCAATATTGCAGGGGCTTACGAAATGAAAAAAGCTTATGATTCCGCTATTGTGTATTTTCAAAAATCACTTGATATATGTAAAAAATCCAGTAAGCCAAGGGATGTTGCTTATGTGTCGGGGAAAATCGGGTACATGCATGCAAAAAAAGAAAATTATTCCCTTGCACTTATGATGGAAGGCCAGTCCCTGCAATGGTTCCAAAGCTCAGGATATAATACCAATATTGCAACTACTTTAAGTGAAATAGGCGAGATATACCTGCTGCAAAAACAATTTGAAAATGCCCTGGAATATTATCAAAGATCTATTGCTGTTTCCGGGAAAGTGCAGGGAAATTATTTTGCAAGGTTTAAAGCAAAAAATATGGTTATTGCAGGCAGCATATACCTGCAAATGGCTCACAGGAGCAGGGATAAGCGGCAATTGCATTTGCAAAAAGCTGTTCATAGTTTAAAAACTGCAATAGATACCTGCCTTAAAGAAAATGAACCGGGAGGATTAAGAGATGCCTATAAAGCGCTTTCGGAAGCGCAGGCTTTACAGGGCGATTATGCGGCTTCATTAGGAAATTACCAGCAATATATTTTGTATAAAGACAGCCTGGCAAACGCAGCCAATGATAAAATAGCCATGCAGCATGAACTGGAATATATTTATTCCAGGCAAAAAGATTCCCTCCATTATATAACCAGGCTGCAACAATCAGAATTGCACAAGCTTTCACAGGAGCAGCAACTGGCAAGCCTTCAGTTGAAAGAGCATTGGCTTTACAGCGTGGTTGCATTTGCGTTTATATCTCTTGCAAGCCTGTTCTTTTTCTTCCGTTACCGTACCAAACAGTTACTGCTGAAAACGGAATTAATAAAAGAAAAAACAGAAAAGCAACTGAAGCAGACAGAACATCAGCGAAGGCTGAACGACCTGACCTTTTCTTCACTGCGTTCGCAAATGAACCCGCATTTTATTTTTAATGCACTCAACACCATTCAAAGCTATGTGTATATGAATGATAAAAAAAGCGCCGCCAGCTATCTTGGGAAATTCAGTGAGCTGATGAGAAAGATACTCGATAACAGCAGCAAACAGGCAATCGCGCTCGACGAAGAAATTCACCTGCTGCGATTATATATCGACATTGAAAAGGCAAGGTTTGGAGATAACCTGATTGTACAAATAAAAGTTCAGGAAAATTTAGACACAGAAGCTTTGGTTGTGCCACCGATGCTTATCCAGCCCTACGTGGAAAATGCAATAAAACATGGATTGCTTCATAAACCCGGCGAAAAAAAGCTGGATATAACAATTAGCGCCAGGAATGGGGAAGGTCTCGAAATAGCCATTGAAGACAATGGTATCGGCCGTACGAAAAGCATGGAATTAAATAAAACAAAGCTTAATCATCATTCATTTGCCACCAGGGCCAATGAACAAAGAATACATTTACTAAATGATCAATTTGGCAAAAAGGCAAGTGTAAAAATAATTGATATAAAGAATGCTAACGATGCGCCAACCGGTACAAAGGTGATCCTGCTATTACCGTTAATGTCACAAATGATATCATAACATTTTATAGAAAATCTCAGATGAGAGCTATAATAATAGAAGACGAAAAAAATGCAGCCATCTTGCTGGAACAGATGCTGAAAGAAATTGAGCCATCAATTGTTATTTGTGATACCTGCAGCGATTTGCCTGCCGGTATAAAAAGCATTAAACGGAATAACCCGGATGCTGTTTTCCTCGACATTGAACTGCCCGTTTACAGCGGCATTCAATTGCTTGATTTTTTCAATCCGGAAGAAATTACTTTCAATATAATTTTTACTACTGCTTCCGGCGAATATGCCGTACGCGCTTTCGAAATGAGCGCCGTGGATTATTTAATGAAGCCCATACAGGAGGAAAAATTACGGGCTGCCATTAAAAAACTTACCCATAAACAGGTTGCGCTGAAAACACAAACATTACCGGTATTAAAACAAAATTTTCAGCATAACAGCAAACAGAAAATTGTGGTTCCCGTAACCCATGGACTTGATATACTGAACCTTGATGACATATATTATTTTAAAGCGGAAGGAAGCTATACCAAAATATTTTTCCAGTCCGGTGAGCCCTTATTGGTCAGTAAAAATTTAAAGCATTTTGAATTCATATTGTCAGGTATAAATAACTTTTTACGTATTCATAGAAGCTATATCGTGAATATCAATTTTGCAAAAAAAATTATAAGAAAAGATGGCGGAATGCTATTTCTTGAAAATAAAACCGAGCTGCCTGTAGCGGACGAAAGAATGGACAAACTGATCTGCTTATTACAAACATGACAATGCCCTTGATCTTCTGGTTCTTTATCCCACCTGTCGATTGGCTTCATTTTTATTTGTAAACTTTATAAAGGATACCTCCATTTCTTCCGCAATAATGATCGTAGGTTAGTAAGGCCTTTAAATTTGATCCTGCATCTCTGCCGTTTATATAGATTATCCACCAAAAGAATATTGATATTCTATCTTGTATAATAATTATCAAGTCAAGGATTAACTTTTTAAAAAGTTAAAAAAAGTTTCCATACTTTCGACATTGTTTTTTCAATTATTACCTAATGGGAGAAAAGAAATCTTCTTATAAGAAAAGAATTATAAAAGAAATTTATTTCAGCTCACTTATCTCCTGCGCGGATCTGAGTGAGAAAATAAATAAAAGCTTACCGCTTACTACAAAAATGCTGAACGAATTGATTGGTGAAGGGATTGTAACAGAAACAGGACATGCTGCTTCCACCGGCGGCCGGCGGCCGGCTATGTATTCGTTAAAACGCGGAGTAATGTATGTGATCGCGGTAGCCATGGACCAATTGGTTACCAGGATTGCCCTGGTTGATATGAGTGATTCCACCATAAAAGAAATAACAGAATTTGAATTAAAGCTTGATAAAAATTCAACCGCCCTCTTTGAACTCACAAAAAACATTGAAGAATTTATCAACTCGTGCTCAATACCGAAGGATAAAATAATTGGCGTTGGAATAGGCATGCCGGGGTTTATCAATTCCAAAAAAGGGATCAATTATACTTTTCTTTCAGCCGGGGAAACAAGCATAGATCATTATATCTCGCAAAGACTGGCACTGCGTGTTTTTATAGACAATGATTCAAGCCTCATCGCACTGGCAGAATTAAAATTTGGGGCTGCACGCAACAAACTAAACGCAATGGTGGTCAATATAAGTTGGGGAATAGGTTTAGGGTTGGTTCTTAACGGTGAACTTTTCAGGGGCAGCGATGGATTTGCAGGTGAATTCAGTCATATACCGCTTTTTAATAACAATAAACTATGCGAATGCGGTAAAAGCGGTTGTCTTGAAACAGAGGCCTCTTTGTTGGTGGTAATAGAAAAAGCACACAAGGCATTAGCAGATGGAAGACCATCTTTATTAAAAGAATTACCGGCAGACAATTTTGATGAGGCAGGTAAAGAAATAACAAAAGCAGCAGGTAAAGGAGATAAGCTTACCGTAGAATTATTATCAGAAGCCGGTTATACCATTGGGAGAGGTGTAGCTATCCTGATTCACATTCTGAATCCGGATATAATAATACTTGGCGGCCGCGGCTCATTGGCGGGAAAAATATGGCTGGCGCCTATTCAACAGGCCTTAAATGAATATTGTATCCCGAGGCTTGGCGCCAATACGGCCATTCAAATCTCAGAGCTGGGCTATAATGCTGAACTGATCGGCGCTGCTGCCCTGGTGATAGAACATTATGAAATGAGTATGATAAAGGCAACCGTAACGAATGAAGTTATGGCTGACATATTAAATAACCATTAAAAACACATGCCTATGTAACTAGTTTATCACACTAAGTTCTTTGCTGACCATCAATAGCACTTACTTTGTTGTCATGCATTGTTTGCATGCACGGGAATCTCAGCAATGATCATCTTCAGCCCTTTTTGCCTTTCAAAGATTGCTAACAATAATTATTATCTGATTAAACAAACCGTCATGAAAAAAACAAAGCTTTTCTTGTCGCTGCTAATAGTATTGAGTTTATGCAGCACACTGGCATTCTCGCAACAGCAAAATGTAACAGGAACTGTAACGGATAGCGCCGGAGCCCCGCTTCCGGGCGTTTCTGTAAAAGTAAAAGGGGCTAAAACGGCGACCATTACCAATGCACAGGGGAGTTTTACAATTCCACTTGAAGCAGCTAACGCCACATTACAATTTTCAAGCATTGGATATGCCACAAAAGAAATGGAGGCAACAGCCGGCGCAGCGCTTTCTGTGGTGATGGGTTCAAATACAGGCCAGTTAAGTGACGTAGTGGTTACTGCCATGGGTATTCAAAAACAGGCCAAATCACTGGGTTATGCCACTACTACTGTTAAAGCAGATGAACTGGTAAAAACACAACCTACTAACGTTGCGAGCGCTTTGTATGGTAAAGCCCCCGGCGTAAGAGTAGCCACTGCACCCGGTGGCTCATTGGGAGGTGTTGCTATTCAAATTCGCGGTATTAATTCGTTAACACAAAGAACGCAGCCGTTGATCGTGTTGGATGGCGTGCCGCTCCGTGACGGAGATTTTAATAATGGCAACTATTGGGGCGACCAGCGTTTAAGAGGTAATGGATTGCTGGATATTAACCCAGAAAATGTGGAAAGTATGACAATTTTAAAAGGCGCTTCTGCTGCCGCACTCTATGGATCAGAAGCTACTAATGGTGTTATATTGATTACAACCAAAACCGGAAAAGGAGACAAATTTTCAGTTGATTTTAATACCAGTTACTTCCAGGACAGGGTAGCTTATACGCCCCGTTTCCAGGAAGTACGTGGCGCAGGAGTTCCGGTTCAATTTGCAAGTGCTTTTGGCTTTAGCACCGATGAAAATGGTTTTAATGTAAATAAATATACTATTGGCGGCACTCAATATAGAGCGCTGTTGCAAACCTCTATAAACTTCGGGCCTTTGTACGACGGTCAACCTATAGCCACCTGGCCGGGTAAAGTAGTGCCTTATTCTCCTATCGAGAATGGTTGGGCAAATTTGTACCAGCATGCCAACAATGTAGTGAGCAATATTGCATTCAGGTTCTCTGGCCAAAATTCAAGTACCCGGTTTTCTATTGCACACCAGCGCTATGAAGGCGTGAGTCTTAACTCATCCGATGAACGCTTCAATTTTAACCTGAACAGCATGTATAATTTTGGTAAAAAATTCCGGCTGAACCTTATTGCCAACGACGTGTATTCTACCGTTAAGAACAGGCCTTATTTAAATGACAGGCTTATCAACAACTTTACCGGCATGATGCCTGCTTTTGATGATGGCAAATGGTACCAGGAAAAATACAAAACCAGCCTCGGGTATAAATATGTAACCGGCGGTAACCAGAGCTTAACCCCGGATGAGAATATAACCATTCCAAATTACCGTACCGATATTTTGGATTATATGTGGAATACGCTGGAAAATAAAGTAACCGAAAATAATAACCGTTTAATGGCAAGCTTAACAGGTTATCTTGATATTGTTAAAAACCTGCAGTTAAGAGGAAGAATAGCTACCGATCTTACCAACAACCAAACACAGACCATGAATACTTCTGACAAACCTGTTGTTTTTGGCTATTCCGGCGCTTACGGGATTTCCACTTACAGGTATTCGATCCTGTACGGCGATCTGCTGTTATCTTATAACGCTAAAATAAATGAGAACCTTACTTTAAAGGCAATGGCGGGCTACACAGCCGATAAAGAATCCGGCTATTCCACTAATGTTAGCACTAATGGCGGCTTGACAACCGAAAACCGGTTCGATCTGAGTTCGTCGGCTCTGACCCCTTACAACAGCAGTTCTACCAGATCTTATCTGACAAAAGATGCGTTAATAGGAACGGTAAATGCCAGCTTCAAAAATTATTTATTTGTGGAAGGAACTGTACGCAGAGACCGGACCTCTACCATGAACCCAAACAATAATTCTTTTGTATACCCGTCTGTAAATGCCGCCTTTTCCCTTTCAGATGCGTTTCAGCTACCTCAGTTGATAAGCAATGCAAAGCTGAGGGCATCATGGGGTATCGTGGGTAATTATCCCGCAGCTTACCAGGCAAACGTGGCATATGGGTTAACTAACCTTGGAGACCAGGGCTCGGGTTCGGTGCTTTCCACTTCGGCAGCAACAGGCACATACGGAAACGATCTTATAAAGCCCGAACAAAAACATGAATTAGAATTTGGCCTTGAAGCGGGATTTCTTCACCAGAGGTTAAACGTCGATATAGCTTTTTACAAAGCTAAAATCGTGGACATGATCATACCCCTGCAGATTGCTCAAACAACAGGCGCGAGCAATATTCTGGCTAACGTGGGGACTTTACAAAATACAGGTTTTGACCTGAGCGTTAAGGGCACGCCGATTATTGGCAGATATTTCAGGTGGGATGCAGGTATTAATTTCAACACGAATACTAACAAGATCCTCAGTCTCACCACAGGATCAACTGAGCTGATACATGCTGATTATGATGGCAATGCGGCAGTTTTAAAATCCGTGGTAGGAAGACCGATAGGCGATTTCTACGCTCACCCTATCTTAACGAATGATAAAGGCGAACAAATAGTGGGAGACTTTGGGGATGGCGACATAGTGAACAAGATAGATGGTTCTAAATTAGAAAGGTATGGTAACTCCCAGGTTAAGGCTACGGGTGGGTTTTATAACACTTTCTCTTACAAGGGATTTGCGCTTGAATTATATACAGACTTCAGGATGGGCGGTTACGTAATGCCAACTGGTTTATTCTGGATGACGAGCCGCGGCCTTACAGAAGAAAGCTTAACAGCAATGGATGCTGCCCATGGTGGTGTTTCTTATTACAAAGATGCAAACGGGCGTGGTATTGAAACCACTTCACCTACCGGCCCTAACGGCGAAACAGTTTATCACGACGGGATGAAGATAGGTGGTGTTTTTGATGATGGAACGTCCAATAATTATGTAACTTCTCAAATGTGGTACTATGTAGAAGGTTATAACTGGGGCGGTCCGCAATACAGCAACTCGCAGTATTTCAGGTACATCGTTAAGAACAGCTATTGGAAAATGCGGGAAATATCATTATCCTATACTTTGCCCCAATCTATCTCCAAAAAAATAAGGGCGAATAATTTACAACTGTCCGTTTTTGGCAGAAACCTGTTCTATCTCTACAGAACTATAAAAGACATGGATGCAGAACAGCTAACCTCAGGTTTAAACTGGAATCAGTCATTAACCAATGCAGGCACACAGCCGTCTACCCGCACATTCGGCGTTTCATTAAGAGCAAACTTTTAAACTTGTAAACATAATTATATGAAAAAAATATTATCGTCTGTCTTTATTTTGGCGCTCGCTCTTTCGGCCTGCACCAAACAGCAATTCGAAGATACCTACGCTGACCCTTCGAAGGTTTCCACCACTACAATTGACAGGCAATTTGCAGGCGTGTTGTCTTCAAACCTTACCTATGTAATGTATCGTTACTGGCAGTATTTTGTTGTGTATCAAAATACCATGACACCGTGGAGCCAAACAGCCGTCACATTAAATACCAATGGAAGATACATTCCCGGTGCTGCTGCTGTTGGTGATTATTGGAGCAGTTATTATGCTTTATTGGCACAATATAAAGAGTTATTAAGGGTGAATGCTGCACTAAGCGAAGCAGATCAACAGGCCAACCGCATTTATATTATCACCGCCACTATTTATTTTTATGATTTTACACAAAAGGCAGTGGATATTTGGGGAGATATTCCATGGAGCGGAGCCGGCTTGCTGGGAACACTTGGCGGCGACTATAAAGGCGCTACCACTGCAGCAAAATACGATGATGCCGCCACCATCTATACAACAATGCTTGATGACCTGAAAGCATTTGCAGATGAGTTGAACGGCATTACAGTTCCCGCCACAGTGGCGCCCGGTTTCAAAACGCAGGATTTCATAAACCACGGCGATCTTACAAAATGGAAACGGTATTGTAATTCTTTACGTATAAGAATGCTTACAAGGGTAAGCGGTGCGGATGCTTTTAAAGACAGATCTAAAAGCGAAATTGCCTCTATCATTGGCAACACGGGCACTTATCCTATTGTTACTACCAATGATGAGAATACCCAGGTGAACGTAATAAGCACTACCACGCCCATTAATAATGGTACCGGTACCGGGAACAGTGCCGATTTTTATTCGGGACTGATCGGCTGGGGCTCTGCCGACAGGGCAGGTAAGGTGATGATTGATCTTATGAATACCAACAGCGACCCGCGCGAACGCGCGATATTTGAGCCCGGCGATTCAGCTAAAGGCGTTTATATAGGATTAGACCCTTCATTGACAAGCACTCAGCAAACTGATATTTTAAATGGCGGCACTATAGCACGCTATAACCGTTCTACGCTTTCCCAGAACATTAAATTGCCGGGTACATTAATTACTGCTGCTGAAACACAGTTATCACTGGCAGAATATTATTTAAATGCAGGGAATGATGCAGGCGCGAAAGCAGCCTACGAAGCAGGCATCACAGAATCAATAAACTACTATTTCTGGTTGCGCACTTTAAGTGATAATTCCGTTTCAGGACCTTTAGATACGTTAGCTACTGGCGAAATAGCCAATTACCTGGCTAAAGCAAATGTTGCCTGGAACACAGCCACAACCGCTGCAGACAAGCTGAACAGGATAGCTACTCAAAAATGGATCAATTCCAATGTTATGCGGCCAATGGAAACCTGGGCAGAGCTGAGAAGGTTAGATCTTCCTGTACTAACTTTTACACAAGATGCAGGAACGCAAAAACTTCCTCCAACCAGGTGGTTCTATCCCGGAAATGAATTAACCTATAATGCAGACAATTACGCTGCCGTGCAGGCAAAGGATAAACTGGATACAAAAATTTTCTGGGATGTGAAGTAACGATACCAAGCTTTGAGCTATGAGCTTCGAGCTGCGAGGAGTGAACAAATTGCATAAAATTTTTTATGCGCTCGCAGCTCAAACTTTGTAGCCCACAGCTTAAAAAACAGAGGCTGCTTCGTGATGGAGCAGCCTCTGTTCTTTATCCGGATGGCAGGCATAATCTTGCATAAATTCAAACCCGCAGCGAAGCCCGAAAACCCCTGGCGGCATAGTAAGATTCAGCGCCGTTGTGATACAAAAAGACAGTGTTATAACGGCGATCACAAAAAACTGCGCCACCGAGCTTCCTGATACCAGGAGGCGTCTTTACCCAGCTCGATGTTTTCGTATCGAATTGCTCCAACTGTTGCAACCCTCGGTATTGATCTTCGGTTAAGATATCAATACCCATCTCAGTCGCCATGTCAATAACGCTGTCTGCCGGTTTATATTCTTTCCTTGAATTCAATGCTTCACGATCATAGCAAAGGCTTCTTCTGCCTTTAGGGCTTTCAGCAGCGCAATCATAAAAAACATATTCGTTTGTCTTCTTATCATAACCAACAACATCCGGTTCGCCACCCGTTTCCTCCATCGCATTCAGCGACCATAGCTTTTCAGTATTGGCTTTTAGCCTTGCCTGTACTTTGTCCCATTCAATATCTTCATGACGCTTCCTGTTTTTCTCAAAACGGGCTTTTAATGTTTTGAGTAATGCTTCCTGCTGTGAAGATGACAATTTCGTTTTGCTGTTCATATATTAATCATTTAATCCCTTTCCATCGAGAATTTGCTGCAAATATTTTTCAACTCTTGCCTCACGCGTTTTGGATTGTTTGGGTTGGGAAAAATAAAAAATGTATTGCCGTTGCCGCCCCGGTGTTAATGTATTAAAAGCCTTTTTTAACGCAGGTTTTTTATTTAATTTATTTTGAAATTCTTCGGGGATTTTGAAGTCTGCCGTCTTTTTTAATTTCACTTTCAAACCGGCTTTTTCTACTTCGACCGCTTCATAAACATAGGCTTTCAGGATAGGTTCCATCTTCACTATTTCTTTAACATTAGTGAACCGCACCTGCCGCGCCGATTGCACATTCTCCGTTTGCTGAATGAGAATACCATCCGGATCATTTAACAAGGCGCCCTTAAAAAACAGCAATGCACAGTATTCTTTAAAGCCATGTATCAAAACAATGTTACTACCCCGGAAAGTGTAACAGGCCTGGCCCCACTTTAATTCTTCAGTGAGTCCGCAATCAAGAATGATCCTTCTTAATTGCTCAAATTCTTTCTGCCATTTTGTTTCTTTATCAAAAAGCCAGTCAACGTTAGAGTTCGTCTCCATGTTAATGAATTTGATGTTTATGTTGACGCCAGCAAAAATACTTCTCCGCTTGCAGGTAAAAGATCATCGGCCCTGTTCGTAAAATAATATTGCTCCATATCTTTTGTTGATATGGTTTTCGCATCCTTAAAACCTGCATCATCAGCCATCTGTAATATTTCATCAGGTGAAAAAAAGCTAATGAACGGCGTTCCGGCCGCACGGGCTCCTTTTTCTGCTATTTCCTGCACAGGCTTGTCTTCCTCATCAAGCAATTCTATTGGCAAATAAAATGTCATGGCAAGCTTTGAACCTGTTGCAAATGTTGCAACTTGATTTAGTGTTGAAGCGATCGCTTCTTTTGTAAGATATAAACTAAGTCCTGTACAGGCTATAACAGCAGGTTTGCCGCTATTAAATCCTGCTTGCAATAATTGTTCCCACCAGGAAGAAGTTTCAAAATCAACAGGTACAAAATGCAAATATTCCGGAATACCAAAACCAAGTTCAATTAACCGTTGTTGTTTCCACGCCAATGTACCGGGTTGATCTATTTCGTATACCTGGAGTTTTGAAGCAATATCCGGCCTGCGCTGAGCAAACGTGTCAAGTCCTGCGCCAAGAATAACATATTGCGTAATGCCTTGTTTATTTTGTTCAATAACCAGGTCTTCAACAAAACGTGCACGGGCTACAATAGAAGCCCGAAGCCGTTTTGTAAATTTCATATCCGGGCGTTGCTGCCAATCGTCACTCGGCGCTACCAGTTTTAATCCTGCTTCGTCTTCAATGATGTAGGGCTTTGCATCCGCCTGTATATGCAAGGCTCTCCATAAAGCTGTTCTTACTGCTGTATTATCCGGCGCTGTTATTTTTTTATTTTGCTCCATCAGTTTATGCTATCCGTTTATATTAACTGCCATGATCCTTCTATTCACAGGCCTGAAATACCAGGATACCACCGTCAGCAGTATTAATAATGTAGGGCCAAAAATTTCTTTGGCGTCATCCCCACTGATTAAATGAGAAACGACAGCACCCGACATAGCAAAGAAAAAGCCTGCATAAGCCCATTCCTTTAATAGAGGAAATTTAGGAATAAGTACGGCCACAACACCCAAAAATTTCCAGACGCCTATTATTGTCAGAAAATAGACAGGATAACCCAGGCGGGTTATCATATCTGCTTCCTCTTTTGTTTTGATTAATTGTACTGTTCCGGTTGATGCCATTCCCAATGCAAGCCAGATGGTAGCGATCCAATAAATGATCTTGTTTTTCTTTGACATAATATGTTATTTTAATTGACGTGCTACTTCTTCTATCCGGTTATGTGCCCAGTTAATGCCCTGTGCAAAAGGTAACTGCAGCACCTGGTCTCTTTGGGCAACCGATTCGTAAATCACGTGCATCGTAAGCTTGCTGGTGTCATCAGTCAATTTTTCAAATGCATATACTTCCAACTGAACACCGAAAGGCGTATTCGCCATTTCAAATGTGCGCGTTATTTTTTTGCCGGGAATGAACTCATGGATCACGCCATTGGCCTGGAAGACTATGTTTCCTTTGTCATCGGTTTTTTCAAGTTGATAACTGCCATACTTTTTGCTTTCAAGCTTTACCACTTTTGATGTCATCCATTGCTCCACAATTTCAGGCTCCGCATACGCCTTAAAAAGCAATTCCACCGGCAGCTCAAACTCCCTTGTGATCACCAGGTCCTGCTTGCCGTCTTCGGCATTGACCTTTGTTTTTTGTTCCATATTATTTTATTTTTTTGAGTTGTATTTTTTCATGATGTTTTCTAATTTATTAAACCGCTCATCCCACATTTTGCGGAATGGTTCAATAAAGTCTGCTACCTCTTTCATTTTTTTTGGATTAAAGTGATAATAAATTTCCCTGCCGTTTTGCTCCTGTGTGAGCAATTCACACTCGGTAAGTATTTGCAGGTGTTTTGAAACGGTTGGCCTGGCCGTGTCGAAGTTTGAAGCAATCGCACCTGCTGTCAGGGCCTGTGCAGCAACCAATAGCAATATTGCTCTTCGTGTTGGGTCTGCTATAGCTTGAAAAACATCTCTTCTTAAATTCATTATGTAGCTATTTGACTACAAATATATGTGTAGCTATTTGACTACGCAAATATTTTTTTGAAAGAAGGAAAGAGCGGTGAGAAAACCTTCAATAGAAAGTCACCTGTTTATTAAATTCGCGGGCCGGTTAATAAATCTGTAGATGACATTTCCCAATTTATTTTAAATTTCTTCGCTTCTCCCGCCTGAATAACATCGGCACAAAATTTTCATTAACTGTTATAATTAAAATGTAAAAATATGTTGGAGATATTAGGAGGAATGGCCTGCTTAACTGTTAGCACTTATATATTTATCTTTGTAAGCAAAAGGCCCATAGCCCCCGGCGATGGCACCGACTATTAATAATACTTAAAACTTAAATTATGCATTTCAAAACTTTTATTAACGGAGTGCTTGTTGGTATTTTATTAGGCGTTTTATTTGCACCCGACAGCGGTGAAGAGACCCGCAAAAAGATCTCAAGAAGAGCACAGGGAATTAAAGATAATTATGACGATCTTGCTGATAATCTTTCAAATGCCTACGGCAAAGTGAAAAGCAAAGCGGGGAATCTTGTGAACAAAGCAAAGCAGAAATTCAGCGATATAAAAGGTGAAAATGAGTCTTTGTACGACATATAAGATATTTTTCTGTGAAAGACCCCGTGCCTGAATGGATCCCGCTTTAAGCGGGATTTTTTGTATGTATATTCGTTGTTACTGTGATGCGGCTACATAAGTTTTTAAGCAAACTATCCCTTCAAAAAAAGATCGTGCTGACCATACTGATGCTGTTATTTTTATGGTTCTGCTTTTGCCTCCCTTCAGCGTTATTCATCACACCTGCCAGTTATGTTATAGAAGATAAAGATGGAAATCTTTTAAATGCATCTATTGCGGAAGATGGTCAATGGCGGTTCCCTTATAATGCTGATGTACCGGATAAGTTCGTAAAATGTATCACAACATTTGAGGACAAAAGATTTTTTTATCATCCCGGTGTTGATCCGTTCGCTTTTGCGAGAGCATTCATTCAAAATATAAAAACCAAGAACGTGGTAAGCGGCGGCAGCACTTTAACCATGCAGCTAATACGTTTAAGCCGTGGTTCAAAAAGCCGCAACATTTATAATAAAACGATAGAAAGCATTTTAGCGGTAAGACTGGAATGCACCAGCCGAAAGAAAACCATTCTTGCTTTATATGCTTCCAATGCACCTTTTGGAAGTAATGTTGTTGGCCTGGACGCTGCTTCCTGGCGGTATTTTGGAAGGAGCGCCAATGAGCTAAGCTGGGGCGAAATGGCCGCTCTTGCCGTATTGCCCAATGCGCCTTCACTCGTTCATCCGGGTAAAAATCAAAAGGAATTGTTGCGTAAAAGAAATTTTCTGCTTGACCGACTGGTTGCTGCCAACATTATCGATTCTACCACTGCTGCGCTTTCAAAAGCAGAACCGCTGCCGGGCAAACCCATGCCGTTACCGCAGTTAGCCCCTCATCTATTGAACAGGTTTAAGAAAGATATAACCGCTGCAAAGCGAAATTCAGTCATGCATATTTCAACCGGCATGAGCACTACTATTGACATGCAGTTGCAATTGCGGGTTAATGCTATTTTGTATCAGCATCACCAGCAATTACAATCAAATCATATAAATAATGCTGCGGCGATGGTGGTTGATGTAGAGAGCGGAAATATTTTATCGTATGTAGGCAATATCTATGAACCGGGTGATGCGTCACTTGAAAGTCATGTAGATGTACTGTTCAGTAAACGCAGCCCCGGCAGCACTTTAAAACCTTTGTTGTATGCTTCCTTATTAAGTGAGGGAAAAATGCTTCCGCAACAGTTAGTACCTGATATTCCTACGCAGGTAAATGGGTATGCTCCTGAAAATTTTGATTTAGGGTATGATGGCGCTGTGCCCGCCAACCGCGCTCTTGCAAGAAGTTTAAATATTCCTGCGGTAAAAATGTTGCAGCAATACCGGTACCAACGATTTTATAATGTACTGCAACAATGTGGCTTTACAACTTTGAATCATCCGGCGGATTTTTATGGCATGAGTTTGATATTAGGTGGTTGCGAGATCTCGCCTTATGAATTATGCGGCGTATATGCGAGTATGGCAAGAATGTATTTGCATCAAAAGCAAAATAAGGGAAAGTGGAATGCGGAGGATTGGTTTATGCCAAAGTATAGCTATGAGCCGCGAGCTATGAGCTATGAGCGGGAACCTGTAACAAGTAACCAGAAACCTGCAACTGAATTGTTCGACTACACGGCACTCTGGCACACGTTCAATGCGATGAATGAAGTGATGCGGCCCGGTGAAGAAGGCTTGTGGGGAATGTTTCAGTCAGCGCAGCGCATTGCATGGAAAACAGGAACAAGTTTTGGCTTCCGGGATGGATGGGCAGTAGGGTTTACACCAAAATATTGCGTAGTTGTTTGGGTAGGTAACACAACAGGAGAAGGCAGGCCTGATCTTACAGGCATTAATACCGCCGCACCCATTCTATTTGATATTTTCAGAAGCCTTCCATCCTCCAAATGGTTTGCACCACCGCAGTATGATTTTATGTATCTGCCGGTATGCCACCAGTCAGGTTTTAAAGCAGGGCCGTATTGTACCGATGTGGATACCATGCTTGCTTCGGTTCATGCACAGCAGGCGGCTGTTTGTCCTTATCATCGCATTATTCATTTAGATAAAACCGGCACATACCGTGTAACCAGCAACTGCGAATCACCTTCGGATATGATGCATCAATCCTGGTTTGTATTACCGCCAACGATGGAATATTATTATAAACAAAGGCATGCAGGTTATAAATCATTACCACCTTTTTTGAACGGTTGTATTAATGAATCTCAATCATCATTTGAAATAGTTTATCCGCAGGAAGGTGCAAGGATCTTTGTGCCAAAGGAAATTACAGGTGAAAAAGGCAGGACTGTTTTTACAGTAACAACACGCAATGGTCAAACAAAGTTATTCTGGAGCTTGGATGATATGTATATCGGCGAAACAGAAAACTTTCACCAGATGGCTGTTAATCCATCAGCCGGCAAACATACATTGACTGTTGTTGATGAGAATGGAGAATCGGTTGCAAGAGATTTTGAGATTGTGGAGAAAGAATAAGTTTAAGTCAGAGAGTTTGCGCATAACACTGCAAAGCTTTTCGAGACTTAGCAGAGCGAACTATAATTCATTTTCGCTTATAGCTGCAATGCTCATTAATTTTTTCAGCAAGCCAAGCTTGAGGTCATTATTTTTATGTATGGGAAGTGAAATTATTTCAGTTTTTAAAGGATGTTTATAGATATGATGGCTGCTATTTATCCGGTTCAATACCCCTTTTTTTCTAATAGTTTTGCAAATTCTTTTCCGCTTATTGTTTTCATAAAGCAAGCTCGAGAAGTTTATCATTTTCCCCGATAAGAGAAGGTTCTATATCTGCACCTAACCAGCCTTCAAAAGCTTCATGAATATTAATAATAAGTTCATCCATATTTTCAGCCTGCGTAACACAACCTGGTAACGCAGGAACCTCTGCCCAATAGCCGCCTTCTTCAGCATTATGTACGATTACCTTTAACTTCATAAAACTTTTCTTTCAAAATTAAAGTTTCTTACTAATTGCCGGTAAGGCTGGATTTGTTGAAAGCCTGAAGTGAATTTAAAGTGGGAGACCACAAGTGTTCGAAATCTTAGTAGAAAACAAATTAAGATAGAAATCAAACCTTATTACCTTCTTCCCGGAGAGAAATTAATAAGGTCTCATGTATGAAAGATGGGGGCTGCAAAAGTGTAAATTGAGTTTGTAAAAACATTCAATCACTTTAAAAACAGACACCCCATGGTACAAAATAAGCAATTAGATTTTAGCGGTACAACTATTTATTGCGGCGTAGATGTCAGGATGCAAACGCAGCTCTTTTACATAAACATTTAAACAGAAAATATCCGGGCGCAAAGTTTAAGGTAATAAGGTTTTTACAAACTCTTTTAACAGATTTCTACTAAGGGTTTAAGCCTGTTATTCCTGCACTATTCTTTTCATTTTGATGTTTCGAACACTTGTGGTCGGAGGCTTCGCAGAGTGTATAAATAATTTTGTATTTATATTTGATAATAACCTGAAAAAGCTACTATGAAAAAATTTAATCCTGCATGCATCAAAACACTGATTATCGTATTATTCATTCAAAGTTTGGCTTTACATTCAACAGCACAATGTGCCGGCAATGCCATTCAATTTGATGGTGTTAATGATTATATTAATGTCGGGCCCCAACAATCTCTTGAAGTAAGTGAACAATTAACGATTGAAGCATGGATTTACCCTATTGGTAATGGCACCGGCCCTGAAGGAAGCGGGATTATAGTAAATAAAGAAGGAGAATATGAAATTGCAAGATTTGGCGATGGAACGATAAGATTCGCTTTAGATAATTCATCACCTGGATGGACATGGGTGAATAGCTCCTTTGTTGCACCCTTAAATAAATGGTCTCACATTGTTGTGACTTATTCAGCTAATAACCAATTGATGAAATTTTATGGTAATGGTAGTGAAGTTTTTTCAGGAAGCGCTTCCGGTTTAATTACAGATTATCATTCTCAGGACGATTTTAGAATTGGTGGACGCCAGCACGAATCTCAATATTTTAAAGGAAAAATAGAAGAAGTGCGGGTTTGGAACAAAGCACTTTCTGCTACTACAATAAAAAAATGGTATAAGAAATCTTTACAAAACTCCCATCCAAATATTAATAACCTTATTGGTTACTGGAAGTTGGATGAAGGATCCGGAACTACAACTGCTGATGAAAGTGCAAACGCCAATAACGGAACGTTGACAAATGGAGCCGCATGGGTAGCATCTAATGCCCCTGTAAATAAACTGATCTCAAAAATTAGAGCAGATACGCTTAATCTTTGCGCTAATGATTCATCTATATTAACAGCTACAAAAGGAATTGATTATACTTACCAATGGAAAAAAGGAAACAAGATTATTGCAGGCGCCACAAAAAGAAAATACGTAACTAAATCACCCGGGAATTATAAAGTAATAATAACCAATAGTTGTGGCGAAAGTAAGGAGTCTGAAGCGGTTAAAGTCACCAACACCTGCTTAACTGTAAATGCTGCAAATGGTTATTCAATAGCATCAAAGACATCATCATCCGGTATAAAAGTTTATCCTAACCCGGCATCTGATAAAACAACGATCAGTTTTACTGCAGCCATACAGGAGAATACAATCATAAAAATATTCAACAGCCAGGGCCAAGCTGTTATAACAAAATATTTTTCATCTGTAAAAGGGTTGAACACCTGTAAATTAAGTTTGGATAAATTGCCAGCCGGCATTTACCATATCGAATTGACATATACTGATAGAAAGGAATATCAGCAACTGCAAATAATTAAGTAATCGCCTGAAATAAGCTAACAAATTTATTCTGGCATTTTGGATCATGTGTTTATCGGCACAACAGAAAACTTTCATCAAATGGCAGTTAATCCTTCAGCGGGAAAACATACATTGACTGTTGTTGATGAGAATGGTGAATCGGTTGCAAGAAGCTTTGAGATCGTCGAGAAAGAATGAATTGATTCTACGTCTGTCGGAGCTAAGTTTTAATCAATACTGAAAATATATTTCAGTAGCACCATACCCGTAGTTCGGATGATACTGATTGACAAAAGTTCTTACTTCTTTTTTCAGCCGGAGCATATCATGAATTTCATCGCGTAACTTTCCTGAACCAACACCGTGAATGATAATCAACTCAGGCAAATGATGCGCTAAGGCAAGCTCATACCATTTTTCAAACTCTTTCAATTGCAAGGTGAGAATTTCAAAATTGCTCAGGTGTTTCCAGTCGTCAGAAAGTTTTTCAATATGAAGATCAACCACACTGCGTGCAGGTTCCAAATGTTCACGGATCCTTTCCGCTTCATAAATCTTATTTCGTTTGATAATATTAGGCGTTAAATCAACTTTCTCTTCCTTCACTTTTTCAGGATATGTATCAAACAATTTAAAAACCATTGAAGGCTCATTTTTTTCTTTCATCTCTTCAATATGCTGGAACAATTGTTTTGGTTTTAGTTTGACGGAAGCCTCAAAATGTTCAGCTTTTGTTTTTTCCGGTGTGATCAGGTTAAAATCAAAATTGAAAGAAGGATTGTCATTAAAATCGCCAAAAGCAATATCATGCAGGTAAAAATCATGGCGCATGAGTATTTCACCTTTCAGTTCAAATTCAGCTTCGCCAAAAAAATCCTGCGTATAGTGAAATTTATAACCAAGTGTATTTTTATTTATAAGATATAATTTGAATAATTCCACCACTTCATCGCCAAATTCATCTACCGTAAATTTTGGAATAAAGGAAAGCCATACGCCTTCTTCTCTTGTTGTTTGTGCCTGCTTTTTTTCTTTCGGGATATCATCAATATATTTTTTGACGGGCTTTTTTACGGATGTGTCTTTCTTTTTAGTAAAGCGTTTAAAATAGGGGAAGTCAACCTGGTCATTATATACAGGAAACCGGACGCCGCGTACTTCCACCAACAACATTTTATTGTTGATAACCTCAATTACTTTTCCTTCTTCATTGGTATGCAAAATGATTATATCGTCGCCGGGCTGATACTTCACAAATACTCTAATTTAAGTGGATTTTGGTACGTATTCCAAAAGACAAGTAGTTGAACTTCTTCTTTAATAGGTTTAACCCGGTAGATTAATGCAACACGTTTATGTATTAGTGTAAATCTTATGTTCGGATATTTGTTATTACGTGCTGTGCCGATCCGGGGATGGTTAGAAAGATTGATCAACTTTTTATCAACAGCTGTTACAAATTTCTTTATTTCAATATCGCTCCACGCAGTTTCGAGATAGTGGATGTTGGCTTCAAATGTTTTCCATGCCCTGGGTGTCCAGCTTATTTTGTAAGCCATTTACTATACCTTTTCCGGATTTCTTCATGTGGCATAAGCTGGCCTTCATCAGCTTCTTTTATTGCTGCTTCAACATCGGCTTTAACGACGTCCGGCATTCTTTCCCACCAATCATTTTCAACATCGGTCTCAAGCATGGCATGCACCATCTTCACGATCTTTTCATCAGCATGCTGTATATATTCTTTAACTTCTTCACGAAGGATTTCAATTGAAGTCATACTGTTTAATTTTCTTACCAAAATTATGGATTAAAAATTAGCAAGCATACCTGCAATTTTGCATGCTTTCAAATCAACCTCTTTTTTCGCACAAGGCTAACTGAGATAACAGAGAAATGCTAACAACTTACACTCTGCCTGCTGCTTTACTTATGCGATAACAAAATTTTAAAAATTAGCGAGCACATCTGCCAGGTGCAGTACTTTCAAATCAACGCCTTTATTTTTTATGTAACCGTCAATATGCATTAAACAACTCATATCGGTGCTGATAATATATTCCGCTTTTGTTTCAGTAGCATTGGTTACTTTCTGATCCGCCATGGCAATGCTGATCGGTTCAAACTTTACAGCGAAAGTTCCGCCGAATCCGCAACAGGTTTCCACATCATTCATTTCAATTAACTGCAGCCCCTGAACATTGTTCAGCAAAATGCGCGGCTCCTGTTTAAGCTTACATTCACGCAAAGCCGCACAGCTATCATGATAGGTTGCTGTTGCATTAAAGCTGGCATTGAAATCAGTGTAATGCAAAACGTTCACTAAAAAATCACTGAGTTCATAAATACGGCTCCTGATATTTTTTACTTCTGCTTGTTGGGTTGAATTCTCAAACAGCTTTTCATAGTAATTTCTTACGAAGCCAACGCAGCTTGCACTTGGAGCTACGATATATTCGTCACCACTAAAATCCTTTAGAAATTTTTTACAGACATCTTTTGCTTCACCCCAGAATCCTGCATTAAATGCAGGCTGGCCACAACATGTTTGATTCGTGTTATAAGAAACCGTGCAACCTGCTTTTTCCAAAACCTTTACCATGTTAAATCCAACGGCGGGATATAACTGGTCAACAAAACATGGTATAAAAATCTGTATGTTCATAAACCCCAGCCCCTAAAGGGGAGTTATTAATCTCCTGAAAATGATAATCTATTTATTTGTCATTCCCGCGAAAAGTAGCATCACATTAAACTGTCAAACCTATTTCTTTAATTTCCTGTTGAGCGCAATCATTTTTATTGCTGTTATGGCTGCTTCTTCTCCTTTGTTGCCATGTATGCCGCCAACACGCTCCAATGCCTGTTGCTCATCATTCACGGTAAGCACACCAAAAATGGAAGGAACATCGAGCAACATATTCAGTGAAAGAATGCCATCTGTAACTGATTTGCATACATAGTCAAAATGTGGGGTATCTCCGCGGATAACGGTGCCTAACGCAATAAATGCATCTGCTTTTTTTTGCAGACTTTCTGCATACGCTTTTATAGCAAAAGGTATTTCAACAGCACCGGGCACAATTAATGTTTTATAAGTAATGGCTTGTTGTTGCAGTATTTGTATTGCCCCTTTCTCCAGCTTATCTGCAATGTGTTTATTCCATTCGGTTTTTATAATAATCACAAAGGCATCCTTTATCTGTGGGATGCCTTTGCTTACTATCTTATTTCCTTTCGAAGCCATTATTTAGCGCTGAAATCGTTGGGTACAATGCTTAAACGGTAGATATACTTGTCTGCCGAAAAGCCTTTTTCTGTGTTTGGATATTTTGCTTTTAATTCTTTATAAAGATCCAATGCTTCGCTGTTCTTACCCAGTGTTTCTAATTTCAATGCCGCACGGAATAAATACTCACTGCTCATCGTAGCATCATCGGTAAATTCATTAGCCGCTTTCTTGTAATAGTTTACAGCGTCATCGTTTTTGTTCAATTCGCTGTAAGCATCACCCAACGCGCCATACGCCATCATTTGTATTTGCTTTTCAGAAGTATTGAAGTCATTGAGATTCTCTACCGCCTTATTAAAGTTGCCTGTTCTTAAATAACAAACCCCGGCATAATATTTTGCCAGGTTACCTGATTTTGTTGAACCATAGTTGTTAATGATATACAGGAAACCACGGTTGAATTTATCTCCGTTCAATGCAAGATTCAGAGAATCTTCACGGAAATATTGCTCCGCTTTCCACATTGCGTTTTGCGCTTCTGTTTCTTTGGGCGCAACTATATAATTTTTATACCCGTACCAGCCTCCTATAAGTACAACGAGCACTATGATAATTGTCAGTAATGGTTTTTGATATTGTGTCCAAAAATCTTTTGCTTTTACAACAACATCTTCCCTTTTTGCCTCATGCACATGCGTATCAGCCATAAATAAATAAAATATTAAAAATTTAAAAAATACAATCGTTAATCAACTATGAAAGGATAGTTTTTATCTGTGTAAACGTCTTTTGTTACCTCATCATCATCAGGCCAGGGACTTTCTTCAGCAAATTTTACAGATTCTTCCACGATGCCGGCTATACGGTCATCGATCGCTTTTAGCTCTTCGTCTGTAGCAAACTTATTTTGCTTTATAGTTTTTAAAACAAGTGTTATAGGGTCTTTGCCTTTATAATCTTCCAGTTCTTCTTTGGTTCTGTATTTACCGGGATCTGAAATGGAATGTCCTTTATACCGGTAAGTTTTCATTTCAAGCAGGGTAGGACCGCCTTTTTCCCGGGCTCTTTTTACCGCTCTTGCCACTGCGTCATGAACAGCTTCAGCGCCCATGCCATCTACCTTATCTGCGGGCATCTCATAAGCATCTGCCAGCTTATAAATATCAACCACGTTAGAGGTTCTTTCTACAGAAGTACCCATGGCATAATTGTTATTCTCACAAATAAAAACCACCGGTATCTTCCACAACATGGCAAGATTGAATGTTTCATGCAAAACACCTTGTCTCGCAGCGCCATCGCCAAAAAAACAAAGCACTACATTATCTGTACCCTTATAATCTTCCGCAAAGGCTATCCCGGCGCCCACACCGATCTGGCCGCCAACTATGCCATGTCCGCCATAAAAGAAATGCTCTTTGCTGAAAAAGTGCATGCTTCCGCCTTTGCCTTTTGCAAGGCCGGTTGCTTTACCATACAACTCTGCCATACAGGCGTTTGCACTGGCGCCTTTTGCTAACGCAAGGCCATGATCGCGGTACGCTGTAAGGAAAATATCTTCCTGGCGTGTGGCTGTCATACATCCCGCAGCAATTGCCTCCTGGCCTATATAGGCATGAAAGAATCCGCGGATCTTGCCTGCCATCTTGTACATTTCTTCTGCTTTAAGCTCAAACTGGCGAATGAGCTGCATTAGTTCATACCAATATAGATAGGTTTCTTTTGTAAATTTTACCGCCACAGTTAAAATTTGAGCCGCAAATATAAGCGCAAAACCATCTTCTTAAGTAAGAGATATTGTAAAAGCTTTTTATTTAAACTGATTTTGGGTCTTTGTTGCAATATTTTCTGACATTTTTAAATATTCCCGGCTTTTGATAAGAGCTGTCTTAAGGCATATTGGGCGGCAAGCCCTCTAAAAATTAAAAAACACTTCCAAAACTGCTTGACATTTGAGAATATATTTGTGCGCAATGGGTTACTCATCAAAACAGATACCGGCGCTGGTAAAAAAAGACATTTTACTGGAAACACGCCAGCAATACACTTTTTACGGTGTGCTGTTATATGTAGCTTCTACTGTTTTTGTTGTTTATCTCTCGGCAGGCCGGCCCGAAGAGCAAACCTGGAATGCCTTATTCTGGATAGTGCAATTGTTTGTTTCGATAAATGCGGTTGCCAAAAGTTTTCTGCAAGATAGCAAAGGGCGCATGTTATATTACTATACCATTTCAGGGCCAGCGAATTATATCACTGCCAAAATAATATTTAATGCCTTGCTGATGTTGGTGATGAGTCTTCTCACCTTGCTGATATTTACTTTATTGCTTGGCAACCCGGTGATCTATTTTTATAAATTTTTGTTGATCAGCTTTCTTGGCGGAACCGGGCTGAGCCTGGTATTTACTTTTCTTGCTGCTATCGCCGCCAAAGCGCAGCAGCAGTCAGCCTTAATGGCGATTATGGGGTTTCCCATCGTTATTCCGCAGCTTTTGTTGTTAGGAAAAATTTCTTCCCGGGCTTTCAGTGATGCGTTACAGTCGGGATGGTGGCAGATGGTATTGCTTCTTGTCTGCCTGGATATTTTGATTGTACTGCTGTCCCTGATTCTTTTTCCTTTTTTGTGGAGGGATTGAACGGGATAAATATTGCCTTTTGCCACTGAGCACACTGAAACGCAGAAGAATTTTTTTGGATACGTTCGCGTTGCTTTTGCCCGTAGCTTTTAATTTTTCACAAATTTCTTAGTGACGCTGCTTGATCCGCTCTGTAGAACAGCATAATATATACCTGAAGGCTGTGCTGAAAAATCGAAAGATTGAGTTCCTTTTGACTGCGTCAATTGCTGCTGCCTTACTAATTGGCCATTATTGGAATAGATAGACAGGGTAAGATTTTGCGCGGCAGCTGCGCTGTGGTTTATAACAAGCACATTTTTTACAGGATTGGGGTTAATGCTAAACGATAGGCTTCTTTTTATTCCCTCAACCTGGCTATTCATTGAAATGAGTTCTGTTGATGCATCCTGTTTAGCAATTGTTCCGGAAGGGCTGATCCTGAAGATCCAGTAGTCGGGTTTGCCGGTATTACCCACCGTATTTGCCGCTTTGTCTTTGCCTAAAGCTGACCAGGAAGTTCCTCCCAGTAAATACTCGTTCAAACCAATCCTTATGTATCCTACGAGCCGGTCATCTGCTTTTCCTCCCCAAACCTTTTGTTCCTTTATTTTTCCGTTTTGATCCAGTATCAATGTCCAGAAATCCATTCCTCCTTTTACGCCTGCCTTTTTATCGCCTGAGGCCGGGGAATTAGAATAGCCGCCAACTAAAAAATGCCCGTTTGTATATTTTACAGAGGTGGCATGATCTTCCTTGCTGCCTCCGTAGGTCTTATTCCAGGTGATGTTGCCTGCATTATCCAACCTTACTATCCAATAATCCGTAACGCCCCTGCAGCTATCGGTCTTATTAAAAGAGGCAGGAGAGTTGGAATACCCTGCCAGTATATAGCCATTGCTGCCGATAGTATCTATTGCGATGAGATAATCAGACAAACTGCCACCTATTGTTTTATCCCATTGTTTGGCGCCATTTGCATTTAATTTAACTACCCAGTAGTCATTATTGCCTTTGAAATCTTCTGATTTGTCGGCAAAGGCAGGCGAATAAGAAGAACCGCCCAGGATGATACCGCCATCGGCCGTTATTTGCGCCGTAGTTAAAGCATCCCGGTTTTTGCTGCCATAAGTGCTGTCCCACAATACCACCCCGGATTTATTTAATTTAACTACCCAGTAATCCGGCCACAGGCTGGAACCTTCGTTCGGTAAGGATTTATCATTGCCGTATGTTGAATTGGAAGAGCCGCATAAAAAATATCCTGTTGGCGATTCCAAAACTGCAGCCAGTTTTTCAAATTGGATTCCACCGACCGTGTTATCCCAAACCTGGTTCCCATGCTTATCTAATTTTATCGTCCAGTAATCAAAGCTGTTATTGATTGCATTTTCTGTCTTGCCCCCGGACGCAGAGGATATGGATGAACCGGCCACCAGGTAACCACTGTCTTTTGTTTGAATAACACGGGGCTCGAGATCCCTGTCGCTTCCACCATAGGTTTTTGTCCACTGTGTTATGCCCGTCTTAGCGAGTTTTACTATCCAGTAATCATAGGTATTGCTAACGGAATTTTGCGTTTTATCTCCTGAGATATTTGAATTGGAATAGCCACACAGAATAAGGCCGCCATCAAAGGTTTGCAACATGCCGGTTAATTTATCTGCATTATTTCCTCCTATCGTTCTTTGCCAGGTGATCTTATAACCCTGGGCCGGCGCACTTAAACTGATCGTGGCTGAAAAAATCAAATAAAAAATATATTTCCCTTTCATTCTTAAATATTAAGCTATGGAATTTTAGAACTCGCCGTCAAACTGCGGGCATGTGGGCGTATAATATGTATAGCGCCCGCTATAGGGCGTACCAGACATTATATTCTTAAAAAAACAAGCGATGTTCCGCATACAAAAATCGTCATCGTAAGCAGGGTGGTTTGCACCCGGTAATTCATAATATACTACCGGTGCTTTTTGCTTTACCAGTGCCGCATATATTCCCGCTCCTGCATACAGGGGCGGCGCATAATTTGGGCAACCAAAAAAATAGCCTACACTATCAGGAAGACCGGAATCTTCATCGCCCTTGAATAAAATGGTAGGATAAGCCCGGAACTTTTTATCAATTACCTTATCCGAAAATAAAGAACCCCACATCGCCGCAACGCCTTTAATAGAATAATTACGCGGTAAAGTGTTGCCGGATTTCTCTACGCTGCCCAGCAATTTATATTCCCTTGAAAAATAGATTTTAGCTATGGAATCATTGCAATATGCGCTGTTTAATGCCAGGGAAGCGCCGGCACTGGAACCGCCATAAAAGATCCAGTTGGTATTAATATTATACTTTTTACCATTCGCTTTTATAAAACGAAGACAGGCATTGCCATCCTGCATTGCCCTGTACACAGCATTAAATAAAGTGGTGGTGTCTGTGGTGCAGGCATGGGGATTATTTTTTATATAACCTGTTCTGTAATCAAAAGCCACCGTAACAAAGCCGTGGTCGGCCAGTTCATCGCACAAAGAAGAAACGTTTGACTTGTTACCTCCCGTAAATCCGCCGGCATGGCAAAAGACCACAACAGGGTAATTTTTATTGGAAGTAGCGCCTGTGGGATAATAAATATCCAGTGATAAGCTATCAACTTTATGCCCTTTCCAATCAGTAAGGTTCCAGGCAAATTCAATGTCTTTAAGGTCTGTTAGTTCAACTGCAGGCTTGTCAGCAGCAATATACCGGCTGCCGGAACTGCCTCCCTGGAAAAAAGCGAGCGATAAAACAAGAGGTAATAACACAAAACTAAAATTTCTCACTTAGGTTGGTTTAGGCATCAAAAATAATATTTAATGCCGATCGGTTATTCATTGTGTAAATCATATGCTTTGCTATTAATATTTGTAGTTTATGATGTTTCGGCTTAGAGTTCGTACATAAAGGAAATCAGCGTGTTAAAAAATAAATCATACGGTGTTAATTCAACTGCGGCTGGTAAACGTTTGATTATCATTTTCAAATTTATTATATTGTTTGAGGCCTGTTTCCCTAAATTTGCGCCGCATACCTGTTTGCCTGTTCATTTATAATATCAGTACATGCTTTCAAGATCATGGTGGAAAATATTAAGCTTTATTTTATTGATGTACACTTGTACTGCAGGCTTTCTTGTAAAAATTCCCAGGCTTGATGACAGGATGCAGCAAACTGTCAGAAATCTTTTTTTTCATGTGCCGATGTGGTTTTGCATGCAAACCCTGTTTATAATATCGGTTATCTATGCTGTCAGGTATTTAATAAAACCATCTCACGCATTTGATACCTATTCGTTGGAATTTGCCCGCACCGGGACTGTGTTCGGAATCTTAGGTTTAATAACCGGGGCCATATGGGCAAATTATCAATGGGGAGAACCCTGGAGCGGCGATCCGAAACAAAACGGCGCTGCCATCGCCCTGCTTATTTATTTGGCTTATTTTGTCTTGAGAGGGTCTGTAATTGATGAAACCAAACGTGCGAGGCTGAGTGCGGTATATAATATTTTTGCTTTTGCAATGTTGTTCCCAACGATATGGATATTGCCAAGACTTACGGAGTCTTTACATCCGGGCGGACAAGGCAGCGAAGGGAATCCCGGCTTAAATCCCAATGATACAAGCCCGGAAATGGAAATGGTTTTTCTCCCGGCGATCATTGGCTGGATATTGCTCGGCGTATGGATCTCAACATTATTTACACGTTTACGTATTTATAAAGAACGATTATATGAAACTGCTTAAAAAAATCATTTTCTTTAGCCTATGCTTATTTCTTACAACGAAAATTTTTGCGCAGGACTCACTTAACAATACAAACACGGATTTCATGAATTCAAACGGTAAGATCTACGTGGTAATGACTGTAGTAGTGGTGATTGTTTCAGGGCTTTTTATTTACCTGTTCAGCATAGATAGAAAAATAAGCAAGCTGGAAAAGAAGGAAAAATAATAAAAAATTTTTCGCTGCAAAAACAACAAACGTTCATTAGTTTATTCTACATATAAAATATCTAACGATGGCAGAACAACATTATAACTTCTTCGAAAACGTTACAAAAAGTTTTGACAGGGCAGCAAAATTTACCAATTGGGAAACGGGCATCCTGGAACAGATAAAAGTCTGTAATGCCGTTTATAGTATGAAATTCCCGATAAAAAGGGATGATGGTTCTATCGAGGTAATTGAAGCCTACCGCGTACAACATTCTCATCACAAAACACCTTGCAAAGGCGGAATCAGGTTCAGCGAAGAAGTGAACCAGGATGAAGTGATGGCGCTGGCTGCTTTAATGACCTATAAATGCGCTATTGTTAATGTACCGTTCGGCGGTGCTAAGGGCGGCATCAAAATAAATCCGCGGGAGTACAGCGCTTTCGAGCTGCAAAAAATTACGCGCCGCTACACATCTGAGCTGGTGAAGAAAGAATTTATCGGGCCCGGCACTGACGTACCTGCACCTGATTATGGCACGGGAGAAAGAGAGATGGCCTGGATACTGGATACCTACACCACACTGAATCCCGGCGAAGTTGACGCCATGGGTTGTGTTACCGGGAAACCTGTAGCACAGGGAGGTGTAAGAGGCCGTAAGGAAGCAACCGGGCTGGGAGTTTTTTATGGAGTGCGGGAAGTGTGCAGCATGCCTGATGTAATGAAAAAGCTGGGACTGTCAACCGGCATTGAAGGTAAGACAGTTGTGGTGCAGGGACTTGGGAATGTTGGATATCATTCCGCAAAATTCTTCAGAGAACATGGCGCCAAAATAATTGCTATCGCAGAGTATGAAGGCGCTATTTATGATGAAAATGGCCTGAATGAAGAAGATGTGTTTCAATTCAGGAGAAGCAATAAATCGTTACTAAATTTCCCGGGTGCAACCAATTTAAAAGCAAGCGGAGACGCGCTTGAACTGGAATGTGATATTTTAATTCCGGCAGCGTTGGAAAATGTGATCAATGCATCCAATGCTGACAGGATCAAGGCAAAAATAATCGGCGAAGCTGCCAACGGGCCTTTAACTCCTGAAGCTGATGAAGTGCTTTCAAAAAAAGGCATTCTCGTTATTCCTGACATGTACCTGAATGCAGGCGGCGTAACCGTTTCTTATTTTGAATGGCTGAAAAATTTAAGCCATGTACGGTACGGCAGAATGGAGAAACGTTTTACAGAAAATCTAAACAGGCAGATCCTTGGGCAGATGGAGGAACTGACCGGCAAGAGTGTGAACACCCGTGAAAGAATGTTGATCGAACATGGCCCTGATGAAGTTGACCTGGTTTACAGCGGACTGGAACAAACGATGATCGAAGCTACCCGTGAGATCATGGCTTGCTGGAAAGCGAATGACAAAATTCCTGATATGCGTACTGCTGCTTATGTAGTGGCCATAAACAAAGTAGGAACCAGCTATGCAGAGCTTGGTATCTTCCCATAATAAAATAAAAAATGCTTGTATTAAAACCGTTGCAGCGCCAACGGTTTTAATGTTTAATGCAGGCAAGGGTAAAGCGAAATAATTTATAACATACTTTGCAAAAGTTTCTTTCCTTTACTCAATTCTAATAAAGAACTAAATTATTCCCTTTTAGGGGGTCAGGGGCATGAAATACTACATCATTGCAGGGGAAGCGAGTGGCGATCTGCATGGCAGTAATCTTATAAAAGAAATAAAAAAGCTCGATACTGATGCTGACATCCGTTGCTGGGGCGGCGATCTCATGCAGGCAGCCGGTGCAACATTGGTAAAACATTACCGCGACCTGGCATTTATGGGTTTTGCAGAAGTGGTGATGAACCTTAAAACTATCCTTGCCAACCTGAAATTCTGTAAAGAAGATATATTAAAATTTCAGCCTGATGTTTTGGTATTGATCGATTACCCGGGTTTTAATTTACGCATTGCAGAATGGGCGAAGAAAATGAGGAGTGAGGAACCAGGAATTAGGGATAAGGAATTAGGAATGAGAAATGAGAAATCAGTAATGAGAAATGAGAAATCAGTAATGAGTGATGAACAGCGACTCACCACTCACCACTCACCACTCATCGCTAAAACTGTCTTCTACATCTCCCCCCAGGTTTGGGCATGGAAAGAAAGCCGCGTGCCTAAAATGAAAAAGAATATCGACAGGATGATCGTTATTCTTCCTTTTGAAAAAGATTACTATAAAAACAAATGGCATTGGGATGTTGATTATGTGGGACATCCGTTGGTGCAGGTGGTGGAGGAATTTAAGTCCACAGTCCACGGCCGACAGTTCACAGCCGATACTCAGAAGTCAATAGTCAATAGTGAATGGTCAATGGGCGAGAATTCCCAATTCCCAATTCCCGATTCTCAATTCCAAAATCTTAATATTATCGCCCTGCTGCCGGGAAGCCGCAAACAGGAAATTTCAAAAAAGCTTCCGGTCATGCTGGAAGTTAGTAAGGCATTTCCCCAATATCAATTTGTCGTAGCAAAAGCGCCGGCACTTGAAGATGCCTTTTATGAAAACTTCATGCAGCATTATACCAACGTTTCTTCGGTGACAAACAGGACCTATGAATTGCTGATGCAGGCAAAAGCAGCATTGGTGACCAGCGGCACTGCAACATTAGAAACCGCTTTGTTTGAAGTACCGGAAGTAGTTTGTTATAAAGGCAGTAATATTAGTTACCAGATCGCAAAGCGGTTGATCAACATAAAATATATCGCGCTGGTAAATTTAATAATGGACAAGCCGGTTGTAAAAGAACTGATTCAAAATGATCTCACCGTTGAAAATTTAAAGCACGAATTATCCTTGTT
This sequence comes from Parafilimonas sp., assembly GCA_036274175.1. GTDB lineage: Bacteria > Bacteroidota > Bacteroidia > Chitinophagales > Chitinophagaceae > Parafilimonas. The sequence continues at coordinate 85,408 of DASUGF010000083.1, forward strand.
GCTTTTTAATGAAGCAAAACAACAACAGCTAAAAAAAGATTATCAAGACCTGAAAGATATTTTATCAGGCGGTGGTAATGCTTCAGCTAATGCTGCTAAGATTGTTTTTGATACAGCTTTACCTTACAAGGCTTAACAAACATACATATCACATGTTTATCACATTTTGATATTAACAAACCATCAAAGCAGGTTTTGCGTTACTTAGTAATGGCTGAGTTGTCAGTGGTGAATGGTGAGTAAGCTCTCCATATCTTGGATTAACTCACAATTTACCTCATACGATAACTTACAATTAACATACAGTAATACTAAAAGAAGTATGATGAGAACATTTTTATTTGCAGGCATGCTGATCATTGTTGCATTATCTTCCTGTGCTCAGCAACAGGCAGCGCAAAAATTTGCTGTTACAAAAACAGATGACGAATGGAAAAAAATACTTACGCCTGAACAATTTACCGTTGCAAGAAAAGCAGGCACCGAACGTGCTTTTAGCGGCAGGTATTGGGATAACCATGAAAAAGGAACCTACTATTGTGTTTGCTGCGGCGTGCCTTTATTCAGCAGTGAAACGAAATTTGAAAGCGGCACGGGTTGGCCAAGTTTTTATGCGCCTTTAAATAAGAAATATGTAGGGGAAAGAGTGGATGATTCTTATGGCATGGAACGCACCGAAGTGTATTGTACTAATTGCGGAGCACATTTAGGCCATGTATTTAATGACGGCCCTGCGCCTACCGGTTTGCGTTATTGCATGAACTCTGCATCGCTTAATTTTAAGAAAAAATAATGTGACTGGTGTTAAGTTAAAAGTAAAATACCGCATTTTTTCCGTGAGACGTGAGACGACAGACGTGAGATTTTTCACGTCTCACGTTTGACATTTCACGATTACTTAACACTAGTGTTATGTCATGCAGAAATTGTCGCTTTTATTTGCCACGGATCACACAGAAACACGGAAGAATTTGTTGCGACATTATTATGTTGACTTACCACTAGTATTGAGCGACAAACTACATAAACACACTCTCCGCTTATAAAATCATTATCTTCCGCGCAAAATAAATTTCGACAAACCTATTCATGCGATCAATAGAACCACTTATTGTAAAAACACATAAAGCCGCAATTAACCTGCGCAATTGCACAGATACACAGATAAAAAAAACATTGCGTGATCTTGCTGATGCGCTGGAATCCAATGTGCATGCAATTCTAAAAGCCAATAAAAAAGATGTTGCAAAACAGGATGTAAATGATCCGCGCGTTGACCGTTTATTGCTGAATGAACAACGTATAAAAAATATTGCAGGCAGCATCAAAAAAGTAAGCAGGCTGCCCAATCCATCTAATAAAATTCTTGAAAAGCGTAAATTATACAACGGCCTGCTGTTAGAGAAAATAAGCGTTCCCTTAGGTGTTGTTGGCGCCATATATGAATCAAGGCCAAATGTAACTTTCGATATTGCCGCCTTGTGTTTACGCAGCCAGAATGCCTGTTTGCTAAAAGGAAGCAGGGAAGCTGAAGCAACCAATCATGTTGCGGTGAAAATAATAAAAGATGTTTTGAAACAAAACAAGATCGATGCTGATTGTATAACCTTGTTACCCAGTGAACGGGAAGTGGTGCAGGAACTATTCACTGCAACAAAATATGTTGATGTGATCATTCCGCGTGGTTCAGACAGCCTGATACAATTTGTACGCAAAAACAGTCTTGTGCCTGTAATTGAAACAGGTGCAGGCGTCTGCCATGTTTATGTTGAAACTGATGCCGACATCAATAAAGCGGTGAGCATTGTTGTAAATGCAAAAACAACGAGGCCTTCTGTTTGCAATTCCCTCGACACAATCGTTGTAGATGAAAAAATTGCAAAACCTTTTTTAGACAAGCTTCAACCATTGTTTTCAACCTATCCAGTGGAAATTTTTGCAGATAATAAGTCGTACAAATTATTGAATGGATATGATCATCTTCAAAAAGCATTACCCGAAGATTTTGATCGCGAATTCCTTAGCCTGAAATGTGCGGTAAAAACAGTAAAAAACATAGACGAAGCCCTGGCACATATTGCGCAACATTCAACCAAACATTCTGAGGCCATCGTATCTGAAAATAAAAAGGCCTGCGAAAGATTTTTGCGTGAAGTGGATGCCGCCGCTGTGTATGCAAATGCTTCTACGCGATTTACTGACGGCGAAGAATTTGGTCTTGGTGCAGAGATCGGTATCTCTACCCAAAAATTGCATGCGCGTGGGCCGTTTGCATTGGAAAAACTGGTTTCAGAAAAATGGGTAGTAAGAGGTAACGGGCAGATCAGGTAATATAACTGCGATTGATGATCTTCTGCACACCGCTTTATATTCGCTAACCTGTTTGTTAAATTTGATCATGCTTTCAAAGCACATTAGAAGAATAACACCAAGGCCAAAAAAGAACAGCAAAGAATATTTTATCTGGTGTGATGAGAGTGATCAGTCCGGCAAATTTTTTTCTAATTTTTATGGCGGCGTTTTAGTAAAGAGTGAAAACCTGCATGAAGTGATGCATGACCTGCAAAAGGTTTGCAGGCGCCTGCATTTATATGATGAAATTAAATGGCAAAAAATTTCCGATCACTATGTGGTAAAATATACCGCGCTGATGGATGCATTTTTTAATTTGATAAAAGATGGCAAAATAAAAGTGCGCATTATGTTTATTCAAAATACATACAAAACAATTCACCTGCACGATATGCATAAGCGCGATGTTTTTTTTATTTTATATCGCCAGCTTGTCAAACATGCTTTTGGTTTGATACATAGCAACAACGATGGGAAAGAAATTTTTCTCCGGCTTTATTTCGACTTTCTTCCTTACACACTGAAGAAAAAAGAAATATTTAAACAATCGCTCAATAACCTTCAGTCATCAAGTTCTTTTCAACTGGCAGGTATCAAAATAAGAAAACGGGATATATCGGAAGTTGACTCTAAAAAACATTTATTGCTGCAAACGCTTGACGTTGTGTTAGGCGCTGTATGCTTTTACTTAAACAACAAACACAAAGAAATTCTGCAGCAAAAGGAAGGAAGCCGGCGTACAAGGGCAAAAGAAAAAGTATATAAATACATCAATAAAAGAATAAAGCAGATAAGGAAGGGATTTAATATGAGTACTTCAACGGGCATCACTTCAGAACAGGATCATTGGATACATAATTACCGTCACTGGAGATTTACACCTGCAGCATTTGAGGCAGATAATGAAAGCATTTTATTCGCGACACATTAATTCTTCATCATTAATTGATTGAATAAAGTTTGCGTATATAAATTCCTCTGGCGCTAAACATCCGCCTCCCGAATAACCATTACCATATCATCATAACCGTTTCTGAATAATAACATTTTTAAAGTGCTCATGAAACGGTTAAGCTCTCGTTCCACGATGAGATCATAATCTGTATTCAATTGGTTAAATTCATTGGGAAGCAGGTTGGATATAGAAAAGTTGATGCCGCTGATGATTGTTGGAAAATCTATTAAGCCCAATGTCTCATCTGTTATATGCGTATCCAGCGTAATATTTCTTGGCCTTCCTGCATAGCTAAAACTAACATTCGCTCCGGAAAATTTTCTTTTAAGCCGTTCAAATTTGAGATTAAGATCCGTTGTGATCCTGTCGGGAATGATGATCTTTAATTTAACGTTGGTATATTTTACCTGATTATAATCAAAGCCGTCATTCTCAATAAGGTATTTGCATGTTGGTGAAATAAGATTTTCAAAATAAACAGCAGCCAGGGTTGCGGACGGGAAAAAATTGACCTCATTGTCGGAACTGTTCAAAAAAATATTCTTAACCTGTGAAACTGCATCCACAAAACTATTTGCATCTGCTTTGTCGAATTTTGCCAATGTTATTCCCTGCAGGTCCGACAGCAGCTTTAGATCTTTTTCAATCACAAAAGCGCATTTGGAAAGCCCCAGCCTGCCAATGAATAAACCCAATTCAAAAAGTATATTGTCCCTTGGCTGCAACACTTCTGTTTCGTGATAGATCACTCTGTCATCTGTTGTGCCTAACAGAACTCCAAAATCAAACTTCAGGGAAGCCTTTAACAGGTCTGACAAAAAATTCTGATTTATCCTGAAAGCAGCAACATCCCATATCCTGTCATTCCACAGGGTGACATCAAACTCTGTTTCTAAAATCTGTTTAGCTGTATTGGCTAATTGTAATTCTTCAGAAGATGATCCGATAAATATCCGTTTCCTGGTAGCCATTCAATATGGTCATTAACAATTTTTAGCAACACAATAATTCTTTGTGCAACTTACAAATTTTTACCGCCCGGGAAGAACCCTTAATGACAAAACAAAGGATGTGGCAATACAAATGATGGTATCTATTTGCATGCTCTCCTTCAAAAAAGGCACTTCAAAAAGTTTCCCGGCATCAACGCCTAAATCATCAGATGACGGCTTAAGGCGTAAATGCAGCATACGGATGGATCAAAAAACATTACAGTAATTACAAAATAAAAATGCAATCGCTCAGCATGCAGGATAACAAGCCTTACGATATAATAACCATTAAGCAATCAAACGGGGAAGACCTGTCGCTCTACTTTGATATTTCCAAATTACTTTGGAAAATTTTAAAATTTTGGTGATGACGCAGGCGCGAAACCCGGCAAAACCAATAATTGATCACCTGGCTTATACAACCTGGCAGGACATAAATTAACAAATGGGGAATATAATCCAACCTGCCGGGTTCAAATTGGGTTCCATCTTAGTTGCTTTTCTCCAAAAGCAACTTTTGATTGGAAATATCATAAAAATTATCCATCAGTTCGAGCAGTTTTGGCCAATTGGTTGCAGGCTCAAAATTTTTGAGATATTGTTCCTTTACAGTTATGCGAACCGTTGCATCATCTGTTGTTGCTATAGCTGCCACTGAACCGCTTTCATTATTTATGCTCTTATTAAAATTTTCAATACCCTTTACCTTATAACCTTTGGGTATAGACAAGGAGATGGTATATGTATAAGTTCTTCCATACGGCATATAAACATCTATGGCACGGGTGCGGTCCTTCTCTTCCACTTTCCTGGTGACACCAACCAATTTGCCTGCTTCAACTATATAATTGTTACCTGCCTTCTTTACAAAATTGTCCATAGTAAATTTTGTATGATATTCAAATTCCGAGTTAAACATGCCTTCATTCTTTACTTCATAAATCGTTACCTCCTTCGCAGGCTGGTCATATTGGTTTTTTATCTCATCTTCAAAGTAAGACTTCTGGTTGGTCTTTTCTTTTGCAAAAGCAGCGCTGAATTCGCTTACGAGTTTATATTGCTTTTTATCATCGGCAAGGCGCTCGGTTAGTTTTTTTTGATTAACGGATGTTGCCAGGTAGGCTTCCATATCTTCCATCATCAATAATTCTTTTTGTGTATAATGTCTTGTTGCTCCGGATAGTTGTGTAGACCTGTCTATTTGCAACTGCTGCATATTAGAAGGATTAAATGCAACACTAATATTTTCTGTTTCTGTGTTTTTATCTGCTGTGGTAACCGGGATTTTAATTTTACCGGTTTGATCGTAAGAAATCTTTTTTACATCCACATCGGGGCGAAACACCAACCCTTCTTCGCCCTGTAACCTCGCGGGTATTTCATTGAATTGTGTTACAATATCATTAAATGCAAGCCAGTAATTCTTACCATTTTTTAAATGAAGCATCGCTTCAAAATCGGTAAGGTTCATCACGTCTTTTAATTTATTTGATGTACGCGGGCAAACCAGCACCAATTCATGGTCGATACCCAGGGTACGCAACATACGGCTCATGCTAATGGCTCCGACAAGGCTGTTTGCCTGCGTATAATTGTAATCATTGGTAATGTCGATATTGGTTGTGGAAAAATCGCAAAAGGTAGTAAGACGCCATGCATTGTATAAAGTTTTTACCAGCGTGTCCTGAGTTTGATCTTTTAAATGTTTTTCACCGCCAAAATAAGTTGCGGTTCTGTTATACGGTGCATAATTAACAGGTAGGGCCGGGCTTTCAAGAATCTTTTCAAACTGGTCTAAAAGGTCACTGCTTAAAAAGCCATGCTTCACTTCCCCCCGGTTAAAATGGCTATTGGCATCAGTGCCTTTGGTCAGGAATATATACTGCAGGGAAATGTAGGGGTACTGCCTGTAGGATGACGTCCATAAACTGCTTTGAATCTTAGGCAGGTTTCTTTGCTCAGAATAAAGAATGATGTTATCATCCTCATCACGCATTTCTTTTAATGCCGGTGCATTGTTTGCAGTTACGTATTCTGCACCTGATTTTTCATCTAACTGAAGCCGTATGGATTGATATAATATGGGGTATTCACCACCTAAGAAAAATGTATATGGGCCTTGTGTTTCGGTGGTGAGTTCCTGTATTTTTTCTGTACGAATGTAATAATCCAGGATATCACCTACCTGCAGGTCAGGAATGGCAAGCTTGCTTTCTTTCTTTTTGTTTTCATCTTTGGTTAACACTTCCTCGCCTGTATTTACCATTATTTCTTTACCATCTGCCTTAATAATTTTTGCGCCGATGTATGTATCTGTCTTATTATACAATTTAATTAAAGCAACAGAAACAGTTTTATCCAGCTTTTTCTGGTATTCCAGTGTAGAATAATCACCCAATGCAGCCTTATCATTTATCTTCACTCTTTCGTGAAATGTTGTTTGATAATAAATCCGCGGTACAGAGCCAAAACCCAAAGGGCTGAATTTCATTTTCATTTTGCCGCTGTTCACCACATCAAAAGATGTCGCGATAATAACAGCACTTTCATTGTTCATTTCCGCAGGAACTGATTTTACCGCAAACTCTTTTGAAGGTGTATTCCATATTTCAGTTTGGATATCCTGTGCTCTTTTCTTGTAAGCGGATTCATCTTTTTGCGCGAGTGCACTTAATACGGTACATACCGATAGTACAGTAAATACAATTTTAATTCTCATAATTTATGGGGCAGTTAATACTATTTGCTGGTTATATGCTTCTGTAAGTTTTGCGATGTCATCATTCCATTGCTTAAAATTTATTTTGGCAATTTGTGTGCTTTTAAGAATAATGCTTTTATGATAAATAATCTTGTTGGATTGTTGTGTATAAGTAATATTAAACTCGTAGTTATTGTTTTTTACGGAAAGGTCAGGAGGTACTGAACTTATTTTATATCCTGCCGGAACTGTGAGTTCTGTAATGCGTTCCACATGTGTTTTATAAGGGAAGAGATAATCAAGCTTGCGTTTTGAAGTGTCAAAGTCGCTGCCATTTAATTCCTTCTTAAAATCAAGGTCGACATAAAAATCTTTGCCAAAAGAAGTCACGATGTTGCTATGGGTGACTGAATAAGTTGCTGTGAGGTCTCCTTCAATATCATCAAGATCTGATGTTTTGAGATCCGTTATTTTATAATCTGCATTTCCGTCGGCCAGGTATCTTTTTAACGCGTCCTGCGACTTATCTTTCTTAATATAATTTAGCTGATACAAAATGTACTCCTTCTCTTCTCCTTTCCAGTTTTCGTTTACAGTTCCGTTAAGTTCGGCGCCATTTATCGCAAGCACCCTTTTTTCTGAATCGAGATTTTGTGCGTATGTTTCGAGGGGCACATGTGTAAGTATATATTTATCGCCATCTTCAATCAATATCTGCCTGCCTTGTATGCGTTCAGCATAATCATCCAGGCCGAGATAATTTTCCGTGGCATCCAGGAAATACGTTTTGCCTTTATACATTAAAGCGCAGATCATGTGATTGTCCACTGCAAGCGAAGGCGTTGAATAGTCGTAAGCAATGTGATTAGTGCCCAGCCAGCAAAGCCTTGCATCAAAGCCTTCCGCTTTTAAAAGTTCTTTGGTAAGGTTGGCCATACCTTTACAGTCACCGTATTTTTTCCGCATCACTTCTTCTGCTTTATCGGGCAAAAAGCCTGCAATGCCATCTTCAAAAGCTATGTAACGGATATTATTCTGCACCCAGTAAAAAATGGCTTTTACTTTATCCATATCGGCTGTTTTACCGGCAGTAAGTTCATCAGCTTTTCCTTTTATAATGGTTGCATTGCTGGAAAGATTTTTTAAGATAGAGCGGTACCAGGCATACTGGTCGGCAGTAGATTTAAAAAAAGTAATGGTAGCACCTGCGGGATTCGCCTCTTTTGAAATCACCAGTATATGCGGGTAAATGTATGTTGGACCGGGGCATGATTTTTCGTTATTACGCGCTTCGATATTATTAGCAGTGAATGTATAAATATCCTCATCTGTTTTGGAATCATATCCCTTTGTTGTGCTGATGGAATAGCCGTCGAAATTCATTTCTTTTAATTCAATGCGCATCCATTTAGGCACTTTAAAAACAACCTGCTTTGAAGCAACAGGATACATTTCATCAAAATAAATATTCGTAAGATAACGCGGGTCTTGTATAGTTTTCTGAAAATCAACTTCAGCTATACTGCCCTTTTTATCCAATAATAAAGGGAAGTAACATATGTGGGCATCTGAATAGAAATAATCATCCACCTGGTAGTAGGAATAAACAGGTTTAACATCTTTAGGTTTTTTCCCGTCAACGGAAAAATCAACCGCATCAATAATCATCTTGTCGTTGTAAAACTCAACAACCGGTAATGTGCTGCGGAATTCATTACATCGATAAGTTATATTCAGCGATTCTTTTACCTGTACGCTGTTGGACGGTTTATCCCAAACAAACTCATACACTTCTTTACTGCTGGTGATAACTATATTGGAATCTTTTTCAGCAAAATTTCCGGCACTTGCTTTAAGGCAACAGGCAATTAAAATGGTACAGGTTACGGGTAATCTCATGCTCACAAATAATTTTGGCGGGCGGCAAAGTAAATAATAATGTTGTTAAAGGAAATGAAATGCAAAATAAATTTTTCGGAAAACTTCATCACCAGGTCCACCCATAATGTCCGGCACTATATAATCATGTTTTGTTATAAGTGATGGAGAAAAAAAATTCAGCTTCTGTAAACCGGGAAAGGGTAATTCAGCACAGGCTTAATAATCGATCACCTGTTCAACGATCATTTCAGGTATTTCCCGCCATTCATATTGCTGATTGCGTAACTGTGGTTCAAAGCCCGCTTCTTTAATGGCTTTCTGAATTGTCTTATACGTAAACCGGTGCGGCGCACCTGCAGCGCTTACCACATTCTCTTCGATCATGATGCTGCCAAAATCATTGGCGCCGGCATGTAAACAAAGTTGTGCGGTTTGCTTGCCTACCGTAAGCCAGCTTGCCTGTATGTTTTTTATATTTGGTAACATAATACGGCTCATGGCTATCATTCTCACGTATTCTTCTGCAGTGGTAAGATTATGTACGCCGCGAATGCGTGCCAGTAAAGTATCCGCATCCTGGAATGTCCACGGAATAAAAGCCAGGAAGCCTTTTGCGTTTTCCGGTTTCATTGACTGCACTTCGCGTATGCGCGCCAGGTGAATAAAACGTTCTTCAATAGTTTCCACATGGCCAAACATCATAGTTGCGCTTGTAGTGATATGCAGCTTGTGCGCTTCTTGCATAACAGCCAGCCATTCATCAGCGCCGCACTTGCCTTTGCTGATAAGCCTTCTTACACGGTCAACCAAAATTTCTGCACCGGCGCCGGGTAGAGAATCAAGCCCGGCATTTCTTAATTCGATTAAAGCTTCGCGATGTGATTTCTTCGACAGCTTGCATATATGCGCCACTTCAGGCGGACCCAAAGCATGCAGCTTTATATTAGGATATTCCTGTTTTATTTGCCTGAAAGTATTCGTGTAAAAATCAAGACCCAATTGCGGATGATGGCCGCCTTGTAACAACAACTGGTCGCCGCCATATTTCAATGTTTCTTCAATTTTCCTGCGATAGACAGGCATCTCAGTTATATAAGCTTCAGGATGTCCCGGAATACGGTAGAAATTACAAAACTTACAGTTGGCCACACAAACATTTGTAGTATTTACATTGCGGTCGATCTGCCAGGTAACTTTACCATGTGGCGCCTGCTTTTTGCGTAGCTCATTCGCTACATACATGAGCTCTGTAAGCGGTGAATGTTCAAAAAGAAAAACACCTTCCCCAACACTTAAAAATTCAAAATTCAAAGCTTTTTCATACAATGCTGCAACATTCATATTTCTATATTTGTCTTTAATAAAAACGATTGCGTTTTATAACTTGCGGGTAGCAAAATTACTGAAGAATAAGTTGTGTAGTGAAGTTTTAAAACCAATACAAACGGCTTTATATTTACATTAAAGGTTTGGATACAGCTTAAAGCAAGTGTATTTTAATGCAGACGAACAAAAAGAACATGCCCCATTTTAATAACCTGTTTTTACGATTGCTCAAACGCCAGCTTCTGATTTGCCGGATTAAATTTATTCAGTGTGTTATTTTTATTTTTCTCTCGTGCCGCCTTATAGCACAGGAAGAATTTGTACAACCGCCTTCAAAGCTTATTACAACAATTCCTTTTACACAGCTAACAGGAGGCATCATTATTTTACATGCCACGTTAGATGATTTTAAAGACAGCTTAAATTTTGTGTTAGATACCGGGAGCGGCGGCATTTCGCTTGACTCAAGCACCTGTGATTATTATAAATTAAAGCTTGTACCAAGCGACCGTATTGTGCGTGGCATAGCCGGGATGAAATATGTTTCCTTCGCCAATGATCATTCCCTGCATCTGCTGGGCCTTACTGTAAATAGCTTAGACTTTCACGTAAACAATTATGAAATTTTATCAAGCGCTTATGGAATGCCCATTGACGGTATTATAGGATATAGCTTTTTCCGCAGGTACCTTGTTTTTATTGATTATGATAACCAGGAAATGAAAGTGTATACACCGGGTATGTATAAATATCCCAAGGGTGGTTACCTTTTAAAGCCACAGTTTTCCACGCTGCCGATGCAAATTGCAGGTGTAAGAGATAACAAAACTATCCAGGGAAAATTCTATCTTGATACCGGCGCCGGGCTATGTTTATTAATGAATGATGATTTCGCAACCGACAGCGCAGTGTTTAGAAAAAAAAGAAAAATGTTTGCAACACAGGCCGAAGGGTTGGGGGGCAAAACAGATGTACAGTTGTCTGTGGTAAGAGAATTAAAAATAGGGCCATACCGTTTTCACAATGTGCCTGCTTATGTTTTTAACGATGAATATAATGTCACCAATTATCCTGTTTTAGGCGGATTAATAGGAAATGACATTTTGCGTCGTTTTAATGTTTTGCTTAATTACCCGCAACAGGAAATTTATATCAAACCAAACAAACATTATTTAGATTCTTTCGACTACTCTTATACAGGTCTCGGGTTCTATTTAATTAACGGCGCCATTACCGTTACAGATATCATAAAAGATTCACCCGCTGAGAAAGCCGGGTTTCAATTTGAAGACATCATTATTGGTGTTGAAACCAACTTCTCCAATAATATACAAGCCTATAAAGTATTAATGCAAAATGCAAAGTCAAGATTGCGCGTGCTGGTCATGCGTAAAGGTCAACCCATAATTCTCTATTTAAAAGTTAAGAGCATATTGTAGATTTGCCCGCTGATGGTGAATGGTGAATAGTCAATTGTCAATGGTTCAATCGGGGAATACGCAATAATCAATGTTCAATATTCAATGCTCATTGATAAACGTTCTCCACTTGAATATTGATTATTAAGTGTTGAATATTGAATATTTGTGATTTAAACTTAATGACATTGGATAGCCAATGGTCTATGAACCATGATTTATGCGCAATAATCTACCCTCAAAAAAAATAATTCAGGATGATAAATTACAACCGCTTCGTTTTAGATAACGGCTTACGTGTTTTGGTGCATGAGGATACTACAACCCCGATGGCGGTGGTGAATATCCTGTATGATGTAGGTGCAAGAGATGAGGATCCGGGCAAAACAGGATTCGCGCATTTATTTGAACATCTTATGTTTGGCGGTAGCATCAATATCAAAGATTATGATGAGCCGTTGCAGCGTGCCGGCGGGGAAAATAATGCTTATACTACCAATGATTTTACCAACTACTACTGTCAGTTACCGGCAGAAAATATTGAAACTGCATTCTGGCTGGAGAGCGACAGGATGTTGAGCCTTGCATTCAGTAAAAAAAGTCTTGAGGTGCAACGAAAAGTGGTATGCGAAGAATTTAAAGAACATTACATCAATAAACCTTATGGCGACGCATGGCATAAAATGCGCGAACTCTCTTATACCACGCATCCTTACAGATGGATGACCATCGGCAAAAACCTTGAACATATCGAAGAGGCTAAGCTGGATGATGTAAAAGCATTCTTCTTCAAACATTACCGCCCGGTAAATGCCATTCTTGTGGTAGCGGGAAATGTAAAGACAGAAGCAATAAAAGAGCTTGCTGAAAAATGGTTTGGCAATATTGAACCGGGGGAAAAATATATGCGCAGCCTGCCCCGGGAACCAAAGCAAACAGCGCCAAGGATCTTGTCGGTAAAGAAAGATGTTCCGCTGGATGCATTTTATAAAACATGGCATATGCCCGGAAGAATGGATGAAGGGTATCATGCGGCAGACCTGATCACTGATATTTTAGGAGGTGGCGGATCATCGCGGTTGTTTCAATCGCTCGTGAAGGAAAAAAGATTGTTTAGCAATATTGAGTGCTATCATTTTGGAAGCCTTGATGCAGGTTTGTTAACTATAGAAGGCAAGCTTGTTAAAGGAGTGGATATGCAGCATGCTGAATTAGCTATTGAAGAAGAACTCGCAAAGCTAAGAACATCGGTTGTTGCTGAAGAAGAATTACAAAAAGTAAAGAATAAAACAGAGAGTACAATTGCTTTTGAAGATATCACTGTAATGAGCCGCGCTAACAGCCTTGCATTTTATGAATTGCTTGGAGATGCCAGCCTTATCAACCAGGAACTTTCAAAATATAATGCAGTAACAGTACAGGACATACAGCATTACAGCCATGAGATCTTTGATGCTGACAACAGTAATGTATTGTATTATTATAGTAATAATTAGTGTGTTGGCAGAAACCTTTTCGGCGAGTGCGAATTATAGTCATACTAAAACATGAACTTAAAAATTGCGATACTTTTTCTTCTCTTTCTTTTTGAAAGTTTATATGTTATCTCGCAAAACAAGATAACAATCCAGATTTCAGCGAAACAAGAATTGGAAATCCCACCTTCCGGCAGAATATTTATTTATCTGTGTACCAATAATAAAATTGAGCCAAGATTTAGTATCAACCTGCAAAATCGAAATGAGTCAGGGATGGTCTTTGCAAAAGACGTTTATTGGAAGATAAAAGAGCCACTATCCATATCTGATAATGTAGTTGGTTTTCCTTTAAACTCATTGAGTAAAATAGATAGTGGAAATTACTTTCTGCAGGCATTGTATGATGCGGATACACTATCTTTCTCGACGGGTAATTTTTACAGTTTACCACTGCGGGTTCACATCAACAAAACAGGTAAACAGATTATAAAAATCACCCTCGATAAGAAAATTGAATCGCCTGAAATTGCAAATTCTCAATACATCAGATACGTAAGAATTAAGAGTAAGTTATTGAGCGATTTCTGGCATCGCCCTTTTTATGTTCAGGCGGGTGTTTTGTTGCCATCGGATTATGATTCTCTTTCTGCAAAAAAGTATCCGGTAAGATATCATATTGGGGGAGGTTTCGAACGGTTTTACCAGGTTGAAGAATGGTTTGCAGATTCATCATTTCAGCAACTATGGTTGTCCACCGAATCTCCTAAAATGCTAATGGTATTTCTTGACAGTGATGCGCCTTTTGGTAATTCTTTTCAAATGAACTCTGAAAACAACGGTCCATTTAAAGATATGCTCCTCACTGAACTAATTCCTTTTATTGAAGAAAAGTTTCATGCGCTGGCAACACCTGAATCAAGATTTCTTGATGGCGGTTCGGATGGAGGATGGGTGGCATTGGCATTGCAAATATTTAATCCTGATTTCTTTAACGGATGCTGGTCATTTTCTCCCGACCCTGTCAATTTTAAATTCTTTCAGTTGATTAATATTTATTCGGATAAAAACGCATTCATTAATCGCTTTGGAAATGAAAACATATGTTCACGGACAGTATATGGTGAACCGATGGCGACTGAACGTGATCTTGTAGATTTTGAAAATGTGTTAGGTCGATACAATACTTACATTACTTCTAGCTTCGCATATGGAGAATTCAATGCAGTGTACAGTCCACGTGGATTAAATGGATTGCCAAAACCAATCTGGGACGCACACACGGGAATTATTGATACTGCTGTTGCCAATTGTTGGAAGCGCTGGGATTTGCAACTCTATCTTGAAAAAAATTGGAATACGGTTGGACCAAAACTACAGGGTAAACTGCACATTTGGATGGGAGACATGGACACTTATTATTTGAACACTTCCATGCGGTTGTTCCAGGATTTCCTTTCCAAAACAGAAAATCCGAAATCAGACGCACAAATTGTTTTTGGGGCCATGCAAACTCACAATTGGGAACCACCCATTTCAGGATTAGAGGAGATGCAACAAATGATGCAAAGGCTGACGCAAAAATGACATCAGGGTTTACGCAAACAAAATCATCTTTCTTTTTGTTTGACAAGGCATCCGCCAACAAAAGTATCCTTTGCGATATTAGGGGTAACGGAACGCAACATCAGCAACAGGAATTTTACTCAACTTCAGTTCTCGGCACAAATAATACTCTTGAACATTTGTAATTGAGTTCGGCAACACAAATAAATCAGCTTCGTTACCCGGCGTGATGGAGCACAGAATGCCCTGCCATTGCAAATACCGGTTCAGTAACTGTAATTGATAAGCCGGATCACAAAATCCCAAAATCCCGAAATCCCGAAATCCCGAAATCTCAAAATCCCGAAATCATAAATTATTTGGCTTTATGGCGTAAATCACCTCTTAATTTGTCGTTTTTACACATGTTTCTTTTTGCATAACTGTTTATGTTTGCTGTTAAATTTCAGCTATATGAAAATAACACCCGGCACTAAGTTTAAAGACACAGACGAATACATATCTGTTTTTCCCGAAGCCACACAAAAGATTTTACAGCAATTAAGGAACACTATTAAAAAGGCAGCACCAAAGGCGGTGGAAGTGATCAGCTACAACATGCCGGCATTCAAACAAAATACCGTATTGGTTTATTTTGCCGGATATGACAAACATATCGGTTTTTATCCAACGCCATCGGCGTTGGATGCATTTAAAGAAGAAATCGCTGTGTATAAAAATTCCAAAGGCGCCGTTCAGTTTCCGCTTAATGAGCGCTTGCCCCTTGCATTGATCACCAAAATGGTAAAATTCAGGGTCGCCCGGGCGCAGGAAAAAAGCTAAGTAGGAAGCGCCCGGTAAGGCAATTCCAGCTTGCTAACATATTTACTAACACAAGTTCATTTCATAATTTTTTACTTAGTGTTTACTTGCCGATATTCGCAGTTAGAATTACACCACTATTATGCGTCTTTCCTTCAATAACACAGAAACAGCATTTGCATATAAAACAAAAAAGGAACTACAGGGCGGGCGCTTTCTTTTTGGCACCATGAACTATCCCTGGTTCGCGGCTATTGGTATCAGGCTCACCCCTTTTTTAATGAAGACAGGATTGCCGGTGCACGGTATAATACGCCAGACGATTTTTAAACAGTTTGTTGGTGGAGAAACCCTGGAACAGACAGCTATAGTCACCAAAAAATTAGGTAACTATAGCGTACAGGTTATCCTGGACTACGGCGTAGAAGCAAAGCAGGGAGAAGAAAATTTTGATGAAGCCCGGGACCAGTTTATCCGGGCAATAGAATATGCGGCCACTCAGCCTAATATCCCTTATATAAGCGTAAAAGTTACCGGTATTGCAAGATTTGGATTGCTGAAAACTTTAAACTCAGCTCCCCGCCTGCGTAGTGGCGTGCATGACCATGAAGAAGAAGGGGCTGAATGGGAAAGAGTGCGGGAACGCATGTATGATATCTGTGAAGTCGCCGCAGAAAAAAATATTGGTGTTTTAATAGATGCGGAAGAAAGCTGGATACAGGACCCGATAGACCGGCTTTCTGTTGAAATGATGGAAATTTTCAACCGGGAGAAATGCATTGTATTTAATACCATACAACTTTACCGGCACGACCGGATGAACTTCCTGAGGATGTATCATAACATCTCAAGGCAAAGAGGGTTTATACTGGGTGTAAAAATCGTACGCGGCGCTTATATGGAAAAGGAAAGGGCCAGGGCTGAGCAAAAAGGTTATCCGTCACCCATACAACAGGATAAATCTTTTACTGACGGTGATTTTAATACAGCCGTGGAGTATTGCATCGATAACATTGATGAGATTGCTACGGTGATCGCCACACACAACGAGTACAGCAACCTGCACGCAGCAGAACTGCTCGATGCGAAAGGTATCCCGCATAATCATCACCATATTCATTTCTCCCAGTTATATGGAATGAGTGACAATATCACCTTTAACCTGGCAAAAGCTGGTTATTCGGTCAGCAAATATTTGCCCTTTGGACCTATACGCGATGTAATTCCTTATCTCATGCGCCGTGCACAGGAAAACAGCAGCATCAACGGGCAAACCAGCCGTGAGCTGTTACTTATTAAAAGTGAGTTAAAGCGCCGGGCTAAAGCGGCTAAAGAGGTAAAATCCAAAAAGGGACAGGTGGAGGTATCTTAACAATTTGGCTGATTATTTCTTCCATTTAATTCAACCCCGCCAATTATCTTCGCGCCCAATAAAAGTTCTTCGAAGGGATGATAACGCGTAGAAATATCCGGGTAAAAGTAATGCAGGTTCTGTACCAGGTGGAAAGTGGTCAAACCACTGCCGATGTTGACGCCATTAAAATTCTCGAAAGCAGCCTGGATCAAACACCCCGACTTTTAACATACCTGATTTATTTTCTTACTGAAGTAGCACGCTACGCAGAAAAAGATGCTAACATCAAAGCTTCCAGGCACCTGGTCACTGAAGAAGACAAGAATATCAATACCAGGATCGCAGGCAATACGATTCTTTGGTCGCTGCTTGAAAATCATTCCTACAGGCAGGCGATGGCGGTATACAAGTTCAGCTTCGATAATACTGAAGATCTTGTTCGCAAAATATATGAAGGATTGGTGGCTTCAGAACAATACAAACAATATACACAGCAGCAGGGCCGCGACAATAAAAATGAAAAAGAAATTTTATTATTTATTTTTTCTGACCTGATGTTGCCCAGTGAGGCATTTGTTTCCCATATAGAAGAAAATTTTACTAATTGGGATGATGATGCTGAAATGCTGGTTTCGCTGATTCCCGGTTTTATACAGAAACCATCTGCGTTAAGCCTGCAGCAAATGCCTGATGCAGAAAAAAAGACCTTCGCGAAGGAATTGCTGCAAACAGTTATCAACAAAAAAGATCATGTTACCGAGTTGATAAAGGTGCGTTTAAAGAACTGGGATCCCGACCGTATTGCCGTTCTGGACATGATATTAATGCAGATGGGTGTTTGTGAGTTTTTATATTTCCCTACCATTCCACCCAAGGTGACCATTAATGAATATATTGACCTCGCAAAAGACTATAGTACGGCCCAAAGCGGCCATTTTGTGAATGGCATCCTGGATGGCATTCATAAGGACCTGGTAGCCAATAATAAAATTTTTAAAACAGACTTTAAATCAAAAAAGACAAACTGATAAAGCGTTACCTTCGCGCCGTTTTATGAAACAGTTATTATTTTTCCTTCTCATAAGCAGCTTCATAGCAATTTCATGCAATAATGCAGAAAATGCAACCACTGACATTGAAAGCGTTAGAAAGGATTCTTCAAAATTCACTACGATAGAGTGGCTTGATACTGCGGTTGATTTTGGTTCAAAGAAAATGGGTGAAGTTGTAAATATCACATTCCGGTGCAAAAATACCGGCGACAAACCCCTGTATTTGTATGATGTTCACCCAAGTTGCGGTTGCACCCTGGCTGATTATACAAAAGAACCCATAGCTCCCGGTAAAGAAGGAAAAATTGATGCACAGTTTGACACTAAGAAGAGTCACCCGGGAGAGGTGCATAAATCTGTATCAGTGAGTGCCAACAACAGTAATTATGCTCCATCTTCGCTTAAATTTTCCGGTGTGGTGCTGCCGGCAGATTCTGCAACTACAGCAAATAGATAATACCTAATTTTTACAAATCAATAATTGAACAATGACACAAATGCTTTCCGTTTTTTTAATGGCTCCGCCTGATGGCCAGGGTGGCGGCGGCTCTTTTCAGCTTATCATGCTTGGCGCGATCATCCTCGTGTTCTGGTTATTTATGATTCGTCCGCAGGCCAAAAAGGCAAAGGACCAGAAAAAGTTTATAGAGAATCTTCAGAAAGGCGATAAGATCGTAACCATAGCTGGCATACACGGCACCATCAATAGGGTTAATGAAGATAATACGCTGCAGTTGGAAACCAATCCCGGCAGTTATATGAAAATTGAAAAATCTGCGATCAGCATGGAATGGACACAACAATTAAATAAGTCCACTTCAGTTGAAGCAGAAAAGAAATAATGTAAACTTTGTTGAATGTAATATCCGGAATTCGAAAGAGCTCCGGATTTTATTTTTGTACTGATGGTCAGGCGCTTCAAAAAGCGCCAGGCCGGAGAAAGCTGATAACAGCCTGATGGTTGTAACTGTCTGATCACAAACACACCTAGGCATGCTCAAAATAGGATTAACCGGCGGGATGGGTAGTGGAAAAACAACTGTATCCAGGATCTTTTCCGTTCTTGGTATTCCTGTTTTTTATGCGGATGATATTGCTAAAACGATCATGAATGAAGATGAGAGCCTAAAACAAAACCTCATTCATTTATTCGGGAATGAAGCTTACATCAACGGCCAGCTTAACAGGAAATATATTGCCTCGATTGTTTTTAATAACAAGTATAAGTTAGACCAGTTAAATGCATTGGTGCATCCCGTAACCATTGCGGCTGCTGATAAATGGATAAGTGAACAAACAACAACTTATGTTATTAAAGAAGCTGCTTTGATGTTTGAAGCCGGCGCTGCAGCACATCTTGATTATGTGATCGGCGTGTATGCACCGCAGCATCTGCGTTTGCAACGGGTAATGCATCGCGATAGCGCCAACCGTGAAGATGTTTTGGCAAGAATGAACAGGCAGATTGATGAAACGATTAAAATGAAGCTATGTGATTTTGTAGTGGTGAATGACGGGCAACAGGCAATATTGCCACAGGTTTTATCGCTGCACGAAAAATTTTTAAATATGGTGGAGCAGCATCAATGAATTTTCGAAAAAGGTTCATTTGTGATGCGGTATGATCTCCAGTCTTTGTAATCAAAATGCCACCATTCATATTCATACACGGTAAAACCCTGCGCTTCCATTTTTGAGCGAAGCAGGTCGCGCATCTTTCTTTGCTGTTCAGTGCCACCGGCATAATTTGGGTAAGACCGTTCTGTCATCTCATCATAACTGCCCGTCATTCCGATCTCCTTTCCTGTTTTGAGGTCATACAAGCTCAGGTCAACAGCACAGCCGCGATTATGCCTTGAACCCTTGGCAGGATCTGCCACGAATTGCTTTTTATCATTGGGTGTTATGTCCCAAAACAGTTTGGTAACACTCCATGGCCGGTAACCATCAAACACAAGCAAACCATAACCCAGGGGCTTCAGTGATGCATTAGCCCTAACCAATGCTTCTGCCGCAGGCCTTTGCAAAAAAGCCCTTGCTTCTTTATAAACAGGCTTTCCCGCAAAATTATTTTTGGTAGCATACCGTATATCTAAATGTATAGATGTATCAAGCTTGACTAGTTCAACTAAATCGGTGGGCTTAAACTCTCCGGTCTCCTGCGGAGGTTGAGACTTGCAGCTACTAATGGAAATGGATACAAACGTTATGAATATTAAATGCAGTAGTTTCATTTTAATTTTTTTTCTGATCATACAAGACACCTGCAATTTACTTACCATTCACAACTTACCATTCCAATCATCATAACCCATCTCAAATTTTATTTCCCCTTTACCATGAACACCTACTTTTTCCAGCCAGCTTTGCGATAGAATGTTTCTGCTCTTGTGCCGGGAGCTGTTCCTAACCAAACGGTTTCTTTTGTTTGATCAAAATGCCAGTGAAGCATCATATCATGCAGCTTTTTTCCAATGCCATTATGCTCAAAATCAGGATGTACAAACAAAGCCCGGATATTCTTGTCTTTTAAATTAACAATAGAAAAACCAACCAACCTGTTTTCAATTATGCAAGCCCGGCCTTTACCTTTTTGCGTTAAATAGTCTTTGCAATCTTTATCCGTTACCAAAGCAGGATCGCTAAACATATTCTCTTTTACAGAATTTCTTACCAGTTGTATTTGAGGTATGTCTTCAATGGTCGCTTCGCGGAAGATCATTTCTTTTTTTGTTTGATATTTTTCCCGGGTGCTGATTTTTTTATTGCTCTCTTTTTGGCTGAGATAGATTTTACTATTGTTTCTCCGTTGCATATTTGCTTTTTATCTATCACTTTTGCCAGTGAATTTGCATAAGCATCTTTCAGCAATTTTTTGATATAGGTTTTTGGAAACTTGCTGATGTCTTCAACCAAAATATACCTGTACTGATTGCCTTCACCGATAAGTTTTTTTTCAGGATCGGCAATCTCACTTCCCCGGTAAAAGCCGAAGTGAACATTATAGCTTGTTCTTCCAACCGCTATCGAACAGAACGTATGGCCAACTCTATCGGTGGGTGACCAGCCAAACGCCAATGCATTGTAATTATCATAGATCAACTCGTTGCATTGCGGGTACAAACCCCAAACAAAATCTCTTAGCCACAAAGCTGTTTGTTGTTTTTCTTCCGGGTAAACCGAAAGAAATTGCAGCAGGTCTGTTTTTTGATCTTTGCTCATAATAATTATCGGTTTATTTCAATCAATAAAACCAGGCAGCAATGATAGATTTAATATTGCTTATAACAAAAGCAGCAACAGCAAAATAAAAGCCTTGTTCATTATTAAGCGGTAAAAGTATTGCTGCGATAATAATACAACAGTGAAAGAAAATAATAAAAGGACAACAAGTGTTGTTTGATCATGATAATAAAACTAATACGCCTGATTTTTTATCAAACACAAGCTTTAGTTAAACTAATATTGCGTTAATAACTACCAATCATCTTTTTTTAGTTATGCAATCAATGATTAAAAACATCGCCAAACAACACTTTATTTTACTGTTCATTTTTGCCAATATAGTAAGTGGAGCCCAAACAAATGTTTCCAAAAAAAGTGAAGCAATAGCCACTTCAACCTGGATAGCAGATAATGGCAATGGAACTTTTTCCAACCCGCTTTTTTATGATGAATTTTCTGATCCTGACCTGATACGTGTCGGAGATGATTATTATCTCACCGGTACCACCATGCATGTCGTGCCCGGGCTGCCGGTATTGCATTCAAAAGACCTGGTGAACTGGGAGTTCTTAACCTATGCAGTGAATAAACTTGACTTCGGTCCGGCTTATCGTCTTGAAGAAGGAAAAGATATTTACGGACAAGGCATCTGGGCGCCATGCCTGCGTTATCATAATGGCAGGTTTTATATCTTCTCCAATGTGAATGGACAAACTACGCAACTGTTCACAGCAACCAACCCGCGAGGTCCGTGGACACAAACTTCTATGAAAAAATCAATGCATGATCTGTCGGTGCTTTTTGATGATGACGGAAAAGTGTATGTGATTTGGGGTTATGATGAAGTGCATATGGCTGAGCTTACTGAGGATTTACTTGACATAAAACCAGGCAGTGAAAAAATAATTGTATCAAAAGGAAGTGGCGCAGGCGAGGGTAGCCATTTTTATAAAATCAATGGCAAATATTATATCACCAATACTAACTACGACCCCGTATGTTACCAGGTTTGTTTACGTGCCGATAAACCGGAAGGACCGTATGAAATAAATGTAATGAGTGCAGAAGAAAACCTTGGCGTTGGTACAAGCTGGCAATCGAGGGATTATAAAAACGGGCCGCCATTTAAACTAATATCGCCGGCAACAAATTATGTGGGATGTATCACATTGCACCAGGGTGGAATTGTGCAAACACAAACCGGTGAATGGTGGGGATGGTCGATGATGGATCATAATGCTGTTGGGCGTCTTACAACTTTATCGCCTGTTACCTGGAAAGATGAATGGCCTTATTTTGGCTTGCCGGGAAACTTAACCCGATCGCCACGTACGTGGAGAAAACCGAATACCGGTTTTTCTTCACCGCCACACGCACCGTATGAACGCTCCGACGATTTTTCCACCAATGCTTTACAACCTGTGTGGCAATGGAATCATGTACCTGTTGATAATAAATGGTCAATTACTGAAAGAAAAGGTTTTTTACGCTTGCATGCATTGCCTGCAAAAGATTTCTGGCTTGCACATAATTCTTTAACACAGCGCGCTATTGGTCCTGAATCGATTGTGACCACCGAGTTAGATGCGAGTGGATTAAAGGCTGGCGATATTGCAGGACTTGCCTTGCTTAATCTTCCATACGCATGGATCAGCGTGAGCAAAAAAGCAAACGCTGTTGAGCTAAAGCAATTTGATCAGCAGGTAAATAATATCATGACAGCACTATTGGCAACTGCACATGTTTGGCTAAGAGTGCATTGCAATTTTGATGTGAACAAAGCCTTATTCAGTTACAGTACAGACGGCGTCAATTTTAACACAATCGGCGATTCAGTGATCATCCCTTTTCAACTTCGAACTTTTCAGGGCGTACGTTTTACACTTTTTAATTTCAACACATCGGGTACAGAAGGTGGTTATGCCGACTTTAATAATTTCATTGTGCAAGAGCCTCGTTCAAAGGGATTGACAAAACCCATCCCGGATAAAAAGATCATCAAATTAATAAGTCTGGCTGACAGCACTGTATTGGTGAACTGGAAAGATTTCGTTCGCCCCGTTGCCGTTACAGACAATTTCGCGCAGGGCAATACTTCTCATTTCCGTGTACTGGATCGGGGTGATGGAAGGGTCGCATTGCAATCTGTAGCAGACAACGGTTTTGTTACTGTAAAAAATAATGGCGGTATGGCTGAAGTAAGAATAGAACAAAAGGAACAAGGAGATGCTTCGTTGTTTCAATGGGTAGATATGTTACAGGGCGATCTTATGCTCATGTCACTTACTACACACCGGTATTTATTCGCTGAACCAGACGCCAAAAATCTCGCCGCAGCAGATGCAAAAGGCACACGCCCAGACCGGAAAGATGGTGCTTGCTTTACATGGACGATAGTAAATGAATGAGCTTTGCAGCGATGTATAAGTAAATGGCCTTACAGAAACGTTCACTACTTGAATATGCTTATTGCTTGTTGATTATGCCTTGCAGAATAAAAGCAATTTCAAAACGCTCAATATTCAATGTTCAATATTCAATGCCCAGGGAGAAATTCCAAAACTTGAATATTGAGTGTTGAGTGTTGATTATTGATTGTTTGAATTTATGTTTTACTGAGTAAGGGCAGCCACTCAATATTCATTGCTCAGTAATAAAAACATTGTACTTTTCAATATGGCATATATCGAAATCAGGTTTATTGAACCATCTGAAGAAGCAGGCGATATTTTGATAGCCATGCTTTCCGACCTGCGATATGAAGGTTTTGAAGAAGAACAGAATATATTAAAAGCATTTATCCCAAAATCATTATTCAATGAAGAGCAACTGAAAGAATTAGCGCAACAGTTTCAGTTAAAATATGCTGTTGCCGAATTACCTGATACGAACTGGAATAAAGTATGGGAATCGAATTTTCAACCGGTGATTGTAGAAAATTTTTGTGCGGTAAGAGCAGGATTTCATGAATCAATAAAAGATGTAAAGTATGAAATTATTATCACGCCTAAAATGAGTTTTGGAACCGGTCATCATGCCACCACTTACATGATGTTACAACAAATGCAGGAAATAAATTTTCACGATAAACATGTTATAGATTTTGGAACGGGAACCGGCGTACTGGCAATTCTTGCAGACAAGTTAGGCGCAGCTACTGTTATTGCGATAGACAATGATAACCGGAGCATTGAAAATGCAGCAGAAAACTTTAAAAACAACAATGCTCAAAACATTGATCTGGAACTTGCCGATCAACCTATAACCAATGGTGTTTGTGATATTATATTGGCCAATATTACACGCAACGTTATCCAGGAAAATTTCCCGCTGTTCAATAAATATTTAGCTGATAAAGGAAATCTTTTATTAAGCGGTCTTTTAAGCGATGATGAGGAAGCCATAATACCCTTTGCTTCAACATACAATTTTGTTCTCAATAAACAATTGCAAAGAGACAACTGGATAAGTTTGAAATTGATAAAGGATACGCCAAGATAATTTTTTCCTATTGATGACTGAAGTCTACAAAATCTCATATTACGGTCAGACGCTTACAAGCGTCTTACCCATAGCATAGTTGGGCACTAGATTGATACCTTAAAAATGTTTACATGTAATGAAAGCGGACGACCGGTTTTATGAACAGCAGGAAGAACCTTTGAAAAGCTGTTTACTCGCGCTTAAAAAAATCATATTGGAGCAGGATAAAAATGTTTCCGCTGAATGGAAATACAGAATGCCATTCTTTTGTTACAAGGGGAAAATGTTTTGCTATACCTGGATTCACAAAAAATTAAAACAGCCTTATATCGGAATTGTAGAAGGGAAGTATTTTAATGAGCCATTTTTAATACAGGAGAAACGTTCGCGAATGAAAATTATGTTGTTCGATCCTGAAAAAGACCTGCCTGTGAAGACCGTAAAAAGCATCATACAAAAATCATTGAACTTGTATAAGTCGGGTGTGGTAAAATTGAAATGAAGATCAAATCATATAAGCTCTTGTCGTAACACCCTTTGAATAGTCGCGTTACCACTACTCAAAAAAAACCTTTCCCGATAATTTTGATTATTAATAACAGGTTATGCGCAAGTTAGTTTTAACACCGTTCACAGCTTTATAGAATTGACGCATAAGTTTAAAATAGTTAATTTAGTATCCTCAAAAACAAATTCTATGGAAGCAGTCAGCATCCCTTCAATTGAAACTGCTTTACCCGGAAAATGGGAAACAGATAACGGCAGTTTATTTCTAATTTTTGAACCGGCCGCAAGCGGCAAAGGCAACGTAGAAGCTATTTCAAATGTCACCAAAGCGCAATACAAATATGAAGTATGCATGAAAGGCGACAACCCTTGTCTTGACATAATAGATGAGACAAAGCACGAAATGCACGAATATGAAATAGCAGAAATTGATGAAGCGAAAAATGTATTGAGATTAAAGCGTGAATCAAAACCTGAATTGATACTGCATAAGAAAAAATGATCTGTTAGATAATATAATCAGGATATCAACATATCGCAGTTATTTCTGCTTTGCATACAGGGATTTTTAATAAATAACTATTTAATAATCATCATCAAACTAAGGTTTAAAATTACCTCAGCCGTTCAAACCATAATTATAACGCTTAAACCAATATCTTTTCGTTCATCACACATACTTTACCATTTATTAAATAAAAAACACCGTTTGTATCGGATTGATACAAGCATTTGTTAACGCCATATAACTTTACGCCTTCAAATCAAACAGGAGTACATCTCCGGCGTAATATGAAACATAAATTTCTGGCAGCGTTATTTACCCTTTGCAGATTAAGGGAAAATCCACCGGGAATCTCCAGCCTGTAATATTAACACTACACAGTAAAGATTTTAACCGACAAGTTTTTAAAAAGCATTTTCCTTAACAGGAATCATTCAAAACAAATAGGTAAATGAAACCAATATTATTGGTTGTTGCCTGTATCGTGTTATTGATACTGGCATTATACAAGTATGGTGTGCATGCAAACGGGCAGGCCACCTCCACACAGCGAAAAGCGATACGAAATGCAGATGCGTTTTCATTGGATGAATTACGGCTAAACTATCTGACATATTAAAACTTAAATCAACAATACATGGCAAACATTGGCAGAAAAATTCTTTCGGCTTTTGTGGAAGTAACAGATGACGAAACGCCTGTTACAAAGCCGGAAGCAATAAAACAAACATCCACAGTAAATGCGTTAAACGGTCAGACGCTTCCAAAGCGTCAGCCCGATAACAATGAAACAACGCAAAAGTTCAAACAGTATTTCGACCGGCTTTTTAAAGATGCAAATCTTCCGGGTCCTGATTACTTCGAGTTCTCTAAGATGACCGAAGCCATGGTAAGCATACCGGATGAAAAAGCAAGATACAGTGCAGCCTTTGCCGGTTTGAGTGTACAGGGTTTGGATAAACAAAAACTGTTGTATTCGGCAACACAATATGTGGAGGTTTTGGAAACGGATGCAAATAACTTTCACACAACGGTTGATGCGGCATTAAAAGAAAAAGTGCAAAGCAAACAACAGGAGATTGAAAGTAATTCCAAACGCATGGAGGCACTCGCAAAAGAAATAACTGATCTGCAAAACAAGATAAATGCGTTACAACTTGAAGTAAAAGAAAATGAAGAGAAGATCGAAAGCAACAGCGGCGCTTATGCGCGGGAAATGCAGAACATGAAAAATAAAATTTTGCAGGATATAAAAAAGATAGAGCAGTATGTGGGTGAGTGGTGAGTGGTGAGTGGTGAGTGGTGGGTGGTGATAGATAATGAATAATGAATAATGAGTAATGAGTAATGAATAATGAGTAATGAATAATGAGTAATGAATAATGAGTACAAGTAAATAATCATTAACAACTAAAAACAACAAAAAAAAATGATAACAACAATTCAACAAACAAAAAAATCTGGCTGGTTTTCGGAGCCGAAGAATGTTGCTACAACTATTGTGGCGCTTTCGCTTTTTGCAGGGCTGGCTTATGCCTTTACGGTATATGTATTGCCCTGGCTGATAACGGTAACATGGAATCTCATCAACTTAATTATTGGTGGCGCAGTATTGGGTTTTTTACTGATGATCATCACCAACAAAAAATTCTGGAGAGCTATCCGTTACTTCTCTGAATTCATCGCCAATTATACCATTGGTATCGCGATTGAATTAAATCCCTTCAATATTCTGCAAATGAAAATTGAACAAGGCTATAAAGACAGAACAACCTTGTTTCACCAATCAGCCAGGCTGAAAGGCAAACAAAGTGAATTGACAGATAAGCTCAGCGGTAAAGAAAAAGAGTTGCAGTTAAATGCACAGAAAATAAAAATACTGCAACAGGAGAATGGTAATGCAAGACAAATTGATCTCTATGCAAATAATGTGTTGCGCTGTCGCGAATACATTGATAATGTTACACCCATTGTTGGCGACCTCAATAAGCTGATCAAATTCTCGGAGACTGCATATGAAGAAAGCGGTATCATGCTGGAAGATGCAAAGCTTGACCTGGAAGCAAAGAAAGATCTGTACTATTCTGTTACTACGGGTTTGTCTGCGGTAACCAGTGCGATGAAAGCATTTAAAGGCGATGATGAACTGAACCAGGATGCTGAAAAAGCTCTGGCTGTATTGAAACAGCAGATCGGTGAAAAGATCGGCCACATAAAATCTGCGATAGATGTAACGCAGCAATTCATGGATGACAAAGTACTGGAAGATAAAGCAAAATCCGCACAGGCTATTGAACTCATCAACCGTTTTAACCTTGATACTGACTTTAACTACAGCAAAGATGCATTGAATAAAAATGCAGATAATGGTAAGTTAAAAGGAGTAACCATCACAGACAAATACAGGGGTCTGCTTGATTAATCTGTATCTCTCACGTTTGACGTTTCAAGTCTCACGGTCAGCCGAATAGAATTACTGAACAAATAAGTGAGTAATACAACAGGTGCTGAATAAGGGCAAAGCACCTGCTGGTAAACTATTGCCCTTATTAAAACAAAATTTTTATCAACCGCTTCGATCCCCCTTTAGGGGATAGGGGCATAAAACATACAACTATGGCATTCAAATTAAAACCTGCAGGCAAATTATTGATCATTGCCGCAGTAGTAACAACCGGAATTTTAAGTATAAGATGGTATCAAAGCCGTCCGAAAGAAGCAATACAATCTGTTGACCTGGGGCAGGTGACCTTACCCGATGCAGCCAACGCATCATTAAGCGGGAACGCAGTGCTGTTGCCGCTTCCATCAAATGCCGCAGCAGTGAATGGCGGCACAAAAATCACCTGGGAACGCATGGCGTGGAACAGCCAGTTCTCCGGCATGTATGCCAACGGCGGTGTACAAACAACAAAAGGTTCCTTGTTTGATAAAGCGCATCTTGACATTACTTATGTAAGACAGGATGACTGCAACAAACAAATGGCAGACCTTGTAAAGTTTGCGAATGATTATAAAAATAATCCCAATGCCAATGCCGTGCTGATAACATTCATGGGTGACGGCATGCCCGCTTTCATGACTTCTTTGTCGAAAGAACTGGAAGTGCTCGGGCCGGAATATCAGCCCATCATTATTCCTGTATCTCATGGTAAATCATTTGGTGAAGACCAGGTGATGGCGCCGCCAAGCTGGAAACAGGACCCGCATAATGCTATTGGTAAATGTGTGGCGGGTGTGTTGCGCGATGGTGATATAAACATTTTGCTGAAATGGGCAGGTGATAATGGTTTAAGGGTGAATCCTGATGAAACGACTTACGATGGAAACGCTATCAACATCATTGCCGCTAATGATTTCCTGGATGCACCCAATAAATACATCACGGGTTATACAGAGAAAAGAAGAATGGTGGTAAATGGCAAAACAACCGGCGTTGATACAACGGTTGGTGTAGATGGAGTTGCTACATGGACGCCCGGCGATGTAAATGTTGCTTCCAAAAAAGGCGGGCTTGTTACGATAGCCAACACCAAACAATATGCATCGCAAATGCCTAATCAAACCATTGCTATTAAGAAGTGGGCATATGATCACAGGACTGATATTGAGAACATGATCATTGCATTGGCGCAGGCTGGCGACCAGGTAAGATCTTTCAACGAAGCCAAAGCATTTGCTGCTACAGTAAGTGCTGCAGTGTACCAGGAAAAAGATGCTGATTACTGGTTGAAATATTACAACGGCGTGGAAGAAAAAGATGTACAGGGCCTGAAAGTAAATCTTGGAGGTTCTATGGTTTTCAATCTTGCTGATATGGCAAATACGTATGGTTTAGGCGATGATAAAGTGGACCGTTACAAAGCTGTGTACAACACATTTGGTAACCTGATGGTAAAAATGTATCCATCGCTGATGCCAACATTTATGCCTTATGAAAAGGCTGTTGATAAAAGCTTTTTGTACAGTGTTATATCTAATCATCCCGAGTTGATGCAGGGCAAAGCCATCGAGACAAACTATGCTGAGAATATTACTTCTGCAATTTCTTCAAAAAGTTACAGCATCGAGTTTGAAACAGGTTCAGCCAACATTAAGCCATCATCTTATAAACCGCTTGATGAAATTTTTGAATCAGCAGTGGTTGCCGAAGGGTTGAAGATTGGTGTGTATGGCCACACAGACAATAAAGGTTCTGATGCAGTGAACATACCGCTTTCAGAACATCGCGCCGAAGCTGTTCAGGCTTATCTGCAAAAGAAAGGTCTAAAACAAAACCGCATTGAAGCAAAAGGTTATGGTTCTGCCAAACCTATTGCAGACAACAGCACGGATGAAGGCAGAAGCAAAAACAGGAGAGTGGAAATTGTATTGGGTGAGTAATCCCCCAGCCCCTAAAGGGGAGTGAGAAAGGTCACCGCAAAGTCATCTTTCTTTTGAATAAAATTTTTATGAAACCAGCGACAGGGCAGGCATTGAATACGGTTGTAGCTTGTCCCGCACTTGATGCGGGATCACTCCCTTGTACTGCATAGCGCTATTCAACAATTTAAACCACTAAGGCGCAATGACACAAAGAAGCACTAAGGCTTTGTAGCACTTACCGCCTTCGTGTTAGTGATTCAAAAAAAATAAAACTAAAATGGAAATATTTATCAATAATCCGAACGAAAAGGAAGTACTCTCAAAATCCCCGGGAGTTACTAACTCCCCTTTAGGGGTTGGGGGCTCGGGCTGGCGTAGCATCCTCCAACCCTTCGGTCATATCAGCAAACAAACGCTCATCATTATGATCGTACTGCAGGTGATCATCACCATCACTGCATGGCAAATAACTTCTGATGGTTTGATACCTAAGCCCGGTAACATAGCAACTGCCTTCGGGCAGTTGCTTACTTCCAAATTGTTACTGGATAACATGCTGGTAAGTCTATCACTTACTTTAAAAGCCATGTTGTATTCTATCATCATCACATTGTTATTCGCTTATTTATCGGTGATACCTTTTTTCAAAACCATTGCGCAATTCATCGTGAAGTGCAGATACTTAACTCTAACCGGTTTAATATTCATCTTCACGTTATTAACCAAAGATGGAAGTGAATTAAAATTATCGTTACTCGTATTTGGTATTGTACCATTCTTCACTACCTCATTTCTTTCTGTCATCATCAACATAGACAAACAGGAATATGAATTATGTAAAACGCTTGGCTATAACAATTGGCAAACATTGTATGAAGTGATCATTGTTGGCAAAGCAGACCAGGTATTTGAAATACTTCGTCAAAACTTCGCTATCGCCTGGATGATGATAACGATGGTGGAAGGTTTAAGTATGAGTGAAGGCGGCATCGGTACACTGCTCATAAAGTACAACAAGTACAACGACATTACGCATGTAGTGGCGTTGCAACTCATCATCTTCATCATCGGTTTGTGCTTTGACTATTTATTAGGATTGACAAGACATTGGTTATTCCCTTACAGCAAATTAAAAAAGGAGACAGCATCATGACAACAACATGCATAAAAACAGATACGTTATTAAAAGCAGAAAATATCCATCTCTCTTATGATGATAAGATAATTCTGCGCAACATAAACTTTTACATTAAAGACATTGTTCGCCCGGGTATAAAACAAGGGCAGGTAGTTTCCCTTATTGGCAGAAGCGGTATTGGTAAAACACAGTTATTCAGGATACTGGCAGGGTTACAAAAACCAACTTCCGGCGTTATCCGGTTACGCAATAAAGAAAAGGTAAAGGCCGGTGATATGGGTGTGATCTTCCAGAACTATTATTTGTTTGAATGGAGAACAGTTTATCACTCATTATTACTGGCTGCAAAACAAAACGGGGCATTGCGCGGAAATGAAAAGGCAATCATAGAAAATTATGCAGATCAATTCAATTTAAAAGATGAACTAAAAAAATACCCGCAGCAATTATCAGGCGGGCAAAGGCAAAGAGCCAGTATCATGCAGCAGTTGCTGAAAGGTTCTGATTTTTTATTGCTCGATGAGCCATTCTCCGGTTTGGATGTTTGCGTTTTAGATAAGGTAACAGACCTGTTGTTACAGGTTTCCGTTTCCGATGAATTTAAAACGCTCATCATCGTATCGCATGATATTCCAACATCGGTTGCTATTTCAGATACAGTGCTGATCATGGGTAACGAAGCGGGCAAGCCCGGAGCAACTATTAAAAAAGAAATTGATCTTATTGAAAGAGGCCTCGCATGGCGCGAAGACATTAAACAGGAACAGGCATTTATAGAAACGATGGAAGAAATAAAACAATGTTTGTGATTGCTGATTTCGGGATTTGTGGATTTTGAGATTCAAACTATTTCGAGTTGTACACACAATTCCAAAATTCCAAAATGCCTTTCTATTGTTACCGGGAAATGGAATTACAGTCTGTTATAATTGTTAAAACTTATTCACAATTAAACTTATTATGCTTTCGTATTGCATAGATGCAGATTTTTGCGATCCGCTTACAAACAACCAAGACGGGAGAGTAAGCCATACCAAACCCTGCACACAACTGCAGATAAATTCATTTTTTAAAATCTTAACCGAATCGTATGAACATTCTTTCTTTTATTATTAATTACTGGTGGATATTCCTGGTATTAATGTTTCCTCTTTTTTACAAATTCATATTAAGGGTTTTCTGCGGGATGGTTATCGTTCCCGAAAACCGCATAGGCCTTGTAACAAAAAAATTTGTGCTGGTTGGCGCCAACCGCGAACTGCCTGATGGAAGGATCATCGCCACCAAAGGCGAGGCTGGTTTCCAGGCGAAGACTTTAGCGCCGGGTCTTTACTGGGGTATGTGGCCCTGGCAATTTGGTGTAGATATGCAACCATTCACGGTAATACCTGAAGGTAAGATCGGATTGGTTTTAAGCAACGACGGTGCGGCATTGCCAACCGGTAACATACTTGCACGTAATGTAGCCTGCGACAATTTCCAGGATACAGAAACCTTCTTAAATAATGGTGGGCAGAAAGGCCGCCAAACGCACATCCTTACGCCGGGTACATATCGTATCAACACGTATGCTTTTACCATAACTATTGCCGATATGAGCATTATTCATGAAAATATGCTCGGTATCATTACAACTATGGATGGCGCACCTATCATCCAGGGACAAATTGCAGGTAAGTTTGTGGAAGGCCATAACAACTTCCAGGATTTTGATAGTTTCTTATTGAATGCCGGTAACCGCGGGCTTCAGCCGCAAGTGGTACTGGCCGGAAGTTATTATATTAATCCCTGGGCGATCCAGATAGAAGAGATTCCCATGACAGATGTACCTATCGGCCATGTAGGCGTTGTGATCTCTTATATTGGTGAAGATGGCAAAGACCTTACCGGGGAAACTTTTAAACACGGCAATATTGTAAGCAAGGGTTTCCGCGGTGTATGGATGGAGGCGCTCGGGCCGGGCAAATATCCTATTAATAAATACACCATGAAGGTAGAGTTGGTTCCCACCACTAATCTTGTTTTGAACTGGGCCAATGCCAGAAGCGAGGCGCATATGCTCGATAAAAATCTTTCTACCATCACCGTGCGCAGTAAAGATGGTTTCCCATTTAACCTTGATGTAGCGCAGATCATTCATATCCCGGCAAATGAAGCGCCGAAAGTGATCGCGCGTTTCGGCAGCATGAACAATCTCGTGAGCCAGGTATTGGAACCAACGATAGGCAACTATTTCCGTAACAGCGCCCAGGACAGCGATGTGATCTCTTTCCTGAGCACGCGTAAAGAAAGGCAGCAGGCAGCAAAAGAGCATATTAAAGCTGTATTGGATGAATATAATGTGAACGCAGTAGATACATTGATCGGCGACATCGTTCCGCCCGAAGCGCTGATGAAAACGCTCACCGACAGGAAGCTTGCTGAGGAGCAACAAAAAACGTATCAAACACAAAGGATAGCGCAGGAGCAAAGACAAGGCGTGGAAAAAGAAACGGCTATCGCCGATATGCAGAAAGAAATTGTAAAAGCGCAACAAAACGTGGAGATCGCACAGCGCACCGCAGATGCTACCGTAAAGAAGGCGGAAGGTGACGCGAAAAGTGTGATACTGGAGGTGGATGCCGAAGCAAATGCCACCAAGATGCGGGCAAACGCCGAAGCTGAAGCTACAAAAATGAGAGCCGGGGCACAAGCCGAAGCGACGAAGCTCAATGCCACTGCAGATGCAGAGCGGATATCAAAAACCGGTTTGGCCGAAGCGGAAAAAATTATGGCCATTGGTAAATCAACTGCCGAAGCGTATGAACTACAGGTAAAAGCAATGGGTGGCGATAACTTTACGAAGTTTAAGATCACTGAAGAAATTGGTAAGGGCAATATCAAGATCATCCCTGATCTTATTGTAAGCGGCGACAGCGGCAGTAACGGAAGCTTAAGCGGGTTAATGGGCATGCAATTACTGCAACTGATACAGGAAAAAAAGGACAAGAACCAGTAGTGGCAAGTGAGCATCATAAACCGCAACAAATTCTTCTGTGTTTCTGTTTTATTCGTGGCAAATAAAATGACAATTCTTGTTTGAGATAACAACAGTATAACTCATTCACAGAAAAACTGCGAAGCAAAAAAGTTTCGCAGTTTTTTTATTAGAGGAGTTAACGATATGCCGTTTGGTTCATTTTAAAGCTCGAATTATTACAGGTAAAAATTCAACTTAAAAAATCCGGGCTTCACACCGTTACAGGCTATTCTTTAAAGATCAATTTTGAATAACTCCAGTTGCCTATCTGCAGCCTGATTGTATATATTCCGGGCGTAAGTCCGTTCAATGATAAGTTTACTGTTTGCGGACTTCTCAGGTCTTTTACCTGCCGGAACTCTTTTCTTACAGAACCCTGCAGATCGGCAACCTGTATTTTTACTATACCTGTATTCTCATTGTTGATCGTCAAATTGAATCTGTCCCTTACAGGGTTAGGACTTATTTCAAAAGAAGATGCATCAGCCATCGAAGCTTCCACACGCTCAGTCCGTGAAAAGTCTTCAGTATTTTGTGCGATCAGGCTGCTGCTCTTTGTAAACTCAAGCCAGTTAAAATTGAAGTCCTGTGCTGCTTTTGAAATTATTCGCAGGGTTTGCGGACCCTGTGGTAGTGTTATACCGGTACTTACTGTTGACCAGGTTTGGTAACCGCCTGTTTTAGGAATATTCACGTTCGCCAATACAGTTCCATCGGGTTTTGTTATCGACAATTTTGCGGCTGTGTTGGGTGTGGCTATTCTGAAGGTTACATTGTACGTGCCGGCTGACGATGCATTTACATAGTAATCCAGCCAGTCGTTGTTATTTATCCAGCCTACATTAAGACCGCCACCTGTGTCGCCGGTAGGTTCCATTTGTATTCCCAGCATGGTAGTATAAGCTTCGGCCTCAATTTTTGCCGGTATTATTTTGGCTGATGGTACACCGCGTACAAATTCCATCCAGTTAAAATTCCATACAAGACTTGCGGTAGAGATGACTCTAATCGTTTGATATCCCTGGGCGAGAGATACAACAATACTTCTCGTGATCCATCCCTGGTAGCTTGCCGTGTTGGGTAGGTCGAGGCTGCCTAACACAGTGCCATCCGATTTACGCAGTTGCAATTTCGCACCGTTATTCGCAGTTGCCACTCTGAAATTTACCGTATAGGTGCCTGCAGAATCTACATACACGTTAAAGTCCATCCGATCGCCGTTATCGATCCATCCCACATCGAGGCCACCGCCTGCATCGCTTGTATTTTCCGTTTTTATGCCACTCATTGAAGTGTAAGCTTCCGCTTCAATCTTTCCGGGAATAAGTTTGTAGCCTGCCAGGATTTGCGTTACAACAACATTCATGTCATCTGTAGCAGTAGCACCTTTATTATCCGTAACAGTAAGCCGGAACGTGTAAGTACCCGCGACAAGATTAGTTAACACCGGCGCTGCAATATTGGTGTTGCTGATAGTAAATTGAGAAGGCCCTGAAACCTTTGTCCAGCCGTAAGAAGCAATGGTGCCATCAACATCAGTACCACTGCCTGATAAGGATACTGTATTCAACGGTAATATAATTGATTGATCACTTCCTGCATCGGCAACCGGTGGCTGATTGGGAGCAGAAAGTACCGTAATTATTAAAGTATCTGTTGCTGTTGCGCCTGCTTTATCAGTAACTTTTAATTCAAACTGGTAAGTGCCTTCTGTAAGATCATTTACAATTGTCTCTTTATCATCCGGAGACGCTATGGAAAATTGGGCAGGCCCGCTAACCTTGCTCCATAAGTAAGAAGCAATCGGTCCTTCTGCATCTGAAGCGCTGCCTGATAGCAACACACTATCCTTTGGCAACGTAATAACCTGGTCACTTCCTGCATTGGCAACCGGTGGCTGGTTAGGAACAGGAAGTAAGGTAACCGTTAAAGTATCTGTTGCTGTTGCGCCTGCGTTATCAGTAACTTTTAATTCAAATTGATAAGTGCCTTCTGTAAGATCATTTACAATTGTCTTTTTATCATTCGAAGAGGCTATAGAAAATTGTTCAGGTCCGCTTACTTTAGTCCACAAATAAGATGCAATAGTGCCGTCGGCATCTGAAGCGTTGCCTGATAGCAACACACTATCCTTGGGCAACGTAATTGTCTGGTCACTTCCTGCATTGGCAACAGGTGGTTGATTAGGTGCAGGAAGTACCGTAGCTATTAAAGTATCTCTTGCTGTTGCGCCTGCATTATCAGTAACTTTTAATTCAAACTGGTAAGTGCCTTCCGCAAGATCATCCACAATTGTCTTTTTATCATTCGAAGAGGCTATAGAAAATTGTTCAGGTCCGCTTAATTTAGTCCACAAATAAGATGCAATAGTGCCGTCGGCATCTGAAGCAGTGCCTGATAGCAACACACTATCCTTGGGCAACGTAATTGTCTGGTCACTTCCTGCATTGGCAACAGGCGGTTGATTAGGTGCAGGAAGTACCGTAACTATTAAAGTATCTCTTGCTGTTGCGCCTGCATTATCAGTAACTTTTAATTCAAACTGGTAAGTGCCTTCCGCAAGATCATCCACAATTGTCTTTTTATCATTCGAAGAGGCTATAGAAAATTGTTCAGGTCCGCTTACTTTAGTCCACAAATAAGATGCAATCGTTCCGTCTGCATCCGATGCATTGCCCGACAGCGATACGCTATCCTGCGGCAATGAAATTTCCTGGTCGGTTCCCGCGTCAGCAACCGGTGGCTGATTAGGCGGTAATACGGTTATGGTAACTGTGTCTTTTGACATGTCTCCGTCATTATCTGTAACCATTAATTCAAATTGATAAATTCCTTGTGTCAAACCTGACACTACGGTTTGTGCCTGATGTTTCTGTTCTATAAGGAATTGATCCGGCCCGTCAATTTTTTCCCATTGATAATCCGTTATTGTTCCATCTGTATCGGAGCCCGAACCACTTAGAGTAATACTGTCGGCAGGAAAGTAAATAGCCTGGTCATTTCCTGCATCAGCTACCGGCGGTTGATTAGGTGCAGGAAGTACAGTAACCGTTACGGTGTCTGTTGCTATGCCACCTGTATTATCCGTCACTTTTAATTCAAACTGGTAAGTGCCTTCTGTAAGATCATCTGCAATCGTATTTTTATCACCCGGAGATACTATGGAAAATTGTTCGGGTCCGCTTACTTTAGTCCACAAATAAGATGCAATAGTGCCGTCGGCATCTGAAGCAGTGCCTGACAGCGATATGCTATCCGTCGGCAATGAAATTTCCTGGTCGGCACCCGCATCGGCAACCGGTGGCTGATTAGGCGGCAATACGGTTATGGCAACTGTATCTTTTGATATGTCTCCGTCATTATCTGTGACCGTTAATTCAAATTGATAAACTCCTTGTGTCAAACCTGAAACTACGGTTTCTGCCTGATGTTTCTGTTCTATCAGGAATTGATCCGGCCCGTCAATTTTTTCCCATTGATAATCTGTTATTGTTCCATCGGTATCTGAGCCCGAGCCATTCAGGGTTATATTATCAGCAGGTAAATAGATCACCTGGTCATCACCGGCACTGGCTACAGGAATTTTATTAGGAGGCGGGTCCATTACTGATACCATTACTGTGTCAGCCGATGAGGCGCCTTCATTATCTGTTGCGGCTAATTCAAATTGATAAATACCGGCATGAAGACCACTCACTACAGTTTCCGGTTGATCAGGAGAAACTATATTAAATGAAGCAGGTCCATCAATCTTTTTCCATTGATACGCAGTTATTGTTCCATCAGGATCGTTTGCAATGCCTTGAAGTGTTAGAGAATCGGCCGGCAAAATAATTACCCGGTCATTACCGGCGTTTACAAAGGGTGGCTGGTTTGGTTGACGCAGCACAGCAATCGTTACAGTATCAGCATCCGACTCGTTATGATCGTCGGTAACAATCAGTTCGAATTTATATACACCTTCCTGGAGACCATTAACCAATGTTTGCAACTGGTGTGGCGATTCAATATTGATTTGCCCGGGTCCATTTACCTTGTTCCATACATAAGAAGATATCTTTCCTTCCGGGTCTGAAGCCGTTCCTGTTAGTGTTACGCTATTAACCGGAAGTGTAATTGCCTGGTCATTTCCTGCATCCGCAACCGGCGGTTTATTGGGAGCAGGCAATACGCTGACCGTTACTGTGTCTTTAGCTGCATCACCCGAATTATCCGTCACTTTAAATTCAAACCGGTAAGTGCCTTCTGCAAGATTAGCCACAATCGTCTGCGATTGATTAGGCGTGATGATAGAAGACGAAACAGGCCCGCTTATTTGACGCCACAGGTAAGCGGAGATGGTACCATCCTGATCCGTTGCAGTGCCTGAAAGTAGCACACTATCCAGAGGTAAAGTAATTGACTGATCGTTTCCTGCATTGGCAACCGGGAGCATATTAGGCGCCGGCAATACCGTTATGGTCATCGTATCTTTTGCTGCACTCCCTGAGTTGTCAGTTACCTTAAGTTCAAACTGATAAACGCCTTGTACCAGTTTAGTGATAAATGTTTGGGATTGCACGGGGGTGGTAATGAAAAACTGTGAAGGGCCGCTTATTTTACTCCATAAATAGGATGAGATCGTTCCATCCTGATCTGTCGCAGTACCTGAAGCCAATACGCTATCCAATGGTAAGGTAATGGTAAGATCAATTCCTGCATTGACAACAGGTGGCTTATTAGGAGCTGGTAATACAGTTATTGCCACGGTATCCTTTGCGGTTGCGCCTATATTATCGGTGACTTTTAGTTCAAACTTATAAATTCCTGCCACAAAATTTCTGATCACTGTTTCAGCCATCGTTGGCGATTCTATGGCAAATTGTGAAGGCCCCGAAATCTTCGTCCAGACGTAGGAGGTGATGGTGCCATCAATATCTGATGCAGTGCCGGTTATTTTAATAGTGTCTTTTGGTAACGTTACGCTTTTATCCGGTCCGGCATTCACTACAGGCAACAGGTTAGGTGGCGGCGGTGGTTGCACGGCATCAGTCCGTTGGTACTGCAACATCCATTCATAAAAATTGCGGCTGATGGAATTATTTCTCCAGGAAGCGTCAAACACCATCGTCCAGAGTGCTGTATCGTGCGCATATTTGGGAACGCCGGTGAGCAATGCCGGCACTGCTGGTTTAGGAGTGGCCGTATTAATTGTATTCACATAGCTGGATGCAAGGCTATATAAACCATCCTGTGTGCCGCATACCGTCCAAACCTTAACGCCATATTTCCCGCTTATGTATTTGATATTGGGCGACTCTACATTTGGGTTGTTTACACCCACACTGCTTATAGGAAGTATGGCAGCAAACTTTTTGGTAAAATTACTGTCATTGGTTACGGATGACCATGTGCCGCCGCCACCGGATGAGATACCCATTATATATACCCTTTTCGCATCAACCCTGTACCGGCTCATAACATCCGGCAATATATTTTTTACATGCGTATAGCTGTACGACCAACCGCTGCTGGTTGGAGCCTGTGGAGTAACCACTATAAACTTATACGTTTTCCCATCTGCCGGATTAACAGCCTGCGGATCCCATCCTTCTGCTATTTTCCTGGGTAAGCCAACATTGAGCAGCTTGGATAATCCCTGGATGCCATCGCCTACTTCTCCGGCAGCATGCAGAAATATGATCAGCGGGTAATAGGTATTGGTGGAATTATAATCTGCAGGCAGCCAGGTGAGTCCATATGTTTTGGAACCACCGCCGATGGGATACTGATCAGCCAATTGCCTGCCGATAATTGTTTGAGCAGTTGCATTAAATTCAAGACAAACCAATAACACCAGGAGTAAAGGAGTTTTCATAAAAGCATTGTTTTAAGGTAAAAAGTATTCCTCAGGCTAACTGCAGATAATTATTGTTATTCAGGATCACAGGTCTCGAGTCAGATTACCCAATAAATTAGGCTGCTCATAACTTCACCCAATGAAGATATAAAATAATTTATACAAGAAATGATTTTCAGACCAGGGTAATTTTTAGAAATGCCTTTCCGGCTTACTGACTTTACCGGCTTTTCCTATTTACAATATAAACCCCCGCCAGTATTATTAAAAGGCACCCGATTGCAAAAACAGTTATATGCTCGCCAAATATCAATCCCCATAAAACAGCTATAAAGGGAATACCATAAGTAACCAGTGAAGCAAATATGGAACCTGCGGTTTTTACCAATGTGTAAAACCAGACTGATGCCAATGCTGTGCCTAATGCGCCTAATATAAATGATGCCGCAACAGAAAAAATAAATTCATGTTGCGCAAGGGGAAGATGAAAAAATCCTGTGAATACGAGGATCAAAATACATGGCGGAATAAAACAACTGAGTGCAATCGATGCAATATCTATTGACGATAGTTCTTTTAAATAATGGTTTACTACATGCACGTTTGTTCCATAACAAATGGTGGCTATCAATACAAATGATGCGTAAGAAATATTTGCAAAACTGATGGCGCCTTCAGAAGCAACCGGCAACAAGACAAGGCCTATAAAGCCGGTGACCACACCCAAAACTTTTTGTCGTGTAACAGCCAGTTTAAAAAAAGCAATACCAATAATGATTGCACACAATGGTGTAAGCGCATTCAATATGGAAGTAAGCGCACTGTCAATTTTTATTTCTGCAATACAATATAAAAATGCAGGACAGAAATTGCCCAGCAACCCCGCAATAATTACTGTAATGATCTTATTTCCCGGAACTTTTCTCCAACCGCTTATGGCAAACGGCAACATGACCAAACCCGCACTCAGTATGCGGATAGATGCTACCTGGAAAGCATTTAAATGCTGCAGGCCGATCTTCATCAGAATAAAAGAGCTTCCCCATATTAATGCAAGGAGACTGAATAGTAGCCATTTTAAAGTTTGTGTATTCAGGAAAAAGTTTTCGCAAATGTCATACATTCATCAATAAAATTTATGGCAGATATAAAGCTTGATAAAACAAGTACCAGAGCGCCTGCGAAAACTGATAAAGAAAAAATAAAAGCGGAGCTGCCTGCCATCCTGCAGGAACTAAATGAGCTGCAGAACATTTTATATGCACAAAGCAAATATGCTGTTTTAGCAGTGATACAAGGATTGGATGCAAGCGGTAAGGATGGCTTGATAAGGCATGTATTCGGCAGCATGAACCCGCAGGGCGTGAAAGTGCATTCTTATAAAGTGCCTACGGCAGAAGAATTATTGCATGATTTTCTCTGGCGCATACACAGGCATACGCCTGCAAAAGGAATGATACAGATATTTAACCGTTCGCATTATGAAGATGTTTTGGTAACAAGAGTGCATAAGCTGACAGATGATGAAACAGCTTATAAACGCATGAAAGCCATTAATGAATTTGAAGACCTGTTGGTTACTCATAATAACACGGTGATCTTAAAATTTTACCTGCATGTTTCTCAAAAAGAACAGTATCAAAGGCTGGAAGAAAGAATACACGACGTAACCAAACAATGGAAGTATAACGAACAGGATTTTATTGAAGCCGGTTTAAGAAAGGAATACCTGGATGCTTATGAGGATTGTTTTAAACATTGTAATAAGGTTCAATGGATAATTGTACCCGCTGACCAGAACTGGTATAAGGAATACCTCGTAGCAACAGTGCTGCGGGATGCATTGAAAAAACTAAATATGCAATATCCGGGTTTAAAAAAATAATTCAATAGGTTGGTTGTAAAAAAGAAACGCTATACATTCACATATCATTCTTAACCAAAAAAAAATAACTATGGGATTTTTAAAAGAATTTAAAGATTTTGCTGTTAAAGGCAATGTAGTTGATCTTGCCATTGCAGTAATTATTGGTGGCGCTTTTGGTAAAATTGTTAGCTCCCTGGTGGACGACATTATCACTCCTGCCATCCTTACACCTGCATTAAAAGCGGCTAATCTAAGCAACCTTGGTGAACTGGTTATTCCCGGTACAGCGATTAAATACGGTAACTTTCTTTCCCAGGTTATATCCTTCATAATTATTGCATTTGCCTTATTTCTTATTATTAAAGCAATAAATTCAACGAAGAAAAAAGAGGCGCCGCCACCACCTGCCGGCCCTTCTTCTACAGACCAATTGCTAATGGAAATCCGTGACGAGCTAAGAAAGAAAGCTTAGGATTTTCATAGGTATAAACTGTGTAAAACCTGCTTTTGCAGTGTACAATTCTCTGTTTACATTGCGGCGGTTTACACAGTTTATTTTTTTAACCTGACCGGTTTTATAAGGTGATATTTTAAAACAAAACAGTGAATACGGCGACATACCAGATAAAACTACCACAGTTTGAAGGGCCTTTTGACCTGCTGTTATTTTTTATAGAGCGGGATGAGCTGGATATTTATAATATTCCTATCAGTAAAATAACCAAAGACTTCCTTGAGTATATCCACCAGCAGGAAAAACTGAATATTGAGCTGAGCAGCGAGTTTATTTTATTTGTATCCACCCTGATGCGTATAAAGGCAAAGATGTTGTTGCCGAGAAAGGAGCTGGATGCAGAGGGTAATGAAATTGACCCGAGACAGGAACTGGTTGATAAGATCCTTGAATATAAAAAATTCAAGGAGGCCGCGTCGCAAATGGCGGAAATGGAAGCCATGCGCATGCTGATGATGAAGCGTGGTAACCTTCAGAAAGAATTAATGCTGGTTGGAGAAGAAGCTTCGGAAGGAACCGAAATTCAAACGGTAACCTTATTCCGTTTAATGAAGGCGTTTGAACGCGTGGTAAAGCGCATGAATGAACGGCAGAATAAACCTGTGCACACCGTAATACAATATAACTACACTATCGAAGGCAGCCGTGAATTCATGCTGAATACAGTGCAACAGCAACGTTTTGTTTCCTTTGAAAAGATCTTCGAACAATGCGAAAACCGCATTCATGCCATATTCCTTTTTCTTTCGCTGCTTGAATTGGTTCAGCAAAATTATATGACCATCTTAAGCGGCGAAGGCCGGAATAATTTTATCCTCGAATGGAACGAGGCCCGTGTGGAGGAGCCGGCGCCGCCGGCAGTTGAATAAGAATCATTACTCTTTTCATTTTTGTTATTGCTTAGCATTATCTGCCAGTTGCGCTGTTGCCGCTGCCGCTAATCCACCCATTAAATATAAACCTATGGTCATAAGTTGTGTGCCTAAAGTTTTATTGGCTGGCTGTTCTGAAAGGCCAAGCGGCCCGGGTAAAACAACAGCACTTACACCCGCTGCCAATCCTAATAAAGCGCCGCGAAGCCATGCACTTTTTTTACTCCCGGATCCT
Organism: Parafilimonas sp.; assembly: GCA_036274175.1. GTDB lineage: Bacteria > Bacteroidota > Bacteroidia > Chitinophagales > Chitinophagaceae > Parafilimonas. Next base: position 128,850 of record DASUGF010000083.1, read on the forward strand.
GTAAGACTATAATAGGCTGTATCGCAAATAAGTTCTCCGCCTACGGCCCACCGTTGAAGTTCATCCTCCCCCGGAACTTGTTTGTTAATGCTCTTTAATCCTTTTCGTATCAACTCCATATCGAGCAGATCCATTCGGGGTGCAGCAGGCGTTATTCTTCTCAGGGCTTCATGGAGAGAAGCTACGGTAACGGTTCCGGCTAATCCTCCTGCTAATCCTGCAATTGCTTTCATACAGATAAATTAATGGATTATTAAATGTTCTGTAACTGAACTATATCACCTGAATCATGAAAATATAATGCCAGAACCAGCGGCTAACTTCCTTATTGATTGATTTCTTCGTTATAATTCGATTGAGTTGTTGTATAAATTGTTTGCCGATGAGCTATCTTCCTCTGGACAAAAAAGTAATCCAAAGACTTGCGTTGGTTTTGAATCATAAAAAGTCTGTGGTAATCGGATACAACCATTGAATCATCCGTTTTACGTTGAGATTTTTCGCTGTAGGGTATACCGCATCAGCATCTATCAGTTGTTTTGTATGAAACGATTTGCTTGTGTGCTAACTGTTGTTGATGAAAAGAATAAAAATAAAAATTTGTTTGCTATTGAAGTAAAGAAACTTTTTACCTGCCATCCAAAAATTAAATTCTCAGATCATAAAATGAAGTGATTTAAAACTGATAGTTTTTGAATTAAACGTGATATTGTTTTCCCTGTTTATGAGGGAACTTTCAGCAACAAGAAATTCTTACTAAGAACTTTTCTCATGAGAGTATATAAATATTCCCCTGTTATGGCATTTGTATTGTTACTGTTTGGTTCCTGCAAAAAAGACGCCGTCAGTATCAATAATAATAACGATGATAAGGAGCTGCTGCAAAAAGATGCAACGGTACCGGACAATTTTGGACTGAAAATAAATTTTTCAGCTTACGGATATCCCAAATTTAATGGAGGCCATCTTTGGACGGGTAACAGCACTTTTCTGATTGCAGCGGAATCGGATATTATTGAAGCAGACTTTAACAAGAAAACTTTAACGGACATCGCACCGAAAAGTGGTGGCCTTTTATTAGGCCTGACCGGAGATAAAAATGCTGTTGTTTTTGCAGGTCGATTAAATAACGGGTCAGGTTTTTATACTTATGCTTTGCCGCAAGGCCCTTTTAATTTTATAGGCTCTTTGTCCAATAATGAGTCAGGCAACGCAATTGCATTTGCTAATAAAGTCTTGTATTACAAAGGCACAAGCCCCCCGCAGCAACCCTGTGACGGTTTTTGCATCCCATTACCTGGTACAGGCTTAATAGACGCACATCTCTTTTGCATAGATATGATGACCCAAAGCAAGACTGATTTAGGAGACCTCTATCCTGTAAAATTTTCAGACGGTGGAAAATATGCGTTAATCAACTCCACTGATTGGAGCGGTCAATCTTACATACTTGATATGAATAGTCTGCATATTATTGACTCCTTTCCAACACAAACATCTGGCAGTAATTTGATATGGAAGGACGATCTTTTAATTCTAAGTTCAGATGTTATATCTTCTCCAGGTAAAATTGAAATTACCAATGTGAAAACCAATGAAGTAAAGGAAAGTTATGAATCTGAAACAATGCTTATTGATTCGAAATTCTTTTTATCATCCGATGATGACATAATCATTTATACAGGTCCTTGTCTTGGTTCAGATTGCGCTTATGCGATCTGGACTTTGAATCGCATAACAGGAGAGCAAAAAAAAATCGTCTATACTTCGGCTGGTTCATTTCAAACATCACCTTTTGAAGAAGTTAGTATTTCGCCCGATCACAAAAAAGTTGTGTTCCGTTATATCAATGACCTGTATTTAAAAGAACTTCAATAAAATTAGTTAGAAAGAGGTTTTCGGAAATAGTTCTAAAATCCATTGAACTTTCTGCCTTATGCTGAAATTTTCCGGTGTGAAACATACACCATCAGCATCCATCAATTGTTTTGTATAAAACTATTTGCTTTTTAAACAGATGAAGATGAATGTTTTTGTTTGTAACTGTTTATAGTTACAACATCATTAGTTTAAAATTTGAACCATATAAGGCACGTTAGAAACGACTTGTGCCGCTATAGGCGTGGATAGATCTGTACAAGTCCCTGTGTGTTTTCTATTGTGCTTTATGTACTATGGTGGTTCAAGCCGGGACACTGCAGGAGAAGCCATCTCTCGCAACTTTTCATTAGTTTACGCTGAATTCCGTGTTGATTACTTCCTGCTCAGGAAAACTGAATTTACAAGTATTGTAAACGAAACCAAACAAATTAATGAAACCGGCATCCTCATCAGCAAATGGATGGAAACGATGGCTACCCGGCCTTCAGACTTTTAGCGATTATAAATTATCATGGCTTACAAGTGATGTAACAGCCGGTCTGGTGCTCACGACCATGTTGATACCCGTTGGTATCGCATATGCCGAAGCTTCAGGACTGCCCGGTATTTATGGTCTTTATGCAACCGTTATACCGCTTATCTTGTATGCGCTGTTTGGCCCGAGCCGTATCATGGTATTGGGCCCTGATTCTTCCCTGGCGCCAATTATTCTTGCAGTTTTGTTGCCCCTGTCGGCGGGTGACCCGGTGAGAGCGGTTGCGCTGGCCGGCATGATGGCCCTGGTGTCAGGTGCAGTTTGTATTATCACTGGTTTATTGCGTTTGGGATTTATTACCGATCTGCTTTCCAAGCCTATCCGGTACGGTTATATGAATGGTATTGCGCTCACCGTACTGATCAGTCAGCTCCCAAAAATGCTGGGAATTTCGATAGACAGCAGCGGGCCAGTGAGGAACGTTATTTCCATAGGCAGGTCAATCCTGGACGGGAAAGCAAATTTGGCCGCTTCGGTAATCGGCTTCAGCACATTGGCTATTATCATGTTTCTTAAACGCTATAAACGTGTGCCCGGAATTTTACTGGCAGTCGTGGGCGCAACCCTGGTAACCGGTATCTTTCATCTCAACGAGAACTATGGAGTGAAGATTTTGGGATCACTTCCGCAGGGCTTGCCATCGTTTACCATACCACTGATTCCTTTGGCAGACATGAAGGATGTGTTCATTGGCGGATGCGCCGTTGCGTTGGTTGCTTTTGCGGATACAAGTGTATTGTCACGCATTTACGCGATCAAAACGAAAACGCATGTTGATCCAAACCAGGAAATGATCGGTTTAGGCGCAGCAAATTTTGTGGCCGGATTTTTCCAGGGATTCCCGATCAGCAGCAGTTCTTCCCGCACGCCGGTAGCAGAGGCTTCAGGGGCCAAAACGCAGTTGACCGGTGTTGTAGGCGCTGTTTCAGTTGCGTTGTTATTGTTATTTGGAGCTGATCTGTTAAGAGATTTGCCCAACAGCGCCCTGGCAGCGGTGGTAATTGCTTCAGCAATCGGGCTTTTTGAAATTGGTGACCTGCGCCGGATCTTTCGCATTCAACAGTGGGAATTCTGGTTGTCGATCGCCTGCTTTTTGGGTGTGGCTGTCTTTGGCGCCATTCCCGGGATAGGACTGGCGATCGTAATTGCAGTGATAGAATTTCTGTGGGACGGCTGGCGTCCACATTATGCCGTTTTAGGCCGTGTAGATGGAATAAGAGGTTATCATGATATCAAGCGATATCCCAGCGCGCGGTTGATACCTGGATTGGTATTGTTCAGGTGGGATGCACCTTTATTTTTTGCCAATGCAGCACTTTTTAACAAACAGGTATTAAAAGCGATCGCAGATTCTCCCACTCCCGTTAAACAGGTGATCGTTACCGCAGAGCCTGTTACCAGTGTGGATGTAACTTCTGCTGATATGCTTGCTGAATTGAAAAACACATTGGATACTTCAGGAGTTGAATTGCATTTTGCGGAGATGAAAGATCCTGTCAAAGACAAGCTCAAACGTTTTGAGTTATTGCAAATTTTGGGAACGGACATTTTTCATTCGACGATAGGTGCAGCTGTGGATGATTACTTGGAGAAATATAAGATTGAGTGGAGGCCTTGATGTGATATTGCAATTGAAGACGATAAAGTATACTTCGTCGCAGCAGGGTCTTCATAGCATAGCTAATGAGCAAAGGATGAGACCCTGCGTCTTGTCCAGGCAGGAAAACCAACGTTTCAGAACCAGCACATCTGGCAGCTAAGCCTTACGGGAAACTCTTCCATTCAACACTTATTTCATAAATTAGCTGCATGTCAACCCGTACAATTCATTCCGAATCCAGCTTATATTTCATAACCTTTACCTGTTTTAATTGGCTGCATCTCTTTCAACTTACCAACAGTTATGACACGGTTTATAAATGGTTCAGCCATCTTAAAGAACAAAAGAATATAAAAACTACTACCTACGCCCCGAAAGCTTTCGGGGTGCCCAACCATGTTCATTGTATTTTATTCTTTCCTTCACCAGATTTTTCATTAAACAAAATCATCAGCAATGGAAAACGATTTATAGCGTATGAAATAATTAATAGATTAGAAGCAACAAATCAAACCGAAACATTAAATGAATTAGAATCAGCTTTAACTGCAAAAGAAAAAACTAAAGGTCAAAAACATAAAGTATTTGAAGAAAGCTTTGATGCAAAAAGCATAGATAATAAAAAGTTCTTTTTAAAGAAGTTGAACTACATTCATTTAAATCCGTTCGTGGTAATTGGAACTTAGTAACCGACTGGAGAGAATATGAACATAGCAGCGCAGGGTTTTATGAGTTACAGCAAGTAAAACATTTTACTCCGGTTCATTATGAAGAATTAGAATAAAACGCAGGGTCTCGTAGCCGCACACAAGCCTTTACGAAGACCCTGCTGTGACGTGAATAGATTAGAAGCAACAAATCAAACCGAAACAGTAAATGAATTAGAATCAGCTTTAACTGCAAAAGAAAAAGCCAAAGGTCAAAAACATAAAGTATTTGAAGAAAGCTTTGATGCAAAAAGCATAGATAATAAAAAGTTCTTTTTAAAGAAGTTGAACTACATTCATTTAAATCCTGTTCGTGGTAACTGGAACTTAGTAACCGACTGGAGAGAATATGAACATAGCAGCGCAGGGTTGTATGAGCTACAACAAGTAAAGCATTTTACACCGGTTCATTATGAAGAATTAGAATAACACGCAGGGTCTCGTGGCCGTACTCAAAGCCTTTACGAAGACCCTGCTGTGACGTGACTTACTCACCAACAAAACCTATGTCAGTTTTACCACCTGCGGAAAAAACGGTTGGTTGTAAAAACGTTTACCGGTTGCTTTATACAATGCATTGGCCAGCGCACCGATAGCAGGCGGGCCGGATGGTTCTCCCATACCCGTGGGGTCTACTTCACTTTTTACAAAATGTGTTTCTATGTTCTGTGGGGCTTCTTTATGCCGTATCAGCCTGTACCCGTCAAAATTACTTTGATCGGGTACCCCGTTTGTAAAGGTAATGGCGCTAAACATGGCATGCCCGAATGCATCTGTTACAGCACCGGCAGACAGGTTATTTGCGGCATCAGGATTTATAACAATACCGCAATCCACCGCAGTGGTTACTTTTTCAATTACCGGTTTATTGTCTTTCATTACGATATCAACAACATGCGCCACATAACTCCGGTGACAGAAATAAGCCGCCACACCTCTTGAAACACCCGGTGCAGGTGTGTCCCAACCGGATTTTTCTTTTACCAGTTTTAATACGCCTGCATAACGGTCAATTTCATAATCATTGTCCTTTCCAACCGGTTTGCTTTTTGCTTTTTCAAAAAGGTCTAACCGCATTTGAATGGGATCCTTACCCATTGCTTCCGCTACTTCATCCAAAAATGATTGCTCGGCCCCGGCTATAAAATTTGATGCCGGCGCCCTGAAAGCACCTGTGGTGATATTAGTAGGGATGTCCCATTGCTGGGCGAGATAATTATCTATGGCGCCTGCAGGGAACCTGTTTGCATGCAACGGGCTCTCCGGGATACCGCCTGCTATTACATGAAAGGCGATCAAATTTTTATTTTCATCGAGCGCTGCCCGGTAAGCAGCATGATATGCCGGTCTGTACACACCGTTTGTCATATCATCTTCTCTCGTATAGATCAGCTTTACCGGCGCTTTCATTTTTTGCGAGATAACCGCCGCTTCCACACCAAAGTGCCCATACAGCCTTCTTCCAAAACCACCGCCCATACGGGTCATCCTTACTTCTACTTTATCCAGCGGTAACCCCAGCCTGTCTGAAATGGATTGTTCAAGAAACGAAGGTGTTTGCACGGGGCCGGTAAGTATGGCGCTGTCATCTTTTACATCAGCAAAAAAATTCATCGGCTCCAGGGTACTATGTGCAAGAAAAGGGCAGGAATAACTTCTTTCAATAATGGTGACTGCTTTTTTAAAGGCAGCTTCGGGATCGCCATCTTTTCTTATTGTTTTGATCTTTTTTGCAGGAACAGAAGCCATTTGCTGTATATGAACAGCAGTATTTTCAAAGCCGGCAGGCGTTATTATCTCCACGTTATCACCAAACAGGTTTAATTTTTTACTGCTGGCTTTTATGGGTTCTGTTTCTGCCTTAAAGGCTTTTTTTGCCTGCATAACCTGCCAGGTAGATTTGCCAACAATGGCCAGCAATTTTGGAAAAGCGGATACATCACTCCATTGCGTATTCATTTTTGCGGGATAAACGTCAATGTAAAACGCATCAACAATTCCGGGCATGGATTTTAAGGCGCTTACATCGGTTTCTTTCAGTTGCAGTCCGAATGCAGGAGGATGTACGATCATCGCGATAAGCATACCCTCTTCTTTGTAATCCAAACCAAAAAGCGGCTGGCCCAAAACAATTTTCTGACCGTCTACATTTTTACGGCTGGTACCGATAATTTTAAAATCCTTTACTTTTTTCAGTTCAACTTTTTCAGGCGCCGGCAATTTAGATGCGGCAGAAGCAAATGCACCATAGCCGGCTGATTTACCACTGGCTTTATGCGACAGTACGCCATCTTTTGTTTCTATTTCAGCAACCGGCACTTTCCATTCGTTGGCGGCAGCCTGTTTAAGCATTGCTTTTGCAGTGGCGCCGGCCGTACGCATGGCCTCCCATGAAGCGCTGATTGAATTACTTCCACCGGCTATTTGCATGGGTTTATACAAATCGGTATTAAGCGGCGCCTGTTCTACCATCACATTTTTCCAGTCAATGTCCAGTTCCTCCGCCACCAGCATTGGCATACTCGTCTTTACATTCTGGCCAATCTCCGGGTTGGGCGACATTAAAGTGACCACGCCATTTTCGCCTATTTTCAAATACCCGTTTAACTGGTACCATTCTTTTGGCAACTGCAGTGCTCCACTTACCGGCGATTTGCAACCTGTAAATAAATTAAAGGTGAGCAGCATACCGCCTCCTGCTAATGTAGTTACTTTCAAAAAAGAACGCCTGCTGTGAGATGTTTTTATGCCTGGCATATTACGACTGTTTAATTGTTAGAAAAGACAGTAAGAAAATTTATAGGATACCATCGCTGCTTTCGGTGGTCTTCCTGTACAAACGGGACGAATTCGATAGTATGAAACTATGTTGCTTCGTTTTAAGAGCGCCTTGTTGGTGACAACACCCAACAAGGGCGAGGTGACAACACCCAACAAGGGTGAAAGTATATTTTCATGGCATCTCATTGACCCGTAGCGGTTTTGATTGCCTCCCTGATGCGTACATAAGTGCCGCAGCGGCAAATATTGCCATTCATGGCAGTTTCAATTTCATCGTCAGTAGGGTGACTATTATTTTTCAACAAAGCGGCAGCAGTCATCATCTGGCCTGCCTGGCAATAACCGCATTGTGGGACGTCATGTTCAATCCAGGCTTTTTGTACAGGATGATCGCCTTTCTCTGATAACCCCTCGATGGTGGTGATGGCTTTGTCACCCACCGACGATACAGGAAGCTGGCATGACCGGATAGCGTCATCACCAAAATGAATAGTACAGGCGCCGCACTGCGCAATGCCGCAACCGTACTTGGTGCCAACGAGGTTGAGATGATCACGCAACACCCATAACATGGGCGTAGCCGGGTCAACATCTACCTGTTGCTTTTTTCCATTAACGTTTAAATTAAAGATTGCCATAGCTAAAATTTAGGAGGAAGTTTTTTTGAATTATGTTTTAAAAATAATCAACTTGAAGCAAATCATAGTTATGTAATTCAAATAAGAAAATACAAAAATCAAACATAATGCTGCTTTACTTGCCCTCGTTGGGTGTGTGACCGACGAATTCGATTGTATGAAATTATGTTGCTTTTGTTTTGGAACACCTTGTTGGTGACAACACCCAACAAGGGCGGAGAATAACACGCAGGGTCTCGTAGCCGCACACAAAGCCTTTACGAAGACCCTGCTATGACGTGAAAAAAATACGTCAACATTACGTCTATTTCATCTGCTTTAGCAGTGTCTCAGCCTCAACCACAATAGTACATGGAGCACAATAGAAGACACATAGGACTATGTGTAAATCTATGTTTCTACTGTGCCTTATGTGGTTCATTTTCAAATTCAGGCACCATCCCTCTTTTGCAAACCACCCGCCGACACTGGCTCCATTTTTGTAAATTCGCAATCGTATCAATAATAAAAATCATGGTTTCCGTCACAGCAAGATCTTCATAGCATTGCTAATGAGCACAGGATGAGACCCTGCGTCCTACAACAGGTAAACATTTTATCCCGCTTTATTATGGAGAATTAGAATAAAAACGCAGGATCTCGCAGCCATACACACAGAGCTCTTGCGAAGACCCTGCTGTGACGTGTTGTACAATTAATCATTATCATTCAATTAACGGTTATCAGCCGACCCCAACTCCATTTTTCGTAAATTCGTCCTCTCATCAATAAAAAAAATCATGGTTCTACATGTAAACGGTGAAAAGCATGAGATCACTGTGGAACCGGATGTTGCCCTGTTAACCGTATTGCGGGAACACCTTAATTTAACAGGCAGCAAATATGGTTGCGGCGAAGGAGCCTGCGGCGCCTGCACCGTACTGGTAAATGGAAACACTGTACACTCATGCATCACCCCCGTAAGCTCTGCTGCAGGTAAAGAGATCACCACGATCGAAGGCCTTGAAAAAAATGCAAAACTTGCAGCGGTGCAACAAGCCTTTTTGACAACAGATGTTTTTCAATGTTCCTATTGTGCATCGGGCATGATCATGGCGGCCGCAGCGCTGCTCCAAAAAAATCCTGCGCCTTCAGAAGAAGCGATAGTAAAAGGAATGAACGGAAACATATGCCGGTGCGGCGCATATCCCTATATCATTAAGGCCATTAAGCTGGCTGCTGAATCTTAAATCACGCACTATGGAAAATCGAGATTATTCACGCCACCCATTTGAGCCGTCAACCGACGAGCTTCCATCCGAATCCCGCTATCACTTTACATTGGACCGCAGAAAGTTTTTTAAACTTGGCGGCGGCGGTTTGGTTGTTGCCTTTGTGCTGCACGATCTTATTTCATTCGGTAACAACAATATTGCTGCTCCGGATGAATCGCAACCGGATAGCGTTGACGCATGGATACATATAGGCGAAGATGGTGCAGTGAATGTTTTTACCGGTAAAGTGGAAGTGGGACAAAACATTCGTACCTCTTTGTCGCAGATCGTGGCGGAGGAACTGATGGCGCCGCTGTCATCCATTACCATGATTATGGGCGATACCGATCTTGTGCCGTATGATGCCGGCACCTTTGGCAGCCGCACTACGCCCCAAATGGGTCCGCAATTGCGGAAGGCGGCGGCCACAGCACGGGAAGCGTTGAAAGAACTGGCAGCAAAAAAATGGGATACGCCGCCAACGAAGTTGCTTGCTGAAAACGGGATGATAATAAACACGGCTACCAAAGAGAAGATCAATTATGGCACATTGACAAAAGGAAAGCAACTGTTAATGAAGATTGCAGACAACGTGCCGGTTATCGCTGCAAAGGATTGGAAGGTAGCAGGGAAATCAGCGCCTAAAATAGATCAGAAAGATTTTATTTCCGGAAGGCATCAATATGTTTCGGATATGAAGTTGAAAGGAATGCTTTATGGCAAAGTATTGCGACCGCCTTCTTACGGAGCAAAATTGATGGAAGCAGACTTGTCAAAAGCAAAGCGCATACCCGGTGTAATTGCGGTGAAGGATGGCGATTTTGTGGGCGTGGCTGCGCCGGACAGCAGGACCGCCACCAGCGCTTTACTGGCTATTGATGCCAAATGGGAAGAGCGTAAAGATCATCCATCCAACGCCAATATTTTTGACTACCTGGTTCAGAATGCCTCACAGGAAAAGGATGCAAGAAACGGTGACATTACAGGCGATGTAGAGGGTGGATTATCCGGAGCGGCATTTAAATATTCCAACACCTACAACATTGATTATATAGCCCATGTACCGCTGGAGCCAAGGGCCGCCCTGGCGCAATGGGCTGATGGAAAGCTTACCGTGTGGACGGGCACGCAAAGACCATTTGGCGTTCAGCAGCAGCTGGCTGAAGCATTCCGGTTGAATAAAGAAAAAGTTAGAGTAATCATGCCGGATACGGGATCGGGATACGGAGGAAAACATTCCGGTGAAGCAGCGATCGAAGCAGCGCGCCTGGCACAGGAAGCGAAGGCGCCGGTGAAAGTTGTATGGACAAGAGAGGAGGAGTTTACCTGGGCGTATTTCAGGCCGGGTGGCGTGATCGAGGTGAATGCAGGTGTAAATAAAGATGGAACGATCACCGCATGGAAATTTACAAATTATAATTCGGGTGGCGCGGGGCTCGGCACTCAATACAAAGCAGGTAGTAAACAAGTAGCGTATGTGCCTTCGGATACGCCATTAAAACAAGGCTCTTATCGCGGACTTGCGTCAACCGCCAATGTATTTGCACGGGAATGCAGCATGACTGATCTCGCCCGTTTGATCAGCATGGATCCGCTTGATTTCCGGGTTAAAAATTTAGACGATAAACGGTTTATTGCCGTGCTGCAGGCTGCTGCGAAAGCTTTTGGCTGGGACAAGCCGAAAACGGCCGGTCATGGTTATGGCATTGCAGGCGGATTTGAAAAAGGTGGTCATGTAGGCGCCTGCGTTGAAGTGATGGTGAACAGTGATAAAGAAGTGAAGGTGCTTCGTGTAACGCAGGCTTTTGAATGCGGCGCTATAGTGAACCCGCATCATTTGGAAAACCAGGTAACTGGTTCTATTATCATGGGGCTTGGCGGCGCCTTATTTGAAGCAGTTCAATTTGCTGATGGCAAAATGCTAAATGCCGGTCTTTCGTCATACAGGGTTCCCCGTTTTAGTGATGTGCCTAAAATTGAGGTCATTTTATTAGATCGTAAAGATATCCCCTCTGCCGGCGCAGGCGAGGCAGCTATTATTGGCGTTGCACCCGCTATACGCAATGCTATTCTTGATGCTGCGGGAACAGCGATCAATACTTTACCCATGTTGCCGAATGGAATGTTGGTTTAATGTTAATCCGGAAAAGAAATTTTTTCTATAGGTGGTGTCTGCATCAATCGAAAATTTTGTTCTGTAGTCCGGTCTGTGAGGGCACAAGTCTGATAGAGAAAACCTATTGATGTAAAAACTTCATTTTGAAATCATTTAATCGAACAGAATAATTATTACATGTATAGAAGTCTGTTTGCGTCAACCTCATTAGTTTTTAAAACTGTTTTGATAGTTCCAATAGTTTTTGGAATTTTTTTTATACTATCTCTTATCAACTCAATTTTCTTCATTTGTTCATCAAAATTTTCTTTAATGGATTCTTGATTATTGCCTGAAAAGAAAATGGTAGAATTCAAGCAAGTTTCTCTATCGAACGGATGACCAATATTTATATAAGCATAGTTGGTTATAAACAATCTATCGCTTGAGAAAATTTTAGAAGAATCTATATAACTTTCCATAAATAAATTTTCATTTCCACCAAGGCATTCCATCAAAAAATTAATTTGAGGTTTATAGTCTGAAATTGATTTATCCATTTCAGTTAAAATAAGTAGATGAAATTTTAAGCTTAGGTTTTCAAGAATAAATGCTTTAATTATTTTTATAATCCCCGGAGCTTTATTCATTTTCCAATTCTTACCTGAAAAAAAATATGGATCAACAATTATTAAAGAATTGCATGGATGTTTGCAGACAGTAATTTCATCCATTCCCTTTGAGATTGTTTTACCTGCAAAATTTTTATCTTCATAAAATGAATTAAAATCAAACCCGTTTCCAATTACAACAAGTCCAAACTTATTTTGTATTATCTGACTTTCTGCAACATCTAAAGGGATAAAATAAACTGCATTAGGGTCATCGGTTTCTTGTATAAATTTCTCAAAAGATATATTATTTGTAAGCGATTGTTCAAAAGAGACGTTACATATTAAATCATTTTTTAACGCTTTGTGGTACAGATATTCTTTCATGGTTTGAAAATTTTTATTTCCAGCAATCGGGTTATAAATATTTTCAACTCTTGATGCAGACAAATCAGTATTAATTTTTGCACATTGCAAAAAATTTAGAATTCTATCAATTGTATTTCGTTGCTTTTGGGTGTTCATTCTTTCAGAATAGTCTGTTGAGGAGGATAATTCTTTCTCCTTGCTTTCTAAATAATCTACAAACGAATCAGCCACATAAGCAGAGGGTCTTATGCTCATATCAGTTTTTTTGAGAATTCTTTAATAAAAAAATGTCCAACGCAATATTATCCGCTTCGTCAAAAAAACCTTTTCCAAATTCATTACTTAAAGTTCCGTCGGGTTGAATTTTAATTTTTGTTATTTGAGACTGACCTTTTGAAATTTCAAGCGGATTTGAAAAATAATATATAATGGAATCATCTGAATTTAATTCGCTCTTGGTATCTATTGTCAAATATTGAAGTTTTCTTATTAGATATTCGCTATGGGTTTCAATAATAAATTGATTATCGGAATACTTGACAGCTTCATAAAAAAAGTCTGCTAATAATGATTGTAAAGCAGGATGAAGATTCGATTCAGGTTCTTCAATTACAAATAAATTTTTCTTAGAAGTAAAAATCATTATAATTATGGGAATTAACTGCGTAAATCCATAACCCATTTCATTCAAATGAAATGTTTTGCCATGTTTTATAAGTGATATTGTGTATCCAAATCCAGAAACCGACTCTACTTTTAATTCAGTTCTACGATCAATTATTCCAAAGCGTTGCAACCATCCATTAATATACCCTTGTTTTAACATCACATCAAATTCATCACTATCTAAGATCTTAGAATCTTCAATATAATACGAAGGCATGCTTTGATATATTTTCAAAGATTCATTAAGTTTGGGATTGTCTTTTGATTTAAAAAATTTCGATTGTTCTGCCCTTACACTTTCCAATACCTCGAAATTTGAAAAACAATCAAACAGATTTTCAGGAAGATATTCAGGCATTCCAAATAGCTTGTTTATATATTCAGAAACATATTCATTTAAAAATTCATCATCAACAAAATCTTTAAGGTCTTCATTGATTATTTCCCTAAAAGAAGGGGTTTTAAATTTTGTTCTCCGATTATATGCTATATCTCCTAAGGCACAATAAGCTGCATTAATAAAATTGTATATGGGATAATTATCTTGTTTTAAAAAATTCTTGTAAGAATAACTATCTGAAACATGCATATCATTATTCCTTTCCAGAAAACTCCAAATATTGATTTTAATTTTATCAAAAATTTCATCAGTCGAATTGCTTAACCTATCCCTCAATTTAAGTGAATTCAGTACGCCTTCATGCAGGGAAATAAAACTGCTTGTATATTCAAAAATATTACTGCGAACATTTCCAGAAACTTCCAAAAGCGTTTCTCCATCAATACCTATGTAAATATATGCCAGCCCATCTCTGTTATAGTCTGCATAATAGCTGTAATAAGTTACGTCTGAACCTTCATTCTTATTTTCAATTTGAACAGGGCTGTTCAATTCTAAAAAATAAAAAAGGCAGCAAACAAAGAAGATGTGGATAACTTTGTAATGAACTAAAAAACAGAGATATACACACTATGCTTACTACCTTTTTTGCAGACCTCATAGATTTCAGGCGCCCGC
>DASUGF010000084.1:0-49046 GCA_036274175.1 Parafilimonas sp.
CACATTGTTTACCACGAGATCAAGATCACCATCATTATCCAGGTCACCATACGCTGAGCCATTGCTGAAGCCTTTCTCATCCAGGCCCCACTCTTTTGCTTTGTTGGTAAACGTTAGATCACCGTTGTTATGAAAGGCATAGTTCGATACCGGGTTGGAAGGAATTTTATCTATCAAACTTTTAAGTATGTTTTTCTTTTTGTTGATGATATCCTGCCTGATATTTTCATAAGCATCGTTTGCATATTGAATATAATCCTGGTCAGTGATATCTTTAAAAATGCCATTCGCAACAAAGATGTCTTTGCGACCATCGTTATCAAGATCAGCAATGAGCGCGCCCCAACTCCAATCGGTGGCACATACACCTGCCAGCCTGCCTATTTCGCTGAATGAGACCTCACCCCGGCCCCCTCCGGGGGGAGAGGGAGAAAAACCATCATTCAACTGTAATGAATTTCTTACAAACTGTTTGTAATAACCATTGCTGATATCAGACTGGTATTTATCCCAATTCTCGAATGTTGTTTTTGTTTTTATTCTTGCATCATCTTCGGGCAACATATCTGTTACGTAAATTTCCGGGAGCCCATCGTTGTTAATGTCTGCAATATCAGCGCCCATAGAGTTCATACTGGTCTCCTGAATATATTTTTCAAGGGATTCCGTAAAGGTGCCATCATGATTATTGATGTACAAATAATCCCGTTCAAAAAAATCATTCGATACATAGATATCCTGCCAGCCATCATTATTGATATCCGCCGCATTTACACCCAAACCAAAACCGATGTTGCTGCTATAAATACCTGATTTCTCCGTAACATCAATAAAACGGTCACCGTCGTTGTGAAAGAATTTATTACCACCCAAAGTGTCTCTTATATTACGCTGATCTTTTATCAGGTCATAATTACCAACAGAACGAAATGAATTGTTCAGCAAATAACAATCAAGATCACCGTCGTTGTCGGCATCAAAAAAAACGGCATGTGTTGAAAGTCCTTTGCTGTCCAATCCAAATTCTTTCGCTTTATCAGTAAACGTTAGATTACCGTTGTTAATAAATAATTCATTGTTTCGCTTTCTGCTTTCAAGGTTGCCCGACTTGCATACATATATATCCAGCAAACCATCGCCATTCACGTCAGCCATGGTTACACCTGAAGACCAGACACCATCTGAATTCAACCCGGCTTTATCGGTGATGTCTTCAAACTTAAAATTGCCCTTGTTCAAGTAAAGTTTGTTGGAATGCTGGTTACTGCAGAAGAAAATATCAGCCAGCCCGTCATTGTTTATATCGCCGATGGCAACGCCGCCGCCATTAAAAAAATTGCGAAAAGTGTACGGGTTATATTCTTCCGTATAAACTATCTGGTTGGAGAAATCAACGCCAGTTTCAGATGCAGGTAATAATGTAAACAAAGTATTGCTATGCGCATTTTTTTTTGAAGAGCATCCGCATAAAAAATAAAGGATCATTGAGAAAAGCAGCAGTGTATATATTGAAGAGAAAACCTTTTTTAGCATTAGTAAAAATTAATCAATAAACTTTAGCACATAGCATTCATATCATTCAAAAACAACCGCCTCATCAAAGTCATCTTTTATTATCCGAAGATCATATACATTTCCGGTATTTTGCTTGCTGCGTGCCTGCAATTTTATGGTTATATCTATTTGATCATTTGTTATATCCGACGGTATTTGTACAGCGTAAGCTTTCCGGATATTATATGTATTGACATCACTTATGGCCTGCAATAGTTTTCCGTTTGCATACACATCAAATTTCGTAGTGTCGCCTTTATTGTTTTGAAAAGACAGGTACAGGTATTGAGTTCTTCCGGGCAATGCTTTTAAACTGTACATAAAATAACCGCCGTTGGGTGCATTTCTCCATTTATGATTGATTGCACCGCCTGTGTAAGAATTGACCGCTTCCATCTTATGCAGTGCTTCAGATGCGCTATCGCCGATATTAACCGAATCAATTGTAAGCGCAGTCAAATGTTGCGACAAACTATCATTCAATCTCTCTTTTGCCATTTCTACATTATATGCATTGCGGTCATCGAAATGCCTGAAGTAAACCGCATAGCGATCGAAATGAATTTTGTTGAATGCAATCAAAGTAAAAGTTTTGTTTGCCGCTTTATCTGTTGCAGTTAATAGGAGTTCACTATTATTTTGTTTGATAATATTCGCGGCAATGGTTGTATAATCACCGATAAAAGATGGCGCCACTGACATGGGTATTTCTTTCATGGCAACCGTCTGCCTCGCTTTGCGGAAATTATCTTTGGTTAAACCATAGTTATCTATCTGCGCAGCCATTACAACCGGACCGTACAAAACGGACACATATTTATCGCTTGCGATTAATGGTTCAACAGTGATCTTTCCATTTAATTCAATAGAAATTTTATCGCCATTTTTCCAAACACGTTTTATTGTTGCATAGCCATCGGGCGATGACGAAACCTCAATCGTTTTACCATTGATTTTTATTGGAAGTGTCGCTGACCGCAACCATTTCGGATGCCTTATCTTGATGGATAGTTCAATGGGCGCATTAGCAACAACGGTAAGCGTTGTATTATTTTCATCAGGAAATTTTGTGTTTTGTACAAGCGCAATATTTTTCTCTTTCCAGTTTATCTTAGATGGAATAAAAAGATTCACATACAAATTGCTGCTATCGTAAGCATAGATCATCTGCCCAAACTTTGCAGGGCTTTCCATACCGGTACCTGTGCAACACCAGAAAGAACTATATTCCGTCCCATAAATTTTATAATGACCAGGCCGCATGGAAGTATAATACACGCACATTCCTTCTTCAGGATCGTAATTGGCTAAAATATGATTGTATAAAACGCGTTCATAGTAATCTATTTTTTCGGGCTCGGCATAATCCTGGTATAATATCTCGGTCAACCTGAGCATATTTACAGAGTTACATGATTCAGGACCACCCAAATGCGATATTCTTTCTTCAAATTGTTTTGTATCGAAAAAATGCTCGCCTGTACTATTTCCGCCAATTGACCATGTATGTTTGGTGGTGACGATCGACCAGAAGAATCTTGCTGCATCTGTAAATCGTTTATCGCCTGTGTAATCATATACATTTTCAAAGCCTGTAAACTTCGGAATCTGTGTATTGGCATGCCATCCGTTCAGAATATCTTTTCCTTCCGATAAAGGCACCCACATATCTTCATCATTTAATTCCGTTGCCCAGTTCAAATATTTTTTGTCACCTGTAATTGTATAAGCGTTAATATAATTTTCATTGATAGAGCCATGCTCGCAAAACAATAATTTCTGAATATCATCATGCGTCAGTTTGTTTAAAACTGAATCACCAAACCAATCAGCCATGTTTAAAAAAATATTTTTGGCAAGCGGCAGATCACATCTTCTATAAACACCATACAACCCCAGCATGATCTTGTTCATAATGTACACTGGTTCCCAGGTATTGTTTATTAAGGGGTTGGAAGTGGTGAAATTTTTGGCAACAACATCGTCGAAAACATGCCTGCCGTTGATAGTTGCAAGCAGGTAACCATCGCCTTGCGCCTGCTGGCACTCATTCAATTCATGCAACGTATAATTGAGCCTGTTTATAATTGCTGTATCTCCTGTTGACTGATACATCATTGACATAGACGAAAGATAAAATCCCATAATATGCCCTGCCAAAGGTCCTTTACCCCAAACATCTTCCGATTCCCAATAAGGATAAGGCGGCGCCTTGGGTGTTAATCCTGCTTCCCGTCTAAACCAGGATGCAAGCCGGTCAGGATCTATCGAAAGAAGATACTTATGATCAAGATCCATGATATGCTTAAAGTCTCCATCCAGTAATTGTACATCAGCCAGAGAAAACAGATTTATTTCATGTGGATGAAGTGCCTTAACACGGGTAGTATCACCGGCATTCGCCTGAATAAGAATAAAGCAATTAAGAAATAATAAAAAGAGAATTCTGTTCATACATAAAATTTAAACAAAACAGGCAATAGACATTGCCTGCTCATCTTTAAACTGCTTGTTTAAAACTATTGCTCAAAATTTTTAATATCCGTCGTTTTGTTTAAGATTATGATTAGCATTGATTTGCGTGGCCGGTATCGGGAAAACATTCAAATGATTAATATCGTTTGGCCCCGCATTATCTGCAGGATCAGCCGGATGAAAACGATAAGCATCATTATATCTTCCAAACCTAATAAGGTCCGATCTTCTTGTTGCTTCAGCAAACATTTCACGGCCGCGTTCTGCCAAAAATTTATCTTCTGTCATTGAAGTATATGGATCAACACCGCCATGCAATGTTCTTACCTGGTTTACCATCGCCATAGCTACACCATCGTTCCAGTTATTATTTTTTCTGCACAAGGCTTCAGCCTTTAATAGTAAAATATCTGTGTAGCGATAAATGCAATAATCATTGTCCAGGTCACCTGTTCCGCCTTTATAAATTTCCCATTTACCAATCCTTGCTCCTGCCTGGTGCCACGCGCCTGGCTCCAATTCATTAATGTAAGGCGAAAAAGTAAGTAACTTTCCATCAGGATCTGAAGCTTCGGCAGCGCCATCCTGTATTTGGGTAACACCATCTGACTGGTACTGCGGGCCTGCAATAAAATTGGAAAGCCTTTTATCCAATGTGCCCGGTATTGGTTTGGCTAAAGGATCCAGACCTATAACTGTACCCTGTGGACCGGGGTTTTGTGTTGGATCAATATAAGATTGGTAAAATTCCTGAACAGTTGCAAAGCCACCCCATGGTTGTAATCCTAAATTATAAACACCTTGCTGTATTGGGTTTAATGTAATGAGCGGCATTTTAAAACCTGTTGCTTTAATTCCATCATAAGGTATAACCCAGATAAATTCAGTTGAGCCCCTGTTATCCCTTTTGAAGTTATCACTATAATTAGGCATCAGCGAAAACAAACCTGAATTAATAATCTCATCGCAGGCTGCAATAGCTTTATCCCATTGGGGCGTACCTGTATACACCTGCGCATTCATATATAAATTGGCTAAACAGGCATAGGCAGTATAATAGTTTACACGACCATAAGTTAAAGGATCATTCGGGCCGGTTTTTGCAAGCAATGGAAGATTATCAATTAATTCTTTTTCTACAAAATCATATACTTCCTTACGGGTTGCGTTGGATGGTGGTTCTGTCTCGTTGAAGTCAGTGCTTAAAGGAACATTGCCAAAAAGATCAAGCAGCCAATAATAATAGATAGCCCTTAATGCTTTCAATTCGGCAACATAGATTTTTGATTGGTCAGTTCCTATTGGTTCAAATATTGATAATACGCGGTTACAGGTGTTAACGCCGGCGAACAAAACATTCCAACTATTCGATGGCCGGGGGTCATCCGCATTATATGTATGCAGCTTAAGCCTTACCCAATGGCCGCCATCGCCCCAGTCTGCACCACGGGTTGGAACAACCATTTCATCGGTAGTTACTTCCTGCATAGGCCAGAAGTTATCTGCACTGCCGAAAGTGCCATAAAGATTTGTGTAGGCTGCGCCGAGTGCAGCGAGGTATTCTGCATCAGTTTTAAAGAAATTGTCTTGCGTTACCTGGTCATACAATACTTCTTTTTCGTCGAGATTGGTACAGGAAGCAAACAACACTAAAACAGCAGCAGTATATTTTATAAATGAAAACTTCATATAAATTTCTTTAGTGGTTTAAAAAGTTACATTAAGGCCAAAAGTAAATGTACGCGTACGCACCCATGTTTCCCTGCGGTCAACACCGGGAGCAAGAATGTTAGTGCCATCCTGGTATCTTACTTCCGGATCTACACCAGTATAGTCAGTGATAACAAAAAGATTTTGTCCGTTTACATAAGCGCGGATACTTTTAATATATTGGCTTTTAGCCATGTTAAAAGTATAACCCAGCGTGGCATTATCTAATTTTACGAAAGATGCTTTTTCCACATCAAGAGAGCTGTATTCCTGCGCATCTTTTAATAAAGGATCATAATATTTTGTAGAAACAACATTGTAACTGTTAACAACTGTGGCATTTTCGTAAAATGCGCGGTAGGTGTTGATAAGCTCATGACCAATTGAACCGCGGATAAAAAAATTCAAATCAAAATTACTATACCGGAAAGTATTGGTAAACCCAAATTCAAATTTGGGCAGGCCATATCCTACTATTGTTTTATAGGAAGCATCCTGTGTAGTATCGCCACTACCGTTATCAAACAAATATTGACCGTTTTTGTTTACGCCTCTAAACACAGGCCCCCATAAAATGCCTATTTTTTCTCCTTCAACTGCGCGTGTGATTTGTGTTTGTTCCTGGCCGGGTGTTCCTAAATTGGTGGCGCCAACATAGCTGCCTGCCAAATCATCGAGACTGTCGAGCACAGCTTTATACGTTGAAAAATTAATGCCTGTTGTCCATGTTAACTGTCCATTTTTTATCATATCATAATTAACCAATAATTCAATACCGCTGTTTATAAGTATACCAACATTCCGATATTGCGTGCTGGTAGGATAAGGCGGTACCGGAACGGTAACATTGAAGATAAGATCAGAAGTTTTGCGGCTATAATAATCAATTGTACCGGAAAGCCTGTTGCTAAAAGCAGCAAAATCAACACCTATATCAAATTCAGCTTTCTTTTCCCACTTAAGATCCGGGTTTGCATTTTGCGTAGGGCCATAAGAAGGAACATAATTGCCATTGTAATAAAATAATGATGAAGACGGCCCGTAAAGTTGTAATGAAAGATATGGGCTTGGCGGTAATGCACCGGTAATACCATAGCTGGCCCTCAATTTCAAATTAGTAATGCTGTTTGAATGTAGCAGTATTTTATTTACATCCAGCCCTGCACTTACTGCAGGAAACATACCCCATTTATTATTCTCACCAAACTGCGTAGAACCTTCGCGTCTTAAGCTTGCTGATAAAAATGCTACATCATTATAATTCAAATTTGCTCTTCCAAAAAATGCAACCAGGCGTGAACCATTTTTATAGCTGTCTGAATAGCCAAGGCCATTTTTGAAGTCAAGTGAACTGTTGAAATCTTCACCAACAGCATCCGTTAAGAAGTTACCACCCTGCGTTAAGAAACCATTATTTAAAAAATCCTGGTATGAATAACCAGCAACTGCAGATAAGCTAAGTTTTTCAAACCGCTTATCATAACTTACTGTACTTTCAAATAGCTGGTTGAACGATTCGTCATCGCGCTTCCACGCATAGCCATGGCGCGCAAAACCGCTTACGCCTAAAAATCCGCGAACATAAAAACCTGTAATCGGTAAATAAGCCCAGTTATAATTACTGATGTTTTCCTGCGCATACCGTACAGAAGCTTTTAAACCGTGAATGATTTCATACGTGGCAGAGCCATTTATATTACTGCGTTTGGTAATGCGGCTGTTCACATTTTGCTCCAGCACAGCCACCGGGTTTGCATAATCAATAAAATTTTGTTCGAAAAAACCGCTGCCGGTTATATTATAAGTGGGATTATCGCTATGAACCGGAGCAGTAGGATTAAAAATGGTAGCATATTTAAAGGCATCATTCCATCCAAGATCTGCATCTCTTTTGGTCATATTTCCATCAAGCGTAAGTACAAGTTTATCTTTGAGTGCTCTTTGGGTTAAACCAAAATGCAGGTTTAATTGTGTGAATCCCGTTTTGATGGCTACACCGGGATTATTACGATAGTTGACAGAACCTGTATAAAAAGTACCGCCACTTCCACCTGAAAGTGAAAGGTTCTGAATAGTAGAGATTGCAGTCCTGGTTATTTCATCATTCCAATCTGTGTTAGAACCCAGGTCAGCACCGCCGGCTTTTACATATTCTGGTCCGGAGAAATGTTCAGTGAATTTAACCGGTGACTCTGCAGAGACAGATCCGTTATAAGATACAGTGGTTGCTCCTTTGCTTCCTCTTTTTGTGGTAATGATAATCACACCTGCTGAACCGCGTGTACCATAAATGGCTGCAGACGCTGCATCTTTCAGCACATCTATACTTTGAATATCATTGGGGTCAACTGTATTTATGTCAACACCGATTTGCCCATCTACCACTATCAAAGGAGAAGCATTTGCGCCCAATGTGGAAAGCCCGCGCAGGCGTATCGCAAACGACGCATTCGGATCGCTTCCCGGCCTTGAGATAGAAAGCCCTGTAACTTTACCCTGCAACAATTGAGCGGTGTTGGATATGTTACCCTTATTAAACTGCTCTGCACTAACCGTAGCCACCGCAGCGGTAGTTTCCCTCTTTCGTTGCGTACCATAACCCACCACCACAACATCATTTAATTGTGCTGACGAACTTGATAACTGAACGTTGATAGTTGCGTTAGTACCAACGGTTATTTCCTGTGTTCGAAGGCCTACATAGCTAACCACCAGCACAGCATCGCTTCCGGGAACCGATATCGTGAAGCCGCCATCAGTGCCGGTAGTAACACCGTTAGACGTACCCTTTACAAGAACGCTTGCGTTTGGAAGGCCGGCGCCTTTTTCATCAGTTACCTTACCGGTAATACTTTTTTGGGCATAAGAGAAATGCATTCCCAAAAACATCATAAGCACCAGCCATGATTTTTTGAATTTGCGTAGAGGATTAACCATGTGCAGAGTTTTATTATTAGCAAAAAAGTTTTGTCAGAACAATCAAAGCCTTAACAATCGGTCATTGCCACAAAAAATGTTGAAATAGTTTTTTTAATTCCTTAGCGATGCTTCTCAAAAGTTCACAAACCATCTCAGCAAAGCCTGGTGCTTCCACGGTTGATCCATAAGTTTCTCGAATGTTACAATCTGGCTAAGGAATTTCATTTCGCTCAAACAGGCGCAAATCGTCTCAAATACGGTTTAAAAGTAGAGGTTTATTTTTAAATTGTCAAGTTTACATTTATTTTTTTTAAGATTTTTTTTCACAATTGCTGCATGCAGGTAGAAAAGATTTGTTGTGAAATGTGAACTGCCGCTAAAGATTTCTTTTGTTTAATTCATTCACAGCGAAGTCCGCTGCCCTTGCCGTTAATGCCATATAGGTGAGTGAAGGATTTTGGCAGGCGCTGCTTGTCATACATGCGCCGTCGGTAACGAAAACATTTAACGCGTCCCATACCTGGTTGTTGGCATTTAGTACGGATGTTTTAGGATCTCTGCCCATGCGTGCCGTACCCATTTCATGAATGCCCTGCCCGATAGCATACTCTTTACTGTCCCAGGTTGTAACGTTTTTTATACCGGCCACATCAAACATGGCAGTGAGCTCGCTGATGATATCCTTACGCATCTTTAGTTCATTTTCCTTTAACGCTGCATCCATGGTAAGCACAGGCAAACCCCATTTATCTTTCACCTCTTTACTTAAATAAATTTTATTGTCATGATAGGGAAGTATCTCGCCAAAGCCGGTTGCTCCAATATGCCAGGCTCCTGGTTCTGTTAAGGCGTCTTTGAAGGCCGCACCCACATTCAATTCAGCCACATCCCGGCTCCAGCCATCACGGCTTGCACTGCCCTGGTAACCGTAACCGCGAAGAAAATCTCTCTTGTCGCCATTTATATTTACAAAGCGCGGGATATAAAAACCGTTGGCGCGGCGGCCATAATAATATTTATCTTCAAAGCCTTCCACCAAACCGCTGGCGCCAAGCATGTAATGATGGTCCATTACATTATGGCCGAGTTCACTACTGCTGCTGCCAAGGCCATCGGGCCAAATATCTGTGGCCGTATTCATTAATACCCATGCGCTGTTTAATGCAGAAGCATTCACAAAAACGATCTTTGCATAATACTCGTAAGTCTTATTGGTTTCTGCATCCAGCACTTCAACGCCTTTTGCCTTTTTGGAGTCTTTATCATAGATAAGCTTGGTAACAATGGCCCAGGGGCGCACGGTTAAATTACCCGTTGCCATAGCCGCAGGCAAGGTGGAGGATTGGGTGCTGAAATAACCGCCAAAAGGACATCCCTCCCAGCAACGATTCCTGAACTGGCATTGCGTTCTTCCCGGTAAAGGCTTTGTGATATTTGCCACACGCCCAATGAACATGTGGCGATGCCCTTTATAATATTTATTGATCCGGTCAGCAATATCTTTTTCTGCACAGTTCAATTCCATTGGCGGCAAAAAATTTCCATCAGGCAAATGTGCCAGGCCTTCTTTGCTTCCGCTGATACCCGCAAATGTTTCTACATAGCCATACCATTTTTCAAGGTCCTTGTACCGTACAGGCCAGTCTATAGCGATACCATCTTCCAGGTTGGCTTCAAAGTCAAGATCGCTCCAGCGATAGCATTGTCTTCCCCATAAAATTGAACGCCCACCCAGTTGATAGGAGCGCCACCAGGTAAATGGCTTTTCTTCCACATAGGGTGATTCTTTCTCTTTCACCCAATAATCCATGAGTTCCTCATGTGCCGCCGTTCCATACATCGCCCAATATCTTGATATAACAGGATTGTCTTTTTTATACTGCAAAGGCACCGCACCGCGATGCTCAAATTCCCACGGATTTTTAGTTGCCGATTTATAATCTTTGATATGTTCCAAATTACGCCCGCGTTCAAGCATTAAAACTTTAAGGCCTTTTTGGGTTAATTCTTTGGCAGCCCATCCGCCGCTGATGCCTGATCCAATCACAATTGCATCATAAGTATTTTGTGAAGCGGCATTGTTATTTACATGTAAAGTATCTCCGGGCATAGCATATGGTTTTGAGAGGATGACAATATTGATAACAACCTGAGTAATATTATAGTGTTATGTTAAGCAAAATATGACGCTTCAATTTTGTTAGTGGTGAGTTGTGAGTGAATACCGCACATGTAGGGTGATTACTCACCATTCACCACACAACTCACGATAACTTAAACACTAGCTTTCCGGTTGCACTGCAAATTATAATATTAAACAAAGATGCAATAATTGTTATACTGACAATAATATTTTCTGAAGAATTACTTATTGAAAGATGATAACAAGCAATGAACCCGGTTGCTATGTGTGAAGGCCAAATACATCAATAGGCAGGCTACGTTAAGCAAAATATGACGTTTCAGTTTATGAGTAGTGAGTGGTGAGTGGTCAGTTGTGAGTGGAACCGCATATTTAGGGTGATTACTCACCATTCACCACAACTCACGGTTAACTTAACTGTAGTTTATAATATGAAGACTACACTTCCTGTATATCATACACTACCACTTTACTCCACAGCATGCTGTGGTTCCTGATAAATTCCTGGTGTATCGGATGATCTTGATAGGTAGCCTGGTCTTCAACCGAATTAAAAAACATCAATTCGGAAACAGCCCAGGAAGCGTCCACCACATCTCTTTTTTCTGTATTGGCAACAATACCGACATGTATCTCTTTTATTACTTCAATTTTTGATAAAGATTTTACCCCCGCAACGAGTTTGTCACGGTCTTCAGCAGAGCCCGGATTCTTCAGCCAGAAAAAAACATGATGGCATACCTGTTTATCTTTTCTTTTAAAAGGCATTGCATTCAATGTTAATGCAGCGCCCGTTGTTGCTGATGTGAGAATAAATTTTCTACGGTTGGTTTTTTTCATATTGATGAGAAGTTTATAAGTTTGTTTTATCCTGATCGTTGTTAGATCAATTGCTCAATAATACAAAACTTTTACTAGAAGCATTTAACCCGGCATGTTAGATTTCTTATGAATGGCGAGCTTGCAATGTTAAACCTCGCAGGACTTGCAGATTAACTGTTCGGAACATTTTTAAATATATTGTTTGTTGGTGACAATTCCCTCTGCCTTTAGACAGGGGGAATGATTTAGCTATCTCTAAAACGGCTTTAGCCTAAACAATTATTTTGGCTAAAGCCATTTCTGGTTTATATCTTAATTCCGCGACTTAAAAGTCGTGGCAATTTTATCTTCCGAACGGTATTCACTTGCAGACCTGACAGGTTATGATCTGTTGCATATTTTGAAAGATGCAAAGCCCCTGTCAGGTTTTCAATTCAATATCAGTTATGTAACCAACAAGAAACAGGCTCGTTACAAAAGCTTATTAAAAGATTTTGATGACTGATTAAGTTAACCTGAGAGGTTAGATTTTTTGTAAATGGCGGCGCTTGCAATTTCAACCTGTCAGGACTTGCAGATTAAACTGTTCGGAACATTTTTAAATACATTGTTTGTTGGTGATAATTGCCCCTGCCTTTAGGTAGGGGAATGATTTAGTCATCTCTAAAACGGCTTTAGCCTAAACAATTATTTTGGCTAAAGCCATTTCTGGTTTATATATTAATTCCACGACTTAAAAGTCGTGGCAATTTTATCTTCCGAACGGTATTGACTTGCAGACCTGACAGGTTATGATCTGTAGCATATCCTGACAGGTGCAAAGTTCCTGTCAGGTTTCTCTTTCGATAATATTGCTTATGCCTAAATTATTAGTTATGTAAACGACAAGAAACAAGGCTTGCTACAAAAGCTTACTAAAAGATTTTGATGACTGCTTAAGTTAAACCTGAAAGTTAGATTTTTATAAATGGCGGGCTTGCAATTTCAAACCTGTCAGGACTTGCAGACCTGACAGGTTATGATCTGCTCTTTATACTTCTTCTGACATATAATAGTTGATGCCCTCCAACACGCCTTTTGCAAGTGGCGTTTCTGCAAAATAGATGTCTTTATTATTTTTTAATATTTTCATTTCAGGGCTATAATTAGCTACCACTATTCCACGGGCCTTGCCTTTTAACATGTCAATGTCATTCCCGCTATTGCCGGCTGTGATAAAATTTTCTAACGGCAATTTCCATTTGTTGCTCAGGTATCGAACCGCATTGCCTTTACTGGCACGAAATGGCAAAAAATCAAGATAACGGTTTTCTGTAAGCAAAATTTTTGCCCGCAGCTTCCTGCTATGTAAAAATTTATATAGCCTGGTCATGTCGGCTTCATCAAAACTATCATTTACATAATAACTAAGCTTAAAAGGCCATTGTGCTTCCGGCTCCTGCAAACGGATGCCTTTAAATTTTTCCAGCGATTTTTGTAATGCTGCCCTTTTCCACTGGTAGTCTATATAACTTTCATATCCATGATCAGGGATCAGTTTATCGCCGTAATAAATTTCCGAACCGGCGGAACATATGAAAACATCTATGTCTTGTATGTTGTGCTTCTTCAGGGCTTCTAACGTTAATTGCTTATTTCGTCCGCTGGCAACACCAAAAATTATTTTTTCTTTATTGCTGCCGATCCATTCTCCGAGTTCTTGTAAACCCTCTGTATTATTTTTATCGAAAAGGGTACCGTCTATATCAGAAATGATAAAGAACGCTGCTTTTATCAGCTTTTTACCGTAAGCTGTTTTATGGCTGAAGGTTTTTTTTGCCAGGTCTTTTTTCTCAAAAATTTTATTAATGGTTTCCAGATATTTTTTCACATGCGCTTCCCAGGAATACTGCTGGCTGGCAGCTTTAATACCATTTGCCGAATATTGTTCCCACAGGTTATGGTCCGCTATGATCTTTTTTAGTGCCGATGCAATGGCAACAGGATCTTCCACATCGACCAATATACCATTATCACAATTTTCAAGAATCTCTTTTGGCCCGCCTGTTGGAGAAGCTACCACCGGCAAGCCACAGGCCGCTGCTTCCAAAATAGTAAGCCCAAAATTTTCGCCCGGTGTTGCGTTCACAAAAACGCCTTTTTTCCTTGCAGCTACCCGGTAAATTTCCGGCACTTCCAGTTGCGGGTCATTCTTTTTAGGAATAGCCATTTTACCGTATAGATCATATTTATCAAGCAACAACAATAAGTTAGTGAGTATCTCCTGTTCATCCGGCGACATTTGTGTAATGTCTTTTCTTACGCCGGCAAATATGGCGAGATTGGCCATCGCCTGTAGCTCTTTATCGTTGCCATATGCCTGTATAATAGTTTCAAAATTTTTTCTTTTATCAGCGCGACCGATTGAAAGGATCAATGGCTTTGCGGGATGAAAAAGAAAGCGTTCTATTTCTGAATTAATCCGGTAAAGTGCCTGTTCCTGCTCTATGGATAATTGAAAGGAAGGCATGTCCTGCCTGTAGAAAGGATAAAAAAAATTGTTATTTATTCCGGGCGGGATCACGGTAAACTTACCGTGATCTTTATTTTCATAAAGAGCATATTGGGTGTTGATAACATGTTGTGTACTGGCAATAACAGCATCTGCAGTTGTAAGATATTTTTCTTCCTCAAAAATGCGGCGATCCATGTTAAATTTTTCATTGATCACTTCAACAGGCAGCCCTTGCTGCAATAAAATATTTTTTTTATTTCGTCCCAATGAATGTGCTGTGGCAATGAATGGGATACCAAATACTTCGCTCAACTGCCCGGCAATATAATTTCCATCTGCATAATGCCCGTGCACCACGTCGGGAAAATCATCCTCATTTTCAATAAATCTTATGGTTTTATCAACGAATTCATCGAGATAGTCCCACAACGACTCTTTATGACGATATGCATTCCCGCCACAGGCGATACGCACAATACGTGCTTTATCATTTACAACTTCAATATCACTTCCATAATCACGCGAAACTCTTTTATCAATGATCTTTCTTGTGAAAAGATCAACTTTTCTTATTTGTGAATGCTTCGATAAAATTTCCAAAAGCTCCAGCACATATTTCACCTGCCCCCCTGTGTCTTTGTCTTTTCCAATTTCAGGTTCCTGGTAGCGTATGAGGCCGTGAGGACTAAATAATTGAATGTAATATTCTTTCATAGGCAATATGGTTAAGCACCAAATGTAATCCATCTTAAAAAAATGGTATGCTCTATGTTTTATAGCTTTAACAAAAAACATGCAATTATGTATTCAGGTTCGGGCTTTAGCGATTGGGAGATCGGCGATGTAACGGTTATTATTCATGACGGTGTTTATCATTTATTTCATTTGATCATTCCCAATCACGATTACATAGCGCACGCAGTATCTTCAGATGGAATGTCATGGAGGCGAACGCGTAATGCTTTATTTGTAGGCCATCCCGGAGAATGGGATGATGATATGTTATGGACCATGGATGTGCGTGAAGGAAATGGTAAATTTATTATGTACTATACTGGTTTACAAAGAAGGGACCGCGGTGTAATTTCAAGAATTGGCTTTGCAGAATCTGAAGATCTTGTTGACTGGAAAAAAACAGATAAACCCAACTTATATATTGAACCACCGGGCATTTATTATGAAGACCGAAAAAATAATCCCAGGAAGTGGCTAAGCTTTCGCGACCCTTACCGCTTTGATTATAATGATGAAATTTATTTGCTTGTATGTGCCCGCTATAAGCAGGGCCCTGTATCACGCAGAGGTTGTGTGGGTCTTATTAAATTAGATGACAACGGCGCCGAGTTTTTACCGCCATTAATTTACCCGATGGCTTACGATGATATTGAATGCCCTTGCTTATTTGAACTGAATGGCCGCTTTTATATTTTGGGCTCTATACGGGAAGATATAAAAGTGCGGTATTGGTTCGCGCCGGAATTCAGGGGTGAATACCATTCATTTCATGCCGATGTTGTATTGCCCAATGGAAATTACGCGGCACGAACTGTACAGGATGGAGAGCATCTACTGGTGTTTAACTTTTTTTATACCGGAAGAGTTGATCTGCTTAGAGTATTGCCGCCACCCAAACAATTTGATACAGATGAAAAGGGAAGGTTATTGTTAAAAACTTACTACAGGTGGCAGCAAATGATAACAGGAATGGTAAAGCAGGATAATATAAAGGAAGTGGCATCTTTATTTCAAAATCCAACTGCTTCGCTTGAGGTCAATGATCAAAAATGGATATGCGGATCAAGAAGTGGTTATGAAGTTTTTTATTTTGAAAAGCCGTCACGCGCTTTTATATGGGAAGGCAAAATAAATGTTGAAGGAATGGGTAAGCTTGGCCTTGTAACCGATATTGATAAAGACGGTAATGGTTATTATATTTCGTTTGATGTATCGAATGGTGTGGTGAAGATCAGGGCATGGGGTTATAATTCTGCCAATGATAAGCAGAATTTTATTTTTAATGACATCCAATCAAATCTTTTTACAGTGAATGCAGACAGGTGTTTTCATTTTAGCCTGTTGCGTTATGGAAGCTATATTGAAGTTTCAGTTGATGGAACTGTAAAACTTACCTTGATAGATTATATGTATTCCGGCAATTTTATGGGTTTGTATTCTGCGTCTTCCAAAATATCATTGCAGGATTCCGTCGTTAAAATTTTACCGGAGCCGGAGGAAGAATATGCCAGCCAGGAAGAAGTTCAGAAAAGCCTAAACATATAATACTGTCAGCTTCCTGCATAAATTATCAATGCGATGCCAATTACAAAAAATAAGAACATCGCAGCTAACAATGTATTGGTTGATTTGGGCGCCTCTTTAAATTCTTTCCATATAAACACACCCCACAATGCAGCAATCAATGTGGCGCCCTGGCCTAATCCATAAGATATAGCAGCACCTGCTTTTCCTGCTGCAATTAAGTTCAATGAATTGCCAAGTCCCCAGATCAATCCTCCCAATATACCTGTGAGATGCGTGTTGAATTTGCCTTTGAAATAATCACTGTAAGAAACCGGCGCCCCGTCAAAAGGTCTTTTCATTAAGATAGTATTGAACATAAAATTGCTGACGAATATCCCACAGGAAAAAATGAAAACTGCAGTATAAGGCGTCATCTTCCCTGCGGCAGGATCTTCAAAATTATCGAGGTCCATAGAAGCTGCGATAAACCTGTAAAAAAATGACATCAGCAAACCGGCAATCAACGAAATAATAATGCCTTTGGAAGAGGGCTTCTGACCTGCCTTGCTGCTTCGCTTATAAGCAACAGCGTTTATGATAATGGCCACAGTTATTAATGCAACTCCTGTAAATAATAATAAAGGATCTCCTTTTTGTGACGCCGAGAAATTTACGATCACTCCTAACACCAATGCCAGGCCAATAGCGATAGGAAACGCAACAGCCATGCCTGCAATCGCGATCGCGGCAGAGAATAAAATATTAGCCGCATTAAAGATCACACCACCGATCAGTGCACTTATGATGTTACTGCTGTCTGCCTGGCGAAGATCATCCATAAAACTCCTGCCTTGCGTACCTGTACTACCGAGCGTTAAAGCTGACAGGATGGAGAATATTAATATCCCGATCACGTAATCCCAATAAAATAATTCAAAGCGCCAGGTTTTTTCTGCGAGCTTTTGTGTGTTTGCCCATGAGCCCCAGCAAAGCATGGTGATGAAACAAAAAATAACGGCCAAAGCATAATCGTGAACAATGAACATAGCAATCGTTTTTATTTTTTTAAGTTCATAGTTGACAGGTCCTGGTTCATAGTACCTCCCAATTACAAATTCTTAATTCAATGTCGTTTAGTTTAGATCCAATCTTTAATAATCAATAATCAACACTCAATAATCAATATTCAAGTAGGAACGATTCATCATTCGATATTCAATAATCAATTTTTTAAAGGGTTTATTTGAGCATTGAATATTGAACATTGAATATTGCGTATTTCCCGATTGACCTTGACCTCACCTTAAATCCCTCTCCAAAGGCGAGGGGCTTTAAATAGCACTTAAGTAAACGACATTGAATTCTTAATTCCCCGTTTTTTTTACTTATCAACTAATCAACCCCCACTTTATAATTTATTTTATTGAAGCCGCCTTCTCATTTTCTTTCATCCCATCTATCGGCGTATCGCTATAATAAATCGCTTCAGCCACGCGGACATTAAACTTATCGGAAGCATTTAAAATTTTTAATTGCACTTCATGTTTGCCTTTGGGCAGATCATAATCCCAGCAAATCTCGTAACGCCTTGTCGTATAGCTCACAGGCAGTTCAGGCTTTTCAACCAGCTTTCCATCAACATATAACTCTGTATGCAAAACAAAATCTATGTTACTGCCCCATTCTGCAGTTTCGCCACGCAATACAAAGCCTGTTCCTTCATAATTAAAACTGAGCATATCTTTTTTATCATTCCATTGTGCCGGGATTGTTGCAACAGGATAAAGATTCTCAAAACTTTTTTCAAATTTCACCGGCACCGGCTGCTGCACTTTTAAAATAATATTGTCACCATCAATACTGCCACCGTTACGTTTGATATTTTCCAATGCATGCTTTACACCAATAGCATACACATCATTTAAGCTCATGGTGGTGTATTTGAAATTGATGTCTTCTGCTTCTTTTAAACCTTGTTTCCAATAAGCGGGTATTTTATTATAACCATATAAAGCGCCCAATATTCCCCCGACAGTTGACGGGTTACAATCTGCATCCTGGCCGCAACGGGTTGTAATTTCAAGTGATTTGGTAAAATCCCCATGGCCATACAATAAGCCAATAACCACATAAGCCGCATTTACCTTGGCATCAATATTAAAAGGACGAAACACGCCTTCCGGGCAACCAATATCATCCGCCCATTTCTTCTGCACCTGGAACCAGGTTTGTTTCCAGTCGTCCGGAAATTTTTTATGCCATTCCGTTACATCGCTGATGCATTGATAAAATTCGCTTTGTGATGGTATTGTTTTCAATGCCTCTTTCACAATATGATCAATATCCTGTGACGTAAATGTGAGCGCATACATAGCCCCGACAAATACACCACCGTACCAACCGTCGCCATAATTCATGATATGACCGATCTTATCACTGATTGCGGATGCGGCATTGGGCATCGCAGGACTCATCAGCCCGGCAAAATCACTCTCTATCTGGTAGTCTATGCAATCTGCATGCGGATTATTTTTCCAATAACCACTTTGCGGCGCTTTAATTCCGTGTAAGATGTTATAACGGCCGGCCTGGTTGGCGTGCCATAACATATAACCTGCATGCGCAAAGGCATTGGCAAATGAATCGACCGGTGCATCCAGGCCATACTTTTCGAATACATCCACAAATGTTAGATCCATGTACAGGTCATCATATAAACCGGCATTGTTAATCATATTATCTTTCATCAAACCATCATGCCACCTGAGCTTTTGATAATCACCAATAAATGTGCCCTGATACCTGAATTCGTACGGGCCGCCAAACGTAACACCGATGGTCTGGCCCGCCCATCCGCCTTTGATCTTATCCTCTAAAACTTCTTTAGAGATCTTTATCGTGGATGGCTGTGCAAATGCATTACATGCGATAAATGTTAAAAATGTGAACGGAATAAATTTCCTCATATAATAATGCTTTTTGTATTAATCCTCTTAATCTTTAAATACTTCCAATCCGGGTTCTGACCTGTATGGCGCAGATGCCTGTGCACCTAACCGCGTAACTGAAACGGATGCAGCCATGTTGGCAAACCTTACAGCATCCTTTATATTTTTTTGCTCTGATAATGCCACTGCCAAAGCACCATTAAAAACATCGCCGGCGGCCGTTGTATCGACAGCATTTACTTTATTGGTTGGAATCAAATTGAATTCATTGCTTTGATATAACAATGCTCCGTCTTTGCCCAGAGTGATAATGACCGTTTCAATTCCTTTGGCTGATAAAACCTTTGCGGCCTGTTTTGCAGTTTCCATATCTTTTATGTCAATGCCCGAAAGCATGGAGGCTTCGGTTTCATTTGGCGTGATGACGGAAATTTTACTCAAAAGATCATCCGATAAGATGCAGGCCGGCGCAGGATTTAATATCAATTTTTTATGATGCTGATTGGCAAATGTTGCAATGTATTCTATCGTTTCAATGGGTATCTCCAATTGCACTAGGATAATATCGGCATCTTGTAAAACCGCCTCCGCGCTTTTAATGTCATCAACAGATAAATTTCCATTGGCGCCCTGAGCCACCGCAATACAATTTTCGCCCTTTGCATCCACCGTTATCAATGCAACTCCGGACGGATTTGCGTCATCAATAAAAATATATTCGGTTCTTATATTTTCTTTAATGAACAGATCGATTGCCTGCCTTCCGAAAACATCATTACCAACTTTGGCTATAAAACTCACATCGCCATTTAATCTTGCAGCAGCCACAGCCTGGTTGGCGCCTTTGCCACCGGCATTCATAAAAAAATTGCCGCCCAAAATGGTTTCACCGGGTGCAGGCAAATGTTCGCATTTGATCACCATGTCTGTGTTGGAACTTCCGATAACGACAATCATTGTAATGAGTGATGAGTGATGAATAATGAGTGACCAGTAATCAGTGCAACTCTATACATTTTCAAATTTTCAAATTAGCATATTAACACATTATAAATTCATTCTCCTCATTTCATTCACCGCGTAATTGGCTTCCCTTGCCGTTAAGACATTCTTAATTTAACACTGTGCTTTTTGCTCACAGCTCATGGCTCACAGCTTGTAGCTTTACCTCGGCTGATGTTGGATCAATTCTTCTATTATTTTTTTTACATCGGCAGGCGGAGCTTTTTCAACCAGGTAATATTGATTGGAAGTTTTATCATCAACCCATGTGTTGCTGCCATCTTTATCGCTGATAACAATCTTACCTTGTTTAACATCATACCAGTTTTCATAACCCAACACACCTGCAAGCACTGCCGTTTCATCCCAGCTTTTTCTTCCGGCACTATCTTCGGCAGCCATCGGAATAGCGATACGAAATACATCTTTTACCGGACTGTTTTGAATAGCATCGTTGTGAATAAGCGGTAAGCCAACTTTTATTTTTTCACCGATCTCGAAGCCTGAAAATAAAACAGGTGTCGGCCAGTTGTCGTATGCAAATTTCGAAGCCAAAAAATCCTGGTTCACATTAAACTCACTTCCTGAAGGGAAGCTGCCAGCCATGCTTACCAGTTGCTTCACTTTTTGTTTAACCAGCTGCTCACCGGTTAATGGTGAGAACATATCCGCTTTTGATTGCAGCAGGTTTTTAAGATTGGTTAAAAAGCCAACTGTAATGATGGTTACGCTTTCATCAGGTTGAATAGCTAAGATCCTTCTGTATAAAGCCACTGCATCAGGTACATCTTTGTTACTGTTGATGGCGTGAGGATAATTTTTTACAATGGAGTCTGACCAATGCTGAAAATCTTTCAGGTCTAATGCTTCACCCTTTGGAACGGCAATAGGAATATTTGGTCTTTTAAAATAGGTATTGAAAACATTAAACACCGCGGCAACATTATCGTATTTAGTGCTTGCAATAGTTGCCAGGATATTTGCTTTGCCGTCATCTGCAAATGCGTGCAATAAGGTAATAGCGCCTACATCATCATAATCCGGGCCCATATCAGAATCAAAAATTACAGAAGCAGGCTGTGCATTAATTATACTCACAAAAAACAAAAAATAAATATTGACGATCAGATGTTTTTTCATGTCTCAATATACTACCATCCAAAAATATTTTGTACATATTCCCGACTTATTTTCCAATCTTCTGTACAGGAACTCTTCAACTTATCAACCAATCAACCATTCAACTTTCCGTAATCCCAAATTACTCATTATTGATTATTGACTACTCATTGACTATTGACCATTCACCATTCCCTCATTATTACAAGCAATCATTCGTGTGAAACGCTTTATGCAATGCAATCGTTACTCAAAACTTCACGGCAATAATAATATTTTGTTTTTGAAAAGAATTTACCATTTTTAAAACGTATCATGCAATGCTTAAATAATATGGAAAAGAAAAATAGCACAAGAAGAAATTTTATAAAAAATACTTTAGCAGGAACCTGCAGCTTAAGTTTGCTTTCTCTTGCCGGTGTTTTACAAGCACAGCCAATAAAAAATCCGGCTGATAAAAAGAAGATAGTTGTTGCAGGTGGCCATCCCGATGATCCTGAAAGTGGCTGTGGCGGAACAATTGCAAAACTTACCAACCTCGGTCATGAAGTGACGCTAATGTATTTCACTACCGGCGAAGAAGGTATTGAAGGCAAAACATGGGAAGAGGCCGGCGCTATCCGCAGGAAAGAAGCTATTGAAGCCTGTAAAGTACTAAATGCAAAACCGTTGTTTGTTGGCCAGATAGATGGCGAAAGCGTTTTGGGAAATCCACAGATGGCCGATTTTAAAAAATTATTGTATGCTGAAAAACCGGATATTGTTTTCACACACTGGCCGGTTGATTCACATAAAGATCACCAACTTGCAAGTGTGCTTACTATTCAATCATGGCTGGAAGCAAAGGAAAAATTTGCCTTATATTTTTATGAAGTTTGTATTGGTGAACAAAGTTTTCTTTTTCATCCCACAGATTATGTTGATATCACAGACACGCAGGAACAAAAGAAAAAAGCGCTGTACTGCCATGCGAGCCAGGATCCGCCAGGTATTTATGCTTGCGGGCATGCGGCGATGGAAGACTTCAGGGGAAGAGAATCAGGCGTGCATGCTGCAGAAGCATTTATAAAAATGACGTCGCGGGGTTTTGGAAAACTGAATTTTTAGAAAGACATTTTCTTTACCGATCATGCAAACAATATATACCTAGTGTTAGTTAATCGTGAGTTGTGGTGAGTTGTGAGTAATCGCCCTGGATATGCGGTTTTCACTCACAACTGACAACTCATCACTCACAAACTGATACGTCATATGTTGCCTAACATAGCAATAGTTACATTGTTTAAGAACATTTTTTTATTTTTTAATTTTAGCGCATGGCAATTAACCGCTTCACCATTCGTGTATATGGAATTTTATTTGATGAGAACAAAAGAATTTTAGTAAGCGATGAATTCATTCGCGGCGATTATTTCACTAAATTTCCCGGTGGCGGTCTCGAGATCGGCGAAGGCACAAGAGATTGTTTAAAACGCGAGTTCAAAGAAGAGACAGGTTTGGATGTAATGGTTGGCGATCATATTTACACTACCGATTATTTTCAACCATCTGCTTTTAATCCAAACGACCAGATCATTTCGATTTATTATTTCGTACAGGCGGAAGATATAAATAACCTTGCCGTAAAAACAAAGGTGTTCGATTTTGAATTGCACCAGATTGCAGATCCTAACGGGCAAAGTGAAGTATTACGCTGGATTGAATGGAAAAATTTGAATGAAGATGCGGTTTCTTTGCCGATTGATAAGATAGTAGTAAGGATGTTGAAGGAGGGTTAATTAGTTGATCGGTTGACTGGTTGATCGGTTGACTGGTTGACTGGTTGATTGGTTGACTGGTTCATCCGTTTAAAAATAATTCCCCGAATTTATCAACTGAAAACCTTGCTAACTTGCGAACCTATCAACTTATCAACGATTCAACTTATCAACGATTCAACTTATCAACATATCAACTAACCACCATGTCACAACTAATCACAGGAATACACCACGTAACGGCACTGGCGGGAAGCCCGCAAAAAAACATTGACTTCTATGCGGGCGTCTTAGGCCTTCGCCTTGTAAAGAAAACAGTAAACTTTGACGCGCCGGAAGTGTATCATTTTTATTATGGAGACGAGATGGGACATCCGGGAAGCATTATGACTTTTTTTCCATACGGCGACATTATGAAAGGCAGGCATGGCAAAGGCATGCTGAATACAACCACTTTTTCTGTACCGGCCTCATCACTTGATTACTGGCAACAGCGTTTGAAAAAATTTAATGTCCGGTTCAAACAGCCGCAGGAGCGTTTTGACAATGAAGCAGTGATCTATTTTGAAGATGAAGACGGGCTCGGACTGGAACTTGTATTTAATGACAAAGACGAGCGCAAGGGATTTACGTATGGACATATTCCAGTTGAAAATTCAATAAAAGGTTTTTATAATGTAGAAATCTGGGAGGAAGGATATGAACGTACTGCAGCCGTACTTACGGAACAATTAGACCATAAATTAATTTCAGAAAAAAGTAACCGGTTCCGCTTTGCTGCAACAGATGCGCCCGGTAATTATGTGGATGTACTTTGTGCACCTGACAGTTTAAGAGGTTTAGGCGGTAATGGCACGGTACACCACATAGCATTTGCCACCGCGAATAAACAAACACAGGAAGAAGTGCGTACTAAAATTGCACAGCGGATGCTGAATCCTACACCCATACTCGACAGGCAATATTTTACTTCTATATATTTCAGGGAGCCCGGCGGTGTATTGTTTGAAGTAGCTACCGCAGAACCCGGCTTTGCCATTGATGAAGACAAAGCGCACTTAGGCGAAGCCTTAAAATTACCGGGCTGGTATGAACCCCATCGCGATGTAATTGAAAAGGCAGTAACGCCTGTAAGTTTTAACGCAGAAAAATTTGCATGATATGCACACCAAAAAAATTTTCACCGCGGGCAAATCTATTGCTGAAGCAAAAAAAGTGTTGGTAATGATACATGGGCGCGGTGCATTCGCGGAAGACATTCTTTCGCTGGCAGGTTATTTTAATTTGCCCGATTATGCACTGCTGGCGCCGCAGGCTACAAATAATACATGGTATCCTTTTTCATTCCTCATGCCGCCAAAACAAAACGAGCCCTGGTTATCGTCAGCGCTAAGGATATTAAATGAAGTGGTTTCAGATATTAATGCTACCGGCATTAAATCTGAGCATATTTATTTTTTAGGATTTTCCCAGGGCGCCTGTTTAACACTTGAGTTTGTAACACGCAATGCGCGAAAATGGGGTGGCGTTATTGCTTTTACCGGCGGTTTGATCGGCGATAAGATCTATGATGAAAATTATGCCGGCGACTTTTTGAATACGCCCGTGTTTATCGGCACCAGCGATCCCGATCCGCATGTACCGGTGGAAAGAGTTCATGCCACATCAGCCATCATAAAAAATATGCATGCTGATGTTACCACAAAAATTTATCCGGATATGGGCCATACAATTAATAAAGATGAAATTGAACAGGTAAATAATTTGATATTTACTGACAAATAATACAGATGTTGCAACTGCCTGTTTATCTCGACAATAATTCAACCACACGATGTGATCCGCGTGTTGTTGAAGCGATGTTACCCTATTTTTCACAACATTATGGTAATGCAGCCAGCCGTACGCATTCTTTTGGATGGATAGCAGAAGAAGCGGTGGATATTGCCCGTGAACAATTAGCTGATTTAATACGTGCTGATAAAACAGAAATTGTTTTTACTTCAGGCGCAACCGAAAGCGATAACCTGGCATTAAAAGGAGCATATGAAAGTTATGCTTCAAAAGGTAATCATATTATTACTGCAGTTACAGAACACAAGGCAGTGCTCGATACCTGTAAACACATTGAAAAACTTGGCGGTGAAGTAACTTATCTCTCCGTAAACAATGATGGCAGAATTGATATGAACGAACTTGAAAGCACTATCAGGCCAACGACAATTCTAATTGCCATTATGTATGCCAACAATGAAACCGGCGTGTTGCAGCCTGTGAAGGAAATTAGCCATGCGGCAAAAAAACATGGCACGTTATTTTTTTGCGATGCAGCGCAGGCGGTTGGAAAAATTAACGTTGATGTGATGGAAGATGGTATCGATCTCCTTGCTTTTTCAGCCCATAAGATATATGGTCCGAAAGGTATCGGCGCTTTATATGTGAGAAGAAAAAACCCGCGTGTAAAATTAATTGCGCAAATGGACGGTGGCGGCCATGAAAGAAATATGCGCAGCGGCACATTAAATGTACCTGCCATTGTCGGGTTTGGTAAAGCCTGTGAACTATGCCTGAATGAAATGCCTGAAGATGCAAAAAGATTAAGCGCTTTAAGAGACAAACTGGAAAATGGTTTATTGCAAAATGAAGAAGTAACCCGGAATGGCAGCAGCGAATTTCGTTTGCCTCATGTAACTAATCTTTCATTTAAAAATGTTCCGGCAAATAATATAATGATGCGCTTAAAGCAAAACATTGCCTTGTCTTCCGGTTCTGCATGTACATCGGCGCTTCCCGAACCTTCTTATGTATTGAAGGCAATGGGATTGAGTGATGACCTGGCAAACGCATCATTGCGCTTTGGCCTGGGCCGTTTTACCACGGCAGAGCAAATTGATTTTGCGTTAAAGGAAGTTTCTGCCGCTGTGAAAAATCTCCGGGAAGAAAATAAGTCATTCCAGGGACTTTAAATTACTATTCTGCTACACAGGCCGGCTGATGGCGGACAGGGAATTTCACTGAATTCGCAATAAAACAATATTCATTGGCCTTACGATGCAAACTATTGGCTTTTTCGATCATAGACGCATCTTTCACTACAACTTTTGGAAAAAGCGTTATCTCCGTAAAATAACCACTGCCGTTTTCTGTTTCCTGCATAACACCGGTAGCATTGTCGCTATATTCTACAACAACCACACCCGCATCGGCACAAAGGTGTAAATACCACAACATGTGGCAGGATGATACAGAAGCTACCAATAGCTCCTCGGGGTTATATTTTGTTTTATCTCCCCGGAAAGATCCGTCGGAGGAGCACAATATCTCCGTTTTATCTTTAGCCTGGATATTATGGCTTCTTTCGTAAGCCCGGTAATGATTGGTGCCGGCGCCTGTATTTCCAGTCCACCGTATAGTTAGGCTATAAAGATGTTTCTTATTCATAACTAAAAGATTAGGAGCAAAGAAATCAAACTTTTGATCGCGCACCCGTTTTTATAAAATACCGGGATGTTTTATTGTACAATTTTTTTTATAAACATGTATAAATACTATTACTATTTGTAATTTTATTGTCGGTTAATTTCGGTTCCTACCCCATAAAACAACAGGCATAATCCTTGAATTTCCAAAGATTGAATTGGAAGTTAGATAGATATATTAAAAAGCAGCAATAATTAGAGAACCACTGTCTTAAATTTCAATCTATGACAAATACTTTACCTACTATTGACCTGGGAAATATTTCCCGCTTTGATCACGCAGTATTTTACTGCATCAATCAATCTTCAGAGCGCATACCCGTGAGCGTAGTCAGCGGCGTTACGCTTTTGCCGGATAAAAGGCTTGAATTCTCACTGTCACATTTTCCCGTATTGGAAAACATGTGGAATGTATTTGCAGCGGAACTTTATTTTTATAAAAAAGGCATTCCTTTTAATATGAACATTCATGGAACCGCCTGGTTTAAGAATGATGTTGATCTTACCGTGCAGTTTAAAGTTTTGTATGTGGAAAGCGCCGGCGTTCTTGAACTGAAACAAACTTCCCTGCAGGATACACTCGTAGATTTCTTCAGCAATACAAGTTCATTTTTTAAGAAAATGATCGTTACCGGTTTTTAGCCTTACATATCAACTGTTTTTACTTCATTTCAGGCATTAGTTGCATTATACCTTATTACCCATAAGCTCAACAATTACCCACCCGCTTTAGGATTTCATCATCAGATCAACTATAACATTATCAAATAAAGAAAGGTTTATTTCATCAGTTAATCTTGAGAAATAAACCTGTACCTGTATTCACCTATTATTGAACTAATTCAATAATTTTTTTATAGAAGAATACAATTGTTCTCTGGTGAAGGGCTTTTCCAGAAAAAGATCTGCTCCATTTTCAAGCGCTATATCTTTCGCGGCAGATGCATAGCCTGAGATCATTACAATTTTTATCGAAGGATAATTTTGTTTGATGTAACCGACAAAATCAACACCAAGGCCATCAGGAAGTTTATTATCCAATATAACTATAGACGGCTGTTCTTTTTTCAGGTATTCCTGCGCTGCTGCAATCGATTTTACATGGTCGAGCTCAATTGCTTTTTCCTGTAACATGATATTTAATAAAAGGCACATATCGCCTTCATCTTCCACAATAAAAACTTTTTTTGGCTGCTCTGCCTGCAGTTTAGTCTGTATCATAGTTCAGTTTTTACAACGTTTTATTGCAATAGTCTTACCAAAATGCTATTCTATTGATATATATGCCGGTTGGGGAATTAAATGGCATGTTTTGGGGAATTTATAACATCACTTTATAAAAAACTCCACATTCTGTATAAAATAAAAAAGGACCGCCTTTAATAAAGCAGCCCTTTTATAAGCAAGGGAAACTATCACATTGGCATTTTATCCATTGTAGTTTTTAAACCATCCTTCATAATGCATTCACCATCTTTCAATTTATCTGTCTTCCCATCTGCGGTGGTATAACTTCCATCTGGTTTAACCTTTGTACCGTTATCTGCTGTAAATATTTCCGTCATAGCAGTTGTTTTGCTGCTATCCATAAACATCATTTTTCCTTTTTCCATTACCACGCATGCCTGCATCATATGATGCATAGACGTATCGCCGGCCATCATGCTCATGTTATCGTGTGTCATTGACGACATACCAGTGTCTTCAGACATGGTGCTCATAGTCGTATCAGAAGAGGTGGTGCTGGTGCTGCTGTTACAGGAAGCAGTAGCCAGTAAAATACAGGCTGCAATTGCCAGATGCTGAATTTTCATGTTTGTGCTTTTAGGTGAATAAAAAATTTGAATAAACAAAAATTATGCTGCATAAAAAAAGCCATTTTTTAAAGTGGCTTTTTATGTGCTTTATATTGTAAAATATTAAATATCCGTTGCTTCTCCGTATGCAACCGCGGTAGCTTCTTTCACTGCCTCGCTCATGGTTGGATGCGGGTGAACGGCCGTAAGAATTTCATGACCGGTTGTTTCCAGCTTGCGTGCCGCAACTACCTCAGCAATTAATTCCGTTACATTAAACCCGATCATATGCGCGCCGAGCAGCTCGCCATATTTTGCATCATAGATCACTTTTACAAAACCTTCGGTAGCTCCCGCTGCGGTTGCCTTGCCGCTTGCCATAAATGGGAATTTGCCAATCTTAATATTATAACCTGCTTCTTTAGCAGCTTTTTCCGTCATGCCCACACTGGAAATTTCTGGAATGCAATACGTACATCCGGGAATATTACCATAATCAAGCGGTTCCGGCTGATGTGAA
Organism: Parafilimonas sp.; assembly: GCA_036274175.1. Taxonomy (GTDB): domain Bacteria; phylum Bacteroidota; class Bacteroidia; order Chitinophagales; family Chitinophagaceae; genus Parafilimonas. The sequence continues at coordinate 28,980 of DASUGF010000084.1, forward strand.
GATTTTTTCTCAACAAAAGCAATGTGCTCGGCTGCAACAATACCCTCACGGCCTGCTTTATGCGCCAGCGCCTGGTTAGGCGTGCAATCGCCGATAGCATAAAAACCCGGCACATTGGTCTGCAAAAATTTATCAACCACTATTTTCCCTTTATCTGTTTTTATACCAGCGCTCTCCAGCCCAATATTTTCAACATTGGCAACAACTCCAACGGCGCTTAATATAATATCTGCCTCAAGCGTAACGGTGCTTCCATCCTGTTTTTTTACAGTAGCACGTACAACATTGCCTGTTGTGTCAGCTTTTTCAACGGTAGCATTCGTCATCACCTCAATGCCCTGCTTTTTATATTGCTTTTCAAGTTCTTTGGAAATTTCTTCATCTTCTATAGGAACAAGCCTCGGCAGAAATTCAACAAGGGTAACTTTTGTACCCATGCTGTTATAGAAGTAAGCAAATTCGGAACCGATAGCACCGCTGCCCACAACGATCATACTTTTAGGCTGCTGTGGCAATACCAATGCTTCGCGGTAACCAATTATTTTTTTGCCATCCTGTTTCAGGTTAGGCAATTCACGGCTGCGGCCACCGGTAGCGATAATGATATATTTCGCTTCAACGGTTTGCTTGCTGTTATCAGAAGCGGTTACTTCAATTTTTCCCTTCGATATAATTTTGGCATTCCCCATAATTACATCGATCTTATTCTTGCGCATCAGGAAGGCCACACCTTTGCTCATCTTGTCGGCTACTCCCCTGCTGCGTTTTATGACGGCGCCGAAATCCTGTTTCACATCGGTGGCAGACAACCCGTAATTACTGCTGTGTTTCATGTAGTCGTATACCTGGGCGCTTTTTATCAACGCTTTGGTTGGAATACAACCCCAGTTCAAACAAATGCCACCCAGGCTTTCTCTTTCAATGATTGCCGTTTTAAAACCTAACTGTGAGGCACGGATAGCCGCCGGGTAACCGCCAGGTCCGCTGCCTATTACTATTACATCATATGCCATAATAAATGATTTTTATGCTGATTGAATTATCAATCTTGTTAATGCGAAAATAATCGGTAAACGGCAATTCGTCAATTTTCGACAAAAATGCATGTTTTAAAAGCGGATTTACAGATGGTACAATATAAAATTGAATTTCATCTTTCGCGAAAAAACTAACTTACATTTAGTTAATTGTATTAATGACAATTACGATTGCTATATCACTGTTTTAAACTATGGTTGATTAATATTCATTCGTAACTTAGTACCGGCCTGACGGTTTGCAAGCGTCCGGCCGTTTTAAGCTCTGTCATTTAGTTTCAAATGGCACTTTTTTAACTAAAGGATCCGGATTGCTAAATCATCGAATACTGTTTTATAAACTGGATAAATTCATTTAAAATAAAGTTATCTTCAAAAATCTTCCATACAGTAAAGCATAGTAACGCTGCATGAATTGTTTGAAAACCGGTTATAGTATGATTGACGCCATTAGGAACGGGGATAGTAAGGCCTTTGAACAATGCTATATTCTTTTTCGTGAAAAATTATTCGGTTATTTTTTGAAGAAGACCTGTTGCAAAGAAGATGCGAAGGACCTGCTGCAAATTACATTTTGCAGATTGTGGCAATACAGGAAATCTTTATCAAATGAATATCTTCCCGAACAACATTTATTTCATATTGCCAGAACCGTTTTTATTGATTACCTGCGCAGGGAAAACAAGCAGGAAAAAATAAAAACAAAAGTTTCTTTACAAGATGCCCGAACACTTTCACCTGAACATTTATTTGAATTTGATTTGTATAAACGGCTACAAAAAATTTTATCAGCTATGCCGTTTATAAGAAAACAGGTTTTTGTGTTAAATAAGATTGAAGGCTATTCCTATAAAGAAATAGCAGGTATGTTATCCATACCTGTTAAGTCGGTTGATAATAATCTTGCCAGAGCGTTGAAGCAACTTCGATCCGTTGAGTTGGTTTTTATTATTTTGTTTTTGAATGGTATTTGATATGTTGATTCACTTTAGGCAAAACAATAGAACGCAGTGTGACGCCGGTCAGACAGATTCAGCGCCAGATCGGTAGCATCTTTCCGCCATATTTTCTAAAAAAATTTCTCCCGCCTGAAGGAATATCCGCCCTTGCTGCGTATTACTTTCTATGCCCGATAACAAGGTTACAAAAGAAATGATTGAACGCTTCTTTCGCAAAGAATGCACGCCGGAAGAAGCAGCAAAAGTTACCGCTTATTTAAAAGCCAACCCTTCAATACTTGAAGAATATTTAAGTGCAGAAGAATGGAATCTGACCAACACTGACAACCATGCGGCGGGCGATGAATTCTGGGATGAAACGTGGCGAAATATCAGGCATATCAACAATAATAAAGATGCTGCATATCGTGTAAAACGCATTGCCGCAGCGGTTTCTGTAATTGTATTGATAACAGCAACGATTTATTATTATTTAAATAGTTCCAAAGAAATTAAAAATACCGTAGCAGCAACACCTGAAAATAAGGTAAGCAGGAAAGAGTATAAAACTGTAAGCAACAATACAAAGAAAATAATGCGCATAGTGTTGGATGATAGTTCAACAGTTGAATTATCACCTGCCTCCACCATTGAATATGAGATGCCTTTTGCGAAAACGAAAAGAGATATTTTACTGGAAGGCGAAGCCCGGTTTAGCGTTGCAAAAAATAGAGCAAAGCCATTCACGGTATACACCGGCGCCTTTACCACTACAGCTTTGGGAACTGTTTTCACCGTTCACAATAACAATGCTGCAAAAACATTTACTGTAAAATTATTCGAGGGAAAAGTTGTAATCCATTCAATAAACGATAGTATAAACGGCTGGCACCAGGATGTGTACCTGTTGCCGGGTGAACAGTTAGCATTCAATGCGCTTTCCGGCAAACTGGCCGTTACAAAAACACCAGGACAAAAACCGGTGATCGCGGCTAAATCGGAAAAGCATACGATAGATTCAACCAATGGCCGTTTAAACTTTAGCAATACTTCACTTCATGAGGTAATGCATACGCTTGCCGGCTGGTATGATATCCATATCCAATACGATCCGGTGATGATAAGTAAAATGAATTTCACCGGAATGGTATCGCGTAATGATTCGCCCGATATTATTCTTAAGGTGATTGCACAAACCAATGGACTTGATGTTTCAAAAAATGACACAGCTTTTATAATATTTAAGCCATAACATCTCAGAAATGCTTAAACATATACACATATGAAAAAGAGGATTATTTCAAAGACAAAAAGAATGCTTTTGTTTATAAGTGCATTGCTGCCCTTAATGAACAGCGTAATTGCCCAAAATTCCGCTACCATAACCGGCTCGGTCATGAATGAGAAAGGCGAAGTGCTTGTTGGGGTAACGGTTAAGGCGAGCGCAGGTGCGGAAAGCCAGGTTGCTGTGACCAATGAAAAGGGATTGTTTATTTTTTCAAACCTAAAGACCGGAATCAGTTACAGCATCACTGCTATATATGTGGGATACCAACAAACTACTCCCGTCACAGTTACTCCGGCGGCTGAAAATAACAACGCTGTTCTAATACGCCTTGAGCCTGATGTAAAAGGTTTGAATGAAGTGGTGGTAACCGGTTATCCAAACAATCCAAACGGGATGTAACCGGCGCCGTTTCAACCGTAACGTCAGATGTAATTGCTAAAACACCGGTATCAGATGTTGGCCAGGTTTTGCAGGGCCGCGTTGCTAGTGTTACCGTAAATGACCAGGGAGGCCCTGGAAATACTGCAGTCGTGCGGATAAGAGGTTTTGGAACACTGGGCGACAACGACCCGCTATACGTAATTGACGGCGTGCAAATGCGCGGCAGCAATAATCTTATTAATACAAATGATATTGAAACCATCACTGTTTTAAAAGACCCTTCCACCACGGCATTGTATGGCGCACAGGGCAGCAATGGGGTTATTGTTATCACCACAAAATCGGGTAAGATCGGTGCACCCAAACTGGAGTATACTATGTATATGGGAACGCAGCGCGCTATTAAATATCCCTCCATGCTTACGCCACAGGAATATGCCGATGCCTACTGGAATTATAAACGCAATTCGGGTGAACCGTTAAGCGATGCTTATTACGGAACCGGTGATCAGCCCATACTCCCGGAATATCTTATAGAAACTACGGGTAACAATCCTATTATTATTCATCCAGGAGAACCTGACCCGGATTTCTCTTTATATAATTTGAATAATTACCGCATTTTAAAAACAAATCAGCAGGGCACTGGCTGGTTTGATGAAATATTTCAACCAGGTTTTACACAAAATCATCAACTCATCCTGAGCGGCGCTACAGATAAAAGCAATTACGCACTCTCATTAAATTATTATGATGACAGGGGCGTGATACTTAAAACTTATTTCAGGCGCTATTCCATCCGCGTTAATACGGAGTTCAAACCAAAAACCTGGCTAAGGGTTGGCGAAAATCTTGAATTTTCTTACAGCGAAGGCGGAGGAATAGCCAATCACAGCAACAATAACGTTGTTACCGATCTTTACCAGCGAACACCGCTTTTACCGGTATATGATATTGCAGGAAATTACAGCGGACCTGATGGTTTGCCTATCGGCAACATTGCTTTACAGGCAGGCGGTAATAACCCGGTGCTCGGGCAGGTGAACGGCAGGGAAAACTCTCATGGGTTTAACTCCGGCCTGTTTGGTACGGCTTACATAGATGTTGAGCCTGTGAAAGGCCTTATTGCTGAAAGCAAGATTGGTGTGCAATTATACCCGTATCAATATCATTACTTCCAGGATACATTTCCTCAAAACATTTATTCATCCGCCTACAATTCCTTCTCTGAAGGCGGAGGTTATTCTCTCGACTGGCGGTGGACAAACAAATTGTCTTATGATTTCAATATAAACACCATGCATAAAATAAGTGCTTTTGTGGCTTATGAAGCGCGGAGATACACATCAAGGTTCAATGGCGCTACAACACCTAACCTGCCTTACACACTTATATCCTATCAATATCTCAGCAGTGGCGTACCCATAGATAGCATAAGCCTCGTAAATATGGTAAGCGGCGGCGGCGATATTCAAACCAACGTATCTATATTCGGCAACATCAATTATTCGCTCTTAGACCGTTATCTTTTCAGTTTTGTTTTAAGACATGACGGATCTTCCAAATTCGGCCAGTTTAACCGCTACGGAACATTTCCTTCTGTAAGCGCCGGGTGGCGTATAACAAGTGAAAAATTCATGGATAATCTTAGCTGGCTAACCGATCTGAAAATAAAAGCAGCTTATGGCTCTAACGGGAATGATGCCATTCCTTCAGGCCTTATCGTCAATCAATATTCTTCTGACACCTATACCAGCAGTTATGACCTTGGCGGAAACAATAATGCGGCGTCAACAGGCTTTGGTTTATACCAGATCGGCAACCCATATCTTGAGTGGGAAGTAAACAAAACAACAAATATCGGCTTTGATGCGGCTATGTTTAAAAGCCGTTTTACTGTAAGCTTTAACTGGTTCAACAGGATAACGGACCATTTATTATACACACCGCCGTTCACAGGTTTGCAGGGCGATGCTTTAGCGCCTTACCAGAATGTTTTAAAGTTTTCAAATAAAGGCGTGGAACTGGAATTGGGCTATGCAAGCGCGAAACGTACGGTTAGCTACGATATGAACTTCAATATCTCAACCTACCGTAACAAGGTGCTTTATATAAGTAAGGATACATCGGCATTTATAGACGGGGACGGATATGGCAGTACACATGTAATAACCAACCGCTCTAAAGTTGGAATGCCTGTAGCCAGTTTTTATGGATACATACAGGAAGGCATTTTTCAAACAACAAAAGAAGTGGAAGACCATGCCACGGAAACAGGGATAGATAAGTCAAACCCCGAAACAGGTCTTGGACATTTTAAATTTAAAGACATTAATAATGATGGTGTGATTAATGAGCAGGACAGGACTTTTATAGGCAACCCGCATCCTGAATTCACCTTTGGGTATAACCTGAATCTTTATTATAAAAACTTTGACCTCAATCTTTTTATTGAAGGTGTTTCAGGCAACAAAATATTTAATTACTGGCGTGCATTTACCAGATGGCCCGGCGCTTTGGGTGCGGGTTCAGATGATACCTGGAGAGAAGATAATGCAAGTGCCAAACTGCCCACATGGGAATCAACCGGCGCCAATGATGCCGCTGCCTCCACTTTTTTTATTGAAGATGGTTCTTATGTTCGACTTAAAAGTGTACAGTTAGGTTATACGTTTCCAACACTAAAAGCTTTCAGTAAATTAAGGATATATGCACAGGCATTCAATATTGCCACCTTCACAAAATACAGTGGTATTGATCCTGAAATAACAACCGGCAGTCCGGGTAATTACGGTGTTGACCTCGGCGGCAATTATCCGATTGCATTTAAATTATTGTTTGGCGTGAATATCGGCTTGTAATCATCATAAAAATCATTCAATAAAAATATTTATATGAAGTCTTTACTAATAAAAATAACCTGTCTTTACCTCATTCTTTTTTCAGCCTGCAAAAAAGATTTTTTAGACGTAGATCCGCAAGGTGTGGTAACAGAGGATGTGCTATCAAACAAAAATGGTGTGATACAATTGCTGGTGGCCACCTATCATGATGTAACAGGCTTAACCATTCATTCCGGCTGGTGGAGCACTTCCGGCACAAACTGGATATATGGAGATATTACTTCAGGTGATTGTTACCGTGGCGGTACTAACGATAACAATGATGGTATTGTGATCGAGCAATTCCGCGAAACGCCCACTACTGCCTTCTTCCAGGACAAATGGAACTCTGTATATGATGGTGTTTCCCGCAGCAATGCTGTTATAAGAGCAGCACAAAAAGCAACTGATATGACAGATGCAGAAAAAACAGAGGCTATTGCTGAAGCAAGATTTTTACGCGGGCACTTTCATTTTGAGGCAAAGAAAATGTGGAATCATGTGCCATACATAGATGAAACGGTCACTGACTTTAAAGTTTCAAATGAACCTGATATATGGCCGGATATTATTGCAGATTTCAGGTTTGCTTTTGATAACCTCCCCGTAAAACAAGACCTCAAAGGCAAGGCGAATAAATGGGCTGCAGGCTGTTACATAGCCAAGTGTTATATGTTTATGAATGATTATAACAGCGCCAAAGCTTTGCTGGATTCTATTATTCCTGCAGCTTATGGCGGCAATGGCAATGGCGCCAATTCCCAAGGCATCCCGTATGCATTAAATGCAAACTTTGATGACAATTTTAATGGCGCAACAGAAAATAATGCAGAACAGGTTTTCCAAATACAGTTTTCTGCAAACGATGGTTCAAACGGCGGTAATGAGAATATTGGCGAAAGCGCCAATACGCCAGCATTCTGGCCGATCAGCAGTTTTTATACAACCTGGAAACAGCCTTCTTTCAATTTTGTAAATGCGTTTAAAACGGATGGCAATGGTTTGCCTATGCCGGATGATTTCAATAATGAAAATATGACCAATGACCAGGATGTTGCAGGCGATGATTACACTTATTATCCTTACCAGGGATTAGTTGACCCGAGGCTTGACTGGACGGTTGGCAGGCGCGGGGTTCCTTATCTCAACTGGACAAGTGAATATCTCGATCCTGATTACACACAGTATAATAACTACTGGGTGGGCTATCCTTCTAATCCTGGTTCTGATCCCAACTTCGGATGGATCAATGACAGGAGTTTTGGCGGCCCTTATAACCCGGTAAAAAATAACTACCGTGCAGACCAGGTTGGCATTTACGGCGATTACTATGCACAAGGTTATTTAATGGGCAGCGCCGTTAATTACAGCATTATCCGTTTTGCAGATGTTTTATTATGGGCCGCAGAATGTGAAGTTGAAACGGGCAGCCTTGACCGGGCAAGAACGTTGGTGAATTATGTACGTGCAAGGGCAAGAGATGGTCTTTATGTACCCGTTTCTTATGATTACATCGGCGGTTATTATCCGTCGGCCAATTATTATGTTGATATTTATTACGATCCATGGACGGATAAAGATGAGGCGCGCAAAGCGGTTCGTTTTGAAAGGAGGTTAGAACTTGGCCTCGAAGGCCATCGCTTTTTTGACCTGGTGCGTTGGGGCATTGCTGCAGATTATATCAACAATTATCTAAGTATTGAAAAAACACGCATGGCGCATCTAAACGGTGTAAGTTTTACGGCTGGGAAAAATGAATATTTCCCAATCCCCCAGCGGGAAATTGATTTAAGCAATTCAAATGGTGCACCGTTGCTGCAACAAAATCCGGGGTATTAAAAGCTGTAGGATTTTTTGGTTACGGGCTAATGTACAGGTGGCATCACGGTTGTGTCACTCCCTTTTGCTGTGTACTTTCATGGCGGCAGGAGGTTGCGGTGCAGTCTGGTTTATTTATTATTTACAGGCATTATAATTTAAAAGAAACTCCGGAGCTGGCAAACACATTAATGAACTATTTTCTACAAACACGTTGCCCTGATAGAGCGAAACATATCATACTCAATAACGAAAATGAAAATCTTACTTTCCTGTTGTATTGCAATCGTCATTTGCAGCATTGCAACTGCACAATCAAAAAAATTATCCTTCACATCAAAAGAAATAAGCCGTGTTGCTATCAACACAAACTATAATTATCCATTCAACGCATATGATTCAAATAATAACTCAATCATGTACACCGTAAATAATTTACCGGCATGGTTGCACTACAATGCATCTTCACAAACTCTTTCGGGTAAGGCATTAAAAGCAGGCCAATATCTTATAAGCATTAACGCCTTTACAAAAACAGATACTGCACATCAGCCATTCATGCTTACTGTTTATGATAAAAACACAACTAATATTTTATGTCTTGGTAATTCTATAACGAATGGTGTTGACACATTCAATAGTTATAGAAGATATCTCTGGCAATTACTGCACGCAGGGAATTATAATTTTGATTTTATTGGTTCATGGAGCAAACATCACATGGGAAGTGATGTGCCCATTGCTGATTTTGATATGGATAATGAAGGCCACTCCGGCTGGACATTTGAAAATATTTTAAAACCACCATCATGGGATAGCGCAAAAGGAAATCTGCATGAATGGATACAAACTTATACACCGGATATCATTTTAATTGAATTGGGAACAAACGATGTATTTCAATGCAGAAAGATAAATGATATGTTCTCCAACTTAAATGTGATAATCTATTTATTGCGTGAAAAAAATAATCATGTAAAAATCTTCCTTGCACAAATTCCGCCCTTAGGCAAACAATGGAGCGATAAAAAATTATGCGGTAACGATACAACATATGCAGAAGCAATTATCGGTTTGAATAAAGCAATTGCTGTATATGGTAATAAGCATACAACAAAACAATCACCCATAATTATTGTTGACCAATGCACCGGCGTTGATCCTGCGCGCGATATGTGTGATGATATTCACCCCAACACAAACGGGGAAAAAATTATGGCAGAAAGATGGTTTGAAGCAATCAGGAATCATCTTAAAAAACTATAGCGCATTTCATTATTGCTGGCTCTTTTTTTCCTAATCAATTATTACAATCAAAGCCGATAAGCTATGCAGATGAATCTTTGGCAACAATATGCCGTTAAGCCTGTGATATAACCAGCAAAATTTTTTGCTTTGCCGCTTTACATATTTTTTATCATTTTGCATGCCTTTAACGGAACTATAATTCAATGAAAAAGATCATAAGCGCTTTATTTGTCATTACCAGCATATATGCTTCAGCACAAAATAAAAAAGCAGAGAAATTTGCCGCTACCATTACGCCGGAAGCCTTGAAAGCAAAACTTATTGTAATTGCGGGTGCAGACATGGAAGGGCGCGAAACAGCGACCGCAGGCCAGCGGAAAGCGGCTGCTTATATTGAAGATTATTTTAAAAAATTGAAACTGCTTCCCGGGGATTCCGGCAAGTATCAAATGGCATTCCCTGTTTACCAGGATTCACTTATAGCTGCAACATTTTCAGCAAACGGGAAAGATTTCAAGTTCGCTGAAGATTTTTCAATGGGGGGCATTACTGCTGCACCAGGCACATGGACAATCAACAACCTGGCTTTTGCGGGCAAAGGCATAAAAGATTCAACGAACAATGATTACGACAGTATGGATGTAAAAGAAAAATGGGTAATTGTTTCGGCCACTGAGGCCGAAGAAAGGTCTCCAAGATTGCTTAACCGCAAAATGATAACCGCCTTTCAAAATAATGTGGCAGGCCTGTTGATCATCTCTGATAATTTCCCTAAAAAAAATCCAACCACTATAAGCAGGATGTATAATGAAATGCCTGAAAAAAGAACGCCTGTTTTATACATTTCAAAAAACCTTGCAGAGCATATTTTGGGTTCACCCATAGATGAAAATACAGCGCACACATTATACAATACAAATGCGCAGATCAATATTACTGCAACAACCAATCACCTGCAAAGCACTAATGTTATAGGGGTATTACCGGGCACCGATAAAAAATCTGAATACATTTTTATTACCGGTCATTATGATCACCTTGGCAAACGTGATCTTCTGATTTATTACGGCGCCGATGATGATGGCAGCGGCACAACGGGTGTATTGCAGATCGCCGCCGCATTTGCAGCAGCAAGAGATAAAGGCTATAAGCCAAAACGCTCTATCGTTTTTATGACAGTATCCGGCGAAGAAAAAGGATTATGGGGAAGCGAGTATTACGCAAACCATCCTTTATTTCCTTTGGACTCCACTTCTGTTGACCTGAATATTGACATGATAGGAAGAATAGATCCTTCCCGTAATTACGGCGACTCAACCAATTATGTTTATACTATCGGTGAAGACAAACTAAGCAGCGACCTGATGAGCATTTCAGACAGCATTAATACTACTTACACAAATCTTGAGCTCGACAGAAAATTCAACGATCCCAAAGATCCCAACCGCTTTTATTACCGCAGCGATCATTATAATTTTGCAGAAAAAGGTGTTCCGATAATTTTTTATTTTAACGGTACACATGCAGATTACCACAGGCCGACAGACACAGTTGATAAGATCAATTTTGATTTGATGGCGAAAAGAGTAAAGCTCGTTTTTTATACTGCCTGGGAAATGGCTAACCGGGACGCTATGCTGAAAAGAGATTTGCCGTTACAGTAAATCCTAATGTGGTACGGTGCGCTTGCATGTTTACAGCAATGCAATGATTGCCACAAATGACACAGAAACACAGGGAAGGAAATATTGATTCGTTTACCCCGGCATAAACAATTTTTCATTAATTATAGCCCGGGGGAATTTGATAGTTTATACTGGTGTGCTATCAACTATACAATAATGTTCGCACAAGGCACCACGACCACAAAGTAATAAACCCCGTCACGTCGCGCTCTTCGTGCTTGCTTAGTGCACTTTTGTGACCTCCGTGGGAATATCACTAAAATCCCCAATCTACCACACGACGTAAATATTTTTTGTCTTGAATAACCCAGGTTACTTCATAACGACCGGCGCCATTGCCGTTTACCATGTAGATATAGTACTTCCGCTTGTCGGCTGAACGGTACACGTTACAGAAAGTTTTTTGTCTGCCATTGGCATCTGTGTAATATAAATGCGGTTCATACAGGTCAACAAAAGCGACCTGGGGAATAACAACAGTGTCTTCCTCAATTACCGCAACTATAGAGCTGATCGTATGTTTCGGAACAGTGTTTTCTGTTCCCCAGAAAGGGTGGTTATCCAATTTAACCGCATACTTATCATCGAACCAGGTTACCTTATGTTTTGTGGGATCAAAACTGCCCGTTGTTATCTGTACTACGACCGTGTCGTTTGAAAAAATGATCAAACCATCTTTAGAGCCGATAACGGGGATAGCATCCAGTCTATGCTTGATAAGACTTTCGCTGATGCCCCCAAAAGTAAACTGGGAGATATCGGCACGAATATCTTTCTCCTGCATCTTTAAGAAATTATCTTTCTTGCTACGGTAGTCAGGAATCTGATCCTGTGCCAGGGAAAATTTTATGAAGGAGCAGAGTAAAACACAAAGGATAATACGCATACTATTTTCCAGGTTTTTGTTCAAGGTTCTTCAGCATATCTGCTGTTGTTTTCTCAAGGTCATATTCATGCTTCCAATGCCAGTCGTCACGCGCAACAGAGTCATCAATGCTTTGCGGCCAGCTTTCTGCAATAGATTGCCTGTAATCCGGTTCATACTTTATTTCAAATTCAGGAATATGCTTTTTAATGGAAGCCGCAATTTCAGCCGGTGAAAAACTTATCCCTGAAATATTATACGATGTACGCACAGAAATTTTATCTGCCGGCGCTTCCATTAATTCCATGGTGGCGCGGATAGCATCGGGCATATACATCATCGGTAAGTAAGTATCCTCTTTTAAAAAACAGGTATAATTTTTATCTTCAATTGCATCATGAAATATTTCCACTGCGTAATCTGTTGTGCCGCCGCCGGGATCAGATTTATAGCTTATCAATCCGGGATAACGCAGGCTTCTTACATCCACGCCAAAACGTTTATTGTAATAATTACACCAGAATTCGCCTGCATATTTGCTGATCCCATAAACAGTTATGGGTTCTATTATCGTTTGCTGGGGACAATTTTTTTTAGGTGATGTGGGCCCGAAAACAGCAATGCTGCTGGGCCAGTAAACTTTCTTTAAGTGTTCCTCGCGGGCAATATCCAGGACGTTTAATAACCCCTGCATGTTCAGATTCCATGCAAGGTTTGGATTTTTTTCACCGGTTGCGGAAAGGATGGCAGCCAATAAATATACCTGCGTAATATTCTGGCGGATTACCTGCACGTGCAGCATTTCCTTATTCATCACATCAAGTGAAACATAAGGACCAGTGCCTCTCAGCAGGTCATTTTCTTCACGCAAGTCGCTGGCGACCACGTTGGCATTTCCGTAAATATTGCGCAGCGCCATGGTCAGTTCAACACCTATCTGGCCGCTGGCGCCAATGACTAAGATTTTTTCTTTATGAATGGCAGACATATCGGTTTGTGATAAGCAACAAACCTAATAAAAGAATTGTTTTTATCGGTTACTATAAAGCGAAAACATTTCTAAATATCAGCCATAAGACATGCATTTCATTGTCAAAAGAAAGTTGATCTTTTTTGAGTTGCGTACGATGAGCATTTTTGCCGGCGTGGATGTGCACCGGTTAAACGGTAACACCCGACACTTTTTTTCCTGTTTGTAATGTGAATCTGCCAAGCCAAAGCTGGCACCAAATGTGGTGAGTAAGGCAGCATTTTTATTAATTGCCTGCACCTGATCCTGGTTATTTAACCTGTTAATGGTTATTTATAAAGATCAACTTGAATTCATTCAACCAACAGGTAAGAAATCTCCATAAATTCTAAAAATTAATATGGAAAGCCCATAGCCTATATTAATTTTGTGTTACCTTTTCAAAAAAATTTATGGCAACAAAAAAAAAGGCGGGTAAACCTGCATATTCAAAAAAAGAATTAAAAAAGGAACTCGCGGGTAAAATAGAATCTGTTTTAAGCGAATTAAAAAATACGCTTGGAGAAAAAGAATTTCAGCACCGCATAAAGAAAGCCGCTAAAATATTGGTGCATGGATTGCATATCAAAGAAATTTCTGCCAGTAGCAATGGCACTCCGGCTAACGCTAAGAAAACTACCCACGCCAAAAAAATCAAAGGTGTTAAAAAGGCAAAATCAAATCCAAAAGAAACCGCCGTTTAAAACCTGTATCCAACGCTTAAGGTTGCTGTCATTCCAAATGTCTTTGACCGGATAAGTACATCGGGATAGTTCTCATTGTATTTTTTGTTGTCGCCAAAATTTTCGAACAATACATCTTTTTTATGCAGGATATCTGCAAGACTTAATTCCACCAATCCATTCTTTAAAACGGTTTTGCTTATTTTAAAATCAAGCAATGCATGTGGTTGTTCCCATAAAGGATAGGTATAATTCGGACCGCCTACAAAAGCAATTCTTGCGCCGATAACATTATACATCAGCGAAACATTAAGGCCATTTTTTTCAGAACTGTATTGCAGCGAGGCTGTTTCTGTGCGTGTTCCAAACGGAAACTATGTTGTTGAATTAACAGATGGCAAAATGTAATTACAAGAAAAATAACTGTGCTTAACTAAGAATTTGCATATGTTTAATTACATAACGGGTGCATGCCGATGTACCCGTTTTTGTTCTTAGATTTAACCGCTTCAGCATATATGATCGGATTATTTATTCAAAAAAATCCTGATGCCAATAAAAATATTATTTAGTGAGACTGTATTTAAAGAAGTCCCCACGTTAAAGCCACTTTGTTTATATTCAGTGCCATTCGCGTTGTCTTTTGGTGTTTCTTTACTTGCACTATAGCCGGCATACAATAAATTTTGTAAACCTGTTTCCAGTTGAATCGAACGTGTTAAATTATATGCTACGCCAGGCGTAATATTTAAGCTGACTTCATTTGCTTTTGAATCATACGCTGTGCCTGAATTATATATTGAATAGTTGTAAGAGGAATGATAATACGTCAGGTTTCCTTCTCCAAACAAGTAAAAATCCTTTGCCAATGATTTATATTTTCTCAAAAAAGTTCCAATGCCATAAGTATGGTATTTCTGTTCGTCGGAACTGCCGTTATACTTAGTATTGCCGATGCCATACGAAAGTGAAAATCCAAGAATCGTGTTAGTGCTTATTGCAAATCCAATAGCTGGTGCAATTGTAAAGTTGGATGTTTTATAGACGGAACTATCCGGGTCTTTGAGATTATTTCCGGAACCGTTTATTGTTCCGCCAAGCATAATACTGCCTCTATTGATTTGGGCATTAGAAGAAATGACAACGCAAAAGATAGTTGCCAATAAAAGGGTAATTGTTTTTTTCATATAGATGATTTAGCGTTGAAATTGCCACATCTTCCATTATGAAAAATACGGTTGGCTTCGTTTAACAACAGTTTAAATTAAACCAAACACAAATTAAAAAATTGATGCAACGTTTTTAATCCGATTACATAATGCCGTTTGTAAAGAAGCACGAGTACCTGCTGCATTTAGGCAACCCGCTTACTTAACCCGGTATGCACGCCTGGAAACAAACATCGGAGGAAGCAGTCCTTCATACGTCGTTGCTAATAATAATACTTCGGCCAGAAGTGTAAAGTCAGAAATATACATTATGTCATTATAGTGCCGTCAGAATATTTGTGTTATTCACTTACGATATTGAAATTAATAACCAAAACTGAAAGTGGCTTGTGCTCACGAATTGCAGTTTGTTAATTATTGTAATTGATCTTTAGCCCGGCCGTATTCACACAAAATCACCTGCTGCAGCAGTGCTTTGTTGAAGATTATAATCTTAAAGAGTAATGCAATATGAATTATGCATCCGGAATTTCCGGTTCAACTAATTTAGTCAGCTTGTCCAAAGATTCCTGCCAGCCTAAATAGCACATTTCCACAGGTATAACAGAAGGAATTCCTTCCTGTAGAATTTTGATTTCTGTGCCTGCCAAAACTTTTTGCAGGGAAACCGATGTGATCATTTCACCGGGAAGATTGGGATCATCAAATTTATCTGTGTATTTTAAAAATTCATTGGGCTTGATCTCAACATATTTCCCTCCGAATGAGTGGCCATTGCCGGTTGAAAAATTATGAAATGACATTCTAAAACTTCCTCCCACCTGTACATTCATTTCATGCACCGTGCAAAGAAAGCCATATGGAGGCAACCAGGATGCAATTGCATTAGCATCAGTAAACGCACGATACACTTTTTCAGGAGTCGCTTTAAGCACTCTATGTAATGAAACACTGTTGTCAGACATAAAATTTATTTAGATAATTCCTACTCATTTGGCTTTTGGGATCCGCCCGTTTTTTTTTGTGGTTTCTGCTCCACTGCTTTTATAAAGTTAGATGTTTCCCGAGTGAACAATAAGTTAGTTTTTAAAAGCACAGATTTACAAAGTTGTTCGACATTAAATATTTTATGCTTATCAAAAATTATTTATCAGGTAATTGAAAATTACTGTTTCAGCAATGTTTTTCACCCGTTGAACAGGCTTTATTATTCAAGTTATAATAATTGTAAAAAATTTGGTATCGACAAATGCCCTTTGCAGACATAGGGCTTTAAAATATTTATTGATAATAGTTACATTTCAATTATCAGCCTATACTTAAGGTGAGAAATTTTATTGAAAAGACCGGCAACAATCAATTTATTTAAACACTAAAAAATGAAAAAACCTTTACCTGTCATTCTCCTGGTAATTGCATGTTTTACAGGCAGGCAACTATCATCTGCACAAATTGTAAAAAGTATCGGTGGTACAAATGCCGAATATGGAAAAAGTATAACATAAGATGCGCTGGGTAATATTTACGTTATAAATAATTGTTATCTGTTTGCTTAAACTGAAGAACATCAATTTAAACTTTCATGTTATGAAAAAAATTCTCTTTTTGACTTTGGGAATACTATTCATCAATGTCGCTTTTTCACAAACAGGCAAAAAGCCTTTATTTAAAAATTCTTACTATGGTTTTGCCACTGGATTTTATCCAACTGGTCAAAGCCCGGCAGAGGTAAAAGCCGGCGATCTTGATAATGACGGCGATTCAGATCTTGTTGTGGCGCAGCAAAATTTTTCAAATGGGTTTGTCGTGCTGATAAACCAAGGCAAAGGACTGTATGCCGCACCGGTAAAATATAATTCCGCAAAAGCCGCGCTGAATATTGTAATTGCAGATCTTAATAATGATGGAAAGAAAGATGTTGCGCTAACCAACTCAGGCAAAAACTTTGATGGAAAATCAATATCTGTTTACTTCAATACCGGCAAAGGAAAATTTGGTGTGCCTGTGAATTATAATGTTGGCGCATATCCAACAGGAATATCGGCTGCAGATTTAGACAATGATGGCGATAATGATTTAGCTGTTGCCAACAATCTTGCAGACAGTAATCATTCAGTGTCGGTACTGATTAATAAAGGCAATGGTACTTTTAACGCAGCAGTAAATTTTAATGCAGGCAATAAAGCATTAAGGATTGAATCAGCAAAAATTAATAATGATAATTTACCAGACCTGATCGTTGGCAACAACACACAAAACATAACTATTCTTTTTAACGGGGGCAATAATAATTTTTCATCAAAACAAATTTTAAATGTTATTTATACTTTTCCTGTTGAAGACGCCAGTGCTACTGTTAAGTCAGCAGATTTTGATAATGACGGTGATAATGATATTATTTTTTCAAGCGCTTACACCTATCATTCACTAAATGAAATTGCTTTGTTTACAAACAAAGGCAACGGCAGTTTTAATGCGCCAAAATTCCTGCAGTTGAATGCATTTGCAGGTACTGCCGTAGATCTTGACACTGGTGATTTTAATAATGATGGAAGAACAGATATCCTCGCCGCCAATTTTTCCGGAAGAACAGGCGATGGTTACGAAGTGATATTAAACCAGGGCAACAACAATTTTTCAATACCTGATATCAAGCCTGCAGGGCAAAGCACTTATTTTGTTGCGGCAGCAGATGTGGATAATGATAATAAAATGGATGTTATCACTTCTGATTTTTATTCGATACAGGTAACCATACATAAAAATGCGGGGAATGCAGTCTTCCCTCTTCCTCCATTTTTTACCACCAATAACAGCACTGCAGGTTCGTTAGACGCGGCAGATATAGATGGTGATGGCGATTTGGATTTGCTTACATCCGCATCAGGTATTGCGGCCGTTGGTGTTACTGTTACCGTTTTAAAAAATAATGGTAATGGTAGTTTTACACCGGGTATTGCTTATTCCATACGTGGTGGTGGCGTGCAGGCGAAGTTTCGTGATTTGAATGGCGATAAAAAGCCCGATCTGATCTTCGCAACAGCCATCTCAACTCCGCCTTATGATTTTCATACAGCGATCAACAACGGCAACGGGAGATTTGGTCCGCGGCAAACATGGAGCATGAATTCCTGCGGCTGGAGTGATATAGATGCGGTTGATGTTGATAATGATGGCGATAATGATGCAGTAATTATAGAATGGCTTGGCTGCCCAAACGTTCCTAATTCATCAAGAAGATTATTCATCAGTAAAAATAACGGGCATGGAAGTTTTACTGCACCGGTTATAATACTGATTAATCCTTCACCAGGTTGTATTGCAACAGGAGATCTTAATAAAGACGGAAAGATTGATTTGGTAACGGGCCAGTCGCTTTCAATTGATGTGCATTTGAACAACGGCACTAACTCTTTATTCAATGCGCCGGTTACGTATGCGACCAGTGAATCTCCTTATGATATTTTAGTTACTGATCTAAACAATGATGGAAACCCTGATATAGCTGCCTGTACCGAATTTAATCATGAGGGCATGAGTGTGTTGCTTGGTAACGGCAACGGAACATTCCAGCCTGCCCAAAATTATAACGGCGCCTATTCGCCAGATCTAAGGAACGAATCAGGCATTACCTCCGGCGATGTAGATGGCGATGGCGACATGGATATCCTGGTAGGTAACTATGCTTCGAATGATGTGTCTCTCTATTTAAATAATGGTAACGGCAGTTTTAAATTTACTGCACGGACAGGAATGTATTATGGTGTTGAATCTCCTGTGTATGCAGATTTTAATGGTGATGGGAAAAAAGATATTGTTGCTATTGTTGGTGTACCGCCTGGCGGCCTTCAAAGCCAGATTGCAATAATAAAAGGTAATGTATTCAATGAAACAATAACTCCCGGTTCATTTTCTCATAAAGAAACAACGATTACAAATGATATTGCTGCTAATGGCATTTCTGTAATAAATAATCCTTTCACGAATTATATTGATGTTAAGTTTTTGTCAGCACCGCATGACAAAGTAAAATTTATTTTATACGATGTAACAGGACTACCTGTTTTCACGAAAGAAAATAATATCAGCCAAAGTTTATACAGGCTGAATGTTGATAATGAGATAACTAAAAGTGGTGTTTATTTTTTAAGCGCTGAAATGAATGGAAATAAATACAGGGTTACGGTAACACGCCGGTAATATGATAATTTAATCAGTTAAGATATATGCTTACAGAGCATTTGCAGCAACCTATAAAAATTAATCAGGTGATCACTTCGCCAGGTCATATAAAAAACCAGAAACAGGCAAACAAAGTATCGAAAATAAGCTGATTGAATTATCCAAGCGTACGTCCGAAAAACAGCATATACCCGTCAGCGTCTTTTAGCTCAAATCCCCACAAACCATCATCGTTGTTTTGGAGTGGTGTAAAAACCCGACATTACTCGACGAGAACTCTTTCGCCAGTGCGTCAGGATCCGGAATATGAAGGTAGGCGTCCCAGCGGGCAATGCCCTTTTTGATATCCCGTGTATAGTTAGGCACGGGGGTCAACAACAGCTAGTGGTAAGTCAATACAATAATGTCGCAACAAATTCTTCCGTGTTTCTGTGTGATCCGTGGCAAATAAAACGACAATTTCTGCATGACATAACACTAGCTGCCCAAACCAAACCAATATACCAGATTGGCGTGATTACTGTATATTGACTCAAAATTCAATAAGATGAAAGCGAAAAAAATATGGGCTAATTTTAGTGTAAAAGATGCAAAACGCACCAATCAATTCTATACACAATTGGGGTTTACGCCCAATAATCCAAACAATTATCCCAAGCTAGCCAGTTTTCTTTTTGGTGACGATGATTTTGTGATTCATTTTTTTGAACAGGGCTCACAGATAGATGAATATTTAACATCCGGGTCAACAACTACCAGCGAAATTATATTCACGCTTTCTGCAGAAACAGAGGCGGAAGTGAAAGAATGGGCAGAGAAGGTTAAAAACGCTGGCGGTAATATTTTTCACGAAGTGGGAAGGGATAAAACCAATCATTATGG
>DASUGF010000085.1:0-40788 GCA_036274175.1 Parafilimonas sp.
CCGCAGATTTTCATACAGCAATTCAAAATTTCTTTATTAATATCAATCAACAATATCCCTCTGATTTAAAATCCCTGCTCAGCTTGAAATTTCAATTCTTTGATAAAAAGAATTCACTAATTTACCCCTTGTGAAGTATAAGTGATGCCAAGCGTATAAATACCGAATAGGATACCGTATTTTTCCCGTGCATATTTTGGAGTGAATACGTAAAAGACTTGCAAGGCAGATACAAAATCAATGGTGCGAAGAAATTATTGATGTGCTTTTTTTAGTGTTCTCAATATCCATATTCCTGCAATGACTATCCATACGGGAATTTAGCGTGTTCATACAGGTTCTAACCATTGCATTTTATTGCGGAATTTAGCTTTACTCAAAATAAAAGAATGAAAAAAATAACTTTCATTGCATTGTTAGCGATAATGCTTGCGTCCTGCAGCAAAGATGTAATTACAGGCTCAGGAGACACCGTTATCGCCGAAAGAACTGTTGGGAATTTCACAGGAATAAATATAACCGGCAACCAAAAGATCTTTATCAGCTATGCCCGGGAAGCTTCAGTTAAGCTGAAAGGGTATAGCAACCTTATCCCGCACTATATTACAACAGTAGATGACAACGTTTTGTATTTACAATATGAAAACAACACAGGTGTAAAGAATGACAACCTGGAAATATATATTACGATGCCTTATTTTACAAAACTCGCTCTGTTTGGGTCGTCGGCTATCACTGCAACAGGCAGTTTCCAGGATGTAGACGACCTAACCATTTCAAGTTCAGGAGATGGAAGCATAGAAATTGAACAGTTAAGCACCAACTCCTATACGCTTTTTTCAAGCGGTAACAACGAGGTTTCCACTCTTGGTGTCCAGGCTAAAAGCGCAAAGATTGACCTATCCGGCGATGGCACTGCTTCGGTGTCTGTAACAGATAAATTAGAAGTGCATATCTCAGGCAGCGGTAAAGTTTCCTACAAAGGCGATCCTGCTGAGCTGACTTCTGATATAAGCGGTAATGGATCGCTTATAAAGCTGTAATTATTTCGTATAATCAATTACGAGATGTTTGATCCCGATGAGTAATGAATGATCAGTGATGAGTAACAGTATCAGTCTGAAAACGAAACTTGAAATCTGCAATCTGCAATATCCTGATGAGTAATGAATAATCAGTGATGAGTAACAGTATCAGTCTGAAAACGAAACTTGAAATCTGCAATCGTCAATCTGCAATCTGCAATATCCCGATGAGTAATGAATGATCAGTAATGAGTAACAGTATCAGTCTGAAAACGAAATTTGAAATCTGCAATCGTCAATCTGCAATCTGCAATATCCCGATGAGTAATGAATGATCAGTGATGAGTAACAGTATCAGTCTGAAAACGAAACTTGAAATCTGCAATCGTCAATCTGCAATCTGCAATATCCCGATGAGTAATGAATAATCAGTGATGAGTAACAGTATCAGTCTGAAAACGAAACTTGAAATCTGCAATCGTCAATATCCTGATGAGTAATGAATAATCAGTGATGAGTAACAGTATCAGTCTGAAAACGAAATTTGAAATCTGCAATCGTCAATCTGCAATATCCCGATGGGTAATGAATGATCAGTGATGAGTAACGGTATCAGTCTGAAAACGAAATTTGAAATCTGCAATCTGCAATATCCTGATGAGTAATGAATGATCAGTGATGAGTAACAGTATCAGTCTGAAAACGAAACTTGAAATCTGCAATCGTCAATCTGCAATATCCCGATGAGTGATTTCAATTCTATAAACAATAAAAGCTCCACATGGAGCTTTTTATATTTAAAAATTGTTTGCTGTTATTCCTGAGGCCTGGGCTTAGATTCAGGTTTGGGCATCAGGGCTTTACGGCTTAGTTTAAACTTTCCCGTACGCTGATCCAGTCCAATCAATTTCACTTTTACAATATCGCCTTCATTTAATACTCCCTCCATAGATTCCAAACGTTTCCAGCTTATTTCACTGATGTGCAACAGCCCTTCTTTTTTAGGCAGGAATTCAACAAAGGCGCCATAAGGCTGTATGCTTTTTACTTTTGCTTCGTATACGTCTCCAACTTGTGGTACAGCAACAATTCCTTTGATCCACTTTAAAGCTTTTTCAACACCTTCTTTATTGGTAGAGAAAATACTTACTTCGCCGAAATTGCCTACTTCCTCAATATTAATGGTTGTACCGGTTTCTTTCTGGATCTCCTGTATCACTTTTCCCTGCGGTCCTATAACCGCGCCAATAAATTCTTTATCAATGATGAGCTTTTCCATTCGTGGTGCGTGAGACTTCACTTCCGGTCTCGCTGCCCCAACACTGGCATACATAGCTTCCAATATATGCAACCTGCCTTTACGTGCCTGTTCCAGGGCTTCACGCATTACATCCATGCTCAACCCGTCGATCTTGATATCCATCTGTACACCGCAAATTCCTTCGCGTGTGCCGGTCACTTTAAAGTCCATGTCACCCAAGTGGTCTTCATCACCTAAGATATCGGTTAAGATTGCATATTTGTTATCGCTTGTTCTTGTAATTAAGCCCATCGCGACGCCGCTTACATGCTTAGGGATAGGAACACCCGCATCCATTAACGCCAGTGAACCCGCACAAACCGTAGCCATTGACGAAGAACCATTGCTTTCGAGGATGTCACTTACCACACGTACCGTGTACGGATATTCACTCCCCGGCATCATTTGTTTTAAGCTGCGCATCGCAAGATTACCGTGGCCAACTTCTCTCCTGCCGGGACCACGCATAGGTTTTACCTCGCCGGTTGAAAATGGCGGGAAATTATAATGCAGGATAAAATTGCTGTATTCGCTGGTGGCAGCGCTTTCGACCAATAATTCGTCGAGCGGAGTTCCCAGTGTTACCGTTGTTAGAGATTGTGTTTCGCCGCGGGTGAATAATGCTGAACCATGCGGAGCAGGCAACACGTCCGTTTCCATATCGAGTTGGCGAACTTCATCCAGCTTTCTTCCGTCTAAGCGCTTCCTGTCATCAAGGATCATGTTACGCACTACTTCCCAATGCAGATCGTCAAAATATTTTTTTGCCAGCTTGATGTGATCTTCGGCAGTGTCCTCAGGCAGGCTCAGCAGCAGCTCATCTTTGATAAGCTTAAACGCATCGGTCCTTTCAGCCTTGGCAGTACCACCGGCTGCAACCTGGTAAATACGATCCTTTGAAAAAGCAACTACTTTTTCTTTGAGTTCCTCATTTTGTTCAGGCTTGGCATATTCGCGTTTAGTTGTAATTCCAACTTTGTCGCGCAATTCCTGTTGAGCTTTTATCTGTACCCTGATAGCATCGTGGGCAAGCTGCAATGCATGTATAAGATCTTCTTCACTGCATTCTTCGCTCTCTCCTTCCACCATCATTAAATTCTTTTCCGTTGCGCCGATCATAAAATCCATGTCTGCCCCGGCAAGCTGGGTACGGAATGGATTGATCACCATTTCCCCTTCTATTCTGGCCACACGTACTTCTGAAATAATTTCTTTAATGGGAATATCAGAAACTGCTAATGCAGCGCTGGCTGCAAGACAGGCCAGTGAGTCGGGCACCACTTCAGCATCGGATGAAATAAGGGTAACCAGCACCTGTACATCACAGAAATAATCTTCCGGGAAAAGAGGGCGGAGAGCACGGTCGATTAAGCGGCTGATAAGCACTTCATAATCGTTTAATCTGCCTTCACGTTTGAAAAATGAACCCGGGATCCTTCCGGCCGAGGCGAATTTTTCGTTGTAATCCACAGTGAGTGGAAACCAATCCTGGCCTTCTTTCGGCTCTTTTGACGCCACAACAGTGGCAAGAATGATACAATTGCCCTGCCGTACCGTAACAGCTCCGTTAGCCTGGCGTGCCAGTCTTCCGGTTTCTATAAAAACCTCCTGCCCATCGGGCAGCTTAAAACTTACTTGTATTGGTTGAGATAACATAAATAAAAATTAAAATATAAACTCGGGAGAGAATTAAAGTTTCTGCAGCGATCGTTGTTTGATTTCTCAGGTGTATCCAGGCGCATTTGAAAACACCTGTAAAATAGCGCCATTCAAAAAAACTAAATCCCAACCTTTCTTTTAGTTGGGATTTGCTTTATTGAATTTATAATTATTTTCTAAGTCCAAGTTTTTCAATCAATGCACGATAACCCTGCAGGTTATTTTTTTGAAGGTAGCTAAGCAGCCGCTTGCGCTGGCCAACCATGTGCATCAGGCCGCTATGGGTGTCAAAGTCTTTTTTATTGCTTTGCAAATGTTTGGAAATATTTGTGATACGCTCTGTTAATAAAGCAATTTGAGCTTCCACAGAACCGGTGTTTTCAGCTTTACCGCCAAACTCAGTAAAAATCTTCGATTTTTTTTCAGTAGTTAAATAAGACATCTAAAATTAATTTAATTGCATCCGGATTTGTTTCTTCTTTTTCAAGGCGGCGAAGGTAAAGTAAAAAAACGAATTACACATTCATTTGTAAACCATTTGCTAAGAATATGTTTTAATTAACAGGATCAGCCAGAATTAGATTTTTAAGAAGGCTGTCTGAAGAATGAGTTGCCGCTAACAGGGATGCCTGGGCCGTAGGCCAGATAAAGTCCGCGTTCAGAATTTTTGAAAACCGGGTATAACGATTATCAGGATAGTAATTAAAAAAACAGCTCCCGTTTTTAATACAATTAATTATTTTCCTTGCTTCAGCAGCCGGTACGGCAGGACAGCCATAACTACGCCCCATCAGGGTACCTTTAGAGGCGCGGGAAGCGTTTACATAATTGCTTCCATGCATAACTATCGCACGGGGCCTCGCGTTATCATTAAAACCGGCTTCCATTCCGTCGAGCTTCAGGCTATACCCGTTATCGCCATGATAGGTTTCCGCGGTGCGCATGAATCCAAGGCAGGTTTTATGAGATTCTGTACTGTTGGAGAAACTGGTAGCATAATCATTACCCGAATTTCTACCGTGAGAGACATACGTATTAAAAAGCACTTTTGCCTGGTTAAGATCTAATACATATAACCTCTTCTTATCGCTGCGCTGGCTATAATCACAAATGGTCAAAAGACCTTGTCTTACCAGGGCATTCCGGGAAAGCATATATTCATAACCTTTACAGGCAGCAAAAAATATGGAGCGGGAAAGGCCTTTATCCTCCAATTGCATTGAAGTATATAAAGAATCAATCCAATAATTAATAATATTTGAATTTTCAGCGGCCGGGGTTACGCCTGCATTTTTATCTGAAACTGCTACGGCAGGGCTTTTTGCTTTTCCCGCTATCATAGATGTTAATACAATAATGCACAAGGCACAGGCCAATACTAATTTTTTTACCATGCTACTGCTATTCTTCCTATGGGTCGTTAAAAAATTTTCCTCTATAACAGGAAAAAGCCATTTTTATTGTGGAGTGCAAAGGTAAAATTCACCACCCAAAACTTTTGATAACGAATTGTTAGAACAATTGTAAACAAAAAGGCTCCCCGGTTCTCAGGAAGCCTTGAATTTTAAGATATTAGGTAAAATTAAAGTTTGTTTACAGCTACATCTTCCACCGTGCGGACGCTGGTAGTTACCACGTAAGTATCTTCAAGATTCTTGTTCGTTGAAGTTATAGTGAAATAATAACGCTCGTTGTTATTATCACCTTTCAGCAACTTGAAGCTTTTATTAAAATTCACATCACGGAAAGACTTTGAAAACAATACATCGCCGGCGCTATTTTTAATAGTTACGGTAAATTCGTCTCCTTTCTCGTTATTGATGTTAACCTTAAACATTAAGGCCTCGCTTGTGCTGCCGGAGAAATGAATATTGGTTTTTTCGCCTGATATTATTTCAATATTACCATTGGAAACTGTTGCGTTACTTTGAAACGACGTTAATAATATTGATGCGGATACAAAAACTGCTGTAATGAACTTTTTGCCTGTCAGTTTTAAAAATGCCTGTTTCATAATTGTTTGTTTTTAAGTGTCAAAAAATTTAAATTCTATGACTTGCTATCGCGGGGCAATACAATCAGTTAGGCAAACAAAGCAATTTCGGGAGCGATTCAGATGAATCAATGTGTAATTAATACACATTAATACCGGGATTGGAAAAAGGTAACCTGTTTCTCAAAAAATTCTTACCTGACACGGATTAGTTTTTAGAAGTGCTGCTCGATTTGTTTAAGGTTTGCCAGAGCAGGTCTTTCAACTCAGCGAGCCCCTGTTGCGTTATGGATGAAATAAAAATATGAGGAACAGATGGGGGAAGTTCTTTTCTGATTTCAGTCTTCAATTCCTCATCCAGCATATCGCTTTTGCTGATGGCAATGAGAAAATCCTTCTGCAGCATATCCGGATTAAATTCCTTTAATTCTGACAACAAAACTTCAAACTCTGCTTTATGACTTTGGCTGTCTGCCGGAATTACAAAAAGCAGTATAGCGTTTCGTTCGATGTGTCGCAGGAACCTGTGCCCCAGGCCTTTTCCTTCTGCCGCGCCCTCGATGATACCGGGAAGATCGGCTATGCAAAAAGATCTTCCATCCCTGTATGCAACAATACCAAGCTGGGGAGAAAGTGTTGTAAATGCATAATCGGCAATTTTAGGTTTGGCAGCGGTAACTACCGAAAGCAGGGTTGATTTACCGGCATTTGGAAATCCAACCAAACCCACATCCGCCAGCACTTTCAGTTCGAGTGTTTTCCATGCTTCGATGCCAGGCTCTCCGGGTTGTGCATATTCAGGCGCCTGGTTGGTGGCGGTAGCAAAATTAGCATTGCCTAAACCACCCCTGCCACCGGGCAACCAGGTTATTTCCTGGCCATCTTCCAGGATCTCTGCTTCCAGCTTACCGGTTTCTTCATCCCGGGCAATAGTGCCAAGCGGCACTTCAATAATAATATCATTACCATCGGCGCCGGTCCTGTTGTTTTTATTTCCCGGCTGGCCATTCTCGGCGATCACGTTTTTATAATAGCGTAAATGCAACAGCGTCCATAATTGCTTATTTCCCCTGAGAATGATATGACCGCCCCTTCCTCCGTTACCGCCATCAGGCCCGGCCTTCGGATTGAATTTGGTGCGCATAAAATGCCTGCTGCCGGCGCCTCCGTGGCCGCTGTGGCAAAATATCCTGATATAATCTATGAAACTGCTTTTCTCCATAGGTTAAATAAAACTAATTGAAATTAATAATAAACATGAGCAAACATCAGCTTAACCTATGGATGTTTGAATGAACAGCAATAGCGCTATGTTAATCGCAAGTTGCCGCATTCCAGGTGAGTTGTGAGTGGTCAGTTGTTAGTGAATGTCACATATCTAACGGCGCTTACTCACCATTCACCACTGACAACTCACAGTTGACTTAAACACTAGTGAATGTGAAAAAGAAATACAATTATTTTAAAACGGAGGCCATTGTTTTACCAATATCGGCGGGACTGGCTACAACATGCACACCACATTCATCTAAGATTTTCATTTTGGCTGCTGCTGTATCATCTGCACCTCCAATAATTGCTCCTGCATGACCCATCCGGCGACCGGGAGGCGCTGTCTGTCCCGCAATAAATCCAACAACAGGTTTCCGGTTATTTTCTTTTATCCAGCGGGCAGCTTCTGCTTCCATGCCGCCGCCGATCTCTCCTATCATAACAATGCCATCGGTCTCACTGTCATTCATAAATAATTCAACGGCTTCCTTTGTTGTTGTGCCTATGATCGGGTCACCGCCGATGCCGATAGCAGTGCTGATGCCAAGGCCAGCTTTTACTACCTGGTCGGCAGCCTCATAGGTAAGCGTACCTGACTTTGAAACAATACCAATACGCCCTTTCTTAAAGATAAAGCCTGGCATAATGCCCACCTTAGCTTCATCAGCCGTAATAACACCCGGACAATTAGGGCCAATTAATCTTGAAGTTTTTCCCTGCAGGTAATTTTTTACTCTAACCATATCCTGGACAGGAATGCCCTCAGTAATACAAACGATCAACTCAACGCCTGCATCCGCGCTTTCCATAATGGCATCGGCTGCAAATGCCGGCGGTACAAATATGATGCTTACATTGGCTCCGGTTTCATTAACCGCATCAGAAACCGTATTAAATACCGGGCGATCCAAATGAGTGCTCCCCCCCTTACCCGGCGTGACGCCGCCAACAACACTAGTTCCATACTCGATCATCTGGCTTGCGTGAAAACTGCCTTCAGTTCCTGTAAAGCCCTGTACAATTACTTTTGAATTTTTGTTTAATAATACACTCATGGGATGTTTTTAAGATAAGAAGCGCAAAAATAGTGGTTAGTTTGTTTTCAAGATTACCTTACTTCTTTTTTCGTAAAGAGGCATCCTGTTTTGTTAAGCGTGATCATTCATTACCATGAGTTATATATTGCATTAATAAGAAAGTTTCAGCACCCCTGGTTCCAACTGGTCGCCCTTCAACCTCACTAATGCAACAATATTATTCAACGCATTAAACAGAAAACAGCGACTTATTTGTGAGCGCAAAATGATAATGCTGTCTTACAATTCGCTGCATTTATCAGAACAAAAAATAAAAATCCCCGTTTTAGGTGATGAATCACGCAGCATTAATAAATATAAGTTTGATCTTTAATTTAAATGCAATAGTATTATGGCCACACCGCTTACAGCTACCAACGACGGTTATATACTCGGAAGAACTTCTGCAGAATACCAGCGTTTGCACACACAGGCGCTCGTGTGGGAACCGATAACACTTCGTGTTCTGTTACAGTCCGGTTTGAAGCCGGGCATGCAATGCCTTGATGCCGGTTGCGGAACAGGAGATGTGATGCGATTAATGGGCAACATCGTTACAAAAACCGGGAGTGTAACAGGATTTGACATTGATAAAAATATAGGCGAAGAAGCGCTTGCCATCTTAAATAATTTGAACAACAGCAACTATAGTTTCCAAAAAACCGATATTACAACCATCGACCTTGAACCTGGCAAATATGATTTTGTTTTCGCCCGGTTTTTATTGGTTCATATGACGGATCCCCGCGCCATCATTAAAAAACTCTTTAACGCGGTAAAAGATGGCGGCACGCTGCTGATACAGGATTATGATTTTTCATCCATCAAAGCAGGAAAAAAATTGCAACATATAACAGACTACGTAAGGCAGGTGAATAATGCAGCTTTTTCAGGAACGGGTAAGGATCCCGAAACCGGCACGAACCTCGCGCAATATTTTGCGGAAACAATAGGTGATCCCGATGGAACGGATGCTGGCAGCGTCATCACTCCTTTCAAAGAAGGAGCTTCTATGATGAAAGCCGTGCTAAAAGCATTAACGCCAATATTACTTAAATTAAATATTACTACGGAGGAACGTTTGAATCAATGTTTTGATGACCTTGATAAAGGCTCCGGGGAAAAAAATATCTTCTTATTATGGCCTATGATGAATGGTGCGTGGAAGAACAAGTAATATTTACGAGTGTGCGGCATTAACCAGCAATACGTTAAATAATACAAGCAATACTTTGCAATAAATCGATCAGTGATTACAATTATGAATTCAATCTTGGATTAAATTATGCGTATAACCTCAACAGTAAAATAACATTTTCCGCAGGCTTTAGCTATACCATCCGGCACAACGCACTGTATCTTGAACAGGCAGTGGAAGGTTATTCTGGTAATGTGCTGTCGGAGCGCGTGCATGCTGTTGAGAAAAAGGATGCTTCATTCAAATATCTTAGTCCATCTTATTTAAGCTGGAATGGTTCTGTAAAATATAACTTTCGCAAGCTTAGCATTGGCGCCGGCATCACCGGGCCAATTAGTAACCTGTCTTTGAACCCGGAGTACAATGTGAAACCTCTGAATGGTTCTGCAATATCATCTAAAGTAAAAGAAAATTATTAGCGGGATAATTAATCGCATCGGTTGCTTGACAATAATTACTTTTCTTTGCAACATACTCTATACTATGCTCTACTCAATGACCGGTTATGGCCGAGCTGAAAAAATGATCGCCGATAAATCTTACCTCGTTGAAATACGCTCTCTCAACGGCAAGCAATATGATATACGCCTCACCATGCCCGCCCTGCTGAAGCCTTATGAATTTGACATAAGAAATATTCTGAATGAAGGCCTGCTGCGCGGAAGCATTGAATGCATGATAACACTTTCACAAAATGGTTCCGATAAATCAGTGCGTTTGAATAAAGATGTTGTAAAGGCATATTATGAACCTATACTTGCCATCTCAAATGAGCTGGGCTTATCGCGTGAAAATATATTGAGTACACTGCTTAAGCTGCCGGATGTTATCAGCGCTTCAACGGAAGTAATTCCGGAAGACCAATGGCAACACTTCACCCATGTGTTGAATGCCGCCATTAGCGATCTCAACATGCACCGTAATGACGAAGGCAAAAGCATGGAAGATGATCTCATGGCGAGAATTACGAACATTGAATTACAACAAGCAGCTGTTGCTTTACTTGAACCGCAGCGGCGCATCAAAATAAAGGAAGGCCTGCAAAAAGTATTGGACGAGCATATCGGCACAGAAAATTACGACCCTAACCGCCTTGAGCAGGAGCTTATATACTACATAGAAAAGATCGACATAAGTGAGGAACAGGTCCGGTTAAAAAATCATTGCGATTATTTCAGGGAAGTATTAAAGGATCATACGATAGTGAAAGGGAAAAAACTTTCATTCATCCTCCAGGAAATAGGCAGGGAAATAAATACAACAGGTTCCAAAGCCTACGACTCAGATATACAGAAATGCGTAGTATTAATGAAGGATGAGCTGGAAAAAGCAAAAGAGCAAATTTTAAATGTATTGTAGGCATGAAGTATTTGAACAGCAAAATATTTGTGCTCGCAGCGTTTTTATTTGTTTCCTCCTGCAATACCATAGATGTATATGAAAAAACTGCGGCCATTCCGAAACATGAATGGAGCAGCAATAACCATTTATCTTTTGATTTTATGGTTACAGATACGCTTGCTTATTACAACATTTATCTCGTACTGCGCCATACAGAATCTTATCATTTTAACAACATCTGGGTCAATTTCACATGGACAGCGCCAGGCAAGCAACCACAAATACAACGGCTCAACTTATCGTTGGCTAATGCAAGCAGGTGGCTGGGTTCATCTATGGATGATATCATTGAACAACGTGTATTGTTATTCAGCAAGCCAACCCGCCTTTCAAAAGGAAATTATAAATTTTCCCTGCAGCAGATTATGCGCGAAAACCCGCTTCAGAATGTATTGAATGCAGGAATTCGGGTGGAGAAAGTAGTTCAATAATTGGGAAATTTTTGAACTGGGAATTCTGAAATTGAAACATGTTCCGGATCGAACACTTAAATTTTTTAAACAATGCTGCATTTCCTGTGCACAGCAGTTTTTCGAAAGAACTGGACAAACCAATTTAAAAATTTCCCAATTTCCCAATTTCAAAATTCATCTTCAGCCTTGGTATAATACTTGATTTTTAAAGAAATAAAATTCGATGGCAATTGCTTTTCCGATAATAGATTGGGGAAACGGGACGAATATTTATGAGGTAAATGTGCGGCAATACACAAAAGAGGGAACTTTTAAGGCTTTTATAGAGCATATTCCACGGCTGCGTAATATGGGTGTGGATATTTTATGGCTGATGCCGGTAACGCCTATCAGTGTGGAAAAGAGACAGGGCACTTTTGGTAGCTATTATGCCGCAAGTTCTTATACCAATATAGATCCTGCCTATGGCACAGAAGACGATTTCAGGGAATTAATTAAAACAGCTCACTTTTTTGGGATGAAAGTAATTATCGACTGGGTGGCTAACCATACAGGCTATGACCATCAATGGACAAAGGAGCATGCTGACTGGTACAGGAAAGATGAGCACGGCAATTTTACTGAGTTATATGGCTGGGTGGATGTGATCGATCTCAACTATGAAATCCACGCCTTGCGGGTAGGTATGATCAAAGCGATGAAGCACTGGGTAAAAAATTTTGATATCGATGGCTTTCGTTGCGATATGGCCCGTACTGTACCGGTGGATTTCTGGATAGAAGCACGCGGCGAGTGTGATTCCGAGAAATGTTTATTCTGGCTGGCTGAATGCGAGATATTGAATTACCATGAAGCATTTGATCTTACTTATGGATGGGAAGTAATGCGCGCTCTCGACAGGTATTTTAAAAATGAGATAAAGTTTGACGACATAAAGCCCTTACTGATAAGCTATACACACTATCCTATCGGTTCGAGAAAATTATTGTTTACGTCAAACCATGATGAAAATACCTACAACGGAACGGAGTATGAAAAATACGGTCCCAGCGCCAAGGCCCTTGCTGTTTTTTCCTGCACCTGGCCGGGCATTCCGCTTATCTATTCCGGGCAGGAAAAACCCAATCATAAACGGCTTGAGTTTTTTGAAAAAGATTTTATAGACTGGGATGGCAAAGTAGAATTACACGGCTTCTATAAAACCCTGCTCACCATCCGCAAAAGAAATAAAGCGCTGCAGGAAAGTGCATCTGTATTATTACTTCAAACCAATGCCCCGGATACCCTGGCTTATTTATGCCGAAGGCAAAATGACAGGATTCTTGTAGTGATGAATATTGGTAAAAAGGAAGCCGCTATCAACATTGATCATCCGGCTTTGCCTGGTAAATACACTGATCTGTTTTCGGGCGAAACAAAAGAAATTAAAAGAACAGAAAAATTTAATTTTCAACCGGGAGAATATGTAGTGTATCACGTTACGCATTATTAGATTGCAGATTGGCAAATAGATCATAGGTCATAGTTCATGGCAGGAACTGTATTCAACTATAAACTATCTGCCATGAACCATCCGCCCTAATTGCAGATTGGCGATTGCAGATTGCAGATTTATACTTGGCAAACAGATCATTGGTCATAGTTCATGGCAGGAACCATATTTAACTATAAACTATCTGCCATGAACCATCCGCTCTAATTGCAGATTGGCGATTGCAGATTGCAGATTTATACTTGGCAAATAGATCATTGGTCATAGTTCATGGCAGGAACTGTATTCAACTATGAACTATCTGCCATGAACCATCCGCCCTAATTGCAGATTAGCAAACAGATCATTGTTCATAGTCATGGCAGGAACCATATTTAACTATGAGCTATCTGCCATGAACCATCCGCTCTAATTGCAGATTGGCAAACAGATCATAGGTCATAGTTCATGGTAGGAGCTGTATTCAACTATGAACTATCTGCCATGAACCATCCGCCCTAATTGCAGATTGGCGATTGCAGATTTATACTTAGCAAATAGATCATAGGTTATAGTTCATGGCAGGAACTGTATTCAACTATGAACTATTTACCATGAACCATCCGCCCTAATTGCAGATTGGCAAACAGATCATAGGTCATAGTTCATGGCAGGAACTGTATTCAACTATGAACTATCTGCCATGAACCATCCGCTCTAATTGCAGATTGGCGATTGCAGATTGCAGATTTATACTTGGCAAACAGATCATAGGTCATAGTTCATGGCAGGAACTGTATTCAACTATGAACTATTTGCCATGAACCATCCGATCTAATTGCAGATTGGCGATTGCAGATTGCAGATTTATACTTGGCAAACAGATCATAGGTCATAGTTCATGGCAGGAACTGTATTCAACTATGAACTATTTACCATGAACCATCCGCTCTAATTGCAGATTAGCAAACAGATCATTGGTCATAGTTCATGGCAGGAACCATATTTAACTATAAACTATCTGCCATGAACCATCCGCCCTAATTGCAGATTGCAGATTTATACCTAGCAAACAGATCATAGATCATAGTTCATGGCAGGAACTGTATTCAACTATGAACTATTTGCCATGAACCATCCGCTCTAATTGCACGGCAGCAAACAAATGACGGTATTAAAATAATTGCGTACTATAATAACATCTATTTACATGAATAAAATGCCGGGCTGCGTACCGGCATTTTATGTAAGTATATTGTTGCAATTTAATTTTTTGTTAATAGCATTCCAGGCTTTATTCTATGCACAAATTCTTTGGCCATACGTCAAAATATATATATCAATGCAGCGTATTAATATTATATTTACATGCGAGGAAAAAACACCATTATTTTCAAAATAACATTGATCTAATAAAAAACACATAACGACTGCATATTCATAGATGCACATCCATGATCGCTGAACCTTTTAAAAAATAAGCCCCGTCTATATGAACTATGTTACCATTAGTTGTACCCTCCAACTTTAAAATTCAAAAAACATGAAAATCACCTACTTTCCGTTGCTGACTGCAGTATTTTTTTTATTTACCGCCTGCAAAAAGGAAGCCTCAGAGATTAACAATGCAGTCTCAGTTGCTGCTGCACCTAACAATTCATTATCTAAAACCGATGGCATTATTACAGTGCAAACTGCCATATTACCGCCTGTTACGCCACGAAGTTTTATTACTGCCGGAAAGTCTTCCATTGCGAGGTTTGATATTGTAACTACCCGGCGCATTTTTATTTACCAGCTATTTTTTTCTGCCACTTATCCGTTGATACAATCTCTCAAAATAAATGATCTTAGTATTCAGCCAAATGCGGGTGGTACAATAACCTTTAATGGAAGCGGGCCATATATAAACGGTGGCGGTAGTTACTCATTAATAACACATCCTTTTTATATTAATATTGATCACTCCATTTCGGGAAAAAAAGCACAGCTTTCACTTACACGTATCGTATATAGAACGGATGATGAAGTATATCATGATTTCTACCTGGGAAATGCAGGGAAGGCGCAGCCCATGTGCCTGGTAAATAATATCCCTTACATAAAATTTGAAAATCCTTTTGATCAAACATTGAAAAATGGATTCAGGCAAATAGCAATTTTAAAATTAACCGGTGATACTGCATACTCTATAATCGACCTTCCCCTGCATTTATCTTCGCCCTTTGGCGGCTTTATTCCAAAATCTTCATTGATCGCAAAATACGAAGGCGAAACCATTGGTAGAACTGATTCAGTTCAGCTTGATGCAGGCGCCACTGCTGATGCCATAATACATTTTGAAGGTAAGTTCAAACATAAAGCCGGCAATACAGAAACGCTTAAAATTTTTGCGCCGGTATTCGGCGCCAATGATTTGATTCTTACCAGCATGTCAGCAGATAATTTTAAATGGACAGACAACCTGGGTACTGTGATAGCAGGCCCAAAAAACAGCAAATTCTACAAAGAACAAACAGGGCAGGCAGTTTTTCATTAGCCATTCGCAGCATCAAAACACGCTTAAAAATTATTGTATCATTTCTTCATACAACACATTTTCAATAGCCTTGAGTACCGGGTTAAAACCATCATCATAGCTAACGTGGCAACCATTTGTAATAGCAACGATCCCAAACTTTTCATGCGGCTGAAAAAACATCATGCTGTATAACCCATAAGCAGAGCCTGTATGACCTGTCATTATTTTACCGGGTATAAGTTTATCTGTCGTTAACAGGGCTAATCCATAACCGCCTTCGCCGTCAGAGACTTTTGTCTGCATGGTCTTAGCGCTTTTCCCGGATATAATCCTCGTGCCTTTATACTTGCCATAATACATGTGCATTGTCATATATTTTGCAAGGTCGGTCGCTGATATTTTCATACCACCGGTAGGTGAAAAAATTGGCGTGCTGTATCCCATTTGATACCGGCTGATCTCTTCCCTCCGGGGATTATAAGCACCGGGATCTGCGACAAGTTGATTGGCAGCAGAATCATATTCATACAACGTGGCAAATTTTGTGGAATCAAGCGCACTTACTTCATATCCTCCATATAAACCTAACGGATCCAAAACATGTGCGCTCACATACTTATCAAAACGCTGGCCTGATATTCTTTCTATGATCGTTCCCACCATGTTATAATTCAGGTTACAGTACTGGTAATCTTCTCCCGGCGCATAATCATTGTAGCATTTTGCTGCTTCCGGGTTTTTATCGGGGTTGATCACATCCAGTGTAAAATAACCTTGTGTATCATTAAGGCTTGATGTATGCGACATCAACATTTTTAAAGTGATCACTTTTTCCGGAAATTTTGGATTGCGTACTTTAAATCCGATGAGGTTGCTAACGTCATCGCTCAATGACAATTTCTTCGCCTCAACCAATTGCATAATGGAAGTGGCGGAAAAAGATTTTGAAATAGAAGCTATGCGAAAAATATCATCATTTGTTAAGGGTGTTTTGGCCTCAAGGTTTTTGAATCCAAAAGAGTGCGCATAAATGATCTCTCCTTTTTTAACAACAGCAACAGAAAGGCCTGCCATTTCATACTGTTTCATCAAACTGTCAATGCGGTTCTCTACTTTTTCATGTTGGGCATAAGCATTAAAAACAAAACAAAAAGATATAAATTGTAACAACAGTCTTTTGATCAAAGAAAAATTTTTCATGGAATATATTGAACAGGTTTATCAGGTGCAATAATACTGCAATGGCTACAATTTATTTACTGCTTTCCTGGTGGCTTTAAATGTTCCGTTAGGCTGAATAGATAAAATCTCCGTTACCTGGTTTTTATCATTCCGGTTAAACTGGACAGAAAAGCCGGTCATATTTTTGAGCAAAAATTTGTCTTTGCCCGTTGGCGCCAATTCATATTCCGGCTGGCCTTCCACAAACAGGTACAATGTTTCATCGCCCTTTATATATATTTTGATCGTGGCAGAAGCAATTTCATAGTCGCCCACATATTCCTGCAAACTGTCTGCAACAACTTGATTTGTTTTGTCAGACCTTGTAAAAACTATCGGCTTTAAGGTGGGTTCAAGATTTATTGAAGCACTTTCAATATCACCATTGATGTTCATATTAAACTGCAGTTTTGTGCTTTTGTCGCTGGTATCAATGTCATCCTGTGCATTTTCTTCAAACACGGTGAATACATCATAATGATAATGCTGCAACCAAAAATTGCGGGCAACACCGGTCAACAATAATGAATCATTATGCAGGTCGATATTAAAGCTTCCATATCCCGGGTTTGTATA
Source organism: Parafilimonas sp. (assembly GCA_036274175.1). GTDB lineage: Bacteria > Bacteroidota > Bacteroidia > Chitinophagales > Chitinophagaceae > Parafilimonas. The sequence continues at coordinate 17,127 of DASUGF010000085.1, forward strand.
TGCGCCTTCATAGCTTTTTAACTCATGAGAAGGTTTCGTACCTGTTTTCTGATTGGAGACAATATTTTTTTCAGCTTCTTTTGCTTTTGCTTTCGAAGAATCAGCATCGGATTTAAGGTCTGTCTCCCAGTCAAAATACTTCAGTCCAAGCATTTTGTCTGCAATGATATTTCTAACGACCGATGGAACAGGCGATGCATTTTGGTTACACAAAACAATAATGCCAATACTGTCTGAAGGGAAGAAACTGGTGCTGGCGCTAAAGCCATCAATATTGCCACCATGTTCTACGCGGTAATGCCCGCGGTACGAACCCAAAAACCAACCGAAGCCATAATTGGCAAAATACAGATCAGGCTTTTGTTTCGACGGCAATGACGGTGCAACGATCATTTGGGAACTGATAGCCTGGCTTACATAACCTGCCGGTAGAATTTCCCGGCCATTATATTTCCCTCCGTTTATCCAGGTGATAACCCATTTTGCCATATCGTTCACGCTGCTGTTGATGCTGCCGGCAGGTGACATAGCCGCTATATCGTAGTAATCCATTTTTGTTATAACGCTGTCTTTCTTTACCTGGTAACCCAGCGCCGCATTATTACTTTGCCGCCATTCATCCAGCGAAACATCAGCACTATCCATACCGAGCGGCTTAAATATTTTTTCGCGGATATTATCTTCCCAGCTTTTGCCGGTTATTTTTTCCGTAACAATTCCCTGCAGTAAAAACATAAAATTGTTGTACTGCCATTTCTCTCTTAATGATGCGGATGGCTCCATATACTGGATACGTTGCATCAGGCTGTCTTTTGAATGCGACTGGAATAAATACCATGAATAATCATGGCGAGGCAAACCGGTACGGTGACACATCATATCACGCAGCGTCACGTTATCATTTAGTTCATTGTTATAAAATCTGAGTGTTGGCAAATAGGTGCGCACAGGTTTATCAAAGCTGATCTTTCCATCTTTATCCAGCATGCCAAGCAAAGAGGAGGTAAAAGCTTTAGAACAGGAGCCGATGGCAAACAGCGTATTCGGTGTAACAGGAATTTTATTTTCATAATCCCGGTACCCAAAACCCTTTGCGTACACCACTTTATTTTTTTCAACAACAGCCACTGCAAAACCTGAAGCATGCCAGTCTTTCAACACCCTTGCAAAAGCTGTGTCAAGACCTGCCAGCCGGTCAATGCCTGACGGCTTTTGTTTTTGTGCAACTGATGTAAATGCCATCAACAGTAAAAATGCTGAAAGGAGTTTTCTCATAAGAAATGTATTAAATGTTTCGGGCAAAAGTTAATCAATAAGCCCGAATGATAAAATCAGTTTTTTTCGATTGTTGTATTGTTTCGATAAACGCGGTTAAAAAGCTACCCTTGCAGGTTATTAACGAAAACAGGAAGGTTATAAAATAATCATTGACAACCTAAACGAATGTGGTAACTTAACTGTAAATTAAACACCTCCATTCGATTTCACCAGCTAAGCCTGCGAAAAATAATTGATTAATCGGGCAAACTAACTGCCGTGCAATAAAAATAAAAGGATCATAAATAAGCACGCTTCATAATTCTAACTCATTCCTTAAAATCACTGCTGTTGCTCTCCTTTTTAATGATTTCAGCGCAAAAGCTCAGCAATACGAATAAAAAAATTTCAGAACCCGTTGTTGTTCGTTAATGAAATACGACTAAAAAGATAGCGCTTAATTACACCGCATGCATCTTAATTGACGAGGCGCTTACTGCGATACGTTTGCAAGGGATTATTGAATTAAAAGATGAACTATACAGGTTATTAACTGGAACTATTAATGCATCAAATGACTATTGCTGATACAAAATGAATGAACCGGCTTGGCATTAAATTAACCATGCCTGCATGCGCTTTATCGGCAAAAGCAGTAATAACACATTAACCAAATGCTGCTCGCAAACAATAAATTACGCAATTATGAAACAGAAAATACTAATCATGATGGCCTGCATCCCTGGCATACCATTCTTACTGAATGCCCAGAAGATAAGCTACGAAATTTCTGCCGGCATTTCCAGTGCATGTTATACCGTGAATACAGGCAGTGATGAACTCTCTGAGTTTAAAACCGGGTTTGCCGGTGGATTTGCCGTTAACTTCAAAACAGGCAAATACTGGGCGATCCAACCCGGGCTTTCTTACGTGCAAAAAGGCGGAATGGAAAAGGATTTTTCCTATGGTGTAGAATATTACACCACGCTTAATTATCTTGAATTACCCGTAAATGTAACCTACAGTAAAAGAGACCGTTTCTTTTTGGGTTTCGGGCCGTACGCAGCTTATGGTCTTTCAGGCAAGATAAAAGCAAAAGGCATGGACGAAGGAGCAAAGATAAAATTCGGGAATGGCGCCGATGAACTGAAACCATTTGAAGCAGGCGTAAATTTGCTTATAGGATATCGTTTGCCCAACAGGATGTCCTTCTCTTTAAATATTGCTACTTCAGCGAGTAATATTTCCAATGATGACTAGTATCATTTCAGCAGTGCTTATATAGGAGTAAGAGCGGGATATTTGTTCTGATTCGAAGTTATAAGCCAAACATCATCAAATTCAACATAAGCTTAGGCGCGTGCTTCCTGCATAAACAGCGGTGCCTGCTTTTTTGACTGCAGGATCACTTCAACCACTAATAACGGCACTGCCCGGCATGACCATGCACAGATATTATAAATATCGATCTTCTCAACAGGTAGTGCATTTTCAACAATAGCAAACAGGAACCGGAAAGTTGTAAACGCACAGGTAACGGCATAACTCCTGATCATCCACTCACGATGTTGCTGAAAATTTTTATGCAGTATCGATCTTAAACCCATTCCTGATGTGGTTAACCAGGCAATAGCCAGGCCTGCAAGCCCTGTGCCCACAGTTACTATAATGTGCCGCAGGAATGAGATGAAATATCGAAAGGTACAAGCCCGAAGTACCACCGATGAGAAAATCCTGTTGAATCAATCACCAAAAACGGGGAGGTCGCATCTTTTTAGGGGACGGTATATGCTCAAAAAATCATCACCGGATTAACGACATGCTTACTTCTTCTACTTTGAATCAACTTGCTTTAACGGCATTAACGTGTAACATACATATGGTATAAAATCAACCTTAAATCCGGCTTTGTAACACGTAAGTAGTATTGAATTTGATCTTGACCCAAAAGACATTTGCCCTTCAAATTTTTTCATTCATCAAAAACAAACTATTGTTATGAAAACAAATAAATACCTTATTACAGCGCTTGCGCTTACTATTGGCGCATGGCTGCAGGCAAATGCACAGTCATGGAATATAAACGGTAACGCCAACATAGCAGCAGGTACAAATTACCTGGGCACCAGCGATCCCAATGATCTTGTTTTTAGAACCAATGCTTTGGAGCGTGGAAGAATATTAGGGAATGGCGGCTCATGGCGTTTTGGTTCAGGTAATAATTACACGCAAATTGATTCGTCAGGAAAGCTAACTTTCAGCGGTAAGGGAACATACCAGGTTGCAGCCAACAAGTATGTATTTCAATATAAGAATGATGCTGACTATGGCCTGTTCTTCAACTCTGCAGATCTACGCTATGAATTCAGGAACAGTACGGCTAACCCGGTGTTTTATATTAATGCAGCTAATGGTTCGCTTTCGATAGGTGATGCTTTAGCCGGGCAGAATTATATTCTGCCGTCTTCAAGAGGAAGCAATAACCAGGTACTAAAAACAGATGCAACAGGAAATGTAAGCTGGCAACAGGATAAAAATACTTCTTATGCTGCAGGCACAGGGTTAAGCCTTGATGGCGACAACATCTTCACCAACACAGCACCTGACCAGGTTGTTTCCTTAACCGCAATTGATGGCATCACCACAAGCGGAACGTATCCAAACTTTACCATAAGTGCGAATAACCTGTGGCGCTTAAATGGCAACACCGGCACTAATGCCTTAAATAATTTTGTCGGCACAAGAGACTCTGCTGATTTGGTTTTCCGGACAAACAACACCACCCGGATGCGTATTACCGGTGATGGAAATGTAGGTATCGGGACAGGTGTACCCAAGGCTAAATTACAGGTAAGTAACGGGCAGGAAGTTTCATTAAACGCCGGGGGAAGTTTTGTCATAGGACCTATGACCAGCAACAATCTTGCGATGGACAATAATGAAATACAGGCCAGAAATAACGGAGCCGCCGGTACGCTTTTTTTAAACACACATGGTGGTCGTATTCAAACGGGAGGCGATCTCCAGGTTATAGGCAGTATAGATGCCACTAACGGCATATCCAGCGATGGCAATATAGATGCCGGTGGTGATATAAGGTTTGGCATCCATGGCGAATTCAGCGACGTTGGAAGTTGGACAATTTCATCCAATACTGCTATTGAATCTTCCTGGGATGGGTTGGATGGTTTGGGCAGTTCATCTCACCGGTGGTCCGAAGTATGGGCACAGGATGGTGTTATCAATACATCCGACCTGCGTGACAAGACCAACATCCGTGATCTTAATTATGGTTTAAAAGAGATATTAAAATTGCGGTCTGTAAAATTTAACTGGAAGGAATCAGCGTCCAAAGAAGATAAGCTTGGTTTGATCGCGCAGGAACTTCAAAAAGTGATGCCTGAAGTAGTAAGAGATTATGAATATAAAAGAGATGAAAATGGCAACAGGAAAAAAGTGCAAAGTGCAAGGCTCGGCGTTAGCTATGATGACCTTATTCCCGTACTTATTAAAGCCATACAGGAACAGCAACAGGAAATTGAAGCGTTGAAAAAAGTTATTGGTCATACAACAGCATCAGCAACAACTCCATCAACACCGGTCAATTCAAATGAACAGTCAAACGTAAAATTGGGCGCCGCAACACTGGAGCAAAACGTTCCCAATCCTTTGCGAAACACTACATCCATCCGTTATAATATTTCGAAGAATACAAAAAATGCATCATTACTGATTACAGATATGAGCGGAAAAAGTATTAAACAAATAAGTATAAAGCCGGGTACAGGTAGCATCAACCTGGATGCAACCTCACTGAACGCCGGAACATATATTTATACACTTATAGCTGACGGAAATAAAATTGAATCTAAAAGAATGGTGGTCGCCAAATGAAAAATTCAAAAATAAGGCGTCATGTTATGGATGCCTTATCTGACCGAATGCTTGGAAGCATTTTTAATAGAGCATAACAACAAGTCACTGCATAATGTAATCTTTGCATATTATTGTCTCGGTTTGATACAATAATAAATACATTTTTAAACGAAGCTTATTATTTTTGAGAAGATACCTCAATATGAAAGATACAAGGAAAAACCCCGGCCAGGATATTGATGGCAAAAACTATCTTACAAACATTGCTTACGATTCCGTTGTATTTGGCTTTGCAGGCGACAAGCTTAAGATATTGTTGATGGAATACCACAACACCAAATTTTTTGCATTGCCAGGTGGATTTGTACTAAGAAAAGAAAATCTCAACGATGCTGTACGCCGCGGGCTAAAAGAAAGGACAGGGCTTGATAATATTTACCTGGAACAATGCTATGTTTTTGGTGATGCCGACAGGAACACCGGCAAGGAAATGAAAAAAATCTTAAAGGCGAACGGGTTTGATGTACATGATGATCACTGGCTGCTTGACCGGTTCATTTCCATTGCTTATTATGCGTTGATCAATTATGAAAGTGTTGTGCCGCAACCCGATGCTTTGTCTGATTCCTGTACATGGTATGATGCAGATAACCTGCCTGAACTGATCTTCGGGCATAATGCCATTGTGGAAAAAGCCCTGCAAACCCTGCGCAATAATCTTGATCAGCGGCTTGTGGGTATAAACCTGTTGCCTAAAAAATTTACAATGAAAGATCTTCAACAGGTATATGAAGCTATACTTGGAAAGAAATTAAGGCGGACAACTTTCCAGCGAAAAATGCTGAACCTTGACATTTTAAAGCGGCATGGAAAATTTTATTCCGGCAGCGCCAACAAAGCACCGTACCTGTATAGTTTTAAAAAATGATTTGGGTTAAAGAATGATTACGTCATAAAGTTTTGGCATTTGAGCGATCTATATTCCGGATTTTTAATTTTGAGATCCCGGGATTGTTGCATGAATTTTTATTACATCACAAACGCAAAATTTTCAAATCATTAAATTTTTGCTCACATGACTTTCCCCGGTCCGGAACTTGGCCAAACAGCAACACTTTACCGTTCACATTAGGGCAGTTTATCTCTTTTGTTGATCCGCTTTCTATTTCATACTTTGTCGCTACAAAAAATTTTGCCGAATGAGAAAACTATTCTTAGCTGCCTGCCTGTTGTCCTTTTGTATTTCTGCAGTAGTTGCACAGGAAAAAGCAGACCTGCAAATGATGCAGAAGATAAGGAATGAGGAAAAAAATAATTCGCAGATCACGATGATCGCTCACAACATCACCGATGTATGCGGGCCGCGTTTGACCAACTCACCTGGTTATAACCGGGCGCTGGATTGGATAACACAAACGCTAAAACAATGGGGACTTGAAAATGCCGGCCGCGAAGCATGGGGTGAATTCGGCAGAGGCTGGAGCACGGAGGAATCCTATCTTGCCATGAAGCAGCCGTATTACCAGCCCATTATTGCTTATCCTGTTGCATGGACAAACGGCACAAAGAAATCCATTACTGCAGATGTAATATTGGTGAATAAACTTGACTCTGCAACCATTGATTCATTAGGCAAAAACCTGAAGGGAAAAATTGTAATGGTAAAAGCAACCAATACACAACTGCACAGCGCATTTAAAGCCTATGCTACGCGTTTTGATTCGACAGTGCTCGATACCTTGCCCGATACCTACATGCTTACAAGGGCACAACTGGACTATTTTCTTCCATTCATACAAAACGAATACAAAACAAAATTATACCTGCAGTCAAAAGGCGCGGCAGCCCTGCTCACTTCCAACTCAGGAAGCAGGGATGGGACCATATTTGTTGACGGCACTCCTGCCTATGCAAAAGGTTACCAGGCTACCTTGCCCGAGATGGTTGTGTCGAGAGAGGATTATTTAAAATTGCAACGCCTTTTGCTTGATAATAAAACGGTTCAACTGGAAATGAATGTTAAGAATAAATTTTATGATGATGATCTCACCGGGTACAATGTTGTAGGAGAAATCCCGGGCACAGACCCTGCGCTGAAAAGCCAGGTGGTGATGATCGGCGGCCATCTTGATTCATGGCATAGCGGAACAGGCGCAACAGATAATGGCGCCGGCTGTATTGTTATGATGGAAGCCATTCGCATACTCAAAGCATTAAATATTCAACCACGCAGAACCATTCGCATTGCATTATGGGGTGGTGAAGAACAGGGTTTATATGGCTCGTTTGGATATGTAAAAAAACATTTTGGCGATCCCAAGGACATGGTGCTTACACCTGAACAAAAGAACATTTCAGCCTACTATAATCTGGATAACGGTTCGGGAAAGATCCGCGGCATTTTTTTGCAGAATGATGATAGCGTAAAAGAGATTTTCAAAGCATGGCTTGAACCATTTGCCGATATGGGCGCAACTGGTATCACCAGGAGCAACACCGGCTCAACAGATCATTTATCATTTGATGCCGTGGGCATTCCGGGCTTCCAGTTCATACAGGATGGGCTGGAATATGAAACACGTACACACCACAGCAATATGGACACGTATGATCACCTCTCTATTGAGGATTTGCAACAGGCGGCAACTATTGTAGCCGCATTTGCCTACAACACCGCGATGCGTGATGAGATGCTTCCGCGCAAACCTTTGCCCAAGCCGGAGAGATTTCTGTTTGATACGGATGTTCCGCTGTAATATAATTTATAGGAAAAATGAGAAAGGCGTTTGCAGACTTTCTCTTGCATTAATGCCGGTTGCAGTTTACCAAAGGCTTTTTAATTTACTTACCAGCGGAACATTTACATCCCTGCCTGAAATGCTTATGCCTAATTTGGATAATATTCCGGACAGGCTGTATTGAAAATAGAATTTAGCCACTTCATCTTCGCCAAGTGATTTTATAAGAGCGGCTGCTCTTTGCCGCTGGCTTGCATAGCCATCTGTATAATTGGTTATCTTATATTCTGTAAGAATTTCTTTGGTATAAAAAGAAGTGAGTCCCTCATTGATATCAAAAGCAAACTGTGGCTCATTCGTCCAGGCAGCATTTCTGAGAACACCGGCCAGCGCAGAGGACTTGTGCACAGATTCATGAAAGGCCGTACCAAACTCAGCATTAGGCACGAGATGAATTTCTTTTGTGGCGCTGCAATAAAATCCATTAGTGCCCGTAAGCGTGGTTACATTCGTACCAAAACACTTATTGTATGCATTTACAAAATTTTGTATCGAAGATTCAATAACAAATTTGCCTGGCGCATCTATGGCGCCCCCGTCTTTTAGTTTGGATGAAACGTATTTTGAATAGGTACTGCTTGCCATGAGGGCGGAGTTAATTACAGGCGGGTGTGATTTTGTACTGGCGGGATCTTTGGCGCTTATTGAACTCAGATCGGGTTTTTTAATTTCCTCTTTCCTGGTGGCTGAAGGTTCATCAGGCTTTCTTTGTATAAACTGTTCGCGACCGGCCCTGGGTTTAAAGAATGGTTGTTTTGCATCATTTATAAAATCATTTTTTTCAAGGTGATTTTTATTGGCAGGATCTGATGTTATGACACTAAAAAAAGCCATTGAACAAATGTAGAGAAAACGTTTAACTCATAACCTCACCACCCGATCCCATAATCTTCCCCGTGATTGGAGGAGCCGCCCCAGGAACTCCCGTGTTTCCAGTCATATAGCTTTACAACAGGCATTGCAGTTAAAAGTATTATTGCTTTATTAGTTTTACTGTATAAGTTTTATCACCGTTTGACAATTTTACCATATACGCACCCAAAGAAAAATGTTGTACCGGTAAGTTCAATTTGGTTGTATTTATTCCATTTTGTTTCCATATTACTTTACCGGCAAGGTCGGTTATCACAACACTTGCATTAGTTACTTTGCTATTGATAACAAGCAGTGCTGTTGAACTTGCAGGATTCGGCTCTATCTTTAACTGTAATCCTTGTATGGCTGTTGTTACTGCGTCGCTTGTTTCCGCAGAAGCAAATGCCGCAGTGGTTGTAAACTGTTTGATTGCGCTGTATTGGGAAAAACTGGTTGCACCATTGTTTTTACATTTGGTTGCAACGCGCCACTGGTAGGTTGTATTGGCTGTTAAGCCTGTTAAATTCAATGTTCCTGTGTTGGTTGTAACATTTATGGCTGTCCATGCAGTAGTTCCTTTTTTGCGGTACTGCACTTTATAACCTTTCGCACAATTAACCACATCCCAGTTAAGTGTGGCAGATGTTGATGTTATATTATTTGCAACAAAACCTGATGAAGGCGCCAGGCAGGTCAATGTCAGCACATAAGGTGTATCAGCATAAGCATAATAATTAAGTCCTGTTTTTAAAGTATCTGTTGAACGTATGCGAATGCGATATCCGCTGCCATAGGCAAGGCTTGCAGGTATGGTTGCTGTAATATTGCCCGTGCCCGTTGATTTGATTGAGCCAATTGCAGTTGCTGTTATAAAATCTCCGTTGACATTACTAAGTTCTGCAGTGAATTTGTTCTTATTTGAAAATGTCAAACCATAAGCAGTAAACGGAATTGTAATAGTACAACCTGGTATAAGCTGCGTTGGCGTGACTGTGCCGACTTTTACATATTGGTCTTTGAATTCACCATAGAAGATATTACGGTAATGACTATTATAAGGAGGAATATAACTTCCGTTCAGGTTACCAAGAGTTGTAATACCACCTATATAGTAACCTGCGGTATAAATATTATTGTTAAAAACTCTCACTGCCAGGCCTTCCATTCCATTTTGATAAGGAAGTTGCGATGTACCCATGCTGCCGGCAGCAGCCACCCACTTAAAATCTCCGCTCGCATCAGCTTTTGCCACAAAATATTCTTGTCCACCCGATAGAGGGTTTCGTAGCACGGTAAGGCTTCCAAAAACCGGTGCATTAACGGATACATCTCCTGCAATATATAAACTGTTATTGGCATAACAGATGCTGTTCGCATTAGTATAAGAAAAGCTATTACCATTAAACCCTTTGTGCCAGGTAAGTGTTCCGTTGTTTTTTATTTTAACAAGGTAATGCGCAAAAGCATCAACTTCAGCCGGGTCAGGTACTGTATCTCCTAAAATGAGCGTAGGAATTTGTCCCCCTGTTGAAACAAGGTTTACCAGGGCATAAATGTTATTTTGACTATCTGCACACAAGAGATCGGGATAGATCAGGGAATTACCTGGATTACTTGTATTACTGCTTAATTCTTTTGTAAGCTGCCATGCACCTGCGGAGGAAATTTTTGAAATAAAAGTAGGAAACTGCGCTCCTGACGCACGAAATAAATGTGGGCCAAAAAAGGTGCTATCCCCTGCTTGTCCAACGAAAAAAATATTATTGTTATTATCACTTGTCAAACTGAAGCAATCTGAAACTGCACCGTAATAATTATTGGGTGGTTCGAATGTGAAACCACCACCTGCATAGTTTGACCATTGCAAAGAACCACTACTATTATATTTTGTAACTACAAGATATAAACAATTCAATGCATTATTCTTACCTCTTAAAGGAATTACATCGCCACCTACCAAAAACGACGGATTGCTCGATCCGTAAACAAAGCCACAAATAATATTATTAGCATAATCGCTTGTTATTATGGGATAGGACGAAACTATACCTTTACCATACTCGCATGTAAAAGGATCTGTAGCTGTTTTATTCCATATTATCTTACCATTACTATTAAACTTGGTAATAAAGAGTCCCACATCAGCGGCCAAGCTGTTAAAATTCAAGTTGCCAATTTTATAAGCTTGCGGGTCGGCTATACTGCAATCAAAAGCAGAATATTTGCTCGGTGAATACTTGCCTGTAATATACACGCCGGTTGAATTGACCGTTAAATCTGTAGCTTTTATATTTCCATCTCCGGCAGTATTTATCATTAATTTATGCCAAAGCTTTTTGCCGGTGCTGTCGTATTTGGCGAGATAACTTCCATAACCTTTGGTTATAAAATTATCATTCAAAAAAAGCGAGTCATCAAAATCGCCCAATACATATACATTACCCGATGCATCTATTTCCACATCGTGGGCCTGGGCATTGGCGGGAGGGTCGCTATTTTTTTCCGGATGTGTCCATTGCCAGGTTTGGGCAGATGTTTGCATGCATAGAAATAAAAGCGAAGCAATAAATAAGTAAAGCGTTTTCATATAAGTTTTTTTGGAGTTTAATAATTCGTGAGTATAGTTTGTATGAGTTGTTAAAGGTTCAGGGTTGCAACCTGTTTGCTAGTTAAATTATCTCAAAAATGTTTCTGCTGTTTTACCGTAATGGAACTGTAAAAACAAATGTTACAATAACCTGATTCCTGCCAATGCCAAATGTACCTGGCGAAGGAAAAGCAAGCAATAGTCATTTTTGACTATTTTTATATAAATCCTGCTGGCCGTGAACCATAGTTACCTGCCTTATTCGTACATGAGCTATCTTGACATCACTGCAAAAGAATCGAGCCACGATTTATTGGCCAACCCTGGTGCACTTATCAAAAATGTATTCGGAGAAATAAATCTTAACTCCCCTATCTCCCCGATAATTTTTCTTACTGACTTTACGCAAAAGGGATACGTATTCGTGCATAAAGGTTGTACATCCATTATTGGCTATAGTGCAAAATATCTTATTGATGGCGGGCTTGATGCCTTCCTGGAGAAACTGTATGAACCTGATTTTAAAATAATAAATGAAGAAATATTCAAAAAGAATGTCGAAATTCTGCATGACATCAGGAACGAGGCAACTTTTGACTATATTTTTTGCCATAGCTATCGCCTGAAACATAAAGATGGTAAATACATAACCCTGCTACAACGAGTGTTATACCTGGTTTCCGGGCAAAATAACCCGGTAGGCGCAATAGGATATGTGAGCGATGTCAGTATGTTTAATAACGATCAAACTGTTCACCGTGTTGAGCATATCAATAATACCCAGGCGGGCAGACAAAGGGAAATAGTTTTTCAAAATTATTTCTATCATAACCCGGAGCATAAAACAATTTCCAAACGCGAACTGGAAGTATTAAAATGGATAACTGAAGGGTTCAGCAGCAAACAAATCGCAGATAGATTAAATATCAGCCCCAACACCGTAAATAACCATCGCAGAAAAATGTTGCAGAAAACCAATTCGAAGAATACTGCTGAATTATTGCATTATGCGGTTAAAGAGAGGCTTCTATAATTCTTTCGGAAATATAGTCATATAAAAGCAGATTGAACTTTTCAGGCTGGTCGTTCGATACAAAGTGGCCTGCCTTTTCAATCCTGTATGCTTTATGATTCCAAAGGCGGATACCGGTATGTTCTATATATTGATTGTTGACCAACCTGTCATCATCGCCGGTTATCACCAGCAATTCATAAGGATATTCCTGCAGTAATTTTATTTCATCTGAAACATTTCCTTCAGTGGCATTTTCCAGTAAAGCAGTCCTGAAAAAAGGATCGGTGCGATAATAATCTTTCACGAAAAGCGTAAGGTTATTTTTGTTATATAACTGTTCGATAAGAAATTTCTCTGCTGCTAACTTTTCAACTGTTTGTTGCAAAAAAATCGATTCGAAATTGATGATTACTTTATCAGCGGTATAACCTGCTCCTACAACACAAGCGCCTGAAAGAACTATACCCAAGGGTTGATTAATGAAAGGTAACATTTCAGCTATAAGATTAGTGCCATAAGAAAAACCAACTAAAAAATAAGGTTTGTTCTCAGTCAGTTTTTGTAAAGCTTCCGCAAGAATTTTAGCTGTTATGATTGGACTATAGGTATATTTCGGGTTTGCAGCTTTTGAAGACTCGCCATGCCCGGGCAGATCTACAGCAATTAACCTGTAGTTTTTGAACAATTCATCCTGGAATTGCTTCCTCCAGGTTTTAGAGGAGCCGGAGTTTCCATGAATAAAAAAAATTGTTTTGGCTTCGGCAGAATTTTTTTCAATGTAGGCAATCTTTGTGCCGCTTACGTTTATGAAAGACGCTTCCATTTAAATTTATTATTAAAGCATTGCTTATTCTTTTCAGTTCGCCACAGGATGCCAGCGTGGTTGAGTGTTTTAAAGCCTTCGAAGCTTTATACTTCGGTAAAGTTTGTAATTCCCAATCTCAGCGAAGCAATCACTCACCAGCCAATTCCGTAATCTTCGCCATGATTGGAGGAACCGCCCCAGAAACTTCCATGTTTCCAGTCGAAATAAATGGCATTGATCGGTCCGCTGGTGCGGTCGTCAAAACTTAAAGTATAACCCATTTTACGCAATGCTCCACGTACGTAATCAGGTGTATTGGAATTAACCAGCATACCGCCCGGATGTGGCTGCCTGTCTTTTATTTGTTCGCCGCCAAGAGAAAGCCATAACTGGTCGGTGTTAATGTTTGCAGCTTCCACCGCTTCCTGTATGGTCATGCCAAATTCAACCACGTTTAAAAAACACTGCAACAGGTTTTGATCCTGCGTGTCGCCACCCTGTACAGCAAACGCCATAAAAGGTTTCCCGTCTTTCATGGCCAATGTTGGCGTTAGGGTTACACGTGGCTTTTTTCCTGGCTCAATCACATTGAACGGGTCAAGCGTGCTGTCGAGTACAAAGCTTTGTAAACGCTGGCTCATACCCACACCGGTATGTCCTGCAATACAGGCGGGGAGCCAGCCTCCGCTTGGTGTAATGGAAACTACCCAGCCGTCTTTATCCGCAGCTTCAACCGAAGTGGTTCCGCGCCACAGGCGATCCATATAAGCAGAATCAGAAACTTTATTATAAGCAACATCATCATGTTGTAAAGAATTGAGCTGTGTCGCATCGTGTTTTGGAATAGCGCCGGAATTGGTTTTGTTGGTTGAATCAACACTAAAACCTCTTTGCTTTAAAATGTTTAAGTAAGGATTTTTTTTGCCTTCAAAAGGATAGGGGTCACCGGGGCCGATATTGGGATCATTCTTATCGGGGTTGATCAGCGCTGCCCTTTGCTTTGCATAGTTTTTATCGAGCAACCCTTTTATTGGTTCTTCGGGCGGAAAATAAGGATCGCCATAATAAAAATCGCGGTCGGCAAAAGCAAGGCTCATCGTTTGGTACAATGTGTTGATATATCGAACTGAATTATAACCCATGCTTTTCAGATCAAAATTCCCGAGTATGTTCAATGCCTGCAACATAACCGGGCCCTGGCTCCATTGCTGCAGCTTATACACTTCAACGCCTTTATAATTTACATGTAACGGTTCCTCTTCAACAGGCTTCCATCTGGCAAGATCATTCAATGTGATTAGGCCACCCTGCTCCTGTACCCCACGCACAAATTCCCGGGCAATATCTCCTTTATAAAAGCGGTCACAGGCGGCATAAATTGCTTCCTTGCGGGTCTTCTTTTTTTTCAATGCTTCCTGTTCTGCGTCCACCATTTTAGTTAATGTTTCCAGCAGGTCTTTCTGCACGAATATTTCGCCTGCTTCCGGTGCTTCCCTTTGTTTGCCTTCATGCGGCAGAAAAACGGCTTTGCTGTAAGGCCACTGCCTGATCATCTTTTTATTACGCTCCATACTGTTGGCCGTTTGCGCTTCTATCGGGTAACCTGCAGCGAGTTGCATGGCCGGCGCCAGCACCTGTTTTAAACTCATCGTTCCATATTCTGCAAGCATATAACATAAGCCGCCCGGGGTACCCGGCGTAACCGCAGCCAGCGGCCCATATTCCGGCGGAAAATTCATGCCTTTGCTTCTAAAGAAGTCAACGGTCGCGCCTGTAGGTGCTACCCCTAATGCATCTATCGCAATTACTTTCCCTGTTTTAGGATTATATATCAATGCCTGTGTTTCACCGCCCCAGCTTAACACATCCCACATGGTACAGGTAGCGGCGAGCATGGCGCAGGCTGCATCCACTGCATTGCCACCCTGCTGAAAGATCATCGCGCCGGCTTCTGCGGCTAAGGGTTTGCCGGTAATAGCCATCCAGTTTTTCCCATGTAATGGCGGTTTTTGAGTTTGCTGGCTTAGTGCTATGAACGGCAGAAAAAAAACTATAAGCAGTAAAAAAATAAGGCGTTTCATGAAATTGATTTGTCCGCTAAGGTAAATCACCTACAGAAAGCGTCGCCGAACAGGTATAATAAAATGAATAATTTTTTGCTGAAAAATTTTGCATATGGCAGGAGCGAAATAAGAAAGCTTCCGGTTTCAAATTTTTGATGTGGCAGCTATTTCAATGCATTCTCTGCTTTGGGGGAGATTATATACACTAAGCTTTATTTAATTATCTGCATTATATTTTTTACCTTACTGTCGGATTATTGCCAATCCGTGCCGTAAAACCTTCACTGACAACTTTATTTCCAGGTTTAGCCAGTAATGTAACGACGGTAATATTTCATATTCGTCATTTTTAAACAACATTTTATGAGAAAAATCTACTACTTATTATTTGCTGCAGCACTTTTACTTTTTTGCAGCACTGCGTTTACACAATCAACAGCCGTATTCATGGCAGCATTCGATCAGAACGGCGTCAAAATTGACGGCGGTTCTACAACACCAGGGCATCTCAAAGACATTGAGGTGTTCTCTTATTCATTCGGAGTGTCTGAATCATGTGTCTCACAAACCTGCAACTCAGATATGTCAGATTTCAGCATTATGATGAATCTTAATCCCGCTTCTATTGTGTTAAAAATGATGACGCTTACAGGCTTGCACCTTAAAAAAGTTGATGTGTCTTACAGGAAAAGCGGGGCTACTTATGATTATTATAACATACATATGGAAAATGTGTTAGTTACGTCAGTCCAGGAAGCCGGCTCTAGTGAAACCCCTACGATTTCCGTTTCGCTGCATGCCCAAAAAATAGCTTGGCAATATACTGCCGACAATACAGGCGCTGCAGGGAAAAAGACAAAAGGAGGATGGGATAACGATCAAAAAGCACCGTGGACTTATTATTGAGGAACGCTCTTAATGGTTGATTCATTTATAATAAAAATTTTACGTGATGAAAAAATACCTGTTGTTCTGTGTTCCCGCACTTGTATGTTTTACGCAAACGGCATTTGCCCAATTGCAGCTTGTTAAACCCACGGGAAAAAAAGAATTGCCGATGCCTTTTCCCGATAAACTGGTAATACCTGCTTCAACGAAGATTATACCAGCACACATTCCTGATATCAAAAAGCCTTTTGTGTTATCGCCCGATGATGCTGTAAATAATGTCCGGGATTTTATCAATAAAGCCCGGGCGCAATGTCGTGCACGAAAAAGTCCCGCCCCAACACTTGTACTCGATGCAGAAAGAGCAAGCAATTTAACAGCTGCCCTGAAATGGGAAACGAAATACGCTTTCGCAGCATCTGGCTTCCATATCGAAAGATCACTGGGAGACTCCTTTCACTTCGTAACTGTGAATTTTGCGGCGGTTGCAGCAGGCAGAGCTTCGAAAAAGAATTATCAATTGCACGACTATAATGATTATAAGGTTGTTTCTTTTTACCGCATTAAACAACTTAACAACGAGGGCGCTTATTCCTATTCAAATATAGCTTCGGTGCCAGGATATGACGTGGCGCCATTCAGGATCTATCCAAATCCAACATCAGCAAAGATTTGGCTTGAAATGACTACGGCACTAAATGGGAATGTTCAGGTGATGCTTTACGATGCGTCAGGTAAATTAATACGGCAGGAGCCCGTAAATTGTACAAAAGGTACAATCACTACAAAAAGCCTTAATGTAAGCCGGCTTGCAGCCGGTGTTTACCAGGTGAAAGTACGTCTGCCGGATAATACTTTCCTGGCAGGGAATTTTATTAAGCAGTAATGAGTGAAAGAGGCAGGGGTTTTCTACCAGGCCTTAGAAGGTTTTATTGCATTGCGTTATATGTTCGATGGCTAACATAGCAAACAAAATATTTTATTAATTGGCCGGGACTTATAAGGAATACCGTTATTCAATACGAACAGGGTTTGGGTTGAATAGTTAATAATCTGGTTTCTTTACTCTTTTATAAACTTTTCTTTTCTCACTTCTTTACCGGTAATTACATTAATGATGTACACACCTTTTTGAAACCGGCTTACATTAATATTGTGCGCGAACGAAGTGCCGGTATTTATTGTATTGTGTTGATACAACTGCCGGCCTAAAGCATCTGTAATGTTTATTTCAACCTTACAATTTCTTTCTGCAGCAAATGCAATATGAATGTTTGACATTGCAGGATTTGGATAAACATGCAGGGCATTGTCTCCGGTTTTTATGGCTGATGTATTTACATCCATTACAGCAAAGCTTGCCGGTGTATTGAACTGCTTGATTGAGGTGAACGAAGAAACCGCTGTGATGCCCGCTGCTTTGCATTTTGTTGCTGCCCGCCATTGATAAGTGGCATTTGCTGTCAGGCCTGTTATATCAACGCTACCGGTATTGGTCTTTACCTGCAAAGTTGCCCAGGCAGTTGTCCCTTTCAGGCGATACTGTATTTTGTAGCCGGATGCACAGGGAACTATATTCCAGTTAAGCCGCGCAGATACAGTGGTAATATTAGTAGCGGTTAAACCGGCAGGTGCGGGCGAACATTCAATGGATAATACATAACCTGTATCTGCATAAGCATAATAATTAAAACCTGTTTTTAATGTATCGGATGATCTTATCCTGATGCGGTAACCCGTTGTACCAAAAGGCAAGGTTTTAGGAATAGTACCGGTAATGCTGCCTGTACCTGTTGATTTTACGTTTCCAATTGAGGTGGGAGCAGCAAAATCTCCGTTTGCATCACTTAACTCAGCAACAAATTTATTCTTGTTTGAAAAAGTTAAGCCATAGGAAGTAAACGGTATGGTGATGGTGCAGCCGGGAATTAATGACGTTGGCGTTACTGCCCCCACGCGTATATACTGGTCTTTTAATTTGCCGGTGAAGGGCGCCTCAAATCCGCCGGTATATCCCGGTGTTAAATGACCGAGATTTAGAATGCCGCCATAGTGAGTGCCTGAAGAATATATGTTATCATTATAAATAGCGGAGGAGAATGAAGTTGCTGCGTAATAACCTCTAAGAAGGTTTACCCACACAAAATTGCCTGATGTATCCACTTTTGAGATAAAATAATTATAACCATCCGGACCAGCATAGGTATTATTTGGCACAGTTAGGCTGCTAAATTTGTATTTTAAAATACCCGGATAGCTATACAAACTTCCTGAAATATATAATGTGTTATCTGAATAAATTATACTATTAGCATAATCATAAAAATCACTTCCAAAATTTTTATACCAAAGAAGGGTAGCGTTTGAATTATATTTCAGTAAATACATATCAACATGATCAGAATAAGGAGAATAAGGAATAAGAATATTACCGTTAAGATATGCATCACCATAATTTCTTATGAGATTGGTTAATACATAAATATTACCATATCCATCAGCCGTAATCATGCTGTTTTTATTTCCGTTCACACTGGCATAAGTACTTACCTCTTTTATTAACTGCCAGTTGCCGGAAGGGCTCATTTTTCCTATAATTAATTCAGTCTGATCTCCAGTAATAGCATCTGTTGTATAGACAATGTTTCCAAACTTCACACTTTTAATCATTCTCATATAAAGCCAGAGATTATTAGCATTATCGCAGGCTGTGCTTAATACTTCTATATAATCTGCATCCTGGATTGTTCCTCCAAGGGTGTGTGCAAAACGGCTCCATATAAGATTTCCATTGGCCTTATATTTTAAAGAAAAAGTATTGTAATTATATTTCTCTGCGTAAGTATCTGTTATTGCATCTGTACCAAGATAAAATGTGCGTGGCCCTTCATTACAACAGCTATTTCTTCCCATAATTCCCGACACAATTAAATTTCCATTATTATCAGATGCAAGAGAGGGATGGGAAAGGGAACTATTAATGAACGCATTGCGGCTGATCTTATTCCATTTAACGTTGCCGTTGAAATCAAGCCTGCAGAAATAAAATTGGTTAGCATAAAGGCCCGGTTCATTATTATAACCGGAGGTGTCAACATTATAAGTGTTTCCCCCAATTGAATAACTATAGGAAGGCAATGGTTGTGGAAGAAATCCTGTTATGTAAATGCCATTGTTGTTAACCACAATATCCGTAGCAGTAGCAATACGGTTATAGACAGGATCATCCGCTCTAATAAGAATATACCACAAGAGGTTTCCTGCAGGATTGTATTTGGCAAGATAACTGCCGTTCCCTTTTGTACGGTAAATCCCGTTTAAGTAAAGCGAATCGTTGTAATCGCCTAGCACATACAAATTACCCGATGCATCAACAGCACTGTGATGTGCGTCATCATAATCCAACGATGTGTTGCCTTCAATATCGTTTGGTTCAGCCTTTGCCCATTCCCAAACCTGGGCAAAACCATTAAGGTTTGTCAATAAAAAAATTGATAAAAATAAGTGTACGGGTTTCATATAATATGAATTTATGTGATGATTAAGGTTTTAATCATTCTTAGCTTCGCATTCTTCGCAGTATTCTTTGTTTAAACGAGAATAAAGTAATTAAAGAAAGGGAATGATTATTAAGAAAGAATTCGGCGTAGGTGGTCACACTGCAATGCTACTGAAAAGCAAACCCAAAATGGGTGGCTCGACATAACGCCAACGCTTTATTGGCAACTGTCTTATGATCCGTAAGTGGTTACAGCATAGGTAATTGCTGCTCCTCCTGCGACGGCTATCGACATTCGGGCATTATCGTTATGACATTGTGTTACCAACAGCCAACCTAACGCTTCCACAAATTGATTTCTAATATGAGCGTCTATGCACATAACAACACAATCATGAGCAGATTTATTTTGTCTGGTAACGCCAGGTGAAACTTGAGGATCCTTACACCTTTCTTCTCTTGGCGCGCCAAAATTACTCCATGCCCAATCAATGTTTATTTTATATTCCTCTACTAAAAGATACTTCTCCCTAACCTTATCTAATAAGTCTTTTTCCTCTTGTTCTGTTAATGCTTTTTCTGTCGGATTGTTTTGATCTTGTTCTGCCATTTTTTTAAAATTTTAGTTTGAGATAAAATTGTTTAAAATACTTAATAGAATAATCTTCAAATTATGAACGGATATTCTCTAATTGAATTCATTACTATTCTACCTTATTCGAAAGTTAAGGTTAGTGTACTATGCTAATGAGGCCAGTTGCTAAAACAACTTTTTATCATCTGTGAAACGCACTATTAAAAAAGTAACCTTCCTTTCTTTGCTAATCTTATACTGGATACTTTACCTGTAAAATTGATTATCATTTGTATTATATGCAATAGCTATTTGTAGCTAATAATTTTATGTATTTTTAGTCCATGAGTGCTTAATTTTTTTGAATGCTGCCTATGGCCACCCTGCCAAAATCTTACCTTAATTACCTCCAGATAGTTCCTGATTTCAGGGAAACTGAAATAATATGTAAAGCAGGGAAAACAGTTAATAAACTTTCCAAAAACTTCAACATTACCAGTAAGCATTCATCGGTTGGTTTCATCACCGATTTTGCACAAAAAAAATATATTCTTGTGCATGAAGGCTGCGTACATATAACAGGCTATACATCCCGTTATTTTTTAAAAGGAGGCGTAGAGTCTTATATTTCCAAGTGGCGTGAATTTGATTTTGATCTTTATAATAAAAAAATATTTCTTGATAACCTGAAAGCAATAAGAGAACATTCACAGGATATAATTCCGGATATTGTTTTCTCTCATACGTATCATATAAAAAAACGGGATGGAAATGAAGCAAAATTATTGCAGCGGGTTTCTTTTATAATGAACGCCGCCTGTACAATACCTATAGGCGCCGTGGGAACGGTAACAGATATTTCTCATTTTAAAAACAATGAAAACCTTTTGCATACAATCGAAGCTGTACACAATAATGGCAGTATGCGATTGCTGCATAAGAAAGTTTATTTTAAAGACGAGAGTTTAACCCAACTGGGTAAAAAAGAAATTGAAGTCTTGAAATGGGTATCTGCGGGGTTCAGCAGTAAACAGATAGCGGCAAAAATGCACATCAGCATTTACACCGTTAATAATCACCGGAAGAATATGCTGTATAAAAGCAACTGTCTGAATGTGTTTCAACTGGTTGCTTTTGCAGTTAAGAATGGTTTGATTTGAAGGCATAATCAGCGTAAGAACCCAATAACTGATTAACAACATCAGGAGTATCTGTCGGTACAAAATGCCCTGTATTTTCCAGTTTAAAAACCTTGTCCTGCCAAAGCTTTATGGGTGTTTCTTCTAAATAGCTTGTATTAATCATTTTGTCATTATCACCGTTGACGATTAACATGGATGTATGATAATTACGCAATAATTCGATTTCATCAGATACTTTCTTATCGGGAACACTTTGTAATAAATATTTCCTAAACACGGTGTCGGTTTGAAAATATGCCTTTATAAAAATTTCCCTGTCATCCGGCTGTTGAATAGCTGATGAAAGAAAATCAGTTACATCTTCTTTACTGGCCGTTTCAAGAAGATAAATTATTTTTTCTTTACCAAACACTACATCCATTCCATATCCTTTTCCTATTACACATGCAGCAATAAGTACAATGCCACAAGGGTTTAAAAAAGAAAGCATTTCAGCTGCAAGGTTGCTTCCGTAAGAAAATCCTGCCAGTATAAATGGGTTCTCATTAGATAAAATCTTTACAGCATGCGATAATATTGCAGCCATAGCGGCAGGGGTATAATCTTCTTTTGGATTGATGGCAGGCGAAGAGTGGCCATGCCCGGGAAGATCAATGGCAACAATCCTGTAATGGTTTGCTAATTCGCTTTCGAACTGTTTGTGCCACATTTCAGAAGAACCGGAATTCCCGTGAATGAAGAATATCGAATTTTTAGCTTCACAATTTTTTTCAACATATGCAAGGCGAACATTATTTATATCTATGTACTTATGCTCCATCGGTCTTATTTAAAGTGCAAATTTTGTGAAAGAGTTGAATCGCATAAGACGACAGGTTTTGTAAATAAATATGAAGCGAATGTGCGCGAACAATACTGCCGGTTTATTGACAAAATATTACTGAATAGTTAAACTTGGCAATGTGTATTCATTTTAAGTTTTGAAACCTATCACACCAATGATACGCTTTTTCCACTTGCAGCCGAGGCATAGATCGCCTGCATAATTCTTATATCCCGCAATCCTTCTTCACCGGGAACCTGCATCGGTTTGCCCTGCATGATGGAAAGCGCATCGTCATCCATTTGCTTTGCCTGTTGCCAGGGAATACTATAAGAATGATTAATGGCACCTAAAGGGCTGCTTCCCTGCACACCGCTATAAGCCGAATAAGGCGACATCTTAATAGTTCCCTTTTCGCAGGTGATATCCATGAAGTTCACATTCTCTCCAAACGTGCTTTTTATATCTGCGAAAACTTTGCCCGCAAACTCCAGCCGCGCTACCATTGTTTCATCCAAACCATTTTTGTATATCTCCGGTCTTGTAGTAGATGTTTGCGCAGACACAACGGCAACAGGTTCCATGCCTGTACCCAACCTTGCTCCCTGTATGGCATATACGCCCATGTCTGGCAATACGCCACCACCCATTTCTTTCTTTTGTTTCCAGTGATCGGTACGGTTATCACGGTAGCCTGCTGCGCAATTCAGGCTTAGCACCTTGCCCAGCAATTTCTCCCTGATGATGCGCCTGTATTCCTGTGTATTTGGTTCGTGCTGCAGACGGTAGCCGATAGCTAATGATACTTTATTTTTATTACAGGCATCAATCATACTCTGGCATTCTTCTACCGTTAGCGCCATCGGTTTTTCACACCATACATGTTTGCCTGTATTGGCAGCTTTTATGGAATATTCCGCATGCATAGACGGCGGCAATACAATATACACTACATCAATATCAGGATTATTGGCAATATCGCCCATAGTTTCATAGTTGTAAATATTCTTATCGGGTATATTATACTTTGCCTTCCATGTTTCCGCTTTTGACGGCGTACCTGTAACAATACCGGCGAGATAACAATTTTTTGTTTGCTGTAAAGCAGGCGCCAGCAGGTCGGTGCTGTAATAACCCAATCCAACCAATGCCACGCCAAGTTTCTCTTTCCTTTTGTTTGTACAGGATAATAAAGTATTGGGTGAAAACAGCACAGCGCCGCCGGCCAATCCTAATGTTTTTAATACGGTTCTTCTTGATGTTGGTTTCATGGTAAAGATTTTTATAAAGATAGGGAGGATGGCTGATGTACGATGTAGGATGTACGATGTACGATGTATGTGTCTTGTCCTGACATAGGTAGACAGATTTTTAAAACAAAAAATCTGAAATATTATGACAAGACAACCACGAACAATCATTCGGTACAGTATTAGCTTTAAGCAAAAAGTTGTTAAAGAGATAGAGGAAGAAGGGCTTG
>DASUGF010000086.1:0-15089 GCA_036274175.1 Parafilimonas sp.
CCGCAGATTTTCATACAGCAATTCAAAATTTCTTTATTAATATCAATCAACAATATCCCTCTGATTTAAAATCCCTGCTCAGCTTGAAATTTCAATTCTTTGATAAAAAGAATTCACTAATTTACCCCTTGTGAAGTATAACAGTTTCGTGAATTTTCTTTGTTGGTTCAGCATTTCGTGCACACGCCTTGATTGGACTTTTGTGCTGATGATTTTCAACTGTTCAGCCTTGAATGCTTAAATTCGATTAACTCTATTGCAGGAACTGCAGATAGCTTCGATTTGCCATGAACAGTTACTTTACCCTGTTTGAAGTTTCTACTGCTATGCACTTGACGTAAAAGAACCAAAAAGTCAGGAAGGAAATGATATTGCTCAGCGTCATGATTTTTTTTATTAGTCTTCGCGAATCTTTCCCGCGGTTTCACCACATCTTTATATAAGCAGGCCTGATTGATTAATTTTCCAAAATAATATTGTGTTACCCAGGCATTACAGAAGCAAAGTATTTATAAACTATGGAAGAAACAACCTAATTTCAGCGGTATGAAAGTTAAAGTAGCAGCCTAATTTTCATAACCTAAATACATATACATGGCTTCAGATGGTTCAACGATAAAATTAGCAGCAGATGCCATTGTTTTTGCATACTCAAAAAATGAGGGTATATCCGTATTACTTATAAAAAGGAAATATGAGCCTTTCAAAGATCTTTGGGCTATACCCGGCGGTTTTGTATTGGATGATGAGTCGCTGGAAGAAGCTGTAGTACGCGAACTGCAGGAAGAAACCGGCATTACCGTAACCTATCTTGAGCAGCTTTATACTTTCGGTGATGTGAACCGGGATCCCAGGAAACGGGTGGTATCGGTGGCTTATTTTGCTATTGTAAAATCATCGCAGTTTCAGCAGTTAAAAGCCAGTACCGATGCTGAAGAAGCGAAATGGTTTAGTATTGAACAGTTACCACAACTTGCTTTTGATCATAAGCAAATCCTTACTGTTGCCATTGAAAGAATACGAACGAAAATCCGTTATGAACCCATTGGCTTTGAATTGCTTGATAAGAAATTCGCCTTTGCCGATCTTGAAAAATTATACATCTCTCTCCTGGGGCGAGATATTGACCGCCGTAATTTCTCTAAAAAAATATTATCGCTTGATGTACTGGAAGAAACCGGTGAGCATGCCAAAAGCGATGGTAAAGGCAGGCCCAGCAAGATATACAGGTTCAATAAAAAGCGCTACCAGGCGCTGCAAAAGCAAGGTATTCATTTTGAGGTATAAAAATATTTTGCGTTTTTTTTACGCAAAATTTTGGTTGTAAAAAACTTTTTACAATATTTGCGTATAAATTACGCAAAATGAATTCAACAGCCGTTATCGTTGCAAGGTTTCAAACACCATTTTTACATAGTGGCCACACCTGGCTTTTAAACGAAATCAAAGCCAGGCACAACAGGCTGATAGTAGTGCTTGGCGTTAGCCCGGTAAAAGGCAGCAAGCGCAATCCATTTGATTTTTATACGAGAGAAAGAATGCTAAAGCAATTTGATGCATCATTAGTAATATTACCCCTGAAGGATGAAGCTTCTGATAAAGTATGGAGCAGGAACCTTGACAGCCTGTTGCATAACAGCTTCCCGATGGAACATTTTATACTGTATGGCAGCCGTGACTGTTTCATACCTTATTATTCCGGTAAACTGCCCGTACAGGAGTTGCCCGAAGCGGGTGATATTTCAGCAACAAGCATACGGGAAGAAAACGCTGATAAGGTGCGTATAAGCGAAGATTTCAGGATGGGGATTAATTATGCTTACCAGAATACCTACTCAAAGATTTATCCTACGGTTGATATTGCCGTTTTAAATGCTGATAAAACAAATGTTTTACTGGCAAGGAAGCCCAATACCGGAATGTGGCGTTTTCCCGGCGGCTTTAGTGATATAGCTGATGAAAGTTTTGAAGCTGCTGCCAAAAGAGAATTGCAGGAAGAATGCGGTGCAATAGAAACAGGTGAGTTTACCTATATTGGTTCTGCAAGGATAGATGACTGGCGCTACCGCAGTGAGCAGGACAAGATCATCACTACTTTCTTTGCAACCACACTGGCCTCTGGTAAACCTGTTGCCGGTGATGATATTGAAGAAACCCGGTGGTTCAGGCTTGATGAAATTCCATTACTTATGGCAAATAATATGATCGCAGCAGAACACATTGTGCTTATAAACATGCTGATACAATTTCTTAATAAATAAACCTTAAAACAAACTGTTATGAACAACGAAAACATCATATTGCTGGCCGATGCCTATAAATACTCTCATCACAAATTATATTATCCGGGTACCAGCAAGATTTATTCTTACCTCGAAAGCCGCGGCGGTATGTTTGACGAAACAGTGTTCTTCGGGCTGCAGTATTACCTGAAACATTACCTGGAAGGGCAGGTAATTACCAAAGAGAAGATAGATGCAGCCGAGCAAACACTACAACAGGTTTTTGGCCGTGATGATGTTTTTGACCGCACCCGGTTTGAATATATACTGAAGGAGCATAATGGAAGATTACCTGTGGTTATTAAAGCTGTTCCGGAAGGCACCTGCGTGCAGGTAAGCAATGTTTTAATGACGATTGAGAACACAGACCCGGAATGTTTCTGGCTGAGTAATTTCCTGGAAACATTACTGATGCAGGTATGGTACCCTAATACGGTCGCTACCCTATCAAAACACATCAGGGACACCGTTGAGTTATATTTCACTGAAACAGCTTCACCAGAAGCAATGCGCTTAACAGATTTTGTGCTGAATGATTTTGGCTTCAGGGGCGTAAGCTCGGTTGAAAGTGCCGGTCTTGGTGGTATGGCACACCTGGTAAATTTTAATGGCAGTGACAATTTGATGGGGAGCATGTTCGCGCAACGTTATTACAGTGCAGAAAAGGTTTATGGCAATTCAATACCCGCTACCGAACATTCTGTTTGCACATTACTGGGTGAGGCTGGTGAACCGGAAGTTTTTAAACATATACTGGAAACTTTTCCGGCGGGTACAATAGCGTGTGTATCTGATTCCTATAATATTTTCAGGGCCTGCAGCGAATACTGGGGTGATGAATTAAGAGAACAGGTATTAAGCAGGGATGGTGTGCTGGTAATACGCCCGGACAGCGGCGACCCGGTGCTAACGTTATTGCGGGTTTTCACTATTTTGTTTGAAAAATTTGGCTATACCATTAATGAAAAGGGTTACAGGGTGCTACCAAAACAGGTTAGAGTTATACAAGGCGACGGTATTAATTATGAATCTGTTCATAGCATTTATTCCGCTTTAAAGATAAATGGCATCAGCGCTGAAAATCTTGTACTGGGCATGGGTGGCGCCCTGCTGCAAAAGGTGGACAGGGATACACAGAAATTTGCATTTAAATGTTCTTATGCAGAGATCAATGGCAAAGGAGTTGCTGTGCAGAAACACCCTTTGGAAATAAATGGAAAGGGAGAACTCATTCAATCATTTAAAACATCAAAAGCGGGTAAATTGAAACTAATACTTACGGAAGAAGGGTATAAAACTGTTGGACAGAATGAGGCGCCTGAATATAAGAATCAGCTAATAACCGTATTTGAAAACGGGTTTCTCAAAAATGAAACTACGTTTGGAAAAGTACGGGCTGCAGCAAAAAATTTAAATACAACATTATGGCAGGCGATCATAAACTAATAGCAGAAGATACTTTAAGAATACTGAAAGAAGGATTTTATATTAATCATAAAAATGAAAGAATAGCAATTGCCGCAGCAATGCAACAGGCTGTGGATAATACGAAACTGTTTACACCCCGGGAACTGGATCACCTGGCAGGCAACATACATGGAGATAAAGCATTCAATACTGTATATGAGGTAATTAATGAAACAACACTGGATGCAGTACTCAGCAATATACTTACCTCAGAAAATATTTTGTGCTTAAATTTTGCTTCTGCCAAAAACCCGGGCGGAGGATTTTTGGGCGGTGCTGTGGCACAGGAGGAGAGTATAACACGGGCATCAGCATTATATCCCTGTTTATTGAATGCCCCAAGGTATTATGCTTATCATAAACTTCATAAAAGCTGTCTTTATTCAGATCACATGATCTATGCGCCAAATGTGCCGGTATTTAAAAATGAAGCCGGTAACGTTATGGACGATTATATAACTGTATCTGTTATTACATCACCGGCAGTAAATGCAGGGGCTGTAAAACAAAATGAACGCTCAAACATACAGATGCTGTTGCCTGTTATGGAAAAACGAATGGATAAACTGCTCGGGCTTTGCGCTTATTATAATCATGATGTATTGATTTTGGGTGCGTGGGGTTGCGGCGTTTTTCAAAATGAGCCTGAAGATATTGCCGCCTTATTTGAAATGTTTTTAAAGGGAAAATATGATGGTCTTTTCAGGAAGATTGTTTTTGCAGTTAAAGCCAGTAATGAAAGATTTATCGAACCTTTCAGAAAAAGATTTTTGTAATGGAAACACTAACTACACTTTACCGGCCGGTTGGTAAGAAAGAATGGCAATTAGTGAAAGAATCGGGTTGTAAAAGATTTCCACCGAGGCTTGACTGGCAACCCATCTTTTACCCTGTATTGAACCAGCAATATGCAGAGCAGATAGCATTTGAATGGAATACAAAGGACGCATTTTCCGGTTATACCGGGCATGTACTTGCTTTTGACTTGCCGACAGGTTATCTTCAGCAATTTCCCATTCAAAATGTTGGTGGTGCCATACACAATGAATTATGGATACCGGCCGCACAACCGGAAGATTTCAATGATCATATTATTGGTGAAATAAGGTTGGTGAAATCTTTTTACGGCAGCGCTGAAATAAATTAAACATGGAAAAGAATTTAAAAAATATATCAAAATTATTAAGCCTTGTATTAAGGCACCAGCCCGAATTTATAGGTGTAACCATAAATGAAAATGGCTGGACTGATGTAGATAAACTTATTCAAAAATTAAATGAAAAAGGTATAAGTGCTGACATTCAGATAATTGAGACAATTGTTGCTGAAAACGATAAGAAACGTTTTGTTTTTAACAATGATAAAAGCATGATACGAGCAAGCCAGGGACATAGTATAGATGTAGATGTGGAATTGGAACAGGCAGTTCCACCGCCTGTATTATACCACGGCACCGCTATTAATAATGTACCCCTGATATTGCAGAAGGGGCTGCAAAAACAAAGCAGGCAATATGTACACCTGAGCGATAATATTGAAACAGCTAAAATAGTTGGATCAAGACATGGTTTGCCAATTGTTTTAGAAATAGATGCCGCAGTGATGTGTAAAGATGGATTTATTTTTTACCAATCTGCCAATAAGGTTTGGCTTACTGACAATGTTCCTGCAAGATTTTTAAAAGAATGTATTCGATGAAATGAGCCTATAATTGCAATGGAGAAGGTGAACTGACCACTAATCAATAATGAACAGACAGATGTTTGCTTCTTACTTTATGAACCAGGTTTATTTATCAATTGAATTTAGAATTCTTAAAACTCTAAACTCATACTTTAAAGATTTAAGATTAAAGAAAGAGCTTTTGTTTCTATGCGAGCTCTTTTTATTTTTAAATGCATTAATAACGATCTGCCCGTGAAATACCTGCTACTGCCATTATTCTTTATTCTTTGCCATCAAACTTTCGCACAATCAGGTATCTACACGCGAAAAGAAATTTACCGTTATGACAGCACGATAAAAAAGTTCCAACTACAAAGCACCGATACAGTTAAAATGAGAATAGGCATAGATTTAAAAAAAAGGCTTATAGATTTCGACGGCGATGTATTTGCAACGATAGAAAGTGATAAAGATTCCACCGGCGGTTACCCTGATTGGTATTGTACGGATTTTAAAAATAAAAAATGCTACATTCAGCTTATACCACAGAAGAATGGCGGCAGTATAATCACAATACTATATTTTGATGGGTATCTTACAGAATATTATTCTGAAGAAAAGCGTCCCTGACAAGTTACCTACTGTTTATGATTTTCAGACCGATATTCAAACCTTGTCAAATTTTGTATCTAAAGTTCTTGGCAAAAAATATCCTTTAATACAGTTAGGATTACGGATGCATATCTGTAAATGATCTTTTTCTCTGAAACCTGCATTTTTATACAGTTCTTTTCCTTCCCAAAAAGCACCTCTTACTGAATCGAATTCTTTAAGTTTTTGAATTTTTCTGATTTGATGTAAGCTTTCAATTACTGCGCAATCCAATTCGCGCAACAATAAATCTTTTGATGTGCCAACGGGTTTATTTCTTGGCATATTGTTGCCTGCTGCAGTACTTAATAATTCATATCCAAGCTTTAACAGATTAAGGTTCTCAAAATCAAGCAAGTCAAGGCAAAAGCCAAGGTTAATCACAGCACCAATAACAGCAGGGGTGTTTATTCTACTCTTTGCCCGCCCGGGGTGATTTTTTAAAAAGGTCGCATATTCAAGTGCACGCGAAGGACTATTGTCCCAAAAGTAAATGCCATGACCCAGCCAGTCGTACTTATTATTGCTTTGTTCAAGCGTAGTATTTCCGGTTAAAATATCATTTACTATTGATTGGTCACAACCGTGGAAAGCAAGAATTAATCCTGGTCTTGTGGAATACATAAGTGTTTATAGGGTTTACGAAGATTTCCTTTCTTCGTAATGATGCCAACATCCACCAAAAACTTTCTGGAAGCTTTTTTATTTTTAGAAAGTTTTTCGGTTTGTGTTTTTAGTGCTTTAATAAATTCCTCTCGCTCTTTATCTGACATACTACAAAGATAGATTTTTTATAGTAAGATTTTAGTAAGGTAAATTTAAAAAAACCGGTTCTTATGGTATCCGCTTTTTCATTTTTGCTGTCTCTATACTATACACTGCAATTTTTCTCAAATAACGGTAAGAAGAAACCTTATTTAAAAACGGGCATGCGTGGCCCAGGTGAATCCTCCCTGCGGGGAGGATTTTTAAAAAGCTAAAGCATTACAATGGCTGAGCAGAAAAAGCCGGAGAGTTTTTATATCGCTTCACTTATAGTAAAACATCTTAAAGATGAACTTACTACAACGGAGCAGGAAGAGTTAAATGCCTGGCTGATGGCCGGTGAACAAAACCGGGCGTTGTTCAGGGAACTCACAGATGCTGATGCATTGGAAAAGCAAATGCAAATATTGCGTGATACCGATACGGATGCAGCATGGCAAAGTGTGGAACAAAAGCTGGTTATAAAGCAAACAGAACAGGTATCAAAGCGTGTGGCAAAAATATGGTGGCGGGCAGCAGCGGCAGTATTTATACTGGCGGTTGCAGGTTTAGCCATTTGGTATGGCAGGTTTAATGAACCTGCTATTAAACCTGCGCTGGCGAGCAGGTTTGGCGAAGATGTATTGCCGGGCATACAAAAGGCAAGGCTGGTTTTAAGTAACGGCAACACGGTTCTTTTAAATAATGGTATTGACAGCATACTTAACGACAACGGACATACAATACATATTGCGGATGGCGATGTAGTATATGGGCAGGCAACCCTAAACGCTTCTACTGCATTCAATACGCTGCATGTACCAAGAGGAGGAGAGTATATGATGGTGTTGAGCGATGGCACCAAAGTATGGCTTAATTCAGCTTCCGCACTGCGCTACCCGGTGCAGTTTAACGGTTCTGAGCGACGGGTAGAACTGCTGGAGGGAGAAGCCTATTTTGAAGTAGCAAAAAACACCGGTAAACCTTTTAAGGTAATAACAAACCATGTAACGATACAGGACATAGGAACAGCATTTAATGTGAACAGTTATACCAACGCTGCCGGCCTTGTAACCGCTACTTTAACCGAAGGCATTATACAGGTTACAGCCGCTCAGCAATCAATAAGAATGCAGCCGGGAGAACAGGTACAGGCGAATGAGCTTACTGCAAAAGTCAGCAAGACGGATACAGCTATGGCTATTGCATGGAAGAACGGATTATTTATGTTCAGCAACACAGCTTTGGAACAGGTAACAGAACAAATATCGAGATGGTATGATGTAGCGGTGGTATATGATGAAAGCTTTAAGCAAAAGAAATTTTTTACAGGTGAGATAAAAAGAACCCTGCCTTTGAGTAAAATACTGGAAATGATGGAACTGACCGGAATAGCCAGTTTCAGCATAACCAATAATACCCTTATGATAAAACCTTACATCAGCAAACAGGATAAGTAAAGACAAATTCTCTAACTAAAATATATGACTTAATGAGCACACAAACACTGCTTACAGGCAGGGTAAGGATACTTCTTTTCCTGCTTCAAAGGGCTTCATTACCGGTTTTGTTATTATTATTTTCAACAGCCGGGTATGCGCAGGCAAAAGACTCACCACAGAGAAAACAAATTTCAATAAGCCTTACAAATGCACCACTGGAAAATGCTTTTGCGCTAATAAGGCAACAAACGCCTTACCGGTTTGTGTATGATAATGAACTGTTGAAAAAAGCAAAACCTGTAACCGTTCATGCGGAAAACAGTTCACTGGATGGTGTATTGAGCCTGTTGTTTAAAAGCCAGCCATTTGATTACCGTATCATGGAAACAAACATTATTATTACCCCCAAAGCCTCCTTCCAAATTTTTAAAGATGATGAGCCTGCTGCCAATAAACAGGACACTGTTGTAACCGGAATTGTTGTTGCAGATTCAACCCTTGTGCCGCTTGCCCATGCCACTATTAATATTAAAGGAACACCGGTAACTGCTGCCACTGATGAATCCGGCAGGTTCAGCATTGCATTGCCTGCGGAAGGCGCGAAACTCATAATAAGCTATGTTGGTTATGTTACACAGACCATTCCTGTAAACAGCAATATGAATTTGCCCATCACAATAAAGCTTAAGGAAGCGCCTCATGAACTGAGCGAAGTAACTATCGTAAGCAACGGTTACCAGGATATTCCTAAAGAAAGAATAGTGGGAGCTGTTTCTTTTGTGGATAATAAGACACTTAACCAGCAAACAGGTACCAACGTTTTACAGCGGCTGAACAATGTTACCAGCGGATTGCTTTTTAACATAAACAAGCAGGATAGAAAAGGAGACCCTAACAATATTTCGATAAGAGGACTCAGCACTATCAATGGCCCGGTAGCACCGCTGGTGGTGCTGGATAATTTTATTTATGAAGGCGATATCAATAATATTAATCCCAATGATGTTGACAATATAACTGTATTAAAAGATGCCGCTGCCACTTCTATCTGGGGCGCAAGGGCAGGCAATGGCGTGATCGTAATCACCACTAAAAAGGGAAAGTATAATCAAAAACTGAATATTGACTTTAATGCCGATGTAATAATAACGGAAAAACCAGACCTGTACTACCCATCCCGTATATCAGTGAATGACTATATTAATGTTGAAGAGTTCATCTTTAACAAGGGTTATTTTGATTATACGATCAATGACATATACCAGCGATTTCCGCTTACGCCTGCCGCAGAAGTATTCTTACACCGCAGAGACGGGTTGATAACGGCCCAGGATTCAGCAACACAAATTGATGCCCTTAAAAAAACCGACAGCCGCGACCAATACAATAAATATTTTTATCAAACAGCCATAACACAGCAATACAGCCTGCAGCTAAGCGGCGGCGGCAACAATATTGCCTGGCTCATAGCAGGTAATATTGATAAAAATGCAGGGTCGCTTAAAAATGAATTCAATAAGGTTAATATCAGGTTTAATAATACCTATACACCCTTTAAGCATTTTGAGCTAAACCTGGGCGCTTATTATACCAGCAGCAAAGCCGTAAGCGGTTTACAAACCGGTTTCCCCATCAACGGCAGAACGGTGCCATACCTGCAATTTGCAGATGAGAACGGCAGCCCGCTGGCAATTGACCGTTACAGAAAAGACTATATTGATACTGCCGGTGGCGGTTACCTGCTGAACTGGAATTTTTACCCGCTTGACGATTATAAACATGATGCCACTACCATAACGCAGCAGGAAATAGTTGCCAATATTGGCCTGGGTTACCAGTTTCTGAAAGGCTTTGTGTTAACCCTGAATTACCAATACCAGAAGCAAACTACGAATTCTGAAAGGCAGTACGATATACAGAGCTTTTATACAAGAGACCTGATCAATACTTTCTCCCAGTTGGATTACACCGCGGGAACGGTTGATTATATTATCCCGGAAGGAGGGATATTATCCAATTACAACACAAATCTTTATTCGCAGAATTTCAGGGGACAGTTAAATTACAACCATAACTGGAAGAACCATTCGGTTTCGGCCCTCATGGGCAGCGAAATAAGAGAATCAGTCAGTGACGGGGATTCATGGAGCATTTATGGATATAATAAAGACCCTTTATCGCAGGGAGAAGTTGATTACAGAAACTATTATCCCACGTTCATCTCGGGTGGTTACCGGGGCATACCTAACCCTCCGTTTACTTCGCCCACCAATACCTACCGGTTTGCTTCTTTTTTTGCGAACGCTTCCTATATTTTTAAAAGCCGCTATATTTTGTATGGCAGTGTAAGGAAGGATGCATCTAATGTTTTTGGGCTTAGTACAAATGATAAATGGAATCCGTTATGGTCGGCCGGCGCAGGTTGGAATATTTCGAGAGAGTCATTTTATAACTTAAGCTGGTTATCTTATTTAAAACTAAGAATCAGCTATGGATATAGCGGCAATGTTGATGTTACAAAAAGCCCTTTACCTGTTTCAGGATCCGGATATACTGATTTTATCACAAATTTTCCCATTGAAACAATCAGCAACCCCAATAACCCATTGCTTAAATGGGAAAAAGCCGGGCAAATAAACTTAGGTATCGAATTTTCAGCATCAGGCGATATTTTGGCCGGCAGTATAGATTACTATCAGAAAAAAGGGAGCGACCTGTATGGCGTAACCGCATTTGATTATACTGCATTCCCGCTGTCCACACAGGTTGAGAAGAATGTGGCAGACATGAAAGGCAACGGCATAGAAGTGCTGCTCAAATCTAAAAATATCGATAAGACCTTTAAATGGAATACCAGTTTTTTATTTAACTATACCAGCAATAAAACCACAGCCTATTTTTCTACGGGCGCCAACTCGATCTATTACCTCGTAGCTTCAGACAGGATGATAACGCCTGTAGTGGGATATCCACTTTATTCAATAGCAGCCTACAAATGGGGCGGGTTAAATGCAGCGGGCGATCCGCAGGGATATTTGAACGGAAAATTAAGCACAGATTATAATGCCATTACATCGCAAACCGATACCAAAGGCGGCGACAGTTCAGGCATTGTTTATCTTGGCCCCTCAAGCCCAAAATATTTTGGATCGGTGATCAATGAGTTAAGGTGGAAAGGATTTTTTGTATCATTTAATATTTCCTACAGCCTCGGATATTATTTCAGGAAGACAAGTTTTACATCTGATGCTTTGATCAACAACGGGTTTTCAACAGCAGATTTTGAAAAACGCTGGCAGCAACCCGGGGACGAATTAAAGACAAATATACCTGCATTCGAATATATTGATTACCCGCAGTTTTATTCAAGAGATAATTTTTATGCTTCTTCGGCTGTAAATGTGCTGAAGGCTGATAATATAAGGCTTCAATACATTAATGTTGGTTACATGCTGGATGGTCCACAAAAGCGATTGCCGGTTAAACAAGTACAGATATACTTTAACGCTGCAAACCTGGGTATTATCTGGAGGGCTAATAAAAACCAGCTTGACCCTGACTATCCCAATGCACTACCTCCGCAAAAAACATGGACCATCGGTATAAGAGCAAGCTTTTAATATTCTTATCAATTAAACTTTTGAGTGATGAAAATTTTATTATATGCGATAACAGCCATTTGTATACTCGCAAGTTTTTCCGGCTGTAAGAAATACCTCGATAAAAAATCAAGCACTGGTGTTACAGTGCCTGTTACTTTGTATGACCTGCAGGCGTTGCTGGATAATTCGGGTGATATGAACAGACAAAGAACGCCGACATTGGGGGAAGCTTCAGCAGATGACTATTTCCTGCTGCAATCTGATTACGATATTCAATTTGAAAGAGACCAGTATTTGTACAAGTGGATACCTTATGATAATTATCGTTGGCCGAACGACTGGTCATACGCTTATCTTCCCATCTATAATTCGAATTATTGCCTGGAGCAGATAGAAAAAATTTCAATTGACGATGAAAATAAAGCGGCATGGGATAATATAAAAGGCTCTGCTTTATTTTTCAGGGCGTATTATTTTCTGCAACTTGTGTGGACATTCTCGAAGGCTTATGATGCTGATTCTGCCGGAAAGGACCTGGGCGTTGCATTAAGATTGAGTTCAGATTTTAATGTACCGTCTGTAAGAGCGAGCGTACAGGAATCATACGATAAAATTTTAAGTGATGCCAGGGAATGTATTTCATACCTCCCGCAGTTGCCAGTGCATGTTTTCAGGCCTTCGAAAGCGGCTGCATACGGGTTATTAGCAAGGGCTTATTTGAGCATGCGCATATATGACAGTGCATATAAATATGCTGATTTGTGTATGGGTATTAAAAAGGATCTTATAAATTATAATGGCGATGCAGATATAATATTGCCCTTTGATGATTATAATAGCCCATTTAAACGATTTAATAAAGAAACCCTGTTTTACACAGAAATGTGTTTTGATGCAAACCCAATCAACATTTATTATGCAAAAATGGATACTGTATTATATTCATCTTATGCTAATAATGATCTGCGTAAGACCGCTTTCTTTACACCTTATAATGGCTACCAGCAATTTAAAGGAAATTACAGCCAGGATGGTTATGTTGCTTTTACAGGTATTGCCACTGATGAGATGTACCTTATAAGGGCAGAATGCAGTGCAAGAGCAGGTGATAAAGACGCTGCTTTAGCGGATTTAAATACACTACTCGCGAAACGATATAATGCCAGCTATGTTCCCGTAACTGCCAATGATGCTGCAGAGGCGTTAAATAAAATACTTGTTGAAAGAAGAAAAGAACTAACATTCAGGGGATTAAGGTTTATAGATATAAAGCGGTTGAATAAAGAAGGAACCAATATTGTTCCAACAAGAGTGGTTAGCGGGGTCACCTATACACTGCCGCCCAATGATAACCGCTATGCGTTGCCGTTACCGAAGGTTGTGATCGATCAATCGGGGATGCAACAAAATGTATATTAAAATTTTCTTTTGATTTTTTTTCTTTTTGTGCGACTTTCTTTTTCTATACAACTTTAAAGTTGTTATTAAAAAATGATTGATTATAAATTTTGAATGTTATTGTAAGTAAACTATCAGCTTATAGAGAAATCCTTAAGTAACAAATTTTCATTCTGTACTTTTTTCTTGATAAAAAAGTACCAAAAAATCAAGAGCGGATGATATTGCGACACATCCGTTCACACGCCTTGATTTAACTTTTGTAGTATTGCTTTTTCAGCTTTTGACCCCTGATACAAATTCGGACAACATTATTAAACTCATCTGCCTGTTAATATTGGCTTACTCCCTGTTACCCATGCATAATTATTTTTTATTTGCCCTCATGAGGCTTCGCATTTATTTTGTCGGTTTGTGATGATTTTATTTCGCCGGATATTAAAAGAAAAAAGGGGGATGCCCCCAAAGGGGCAACCCCACAAACAACCCTTGCTTTAATTTGGTTTATTATGAATTGTAACTCCGCTAACATTATTTCCCGAATTCTTAACAGCACTTAAAGCAGAGGGGTTACCGGCTGTACCCTCCAGGCTGACAGTTGAGATGAAGGAGCCACCGGATACAATATCATCCGGGACATCTACACTACAGGCTTTTGCAGTTCCGTTAGGGCAGCTCTGCGAAGATGTAGTCCAGTTGGATTTTGTTTGAACATCTGCCTGTAAGAATGAGCCGCCATGATAATACATCGTTGTAGTAGAAAATGGTTTTAACGGCTTAAAAGCACTTGCCCCAAATACTAACGCTGCAGCAATTACAATAGCTATAAACGGCATTGTAAATTTTTTAATCTTGTTCATTTAAACATTGCTTTTATATTCTTAAAAAGCTAAACTTTATTTGAAACAATAACCTACTCTTTTATACAGGTTTTCGGTTACTCCTGCTTGTTGCAACAATATCTTTATGTGAAGAACAACTTTTTTCATTTGTTTTTGAAAAATGAATAGCTGCCAGCGCAAGTACCAAAAAAAGCAGATTGAGCAGCAGGTGTTGAGGCCATGACAGCCTGGATAGCAGTCCGCCGCAAGGGCAAGGGTGTTTTTCAGAGAAAGCAAGCATACCTGTTAAGAAAAGCGAAAAAGCGGCAAGCAATATAGCAGCGCTATAGAAGCCAGCTACCCTGTATTTCGGAATGAATAGCAATATCACAATAATTAATTCGACAGAGGGAATAAACCAGGAAAAAAAAGTTGAATAAGCACCAATTACAGGAAAATATATAAACTGAGACTTGAAAACTGTATGGTCTGCTAATTTGCTGAAAGCTGCGTAAGCAAGCAATAAGATTAACAGAAACTGGATAGCCTGTAAGAAAAAACCCGGTTTCATGTGCTTTATTTTGCAACAAAGCTCGGAGCAACAAACAAGAAGGATTTATTTGAAAAGGATTGTTTTTTATTCAAGACGGATTTTTTTTAAAGTATTGTGTACACCTGACTTGTCCCTTTTAGTGCGGTGGGAATAATTTGCTGACAAGCCCACGCGTTTTTTCAGGAGGCTGCGCTTTAATAGTAATGGTTTTGCCGGTGATATGGTTTAAGATTTGCCCATCGGCAACTTTTTTCGATTCGTCCAAAAACCTTCTTATGGAAACACCTGCTTTTATTTCGATGTGCTTTGAGATAACCAAAGCTATAAAGCATATCAATATGTGTAGTTTTATGGGCTGCTCCTTAAAATGAAATACAGGTCTGGTTTGCAGGTCGCTTTTCGATACCCTGAAAGCCTGTTCTATTCTGTATAGTTCGTGATAACGCTCAATGATTGTTTTGTTA
>DASUGF010000087.1:0-14646 GCA_036274175.1 Parafilimonas sp.
ATGGAAGCGTAAGTATCAATAAAATCAATGCTTTCAGAGGATATCCACAATTAAAATGTGGAAACTAAAAAGAAAAAAAAGTAGCAAAAAAAAGAAAAAGGTAATAGTAGTAATACTGTCTACTTTTTTTAGGACATGACAGGCTTACTAATTCCAATTCCTTTTTGAACGAAAAGATCATTAACCTTTCAACTAATCAACCGATCAACTGCTCAACTACCACAACGATTACAGATTTATGAAAATGTACGATGTAGGCTTTGCGGATTTAGGTTTAGCAAATCGATCATTGTTCATAGCTCATAGCAGAAACTATTCTCAACCATGAACTATCCGCCATGAACTACCGGCTTAAATTGCAGATTGGCGATTGCAGATTTAAGGCATCTGCAAATATTCAATAAACAACACTCAATAATCAATATTCAAGTGGAAAAATGCTCCTATCATTGAGCATTGAATATTGAACATTGATTATTGTGTATTTCTGATTATCAATTGCAGATTGGCGATTGCAGATTTATGAAAATGTACGATGTCTTTATACAAAAGCCTATCAACTTACTACCTTTCAACCAATCAACTATTCAACTATTCAACTATTCAACTCAAGACACTTCTCCCAAATTCCCAATTACTAATTCCTTATTCACCATACCATCAAACCACATCATGACTGGAATGATACACGTTCGTAAAGTCGCCCACAATTGCTCTGGTGTCTCTAAAGCGTAGTTTATCCAGCTTTAATGCAGCAATATCTTCGGCGAAGACTTTGCGGTACATCGGGTGCATGGTGCCACCGGTAACGCCCGCAGGCCTTGAGGGATCATATTGAAATTGAGGATCAACCAATGTTCCGCGTGGATACATAATGCCCGGCACACCTTTTCCCCTGATATCAAGATCACGCGGATGATCGAGGCCGAGTGTGTGGCCATATTCATGCGCTGCAGTAGTAGAACCAACATATAAATTCTCCAGCTTAAAATAACCGGTATTGCAACCAAGCCCGTCAACAAAAGAAATATTGCCGTGTGCATATTCTTCTATCCGGAAATAATTATTCCGGCCGTCTGTATTTGTATAGATTTCATACATGTCAATAGCCGGTTTCCATTCCGCAGTTATATGAAAACTGACTATAAGAGGAATATTTTTTAGATAGATCACTCCTTTTGGCTCATTCCACATCGTTTCTATCTCGCTTCTCATGTATTCGGTCAGCTTTTCATCAGCGGCATTTCCATAAGTAATGATGTGCGAATGAATGATGATACGTTGCCCATTTTGATCGATCTCGGCTTCTCCCATGTAATGACACATTTTTAGCAAGGGTAAGTATATTTGATGAATGATCTTTGCAGGTGTGCTTTCTACCTGCTGAAATATGATTAACGCCCGATTGAATTAAGACAGGCTGTAGCGGAACAATATCATGCAAAATAAAAGCCATAAAACTTAAATGCCATCGTTCACGTTTATACTAAAGAATACGACAAATTAAAAGTGATAATACCGATGTAGGCCTGCGTTCTACCCGGTTTTGTGTAATTATGATCTATTAACCTGATTAATGTTCACTATGAGTACAACATTTAAATATGCTTCGGTAAATGAAGCTACTATTTACGAATCGGTAACGCCGACCGGAAAAGGCAAAAAACCGATCAATAAAATTTTGATGGGAACGTATGTTAAGCTGATAGATGAAAAAGATGACTGGTACAAAGTAAACACAGCAGGCCCTGACGGGTGGATGCATAAAGACCAATTGGGCGATAACATGGGATTAAAGATATTTTATCTTGATGTAGGCCAGGGCGATGGTGCATTGATTGAGATTGGAAATTATAAGATACTGATCGATGCCGGTCCGTCTGATAACATGTTTAACTATCTTACAAAATGGCAATACAAATATTTGCTGGATGCGAATAAGAAGATACATATTGATTATTTAATAGTAAGCCATTTTGACCAGGACCACTATAAAGGGTTCATAAAAATACTCGAACACACCGGCTTCACTTTTGGGCAAATATGCCATGCAGGAATTCTGAAATTTGCATCCCGTGAAAATACTTACAGTACCGGCCTTGGCGATACCATGCAAAAAGGCGGAGCTACTTACCTGACCAAAATTTTTGATGATTTGCTTAATGTAAGTGAACAGGTACCATTCAACCGTGATGTTACAGCATTTATGAACGCTTTAAATAAAGCAAAAGCTGAAAACCGCGTACAAAAGGCAAGACGTATGGGCCAGGGCGATACGATCATCAAAAAAAATGTTGAAGGCAAATTGTTTCAACTGGAAGTGCTTGCTCCGTTCAGGGAAAAAGTATCCAACAAAAATGTTTATGTTTACTGGGCAGATGAAGGAAAGACCATTAATGGCCATAGCCTGGTAGTTAAAATAACCTTCGGCGATCGCACTTTCTTATTTGGCGGCGACCTGAATTCTCTTTCTGAAAATTACCTGATAGAGAAATACGAAGCTCAAAATCCATTTGAAGCAGATGTAGCGAAATCCTGCCATCATGGTTCTTCTGACTTCACGGAAAAATTTATGGCATTGATCAATCCATACGCATCTGTTATTTCCTCCGGTGATAACGAAAGTTTTGCTCACCCGAGAGCCGATGCGGTAGGTTGTGCCGGAAAGTATTCCAAAAGCCAGCGCCCGCTTGTATTTTCAACCGAATTAGCAAGGTCAACTGATCTGAAAAATAAAAAAATCCTTTATGGAATGATCAATTGCAGGTGTAACGGAGAGAAGATATATATGAGCCAAATGAAAGAAGCAAGTGCCAATACAGATTTATGGGATTCATACGAAATAATACCTGTGTAGCAACTCTTATGAATTGAATAATATATCATCCAAAAACTTTTATCCCCTTTCTTTCAATATACGCGTGCCATAACAACATACAGGCAATAGTCCTGTAAGGGCGCCAGTTTTCAGCGATGGCTAACAGTTCATCTTTCGTGCTGGCAGTGGGTAACTGTTTTACATGCTTCAAACTATTTACAAGGGCTATATCGCCTAACGGAAAAAGATCGCTGCGTTGCAGTGCGTGGATCAGGTACACATCAACGGTCCAGTCGCCGATGCCTTTTACCTGTTTTAAAATTTCCCGTATCTCATCATTCGTTGATTCACTCAATTTTCTCAGACTGATCTTTTTCGAGACGATCGCATTTGCCAATCCTCTTACATAGATTATTTTCTGCCTGCTGAAATAACAGGCTTTTAATTCCGCATCACTTAACGCCAATATTTTTTTCGGGGTGACAAAACCTGTTTTTTCTTTCAGCTTTTTAAAAGCAGCGTAAGCGGAAGCCAATGAAACCTGTTGTTCAAGAATGGTTAACACCAGTGTTTGAAAAATGGCAGGCCTTGACCACATTGGCGGCAGCCCATGATCATTAATGATCTTTTTAAGGTCTGCATCTTTTTCAGCAAGTTGATGACATATCGAATGAAAATTTTCTTTTGAAAACGCATGGCGCATAGAGCGCCTAAATTATAAACAGGCAATTGAATTTGTAATATTTATTTTTTGGAACACGTATGTCTTTGGAGCACAAAGCGCACTCGAACCATAACGGGCACAAAGATCTCGCTGTTTAAATTTTACAGAATCCCCATGTTAAAAGTTTTATCGCTTTCTTCGTGCGCTTATGTTTCTTAATGTGCGTCGTGGCCGTTTGTGCAATCAATTTGAATTATCTTTCGTTTAAATTCAATTGTATGAAACGATTAGTTTGGATAATGCTTTTAGTTCTTTTCCTGTTTCCGTCATTCCGGCCCAAAAAAATTGCTGAATCAAATAAAAAAAATCAATGGGTTAGTTTGTTTAACGGCAAAGACCTTGAGCATTGGATACCAAAAATAGCAGGATACAAAGCAGGTGAAAATTTTGGCAATACTTTTCGTGCAGGTAATGGAATATTAAGCACGCGCTATGATAGTTATGATAATTTTCATAACAGGTTTGGCGCTTTATATTATGATAAAAAATTTACCAATTACCGGCTTAAAGTGGAATACAGGTTTGTTGGAGATACCGTTGCCGGAGCGCCATCATGGGGATTCCGGGATGGCGGCATTCAATACGATTGCCAGGCGCCTTCTACATTAAAATTAGATCAACCTTTTCCGGTATGTCTTGAATATAATCTGCTCGGGAGTAATGAAAAAGAAAAACGTGGCACAGGTGAAATATGTGCCTCGGGAATGTATGTTGAAATAAACGGTAAAAGAAATATTTCTTACTGCACACCGCCAACTATTAAAAAAAGCTTTGATGGCGATGAATGGGTAACAGCAGAAATAGATGTACATAATGGCGAGATCATTCATTATGTAAACGGCGAAGAAGTTTTGCGTTTTAACAACCCGAGGTATGACACAGCAAATGCTATCGCAAAAAATTTTATCGTCAATAGCAATGATAAAGTTACCGGCGGATACATATCACTTCAATCAAACAGCCACCCAATGGATTTTCGTAAAATCGAAATCATGGAATATTAACCTCGGTCACCTACAGTTACTCATTACTCATTACTCATTATTCATTTACCACTCATTAACTTTACTGGATGATCATTTTTTTGCTATCAATTATTTTTCCATTTACTATAAGTGTATAAGTATATGAACCTGCGCTTAATTCATTTGCTTCCAGCGTTAATTGCCCGTTTCCTTTTGCATTCAGGGAGATTGATTTTATTAATTTCCCCTTTATATTGTTTATATTAATTACAGCATTCCCGGCCGCTTTTGGCAAATAATAATGTATAACCGTATTTCCCCTGAACGGATTGGGTGTATTCTGCTCAATGCCTGCATCCGACAGGAACACTGTTGTTTTAAAATCGTCGCCGTCCCCGTCCTTATCCTCGTCGATTAGTTTTTCCAGCTTATCAAGCCTTGATTTAAGTTCATCATTTTCTGCAGAGAGCTCCTGTACGGCTTTTACCAGTGGAACAACAAACTCAGCATATCTTAAGAAACGCAGATCCTTATTATTTTTTGAAAAATCTATACCGCTGAAATCATACTTCAGCTTTTTTGCAACTTTTTCTACATCCTGTGCTATAAAACCTGTATAA
The DNA here is from genome assembly GCA_036274175.1 of Parafilimonas sp. Classification (GTDB taxonomy): domain Bacteria; phylum Bacteroidota; class Bacteroidia; order Chitinophagales; family Chitinophagaceae; genus Parafilimonas. Next base: position 5,128 of record DASUGF010000087.1, read on the forward strand.
ATTATCTTTTGCTTTGCAATCCGTCCTTCAATTTCCTGTGAGGTCATTTGAATGACTTTCCCGTTTTTATCATATCGAACCGGCCTTTGAATGATCTTATCTGCAGAATCAAGGTTCAGTCTAAATGTTACGGGTACTAACTTATTAATAAAATCCAGGCCGGGTACATTTCGTTGAACGCTGTCAGTTATCCTCAAGTCAGCTATGGTGCCCCAGGTTGCATAACCGCCAATGCTTGTAACAACACTGTTCCCAAGACGGACCTGGTTGGGTGCTGTTGCAATTGCCTCATGGCCCAGAGCAGTACTATTGGATACATTAAATGAATCATTTACATCAGCCAAAGCGCCAATTGCAGTATTGCCTGCGCCTGCATATAGTGAAGACAAGGTGTTATACCCAACAGCGGTATTATTATCCCCGAAGGAATTAATCAATAAAGAATTATATCCGACAGCCGTACCGCCATAAACACCAATGGATGAGTTCTTTGTTTTCAGTGCATTAACACCAACCCCAACATTAAAGTCTCCCGTTGTCAGTCCACCCAAAGCATAAGCGCCGAAAGCAGCGTTATGATTTCCGCCTTCCATTGCCCCAAGTGAATAATACCCTGTTGCCGTATTTTCATCGCTAACAAGTGCGTTCATAAAAAACAATGAAAAAGTTCCAATAGCCGTATTAAAATTACCGGTTCTGTTTAAGCCCATGGCCTGCTCGCCACACATGGTATTATACATAGCAGTAGATTCTAAAGCGCCACCTGCAAGACCGCCAATAATCAGGTTATGGTTTGAATTTGTTCTGAGCACAGGTATCCCGCCGATATGATAAGCAGCATTCTTTTTTATGTTTAAATCGCCTTTTACGTCCAGTTTCGTTATAGGTTCCGATGTTCCTATACCCACTTTGCCATTTGGTAAAATTCTGACCTTTTCCTCATTATTGGTTCGTATTGCGAAAGCCTTTGAATCAAGGGTCCCAATAAAATTTGAATTAGCTGAGGTGCCGCTATTCCCTGTAAGCAGCCAGCTCTGGGCATTATTTGTGTTGGTGATAAAAAGAAGGATAAAGCCCAATAGTAGATTTTTGTGTTTCATAGTGAAAGCATTTAAAAGATAAAAAATAGTTTTTAGTGGGGGTCTTATGCAATTATTTGTAACAGCTATTGATTCCCGAGCAAGTGCCTTTCTGAAAACAGATATAAAGTGTAGGCATTGAAGATACAGATTTTTGTCGGAAAATTCTTTTACTTGTCAACTGAATTCTTCTTCAACCTGTGATGCAAATGAATTAGAATAATAAAATCATAATATTTAATTTCACCCCGAAACAATTACTCATTATTCATCATTCATTACTCATTATTTAAGTTATGCAACCAATACCAATAAGAACCACCGTGATCGGCAGTTATCCTTTTCCGGGCTGGCTTGACTTCGCCACCCATCATTTAAACAGCTTTGGGGCAGCAGATATTGAAGAGATGATCGAAGATGCGGTGATCGCTGCAGTACACGACCAGGTTGCATCAGGTCTTGATGTGATCACTGACGGTGAACAAACCCGGCTTGATTTTAATCTTTCATTTTATGGTTATATAAAAGGCATCAGGAACAATGAGACAGAGACAAGAAAATTTGGTCCACCCGCACATGACCAACGAGGCAAGAATGATATTGTTGATATACTGACGGCGCCAAATGGCCTGGGCGTTGTAAAAGAGTTTTTACGGTTAAAAAAACTGGCGCCGCAAGGCCCCGTTCTTAAAGCAAGTGTGCCCGGACCATACACCTTAAGCGGAAGATTATTACCCAACGATATATATAAAGACCGCTATGCCATAACAGAAGCATTACTGCCTATGATCAGTAAAGAGCTGGAAGGGTTGGTGGCTGCAGGATGTACAGAAATAACCGTGGATGAACCGTCGATGAGTTGTTATGCTTATAAAGAAGACACTAAAAGGTTTGTTGATATTTTCAACAGAACGGTTCAACCAATTGTTGGTAAATGCAGGTTATCTACGCACATGTGTTTTGGTAATTTTAAAGGAAGGCCGGTTGGATACAGGAGTATCAAACCTATGCTTCCTGATTTTCTTGACCTTACAGTTGATGAAATACATATAGAAATGTCTAACCGCGAATTTGCGGAGATAGAATTGTTACAGCCTTTTGCAGAAAAGATGGATGTTTCTGTTGGTATTGTGGATGTAAAGAATTATTACATCGAATCTCCGCAGGATGTTGCAGAAAGAATTCAACGTTGTTTGAAATATGTACCTGCAGAAAAATTATCGGTGGCGCCGGATTGCGGATTAAGTCAAACAGCAAGATGGGCTGCGCGACAAAAGCTGGCAAACATGGTGAAAGGTGTGAAAATGGTGAGGGGAAATTTATAGTGTTTATATTTCCCACAAAGGCCGCAAAGTGCACAAAGGTTCACGAAGTGCACAATGAAATGAGAATAGGAAGATATTACGTTGTGTTCTTCGTGCCAGCTTAGTGAATTTCGTGACCCGCACATAACACAAACAAAACATAGTTTCAAAATATCAAAAAGCATTTGATGGAATTAATTCCGGCAATTGTAAAAGATGAAGCATTCATCGCCGAAGTAGAAAGCTATCAGCATGATGAAAAAGATTTTCATTTATGGTGGTTAGGGCAAAGTGGCTATCTCCTGTTATGGCACGGCAAAAGAGTGCTGATCGATCCGTATCTGTCTGATTCACTTACAAAAAAATATGCGGCTACCAACAAGCCTCATATCCGGATGAGTGAAAGAGTTGTGAATCCCCATTTGCTGAAAGATATTTCAATAGTTACTTCAAGCCATAATCATACTGATCACCTGGATGGTGAAACTTTGATCCCTGTAATACAAAATAATCCTAACATTAAATTCATTATTCCCGAAGCCAACCGGCAATTTGTTTGTGAACGTGTTCAACTACCAAATGATTTTCCCATTGGGTTAAATGACAAAGAAAATATAACCGTTGATGAATTCACTTTTCATGGCATACCGGCAAAGCATAACGAAATTGAACGTGATGGAAATGGACGTTGCAAATTCATGGGATATGTGATCAGTTTCGGAAAGTGGAATATTTATCACAGCGGCGATACGCTATGGTTTGACGAAATGCCGGAGTTATTAAAGCCTTTTAAAATTGATGTTGCTTTATTACCCATTAACGGCAATGATCCTGCAAGAGGTGTTGCAGGAAATTTAGATACAAAGGAAGCAGCGCAATTAGGGAAAGCAATTGGAGCCGGCGTGGTTATTCCATGTCATTACGATATGTTCGCTTTTAATACTGCAGATCCAACAGCGTTTGAAACGGAAGCAAAAAACATCAATCAATCTTATTACACTTTGAGACCGGGCGGCCATTTCAGCAGTTCATTTTTTAAGAGCGTACAATGAACTATCAGTCATGATTTCTATAGCATCTTCCCAAGCATCATCAATCCATAACCGCCGGATTGACTTTCTGATTTTATTTTTCTGTTTATAATTTCCTGATACTACAATTAATTTGCATCCACAACACGTATTTATGTTCAACAGATTAAAAGAATGGGATACAAAATTATTCCTGTATATAAATGGCAAGCACAATAACTTCTTTGATGTGATCATGTACTGGGCGAGCGATAAGCTTTTCTGGTTTCCGTTTTATGCTGTGCTGCTAATAATTGTTATAAAACATTTTAAGAAAAGAAGCATTCTTATTTTGCTGCACATAGCGGCACTGATTACGGCAAGCGACCAGATCTCTTCAGGTCTTATAAAAAATACGGTAAAGCGTTTACGGCCTTCGCATGAACCGGCAATACAGGATATCATTCATTTAAGTAAAGCAGGCGCAGGAGGATCATACGGATTTATTTCTTCTCATGCATCCAATTCTTTTGCCCTGTTTGTTTTTCTCTCCTTCATTCTTCCCGCATCTTTCAAACCTTTAAAATATATTTTACTTTTTTGGGCATTGCTGGTGGCCTATAGTCGCATATATGTGGGCGTTCATTACCCGGGTGATGTGATTGGTGGCGCGCTCCTGGGCGGCATACTCGGATGGCTATTCAGCAGGTTATATTTTTATTTAGCCTCAAAAGTATCGTGGTAGTTTAGTTTGTATTGATCAACGTTGTTACTATTAAATGGCGACAAAGTAAATTGATTAAAAATCAGTATCTATTCCTTTCTTGTTAAGAGTGCATTTCAAATTAACGGAGCGGTTGCACCCGCAAAACCAAATGGCCATACAAACTATGGCCGGGAATAGGTGTCTGACACTTTTGAAGTGTCTGACACCTGCTGCGGCGGATGCATTTCAAATTAGCAGCCCGCCTGTGCTGCAAAACAAATATCCATGAACAACCTGCTTAAAATCAAATCATAGCAAAGGGTGTATATATAATTTGCTCTTTGTATAATTTTCCGGTCGGTGGGGACACACGACCGGTGGCGGGCTTTACAGGCGGGTGTCGCCTGCGAAATTGAATGTACTCTTGCTAAGAAGCTTTTTAATTCATGAGTTACAAATACCATGTTTAACGAAAAGAATACAATATACCATTTGAACCACATAAGCTTTCCTATGTGTGTATTTTCCATGTATCTATGTGCCTTATGTGGTAAAAAAACTATATGCGAAATCTTTATAATTAAATTTAAGCAGCTTCTAATATATCCCGGATTTATTCTTTCAGATTGGTATTGTTGCTTTTGTTATAAACAAACCGAACTCTTGCACTTTTTTCTGTTGTTGAGGAAAGAAATAACTGGTAACGCTTATCACCGGCAGTAACAACGAGCATGGCGGTATTTGGAGGAATACTTCCGAGATTTTCTGCTACCATCTCCACTTCCTGGAAAGTATTATTCAGGTCAACTTTTATAAAAGCGGTTATTGCCTGCGTGCTAAGTTTCTGATGAGTTATTACTGTTCTGCCATTTACCAAAACAGAAATAGAGTCGCCGTCAGTTTCTGCATTGTCATAAAAGTCAAGCCTGATTTGTCCTGTATCCACTTCAATTTCCGGCACGTCTTTAAATGCTGATTCTCTTATACGCGTTAATGTGATCGGACCTGTACCGCAATAAGCTCCGGTTTCGTGCATATAGCCGGTCCAATTGCCGCTTAGTGTTTCTTCATTTCCTTTTTTGCTGTAATACAATTCATATTTTTTAATACATACCCGGCAGATAACAGGAATCTTGTAGGTATTGATATACATTTCCTGCAGGATGATCTTTTTTGAAGAAGGGAAGCTGGCGCCGGTAAATTTCTTCTTGACATAATTATCGATGTCTTCATAATGATACGAATTACCATATGCAGAGTCTGCATTGAGATGGATCTGCAACTCAATATTGTTCGTGACAAAGCATCCGCCCCGCATATCTAAACTACCTTTCCAGAAACCATTCAGATTCTGCGCGGCCGAAAACAAGCTATACAACAAGAAAACCAGGGTTACAAAAATTTTCACAGGAAAAATTACCAATAATCAGGATGTAAAAAAAGAATCCTGTATGAATGGTTTGTTATAATTGAATTTCTGAAAGCTGTTGCTGTTGCAATTTTATCAGCTTTACTATAAATCATCTTAGTGGTAAAGAGCTGATTTTTGAAGTATGACGAGCATAAAGATGCAAGGGTGACAAACGAAGAATATTTTTGCCCGGTTCATTTTAGCGCTCAACGGCACAACAGACTGGATCGATCAACCTTACAACAGAATTTATTACAGACTTAACAACAATATTGTTGTGTTTGTGTGATATGAGAAAAAAGTAAATCGCCTTATTGAATATTACGTGCTGCGCTATTGAAGTGCATTGGGTATTTTTAATTGCTTCTATGTGATAATCTATCTGCCGAATCAGCGTCTATTAGAGACTTTAATCAACAATTAAAATTGAATTCTGATTGTCGTTATAATTAAAAACCTTATTAAAGTAAGCAATACTACAACTAATAGACCTTATTCGCTTATTTCGAGTCAAATGAAAATTGAATACTATAACCTCTGCACTCATTTTATTTTAATAACACAAAACAGAATTGCCACCATTCCTGAAAAGAATCGTGAACGAATAGAAAAATATATCACTGGTGTTGTTAACAATAACAATTCAAGATTGTACAGTATGTATGCGAACCCTGAACATATTCATTTTCTTGCTTCCCGCAGCCCAAAATTTTCAGAGGAGACGCTTGTAACTATTGTAACAGACAGTGCTTTAAAATTTATAAACGACAATAAATTAAGATAGGAGTATTCGCCTGGCAGCAATCGGCCTCTGCTTTTTCCGTTTCAAAGTCAGAAGTTGACAAGGTATGCAAGTATATATTGAATCAGCCTGAGCATCACAAAAAAATAAGTTTTTCCGAAGAATATGATACTTTTCTAAAGCATTATCAGAAAACACTAAAATGGGATATAAGGTAATAAGGTTAGATTACAGAAAGCAGTAGTTGGTTATTAAGGTTTGTAAAACTTTTAAATACTATGTTGGTTTCAGAGCAACAAAAGTTATGAAAAATATCATTTACCTTCTAATATAATCTAAGACTCAATTGTTACCAGCGAAACATCAGCATCCTGTTGGGAGACCATATACTTCAAAATAATTTTTACCGCGAGAGATGGAAACACAGGCATTTCTTATAGAAATGCCGAAGCTTTAATAGCACAACGCGTTGTGTTTTTTTAAGCCAGGCAGCGATTTCCTCATTAATTTAAATTAAGCTGTTACTGTTGCACCGCCCATGCCAAACCATCAGGCCCTCCGCCAACATCAAGACGGCCGGCTACTTCCAAAGTTTTAAGATCGATAATAGCCACATAATTATCGGGCGTACAAGCAATAAAAACACGTGTGCCATCCGGATCCATCAAAATTCCTGCAGCGCCCCTGCCGATGTTTATTTTCTTTATTTCTTTATGCGACTGCGTGTTATAAACAGATATATCTCCCGATTGCAATCTTGAAATGAATGCCATTTTACCATCCGGTGTAAACTTCAGCCGGTTAGCGCCTTTAACATCTGCATTGATTGTTGCTGATAATTTTTTTGCACCGAGATCAATGATGGAAATTACCCCGGTTTCACTTGATGCTGTCCATAACTCGTTGCTATCAGGTGACACATCAAATCCCTCTGAGCCTCTGGCTGTGGGAACAATGGTTTGAACCCAATCCTCATGCGGCCTGGCCCCGGGAAACGGTGTAAGCAACGTATCGGTAAGAATACTCACTGTACCTGAAGAAACGTTTGTCGTGTATATCTTTTTTGCATTAGCAGTAACATAGATCATGTGTGTCCTGTCCTGCCCTGTACCCATACTCCAGTCAAGTTTCCCGGTTACGGGGTCATAGCTGCCCACTGCTTTGGAACCCTCAGCACTAAACCATACTTTACCATTTACAAACGCTACGCCATGCGGGCCATACAGTGGTTTAGTATCTACATTGGTCAGGGGTTTTTGTGCAACAAGGTCGATTACGTTAAGTTCATGCAAGCTGCCGCCGCCATAAATAGTGACGTATGCAGTCTTTCCATCTGAAGAGGCGATCACCTCGTGTGGATCACTGCCAACAGGCACGCGGGAAATAACCTTTAATGTTGCAGGATCTACGATTGCCAGCGTATGATCGGTTTTAGAAAGCGCCAGCAGGAATTCTTTACCGCCGGTTGATGCTTGTGCATGGATATCTGCTGAAATGAAGCAATATTCTATTACTGCAAATAAGATCAGGATTCTTTTCATGGCAATTTATTTGAGCTCATAAAGTTATTTGATATAACAGGCAAAATGTTTAAAAGAAACGAACATAGGAATTTTCGCTGCGAAACAGGAGTATCTGCAAATAAAAGAAGTATGTAATAAGGATCAATTTGCGCAGATAGCTCAATGAGGTTGGTATTGGGTTGTTTGATGATGGCAAGCAATAAACTTTCATACCCGTTTGCATTACACCATCCGCTTTATCATTTGCTTTCAACTCCTTTAAAATATTTAATCCAATGCCGCCTGGAAGCGTTATATCAAGATGCAGGCATAGCCATACAGCGGGATCTTTTCAAGCGCCGTGGCAAAATCATAGGCCGTTTTGTTATAAATTGTTCATTCACAAAATAACTACAGATGCTGTTTGAAAGGTCAACTTTATCTTCTATAATCAAAATCTTCATCCTGTTATATTATTTGATCATTATAAAGGTAAGCGCTTCATTCGTTGCCCTGAAACAATCCTGTTAACGGAGAATCTGATTTATGTTTTCATTAAAGCTAACGCATTGTGCTATTGAAATCCTTTTAATAGTCTTTAAATTCTTCTATGTGATAATCTATGTGCCTGTGATACTATGTGGTTCAAGGTAATTTTTACCACATAGGCAGATAGAAAATTAGGATTGCACATAGAAATACGGTAACTCTAAGAGCACAACACGTTAAAGCAAATATTAATGCTGTTTGTTTGTGATCGAACTTAAACACAACAACCAGGAATAGAAACGCATATTGATTAAAACCAATCCTGCAACTGGCGCGACTTCAAAATATCATAACTTCACAATAGTTGATTTTTTACCATTGAAAATTCACACATTAAACATTTCCAAAAAATAAAAAATGAAACTGTATTTACTACTTATCACAATTATTATTCAGAGCGGTTGCTACGCACAAAACAGTTCTCTTTCATCACAGGCAAATAAATTTTTGAACAGCCTTTCTGCCGATCAGCTCAAAAAAGCACTATATGATTTTGAGGATGACGAACGCTATAACTGGCATTTCGTTCCGATGAATAATCGCAAAGGCATCATGCTAAGCGAGCTTGATGAGCAACAAAAAGAACTTGGTTTTGGACTATTAAAATTTTATTTAAGCGATACAGGGTTAAAAAAAACTCAGGAGATAATTCAACTTGAATTGATATTAAAAGAACTGGAAAACAGGCCGAAAGAAGATAAACACCGTGATCCGGGCAATTACACAATTATTTTTTTTGGTAAACCTTCTGATACCATTCCATGGGGCTGGCGGTTTGAAGGGCATCATGTCTCCTTTAATTTTTCCACTATTGGCAACAAAATAGTTGCTGGTACGCCCGGTTTTATGGGATCCAACCCGGCGATTGTCTTATCCGGTCCGCAAAAGGGAAAACAAATATTGAAGACTGAAACAGAGCTTGGCTTTGAGTTGGTACGGTCTTTTACTTCACAGCAATCCGCCAAAGCAATTATCAGCCAAGATGTGCCTGGCGAGATAGTAACTTCTAATGCCAGGAAAGCAATAATAGAAAATCAACAGGGCATTTTTTATTCGGAAATGAATAACGACCAACAACAGGGCTGTTCAATTCTAAAAAATAAAAAAGGCAGCAAACAAAGAAGATGTGGATAACTTTGTAATGAACTAAAAAACAGAGATATACACACTATGCTTACTACCTTTTTTGCAGACCTCATAGATTTCAGGCGCCCGC
>DASUGF010000088.1:0-21266 GCA_036274175.1 Parafilimonas sp.
GCGGGCGCCTGAAATCTATGAGGTCTGCAAAAAAGGTAGTAAGCATAGTGTGTATATCTCTGTTTTTTAGTTCATTACAAAGTTATCCACATCTTCTTTGTTTGCTGCCTTTTTTATTTTTTAGAATTGAACAGCCCTGACTCACAATTCACATTTAGTTTAATTCACCTGTTGCAGGTAACTTGTGAGGTATTGCTTGGGAGATTTTTTTACTATGCTTTTAAACACACGGTTAAAGTTTGTTATGCTGTTAAAACCAGTATTATAAGCTATGCAGGCGATAGTATTACTATTTTTTTCCGTTAACTGCTTGCATGCTTCATTAATTCGAACCTGGTTGACAAAATTCACCAACGTGTTATGTGTATGTTTTTTGAAATAACGGCAAAACGCCTGGGGTGTCATATAAGCAAGCTTCGCTACTTCGTCCAGCGTAATCGGATCTTTATAATTTTGCATAATATAATTGTAAACTGCGCTTATGCGTATGCCTTCGTTATCATCGCAAATCAAAGACTGTGAACCGGTAGCTAATGGTGTAAGCTTATCAATAGAAGACAACAATTTTAATACATTAATGAAATGCATGATCTGCTCTGCGCCTTGTGTGGAACTAATTCGCTTCATATTTTCAGCAACTACACTCACCCTATTTTTCGGTACGATAAATCCATGCCTGTGCTGATCGATAAACAACTTTAGCTGTTTCAATTCAGGGATGGAAAAGAACGGCGACAATTGTGCATCTACATTAAAAAATACATCTATGGAGTGCGTTTTCCTGGTGTTGTTGTTTTCAAAATAGGATGGATCGCTTTTAAAAACATGCGGTTGGTTGGCGCCTATCCAGAAAATTTCATTTGAATGAAAATTATGCATGTTGTTGCCCGCCACCAATGTGCCTTCTCCATCAATTATCCATGTTAACTGCACTTCGTTATGCCGGTGCAGGTAGGGATAAAAATTCGGCAATCTTTCTTCTTTAGTAATAATTGATTTGTTAGCAGGGACCGGCAATGTAAATTCAAGAATTTTCATAATCGAGAATAAATGTCAATTATACAATTATTTTAAAAATCGCTTCAAATTTACGGATATTATCCTGATATGGTCACTAATTTATTTTATAGGGTTAAAATCCTGCTATAATTAGCTAAATATTAATATGTTGTAAAGAATAAGTTAATATCAGTAAACTAATAGTTAATATACTTGAAAACATGCAGTAATGGTTATAATAGTTTTGTAGACAATTATTTTTTCCATCTATAATTATTATTGTATGCTATGCAGTTCCAAAATGTTCGGGGTGCAAAAATTATTGTACCTGGCGGTTTTACTTTTAATCACGCTGCCCGTTTTTAGTCAGCAAAATTTGCAGGGCAAGGTTGTTGACTCTTCCGGGAATCCCATACCCGGGGCAACCATCCATGTAAAAAACAGTAAAGCATCAACGATTACAAATAAGGATGGCAGTTTTACCATAAACAGTAGCGGCAACAGTGTTCTTATTGTATCGAGCATTGGCTTTGCTAACCAGGAAGTAGCCGCAGGCAACCAGTCAAATATTATTATAACGCTAAGCGCATCATCTGCCACTCTAAATGAAGTAGTAGTAACGGCGTTGGGTGTTAAGAGAGAAAAACGTAACCTTACTTACAGCACACAACAGTTAAGCGGCGATGAAATTGTAAAAACCCGCGAACCGAATCTTGTGAATGCAGTTGCGGGGAAAGTTGCCGGTGTACAGGTAACAAGTTCATCGGGGAACGCAGGCGCTTCATCAAGAATTGTTATCCGCGGCAATAGCTCCGCAACAGGCGATAACCAGGCTCTGTTTGTTGTGGATGGCATTCCTGTCAATAACGATGAAACCGGCACTGCCGGCGGCAACGCTGTAGGCTCCGGCGTAAACCGTGTGATAGACATTGATCCGGCCACTATTGAAAGCATCAACGTTCTCAAGGGCGCAGCAGCAACGGCTTTGTATGGCTCATCAGGCGCAAGAGGTGTTGTATTAATCACTACAAAGAATGGCAGCATTAATAAGCCGCCTTTATTTACGGTTTCATCAGACCTTTCGTTTGAAAAACCTTTGTTACCCGAAAGGCAAACAACGTATGCCCTGGGCAACAATGGTGTTTTTGCCGATGGCGATATTGTGAAAACAAGCGCATCATGGGGACCACGCATGGATACGTTGAAGATCAATGGCAAGCCTGCGCCAAAATACAATCCGTATGATTTTTTCCGCACGGGTGTAACAAGTAACTCTACGATTTCTGCTGCAGGCGGCGGCGCCAGTTCCAGTTATTATGTTAGCTATTCTTATTACGACCAGAAAAGCACAATGCCGGGTAATGATTTCAAACGTCATTCCTTCTTTGGAAAGTACAATACAAAAATGGGCGACTATGTAAACACTACTTTCCAGTTGGGTTACAGCAATTCAACACAAGACCGTTTGCCTGAAGGCGCAAGCAACGGCCCCTTATTTGTTTTATATGGCCAGCCGGTTTCATGGAATCCATATCCCGTGTTGGATGCAAACGGCGACATGCGCTTATACCGTTATTCGAGAAATGCACCTTTATGGACGCTGGATAACATGAAGAATAATGATGTGGTGAATCGCTTTCTGCCTGTGTTCACCGTTAATATAACGCCTGCAAAATGGTTAACCATTACAGAAAGATTGGGCGCTGATATTTATACAGATCAAAATAAATATTTTGAAAACCCGCAGCCGGCCATTGGCCTCAACGGAAAAGTGGTGGATAACAATACCAACTTCAGACAGTTTAACAACGATCTTATTATTAATGCAAGCCAAACGTTTGGCAAGTTCAATGTAAATCTTCTGCTGGGTAACAACATTATTTCTACTTATTATCAGAATATAAATCTTACCGGCAATGGCCTTACCATTGATGAGTTTTATAATGTTTCTGGCAGCAGCAGCATCGCTTCTTCTGAATCTCATTCTTTACAAAGAAAGGTGGGTTTTTACGCACAGGCGAATATTGAATACAATCGTTTTCTTAATCTTTCATTAACCGGCAGGTACGATGGCAGTTCTGTATTGTCAAAAGAAAATAACTTCTATCCCTATGGTTCTGCGGCAGCGAGCTTTATTTTTTCTGAATTGCTGAAAGGGGATATTAAAAAGACGTTGAGCTTTGGTAAGATAAGATTCTCTGCTGCTACAGTGGGTAATGATGGTGTTGGTCCTTATGCATTAAATACGCCATTTATACAGGCCGGCAGAAATACGAATGCGGGATATTTTCTTTATCCATACCAGGGGCAACCAGGCTTTTTGTTAAGCTCAACTTTGGGTAATCCCAATCTTAAAAATGAACGTTTGGATGAATATGAAGCGGGGCTTGAATTCCGTCTCTTCCAGGACAGGATCAGTTTTGAAGGCTCTTATTTTTACCGTAAATCACACGATGGCATTATTCCCGGTGTAAGCATTTCCAATGCAACCGGTTTCAGTGGCACAACGGTAAATACAGCAAGCATAGAGAACAAAGGCATTGAACTTTTGTTGGGTGCAAATCCTGTAAGGTCGAAAGATTTCAGGTGGGATCTTACTTTCAATTTCACCAAAATAAATAACAAAGTGCTTGAGTTATATCCCGGCATTACACAGTTGGGAAGGATTATAGTTGGGCAACCGTACAATGTTTTTTTTGGACCTAAATATGCACGCACAGATGATGGCCAGTTATTGATCGATGCCAACGGTTTGCCCGTTGTTGGCGACCAGGGTATTGTTGGGAATGCAACACCAGACTGGCTTGCAGGTTTGGAAAACACGCTTACGTATAAACAGTTTTCATTGTCTTTCTTTTTTGATATGAAGATGCATGGCGATGTAGAAAATGGCGTTGACAGTTATGGTTTCTTTTATGGATCATCCAAAGCAACAGAAAACCGTGAACCGATTGTTGTAAAAGGAATCAGCGAAGCAGATAACAAGCCCAATACGGTTGCTGTAGATGCGCAAACCTACTGGCAGAGCCGCCAATATGAATCTATCATACAGGATGGTACTTATATCAAACTGCGCAATGTAACGCTGGCTTATAATTTCAAACCAACAACATTAGCAAGAACACCGTTTAAAGCGGCATCCATTGTTTTATCAGGCAGAAATCTTTGGATATACAGCCCGCATTTTACAGGTGCAGATCCGGAAGTAAGTTCTTACGGAAGCGGCAACGCAGCGCAAGGTGTTTATGCATTTTCTACGCCTACTTCCCGTTCATTCAGCTTGTCTTTAAAATTCAGCTTTTAATCATGAATAATCAATCAACGATGAAAAATATAGTCTTTCTATTATTAATTACGGCAGGCTTGATTACAACAGGCTGCAAGAAATTTCTCGATGTAAATAAAGATCCTAACAATCCAACCGATGTGCAGGAATCTTTATTGCTGGCGCCTATCGAACAAAATATTTCTGATAATATCCAGGGCGGTTTTGGAAGCGTCAACATTCAGAATTATGTACAAAATATTGCACCTAACCAGCCCAATCCCGGTATATGGAATTACCAGTCATTCAATGCAGATTTTGATGGCGACTGGTATAATTTTTATGTTGTTTGTTTAAACAATCTAAAAATTTTAAATGATAAAGCAGAAGGTGATGGCAACACAAATTATGCAGCCATTGCAAAAATTTTAACTGCCTATACTTTAGGCACAGCAACGGATTACTGGAACGATATTCCTTATTCAAAAGGATTTGATAAATCTAATTTCCTGGTGCCTTACGATAGCCAGGAAAGCATTTACGATACAGTACACGCTTTGCTTACACGTGCCATTGCCAACATTGATAACAATAATGGTGCTGTGCCTGGCAGCGATGATTATTTTTATAGCGGTGATATGGAGAAATGGCGTAAAGCAGCATGGGCGTTTAAAGCAAGGTATGCTATTCATCTTACCAAGGCGCCCGGCCATACCGCTTCAGCACAGGCTGACGAAGCATTATCCTACCTGCAAAATGCAATGCAGTCAAATAATGATGACTTAAAATTTACGTATGAAGGAAATACCGGCTCAGAAAATATATGGAACCTCACCTTCTCCCCTGTTACCACTTATGTATTGAATGAAACACTGGTTGATACGTTGGTGAACAGGAACGATCCGCGTTTGCCTGTTATCGTTTTGCCTGCTGAACAAACAGGTTTATATCATGGCAGAAGAACAGGTACAGAAACACAGGAGTTAACTACCTATTCTTATCCCGCTGATTTTTATGGCGGCGTGACTTCGTCAAACTATATCATTACTTACAACGAATGTTTATTTATAAAGGCAGAAGCAACATTGATCAAATCTGGTTATCCAGCGGCAGAAGCTGTTTATGAAGATGCGATACAATCAAATTTTTCAAAGCTTGGTATTGATCCTTCCTCTGCTGATGCATCAGCCTATATAAACAGCCGCAAGCTAACATCAGCCAATGCAATACAACATATCATGGAAGAAAAGGCCGTTGCTAATATTTTTAATCTGGAAACATTCAACGATTGGCGCCGCACAGGCTATCCGATACTGCAACCTGTTGATGGAGCATTGTCTGCAATACCGCGCCGTTTATTATATCCCCAAAGCGAGATACTAACGAATGCCCAGCCACAACAATCGGCTACATTAACTGATCGTGTTTGGTGGGATGCACAATAGTTTTGGTAATCATAGCAGTTGAAACCCTTTCAGTCATGAAAGGGTTTTTTATCAATAATCAGGAGCTTTACAGATGGCGTTAGTTTGCGAGTGGTGAGTGGCCAGTTGTGGGTGAATACCGCATGTTTAGGGTGATTACTCACCATCCACCCCGATAGCTATCGGGGCAACTCACGATTAACATTACACTAGTTTTACATTCTTGATTAACGGTTAATATTGATGAATGATTTATTAAAAAACATTCATCCTTTAATACACACTCAAAGTAATTTTGAAAAAAATTTAATCTTATGGCAATAGATTGGAAAGGCGTGTTTCCTGCGCTTACCACAAAATTTGATAAGCGCGATCAGCTCGATCTTACCGCTTTTGAAAAAAATCTTACCGCACAAACAGAAGCAGGTGTTGACGGCATTATTCTCGGCGGCACTTTAGGCGAAGCCAGTGTACTTACGCTTGAAGAAAAAGAAACACTGGTAAAATTTTGTGTTGAAAAAGTTGCGGGTAAAGTACCTGTGGTTATGAACATTGCAGAAGGTTCAACCCGCGAAGCGGTGCGCCAGGCAGTGCTTGCGAAAGAGTGGGGCGCTGAAGGTTTAATGTTGTTGCCGCCCATGCGTTATAAAAGTGATCACCGCGAAACTGTTGAGTATTTTAAAGCTGTTGCAGGCACAACCGAGCTGCCTGTCATTCTTTACAATAATCCGGTTGATTATAAAGTTGAAATTACGCTTTCCATGTTTGATGAGTTGGTTGATGTGCCCACCATCCAGGCAGTAAAAGAATCTACAAGAGATGTAACCAATGTTACCCGCATGATAAACCGTTTTGGTGAACGTTTTAAATTATTATGCGGCGTAGATACGTTGGCTATGGAAGAAATGCTGTTAGGTGCATACGGATGGGTGGCCGGCCTGGTTTGTGCATTTCCTGCAGAAACAGTTGCCATTTACAGGCTTATAAAAGCCGGCAGAATTGAAGAAGCAGTTGCTATATATCGCTGGTTCATGCCTTTGCTTGAGCTGGATATTCACGCAAAACTTGTTCAATACATTAAATTGGCCGAAGCGCAGGCAGGTATTGGAACAGAATACGTTCGCGCACCGCGACTTACCCTGATCGGTAAAGAAAGGGAATATGTCTTAAACATCATTAGCGATGCTTTGGCAAAACGTCCGGCTTTACCTGAATATCTTTCACTTGAAGAAAAAGCTTTAGCTATTTAAGTATTTTTTGTTTGGATTACCGGGCTGTTGTATCATGGTATCATCTCTTGTGCCGGTTCCGGCGAGGAGCGAAAAGACGAACCGGATCACAACACTTCGGCCACACGAAATATGATCGGAGAGTTTATGCCACAGTACTATCACGGTGAATTCTAAGGATGATCGTTAGGTTTATGGATTTCAAGGTTACAGTTCGCATTGGAATATACTAACCTTCTTTATCATTAACTGGCAGGGCCGGACGTGTTTTTATCATTACTTCCGGCATCGTCGCTTTTTTGATAAGCATTCTGTTGTTCGCTATTATAGACTTCTTCATGATAACCTGCCTTCTTTGCGGTATGTGGCCGGGTGTTTTTCTTGCCCGCAGCAGATATCTTTTCTTTTGATATTCGCTTTATTGACCTTTTCATAGATTAATGTTTACAGGTATGCATACAAATATCGAACCCGCTTTAATAAGCGGGCCCGATTATGTGATGATGAAAAATTAATTATTTAAAACGCTTCTTAAAACCCTGGCTACGGTTATCGCGGTTATTACGGTTATCGCGGTTGCGGTTATCACGATTGTTATTAGTGCCGGTACGATTGCGGTTATCGCGGTTATTATTACGGCTGCCAAAATTCTGTTTTCTGCCACCATTGCCGCTGCGGTAATCATCGCGTTCAAAATTCTGATTACGGTGCTTTATAAAAGGTGTGTTACTGAATTCAAGCTGGCCGCCGGTAATATTATTTAACTCGCTTCGAATAGCATCATCATGCACCAATTCTTTGTGCCAGTTGCTGTAAGCGAGTTTCATATAGTAAGCAATAGCATTAGCAAAACCGGCTTTTTTCTCAGGATCTTCCTCTTGCAAAGCCTTATTGATAATGACTTCAAGATTTTTTCCAAGGTGAGAAAATTTCGGGTAACGCTTTGGATATGGCAGCGGATCCGGCTTCTGCTTGTAGGTTTCCTTTTGCGGTATGGGATAAGGGCTATCTACTTCAAGTTTAAAGTCGCTTATGTAAAACAGGTGATCCCATAATTTATGCCTGAAGTCCTCAACATTCTTAAGATGCGGGTTTAAAAATCCCATCAGCTCAATTACCACCTGTGCCTGTTGCTGCCTTTCTTCCTTGTCTTCGATTGTGAGCAGGTATTCCACCATTTTCTGGATGTGGCGGCCATATTCACGCATACTCATTTGGTTGCGTGTAGTATTGTATTCCATTAAAAAAGATTGAAACGGCAAATGTAATTTTAATTAACTGAAAACCAAATATGCAAATCTTAAAATACTTATTGCCTTGTTATAAAATATTTATAGTTTACCGGATTATTATGACAACCTAAAAAAAAGGTATTTGAGGTTAATAATCAAAAAAATTATTCCCGGAGATTTTCTGAAGAAATCATCTCAACTTGCCCGATGCTTTTAACGCACTTATCAGCCTGTCGTCGCTCCTTTTATCCAGGAGTTGCAAATCCTCATTCCCGTCCATTTTTATGAAAAAAACCGGTAATTCATTGTTGTTATGGAACAGCGGGTCGATCGTTGCTAATCCTAAAGTGAGGGAAGAAAGATAAGAGGGATGAAACCTGCCGAAATACACAGGTTGCTTATTTACGGTAACTGCAAAAGCCTTGCTTCCATCATAATTTTTAATAAGGGGCTGAATGTCTTTTTTCAACTTAAAAGTTGCTGTTGATCTTACATAATAACTTATATCCTCATCCGCTACCAGGGGCCCTGCCGCCAGTACAGCATTTGAAATGGCAAGCGTAACGGGGTTTGTTGCATTGTTATCATTCAGCGTAAAAGATTCAAGCAGGTAAATATCAACCCCTGAGGCGCTATCTTTTTTGCAGGCAGTAAATAATATAACCGACAGGAAACAAAGAACTATATATTTCATAGCAGAATTTTTATTCAGATTCCTGAAACTGTTAAAACGTTGTAAACTTTAGCATTAAATTTACCATCCACCGCTTGCGCCGCCACCGCCACTGCTTCCGCCGCCAAAGCCGCCAAAACCACCCCCTCCTCCGCCTCCACCGAAGCCACCGCCACCAAAACCGCCTCCTCTTCCCCAACTGCCGCCACCGGGGAACATGCCAGGAATCCACCAGCCACCATAGCCTCTGCGGCTCATCATGCCGCCACGGCCACCCCCCCGCCCACGACCGGCAATGATCAGTACAATGATAAGTATGATAATAAAACCAAGAATATTTCCGCCACGTCCTCCGCCATCCGTTTTACCTTCACCACGCACTTTGTATTCTTTAGCGGCTGCTTCTTCCAGTGAATTGACCGCCTCATCCAAGCCCCGGTAATAATCGCCATTTTTAAAATTGGGGCGAAGATCATTAGCAATAATATCGCTGGATTGCACATCTGTAATAGCGCCTTCCAGTCCATACCCTACTTCAATGCGGAATAGACGGTCATTCTTTGCAATAAGAATTAATACGCCATTATTGTTTTTTGTACTGCCAATGCCCCACTCTCTGAAAAGCTTGTTTGCATAATCTTCAATGGGAACATCGTTTAAATCATTTATGGTAACAATGGCTATCTGGTTGCTCGTGCTATCATTAAAGGCAACAAGTTTTCTTTCTAATATTTGTGCCTGGTCCTGTGAGAGCATATTCGCAGCATCTACAACCAGCCTTGGCGGATTAGGTTTGGGTAAAACCTGCTGCGCAGAAATATTGATAGCGTAAGCAAGAAAAAAAACGAGATATAAAAACTGTTTAATTTTTATTTCACGCAAATCCGGGAAGATTTGCAAAGACGGTGAGATTTTTTTTAAGAGCGCAGGGCTCTTCTTGTAAGACATCTTAATCATCAACTATTCTGTGAATGTCATTTTTTAATATGCGATACATTAAATCTGTTAGCAGACCGAATGTTAAGTTAACCGTGAGTGAATGGTGAGTAAGCACCCTTACTTACTCACTCACAACTCACCTGAAATGCAACAACTTATAATTAACACAGCGCTTGTAACACTTTAAAATGTTTATTCCTGTTCTTTGCAGCATATAACGCCTTTGCGTGAAATCATTTTCCAAAAACAATATCATCAGGTAATTCATTTTTATCTGTCCCGGCATCATACGGGAAATGTGTTTTAAGCAACTGCCCGGTTTTATAAATTATTTCGATCAGCCCATCGGCATAATTCTCTTTTTTGAATTCCCGCATCATAGTCTGAACAGCGCCGTTCCAAAACTGCTGGCCTCCTTTTTTGTAAATACCTTCATCGGCAAACACGGCAAGCTGGTGATCAACAGTTGCTATATACACCAGCACGGCATTGCGGTTCTCTGTTTCAGCCATTTTTAACTGGAAAAATATCTCTGCAGCACGATCGAGCGGGTCAACAAAGCGGCATTTACTTTCAATATACAGCCTGACTTCCCCGCTTGTTTGTTGTTCTGCAAGACGAATGGCATTAATAATTTTTGCCTCTTCTTCTGCGGAAAAAAATTTTTGCTTCTTAGGCTTAAAAAAAGATAACATCAACAATAATTATTTGATGTCAAAATTAATATCAGGCGCATTCTCACTGCCTGCATCCGCTTTATAAGGCGTTTTGGGCTGGAAGTGGAAAAAGCCTGCAAAAATATTGTTTGGAAATGAACGCACCTGCAGGTTATAACTCTGTACGGCGGAATTATAATCGCGGCGGGCTATATTGATACGGTTCTCCGTGCCTTCGATCTGGCTTTGAAAATCACGGAAAGCCTGCGTGGTTTGTAATTGCGGGTAAGCTTCTGCTACGGCAAGCAAGCGCCCGAATGCGCTTTGCAACTGGCCCTGCGCCTGCTGATAACGCTCCAATGAGTTAGGATCATTTATATCAACCTGAACACTGGTGGCTTTAGACCTTGCTTCAATTACTGCCTGCAACGTTGATTTTTCAAAATTGGCAGAGCCCTGAATGGTTTTCACCACGCTATTGTATAGATCGGTTCTTCTCTGGTAATTGGTTTCCACATTGCTCCATGCGGTTTGTACAGACACATCCCCCTTAACCAATCCGTTATAACTATTGCAACCGCACCCGCCTAAAACAAGTATTAATACAAGTACTACTATCAACCCGATGTGTTTTGTTTTCATTGCTGATTAAATTTTTTGAGTGTTAAAGATAGCTATCAAATCAAATACCGAATGTAATATTATGTCGTAACGTCATTAACTTTTATAGTCGGTTAGTATAATCGGTGAATAAACAACGGTACTTGCATCTATGCATCTTATCTTTAGTAAAACCATAAACTGATCTGTATGATTAAAACTATATTAAAGTACGTATTGTTTATTGTGGCAGTTTTGATAGCAGTAATACTGGTACAAACGTGGCGGTTTACAAAATCTATTCCGCACACGCGCGCTGAAGCGCTTCCTGCTTTGCCCGATTCCTCTCTTACACATTTAAGCAATGCCATACAAATAAAAACTGTTTCATTAAGTGACACACTGCCTCCTGATACGATAGCATTTATGCAGTTTAGGAATTTCCTGGAACGATCTTACCCGTTGGTGCATCAGCAATTACAGCGGAGAATCATCAACAGCTTTAGCTATGTATATTACTGGAAGGGAAAGGATCCCTCATTGAAGCCGTACGTTTTAATGGCACACCAGGATGTTGTTCCGGTAGAAGAGGCTGCTGAAAAGAATTGGAAACTGCCGCCATTTTCAGGTAAAATAACAGATACCGCTGTTTGGGGCAGGGGCACCACCGATGATAAAGGATCATTGGTAGCGATTATGGAAACTGTTGAAAAATTACTGCAACGGCAATACCAGCCTCAAAGAAGCATATATCTCTGTTTCGGGCACACGGAAGAGCTGGGTGGAAAAAGAGGCGCAGCGGCAATAGCGGAATGGATGCAACAAAACAATATTCATCCTGCACTGGTTTGCGATGAAGGAGGCATCATTACCAGGGAGAATTTTAAAGAGCTGGGCAGGCCGATAGCTTTATTGGGTATCGCAGAAAAAGGCTATGCTTCTTTTGAATTAAGTGTTGAGGCCGCGGGAGGTCATTCATCAATGCCGGCCAAAGAAACGGCGATAGATATTTTATCGAAGGCATTGATAAATATCCGCGCAACGCAAATGCCGGTTACTATTACGCAACCCACCAGGGAAATGCTTGACAAAATCGGGCCGGCAATGCCTTTTGCAATGAGGATGGCTCTTGCGAACCGCTGGCTGTTTCAACCCATGCTCATCTCGAAGTTTGAAGCAGGTAATGCTACCAATGCAACTATTCATACCACTATTGTTCCAACTATCATTCATGCCGGCATAAAAGACAACATAGTGCCTACGCAGGCTACGGCAGTAATAAACAGCAGGATAATACCAGGCCAGACTTCTGATGATGTATTGAATTTTATGCGTGAAAAAATAAATGATAAACGGGTTATAATAAAAAAGCTGGATTGGGTTGCAGAACCCGGCAAGATTGCATCTTCTGAAAGCGAAGGTTATAAAAAGATGGAAAGCATAAGTTATAAATTAATGGATGATATTGTACCTGTGCCTTTTTTGATAATCGGTGCAACAGATTCCCGTTATTTCAGGCCTTTTTCTGATGTGGTCGTTGATTTTTCACCCATGCTTGATCCCAAAGGCTTTCATGGCATAGATGAACATCTCAGCATTCAAGATTTTCAGCGCATGATGTTCTACTATGAATTATTCCTGCTGGAATAATAATTCCTGCTGGAATAATAATAGTTGTTGAATTGCTTTTACAAAAACCTAATAACATTGTTCAATAAAGCTGTGCTCATTTTAATTCAACCAATATGCAGGTGGATAGATTGTTGATGCCGTTCCTGATGTAAACAGAGGAACCGGGATCAAAGAAAATATAACTACCCTCCGGAATATTTTTATCCGCGGCATTTATCTTACCTGAAATGCAGATCAACAAATAAGCGCAATTGCCTTTTGGAATGCTGAATGACTGATGTGCATTTAAATCAAATTTATAAACGCGAACCAGCCTTTCATTAATGGTTGTTTCACCGTTGCTTTGTTGCAGAAAATTACACGAATCAGGTGAAGGGTCTTTTTTTACCAGTTCAATATCCATTACATGAAAAATATTATCACCGCTGTTATAAACCCTGTGTGTCACCGGTTCTTTTGCATAGTCTCTGAATAAAGTTTGCCCGGGCAATGTTTCGCCCGGCGGAATACCTTTTCCACTCATATCCTGTGTGCCCATTTCCGATCTTGATATAAATACAATAACTGATGGCGTTGCATGAATATGGTATAATGTTGTATCACGCGGACTGAGATGCACATCAATCAATCTTATATAGTTGTTTTCAACAACAATCTTATGACGCGGTTCTTTTACTACAGGCACCTGGGCTTGTGTCTTATTGAACGCAAGAAATAATAGTAAAAGATGAACAACATATTTTGAATACTGCATATAATAATCCTTGATGATAAAGTTATCAACTTAAATATACTGAATCATAATTCCCCCCTCGAGGGAGGTAAACGTAAACATCAGGTAAGTCAGGTCACAAAGAGGGTGTGAGAATTTACAACAATAAAATATTTGACAGCAAGAGCATAAAACAACAAAAGCGATTGAATAATCCAACCGCTTCTGACATAACGTGCTCGCTAAACACTATTCATTTATTGCAGCAATACCCGGCAACGCTTTTCCTTCAAAAAACTCAAGCATGGCGCCCCCGCCTGTTGATACATAGCTCACTTTGTCGGCAAAGCCAAACTGGTTCACTGCGGCAACACTATCACCACCGCCAACAAGAGAATAAGCGCCTTTTTCTGTTGCTTCAGCTACAGCTTGTGCTATCGTTCTTGTTCCGTGCTGAAAACAGTCCATTTCAAAAACACCCATCGGCCCATTCCATAAGATCGTTTTGGAATTATGGATCACTTTAGTGAACATATCACAGGCCATCGTGCCAATATCCAAGCCCATCCATCCATCAGGGATAGTGGTGCTTATGGCTGAAGATATATTGGCATCATTAGCAAATTTGTCTGCGATAATAGAATCGCCTGGCAGATGAATGCAAACATTCTTTTCTATTGCTTTTGCCATAATCTCTTTAGCAGTTTCAATACGGTCATCCTCGCATAAAGAAGCGCCGATGTTTCCACCTTCCGCTTTGAAAAAAGTATAAGCCATACCACCACCAATAATAATATCTGTTGCTTTCTCCAAAAGATTTTCCAGGATCAATATCTTATCGCTCACTTTAGCGCCGCCGATAATTGCCGTAAAAGGCTTTTCCGAACTATTTATTACTTTTTCTGCAGAGTTGATTTCGCTTTCCATCAGCAGGCCGAACATTCTTTTTTCTTTAGGAAAGAATTTGGCAATAACCGCTGTTGATGCATGCGCACGATGTGCGGTTCCAAAGGCATCATTCACGTACACATCGCCAAGCTTTGCCAGTTTTTCTGCGAAGGCTTCATTACCTTTTTCTTCTTCTTTATAAAACCGCAGGTTTTCCAGCAGTAGTACATCGCCCGGTTGTAAGGAAGCTGCTTTTTGTTGAGCGCTTTCTCCAATGCAATCATCAGCAAACTGTAAGCCCCCATCCCCTGAAGAGGAGTTTGATATTCCGAGTAATTCAGCGAGATGCGAAACAATATGTTTCAGAGAATATTTATCTTCAGGCCCTTCCTTTGGCCTTCCCAGATGACTCATTAAAATAACACTGCCTCCATCATTCAATATTTTTTTTATGGTAGGAACGGCAGCTTTCATTCTTGTGTCGTCTTTTATTTCAAAGGTTTTTTTATCAAGCGGCACATTAAAGTCAACACGAATTAATGCTTTTTCGTTTGCGAAGTTGTGTTCAGAAAATTTGCTCATAGTTATTGTGTTATTTCGACTAATGATTGATTTGTTTTTGTAAAAATCTTTATCACATTTTTGAAGGATCTGAGAATTATTAATTTTAAATCTTTGTTTGAAATATTCCCGGTGTTAAGGTATAATATTTTAGGCGGCGAACCTATTTCTTCTGCTAAAGAAACAAAATCGTAGTCTTTGGTAGTAATGATTACTGTATTTGATTTACGCCTGGCAAGTTTAAAAACTTCTGAGTCAGGCGTAGTTAGTAATCCTAATTCTTCAAATGATTTTGCACAGATTTGAAATTCATCCTGAATCCATGTAGCAAGAGCCGGAGGAAGATTAAGATCAATCCAGAATTCAAGCGACTTAGATAGCATCTAAATGAACTGATAAAACAGGGTGGTCTAATTTTTTTGAGGCATACATAAGTGAAGCAATAATATCATCTTTCTCCAGGTATGGAAAGTCAGTAAGAATTTCATCAATTGTCATTCCACTTGCCAGGTAGCCCAGAACATCAGCAACTTTAAAACGCATTCCCCTTATAATGGGTTTGCCGTTGAAAATTTGCACATTAGATGTTATGCGCTTTATCAATTCAGCCTCTTTATTTTTCATATCTCAAATTTAAATAAAACATTCACCTTAATTAAAACTAAAAATTACTAGGGAGCAAAAATTCCTCACGTTTATGCTTTTATATTCGCTTTATGCAAGCTTCAAAAAGAAGATGGTGGTTTACACCATTGATTTTATTAATCATTATCATACTGCTGCACCTGCTTGTTTTACAACCGCTGTGGATTGAAAATATCTACAGCACTCATATCTATCCGCTTGTCTCATTTTTATTACGCATACTTACAAGGTGGATGCCTTTTAGCATTGGAGATATTATTTATGTATCGGTGTTTATTTGGTTCCTGGTAAAAACGATCCGGTTTTTTATTAAAAAACCAACCTGGCAAAAGTTTTTTTTATCGTTAAGAAATCTTCTCGTTAAATGTTTGTGGGTATATATGTTTTTTTTATTGCTATGGGGATTGAATTATTACCGCTATGGTATTGGCTATAAATTGGACCTGATACCGGACAGATACAGCACGAAAGACCTTATGACAGTTACTGCACAATTGAGAGATCAGCTTAATGCCAACAGGAAATTGATAGACAGCCTGCATATCACCTATACCGATGATAAAACCACTTTTAACAACGCCATTAACTTATATGATACGGCAAAAACAATTTATTCCTTTCTGAATTACCCCCAACCGGATGTAAAGAAAATGCTTTCCGGAATTCTCGGGAACTATTCAGGGTTTCTTGGTTATTACAATCCGTTTACGGGCGAAGCGCAGGTAAATACAAAGGTTCCTGCATTCATTATTCCATTTACTGCTTGTCATGAGATTGGCCACCAGCTTGGGTTTGCCAGCGAAAGCGAGGCAAGCTTTGTTGGGTATCTTGTAACAAAATCAGGTAACTCGCCTGTATTTAAGTATTCAGCTTATTTTGATTTGTTTGGATTTGCTAACGGTGAATTATACAGCCGGGATTCTGTTGCCGCAAAACAAAATGCGCTGCTGCTTGACACACTTGTAAAAAAAGATTATGCTGCATACAGGCAATATTTAAACGCATATCAAAATCCTATATCGCCTTTGCTTACAAAGATCTATGGCAATTATTTGAAGGCACATAACCAGCCAAAAGGTATTGAGAGCTATGACGAAGTAGTAGCGTGGATCGTTGCTTATTATAAAAAACATGGATCGTTGTAGATGTGAGTGGTGAGTGGTCAGTTGTGAGCGAGTTGATTCAATAATCAACACTCAATAATCAATATTCAATATTCAAGTAGAAAGAATTCATCATTCGATATTCAACAATCTTTTTTTAAAGGTTTTTATCTGGGCATTGAATATTGAGCATTGAATATTGCGTATTTTCCCAATTGACTATTCACCATTCACCTCTTCAATTACCATCCTATTTCATGATCACTGTTCCCAACTGACAAGTAATTTTTCTTTCCTCTTCCTTTAATTGCTTGTGCAGTTCCATCAATTGCAGCATTTCATTCCAGTTCTTTGTTTGTTCAATATCACGCTGATTTTGTTCAAACATCCTCTTGATCTTTCTCAGCTTAAAATAATTCAGGCTCATCGCAACATCCTGGAGGCTTGTATCCACATCATTCACTTTAATGTTCTCCAGTTTTTCATCCCACCGCCGGCTTAATTCAAATGGAAACAAAGTAACATTTACAACAAGCGTTCTTATTGTTGCATCTTCATGATATAACAAAGTTTTTGCCGACGGATTAAAACCTTGTGCATACTGGCTGCGATATACCTCGTATAAATTTTTCATTTCAGCATTATCAAACCTGAACTGGTCAAGTTCATGGAAAATATGTTCAGCAATAGTTTCTTCTGCATTCCATTTATTCAATCCGTATTCAAGCAACACGCGTAAAACATTTTTTTCCTGTGCGTCATCAGGCTGAAATAGCAGGTCCTCTCCTTTTGATGGTTCAGCAGTTTCAACGCCTGCTGTTTCGGGTTTGTTAATCCTTGATTTTTCTTCTTTATTTACCCGGTCATTGATGTATTTATTGACAAGATTGATAAGTCCGTCTTCATCAATCTTTAGTATAGATGCGCATTCATGAATATATGCCTGTCTTCGCGAAAAATCTTCGGCCCTGTTTATCCGGCTTACACTTTCTGCAACCTGGTTAACAACTGCATTCTTTCTGGTAATATCATTCCCTGCTTCCTTTAATAACACGTCAAGCTGGAAAAGAATAAAATCCCTTTTATTTTCTTCGACAAATTTTTTGAACAATGCAGCGCCAACCTTTTTTACATAACTATCGGGATCTTCATTATCAGGAATTAAAACAAGCTTTACATTCAATCCTTCTTCCAACGCCATATCCAACCCACGCATAGCCGCTTTAACGCCGGCAGCATCGCCATCATAAATTATGGTAAGGTTGTTTGTGTATTTTTTTATGATACGAAGCTGATCCGTTGTCAAAGATGTACCGCCACTCGCCACTACATTTTCAATGCCTGCCTGGTGCAGGCTTATAACATCCGTATAGCCTTCTACCAACAAGCACTCATTATTCTTGTCGATTGAATGACGTGCGAAATAAGCGCCGTATAAAATTTTGCTTTTTACATAAATCTCATTCTCCGGTGTGTTGATGTATTTTGGTCCCGCCGCGGCAGGCTTACCAATCACACGGGCGCCAAACCCGATGATCTTTCCTGTGGTATTGTGAATGGGAAAAATTATCCTGCCGCGGTAATTATCAATTAACTCATCATTACGGCTTATAACCAACCCGCTCTTTAATAAAATTTCCTGGCTGAACTGTTGTCTTATCGCAACAGATGCAAATGCATTTTTCTGCACCGGGTTATAACCAAGCTGGAATTTTTCAATTGTATTTAAATCATAACCACGTTCTTCCAAATAGGTCAGGGCGCTGGTTTGGCCTTCCTCTGTAGCCAGCAATTGCTCTGCAAAAAATTTCTGTGCAAAATTGTTTACCGCATGCAGGCTTTCCGCAGCCTGTTGCATAACGCGCGTCTCATCGCTTACCTCCGTTTCCTGTATCTCAATATTATACCGCTGTGCCAGCCATTTAAGCGCTTCGGCATAACTATATTTTTCATGCTCCATCAGGAAAGTGATGGTGTTGCCGCTTTTACCGCAGCCAAAGCATTTATAGATTTCTTTTGATGGCGAGACAGTGAACGATGGAGTTCTCTCGTTATGGAAGGGACAAAGACCTAGATAATTTGCACCGCGTTTTTTCAGCTTCACAAATTCGCCAACCACATCAATTATATCAATCCGGTTCGTTATTTGCTCTATGGTTTGCGGAGAGATCATTTTATCAAGATTCAAAAGTAATCACCTCCGTTAAACAAAAAAATTTGGCTTACTATTGTTATACTAAATTTCTCAACATGAAAAAATTATTTATTTTCTCTACTTTTTTATTGCTGATAGTGTGCACTTCATTCGCTCAAAACAAACCCATCGATCTTAAATTCAATCTTGCCACAGGCGAGAGTTATGATTATACAACCAATATGAACATAACAACAAAAGGAGAAGCAGGCGGCCAGCCTATTGATGTAAAAAATGATATAGCAGTTGGCTATCATTTTACTGTGACCGGGGACAGTTCGGGATGGAAAAAATTGTCAGCACTCATATCGAAGGTTGCCATGAATATCAATACAGGTGGTATGAATATTAATTACGATTCAGATAAACCCACAGATAGTTCTGATATGATCAGCAGTACATTAGGTAAAGTATTAGGGACACTCAAGAATAGCCAGTTCGCATTCACTATGAATGAAAAAGGAGATATTGGTTCTATTTCAGGGATCAATGAAATGATGGAGAAGATGACTGCAAATGCTTCAGCACTTGGGCCAATGACATCGGGAATAAGCGGTGCTTTTGATGAAGATAATTTCAAACAAAACCTGAAACAGGCGTTCGGCAATTACCCGGGAAAACCTGTAAAACCAGGCGATAGCTGGACCAATAGCACTAATACAAATAAAGGCGGAATGGAAATACAGTCAGACAATGTGTACACGCTGGAATCTGTAGCAGGAAACACTGCGAACATAAAAGTTAATTCAAAAATTTCTTCGTCAGATACCACCACTAATATTGCAGGAGCTATAACAGGAACGATGCAATATGATATTCCGTCCGGAGTAGCTGTTGACGGCGACCTGGATACAAATATGAATATGAATATAAACGCAGGCGGCCAATCAATTCCGATGACAATAGGAATTAAGACGAAGATAACAGGGAAAAAATCTTAAAGGAGCAAATACGCAATAATCAATGTTCAATATTCAATGCTCATTGAATAGATCACCATTTGAATATTGATTATTGTTTGTTGAATATTGAATATTTATA
Source organism: Parafilimonas sp. (assembly GCA_036274175.1). Taxonomy (GTDB): domain Bacteria; phylum Bacteroidota; class Bacteroidia; order Chitinophagales; family Chitinophagaceae; genus Parafilimonas. The sequence goes on from DASUGF010000088.1 coordinate 19,794, forward strand.
AGCGCCTTTATACGCCGTAGGTTTTGAGTATTTTCAGCAAAACCCCGTTTGTCCAGCCAAAGCCATCCTGCGAAGGATATTCACCTCCGCCGGCAGTGAGGTGCGTATCGATCACATTATATTTTTCCATCAGTTTGCCCGTATTGCGGTAAACTTTTATGTTCAGCTTTGCCCAGCGATGTGCCAGCTCGGCAGCAAGCTCCTTTTCGCCATAATTATTTAATCCTTTTATAGCGATCCATTGTAAAGGCGCCCAGCCATTGGGCCAATCCCACTGCTGTTCCGTATTAATAAGTGTGGTTACAACACCACCATCTTTCAGAAAATCATCTTTTAATACGGCTGCTGCTCTTGTAATATAATTTTCCGGGGGAATATTAAAAAAGAAGGGCGTGATACCGGCAATTGTTTTTTGGCTGCCCAGCTTTTTTTCATGGATATTATAATCATAGTACCATCCATCTTTTTCATCATAAAAATATTGGTTGATGGCTGTTTTTCGCTGTTCTGCTTTGGTAAGAAATTCACCAGCCTGTGCAGCATCATCATTTAATTTAGAAGCCTTGCTTATGGTAGATTCCAGATGATACAAAAGGCAATTCAGATCAACGGGAATAAGGTTGGTGGTTTGAATAGTTTTAAAAGCTTTACCGTCTGAAAACCACCTGCCGCTGAAATCCCATCCGCTTTCACAGGCTGCCCTTAGATCACGATAGAGCAGGCTTGTATCGCCACCACATTCTTCACTTAACGTTGCATCCTGCCAGTAAGATTCTGCACGCGGTTTGTCCAACTGGTCGTAATAACGATTCAATACAATGTCATCATTAATCTTCACCGCATGTTTGGTCGGATGTGTTTTATCCATCCAGTAATCATGCTCTTTTAGCAGAGCCGGTAAATATTTTGAATACACAGCATCGCCTTTATTCGCAGCCAATAATTCTATCATACATGAAAAATAGGGCGGCTGTGAGCGGCTTAAAAAATAACTGCGGTTGCCATTGGGAATAAAGCCATATTGATGAATAATGAAGGCAAAATTCCCGATCATGTTTTCTATGGTTTCCCATTCGTTACTTTCGGCAAGGCCAAGCATGGTAAAGTAAGAATCCCAGTAAAACACTTCGCGAAACCTGCCCCCGGGAACTATATATGGATAAGGCAATGGTATCATCGAGCTACCCTTAACGGGTTTGTCTGCACTACGCTTTAATACGCTCCACAATTCTTCAATATGTTCAATCACATTATCTTTTATGTCTGTATGATAGCCGGGCGCTGATGAAGGAGGGATAGTAAAATTTTCTTCCACAAATTGTTTGATCGCTTCATTAGCCCACATTGCAGCATTTGACCTGTTACTTGTTAAAATTTTCGTTTTATAAAGAAAATTTTCAGGTCATATTTCGTATGGGGGTACGGGACGAATTCATATAGCCTACGTATAAAGGCTTCGTTGATTTTGTAGTA
>DASUGF010000089.1:0-7355 GCA_036274175.1 Parafilimonas sp.
GCGGGCGCCTGAAATCTATGAGGTCTGCAAAAAAGGTAGTAAGCATAGTGTGTATATCTCTGTTTTTTAGTTCATTACAAAGTTATCCACATCTTCTTTGTTTGCTGCCTTTTTTATTTTTTAGAATTGAACAGCCCTGACATGAAGATCTTTTGCCATCCACTTAAAACTGTACCATTCATCTTTGCGAATCCACGGGCTTGGCAAGATCGAGCCGTTTAAGTTCATCATATCGCTTTTCTGCCGCTTCAAGGTATTCTTGTTTAGTAATAACTTATGATTTTTAGTGCTCATAAATTTAACTCTTATACCATAGCTTTAGCGAAATTTGAAATGCCCCAAATAGAGGGTATAGTTTTCCTAAATTTATTGAAGTTTAGCTGTTTAGAAAAGAATTAAAAATTAATCGAACCAGCAATAAACAAAAAAGGCTCACATAATCCGTGAACCTTTTCCTGTGGGAGTTGACGGGATCGAACCGCCGACCCTCTGCTTGTAAGGCAGATGCTCTAAACCAGCTGAGCTAAACTCCCTTTGCTAAGCGGCTGCAAATATAAGCGCTGATGTTTTTCCGCCAAATTTTTTTACTGTTGATTTAACTGTGATGCATTGCAGTTCATGCCCGGATAATTCTACCATTACAGTTATGGAAATAATTTCTCAATCTGTAAAGAATGCAAGCGATCCCGTTATCTTCTGCTGTAACCAATTAATGTTGAATAAAACCGACTTGCATGGGACCGGGTTGCTTCTTGTTTTATGTTTTGAGGCATCCGTCTCTATCAGATATTCGTTTAAACAAAATATTAGGATGATGGCAGGTTATTTGATGTAATGCTCTTATTGCTTACCCATCAAAATCTTGAAATATGCCAAAATATGGTAAAAAAAGCCAGTCCAAAGTAAAAAGAGCAATGGACGAAATGAAGGAAGGCCAATTAAAAAGCGGTCGAAGCGGTAAAAAAGTTACCAGTCGTAAACAGGCAATAGCTATAGGATTATCAGAAGCCAGGAAGGAGGGAGGAAAGGTTCCAAAAAAAGCGGCTTCCAAAAAAAGTGCGAAGAAGTCAGCGCCTAAAAAATCATCCACAAAGAAATCAGCTAAAAAGAGTACAAAAAAAACGGCTAAAAAGAGTTCTAAATGAAATTGTTAAAATAAATTGCTGCCGATTTAAAGATTTTGGGTTGCTGCTTAAAACAATCCTTTTAAAAGGTCACAATGTGCTGTGGCCTTTGTTTTTTTGCATCACCCTATATGATTCTTATCCGGCTTTGTGCTCCCCTCATGAATGCGCTGTTTTCTTCTTTCCAATTCTTCCTTTTCTGATTTGGATACATTATCAATGTCTTCCTCAGTCCGCTGGAAATCTCTGTCACCGGGATTATAATCCTTCATGGGATCTTGATCTTCACGCTTTTTGTTGCTATTGTTTTTCATACAAAATGTTTTGAAAAAATATTGCAAGCACCACGCCAGTGTGAAGATGAAATACTTTTAATAACCCAAAGGCAAAAAAAATCCCGCAGGGAACCCGGCGGGATCAGGCGTTACATTAACTAACCTGTTTAATTATTTACCTATAACAACATTCCTGGTATAGAGATTTTTGCCATCCTGGTCAAGAACCCTCAGCAAATAGGTACCTGTGCTCAATGAAGAAACGAAAATACCTTCTGTTTGTGAGCCTGAAATTTTCACTTCTTTTTGCATCACGGCTTTACCCTGCATGTCGGCTATCTGCACATTATACTTGCCCGGTGTAAAATTCCCAAACTGAATGGTCAGCTTGCCGTCTGTTGCAGGATTTGGATACACGCCCACTGTAGTTAACTTAAGGTTGCTTGCTACCACACTTGAATTATTATTTGCTTTGTTGAAGGCAAGGCTTTCATTAGCAAAGTCAGAAACATTGTACACCTGCGCAGTTTTACTCACTATGGCCTCACTTTCCAACGTGCTTAAATTAACGCGGTAGTAATTTGTTGTTTTGGTTGAGCTGCCAACGATAACATAAGCATCATTTTCTACCATTGCCGCATTCACTGTATAGTCTTCCGGCATATTTTTTATTTGACCCAGGTAAGTCGCAAGCTTCGTTTTTGGGTTAATCTTATACACCAAACGTTGCATGGTAAACAAATAGAGATTTCCATTTGCATCAGCTATGAGATCACCACCCCAGCTCTTATATTGTGTTCTTACAGAATTTTCTCCGTTTGATTTTGCATCCGCCAATCTTCCAAGGTCTGTAACAGAAGCTTGTCTTCCTGTTGTGAATCTTATAAGATGTTCATTGTCGTTGGTAAGCGCATATCCATTATTATCAGACGCAATCGCCATACGTGTAATCACTGAAGCCTCTCCCTGCTGATTTGGAAAATTTTTGAGCAACTGGGTGGTAACAGCATAAGACTTAACATCGGTGCTGTTAAGATCGAGGTAGCGTAATTGGTTGCCGAGCATTTGAGTATAATATAAACGATTGTTCTTTGCATCATAAGCAATGGCAGCAACCATTCTTTTATTAAGGCATCCACATGTCTGCGGGGCCGCTGCAACAGCACTTTCATTATTGCTTATCAACTGTTGGCCACTTAAGGCATCGTATATGGTTTCATTACCCTGTGCAGGTATATATAAAGTTCTGACAGGCGTTTTTGCATCAGGGTTAAATTCGCGGAATGTAATCCAGTTCACGCTTCCAAACTGATCGCCGGTAACAGCAAAGAATCTTTTTGATTGGGAAAAACTACTTAGGGTTATGGCTAAGGCAAGCGCGAAAAAAAACGGGTGTAAAAATTTATTTTTCATAAGAAATATTTTTCAACTTGAAAGTTAGGTATTAAAATTAATTTTCGCAATTAAGTTTTTTGGACGGATTCTGCAGCTTTTTTTACGCTCCCAAACTCAAGCAGGATGGTTTTTGCTGTTTTGTAATCAGTAAGCTTAGCCTGCTGCATCAGCATTTTTACGCCACGGTCGATAAGCTTTTTATTGGAGAGCTGCATGTTCACCATGCTATTATCTTCCACCCTTCCCAATTGTATCATTACTGTGGTGGAGATCATATTCAACACCAGTTTTTGCGCAGTGCCCGCTTTCATCCTTGTGCTACCAGTAATAAATTCCGGGCCGGTTACCACTTCAACAGGATAATCTGCTACTGCCGCCAATGGCGAACCTGCATTGCAGGTAATGCACCCGGTACCGATATTATTCTTGTTACATTGTTCCAAAGCACCGATCACGTAAGGGGTAGTACCGCTGGCCGCGATGCCAACAACAAAATCTTTAAAAGAAATATGTTTCGACTGGAGATCAAGCCAGCCCTGTTTTGTATCGTCTTCCGCAAACTCCGCCGCACGGGTGATTGCACTGAAACCGCCTGCAATTATTCCCTGCACCAGGTCGTAAGGCACCCCATAAGTGGGGGGGCATTCACTGGCATCCAGGATACCCAGCCTTCCGCTGGTGCCTGCTCCGATATAAAACAATTTACCACCGGCAAGCATTTTATCTGAAATGGCTGTAATTAACCGGTCGATCTGCGGCAATGCTTTTTCAACAGCAAGCGCCACTGTTTTGTCTTCTTCATTTATGTGTTTGATGATTTCTGACACGGGCATTTCTTCGATATGCCTGTAGGAAGATGATTGTTCTGTACTAAGCATGACTGCAAAGGTAGAAATTTGCCATCACCGTTATTACGTGAAAGTTATAGTTTACAGAAAGAAAATATTATAGCTTTAATTCAACCTTTTTACCTGTTTTGCAGGACTCATATATACCATCCATGATCTTAAGGTCTTTTACGGCTTCTTCGCCATCGACGGGCACAACAGGTTTTTCATCATTTAAAATTATTCCCGCCATCGCATCCATTTGTTGTGTCTGATGTATAACAACAGGCGCATCTATTTGTCCCTTATTTGTTCTGCCGGCAGTAGGCCCGTAACCGGTTGCAGGCATTAACTCAGCAAATCCTTTATCGCCATTCAGGAAGAAGCGGTCAAGATTATTCATGCTGTATGTTGATAAACATGAAGCCACTGCGCCACCGGGAAATCCTAACTCGAACTGGATGGTTTCATCAACACCTTCTTTAAATTTTTCGGGATTGTTCTTTGTTTCCTGTGCTATTACCCAAACAGGATCCTCACCGATCATATATCGTGCGCCATTTACCGAATAAATACCGATATCCATTAAAGAACCGCCGCCGGCAAGCGCTTTATTCAAACGCCATTGTGTTGGGTCACCAATAATGAAACCGCTTAATCCCTGGAAGAATAATATCTTGCCAAAATCACCGGCATTTCGCATCCTGATCACTTCGAGCGTGTGCGGTTCAAAATGCATGCGGTAACCTACCAACAGTTTTACATTAGCCGCTTTGCACGCATCTACCATTTCCTGGCCTTCTTTTGCATTTAACGCCATTGGTTTCTCGCATATCGCATGTTTGCCTGCCTTTGCAACGCGTATCACTTCATCGTGATGCAGGGCATTAGGTGTGATCACATACACGGCATCTATATCAGGATTGTCTTTTATGGCATCGAAATTTTCATAGTTATAGCAATTTTTATCCGGTATGTTATACTTGCTTTTCCATTTTTCTATCTTGGAAGGCGTACCGCTGATCACTCCAACAAGCTTTGCCCTTTTGCATGATTGCATCGCTTCTGCAACACGCGTTCCATAACTGCCCAAACCCATAATAGCCACACGTAAAATTTTATCATCATTATTTGCTTGTGTATTCATTGCACATGCGTTTAAAACATTAATTAATGGCAAGCTTGCTGTTGCTAACGAAAGTTGCTGAATAAAATGGCGGCGTGTTTTCATATTGAACATAATTGCTTAACAGTATTTTATTCTATATATAACCCGCAAAAGCTATTGCGGGTCAGCGACCCGGTACATACATCCGCGAAGAGACTTCGCAAAACGTGTTTTTATATTTACAATTCAGGTGAACAAATTTATTTAAGTTGATATTCTTTTTCTTTTTTATTATAAAAATCTTTCAACACCTGAAATGCTTTTTTCTTTTGTCCGGTTTCTGATATCAAACCTTTGCGGTTCCAGCCATCCTGGTAATCAGGATTCATTCTTCTTGGTGATCGGAAATCAACCAATATCCACGGAGTAACACCTCTTAAATTATTGACCTTACTTATTAATTGTATCTGATTCTGATAAAAACTTTTTTGATACTCTTCGCTGAAACGCGTTGCTGAATCTGCATAAAAACCACCCAATGCATCAGCACCAAGCTCACTTATGATCACGGGCTTATTATATGCAATATTGAAACCAAATTTATTTATTTCCCAGGGCATTTCTTTACTGTACCAGCCATAATATTCATTAAAGCTTACTACATCGAGTTTTTTGCCTAAGGCATCATCAATAGCAATCGTGTTATCGTTGGTTCGTGTAAGTAAAGCGGCAGAAACCAATCTTGTGTTATCCAATGCATGTGCAGAATCAGCCATGGCTTCCATAAATTTTTCGCGCTCGGGAGTATTAGGCGTTTCATTGCCAATTGACCAAACGATCACACTGGCGCGATTCTTATCTCTTTGAATAAGATCTGTTATCTGATGTTGCGCATTGCGCAAAGTGGAATCGTTCGTCCAGTCTATTGTCCAGTAAACAGGCACTTCTTCCCACAACAACAAACCCATTGAATCTGCCAAACGGCTTGTATTCTCATTATGTGGATAATGAGCAAGCCGTACAAAATTGCAATTCAACTCTCTTGCCCAGGTCAATAACATTTTTATATCGCTTGCTGACCGCGGCCTGCCGGGAATAAACGGATCTTCTTCATGCAAACAAATGCCACGCAGAAATATTGATCTTCCATTCAACAAAATATCTGTGCCTTTTGCCTCGATGGTTCTAAAACCAATTTCATCAATGACTGTATCAGTAGATGATGTGATCAAAACTTTGTAGTGTTTAGGGTTTTCGGGCGACCAATAATTTAATGATTTTACAGGGATCGAAAACGTCGCTTTACCATTTGCATCCGTATTTATGGTTGCCTGCAAATTCGCTTCCGGGATAGTAATTCTTATTTGTTGTGAAAGATCAGCACCATCCAACTGCACATATCCTGTTATGGTTTTAAGATCATTTTTTGCGAGCTGTATTTTATAATCCCTTATGAAAGTTGACGGCATTTCAGCCAATAAAACATCGCGTGTAATGCCTCCGTAATTCCACCAGTCGAAATTATCTGTAGGCACATTTTCTTTTCTGCGGGTATTGTTCACCTTAACTACAATAAAGTTATTACCATCCTGCAACTGCCTTGTCACTTCAAATTCAAAAGGTGTAAAACCTCCCGCGTGCACACCAAGCCGTTTGTCATTCAGTGAAACATAAGCGTCATAGTTAATGGCGTTGAATCTTAAGAAATATCTCTTACCAGTTTGCGGATGAAAATTAAAACTACACTGGTACCAAACCGTTCCTTCAAAATACAATAGTTTTTCATCCTGCGAATTCCAGTCGCCGGGAACATTTAAGGTTGGGGATTTATCAAAATTGTATTCGATCAATTCTGATTTGGATTGCTGTTGTTTATTTTCAAAGAAGCCGCCGAGTTTTTCCTCCTCATCAGCTCTCGCACCATGAAAACCACGAAAGCCCGTTTCATAAACATCAACAACGTAATGCCACCGGCCATCGAGGTTTACATAATTCCTTGCATAGATATTCTGGATGAAACCGGGTTGGGCAGTTGCTTTGAAAAGACACACGATAACCAGGCAAAAAGAAAACGGGATTTTTTTCACGTAGTAGCTTTAATTAACGGGCAATTTAATAAAACTACGACGTGCATTGATGATTAAATTAGTTCATGCATACTTCGTGTCTGCGCCAAGATTAAAGCTAATCCCTGCACAGCGCGAAAGAAAGGTTGATGTGTATAGTCTTATATAACAGTATCAATACAACGGCCCAGGATTGCTGAAGGCGTGATATTCCGCGTTCCACCAGCCGATGCTGAAGCCAAATTGAAATACAAAAATTGAAAATAAAAATAATAGTTCAATAGTGTTGGGTCAAGCCTGGATATGCCGATGATTAGAATTACTGTTACTGAAGCTTATTCCTTAGAGCCACGGTTTACAGCCATGCCGTTGTTGCAGGCAGATTGGTTTTAGATGACTAATTACAATCCGGTTTCTGTGGTCGGATAGGCAAGGGCATTTCAGCCCAAGCCTTCCACAAAACCGTGCTTGAGATTCTCACCTCACACGGCTTTTCTCATTCAGCGTAAGAAGATTCTTACACATAATTGAACTAAACTCGATCATCCATAGATTACTCC
>DASUGF010000090.1:0-83395 GCA_036274175.1 Parafilimonas sp.
GTACTACAAAATCAACGAAGCCTTTATACGTAGGCTATATGAATTCGTCCCGTACCCCCATACGAAATATGACCTGAAAATTTTCTTTATAAAACGAAAATTTTAACAAGTAACAGGTCAAATGCTGCAATGTGGGTTAAGATTGCCGAACTCAGGTGGAATACTTCCGCTGAGCTGGTTATTATTTAAATATAGATAATCGAGTTTCGTAAGGTTTCCTAATTCAGGTGGAATGCCTTCGCTTAATTTATTGTTATCTAAATAAAGTTCTAGCAGGCTATGAAGATTACCCAATTCAGGTGGAATGCTTCCGCTTAATTGGTTACCCGATAGTTGTAAAGTCTGAAGTTTGGAAAGGCTCCCCAATTCTTTTGGAATTTTTCCGCTTAATTGATTATCGTATAATCTTAATTGCCAAAGGTTGGATAAGTTACCGAGCTGCGGCGGGATATTTCCGTTTAATTGGTTATGAAATAAGTACAGCGTTCCAAGTTTAGTAAGATTTCCAAGTTCGGGCGGAATATTGCCGGTTATTTGAGTATTATAAACATTTAGGCCTTCAAGCTTTTTAAGATTTCCAAAAGTGGTTGGTATATTACCCGTTAACTTATTATTTGACAAATCTATGCCTAAAAGGTTAATAAGATTTCCCAATGATGCCGGAATGTTACCACTTAATTGGTTCTCTTCCAGGTATAATCCCCAAAGGTTCGTAAGGTTTCCCAAAGATTCAGGAATGCTCCTCATTAATTTATTATGATATAAATCCAGTTTCTGAAGCTCTGTAAGATTTTCTAAAGAAGAAGGAATATTGCCACTTAATTGATTAAAGTGTAACGTTACTTCTGTTACCCTGTTGCCTGTAACCTTGATACCAAACCACGAACTCGCCGGTGCGGTTAACCAGTTTGTATTGTTTACCCAGTGTGATCCATCTGTACTGTTATACAGATCAACCAAAGCAAGCGAGTCCTGGACATTTACCTGTGCACCTGCAGTAATTGGTTCGCAGAAATTTAATGCAAGCGTAAATAAAATAAGCGTAAGTAGTGGTTTCATAAAATTGAGTTTAAACATTCGAATAATTCGTGTTCAATTTTAAATGACCTATTCTTTTTTCAGCTTAATGGTCCGACTTTCATTTTTTTCATTTACAATCGTTATCATGTATAAGCCATCCGGGTATTTGCTTACATCTAATTGCAAAGTGTTGTTGCCGCTAGAAGCAGTTATTTTTTTTGTCTGAAGAATTTTTCCTGAGATATCTGTAAGCGCAATTACGCAATTCCCTGTTTCATTAAACAAAACAGATGCAGTTGTTTTTGCCGGATTAGGAAAAACTGAAAAATTATTTTTATCACCGGTTGGTATTGCTGCAATATTGCTTAGCTGCGATGCAGTTAATAAACCAACTGTTACTGTATCACTGTATAATGTAAGCTGCGTTGCAACGGAGTTTGTAACTTTTACATTATAAGCACCGCTCGTTGTTGGCTTATAAGTTGAATCACCACTTACTGTTGCGATCAAAGCTCCATCTTTATACCATTTATAAGTGTTATTGCTAAGCGTTCCGCCGGCGTAAACAGAAAGCTTGTTACCGCTTTGATGCAATTTTACGGCTTGTTGCGGCATATAGAAAAGGCTATCATTGGTGTGATTTTTCACCAAGGCTTCAATACCGTCAAATGTAAAATTGTTCTGCAGTATAAATAATTTGGGAGTGAGCAGATAAGGTACTGTATCATTGAAAAAGTTATAACTAATATCAATCGTATTAGCTGACACACTTTTAAAGCTTTCAGGAATTTTTCCACTGAGATCATTATGGCTCAGGTTGATTGAAAAGGAAACAATGAGCCCTTTTAAAAGGAGGTTTCCGGATAAATGATTATAACTGAAATCGAGCTTGTCAATAGTGCCGTAAGTCAGGTTTGTAAATGTTGGCACAGGACCGGTTAATTGATTGTGGCTTAAATTAATTACTGCGCTGCTGTTAAAAGAAAGATCACTTATAGATGGCGGTATCGCTCCGCTCAACTGGTTATAACTGAAATCGATCCGGTAGATAACCTTAGAACTAAATGGTGGTATTTTTCCTGTAAACTGGTTATTATTTAAAACCAAATATGCAAGTGCAGTAAGCTTATTTAGAAAAGGAGGAATATTGCCACTAAGCTGGTTATTACTTAAATATAACGCCCCAAGATTAACGAGATAATGAAATGAGGTGGGAATATTTCCTGTTAACTGGTTATTACTTAAATTTAAGTACCCCAAATTAGTAAGGTTGCCCAACCCTGCCGGAATATGGCCGCTTAGTTTATTATTGCTTAAGTTTAAAGAATTTAAATTAGATAAATACTTAAAGGCAGGAGATATTGGTCCGCTGAATTGGTTTCCGCTTAAGGAGAGGAGTTTTAAACTGCCCAGGTTTTTTAGAAACAACGGAATATTTCCACCGATAGAACTATTTGTCAGATAAAACTCTTCAAGGTTTATAAGATCTTTAAATGTTGAAGGAATTTTTCCGGTTAACTGGCTGTTGCCAATAAATAAATTTTTAAGATTAAAAAGATTCCCTAATGCATCTGGTATATTGCCGTTAAACCGGTTGTCATTCAAATACAAATCTCTTAAATTAATTAAACTACCTATTTCAGGAATTATTTTTCCATTTAGGTTGTTGGCGTTAAGTCCTAAAAGCTGAAGGTTTACAAGATTGCTTATGGAAGAAGGTATGCTTCCACTCAGTTTATTATAACCTAAGTTTAAATAAATCAGCCCGGTAAGGTTACCTATGGAAGCAGGTAATATTCCGCTAAGCTTATTAAGGGTCAGAATTAATGACGTAACCCTGCCTCCTGTTACTTTAACACCATACCAGTTTTTTACGGGCAAAGCGGAGAGCCAGTTATTATTTTTTTTCCAATTCGGCCCATCTGTACTATTATAAAAATCAACCAAAGCAAGCGAGTCCTGCACGTTTACCTGTGCTGTTGCAGGGTTTCCCATATATAAACCCAATGCAAATACTAATAGTAAAAATGTAAATTTTGCCGTCATAAATTTGGTTTAAGTGTTAGAAAAATTTTATTATTATATCAAATCATTTATTCTTTTATCAGCTTTACAGACTGGCTTTCATTTTTTTCATTGGTTATTGTTATCAGGTACATACCCGCTATGTATTTGCTCACATCTAATCGCAAAGTGTTGTTGCGTTTAAGAATAGTTACTTTTTTTGCCTGGAAAATTTTTCCTGTAATATCAGTAAGTGTAATTCCGTAATTACCTGCTTCCTTAAATGAAACTAACACTGTTGTTTTTGCAGGATTAGGATACACTGAGAAATTATTTTTCTTACCGGCGCTTATTGCTGCAATATTGTTTTGCCGGGATGTTATTAATGAACCAATAGTTACCGTATCGCTATATAATATAAGCTCCGTTGCAACAGCGTTTGTAACCCCAACCGTATAAGCACCACTTTCTGTTGGTGTATAAGTTGAATCACCATTTATTGTTGCGATCAAAACTCCGTCTTTATACCATTTGTAAGTATTATTACTAAGTGTTCCGCCGGCATAAACAGAAAGTGTGTTATTGTATTGATGAATTTCAATTTTGTGTTGTCTCAAGTATTTGAAAGTATCAAAATCATGTTGGGCCAGTTCTTCCAATCCATCAAATGTGTAATTATTTCCGGCTAAACCTAACTTACGCAGCCGTGACAAAGTAGCAAGAAATGCAGGCGCCGTATCGCCAAGCCTGTTATATCCTGCATGAAAAGATATCAGCCTGGTTAATTTGCTAAATGATGAAGGAATGTTACCTGTCAAATTGTTATCAGATAAGAATAAATATTTAAGGGAAGTGAGATTTCCAAGACTGGTTGGAATACTATTACTGAGATTATTATTTTCAAGATGAAGTGACTTTAAAAAATAACAATTAGCAAAAGAGGGTATTTCGCCTGTTAATTTGTTATTGTTCAAAGACAAAATTCTTAACAGCATATAATCATCAAAAGATGGAATACTGCCGCTGAATTCATTATTGTTTAAATATAATTCCCTAAGGTAATTGTTGTTGCCAATGCCTTGTGGAATAATCCCGCTGAGTTGATTGTAACTTAGATCGACGTAACCAGAATAATAAGTATTTAAAAGTGGAATGCTGCCGTTTAAGTGATTGTGGCTTAAATCAAGACGATAAAATTGGTTAAAAGAAGAGGGAATATTTCCGCTTAATTGATTATAACTTAAGTTAAGATTGGTACACTTACTTAAAGAGGAAGGGATATTTCCGGTTAATTGATTATAACTTAAATCCAAAACTGCCGTAGTGCTTAAAGAAGAAGGAATGCTGCCGCTTAACCCGTTATTATTTAAACGCAACTCAATCGGACTAATAGTACCTAATTCTGATGGGATACTTCCGCTTAATTGATTATAACCAAGATTAAAAAATTCAGCAGTAGTAAGATTACCTAATCCAGGAGGAATGCTGCCGCTTAACTGGTTATTGTTAAGCCAGAAAAAATCAATTTTACTGAAATTCCCTAAAGAAGAAGGAATGGCGCCGCTTAACTGATTATCGTTTAAAAGAAAACGGTTAATATTAATTAGGTTACCCAGTTCCGCAGGAATGCTACCGGTTAATTGATTGGATGCCAAATCTAAAAAAAGAAGATTTGTAAGATTACCCAGGGAAGAAGGGATGTTGCCGCTTAAATGATTATTTCCCAACCATAAATACCCAAGACGTTTAATATTGCCTAACTGCGCCGGTATAGTACCACTTAATTGGTTATGGTCTAAATATAACTGATACACCTTACTTAATTTCCCTAAAGAAGAAAGGAGCGTTCCCTTAAGATTATTGCTGTTTAAGCTAACGACAACCACCCTGTTATCACTCACCTGGATGCCATACCAACTGCTCACCGGTGCTGTGGTTAGCCAATTTGTGTTATAAGTCCATTGTGAGCCGTTTGTGCTGTTGTATAAATCAACCAATGCAAGCGAATCCTGCACATCTACCTGTGCGTTCACCAAATTGATCCTGCAAATACAATATGCAAAAAGGAAAGCGGTTAGAAGATGAAATTTTCTCATAATTATTTTATTGAAATATGGCAAAATGGGTTTCAGTTTTAATATAATAAACTTTATGGAACCTGAATTTAATATTTTCGTTATCAATTTTGAATTAAAAAATCTCTCTTACTTTTACCGCCCAACATTTAACGTATGCCGCAGTATCCCAACAGGCAGTTTCTTGATTTCGAACAGCCGATTAAAGAGCTATATGAACAAATTGATCAAACAAAAAAACTGGCAGAGAAAAATTCTAAAATAGATTATTCGCAAACTATCCGGCAATTGGAAGACTCCGTTCTTGAAAAAAGAAAAAGCATAACTGAGCATTTAACGCCCTGGCAGCGTGTACAACTGAGCCGGCATCCTGATCGCCCTTATACATTCAAGTATATAGAAAAAATGCTGGACAATTTTATTGAGATCTTTGGCGATAGGAATGTGAAAGATGATAAAGCCATGGTGGGAGGTCTTGGGGAAATTGATGGGGAAACCGTAATGCTCATCGGCCAGCAAAAAGGTATTAATACCAAAACACGCCAGTTGCGCAATTTTGGCATGGCCAACCCTGAAGGCTACCGCAAAGCTTTGCGTTTGATGAAGCTGGCGGAAAAATTTAATAAACCTGTTGTTACTTTAATCGATACACCTGGCGCTTACCCGGGAATGGAAGCAGAAGAACGTGGCCAGGGAGAAGCCATTGCGCGTAATATTTATGAAATGATGCGTCTTCGTGTTCCTATCATTTGCTGCATTATTGGTGAAGGCGCAAGCGGCGGCGCGCTGGGCATTGGCGTAGGTGACCGGATACTGATGATGGAGAATGCGTGGTACACCGTTATATCCCCTGAAAACTGCAGCACTATCTTATGGAGAAGCTGGGAGAAAAAAGAGGTAGCCGCTGAACAGCTCAAACTCACCGCAAACGATATGAAAGGCTTTGGACTCGTTGACGAAATTGTGCCCGAACCTGAAGGCGGTGCTCACTGGGATTACAATGATGCATCAGCCATACTCAAATCTGCTATAATAAGCGCGCTTAATGAAGTGAGAGATCTATCGCCTGAAAAACGCATACAGTTGCGTATAGAGAAATTCGGGCGCATGGGACATTGGAAGGAATAGGGCAGATTATTTTGGAATTTTGTCCCGCAAAATGCGGGAGGGAAATTTTGAAATTGATAACAGCCTGAAACATAAATCGGCAAATCCCGCAATCCCGAAATCAGCAATCAAATTTTTGGTTCCTGTTGGCTTAAGCAATGAAAGCTCCCAAGCCCCCATATGATATCAACTGAATTAATACCCATTACTTTTCTGGATGGAAAATATTGCTGTATTATTTCCAAAGCTTTCTCATCTTTTGCGCATTGGAATATGGGCACTACCACAACATCATTCGCTATATAAAAATTCGCATAGGAAGCGGGTAACCGCTGGCCTTCATACTCTACTTCATCAGGCATTGACAATTCAACAATATTTAATTGCTTGCCATTTAATAAACGCATTGCCTTTAATTGCTTTAAATTATGCTGAAGCAGTTCATAATTTTCATCAGCTTTATTTTCTTCAATAACTGTTAATACGGTGTCTTCATTCACAAAACGAACCGTATCATCAATATGTCCATCGGTATCATCGCCAACAATGCCTTCATCTACCCAAAGAATTTGCTCAACACCATAATATTCGCCTAAATAATTTTCTATCTGTTCCTGATTCAATTGCGGGTTCCTGTTTGGATTTAACAAGCAGGCAGTTGAAGTTAACAAGGTTCCTTTGCCATTAAACTCAACTGAACCGCCTTCCATTACAATACCGGGATGAAACACTGGTAAATTGAAATGTTTTGCGATCAACGCCGGAATAACATCATCCAGGTCATAAGGCGGGTATTTGTTGCCCCATGCATTATATCCCCAGTCAACAATAGCTTTTTCCTTTTTTTCGGGATTGATCAAAAATGCCGGTCCGTGATCGCGGCACCAGGCATCATTGGTGGGGTGAAAGAAAAATTCAACCTGTTGCATGTTTACATCCTCTTTTGCCAGCACATGTTCCGCAAAAATTTTCATCTCTTCATCGCCTACATTAATGCGCACTTTTTCTCCTTCACTAACTGCTTTTATAAACTGTGCATAGGGTTTATATATGGTTTGAATTTTTCCCGGCCACGATGCTTCTTTATGCGGCCAGCTTAGCCATGTTGCTTCATGCGGCGCAAATTCAGCGGGGAAGTAGTAGCCGAGTTGGGAGGGGGTCGGGAAGTCCGGAAGTCCGGAAGACGGAAAGTCGGAAAGATTTTTAGACATTCTTTTAATTAGTTTTTATCCAGTGAGTTTCTTAATGCATTGATCATCACTAAAATTTCTTCACAGGATTTATAGATTTTATTAAAGTCATCTTCCATAATAATATTTCTTCTTTTGGCTAAATAAATGCAACCAACAACTTCAATATCTGATCGTAATGCAATACCAAGGAACCTCTTAAATTCTGCATTTGACTGGCCGGTTGATCCTTCTGCAATATTCAGGGAAACAGAATCGGCGGCCCGTTTTATTTGCGAAGCGAGAACATATAATTCATCTTTCGGAAATTTTTTTGATACTTCATCTACAATTGTCGCAAGGTCTAATGCCTTTTGCCAAACAAGTAATTTTTCAAACTTAAAGGGCATATAATTGAATTTTGGTTTAAACATTACTTACAGTCTTTCAAACTTCTTGACTTTCTGACTTCCCGTCTTATGGACTTTCTGACTTTCCATCTTTCTGCCCATTACGAATCAATCCTCCATTGTACATAAACAGCTTGTTTCAATATGCGGTCTTTAAAGTGAGGTTTTAATGAGCGTGGATTAGCCAAATCTACTTTTCTGCCAAACAATGCGCTTAAATATTCACGCAAGGCTTCTTTGGTTTCAATATAATTTTCTGTGCATGGAAATAATTCAACCAAAAAATCAATATCACTGTTGCCGGTCGCTTCGTTTCTTGCAAACGAACCAAACAAGCCAATTTCTTTTACGTAAAATTTTTCGCTCAGAAAAGGTTTTTGTTCTTTCAAAATATGCAGTATTTCACTTTTGCCTAACATGGTTTTCAAAGTTAGAAAATTACATAAGACATAATTGTAGAGGTTTTATATTTTGCTTGGTGAAATACATTTCAGATTATTTCAATTTTAAGCCCCAGACCAAATTTTTCTGAAATATTTTCAAGCAGTTTCTTCTTTTGTTGTGTTGAAGAATGTGTTATTACGTATAATCCATGTGAAACTTCGTACTGGCTACTTTTGTATTTGTTATCCTTTTGATTAGAAACAAGTGGAACACCATCATTAATCAAATTGAGAGATTGAACTTTATCAATACCTATCTCAACAATAGTATTTACTAAAGTTTTAGCAGCCTTATTATGAAAAATTATCTTGCCGTTGGGAAATATTACTTTTAATTTTGTTATTGGTCCGCGCTTCGTTTGCACTTTATTTTCTGATTCTTTTGATGTTGAATTTTCCTGGGCAATATTCTGAGTTATAGGCTTTCTGTTTATAACATCCTGAATATTTTTTAAATCATTTAATTTCAAATACGGCTCAACAAAACGGTTTAAGAAAGCGTCCTTATCACCATCAACAAAAATTTCATTACTATCAATCACATCCTGGCATTTTTCAATAATAAGCCCAAGTACTTGTTCAAATCTCTGGGGCTGTAATTCTTCCTGTAATTTAGATAATTCATTTTGCAATGTTTTTAATTCCTTTCCCAGAATATTCTTTATAAATTCTTTTGGTTCAGTTTGTATTCTCTGTTTAATTTCTTGAATTTGACTTGTCAGTTCCTCTATTCGTTCTCTCATAGTGGCAATTTTTTTATCAGTAAGGTTTCTTTCAATATTATTAAAATCAATCGTTTTTGCAGGAGCTATATTTTCCAGTTCTCCCAATTCAATAAGCCTTATGCCTTTACTTTCCTGCGGTTCACTATTTTTCCTTGCGGAAATTTCTTTTATGCCAATAATTTCTTTTTGCGACGGGCAAAGGCTTTTATCATCACCATTTAAACTCCAATTTCTATCCATTTTTGGCAACCCGTGCTCTTTCCAAAGCCCCGCATTATCCAATATAATTCCGTATTGTTTGTTTTGATGAGGGCGCATACACCTGCCAACCTGCTGCAAAAACAACACTAACGATTTAGTAGGCCTTGCAAGCTGCACGGCGTCAACATCAGGGCAATCAAAACCTTCCGTAAAAATATTTACGTTACATAAAATCTTAAACTTATTGTTTTTAAAATCTTCTACTAATTTTTGCCGCTCGTCTGTTGGTGTGTAAGAATCAATTGCCTTTGCAGAATAACCCATGCTGTTAAACTTTTCTACAATCCGGGCGCAATGACTCCTGTTTACTGCATAAACAATCATTTTTTTATCCAGTGCAAAGTCAATATAGCTTTGAACCAAATCAGCCATTACCGTGTTGTGCTGCATTACTTCACTCAGCTCCAGTTCATCATAATCCCCTGCTTTTAATTTTATATTGCTTAAATCTGGCGTATGGCTTGCAAAATATTTTGTGTCGGAGAGATAATTGTTTTTGATGAACCATTTTACAGAAGCTGTTGTAACCAGTTTATCAAACAAATCATGAAAGCCTTCGCCATTTGTTCTTATAGGCGTAGCGGTTACGCCTATAAATTTACTGCCCGGGTAAAAACCCCAAAGCTTTTTATATATGCTTGCCAAAGCATGGTGGGCTTCATCAATAATCACCAAAGAAAAAATATCTTTTTGATGTTCTTCCCTTCTTACTAAAGTTTGAATAGATGCAACCTGAATGGGAGCCGACTGAATGCCTATGTAATTAGATGATATAATGCCAGCCGTTAAATGAAACCCGCTAACCAGCCTGTTAAACACCTGCTCAACCAATTCTTTTCTGTGCGTTACAATTAAAACCTTTTTATCAGGGTAAAGTTCAGATATAAACTTTCTTACGATTTCACAAAAAAGGGTTGTTTTTCCTGTGCCGGTTGGCATTTGAAATAAAATACTTTGGCAATCAGTCCATGCATTAAGAATATCATAAATGCCGCATAATTGATAATCTCGCAGGGTTAGATTCATTTTAAATCATTGAATAACGGCGCCATAAATTTCAGGGATTAAAATTGCCAATAAAAGCAGTGTGATTATTAGTAATAAATTTTACGAAAAAACTTTGCTCTATTTGTGAAAAGAAAATATACCACGTAGTCCTTTTATTCGCTTTATAAAGTATATAGTTTTCGCCGTATAGTTTAAATTTGGCAGGTGTTTGTTTGGCGGGATAAATACCAATATTTTCTTCTATGAAACTTCGTATTTTAAGCACATATTCTTCAGCGCTCTCTACAAAACCAAAATACTCTTTCTCGAACAGAATGCTCACCAAATGCTTGAAATGAATTGCTACTTCGGGTAAATAAATGATTACTTTTTCCACGGTAATGTGTTGATGTAGGCTACAACATTACCAAACAATTCTTCGCCCGAAATTCCTACTTGCTGCCAGTATGCAACTTTTTCTTCCTGTGATAAAGTTGCTTCGTACGCGGGATCATACTTAGTTTTTTGGTTCTCATTCATTAAACAGGCAACTTTTTCCAGTGTATTTTTATCTTCCAAATCAATAATCCATTTGGCAAGTTCCAGTTTAGTCATTGCAACATCTGTGTCCATAACCTTTAGTTTACGTGAAGTTATAAAATTGATTACTCACTATCAATAAACCGCTTCGTTATCTGCTCATACGAGTCAATTCTCCTGTCACGCAGGAAAGGCCAATGTGTTCTGTAGCGATCGGTTTTTTGCACATCAATGTCTGCGGTGAACACATCTTCATCTTCGTGGGAAGCTTTATAAATAAGATTGCCAAAAGGATTTGAGACAAATGAACCTCCCCAGAATTTCATTCGTCCATCCTGTTCAAATCCGACCCTGTTCACACTTACAACATGCACACCATTTGCCACGGCGTGACTGCGCTGTATGGTTTGCCATGCATTATATTGCTCGTCATTAGTAGCTGCATCCTGGTCGGTTGCCCAGCCGATCGCTGTTGGGTAAAACAAAATTTCCGCGCCCATTAAAGAGGTGATACGGGCAGCTTCCGGATACCATTGATCCCAGCAGATCAAAACGCCTATTGTTGCATATTTGGTTTTGAAAACTTTATAGCCAAGATCTCCCGGAGTGAAATAAAATTTCTCATAATAACCCGGGTCATCAGGAATATGCATTTTCCGGTATTTGCCAAGGTAAGTGCCGTCTGCATCCAGCACTGCGGTAGTGTTATGATAAATACCTTGTGCTCTTTTTTCAAATAAGGATGCGATGATCACCACATTCAATTCCTCGGCAAGGCTGCTCAATCTTTCCGTTGTTGCGGCCGGAATAGCTTCTGCCAGTTTAAAATTGTCATAGTTCTCTTCATCGCAGAAATACAGGGAAGTAAATAACTCCTGTGTGCAGATAATCTGTGCGCCTTTTGCGGCTGCTTGTTTTATGCTTTCTATGGCCTTATTAAGATTAGTTTCTTTATCCGAAGAACAACTCATTTGAATTCCCGCCACTTTTACCATGTCATTCAAAAATTTAAGCTGCAAAAATAATCATTCGACCAGTGATTATTAATGCGCAATATTAACTTTACGATATAATCAACATTTTATGAAAAAACATTGTATCCTCTTTACCGTATTAGCGCTTTTATGTATATCAGCAAAAAGCTTTTCCAACGAGATTTATCAAATAACTGTCTATCATTTTAAAAATCCGCAACAAGAGATCACTTTAGATACTTACCTGCAAACTGCTTACCTGCCGGCCCTGCACAGAAAGCAAATAAAAAATATCGGCGTATTTAAGCCTATTGCAAACGACACCGCTACGGATAAAATAATTTATGTCATCATACCTTTTAAGTCTTTGAATGATATGCAGGCACTGCAAACTGCTTTGGATAAAGACGCGATCTATGCGGAAACCGGTAAAGATTATCTTACTGCATCCTACCAAAATCCTCCGTACGTAAGAATGGAAAAAATATTATTGAGTGCATTCGAATTAGCGTCTTCCATGAATTTGCCAAAACTCAACGGGGATAAAAAAGAGCATGTGTATGAATTACGCAGTTATGAAAGCCCCACAGAAAATTATTATAAAAGCAAAGTGAAAATGTTTAACGCGGGTAACGAAATAGGCATCTTTAAAAAACTGAATTTTAACGCGGTGTTTTATGCCGACGTTGTTGCCGGAAGCAGGATGCCCAACCTGATGTATTTGACTTCTTTTGAGAATATGTCAGCGCGCGATGCACACTGGAAAACCTTTGGCGACGATCCCGCATGGAAGAATCTCAGCTCTATGGATGAATACAAGAACAATGTTTCAAAAGCAGACATTATTTTGATGCATGCGGCTTCTTATTCGGATTATTAGGATTTTGGAATTTTGTCCCGCAAAATGCGGGAGGGAGATTGGGAAATTGAACGGAACATCGTTTAAGGGTAAAAATGAAAATTGGGAAATCCGGAAGTAAATTCCAAAATTTCCCAATCCCAAAATTTCCCAATTAGATTACATCACTGTAAAATTAAAGCCTACACCGCCCCACGCGAGGTTAACCTTGCCATCATTTCCAACGTTAAACGTCATCTTTTCACTTGGTGAAGCGGGTGGCACATTGGGCACAGTAACACGCAGGGCATCATCCCCTTCTTTATAATTAGTACCCCATTGGTTCCAGGTTTTATTAAAAATAATAGTCCATGTGTCACCATTCCATATTGAATATAAGCCGTATTTTCCTGCCGGTAATTCTTCCCCTTCAATAGTTACATCCTTACTCACCTCGAACACCGTGGCTTCGTTAGCGCCTGTACGCCATACTTTGCCTTTCTTAGGTTCAACATCTTTACCAATTTCCCTCCCTTTTACTGAAGGCTGGCTGTAATCAATTTTAATTTCAGTTCCTTCAGCAGTTGTGCCGGAAGCTATTGCCGGCGGGCTTGGCCGTTTGGATTTATCGTCCTGGGCATGAGCATTTACGCTCATTAACAATATGCCTGAGAATAAGGCAAGCGATAAGAATTTTTTCATAATAGAATTTTTTTTTATTGAGTTTTTATAAGCAAAAATTAAGCAAAAACCTGTGAATAAAAAGAAAAGATGATAAAGCTTTGGAAAACTTTCCTGAACGGTTATTAATAATTATTTCAACATGACTTCTCTTATATATTTAACCGGCGCGCTGCCGTAGCTCAGGAACTTTTCGTGGAAATCTTTCAAACTGTAATTGCTGCCGGTTTTATTTTTATATGCTTCCCGCAAAGAAAGTATATCAACCAAACCAGTAAAATAGGAGCAGAGCTGAACCTGGGAAACTGTTGCCCGGTGATATTTCTCCTTTATCTGCGCATCTTCCTGGAAAGTTTCATTCTTTAATAATTTATTCACATCGCTTTCGGAATAGTTCAAACACTGTATCCCGTAATCGATCAGTACATTACTGCACTCACGCAAGCGCCATTTGTATAAAACCAGCCAGAGCTCGGGTGAATTGTTTCCCCAGCCGTTTTCCATCATCATCTGCTCGCAGTAAACAGCCCATCCTTCCACCATCGGGCCATTCTGAAAAACGGATTTAATGATGCTGCCCGACTTGTTGTTATACACACCTTGCATGCAGTGGCCTGGCATGGCTTCATGCATGGAGAGAAATTGCAACGAATAGGTATTGTATTCCCGCAGCTCGCTTTCTGCATCGGCAACAGGCATTTTAGACAGATCCATGATATTGTAATAGGTTATACCCGACTTTTGATAAGGCGGTAATTGTTCTGCATTCGCTAAAGAAACACCGGCCATGAATGCAGGCATCACGCGTACCTTTAAAGGATAACTGGTATCATAATTGAAAAGTTCTTTTTCAATGATAAATCGCTCCAGGTCATGAACCAGCTTTGTCGCCGTATCCACCACCGTTTGGGGCGATGCGTGATTCAAAGAAAGCTTATCAAGCACATTTTTTATAAGGGTTAAGGAATCTGCCGGCTTTTGCGCCGTACTAAAATATTTGGGCCATAACCTATCCGCGATCTTATACATCTCCCTGTGATAATAATGCTTTGCCGAGTCTGCTTTGGTAAACATTTGTTCTGCCGTATAGTCTGTAACAAGATCGTATTTAAACTTCTGTTCGAACAATATTTTGCCGATCCTGAAATTGCTGAATGCATAATTCTTATCAGCGCTTATCTTTTTAAGAAAAACCACATAATTTCTTATCGCTGTCACAGTAGCAGCAATGCGATGATGCAGCGTATCTTTTTCAGCACCAGTTAATGATGAAGCTTTAATAGAATCTTCAAGCGCAGCGCCAAACACGTCAACACTTCCTTCGTTCTGCTGAATAGCTAAAGTGGTATATTCTTTTGTCGGATGATCAATGATGCTTTGTGCAGCGGCATAATAATCACCGGCATGTTGAATATGCGTTGAAAGTGTTTGCAAACGCTGTGTGAGCGGAGCATAATTGCGGGTAAGCAGGTAATAACATTCGCCGCCTAAATTGTAAGAGGACGGATCTCTTTGCTGTGATTTAAGACTGTCGATATACCAGATGGTACCCTGCAACTGGTTTTGAATGATGCTGTAATTGATCTTGTTGTCATCTGATAGCTGACCGTAGGCATAGGCATGAAGCGAATCAAGCCATTGTTTGGAAAAAGAAACTGCATGCAAAAATGAATTACTGTCGGGAATTACAAGGTCATCATAATATTTTCCATAGCCGGCAAAAATGGATGCCGAAGGATTTTCTTTCCAATAAGCATCTAAAAACGCCGGTTGAAAAGCATTAAACAAAGCATCCTGATCTTCCGTTCCTTCATTGCTTTGATTGGTCGAAGAATTACACGCTGCGGCAAGAATCAAGAAACATAAATAGCTAAAATATCTCTGCATATAATCCATTTTATTTTTGATGAAAACTGTCCCCTATAAATTGTAAAGCATCGGTAATGCCGGTACGCCAGTATGTCCAGTTGTGCGCGCCATCACGCATACGGAATTCGTGAGGCACATGTTTATTTGTTAAGGCAATATGAAGCAGGCAATTGGCATTGGTAAGAAAATCGTCGTCCCCGCAATCGATCCAGTACCGCACACGTTTTAAACTGTCCGTTGATTCTTTGGCAACGATATCCAAAACAGAATTTGCATACCATTGGTTGGTCAGGCGTGCATCACCTTTTAAATTGCTGCCAAACACTCTTGCCAAAACATTTGCATAGTTATTATCAGGCATGGCTTTTAATTCATCACTGGTAAAAATACCGGCGCTCAAAGGCGCTGCTGCCGCAAAAAGCTGTGGATATTTCAATGCATAGATCAACGTGCCATAACCACCCATAGATAAACCGGCAACACCGCGGTATTTTTTTTCTGCTTTGATACGATACTTTTTTTCAACAAACGGCATAAATTCTTTTATGAAAAAGTCTTCATAATTTTCTTTGCCATCATAAGAATTGATATACCAGCTTGAATCTGCATTGGGCATAATAATTGCCATCGGGGGAATAGTGCCGTTTGCAATGGCTTTATCGGCGTAACGGTTTATTTCACCAAATTGTAACCAGCCCGTATTATCATCGGTGAAACCATGTAATAAATAAACAACCGGATATGAACGTTGTGAAATGTCATAGTCTGCCGGCAGGTAAACTGTGTAACGGACACTGCGTCCTAAAATAGTGCTGCTGATCGTTTCCTGTTCCACAACTTTTCCCGCCGGCTGTGAAAAAGCAGGTATAAAAACATGGAGAAACACCAAACAAAAGAATCCCGAGGAAAATTTTTTCATACGATTATTTTATGCGCATGAAGATATTAAAC
The DNA here is from genome assembly GCA_036274175.1 of Parafilimonas sp. Taxonomy (GTDB): domain Bacteria; phylum Bacteroidota; class Bacteroidia; order Chitinophagales; family Chitinophagaceae; genus Parafilimonas. Next base: position 16,055 of record DASUGF010000090.1, read on the forward strand.
ACCTTAACATTTAGTTACCATAAAACAATAATTTAATTGGCAGGTTTAGGATAAACCTCACAGGTTTGGTCGCATGAGTGTAAACTATCAGCAATCAAACCTGTGAGGTTGTATTTGCAATGATGTTAAGCAATAATTTAATTGGTACGGGAATTGAATTCATTTTTATAAACTGACCTATATGCCACAAAAAGATGAAATGAATACACTTAGCCAGATCATGAACAAGTTAACCGTGAAAGGCTATGATAAAGAATTCAGATGGACAACAGAAGGCTTTACGGTTGATGACAAAACCTATCAGCCTGAAGACCTGACCATATTAAAAACCTATCGCTTTGAAGGTGTATCCGATCCTTCTGATATGTCGATATTATACCTCATTAAAGCGAATGACGGGTTGATCGGTTATAGCCTTGATGCGTACGGCGTTTACAGTAATCACGACGATGAAGAAGGATATGATAATTTCATAAGGCAAATTCCCATTAAGGACAATGAAGAGCAGTTGCTCTTTGAGTTATAGTTAGTGCCGTTTGAAATATTGAATATCCTGTTCGTGTTTCTTTGCCGCCTCAAGCGTGCTGAAAGTTCCCAGGTTCCTACGTTTGTTGGTCCTGGGATTTTTCTTTTTGGAATATAACCTGTATTCGCCGGATTTTAATTTACGTATCATAAGATAGCTTTTCAATTAATTTTACAAGAGGTATGCCAGTCATTAAAAATTTATACTTATGCATTCTGTAATTATAGTCGGCGGCGGCGCTGCGGGACTAATGACGGCCTATGAATTATCAAAGCATGAAATACAGGTAACGGTACTTGAAGCAAAAAACCGGTTAGGTGGCAGAATTCATACAATAAATGATAATTCCTTTTCTCAGCCGATAGAAGCAGGTGCAGAATTTATTCATGGCAATCTGCCCATTACGCTGGGTTTATTAAAGGAAGCAGAAATTAAATATCATGTTATCAATGATAAAATGTTTCATCTTGAAAAAGGCAAATTAAAAAAGCAGCAAGGCTTCACTGATCATTGGAATGTGCTGATGAAACAGATGGCTTCGATCAAAGAAGACATATCGCTAAGCGATTTTTTAAAGCAATATTTTCATGAAGACAAATATGCAGAACTGCGGGAATCGGTAAAGGATTTTGCAGGAGGATTTGATCTTGCGAATTTAGATACAGCAAGCACAAAAGCGCTTTCCAGGGAGTGGAGTAATGAGATGGGAGATCAATACAGGATTGACGGAGGTTATAAAAAATTGATAGATTACCTGGAGGCGCAATGCAAAAAAAATGGTTGCAGTTTTAGTACGGGTTGCTGCGCGAAAAAGATCAGTTGGCAAAAAGATGCAGTGCATATTCTTACCATGTGCAGCCGGATATACAAAGGCGATAAAGTTATTCTCACGGTTCCTGTAAGTGTACTACAGGCAGGTATTCACAACGAAAATTATATAGAGTTTGCACCATCCATACCTGAACATATTCATGCAGCAAAGGATATCGGTTTCGGCAGTGTAATAAAAATTATACTTGAATTCGGCACTAGCTTCTGGAAACAGAAAAAAGATAATGCCGGTTTTATTTTCACGGATGAGCCGGTGCCAACCTGGTGGACGCAAATGCCCATTGATAATTCAATACTTACCGGTTGGCTTGGCAGCGAGAAGGCGAATTCATTAAAAGATAACACTGACCAGGATATATTGCAGATAGCTTTACAATCTTTGTCAAATGCGTTTGAAATACAAGTTGAAGATTTAAAGATCCAATTGAAAGCATCAAAAATCGCCAATTGGTGTAAAGAAGCGGATATTAATGGGGGCTATTCATTCAACACTGTTAAAAGCACGGAAGCAAAAAAAATATTGCACCAGCCTGTAAATGACACTATTTTTTTTACTGGTGAGGCGTTGTTTGAAGGCACACCAGGTGGCACGGTGGAAGCCGCATTAAGCAGCGCAAAAAAGACTGCCCAACAAGTTTTAAAAACTTTGAAATAACGGCACAAAATTTTCAATATAATAATTATGCCTGCATCGAAATCAATTAATAACCCCGGAGAGAAAAAAGTTTCTCAATTACACTATGAGGAGGACCTGTTCAGAACAAGGCCTGAAAAACAGGATGAAATAGAATCTGATGGCTCCGCGAGCGCATTTGATGAAACAGAACGTGTAACCGAAGACAATTTTGATAACCTTTCAGAAAAATAATTTTTGTGAAAAAGCAGCCTGAGAAAACATCATCAGAAAAAGAAAATAAAAAAGTAAAGGCTAACAAAGGCGCTGAAGATTATAAGGTGCGTGAAGATGAAAATAATTCCATTTACGAAGAAGCAAATGATAAAAAAGTGTATCCATATAAAGCAAAGAAGATATTCAATATAAAATACAGCCTGAATTTATCGACAGGGATAGTGATTCAAAAGATAAGAGTTAATAGATTCGGTTTTCAGTTTTTCTTTCGAACTATATAATAGTTTTCACAAGCCTGGAATTGTATCCTTTTCAGAGATTTCCTGCTTCATTATAAACAGGTATAATGATCGTAAGCTCAGGTAGCATCATGCAATTTAAACGGGAGGTTTTGCGCAAAAATTAAAACAAGCACAGTTTTTAAAAATTTAAATAACTTATTAATTTCTACCTTGCGTTTATAACCATCTCCATGAATGTTCTTGTCACCGGAGCCGCAGGATTTATAGGCTCTCATAAAGCAGAAAAGCTTGCATCCCTTGGTTTTAATGTTACGGGTGTTGACAATTTAGCTAATTACTATTCAAAGCAGTTAAAGCTTTTGAATGTTGCATCATTAAAAGAAAATGGTGTTGAATTTATTGAAATGGACCTGCGATATATTGATCAATACAAAAAGTTATTAAGTCGTTTTGATTATATATTTCATTTCGCTGCGCAACCCGGGCTTTCCGCAACATCAACCTTCAATGATTATTTAAGTAACAATGCAACAGCAACGCATGAGTTAGCGGGGTTTGCAAAAAAAAACAATAACCTCCGGTTATTTGTAAATATCAGCACTTCTTCCGTATATGGCCTTGATGCGACAAAAGATGAAACTGCAGTACCTATGCCGGCTTCTTATTATGGTGTTACCAAACTTGTTGCAGAACAGATAGTGCTTGCGGAAAGCAGGAACAAGTCTTTTAACGCCTGTTCATTGAGGCTTTATTCAGTGTACGGCCCGAGAGAAAGACCGGATAAATTGTACACCAAACTAATAAAGGCTGCGCTGGAGGATAAACCGTTTACATTAATTGAAGGCAGCTTGCAACATAAGCGAAGCTTTACTTATGTGGGGGATATAATTGATGGTATTTTGAAAGTTATAGATAAAGAAGAAACAGTGAACAATGAGATATTTAATATCGGAACAAATGTGCAGCACACCACTGCCGACGGTATAGAAACCGTAGAAGATTTGACCGGTAAAAAAATACAATTTACAATGTTGCCTCCCCGCGGGGGAGACCAGCTAAGCACAAAGGCAATAATCGATAAAGCAAGAAAAATGTTGAATTATGACCCTCAAACAAGCTTACACGAGGGAATTCTTCAACAGATAAATTGGTTTGAAAAATATCAGGAGGTATTTGAAAAAGTTTAATGCTGCGCAACAAAATCTCTGAACGCAATACCGTTTCCCCTTAGCTCTCCATTGGCATTTTGCAAAGCCACCGCTTTGCCTGTACCACCATCAGCGCTGTAAAAAATTGCGTAACTGAGCCCGCCGTCTTTAACTGCCTGTAAAAGATTTTTAGTTAGTTCGGGAGAGGTGTTGAACGTGCCAAACTCATTCGTCAAAACAGGTTTACCTGTTGTGGTTTTCAGATAGTTCACTACAAAAGCAAATGCCTGCGGATCAAATGCACCGTTAGCTTCCGCAGCCTGCCCTCTTGCGCGAACGGGTTCATACCAATGAAAGTTTATATAATCAAGATCGAGTGTTTTATAGGCAGCAATTATTTTCCTGCCAAATTCAAGTTGCCGGGCTACCGTTGGGTTATCAGGGTTATTTAATCTTTGCAACAACACCGGCGGAAAAACATGTTTGGCAAAATCCATGGCTTTATCTTTTTGCCCGCGTTGTACATAATCATCATAAATGATCAGGCAAACCTCTCTTACTGTTATTCCGCCATTGGTGATCTTTAAGCCTTTAGAATGTGCAACCTGTATCGCTGTTTTTAATTGATTGACATAATCATCGGCACTGCCTGCATGATAGTTCGGGTTGTCTTCTTCATTTTCGATCACCACCACCTCGGGTTTGTATTTGTCGAGTATTGAATTTAATGATTTGCTGTATCCATCCATGTCCGTAGGGAACGGAACAGGTGCAAAGTCGCCCGCAGCGCTGCGCGGAATGCCATAATTAATATTCAGCAAAACTTTTAATCCTGCATCAGTATAAGTATCGTAAGCAGCATTGCTTCCACTCCAGCCCTGTATGTCAATTCTTCCCCGAATATATTGAACACCCAATGCCTTTGCCACCTGTACCTGTTGCGCCGGTGGAATAAGCTTTCCTTCAGTTTTTGCCACCATTACGCCAAACTTTACTGTGATATCATTTGTATTCGACTTATAATCTTTAGTGAGTTGAGTTGCTGCTTTTCCAAAGCTGTTAGGGTTTAACAGAAAGGGTAAAAGTAAAACCGGCGATATCAATGCATTAAATTTCATCATGCGTAGTTGAGAAATGACGTTAAAGATAAATGATAAAAGCACTTTCTTTACTTGCCCGTGTTATGCCATGAAACATTGGAGATCGTGAAAGTTTTCAATGAAAATATACCGTGTTTCGCGCCTGAAAGATGCATGCACTTAAATCCTGCTTAGAGATAAATTGTTAGCATAACGTTTTCTTTGATATGGCTTAATCTGCGACTTCCACTATTAAATCTTTTTCCTCTTTAAAAGCAATGCGTGGTTTAAGGCCAAGCAGTTGGAACATCGCATCATCTTCCTCGAAGCTTGGATTAGGAGTTGTTAATAATTTGTCGCCTGCAAAAATTGAATTGGCGCCGGCCATAAAACAAAAAGCCTGTTCAGAAACGCTCATTCCGGTTCTGCCTGCGCTTAAACGTACCATCGCTTTAGGCATAAGGATTCTTGCTGTGGCGATCATGCGGATCATATCCCATACGTCAACCTTTTCATTATGCTCCAAAGGTGTTCCCGGAATAGCCACCAATGCATTTATCGGCACACTTTCAGGATGTTCCGGCATCGTTGCCAAAGTGTGCAGCATTTTGATTCTGTCTGCGTGTGTTTCACCCAAACCAATTATTCCGCCGCAACAGACGCTTACACCGGCTTTACGCACATTGTCTAATGTTTGCAGGCGATCATTATAAGTACGGGTGGTTATTATATGTTCATAATATTCAGAAGATGTATCAAGATTATGGTTATAAGCATACAAACCCGCATCGGCCAGTTTTTGCGCCTGCGTTTCTGTGAGCATCCCCAGCGTGCAGCAAACTTCCATTCCCATTTCATTTACGCCTTTTACCATTTCTATCACACGCTCAAAATCCTTATTGTCACGCACCTCGCGCCATGCAGCCCCCATGCAAAAACGTGTACTTCCCGCATCCTTTGCTTTTTGCGCATATTGCAACACTTCCTCTTTTTTCATCAGCGCATGCACATTTACATTGGTATGGTAACGGGCGGCCTGCGGACAATAGGCGCAATCTTCGGAACAGCCCCCGGTTTTAATACTTAATAAAGTACAAACCTGTACCTCGGCTGTGTCGTTATATTTTTTGTGCGTAGCGGCTGCCCTAAAAACCAGTTCGAGTAATGGAGAGTTGTATATAGCATAAATTTCATCTAAAGACCAATTATTACGAATCGCATTTTGCATAAGCATCATCATTTAAAGACAAAAATAGTAAAGTTGATTTATGAGAGAACAAGCGCATTTTGGGACAATCATCGCCGGTGCCGGTATCAGCATTGGTTCCGGGCTATCCGCTTCAAGTCCTCTCATTCCCCGCTCCGTGCTTTACGCTTCAAAATGAGCAAAGCGAATTCATTGAGACAAATAAAAAACAAATATGCCGAAATAATCCCGTGCCCTTCGGCGATTGAATAGCATTTAGCAGTAATCATTGCACCAAAAACTGTGAGTGGATATAATCTACTACATCCTGGTAGTTCTGTCTTTGATTATACACTTCTATCTGCCTGTCAGCTCCGGTTCCGTTTTCTAAAATGTTGTGTACATAATTAATGGCATGCCTGCTCCCCAGATCATCCAATACATCATCTACAAAATCTAACAGTTCATGAATTAAGACCCTTGTATTCACTTCGGTTTCCTTGCCAAAATCAATAAGGCTTCCATCAATTCCATACCTGCCTGCCCGCCACTTATTTTCGTTTATTAAAGCGCGCTGGTACATGATAAAGTTCATGTTTTGTGAACGCAGCTTATACAATTTTGCGCAGATAGCCTGGAATAATGCAGTAATGGCAATCGTTTCATTTATTGTCATCGGTACATCGCATATCCTGAATTCAACCGTATTAAAAAAGGGATGCACGCGCAGGTCCCACCAAATCTTCTTTGCATTATCAATGCAGTTCGTTTTAACGAGCAACCGCACATAACTTTCGTACGCTTCAATGCTTTCAAAATATTCCGGGATGCCGGTACGGGGGAATTTATCAAATACCTTGGTTCTAAAAGATTTATAACCCGTTGACCTGCCTTCCCAAAACGGCGAGTTGGTGCTGAGCGCATATACATGCGGCAAAAAATATCTTGCCGAATTGGCAATATGTATAGCCATTCTTCGGTCCTGCATTCCCACATGCACATGCAAACCGAAGATAAGGTTGCTGCGTGCCGCTTCCTGCAATTCATTTACAATTTCGTAATACCGGGCGTGATCGGTAATTAATTGCCTTTCCCAGTGGCTGAACGGGTGTGTGCCGGAAGCGCCCATCCAAAAACCAAGGCTATCCGCGATCTGGGAAATAGTGTTACGCAGCGTGGATACATCGCGGTGGGCCTCATCTATATCCTGGCAGATGTCTGTACCCACTTCTACTACAGCCTGGTGCATTTCGGCTTTTACTTTATCCTTAATGATCCGCTGCCCTTCTGTAACAATTTTTTGTTCATGGCTTTTTAATTCACGGGTTTGCGGATCAAGCACCATGTATTCCTCTTCTACACCCAGCGTAAAATGCTTATAATTTATTTGTGACATAATACCCCCGACCCCTAAAGGTGAGCATTGATAGCTCCCAAGGGTAATTTAAGATTAATAATTTCATTTAAATACTCAAAAAAGAAAGTTTAGTAACTGTTTTAAAAGTCCCTTTAGGGATTTAGGGCTTCTTTGTTTGCGCTTGTTCTTACATATTCGCCCCATGTTAGATTGTCTTTTCCTTCCTGGTAAGATTGCGCTTTTTCAATAGCATAATTTGCAGCCGTTTCAACCACCCAGGCAAAATTGTCTTCACCTACGCTGTTCCGGTCGGCATCCGGGGCGGGATTACAAAAATCAATAGCATAAGGCACCCCATTGCGAAGCGCTAATTCCACGGTATTGAAATCATAGCCTAAGTATTTATTGATCCGCAACACGATACCTTCCATTTCCTGTAGTTTTTCCGGCGTAGGCTGAAAATCAGCTACATAGCGCAAATGGTGGGGATTGCGTGGTTCATACGGCATTATGCGCACATACTTGCCGCCAATACAATAACACCGGTAATATTCTTCAAATATTATTTCTTCCTGCAACAACATTACCAATTGGCCGGTTTCTGCATGCTTGTCAAAAAAATCAGACATAGTGTTTAGCTTATATACATTTTTCCAGCCGCCGCCGGCGAATGGTTTCATATATGCCGGAAATCCCACATATTTAAAAATGCCATCCCAGTCCAAAGGGTAGGCAAGATTTGAAAAGGACTGGTCTGTTGTATCCTGCGGGAGATCTCTTGAAGGAAGAATAACTGTTTTTGGAACAGGCACATTAATTTTTGTAGCAAGGCAATTATTAAAAAATTTTTCATCGGCGCTCCACCAGAACGGGTTATTGATAACAGCAGTTCCTGTTAATGCTGCATTTTTTAAATACGCCCGGAAAAACGGAACGTCCTGGCTTATACGGTCGATTATTACGGAATAATCTGTGGGCTCGCCCTGCATCACCTTATCGATGCGTACAGGTTCTGCCCGGATGCCATCAACATTTTTGCTGTTTACTCTTTCAACAAATGCCTGTGGAAAAGTTCTTTCCTGGCCAAATAAGATTCCGATCTTTTTCATATGTCAATTTTTTTGTTTTTGGTTAGTAAAAACACCGCAATCTCCAACTTATAATATTTAAATAGCCTGGTGCATATCATAAGTTTTTAATTTATAAATGAAGATACCCGCTTCGAATTAAACAAACTAATTAGAATTAAATTTTTTATAATTAAGACAGGATACGGTTTCAGTTATATTATATTTGAAACTTTTTTATGGAGAGCAGCAAAACCGAATTAACTCATATTGTTACTGAACATACCCTTTTAGATTCGGTATTTTTAAAGCGTGAAGTTGTAGTAGATTTTTATTTACCTGTAAATGTGGAGCAGCCAGACCAGATGAGCCTGCTGCTGATCAATGACGGGCAGGACCTTCCCAAAATGCCCTTTGAAGAAATTTTGAACGACCTCTTACAACAGAACATGATCGAGCCGGTACTGTGTGCCGGAATTCATTGTGGCCCTGAAAGAAAAATGGAATACGGAGTAGCTGGCCAGCCGGATTATAAAGGCCGTGGTGCAAAAGCAGGCGCCTATACAAATTTTGTTTTTCAGGAGTTGCTGCCTCATATTCATAAAACATATAATGTTCCTTCCTTTAAAGAAAAATCATTTGCCGGTTTTTCCATGGGTGGACTCAGCGCGCTTGATATAGTATGGAATCATCCTTACGAATTTGCAAATGTGGGTGTTTTCAGTGGTTCACTTTGGTGGAGAAGCAGGGGCTACCGCGAAGGTTATGATGATGATAAACATCGCATTATGCACCAGCAAATAAAAAAAGGAAAATTTCATCCCGGGCTTAAGTTCTTTTTTGAATGCGGCGCATTGGATGAAATCGCCGACCGTAATAAAAATGGCATAATCGACGCCATAGACGACACACTGGACCTGATAAACGAATTGCTAAAAAAAGGTTATAACGAAACCAGCATTCAATACCTGGAGTTGGAAGATGGCACACACGATGTGCCGACCTGGGCAAGGGCTTTTCCCGATTTTTTAAAGTGGGGATGGCCAAAAATTGAAAATACACGTGCCTGAAATTATCTTATTGTAAACTTTAAGAAGGTTTTATAATTAAAACAAGTTTTTTCTGCAAATTATATTACCTTTGCCGACTTATGTTTTTTGGAGCATTGAACCGTCTTTCACTTTTTACTTTTCACATACAATCACAAAAAAATACCTGTTGTAAGAACTTTTAATAAAGTTATTGCAATAGCAGTGTTTGCTATGTCATTTCCGTGCCAGAAGTGTAAGAAAACAAGACAGTTACATCTCCGGAACAATTAATCTGAAAATTGAAATTTCAATATGGCCATCAAAAAAGAAAATCGCCCAAAAGCCAATTTTTCAAAAATAACTATTGGTCTTGCCTCTCCGGATAGCATCCTGGAGCGCAGTTTTGGCGAAGTTTTAAAACCTGAAACAATTAATTACCGCACGTATAAACCAGAACGTGACGGTTTGTTTTGTGAACGCATATTTGGTCCTGTGAAGGATTATGAATGCGCCTGTGGAAAATATAAGCGGATCAGGTACAAAGGCATCGTTTGCGACCGTTGTGGCGTGGAAGTAACTGAAAAGAAAGTACGCCGGGAAAGAATGGGCCACATTAAGCTGGTGGTTCCTGTGGTGCATATCTGGTATTTTAAAAGCCTGCCTAACAAGATCGGTTATTTATTAGGCATGAGTTCTAAAAAACTGGAAAGTATTGTTTATTACGAAAGATATGCCGTAATACAGTCTGGCCTCCGCGAGGACAAAGGCCTTCAGGCAGGTGATCTTTTAACCGAAGAAGAATACCTGGATATAATTGATAATTTGCCCAAAGACAATCAATATCTTCCGGATGATGATCCGCAGAAATTCATTGCAAAAATGGGTGCTGAAGCGGTGCATGACCTGTTGGCACGCATTCAGTTGGATGATCTAAGCTATAATTTAAGAACTGCTGCCGCCAATGAAACTTCACAACAGCGCAAGGCCGATGCCTTAAAGCGCTTGAGTGTTGTTGAAGCTTTCCGCGATGCAGGCAACCGTATCAGCAACCGCCCGGAATGGATGGTAATGCAATACATTCCTGTGATCCCACCGGAATTAAGGCCATTGGTTCCTTTGGATGGTGGCCGTTTTGCAAGCTCTGATCTGAATGATCTTTACCGCCGTGTTATTATCCGCAATAACCGTTTGAAAAGGTTGCTGGAGATCAAGGCGCCTGAAGTGATCCTGCGCAATGAAAAACGTATGTTACAGGAAGCTGTGGACAGCTTGTTTGATAACAGCCGTAAATCAAACGCGGTTAAAGCAGAAGGTGGCCGTGCTCTGAAATCTTTGAGCGATGTGCTGAAAGGTAAACAGGGCCGTTTCCGCCAGAACCTGTTAGGTAAGCGTGTTGATTACTCAGGCCGGTCTGTTATTGTGGTTGGCCCCGAGCTGAAAATGCACGAATGCGGTTTACCGAAAGATATGGCTGCTGAGTTATTCAAGCCATTTATCATAAGAAAATTGATAGAAAGAGGTATCGTAAAAACGGTAAAATCAGCCAAGAAACTGGTTGACAGGAAAGATGCTGTTGTTTGGGATATCCTTGAAAATATTTTGAAAGGGCACCCGGTTCTTTTAAACCGTGCTCCTACGCTTCACCGGTTATCCATCCAGGCTTTCCAGCCTAAATTAGTGGAAGGTAAAGCGATACAATTGCACCCATTGGTAACCACGGCGTTCAACGCCGACTTTGATGGTGACCAGATGGCTGTGCACGTACCGTTAAGCAATGCGGCCATCCTGGAAGCACAATTGTTGATGTTATCATCGCATAACATTCTTAACCCGCAGAATGGTACGCCGATCACACTTCCTTCACAAGACATGGTGCTTGGATTGTACTATATTACAAAAGGCAAAAAAGGAACGCCTGACGAGCCCGTACAGGGAGAAGGCAAAATGTTCTACAGCCTTGAGGAGGTAATGATCGCTTACAACGAAAGCAAACTCGACCTTCATGCTCATATCAAAGTGCGGACGGAGATTCGTGAGAAAAGCGGCGAATTAGTGAAGAAGCTTATTGACACGACTGTTGGCCGTGTGATGTTTAACCAGTTTGTTCCGAAGGAAGTTGGTTTTATCAACGCCTTATTGACGAAGAAAAATCTTCGCGAGATCATCGGCGATATCATTAAGATAACAGACGTTCCAAAGTCTGCAAAATTCCTCGATGATATCAAGACGCTTGGTTTCCGCATGGCCTTTAAAGGTGGACTTAGCTTTAGCGTAAACGACCTGATCGTTCCTGATGTAAGAAACGAAATGATCGAGAATGCGAAAGGTGAAGTAGAAGATATCCGTGAAAGCTATAACATGGGTCTTATTACCAACAATGAAAGATATAACCAGGTTATTGATATCTGGGGCCGTGTGGATATGCGTATTACTGAATCGCTTATTCATGAAATGGCCCGTGATAAACACGGTTTCAATTCAGTGTACATGATGCTTGATTCCGGTGCCCGTGGCTCAAAAACACAGGTAAAACAGTTGGTGGGTATCCGCGGATTGATGGCGAAACCAAGAAAGAGCGGTTCAACAGGTTCCGAGGTAATCGAGAACCCGATCCTTTCCAACTTCAAAGCTGGTTTGAACGTATTGGATTATTTCATTTCCACGCACGGTGCAAGAAAAGGTTTGGCGGATACAGCCTTAAAAACGGCTGATGCCGGTTACCTTACCCGTCGTTTGGTTGACGTTGCCCAGGATGTGGTGATCACAGAAGAAGATTGCGGAACACTGCGTGGTATTGCAACTTCAGCTTTAAAAGATAATGAAGATGTTATCGAGTCTCTCGCAGATCGTATCATGGGCCGTACCTCTTTGCATGATGTGTACGATCCTCATACCGATGAGCTGATTATCAAGGCCGGTGAAGAAATTTCCCCGGATGTATCTAAGCAGATCGATGATTCGGGGATTGAGAATGTTGAAATTCGTTCTGTACTTACCTGCGAAAGCAAACGTGGCGTTTGCGTAAAATGTTACGGTAAAAACCTGGCTACCGGTTATCTTGCCCAAAGGGGTGATGCTGTAGGTATTATTGCCGCACAGTCGATCGGTGAACCGGGTACACAGTTAACGCTGCGTACATTCCACGTAGGTGGTGTTGCTGGTGGCGCCTCAATTGAATCTGCTTTAACTGCAAAATTTGATGGCACTGTCCAGTTTGATGGATTGCGTTCTGTTGCTGCTTTAAATAATGAAGGCAATAAAATACAGGTGGTGATCGGCCGTACCGGTGAAGTGCGTATCATGGACCTGAAGAACGACCGCTTACTGATCACTAATAATGTCCCTTATGGCGCGGTACTGGCTGTTAAAGACGGGCAGAACGTGAAAAAAGGTGAAACCATTTGTACATGGGATCCTTTCAATAACGTAGTGGTTGCTGAAATTCCGGGTACAATTAAATTTGAAAATGTACTCGAAGGCTTTACCTATCGTGAAGAAGCGGATGAGCAAACGGGTCACCGTGATAAAGTGGTAATTGAAACAAAAGATAAAACAAAGATCCCTTCAATAATGGTTGAAGGCAGCAATGAAACAAAATCTTATAACCTGCCTGTAGGAAGCCGTCTTATCCTTGAAGAAGGTGATGCGGTTACAGCGGGAATGGTGATCGTTAAAATTCCGAGAACACTGCGTAAATCGGGCGATATCACCGGTGGTTTGCCACGTGTAACAGAATTGTTTGAAGCAAGAAATCCAAGTAATCCTGCCGTTGTTTCAGAAATTGACGGTGTGGTTGCCTTCGGAAATATAAAACGTGGTAACAGGGAAATTATCGTTGAAGCCAGAGATGGTATTATAAAAAAATATCTCATCCCGCTTACAAGGCAGATCCTGGTTCAGGACGGTGACTTCGTAAAAGCAGGAACCGCAATGAGCGACGGCCAAATAGCGCCTGCAGATATTCTCGCTATTAAAGGTCCTTTTGCCGTTCAGGAATATGTGGTGAATGAAATACAGGAAGTTTACCGTTTACAGGGCGTGCGCATCAATGATAAACACATTGAAGTTATTGTACGCCAGATGATGAAGAAACTGGAAATTGTTGATGCAGGTGACAGTAAGTTCCTGGAAGAAGATCTTGAAGACAGGTTTGAATTCATTGAAGAAAATGACCGCCTGTTTGAAAAGAAGGTGGTTACCGATCCGGGTGAAAGCGCCAAACTTCGCTCAGGCCAGATCATCTCATTGCGCGAACTTAGAGAAGAAAACTCCTTGTTGCGCCGTGCAGATAAAAAACTGGTTGAAGTAAAAGATGCCGAACCGGCTACAGCAAAACCAGTTCTTTTAGGTATCACGAAAGCTTCTCTTGGTGTGCAAAGCTGGATATCGGCCGCTTCATTCCAGGAGACAACCAAAGTGTTAAGCTCAGCAGCTATACAAGGCAAGAGTGATGAAATGCTTGGTTTGAAGGAGAACGTTATTACCGGTCACTTAATTCCTGCTGGTAGCGGTTTACGCGAGTTTGAAAATATGATCGTAGGGAGCAAGGAAGAATATGAATTGCTGGCTACCACACGCGAGGCAATGAATTTTGATGACGAAGAATAAGCTGTCATAACACAATAAAAGAAAGAGCAGGAAGTGAAAATTTCCTGCTCTTTTAATTACAAAAATGTCCCAAAAGTCCCTGCCGTCGCTGAAATGAATGCAAACTTATTTGTGCTGCTTAATGGTGTAGGTTAACATCACCAAACCGGTTGAGTATGTTTTTGTATCAGTAAGCGTTAATGATATGCGGTTACTGATATTACTGAATAATGGTTTTCCACTACCGAGGATGATCGGATGAACTGCCAGGATCATTTCATCCACAAAATCAGCGTTCAGCAGGGAAGCAGTGAGGCTTGCACCGCCAAACAGCCAGATATCTTTCCCGGGATCATTTTTTATCCGCCTGACTTCTGATTCTATATCGCTTTTAATAAGGATAGCACCGGGCTTTACTTCATTCAATGTAGTAGAAAAAATATATTCCGTGAGTTTCGGGAAATACGCTGGTGCAGCATCGTCCATTGCCATCATCAGCTCGTACGACTTTCTGCCGATAAACAAACTGTCGATGCGTTTAAAAAATTCTGACATTCCATAGTCCTGGTCTGTAAAGCACCAGTCGAATTCACCGTTTGGGCCTTCGATATAGCCATCTAAACTCACGGCTAACTGTAAAATAAGTTTTCTCATGAGGAGGCATTTAATATATACTTTGTATGCAGGATTTATCCAGTTGAATCAGTCCTGCCTGTGACTTAAGCAATGTAATACGGGTTTTTGAAACAGGGAGCACAAAACATTTTATTCTTCCGGAGTTGTCAACTTTGAACAGACTGAAAGTTTGCGCTGTACAATGGTTAGGCACAGTTGCTCAAGTACAAGATGCAATTGCGTCAGTACAAGGTGCAATTGCGAAAACAGAAGATGCAATTGCGTGAGCGAAAGATGCAATCGCGTCACTGCAGGTTACAAGTGTTCAAAGCAGCATGCAATTCTCAGCTTTTTACCCGTTACTTCTACTTCTTCTTTTTACGTGCAACTTTCTTTGGAGGATTTGCCTTTAAATGTTCGATTATTTCTTTCACTTCTTCTATGGTAAGGTCAGCAGCCCGTTCCTGTTGTTGTTTGGTGAGTTTATAATTACGCAGGCCCTGCTTGATATAAGGCCCGTAAGGTCCGCGCAGTATTTGAATCTTTTCTTTTTCAAAAATCTTTATGGTGCGTTCTTCTTTGGCCTGGCGTTTTTCTTTTATGATAGGAATAGCTTCTTCCAGCGTAATGCTATACGGATCGTTGTCCTTATTCAGCGAGTAAAACTTTTTATTATGCGCGATGAAAGGCCCAAACCTGCCAATGCTTACCGTTACATCTTCCTGTTCAAATTGGCCAAGATTTCTCGGAAGCCGGAACAATTCCATCGCTTCGTCCAAATTGATGGTTTCAATGCTTTGGGTCGATTTCAACTTGGCAAAACGCGGCTTTTCTTCATCATTGGCGTCGCCGATCTGCACCATCGGGCCATAACGGCCCATACGCGCTACGATCCTTTTGCCCGACGCTTCGTCAATCCCTAATTCTCTTTCACCTTTTATGCGTTCTGCCGTCTCCAGCGTATTCTCTACGTCTTTTTTAAATGGTTTATAAAACCCATCTATTGTTTTTGTCCACTGCTTCCTGCCTTCGGCTATTTCATCAAACTCTTCTTCAATTTTGGCAGTAAACCCATAATCCATTACATCAGAAAAATATTCTTTCAGAAAATCGGTTACCACTAAACCGAGATCTGTGGGAAATAATTTTGAACGTTCTGCCCCCGTTGTTTCCTGTTCTGTTTTTTTACCGATGTGATCTCCTTTCAAAACCAATACGCGGTAATCTCTCAACACACCTTCTTTATCGCGTTTTTCAACATAACCTCTTTTTAATACGGTTGAAATAGTAGGAGCATATGTTGATGGCCTTCCAATACCAAGCTCTTCCAGTTTTTTTACAAGAGATGCTTCGGTGTAACGCGGCGCCGGCCTTGTAAAACGTTCAACCGCTTGCATTTCATTTAAGGACAATGACTGTCCAATTCTAAGTTGGGGCAACAGGCCTTCTGCATCTTCATCAGAAACGTCTTCCTCATCTTTGTCTTCCATGTAAACCTTCAGGAAGCCATCAAATTTCAATACTTCTCCCTGTGCAGACAATTCCTGCCTGTTGGTAGATATAGCAATTTTTGCAGTTGTTTTTTCAAATTCCGCATCGCTCATCTGGCTGGCAATAGTACGTTTCCAGATCAGTTCATATAATCTCCTGGTATCAGCGTCACCTGCCGTTGCGTTTTCTATATAGGTTGGCCGGATGGCTTCATGCGCTTCCTGTGCCGTTTCGTTTTTATTTTTATACCTGCGCGGCTGCAAATATTTATCGCCATATTGCGTGCCGATATTGGAATGGATATCATTCAATGCCGTGTCGCTTAAATTCACGCTGTCGGTACGCATATACGTGATATAACCGCTTTCATATAATTTCTGCGCCAGCAACATGGTTTTACTTACGCTGTAACCCAGCTTACGGCTTGCTTCCTGCTGCAATGTGGACGTGGTAAAGGGAGCGGCAGGCGATTTTTTTGAAGGTTTAACCTGTATATCGCTTACAGTATAATTGGCGCCGATGCAGCTTTGCAGGAACGCTTCCGCATCTTCTGCATTTTTCTGACGGCTGCCTTCCGCCTTAAAACTTACGTTCTTATTATTGATGTCCTGCGCACTGAATAAGGCTTCGATCTTAAAGCTGCTTGCCGGGGAGAATGCATTTATTTCCCTTTCTCTTTCCGCTATTAACCGTACTGCAACGCTTTGAACGCGTCCTGCGCTCAGGGAGTTCCGCATGCTCATTTTCCGCCACAAAACGGGACTGATCTCAAAACCAACGATCCTGTCTAAAATCCTTCTTGCCTGTTGCGCATCCACCAGGTTCATATCAACACTGCGCGGATTTTTCACTGCGTTTTGTATGGCAGGTTTCGTTATCTCATGGAAAACAATGCGCTTTGTTTTTGACGGATCAAGGCCAAGCACCTCGCATAAATGCCAGCTTATAGCTTCCCCTTCCCGGTCCTCATCCGTTGCCAGCCAAACCTCGCCGGATTTTTTTGCAATGGATTTTAATTCTTTTACCACCTTTTGTTTATCGTCGGGAATGATATAACGTGGCGCGTAATTGTGTTTTATGTCAATGCCCATATCATCTTTCTCAAGGTCGCGGATATGGCCATAGGAACTTTTCACTTCGAAATCTTCGCCAAGATATTTTTCTATGGTTTTAGCCTTTGCGGGACTCTCTACAATTAATAAATTTTTTGCCATTCATTTTATTTTTTGGTGACAAGCATTCGTACGTCGTGGCATCACGGTAATGTCACCTGTTCATGCTTCACATCAGTTTTCAGCATGATGTGAGCGGTGCAATATTAAGGCAAACAAATTAAAACGGAGAAATGTGAAAAATTCCTGAGCACTGATCTCGGTATTTACCTTTAGGTTCTTTGCTTGTATGAACGATGGATTGAATGATTATAAGTCTTTGACCTTTATGTAATTCTATAAATAATTAAGAGATGGAAATTTCTTTACCCTTACTTCACTGGGCTCATCCTTTCTGTGTGTATAAGGCTTTGAATAATAATATTACAGGAGATCGCTAAAAGAAATTTTAAAATACGGATGTGTTTAATCCAGTTTCAGCACCGCTAAGAATGCTTCCTGGGGCACTTCCACACTACCGATCTGGCGCATGCGTTTCTTGCCTTCTTTCTGTTTTTCCAACAGCTTGCGCTTACGGCTGATATCACCGCCATAACATTTTGCCGTTACGTCTTTTCTGAAAGCGCTGATGGTTTCACGGGCAATGATCTTTGCACCAATAGCGGCCTGTATGGCTATCTGGAATTGTTGTCTTGGTAAAAGTTCTTTCAGTTTTTCACAAAGCTTTCTTCCAAAATCCTGTGAACGGGCGCGATGAATTAAGGCGCTTAATGCATCCACTTTTTCGTTGTTTAATAGAATATCCATTTTCACAATATCTGCTTCGCGATAACCAATCGGTGAATAATCAAAGGAAGCATAACCACGTGTCTGGCTTTTCAATTTATCGTAGAAATCAAACACGATCTCCGTTAATGGCATTTCAAAAATTAATTCAACGCGTGTGGTGGTGAGATAGGATTGATTAATGAGAATACCACGCTTGCCTAAACATAAAGTCATGATGTTGCCGATATATTCCGGCAGTGAGATCACCTGTGCACGGATATAGGGTTCATCAATGTGATCCAGTTTGGTGGAGTCAGGCATTTCTGCAGGGTTGTTCACGATCAGTTTTTCCCCGCGTGTCGTGTAAGCATGAAAGCTTACATTGGGAACAGTGGTGATCACCGTTTGATCAAACTCACGTTCCAAACGCTCCTGGATGATCTCCATATGCAGCAAACCAAGAAATCCGCAACGGAAACCAAAACCCAAAGCCTGCGAGGTTTCTATTTCATAAGTAAGCGACGCGTCATTCAACTGCAGCTTATCCATGCAGTCGCGCAGCTCTGCGAAATCATCGGTGGATACAGGATATATTCCTGCAAACACCATCGGCTTTACTTCTTCAAAACCTTTAATGGCTTCGCCCGGGTTTTCAGATAAGGTGATGGTGTCGCCGACCTTTACTTCTTTGGCGTTCTTAATTCCTGTAATGATATAACCTACATCGCCGGTCTTTACTTCACTCGCCGGCTGCAAGCCGAGTTTTAAGATCCCTACTTCATCCGCCTCATATTCCGCATCGGTTGAAATGATCTTGATCTTATCTCCTTTTTTGATCGAACCATTAAATATGCGGAAGTAAGCAATGATACCGCGGAAGCTATTGAACACACTGTCAAATATCAAGGCCTGCAAAGGCGCTTCCGGATTGCCTTCAGGAGGAGGAATACGTTGAATAATAGCGCTTAAAATTTCCCCGATGCCAATGCCGTTCCTTGCACTGGCTAATAAAATTTCTTCTTCTTTACAACCGATCAATTCTATTACCTGGTCTTTTACTTCAGCTATCATCGCTCCATCCATGTCAATTTTATTAATGACAGGAATTATTTCCAGGTCATTATCTATAGCCAGGTACAAATTGCTGATAGTTTGGGCCTGTATGCCTTGCGTTGCATCAACCAGCAACAAAGCGCCTTCACAGGCGGCTAAAGCGCGGCTCACTTCATAGCTGAAATCAACGTGGCCGGGGGTATCGATCAGGTTAAAAATATAGTGTTCGCCATTATGATTGTAATTCATTTGGATGGCGTGGCTCTTAATGGTAATGCCTTTTTCACGTTCCAGGTCCATATCATCCAGCACCTGCGCCATCATTTCTCTTTCACTGATAGTTTTGGTGTATTCCAGCAACCGGTCTGCAAGCGTACTCTTTCCATGATCAATATGCGCAATGATGCAGAAATTCCTGATCTTCTTCATAAGCGGCAAAGATAATGTTGGCGTCATTATCCGGCGGCGGCAAGTACCGTCAATTATTAATAGTTTAAGTTTTAGGAGTTGAAGGATTGTTTCATGGCGAAAGTGAATTACTGATTTGTCCTTAAAATTGTTTGAATTGTACCGCACAGATAGCAGAGCCGACAGCGGTATTTCAAAAATCTCTGTTGATAATGTTGGTGGCGCCCTCAACAACGAGGGAAATACCTGCAGGAAATATTTAAATGGCTTCTTATCATCATAAGAGTTTGATAACAGATGAAAAACTAACAATCGTTACCTTTGCCGCCTCAAAATAATTTATGACTAACAGAACGGTTTACATTGCCTCTGCCGTGAGAACACCGATAGGCAGCTTTGGCGGCTCTTTAAAAGATTTTTCCGCAACACAATTGGGCGCCATTGCCATAAAAGCTGCCGTAGAAAAAGCCGGTTTAAAACCGGAACAGGTCCAGGAAGTTTTAATGGGTTGTGTATTACAGGCAAACCTGGGCCAGGCGCCTGCGCGACAGGCATCTATGCTGGCGGGCTTACCGGACAATGTTGTTGCCACAACGGTGAATAAAGTATGCGCGAGTGGCATGAAAGCCATTACACAGGCTGCCCAAAGTATTATGCTGGGCGATGCTGATATTATTGTTGCGGGTGGAATGGAAAGCATGAGTAATGTACCTTATTACTCTCCTAAACTACGATGGGGCAATAAATATGGAGATGTGAACCTGGTTGACGGTCTTGCAAAAGATGGTTTAACGGATGTGTACAAAAATTATGCGATGGGTAATGCTGCTGAGCTTTGTGCAAAGGAATGTCATATCAGCCGTGAAGAACAGGATGAGTTCGCCATTGAAAGTTATAAACGCAGCCAGCAGGCATGGAAGGATGGAAAATTTGACAACGAGATCGTTGCTGTTGAAATACCGCAACGTAAAGGTGATCCGTTACAATTTGCAAAAGACGAAGAACCGTTCAATGTAAAATTTGATAAGATACGGGAGCTTAAACCTGCATTCCAAAAAGACGGTACCGTTACGGCCGCCAATGCGAGCACCATGAATGATGGCGCTGCAGCGCTTGTATTGATCAGTAAAGAAAAAGGGGATGAATTAGGTATTAAACCGCTGGCCATTATCAAGAGTTATGCAGACGCTGAACAGGCGCCGGAATGGTTTACTACAACGCCTTCTATTGCCGTTCCAAAAGCCCTTGCAAAAGCAGGTTTGAAAATAAATGACATAGATTATTTTGAATTGAACGAAGCTTTTTCTGTCGTTGGCATCGCCAATATTCAAAAGATGGGATTAGATATATCCAAAGTAAATGTAAATGGCGGCGCTGTTTCTATTGGGCACCCCTTGGGCTGCAGTGGCGCAAGGATAATTGTTACGCTCATTAATGTACTGAAACAAAATAATGCAAAGCTTGGCGCTGCGGGAATATGCAATGGCGGCGGCGGCGCCAGTGCGATGGTTATTGAAAATGTGGGGTAGCCCAAAGTCCACAGTCCACAGTCGACGGTCAACAGTCCACTGTCCACTGCCGTTTTCATTGTAGAAATTGTTATTGCGCGTCTATGGACTATTGACTGTGGTCTATTGACTGTGGTCTATCGACTTAACTATCATATTTAAGAAAACTTTACTTCCTCAAAACATACAAGCTTGATTAGATCGCTATTTTTGTCGCCATTTAATAAATAGTAATATGGGATGGACAATTTTTATTCTTGCAACTATTGGCTGGCACATCGGAGTTTATGGCATGTTTAAAAAGGCGGGAATAGAGCCATGGAAAGCTTTTATACCTTTTTACAATATGTGGTGCATGGTTGAAAAGACCGGCCTGAAAAAAGTTTGGTTCTGGTTGCAGTTCATTCCCATAGCAGGCCAGTTTATTACCATCTGGATCCTGATAATATTCGTAATGCATTTCGGGCAATTCACTTTTCTGCAGCATGCAGCGGTGGTATTTCTTCCCTTTGTTTACTTGCCTTATGTTGGTTTCTCAAAGGATATAAGATGGGGCGGCAAAGACGTAATGAAACGGTATAAAAAATCAGCCGCCCGTGAATGGGTAGATGCTGCCGTGTTTGCAGTTGTGGCAGCAACACTTATCCGAACTTTTATTTTTGAAGCTTATACCATTCCAACGGAAAGCATGGAAAGAACCTTGCTCATCAATGATTTTTTATTTGTGAGTAAATGGAGTTATGGTGCACGCCTGCCCGTAACGCCACTAAGTTTTCCGTTTGTTCACAACACTATGCCGGGATCGCCTACTACACCTTCCTATTTAAAATGGATCCAGTTGCCGTATAAGAGATTACCGGGTTATACTTCCATCAAGCGGAATGATGTGGTTGTTTTTAATGTGCCGGTGGGCGACACGATAATTAACGATGTTGATCACGGTAGTAAAAATTTGTATTATGATGTTTTGCGAACACAGTTTGGCGGAAACAGGGATGCATTGGATGCTAATTACCCTGTAATTGTTCATCCGTTCGACAAAACGGACAATTATATAAAACGATGTACGGGAGTGCCCGGCGATATTATCGAGGTAAAGCACGGCGTTTTATATGTGAATAACCAGCCTGCTTATGTATCGCCTTCATCGCAGATCGATTACCTGATCGAAACAAACGGAACAATCTTCAGCTATGATTTTTTAAAGGATACCTTAGAGATCGATGTTGATAATGGTGACCAGATACAGGCCGATACCAGCCGCAAGATGTATATCATGAACCTTACACCCGACAAGGCAGCATTGGTAAAAAAGCAACCTTTTGTAAAAAGCATGTCGGTCTATGAATTGAACCAGTCTGATTTCGGGCAAACATTTCCTTTTGATACCACAAATTTCCCGTGGACGAGAGATAATTATGGCCCCTTACAGATCCCTAAAAAAGGCCAAACCATAACGCTTACACCAAAGAACTATGCTTTGTATGAACGCATTATCACTACATATGAACACAATACACTGGAACAAAATAGCGGTGGTTATGTGATCAATGGCAGGCCCGGGAATACTTACACTTTCAAATATGATTATTACTGGATGATGGGCGATAACCGCCATCGCAGCCAGGACAGCAGGTTTTGGGGTTTTGTGCCCGAAACACATATTGTAGGTAAAGCTTCGCTTATCTGGTTTAGCTGGGATAAAGGGCCAAGATGGAGCCGTTTGTTCAGGTCGATTAAATAATGTTGAAAAGATTGTTTATTGATTGGAAGCTTTAATCCTTTGATTGTGTAGACTGGCCAGGTACTTTAAAATGCAGACACTATCGTTACTTCAACTTAGGTTTCCGCGCTGTGTATTTGCGTACGATTAATGTCAAGACGTTTTCAACTTGTTTTTCTACCAAGCATTGACAAAGCAATGTTCGTCATTCTGTAACTTTTATTTTTTGTAACCATCTTTTTACTTCCATTTCAGCTTCTTTTGCTTTTTCACCCTCGATAACGAAATATACCCCGTCCCTTTCTATGCCGCCTGTAATAGAAAATCCTTCCAATACTTTACTGTTTGGACACAATTCTTTTACAGTTTGGAAACCACTGCCTGCACCGTAGCCTGCATTTGTATTAAAAGGGATTACTGTTTTTCCGCTGAGATCATATTGGTGTAAAAAGCTCTTCATTGGTGGCGGCATTTGCATGCCCCATGTAGGAAAGCCAACAAACACTACACCATATTTTTCAATGCTGTCGATTTTTGTTTTTAACGGCGGTAAATAACCAGTTTCATTTTCTTTTGATACTTGTTGTACAGTTTGCTGATAGTTTTCAGGATATGGTTTTTCTAATTCAAGCGCTACTAACGTTCCGCCTACTTTGTTTTGGATGATTTCTGCGACGGCCTTTGTGTTATTTGTTCTGGATAAATACACGATCAAAATTTTTTTAGGCGGCATGGATTGAGCAGTT
This sequence comes from Parafilimonas sp., assembly GCA_036274175.1. GTDB lineage: Bacteria > Bacteroidota > Bacteroidia > Chitinophagales > Chitinophagaceae > Parafilimonas. Next base: position 39,383 of record DASUGF010000090.1, read on the forward strand.
GAGCAACCGGATAGTACAGAGAAGGAGGTTATTAATAAAAGAAGAATTGTTTTTTGCATTCATTGGTTTATTTGAGCAACAAACACAGCATTTTATAAAACCGTACTTAAGATTGAAAGCGCTTTTACTTCTCCACACTATCAGCATCTGCTTTTGATGTATCGCCCATCATCGGGGCTATAACGCTTGCTGTATCGGAAGTTGGCGGAGGAGTGATGCTATTAACGGTGGTGACTTTCTCGGCAGCATTTTCACTGTTGCTTCCGCATGAAATAAATACACTTGTTATAATAACAATGGTTAAAAATTTTTTCATAATAAACTATTTCTCCGTTTGGCTGAACTGAAGTTCCATAACTACGGCAGTACCAATAAGAACCTTATGAAAGGCGGGGCGGTGTTGATTGCGATTGCAACTGTTTACCAAATGGCTGCTCATAAAAACGCCTTCCCGTAGCTTTATGCAATGCGTTTGCCATTGCGCCAAAAATGGGCGGGAACAGCGGTTCACCCAAACCTGTCGGATCCTCTTCATTTTTCACAAAATGCACTTCAATAGACTTTGGCGCCTCGCTGTGCCTGATCATACGATAGGCGTTAAAATTATTTTTTTGCGGCACGCCATCCAAAAATGTCATTTCTCCGTATAATGCGTTTCCGATACCGTCTGTAATACCACCTTCACCCATATTGGCTGCTGCATCAGGATTTACCACTACGCCACAGTCGACAGCAGCATATACTTTTTCAACTACAGGCATATTATCCTTCATTGACAAATCGATCACTTCAGCAACATAGGTATTGTGACAAAAATAGGCTGCAACTCCACGATGAACACCAGGGTTAACCTGCTCCCAATTCGACTTTTCTCTAACTAATTTTAAAACACCTGCATAACGATCTGCATCATAATCATTGTCTTTTCCTACAGGCTTGTTTTTGGCGCGCTCAAAAAGTTCCAGGCGAAAAGCAATAGGGTCCTTACCCGCCAGTTCTGCCACTTCATCCAGGAAAGATTGCTCGGCCCCACCAAGAAAATTTGATCGCGGCGCACGAAATGCACCGATAGTAATGTTAGAATCAAGCTGCCATTCTTCTGCGAGGTAATTATCCACCGCACCCGCAGGAAAACGGTTTTGAGACCAGCCAAGAGGGCTTTCCGGTATACCGCCAGCTTTTACAGTATAAGCAACCATGTTGTTATTTTCATCTAATGCCGCTTTATAAGTGGCAGTGTATGTAGGGCGATAAATTCCGTAGGTCATATCGTCCTCACGGGAATAGACCAGCTTAACCGGTGTATTCAATTTTTGGGAAATGACCGCTGCCTCAACCAAATGGTGCCCATAAGCCCGCTGACCAAACCCTCCACCCATTCTTGCTAACCTGATATGGATCTTCTCTTTCGGTATTCCCAGCCGGGCCGAAAGGGCTTGCATGATGAATTCCGGTGCCTGGATGGGGCCATAGATCTCAGCTTTGTCGGCTGTGACATGTGCAAAACAATTGCGTGGTTCCATGGCATTATGCGCAAGGAATGGAGCTGTATAGGTGCGCTCAATTACTTTAGGAGCTTTTTTAAAGACAGCTTCAGGATCACCATCTTTGCGGAGCACCTTTCCCGGTTTTTTTGCCATTTCCGCCATTTGCGCTTTATGCATGAATGTGCTCTCCAAACCGGCGGGTATATTAACCGTCTGCTTATCTCCCCGCCAGCCCTGCACAACAAAACTGCCGGCAGGTGCGTTTTCCCATTCTACTTTTAAAGCCTTTTTGGCGTTCATCACTTCCCAGGTGGTATTTCCTGCCACCACTACCAGTTCTGTAAAACTTGTTGTGTCGAAGCCATTTCTTTGATAATCGTCCGCAAGGGTTTTAACGGTAAATACATCTTTGATGCCAGGCATTGCTCTTGCTGCAGTATCATCAACCGACTTTACCTTCATCCCGAATGCTGGTGGATGGGCGATCATGGCGATCAACATTCCCTCCTGTTTGTAATCAAGCGTGAACAATGGTTTGCCGGTCACGATATTCAAGCCGTCCACATTTTTTTTAGAATTACCTATGATCTTGAAATCACTTACTTTTTTTAATGGAACATCTTTAGGAACGGTAAGCCCTGCTGCTTTGGAAGCCATTTCCCCATAACCGGCCTCTTTGCCACTGGCCTTGTGATGCAAAACACCACCTTCAGTAGTAATTTCTCCTGCAGGAACATTCCAGGATTGTGCGGTTGCACTGATCAGCATTTGCCGCGCAGTGGCCCCGGCGGTTCGAAGCGGTTTCCATGCTGTACGCATTGCCTGGCTGCCACCCGTGAACTGGCGTTCAAAACGTTCAGGAAAGAAATCAGCCTGTTCTACTATCACGTCTTTCCAGTCTATATCCAATTCTTCAGCGAGCATCATTGGCAAGGAGGTCTTTACATTCGAGCCAAACTCAGGGTTGGGAGCCATCAGGGTCACCAGTCCGTTTTCTCCAATTTTAATGTAGCTGTTCAGCTCAAACCATTCTTTGGGAAGCGCCAATACCTCTTCCGGTGTAGGCTTACACCCGGCGAGCCAGCTAAAGCTTAGCATCATGCCACCGCCAGCCAGTGTAGTAACTTTCAAAAAAGAACGCCTGCTATAAGATGATTTTATACCTGACATGTTAATGATTTTTGATTGTAATGAGAGAAGAACCTTTGCCAAACACTAATAAATTAGTGCCCTCCGGCGCAATTGGTTGCAGGCTAACTACCAGCAGCGGTTTTAATTGCTGCTTTGATGCGCACATAAGTAGCGCAACGGCAGATGTTGCCATTCATTGCGGCTTCAATTTCAGTATCGCTGGGATGCGGTTTTGATCTCAGCAAAGCGGCAGCGCTCATGATCTGCCCGGCCTGGCAATAGCCGCATTGTGCCACATCATGCTCCAGCCATGCTTTTTGCACCGGGTGGTCACCTTTTTCGGACAAACCCTCAATAGTAGTGATATCCTTACCGCCTACCTGCGACACCTGAAGCTGGCAGGACCGGGCGGCAGTATTGCCGAGGTGAATAGTACAGGCGCCACACTGGGCAATGCCGCAACCATACTTGGTACCAACCAGGTTGAGATGGTCGCGCAATACCCATAATATAGGAGTAGCCGGGTCAACATCTACCTCTTGCTTTTTCCCATTGATGTTCAAATTAAAGATTGCCATAAGGTAAAATTTATGAGGAATGTTCTGAAATTTTGAAATTTAAAATATGGTAAAGGTTAGCAATTTTCCTGCACAATAATTATGCTAATCAAACAAGAGATTACGAAAATCAAATAGGGAGGTACTGGTTAAAAGCACCCCATCATTTACGAGAATCATGTAATGAAACTAATTGCGTCTTTACTGATCTGCCGGCTATGGTTATTTCATTTTAACCGGCCTGAGCAAACGCGAAAAAGTAAGTGAGCCCATCTTCCATTTGCCGTTCTCTTTTACGTACACTTCAGTAACCATAAATGGATTGGTAACGGTATTGCCACCAACTACTGCTTCCAAATCAATATCATTTAACAGTATGGCAGTGTTACCAATAATGTTGACTATAACTGCATAAACCCCGGCTTTCTTATACCAGATACCACCACTTTTAATAGTAGTAAGTTCCTGCGTTTTCCCCCAGCTTCCACCCATATGAATAAACATGGATTTGTCATCGAATAATACACTTAAAGAATCTGTATTCTTATCGGCCATCCATTGCCATTTCTGTTTTGAAAGGTTGATGATTTCCTGTTGTTCAGGAGTGTTGTTGGTAGCAGTTTGAATCGTTTCTGATGGAGGCTGCTGTGCGTTTAACCATTGCGTACCCATCATAAAAAAACATAGTGCAAGAATTGTTGTTTTCATAATTTATCCATTTAAATTTTTAGAATTAATAAATCATTTTTCATTGAACAGTATTATATTCTTCTTCACTTACAGCCTGCAACCATTTTACACCACCGTCTTTAGCGTTAGTGATGGCGAGATGCGTAAGGCTGCTATTTTTTGATGCCCCATGCCAATGTTCGGTATTAGATGGAATTACCACTACATCGCCTTTGGTGATTGCTCTTGCAGGCTTTCCTTTTTCCTGATACCAGCCTTTCCCATCAAACACTAATAATATTTGTCCGGCGGGATGTATGTGCCAGTTCGTTTTTGCACCAGGCTCAAAAACAACGTTGCCAATTGAATAAGTACGGGTTTCATCTTGTTGAACCAACCTGTTTACCCATGCAGTCCCTGTGAAATAATCTGGTGAAGCTTTGTCACCTTTAAGGAATATTAAATTGGCATCAATAGCTTCTTCATTAGTTGCGTTGGTGTTGGTTTGTTTCAAAACTGTTTGCAATACTTCTTTAGCTGCTGCACCTTTTTGAACATCTACTTTAGCTTGAATGATAGCTACAAGTTCATTCAACTGCTGCTCGGTAACCCCGTTATACATACCAACATTTATATGAGAACGTAGCTGGTTTTCTGTTCCGCCAAGACTGGCAAGTGCAGAAATGGTAGCCAGTTCACGCGTTTTCCAGTCAAGGTTATCACGCCCGAAAATATCGCCGAACAAATGCTCCTTCAAAAAGCTATCAATTGCAGGCGCAAACTCATACACTTCACCTTTCACAGGCTGCCCGACAAGTTTGGTTTGCATCTCTGTTCCAAACTGCAGTTTGCTTTTGCCGGTTGATAAGGGTGATGCTTCTTTGCCTGGTTCATCGTTAATGCCTTTACTTTTTCTTTCTTTTAAAACAGCCATGAAAGTATGGAGTGCATTAAGGCTTCTTGGAAATCCTGCATAAGCATATAACTGTATAATTACTTCTTTGATTTCATTAATGGTTAAGCCTGCGTTTAAACCTTCATTCAAAGATTCATTTAATTTTTCCTGGTTACCATTTGCAGTGAAGGCTGATATAGTAACTATGCTTTGCAGTTTGCTGTCCAATGCCTGATTTGTGTTCATCGGTTGTTGTGCGTTTAAATTTTTATTTAAACAGAACAAGCTAAAACCAACTATCAACAAATATTTCAGTTGTATCATGTAATAATTTTAGTTCTTTAATAAGAATTATTTCAATATTTTTTCTGTTCTTTTATTTCGCTCACAATATTTTTCAATTGCCTCAATGAATGCTATCGCATTTCTCTTGAAAGAAAAGAACCAAAAGTTCAAGGACAAATGATATTGCTCAGTCCATATTTATTTTTCAATTGTCTTCGCGAACCTCCTTCGTCGGTTTCAGCACATTTGTCCATTCGCCTTGATTGTGCTTTTGTACTGATGATTCTTCGGCTGTTAAGCCCTGATGTTTAAATTCAACAACGCATGTTTATTTCATCTGCTTAAATTGTAGAGTGCATAAATGTTAGTAACAAACATTGCATTCAATAATCATATTAATCCTTTAATCCTATAAATCACGGTTCAGACAAATTTTTACCGAAGAACTCAACCAGTTTTGTGACAGCTTTATTCACATATTCCGGTTTGTAATAAGTTTGTATATGCGTAGCTCCATCAATAACAAAAAGTTCCTTCGTCTTTGCGTTGATTGCTTTAGGAAATGCTTCATCTGTCATATATTTTGTATCGGCCTTGCTTCCAGCCATCATCAATAAAGGCTGGTTGATTAAATCCATATTCGTGGTGGCATCCCAGGTCATTAAATCAAGCAGGCTGCTCATAGTGTAGAAAAAAGTTGAATTAGGATGTGCATGCGTTCTATAATAATACACATATCCTTCACGATATAAATCAGTTGGGATTTTAGCGATTTCTTCGTCTGTTATACTCGCCACACCTGCATAAATTATTTTGCCACCAGCGGCTTCCTGCGCACGGGCATCTGAAGCTTTTTTCAAGCGTTCCTCAATAGTGTTCAATTGCGAATTCTGAAAACCATTACGCCTCACTTCACCTGAATTAAACATGCTTAAAGTTGCAACGGCTTTAAATCGTTTATCCGATTGCGCTGCTTTTAAAGTATAGCCACCGCCACCACAAATACCAAATACACCTAAACGGTTCGCATCAACGCCTGCAAATTGTGTCATATAATCAGCCATGCCACGAATATCTTCAACGCGGTATTGTGGCTTATCGGTATGGCGTGGCTCTCCGCCGCTTGCTCCCTGGTAAGCTGCATCAGCAGTTATAGTTATATAACCTTCCTCTGCCAAACGCTGTGCATACAATCCGGCTGTCTGTTCTTTCACGCCACCATTAGGATGTGCTATTACAATCGCCGGATATTTTTTTGCGGAATCATAATTAGCAGGTGTATAAACGTTGGCTGCAATATCAATCCCGTTTAGTTTGTATGTTACCTGATGGATATTCACTTTTCCATGCACATTTTCTGTAATGGCATCTTCATACACTAAACCAAAAAGATTTTTTGATTTGGTTTGAGCTGATGATACAATACTTGTTGTCATTATAATTGCAATTAAAATGGATGTTATATTTTTCACGTTATTATAATTGTAGTTATTAATCCAATCCCTTTTCCTTTAACCATTTTGACATAAGGTCTGCGATTTGAATATTGTTCAAGTCTGAAAATGGGAAGTGCGTATTGCCTTTAATTCCGATTTCGGGCAGGTGAATTACTGTTACATCGCCACCATGTTTGTTTACTGCATCGCGCCATAATCTTGCCATGGCAAGTCGTACCCGCCAGCCATCGGCGCCTGGATTGTTTGATGGTTTTTCAGGAATGTTATCGCCATAAAAAATGATGATGGGAATTTTAGTAAGCTTCATAAAATCTGACATGGGAACAGCCGAAGCTTCCAATGTTCCGCCTGTGCTTGGTATAGCTTGCGGTACTTCGCCTTCCGGAAACAAAAAGCCGCTTCCCGGTTCATAAGAAACGATAGCTTTTACATTTTGATTTTTCACCGCGGTAAGCCAGCCCATTCCACCCGAATGCGAGTGTGTAACCAAAATTGCCGGGCCAATTTTAGTAAAAAGCGCTGAAGCTGCATCCGTAGTAACATCTATGTCTATAGACCCGATGTTAGGGGTCATGGAACGGAAATACTGGTTCAGCGTATTGGTGTCACGGGCAAATTGAACGCCTTCAAAATAGTTAGGCCATATACCTACACGAAAAACATTAAACCACTGTTGCTCATCCGGTATTGGATTTATAGTAGCCGCCGTTGTGCTGCGGCCTGCATCGCCTCGTCGTGGCTGGTCAAGAATATAAACCCCAAAGCCCCTGCGCAGGAATATATTTTGATAGCCTTCCCGCCCGTCTGGTGTAGTTTCCCATGTTTTGGAAAATTGCCCGATGCCATGCCACATCACTAAAGGATATTTGCGGGCTTTAACCGGAATTTGATAAAACACATAGGCATGGTCGCCGTGAAAGGTTTGACCTGCCGGTGTTGGTTTATATGGGTCGAATGTACCCGGCTCGGTTAATACTGTTCCACCTACTGCAAAGCTGCCTTGTTCCTGAATTATTAACTGCCCGTTGCCTGTACTGCTTTTTGTTGATGCACATGCGGCAACTAAAACAGAAAGCGTAATTGACAACAAGGCAAAAAGTAATTTCCGATTATTTATTCCGGTTTTGTACATAAACGGCATTTGAGTAATGAGGTTAATTATTTAATTTTCTTTCACCCAACCATTTGACCATTTTAGGATCGCGATGGTCGAGGAACAGGCTTGCATTTGTGTCTAATGTTTTTATGGCTTCCATATCTTCTGCACTTAGTTCAAAATCAAGGCTATTAAAATTTTCTTCCATTCTTTCTTTGCGTACTGATTTTGGAATAGCAACAACACCTCTTTGTGTAAGCCATCTTAAAATAACCTGTGCAATGGATTTATTATATTTCTTACCAATTGAAGCAAGTAATTCATTGTGAAAAATATTATTCTTGCCTTCGGCAAATGGTCCCCATGATTCTATCTGGACATTATTTTCCTGCAAGAATTTTTGTGTTTCAATTTGTTGATGAAAAGGATGCGTTTCAATTTGATTTACTGCCGGAACAATCTCGTTGTGAATAATTAAATCAATAAGCCTGTCGGGATGAAAATTGCTTACGCCAATGGCCCTGACTTTTCCTTCTTTATATAATTCCTGCATGGCTTTCCATTCACCATACACATCGCCGAATGGTTGATGAATAAGATATAAGTCGAGGTAATCTAACTGCAATCGTTTCAATGAATTTTCAAAAGCTTCTTTCGTTCCTTCATAACCGTTGCTCTGTATCCAAACTTTGGTTGTGATGAAAAGTTCTTCTCTTGCAACGCCGCTTCTTTTTATCGCTTTGCCAACTGCTTCTTCGTTCTCATAAGATTGCGCTGTATCAATTAAACGATAACCTGTTTCAATAGCATCAAAAACACTTCTTTCGCATTCATCTAAATCTCTTACCTGGAAAACCCCAAATCCTAAGACGGGCATTTCAACACCATTATTCAATCTCACATTTTGCATAACTTATCTTTTCTTTTGTATTGCAAAGGTCTTTCCAATTCGTCGGTGGAATGGTATATAGATTGCGGATTTATCTACCAATATTGCTGATGAAAGAAACATATAAAACTTCAGTATTGAATTGGTTGTTTTCCCATCAATTTGTTCGTTGCTGATTGAAAATTGTATTTCTATTTAGATGTTTTAAATACCATGTGATTGAATCTTATCCCGTTTCTTAAATGCTTTTTCAATCACATCAAATCTTGCTTTCCTGGGGTCTGGCTTGCTTGCGGCTTTACCATCTAAATCAATATCAAGAATGTTTTCTTTTTGTGTATCATACAAGGGCCAATCAGGTAAGCCATTACCATTGGGATTGCCTGTTTTTGCGAAGTTTACCCAGTAAGTGTTCATAATATTCGCTAACTCTTTCTCTTGAGGGGTTGCTTCGCCAGGGTTTCCCCAACGAGCATTAAGTGTGTTAAATACAAACGATATTTCAGAACCATGTCCTGCACCATACTTTGCAAAATTTCGCATTGTTACAGGAACATAACCAAATTGATACACATAAGTAGGCTCCTTTTTAGCCACAAATGCTCTTGCTGTCATTCTTGCTGGCTCACCCCATACCCAATCGGTATTAAACTTTGTTATGACTTCAGCAAATTCTTTATTGCCATCAGGATCATAGGCGGCCTTGGCTTCACTTTCCAACTCTCCGAAAGTTGAAAACAACCCTTCTTTGGAATTGGCGCTACTTACAAAAGGACCTCCTATTTCCGCACTGCAATTTCCAATCATCAATGGTACATTTGCTTGTCGACCTGCCTTATAAGCGCTTTCTGCAGTCTCCACTACCAGTTTTCCATCGAGGATGGGGCCTGAGTAAATTCGAAGTCCTGAGCTATCTGTTTCTTGTCCTCCATCTACAATTTCATCCACACTCAAAGAGCGAAGTTTAGCCAATGCTGCTTCGTCGGTGCCCTCAATCTTATGTTTGCGTGCAAAGTTTACTCCGATTGTTTCTGCTGAAACAGGATATAGCGGATCAGCATTTTCCTTATTAATCGGTCTGCCAGTAAGAACACCGTCGCGACCGCCACCAGACTCACTGATAGCTTTTTGAAAAAGTCCTTTGGCCGCTGGTATTGTCAGAAGGGAATGAACTGAAACACCTCCTGCGGAGAAACCAAAAATCGTTACATTATTAGGATCTCCTCCAAAGGCTGCGATATTTTCTTTGACCCACTTAAGTGCGGCAATCTGGTCCATATAGGCGTAGCTGCCTTTGAATTCATCAGGGTGTTCTTTGCTCAATGCTGGAAATGCAAAATGACCAAGACGACCAAGCCTGTAATTGATAGTCGTTAGGATAACGCCTTGTTTGGCAAACGCATCTCCTGCCGATCCGGGACCGGAACCACTACCTCCTGTAAAACCGCCACCGTGAATCCAAACCATTACCGGCAATTTTGACTTGTTCGTGGCTGTAGCCGGTGTCCATACATTTAGAAAAAGACAATCTTCAGACATGATTGCTGTAGAACCCGGGAAAGTACGCTGTGGGCAATCAGCACCATATTTATTTGCATCACGAACTCCCGTCCAGGCTTTTACGGGTTGAGGTGGTCTCCACCGCCACTCGCCAACGGGTGGTGCAGCATAAGGAATGCCTTTAAAACTGGATACGCCTCCTGCGGTTACACCACGCAGCATACCGGAAGCAGTTTGAACAGTTGGACCTGATGTTGAGTCTTGCTGCTGAGCGTTTAAGTTATAAGTGCAGAATAATGTAAGTGCTAATAATAATTTGTTCATTGTAGAAACTTTGTATTTTTTTAAAGTGCGGTTCTTTTCACTGACGACGTAAAGGTCTTCGCATTTTTTCGCCTCCTTTGTATACAGATTCCGGTTTTATTTACCAATATTGCTGATTACGAAATGCTCATCAAGGAAGGGCTGCATAAAGCAGTAATTTTGAATTGGATAAAACTATAATGTTATGGATTACATGAGAAGGTTTGAAACCATCAGCGAATACAATGCATTTAATAATAATGAAACGTTGCACCCTTTGGTAAGTGTTGTTGATTTATCAAAAGCAGCGCCAAGGCAAGGTTCTAAAATGTATTTCGGCTTCTATACTATTTTCTTAAAAGAGGTGAAATGTGGTGATTTGGTCTATGGCCGGCATACTTATGATTACCAGGAAGGCACATTGGTTTTTCTTGCACCGGGACAGGTAGCAGGTATAAACAGTAATGGAGAAACTTATCAGCCAAAAGGATATGCACTGGTGTTTCATCCTGATTTAATTCATGGCACTTCACTTGGGCGGCATATTCAGGATTACAGTTTTTTTGGCTATCAATCGAACGAAGCGCTTCACTTGTCAGAACGTGAAAAGAAAATCGTGCTGGATTGCTTTTCAAAGATCGAATATGAGTTGGAACATGGTATTGATAAGCACAGTAAAAACCTCATTGTAGATAACATTGAACTATTCCTTAACTATTGTATCCGTTTTTATGACCGCCAGTTTATTACCCGTGAAAATGCACACAGAGGCATCCTGGAAAGATTTGAAAATTTATTGAATAACTATTTCGAAACTGATAAACCGCAGGTAATCGGCTTGCCTTCTGTAGCCTACTGCGCAGTTGAATTAAATTTATCTTCAGGCTATTTCGGAGATCTGATAAAAAAAGAAACAGGTAAAACAGCGCAAGAGTATATACAATCTAAAGTGATTAATCTGGCGAAGGAGAAAATATTTGACCACAGCAAATCAGTTAGCCAAATCGCTTATGAACTTGGATTTAAATATCCCCAGCATTTCACCCGGTTGTTTAAGCAACGGGTGGGGCAATCACCAAATGAGTATAGAATGTTGAATTAAAGCCTGCCTGCCCTTTTCATAAGAATATGCGTTTACCGGGTTTTTTTAAAACAGCCAAAATTTTGCTTTAAATGAATACATTATTACCATCTGGATTATGTAGATGTATATGCTAATATATAAGCAGTCACGAACCTTCTTTGCCGGACGCGTGGTGTAATTGAACATGCAGCGCAATACCAGGATTACTAAAACTAAATATTCCATTTAATTTGTACGCTAAAACGTAGTAGTGAGAAAATTGTTTATACCATACAAACCCATTTATATTTTCATTTTTGTTTCCATTATTTATTTACTAACGCGTTGGATAACCTTTAAAGGATTTAATGGAGCTGATGATCTGCATTATGCAATGCTTGCTGCCGATATGCTTCATGGCCAATACCATCCATTTGCAATAACGGATGTCTTTGCCGGAAGAATTCTTCTGGTATCCCTGCAGGCGCTCATTTATTTTGTTGCGGGAATTAGTATTTATACTTCGCAGCTTGGCACAATGGCTATAACCATACTTTGTTGTTATTTGACTTGTTTTAAACTGATCAGCATTACAAACAGTAACACAGTAGTTATATCCACTGCCCTGTTTTATTTTAATCCTGTATTAAACGAAGCTAATCTTGGTGTGATGCCGGATGTTTACGTAATGCTCGCAGGCATACTTATAATCCTTTTATGGAGAAAGATTACAACGGAAAAAAGACAACAAACAATAATTATATCCAGTGCATTGGCAGGAGTAGTAATTTTTACTGCAATGTTCTTTAAAGAGAATGCCCTGATATTTATTCCCTTTCTTTTTTGCATGCCATTTTTTGACAAATCAAAGCATGGTTTAAAGGCTGGCTTGATTAGTATGCTAACTTTTTGCATCTTAATCCTTCTTTCCGGTTGCATGTATTTCTATTACACAGGTGATTTTTTCTTTCGGGTGAGGCAAATACAAACGGCAGACTATCCGAACCCCTGCAATTTTTGTGTTGCTTCAAAAAGTGATGTAATAACCAGGCTTACTTATGGCGTATGGAAAGAGTTCATTACAACAAGTTTTTATCCTGTTATCCTTGCCTCCTTTATGATGATCCTGAAAATTTTATTTGACACAAAATACAGGATAAGGAATGACCGGTGGGCGATCTGTTTTGTAATTCTTGTGATCCTCAGCTTATATTTTCCTTTTTCCCTGAAGGGTTATCAACCGCTTTGTTTTAAGGCAAGACATTTTCTTTTCCTGCTTCCCCTCGGTGTTACGGTAAGCACTGTTTTCCTGGAAGATGCATGGTACAATAAACGCACATTATCCTTGTTTATCGTTGCTTCCACAATACTGCTGGCGGTATGTATAACAACTACCGGGGAAAAATGGTATTGGATGATATACGGCTTTCTTTTTATGTATTTTGTCCTGCAAAAATTGTTGCCAATCAGTTCTTTCCTATATACATTAAGATATATAATGCTCGGATCAATTCTATGGATATATATGCCTTACCATCTTTTCTTTTTCAACAGTAACTGGTTTAAGGATATGCAAACCCTCACAAAAAAACCCGATGGCTATTTTTTTTATTTTCCTGAACATGATAATATGAGGCACTGGCAATTACTTCACCGTTTTGACAGCAGCTTTCATTCTTATAACCTGGAAAAAGAGCCATTTCAGGTTTTTGCATCATATTACGAAGACATACATACTTTTCAACCGGGCTGGTTTATTGTAAATAAAAAATATACAGCAAGATCGCCAAAGTTTTTAAGCAGGATAGATTCCTTACAGCACACCGGTTATTTTTCAAAACAGGTTGTTGCCGGAGATATAAATGCTTTCTTTCTCAGTGATTCATCTCAATTCCAGTATGTAAAAGCCATTATTGCGAAAGATTGACACAATCCGCTGCCAGATGCCTTTTCTCTAAATTTTTAAAGAATTTTAAATCTTACGCAAGCTTATCATAGTTAGCTTCAAAACTTAGTCATCGAAAAAGTCTTATTTATTACAGTTATGCGTTTGTTCTTCCGACAAAACTTTCTTTTCCAGTTAAAGAATTTATAGCACGCCGGATATTTTTATCTAAAGACTCCCCTGTTTTAAGATTGTTCAGGTATCGCTGAATTTCTTTCCGGCGGGATGGCGGCAGCTTGTCAAAGGCATCTTTGGCCTGTATATTTTTATTTAAGGCTTCCTGGAATTTCGGATGCATCGGCGTGCTGCGTTCCTCGTCATCATAATCAATTTTTATAGCGATGATATCTCCAACATCTTTACCAGCAGCTTTACGCATGGGCGTGTTCAGATATAAACGCCATTTGCCGCTGTACCTCACTAAATGCTGAATAAATTTTTGTTTGTTGACAATTATGTAAACAGGAATGTGCCCTTTTTCCTTACCTGCTTTTTTAAACAAGTAGTTCAAGATATCATCAGGCAGCAATACATACGGATTGATACCGATCTTCAATATTTTAGCTGAAAAAGATTTCATTAATTAACATTATTCAATTCGTACACTACTGCTTCATAAGGACGGAGCGCAGTAGTATTATTGGCGGATGCATAATTACCGATCAATAAATTAGCGCTTGTAAGATCCACATCGATATTGGCAGTTGCAGGTTTGGAAGAGAAGTTCAGCAATACCAAAATTTTCTTTCCGTTGAGTTCCCGCGTATAAGCGTACACCTGCGGATTTTCTTTATCAAGCAAAGTATATTTTCCATACACCAGCACAAGATTATCTTTTCTAATCTTTACAATTTTTCTGAAATAATTTAAGCAACTGTTGCTGTCCTTTTCTTCAGCAGCAACATTTACGGTTTTATAATTCGGGTTCACTTTCAGCCAGGGTTTTCCTGTTGTAAATCCTGCATTGGAACTGTTGTTCCATTGAAATGGTGTGCGGCTGTTATCTCTTGCAGAAATTTTTTGTGCATTTAAGAATGCCTGCAAATCACCTCCTTTGTCTTTTATTTGTTTGTACATATTGAGCGATTCAACATCACGGTAGTCATCAATCTTATCAAATTTGATGTTATTCATGCCGAGTTCATCGCCGTTATAATAATAGGGCGTTGCACGCATGGTCATTAAAAAAGTAGTAAGCATCTTCGATGAAAGTTCACGAAACTCAGCCGAATCATTTCCCCAACGCGTTACCATTCTTGGCTGATCGTGATTGCCCAAATAGATTGTTCCCCAACCTTTATTTTCAAAAACACTATCCCATTTTGAATATATATTTTTAAACTCAATGAGGTCATAACCTTTTGGATCAGGCACTTTAAACTGGTTAGGCAAATAACCCAGGCTCACGCCTTCAAAATGATATAACATATTCAGTTCATGCCTGTCTTCATCAACCATATCGTGTGCATCACCGGTTGAAAGCCCGATACCTTCTGCGACGGTCATCACATCATACTTGCTTAAAGCTTCTTTGTTCATTTGCTGCAGGTATTCATGCAGGTGCGGGCCATGCGCATAATATTTTACAAAGTCGCCATTATATTCAGCAGGCAAAGGCGGAAAGGTGGTGTCTTTTGAAATAAAAGGAATTACATCCATCCTGAAACCATCCACACCTTTGGCAAACCAAAACTTCATCATGTTAAAGATCTCTTCGCGCAATTTTGGATTTTCCCAGTTAAGATCAGGCTGAAAATCTCCGAAATAATGCAGGTAATAAGCATTGGTCAGACTATCATATTTCCATGCTTCACTATTTATATCAAAAAAACTATAGCGATGTGCAGGCCGGCCCTTTTCTGCAGGCCACCAGTGATAGTAATTCCTGTAAGGATTATCTCTTGAACTGCGTGATTGTTTGAACCATTCATGCTGGTCGCTGCTGTGATTCACTACCAGATCCATTACGAGCTTCAATCCACGATCATGCATGCCTTTTAACAATGCATCAAAATCAGCCATCGTTCCAAACTGTTGCATGATGTTTTGATAATCGCTGATGTCATAACCATTATCACCATTTGGCGAACCATAAATGGGATTTAACCAGATCACATCAATGCCAAGGCTCTTCACATAGTCCAGTTTGAAAAGAATACCTTTCAGATCGCCAACACCATCGCCATCATTATCTTTAAAGCTTAGCGGATAAATTTGATATACTATTGCTTCCTTCCACCACTTCCTGTTCAGAGCAGAAGTGTCAATATTATTTTCATTCATTGTTGACTGATTGGAATTATTGCAACCTGCAAAAAGGCATGCCGCGATCAGGATGCCAAAAACTGTTTTACGCATATGGTTGGTTAAAAGGCTAAGATAAATGATCGCTTTACTTTAATGCAAAATGAATACCAGCAACATAAAACCTAAGTACGTATTGCTGATTGCGGGATTTTTGGATTTCGTAATTGCCGCCCGTTAATGGTAAATCTCCAAATCCCAAAATCAGCAATCCCAAAATCAGGTAATTACTTTAATTCACCCGGAACAATATAAATGTCATGTTTATGACCATCACGCAAAACGCCTGCCTGTTTTCTTTTCCCGATCACTTCATAGGAAAATAATTTATGCATGTCATCAACGGAACCGACGGACTTACCATCAAATTCAACAATAATATCACCCACCCTTAATTCATAATTGTTTACTTCAGCATCAGCGACCTTTTCAAACACATACACACCGGTACGTTTTTGCAGTTTATTGGCAGCGACCATTCTTTCAGAAAGATTTACTATCTGCCCGGCAATGCCTATGTAAGCGCGGCGCACTTTGCCTTCCATAATGATCTTACCAGCCACGAACGACGCCAGGTTGGAAGACACGGCAAAGCATAAACCCTGCGCCGATGGAATAGTAGCTGTATTCACACCAATCACATTGCCTGCGGAATTCACCAGCGGCCCGCCTGAATTACCCGGATTTAATGCTGCGTCTGTCTGGATGATGTCATCGATAAGCCTTCCGTTTTTGGCACGCAATGTTCTTCCCAATGCACTCACCACACCCGCAGTTACTGAATATTGCAATCCCAATGGATTGCCAATGGCAATGGCTATTTGTCCTGCCTGTATCTTATCAGAATCTGTAAAAGTTAAAGCCTTGAGATTGTTATCAAATATTTTCAGTACTGCTATATCAGTGGAAGGATCGGCCCCTTTTAATTCAGCAGTTAAACTTCTTCCATCACTGAATAAGACATGAATATTTTCTGCATCTTCGATCACATGATGATTGGTCACAACGTACCCGTCAGAAGAAATAATAAAACCAGAACCGGAAGCCGGCGCCGATTGTATTTTTCCCTGCCTGTCCTTTAATTTTTTATTTACCTGTATGTGCGCTACTGATGATGCCACATTGCTTACCACACCGGTTATTGTCCTGGAATAAGCATCCAGTAAAACGGCATCCTCATTATTTATAAAAGAAATAGTATTATTCATAGAAAAATATTACAACGAATATTTTACCATAAATTTTTTGCGCCAGTATGTCATTACAATAAAGCCTGCTGATCTAAGATCATAGATGTTTGGAAGACTTAATTGCCGCGATTTTTTAGTCGTGGATAAGAGAAGAACTTGTTGAACTGGCTTTAGTCTAATTGTAGATATTTTGGCTGAAGCCCATTCCCGGCAAATTATATATACCTGAAGATAGTGGCAATTGTCCAGCGGTATTATCATCTCAATTATCTTACGGGTATTTATGATTTAAAAGCGACAGCGTCAATAAATTTTTTTTATAGCTCTTATATAGATTCCGGAAAAGACTCATATAAGACCGGCATTGGCCATCAATAAATTAAATTCCCTCCTTGAGGGCGAACGAAATCATTTTCTTTTATGTGCGTATTAAAAGGGAGGTGTGGCCGATACACCCGGTACCGGTAAAAAGCAATTTTAAAACATGCTAAACTTTTCCATTGCTGAATAGGTAAAAGGTACAGTTATAAAAAATCCGCTTTTCCCAACTCTTGTTGAGCCTTTTATTTCAACCAATACCTGCTTTGAAAGATAGGCGCCGATCGCATTCTTAAAAATGTTTTTCATATCCACATTCATAGAAGACGGGATGCTGAACTCGCTGCGTTTGGCAATGTGCATCACTGTATCCAATATGTATTCTCCAAGATAATTGTGATTGATGTACACATCACAATTCACATTGCGCAGGTCAACGCCAAAATTATTCGGATTGAAATAAACCAGCTCTAAACTTATCTTACTGCTTTCCAGGCCAATACTATCTACTTTAAGGTTTTGCATGCCGCGGTATTCAAAAGATTGCGGCTTGTTACAGGCAGTTATGAACAAAGTGCAGAGAAGCAGAAACAGGAAAACAGTTAATCGCATAGTTCAAAAATCTATTAGCGCAGGGTAAACAGCAAATTTTATGTTATAAGAAAAAATTAAAAAGACTCAATTGTCCTGACAGGTGCAAAGCTCCTGTCAGGATTTTCAGGCACAGGTTTCGGAGGGCTTAATTGCCACGACTTTTAAGTCGTGGATTAAAGAAAGAACTTGGTGAAATGGCTTTAGCCCAACTATATATTTGGCTGAAGCCCATTTCTCAATAAAATTTATGTCCACTACCTGAAGGTAGCGGCAATTAAAAAGAGAAATTAATATTTCCGGATAATTATAACTTTCAGACCTGACAGGTTTTAGAAAGCAAATTTTATATTATAAGAAAAAATTAAAAAGACTTAATTGTCCTGACAGGTCACAGCTCCTGTCAGGTCTGATATTAAAGATGCCATCAAAGAAATTATTTCATGTTACTTACAAACCTGTCAGGACTTTCAGACCTGACAGGTTTTAGAAAGCAAATTTTATATGGAAAGGAAAAATTAAAAGACTCAATTGTCCTGACAGGTGCAAAACTCCTGTCAGGTCTGATATTAAAGATGCCATCAAAGAAATTATTTCATGTTACTTACAAACCTGTCAGGACTTTCAGACCTTATAGGTTTTAGAAATTCAATATCCTGAAAAACTCAACCCATGGTCCTATTTCTGCTTTGTACTGTTTAGCCATAACCCTCGTTATTTGCGCTATATGCGTGAGATCATGTACAACCCATGTTGCAAGCAGGTTTCGCAGCGTTACCTCGCCTAATTTTGGATGCATTCCTTTTTTATCATAATCAGTTTGCTGCAGGTCAAGCAACTTAAACCAAATGATATTTTGCTTCCTGATATCTTCGAATTCATTCAGCAACTGTTGCATTGTTTTGCCTCTACTTTCCTCGTACATCGCAAAACGGTCAAATGAGTCAAAGCTTTTCGAGGTGCCATACTCAAGAATTCTTTTTATTCTGGCTGTCCAGTCGGTTTTTTCGCCATGCACCAGGTGCCCGATAACATCATAAGGGCTAAATGTATCCGGCCCTTCATTATTCGTTACCCATTCATTGTCAATGCCGGACAATAATGTATGAAGCACCGCAGGGG
The DNA here is from genome assembly GCA_036274175.1 of Parafilimonas sp. Lineage (GTDB taxonomy): Bacteria > Bacteroidota > Bacteroidia > Chitinophagales > Chitinophagaceae > Parafilimonas. The sequence continues at coordinate 58,185 of DASUGF010000090.1, forward strand.
TTCTTTCAAGAATTTCCAATGATTTGACTATATCGTACTCCATTATTTAAATTATTATTAAGAGATCGCTTTGTAAAATTTGCATGTGAAATTAAAATTATTCATGCCGTTTGATAGTTAAACAACACTTATTTTTACACAATAACATGCACGCTATGCGTATAGTATTGGTACTGGTTATATTGATTACAACTGCTGCTTCTAAGGCGCAAATTCCTATGTTGGGTTTGAATGATTATGCCCAAAGACAGGCATTTTCGCGCAATAGCCATGTGTATGACAGCGCAGTCAATAAGAAATGGTTTGTAACTACCTACGCCGGTGTTTCCACCAGTTTTAATTTTTTTCATGGCGGTAATGCCACGGTTGTATCTGCACCCCTGAATCTTCAGTTAAACCGCAGGCTCAATAATAACTTATATGCATTTGCCGGTGTGTCAGCCGCGCCTGCTTATGTAAACTTCAACCAGACTTTCCTTACCACAGATATCAATAAAGGCATTTCAGGGAAGAATAGTTTTAACTCCAACAGCTTCGGCATGTATTCAAGAGCGGAGGTGGGATTGATGTATGTGAATGATGAAAGAACTTTTTCTATATCCGGCAGCATTGGCATTGAACGCAACAATTATCCTGTCTATCCTTACAACCAAATAAACAGAACACAACCCGCTCCTGTTGCCTATCCAAAAAAATAAATACCAAATTAAATAATTGGGAAATTGTAGGATTGGGAAATTTTGAAATTGCTTCTCCGGTTACAAGCCTATTTCCCAATTCCCTGGCTGCCGACAGACAGACAAATTTTCCAGTAATAACTCTTCATCAAATAAATTATTTCGTTATCGCCATGCTTCTGGTATCCACTTTTTTACCGTCTGTTAATAGCGTATAAGAATATTGGCCTGCTGATAAACTGCCTGTGCTAATAGCAATATCATTCATTCCATTGCTTAAAGGAAAAGATCTCATTAACCTGCCATTCATATTGTACATTAATAGCTGAGCTTGTTTTACAGAAGCCGGAACATAGCAACGGACGGTTGCATTTCCCTTAACAGGATTCGGAGAGTTTTGTAATAAATATGCCGTGTTTATTTCCGTGTTTGATTTGGCGCCTGTTACATTGGTTGCGGCCAGCATTTGTTTCAGCTCACTTACCTGCTGCCGGAGTTCCTCAATGGTTTGCTGCTGCTCCTGCATGCCTTTTATAATAACAGGAATAAGTTCGGTATAATTAAGCGCTTTAAATTCAATATCCGGCATATTCTTTAACTCTTCTGACCTTGAAGGATTTGATTTGGAGGTGAAGAACTTTGTTTCTTTTACCAGGGTTGGCAAAAGTTTTTCTACGTCCTGCGCGATCAATCCGAAATGAGTGCCTTGCGGCAAGTTCATCAGTTGATAGTTTTCGTCCTGTCGAAATTCATACTGCCTTGGATGTAAACGGTTGATTATATCCATCGCTCCGGAAAAGTCTTTAATGTTTTGCTTTAATTTTTCATCCGAGCCCTGATAATCGCCGCTGGTAAAAACATCACCTGAGAAAAAAGCAGCGTAGGTTGTTCCGTCTCCGGTTCCTGCCCACAAGCCATAGCTTTGTGACGAGTAGGCTTCCGCTCCAAAACCGCTAGCTCCTGTAGCTTCAGCAAGTACTCCAAAACCGTTACCATCTGTGTGCCCGCGGATGGCGGCGTTAGGATTGCTACCGGAAGAAATATTCATGCGAAATCCTTCGCCGGTATTACCTGATTTTGTACCCAGTCCTAAATTTCCTCCCCCGGGGTCGTTTATATACAGTGCGCCACCCGTTGCAAATGGGTTAATCGTTAACGCAAAACCCGCCTGGGTAGTAGTATTGCCAATTCCAACTTGTCCTGTTGAGTTGGCATACACGGCAGGATTGGATGCTCCGTTACGGTTACCGATCCGCACAGCACCGCCCCAATAATTTAGATACAGTGTATTGGAACTCCCATTATTGCGCGCCTGTATTTCATTGTTATCAAACGCAAGGTTAAGGCCGCTGACCGGCCCTAATAAAAAGCTATCGGTAGTGGTAAGCGAAACATTGCCGCCGACAATTACATTAAAGCGTGCCCCCGGATTAGTGATACCAATGCCAATGCTTCCGTTCTTGTTTATTCTCATTCTTTCAACATTATTTGTCCTGAAAATCACCGGCTTGAGATCAGTCGTACCCAGGAAATTTTTTTTTAGATCGATGCCGGTGTTTCCTTTTAACAACCAGCTTTGCGCATTTGCCGCAAGCACAATAAGGCTAAAAAATACAAGCGTACTTAGTTTCTTTTTCATACATACAATTTAGATGGTTAAACAAAAATTTAAACGATCAGCATTCTTAAACGCTGTTAATACACCTGGGAGTTATGTTTGTAAGATCGGGGTTGGAGAATAGTACTAAAAGTCCCCATAAAATTAAGTTTTCTCCTTAACACGCTAAGGAGAATTAAAAACTTTAATTTCTTATATTCTCCCCTCCAGGGGATGGGGGCTAACCGCTTATATGGTTTGTTTCATCATGCTATACTATTCATTTACCGAAAACCTGTTATTGCATGTTTGAGGTTGCCTAAATTCGCGGCCTTAAACTCTTCTATGAAAGAACCGGCGTCTTTTTCTTCTTATCAAAAACTGGCTATCGCCTTACTGGCTATAACCCAGTTTACAGTAATACTTGATTTTATGGTTTTATCGCCGCTGGGTGATTTTTTGATGAAATCAATGAACCTGCATCCCGATCAGTTTGGAATTGTCGTGTCGGTATATGCATTCAGCGCCGGTATTTCCGGCTTACTCACTGCAGGTTTTGCCGACAAATTTGACCGTAAAAAACTACTGTTATTTTTTTATACCGGCTTTATTGCCGGCACAGTGCTTTGTGGATTTTCGCATAGTTATTATATGCTGCTTGTTGCCCGTTTGATCACAGGTTTGTTTGGCGGCGTAATCGGTTCTATATCGCTCGCAATAGTTACCGATCTTTTTGCTATGGAACAACGTGGGCGCGCTATGGGTTTTATCCAGATGGGTTTTAGTGCAAGCCAGGTATTGGGTATTCCTGCCGGTTTATATTTTGCAAACCAGTGGGGGTGGCAGTCTGCATTTTTGATGGTGGCCGGTATTGCCATTATCGTGGCGCTGATCATTTCGTTCAAAATGCAACCGGTAACAAAACATCTTACCATGCAGCATGAACGCACTGCTGTTAAACATCTATGGCATACGGTAGCGAAGCGTAATTACCGGGTCGGGTTTACCGCAACAGCTTTATTATCCATCGGTGGTTTCATGATGATGCCTTTCGGAAGCGCTTTTGCCATCAATAACCTGCATGTAACACCACACCAGCTTCCTTTACTGTTCATGGTAAGCGGTATCGCTTCGCTGATCATCATGCCTTTGGTTGGCAAACTGAGTGATAGAATAGATAAGTATAAATTATTCGTGGCGGCTTCTGTATGGATGATGATCATTGTGGTTACTTACACGCATCTTTCCGCACAACCCTTATGGATCGTAATGGTATTTAATATCCTGATGATGGCTGGTATTTTCAGCCGTATGATACCGGCAACGGCTTTAACCACCTCCATACCCGACATGCAGGACAGGGGGGCTTTCATGAGCATCAATGCGTCACTTCAACAGATCGCCGGTGGCGTTGCTGCGGCCCTAGCGGGCAGTATTGTTATACAAAAAACCAAATACAGCCCGCTTGAACATTATGATACATTAGGCTATTTGATCGTGGCTATAAGCTGCCTCACGATATTTTTATTATATCGTGTAAGTATTATGGTGAAAAGAAAAACTGTTAAACCGGTTGAACCGGTAACGGAGCTCGTCGTGTAAGATTTAATTATCGACCAGTTCTGATATTGTTGTTGTTTGATCGTCGAGTGTCGTGTATTTGAAATCGTTGGAACCGGTAAAGCTTGCCCCTTTTAAATTCACTGAACTGCTAAAGGCTGCGTATTTAAAATCCGATCCATTTGTAAATTTTGCATTGGCAAAGCTCCCTGCGTTCGTGAACTTCGCATATTTAAAATCTGCGCCGCTTTCAAATACTGCGTTACTAAAATCAAAGCCTGCAGGAAAGTCAACATATTTATATTCGGCAGTATGTTTAAACACCGATCCGGTAAATTTTGGTCCCTGCTCAAAATTTGTATATTTAAAAATGGCATCATTATTAAACTTGCTTCCGGCGAATGAGGTTTTAGCATTGAAAACAGAATATTTAAAAGCGACTTCTTTTTCAAAACTGCAATTCTCGAAGCTCACCTCGGCGGTGAAATTAGCATTGTACACACTATTTGAATTTTTGGAGAAGGGTTTGCCGATATCAGGGTTGAAATAACCCAACACTTTCCCGGTGAAACTGCAGTTGTTAAAGCTGATGGTTGAATTTACGGCGCTTATATAAACATTATCAGAGCCATTTTTTGATTCAGCTTTCATATTATCCAGCCTGGTAAAATCAAGATCCCCTGTAACCTGAACACCGGATAAATTAACGGCCTCATTTTTATTGACGCTTGCTATGATCGAAGCTGCGGTAACCGTTTTCTGAGTGAAGCCTGTTGCCGGAAATAGGAATAGCAGGAGTAATATTTTCATCTTTCTCATTTTATTTTTTGAGCGAATGTAAGCATCAGTCATTATAAGTTTTGCTTTATATGAATTCCGGCAGATTTTGAGTATTACCGGTGTTCGCAGCAATGTTGTATTGCCGCGGAAGTCACAGAAACAGGAGAAATGATATGAGATATTCTGTGTGCTCAGCGCCTCCGTCGCAAATTAAAATATCCCGGCGGCGAAATACAATTAACTTATTACCGCCATTGCGGAATGCGGTACTAAAAATTAATTTTGCCGGCTAATCATCAGCATAAATAATCGTACTATCAAATGAACGGATTGATAATAAGAAAAGTCGTTAAAGAAGATAACGCATTACTGGCTAAGCTGATCAGGAATGTGTTTCACGAATTTAATGCGCCTCAAAAAGGAACAGTGTATTCTGATCCGACCACAGACGATCTCTATGCATTATTCCAGAAACCCGGTGCTGTGCTCTGGGTGGCCCAGGTTAATGATGAAATACTGGGATGTTGCGGTGTTTACCCAACCGAAGGGCTCGAAAGAGATTGCGCCGAGTTGGCTAAATTTTATTTATCAGATAAGATTCGCGGAAAAGGTATTGGGAAACAATTGATGCTGCAATGTTTTCAATCAGCCAGGGAAATGCAGTATAAAAAACTTTATCTCGAAAGCATGCCGCAATTTTCAAAAGCAGTGAGCATGTATGAAAAATATGGGTTCATGCAGTTGAATGCACCTTTGGGAAATTCAGGCCATACGACATGTGATATCTGGATGATTAAAGAATTATAAGAGACTGGTTTAGTGTTACGTTAGTTGTGAGTTGTGAGTGGTGAATGGTGAGTAATCAGCGTAAATATGCGGGTATTTACTCACAACTCACCACTCACCACTCACAAAATATAGCAAGTCAGTCTTAGCACTCACCTGATCAACACCGCCGTTCCTTTTTGTACATAGGGAGCGCCGTTATAGTCAATTGCCTTTACCATCCACACGTAAGTGCCTGGCCCTTGCTGTTGCCCGTTGATCGTTCCATTCCAGCCTTTACCATTTACAGAAGTGCTGAAAACAAGTTGCCCCCAGCGGTTATAAATATTGAAAACCTCAATACGTTGCATGCCCACGGCAATGGGTTTCAAAATATCATTTCTGCCATCGCCATTGGGTGTAAAAGCAGTGGGTACAAACACTTCAGGCATTGTGCTAAACACTTTTACCGTCAGGGAAGCAGAATCGACACAACCCGCTTCGTTGTATGCCAATACCCTGTACAAAATACCTTCCGAAGGTGTGGTATATAATGCGGTCGGATTAGCAATATTGGTTGCAGATAGCCCTGTGGAAGGCGACCATTGGTAACTAATTCCACCTGTTGCATTCAGTTGCAAAGTTTGTCCTACTACAACAGCGGTATCATTGCCCGCATGAGCATTTATAGCGGGAAGAACGGTCACAGTTACTGTATCTGAACCCGGCTTTGGGCAACCTTTTGTGTCGTGCGCTGTAAGAATATAAGAAGTAGTAGCAGAAGGATGCGCAACAGGATCCAGTGAATTGGCAAACTGAAGAGATGCCTGCGGGTTCCAGCTAAAAACACCGCCGTCTGTAATGCCATGCAATTGCGCTGAAGTTTGAAAACAGATCATGGTATCATTGCCAGCCAGGGCAAGCGGATAATTTACGGTTAACACTACAATATCTTCTTTTGCACTGCAACTGCCAATAACAGCAAGCACTTCATATAAAGTAGTGTTCGGAGTGATCGCCACCGGGGTTTTTCCGGCAGCATTGTCCAACTGCGTCGCCGGTGTCCAGGAATATTTTAATCCGTTGGAAGCAATATTCAAAGTTATCGGGTCGTTGGTGCAGATCGTCGTGTCCGGCATGGTTTGCAGATCAACATGATCCACTACATTGATGACAACGGAATCGCGGTTAAGGCAGCCATTATCATCAAGGTCAACATAATATTTTGTGGTCACCGGCGGTGCAACTACCGGGTAAGAAGAGTTGGAGCTGTTCATAAATATCTCCGGCGACCAAACGAAGATGCCGTTGCCGGTTGCAGACAATTGTATTGAATCGGAAGTACAGATCAGCGTATCCCTGAATGCAGGAGTAAGCGGAGGTTTGTCAACAATTGCGACTGCGTTGAACACAGTGTCAATACAACCTTTACTGTCTGCCGCAATTAACCTTACATTTTTTACGCCGTTGGTTGTGTAAGTGTAGGATGGATTTTGGAGATTTGAAACATCTCCGGTACCGGTATTATCGCCAAAATCCCAGCTCCAGGAATTTACCGTTCCATAAACTGAAGCCGATGTATCGGTAAACCGGGTGGGTTTGGTCATACACACACCACTGAAATCAAAGCCGGGGATGAACCCGGGATAAACCTTTACTGTTGTTGAAGCAGAATCAGAACATTCATCGCTGTTATTGATCACCAATTTTATTTTATAAATACCTGTATCCGGGAAAGTGTAGTTTGCCTGTTGCTGTGTTGTTTTATAAACAGATATTCCGGAAGCATCGATGAAATCCCAGTTATAGGTTTTTATCAGCGGGCTGGTGGAGAGATTGGCAATATTGATGGTTTTGGTATCTCCGCATAAACTATATTCCGGTAGCAATGTGGCCGCTGCAATGCTGCATGAGGTGATCGTTATCTGTATGTCTTTATGCTGGGTCGCGATCACGGTATTGTCTCTTATTTCCTCAACGCAGACAGATATTACATAAGTGCCTTCCGCAGGGGCAACCCCCGTAAGTAAACCCGTGGAAGAATTGATGGATACGTTTGAGCCCAAAGGCAATGATCCGCTGTAACCCTGGCCGTATGGAACAGCACTATAAGGAGGCGGTCCTGTAGGTGTACCACCTTCTCCAAAACCACCGGACGTTTCCCTGAAAGCATTGCAAAAAGAATAGCTGAGCTGGTCGCCATCGGCATCCTTTGCAGCAAAACTGTAGGAAAATGAATTATTGGCGCATATAACCACGAGATCATCACCGGTAAACCGCGCGCTGTTATTGGCAGGCCCGTTTATCACGGTGCCGTTTCCCGGTATTTCAGCAGTATACAACGCACCAACGCGGTCATAACTACTTGCGAGATTTTTCATTCCGTCAACCCGGAATATCACCTGCGATGATAACACATAGCCATCCTTTGAAGCCGGCAGGGTCACTGTAAAATTATAATAGCCTACACGATAGCAAACGGTAGGAGGGTTGGTGATACAGGGCCCGCCCGGCGTAAGGCTGATCATTTCCGTACTTCCGAGGCTGACACTTACGTCCTTTATCCTGGCATTGGTTCCTTTATCGAAGAATGAAACATAGGTAGGGTTATTGAATTGCCGCTGGGTATTACACACCATAAACAATTTTAATGTTATGTTATAGGTGTATTGACCGTTTGAAACACCGCCAAAGGAATAAAATATTTCTCCCCCGGTAATATGGTCTGCTCTTGCAACAAGCGTAAACAAAAGCAGTAAGTGTAGAATAAGGATCTTTTTCACATAAAGCATAATAATTACCGGTAATTATGTATATAGAAAGGTACAATTTTCCGGAAAGTTATACAAAGTATGGAGGTTAATTGGCTTTTAGTAAAGCCTGTTAATCAACTTGTCAACCCTGTATAAAATAAACAACCGCTTCTTTATGGAAACGGTTGCTTACTGGGGGATCTCTTTATTTATTTGCGTCCGGAACTTAACAGGGTGCCATTTTTCGCAAAAACGGCTCTCCATCTTTTCCCGTTCTTTAAGAAATCTGCCTGGTAAACGATTGCTCCATGCTCTTTTTCTTTTTCCCACTGAACATTGGCCGCTGTAGGGAAATTTTCATTAAATGAAGCCATAACAGGCGCCGGCACTTCTGAAGCGGGAATGTGTTTTCCGTCTCTTTTAGCGCTTTCAAGCACTGAAGTTGTATTGAAGCTGCCGGTGAATGATGTTGCTGCAATAAGTAATGAGGCTGCTAAAAAAATCCTTTTCATAATGTATTATTTGTTAGTTGACAATCGGAATGCTTGTTTAATTTTTAATCTCATTCCCTGTACATATATGAGTTGAAGCAGAATTGCAGCGTGTAACCGGCGAAAGATTTTATTTTTAAAAAAATTATTGGAGCAGGTTATGAAGCGGGTGGTTTTGATTTGTCTTTGCGGTTGATCGGTATTGACTTGCTTATCTTTTAATCACCTTGCCATTATACACTTCTTTACCTGTTTCATCCTTTATTTTGAGCAAATAAATGCCATTCGCCAATGACCGCACATCTAATCGCGTATTGCCATTTGCCCTGCCCTTGTTGGGTGTTGTCACCAACAAGGATTCTAAAAACTACATCAACTATTAAAACCAGGGCTTGTAATACGCAAACTGCCAATGGTTAAAGTCGCTTGATGTCGTTGGTGTCACTGGAAAACTTAAACATGCTTTACTTTAAAGTGACTTTAGGGACTTTAGGGACTTTACGCGACTTCGGCGACGCTATGCTTATATTAATTGCTTTTTTACTCCCAGCCCTTGTTGGGATTAATTGCTTTTTTACCCCTAGCCCTTGTTGGGTTGTTACCAACAAGGATTCCAAAAACTACATCAACTATTAAACCCAGGGCTTGTAATACGCAAACTGCCAATGATTAAAGTCGCTTGATGTCGTTGGTGTCACTGGAAATTTAAACGGCTTTGCTTTAAAAGTGACTTTACGCGACTTCGGCGACGTTGTGCTTATATTAATTGCTTTTTGCCCCCTGCCCTTGTTGGGTGTTGTCACCAACAAGGATTTCAGAGCTGGAATATATTTTTATTGCCGTTTAATCACCTTGCCATCATATACTTCTCTGCCTGTTTCATCATTTATTTTTACCAGGTAAATGCCATTCGCTAATGACCGCACATCTAACTGCGTATTGCCGTTTGCTGATCTTGTAAGCAGCAGCCTGCCATTTACATCATAAACGCTTATTCTTTTTTGCGGTCTGCCTGGTTCCTGAAAGTCAATATTTAAAATGGATTGCACCGGGTTAGGATAAACCTTCACTTCCATTTTTTTATCCGCAATAACCATCAGTGAATCGTTTCTTTTATTGGTTAAAGCAATGGCAGGTTTTTTATCACAAGCGGGTACAACATAATCTTTATCTCCACGTAAAGGGTAACTGTAAAACACCCTGTTATTTGTCAGCTTAATGGCCTGTACGCTCCAGCTTATTTTTGTATTGGATGGAACCGTAATGGTGGATGTATAATTTGAACCTTTTGCCTCGAAGTTTTTTGTAGTGAAACTTCTCATTTCTTTATCAGTTGAGGCATCCTTTACTGTTACAGTTATCTCATAAAGCTCGCCGGGATGCCCTTTCCATTTTACAACGAGCGTATTACAGCTAACGGATGCAATACCTGGTTCTGTTGGTTTCTGAGCAACCGGGCTTTGAATTTTTAGGCCGTTGTTGCATTGTGCATTTGCATTATTACCTGTAAACAACAGATAGAGAAAAAATATTAAAAGTGGTTTCATAAGTAGTGCTTTTTTATTAATTAAATTTTGATTCTAATGACACAAATACTCCACTGCATTTAGCTCTGCTGCATACTTGCGCCGGTTATGGGTATTAAAAATATTTTCATGACAATTTGAATTTATAATTTATTTCTTCAAACTCTTTGTTGGTGACAACACCAACAAAGGCATAGGGCACAAGATGCATTCGCACATTTCCACGCCTCAATCTTGCGCCAGTTTAAGGGTTTTATTATTGATTAGTGTAGGTTTTTGTACTGTAAAGCCACTCGTCTACTTCGCAGAGAAAAACAACGAAAGAAATACTGTCATTCTAATCGTCAGGATAAGCACCAGTCTTAAAAAATTCAATAGCCGCTTTAATCAGCTCTCCAGTTTTTTCAAGATTCGCTTCTTTTCCAAAGGAAATTATTGAAGAACTTAGGCTTGCTGCACTCTCGATCGTGTTTAATGTTAGTTTTAAATCTTCATTTTTGAATATATCACCTGCAAGATCTCCTACCGAGCCCGGCAATTTTTTTGCCCACTCGCATTTTCTTTTATCATCAACTAGACCTGCTTCCAATTGTTCAAGTCCTTTTAAAAAATATAATCCAGATGATCCTAATCCGGTATAAACGAAAGCGGTCGCAGCACCCCCACTCTCTACTTCTGCTCCCATTAACAATATAATGCTTGCTCCGCCGGCTAGTACTTTACTTGAACCTGAAAGAACGGAAGGCCAGTCAATAAGACCGTATGGATCTATATGATTTACGGAATTATTTACTGCATATCTAAACATATTTACATCTAATGCAACGAACCTCAACGGATCCACCTGCAAAAACTTACCTAACGTATCCGAGTAAAACCTGTTTCGATAATGATACAATTTAATTTCTTTTATATATTCCCTTCCTGTAAACATAAACCGGTTGCCGTAAGCAGTCTGTGCAAGTATGTTTCCATTACTGTTTTTAATGGTTGGCGCTCCAAAAACATCATAGGTGTATTGCTCAACGATATTACCGGTTTTATTGGTGAGTTTCACGACGTTGCCTAAAGCGTCATGATGATAATAAACCGTATCGTTTACAGATATTTTCCTCAATATTTCATCTACCTGAACTCCGTTTATATAGGTCGCACCAACAGCATCACTGGCATTTCTGTCCTCAATTAAATTCCATCCATCATAATAATTATGCCTCACTACACCATTGATAATTCTTTTTAGAACACGGTTCAGCGGGTCATATACAAACGCTACGGTTGTGCTTCCTTTCTTTGCCTGGGTTAACCTGTCCTGCGCATCATAGGTATAAGTCCATCCGTTGAAGGATTTTAAGTTGCCGGTTGGTGTGTAAGCCAATAAACTGTCTCCTGTTTTTGTATATTGATTCAGGTTATTGGTGGTATAATTCTGAACAACACCATTATCAGTCAGCTTTTTCCGGTTGCCTGTTGAGTCATATATGTAACTCACTGTTCTTACAGGATTCGTTGGTGTTCCATCGGGATTGCCGGCATCATATTGCACACCGGTTACCTGGTCAATGGCATCATAGGCATATACGTCCCCTTTGGCATTGTCTCTTTGCATGTAGGTTCTCCTGTTCAGCTTGTCATAGCCGTAATCAAACCTTGCAAACGATACATTACCTTTTCGATTATCTACACGCAACATACGGTCAGAGCTGTCATAGCTATACGTTGTATTCGTTCCATTTTCCAATACTTTTTTTATCCGGTTACCATCCAGGTCGTAATCATAATTTACAACTGCTGTTGCTCCCGTTGATATAGAATCAAGCTGGTTCCTGCCGGTGTATTTGTAATTGATCACTATACCATCCGGGTATGTCACCTGGCTGCGAAGCCCGTCAGCATTATATTGATAAGCCACTACTTTACTATTGGCAATCCCTGCAACGTTTTCTGTATCTGCCACCAGTTCATTGGCGTTATTGTAACCGTATTGAATGGCGCTTACCGTGCTGCTGATTGTACGAAGCCTTCCTGCAGCATCATAGCTGCGGGCAACGGCAGGTGTAAAGCCATCATTCCAACTTGCACTCGTCTGACGGTTGCGGTTATCATAGAGGTACGTGCAAACATTGTTTGCCCTGTTGGTATATGTTTTAAGATTGCTCACCGAATCGTAAGTATACATTTCAGAAGAGCCGCCGGGGTAAGTCATCTTTGTTCTGCGGTTCAGCAGGTCATATTCGAAACTGTATGAGTTATTTTTTGCATCTGTAAGCAATACCATATTTCCCTCCGCATCGTACTGCATTTTTGTTACCTCATTTTTTGCATCAATGGTTTGGATAAGCCTGTTCATCTTATCGTACTTATTTTGCGTAAAGCTGCCATTAGGTCTTATGATTTTGATTACGTTACCTGCGCTGTCATATACCCATTGGGTTGTATGGGCCAACGGCGTGGCGGCGCTTATCCTGCGGTTCCTTTCATCATATTCATATTTCCATTGTTTTTGCAGCGGATCAATGATCGCTATAAGATTACCCGACGGATCATATTCATAAAAAGTAGTGGCGGCATCTTTTGTTCCTGCGCCGACCGTTTCACTTAGCTTTTGCCATTCCACATCATAGTCTATCTTGGTTACCTTACCGCCGGGTGAGGTGATCTTCGTCGGTTTGCTCTCCGTGTGTGAGCAACCGCATACCGTCGGCGACATTAAATTGTAGCTGAACTTCGTTTTACGGGTTAACGGATCTGTTTTAATGACCGGGCGCTTAAATTCATCATACACTGTTTTCCAGGTATGCTTTAGTTCATCAGTTATACTTGTCCGGTTGCCCACGCTGTCGTACGCATATTTTTGAAAGCTGCCATCGGCGTTCGTCATCCTGGTTACAAGCCCTCTTTCATTGTACAGGTAAACGGTAACATTTCCCCTGGCGTCGGTAATGCTTTTTAACCGGTCAAACGCATCATATTTATATTTGGTGACATTCCCCAAAGCATCTTTGAATGAGGTCTTCAGCCCCCTGTCATTATATTTGGTTATCTCCGGCGCCTTGTTTCGCAGCGTATGCTTCAGCACCTGGCCAAAATTATTGTAGGTAAATTTTTCAAAACTGCTGTCAGGATAGTCAATCCTTGTTACGCGGTGGTTTTCATCCCTCGTGTATTTCGTTATCCGTCCCAGTTCATCTGTAAAGCTCAGCGCCTGGTCGAGATCATCTCTTGTCCAACTGTTGGCAGCGCCGCCCGGCAAAGTCATTTGCAGGGTATTGCCATAGCCGGTGAGGGAATCATACCGGGTGACATGACCGGACGGGTCTGCCTCCATCTTTAGAAAACCGGAACCGTTGTTATCATAGATATAACCGGTCACCCTGCCTAAACCGTCGGTATAGGCGCTCATTTGCCCTAACTGCGAACCCGGCATATTATAAGTCTGCACCCTGCCGTTGGGATAGCAAACATATCTTTCATCCGAATTAACACTCAGCGTTGCCATTGTTTCATTGGTGCGCCCGTTTCTTTCTTCCTTAATAAACCCGTCTTCTTTTGCAGTATCATATACATAGCGCATATCCACATCGGCAGCATTCAGGCGCGGATCAACCGCATGTTCGAGCACCGGGTGAGCGCCCGGCTTTTTTTGGGTATAATTATAGGTTGCATGCGTGCTGTCGCCATAATCCACTTTTGCCAGGCAAACCCATTTTTTTGCGCTATCATCTGTGAACACTTTGTATTGATAGGCCACACTTCTTTCATCGCCGGCCGATACCTTGCTGATAACACGCTTCCCGTTGATGGTTTGATAAGTGATATTAAGCGACCTGCCGGCAGGTTCTGTAACCTGCGTTAACAGGCTGTCATTTTGGTAAGTGAGTGTATATACATTCTGGCGGCTGTCGCGAAAATCTCTCAGCAAATAAAATGTTTTACCGCTTTTTTTCAATCTTTCAAAACGGTAACGGTATCCATTTGCGGTTTGCAGCGTGAAAGTATCTTTATTCTGGAACAGTTTTTTACCTACGCCGGCAGGTGACAGCCATAGTTTTTTATTCACAGAATCCTGTGTATAGATATTTTCCCCGCCTTCGGGATAGTGTATCAATACCTGCGCCTGTTTGTAGATGTTGCTGTCTGCATTCCCCATGGAGAATTGGTAGCTGCTGTTCCAGTTATGGGCATTGCCATAAGCGCTGGTATAGTGCCCGCTGCGGCTGTTGCTGTAGCGCTTCCAGGCGAGCGGTTCATCGCCGGTGCTGCCCCAGACTTCGAGGTCTGTTATTGCCCGGTGCACATTGCCGGTATAGGGATTAAATGTGTAGCCCGCTTTTTTCTGACAATCAGATTGATCATCATCACCGTCTCTCGAAGGGTAGTAGCCATTGGGTACCTGGAAATCGGGGGCGACAATGACTTTATTGTGACTAGCATCGCTATACCATCCAAAAATTTGACGTTGACCGTTACATGTCAAAGTAAAGAAGGCATCTTGATTGCCCAATTCTTCGGACTGCCATATACTTCCTATTAGCACATTAGAAAAAAAATGGTATCGACCGTCGGCAGTCACGGGTGGGTTGTTAGAAACACCGTTATCTTCATGATATACCGTTATAAAAAGTCTAGCTGAACCCACTTGATATTTTGTTAAATCCACTTGAATTTTTCCTTTGTCATTCCAAAGATCAGCTACCCAGCCATAACGAGAATCATATCCAACAGCTTCACCAATATCAATGATATTCCAAGGATAAGGAGATAGTTTTGGAAAAATGCAGTTACCATCAACGTAGGAACGTCCACCGTAGGAAATAGAAGAGTATAAGTTAGCAGCACAAGCCACTCCTTCGTCACAGCTTTTATACCAATAACCATTAAACCACTTTTCAATCATACCTATAAAAGAGGTAGATTCTACTAAGCATTTAAGTTTAGCAATATCTCTTTCAAGTTTACCAAATTCAGATATATAATTGGTTGTATTAACGTCGTTCGGATTAACATATTCAAAGTTGTTTTTCGTATAATAAGGAATATATGTGTAACCTTCAATATCATAGTTTGTAAAGGAACCGTATATAGCTGTGCCACCAAAGAATTTACCTGCCAGGTCGCTAACTAATGAGGCTCCCTTTGCAGGATTTTTAAAAAGGTCTCCATAAGCTCCATCTGCCCAATAATTTTGAGTACTATCATTAATAGGCGGCCATGCTACATAAGTTTTATTAATGAAATAATACCTCGCCTGGAATTCCCTTTGCGCTCTTTCAATAGCAATTTGAGCATACGAGTTATTTAGCAAAACTGAACAAACAAATGCAAGCAGTAAAGGTGTTTTCATGAGCGATGATGTTTTTCTGTATTATTATATTCCGGGAGGGATGGTTTTGTTACCCTGTTTTGAGAAATATTTTTTTAGTTGGTGGCAGCAATAAAGACGAGGCAAAAATATTTCCGTTGCGAAAGAGGCAGCGCCTGTATAAAGATAAGGAAAGGAACGCTGATTGCTGCATACCCTCATCCCGGAAGGGATGCACACAGAAAATCAAGAATTAAAATCGGTTTTCCCCTTTAGGAGATAGGGCTAACCCTTATTAAAACCAGGGCTTGTAATACGCAAACTGCCAATGGTTAAAGTCGCTTGATGTCGTTGGTGTCACTGGAAAACTTAAACATGCTTTACTTTAAAGTGACTTTAGGGACTTTACGCGACTTCGGCGACGTTGTGCTTATATCAATTGCTTTTTGCCCGGCAAAACCTTTTTACCCCCAGCCCTTGTTGGGTGTTGTCACCAACAAGGATTCTAAAAATTTCTGTCTTAGCGGTCTTCATAGCATAGCGGTGTGTGCCCGCGTTGCATTAATTGGAACGAAGAAAACGCAGGGTCTCGCAGCCTTGCACAAAAATCTAAAACGAAGACGCTGCCAAGACGTGAATTTTTTAAAAAAATTGCGGGAACACCCTATCAGGCTGGTTTAGCCTGTCAATTTTAAGCCCGGCAGGCTTGAGCGTCAACCCGCCCTGCCAATTATTAGCAAATCCTGTTGGGTTCGGCACGACATTTTAATGTAACATTGCGGCCTTAAAATCCTATTAATGGTGGCAAAAAAAAAGTTGATCCCTGCAGTGTTGTTTGTTTTATTCCATTTTTCACTTTCGGCTCAAAAAAGTATAAGTCTTAGCGGTAAGATAACGGATGCAACCTCTAATCCTGTCGCTAACGCAACGGTTCATGTATTAAACACAAGCCTTACAGTACTCGCTGACAAAGAAGGCAACTATGTTATTAATAATATTATTGCCGGACAATATACCGTTTCTTTTTCTGCCATTGGCTATGCCACACTGAACAAAGATGTAAACATTGCTTCGCCAACTAATAACCTTGATGTACAGCTTAAAGATGCAACTGCTCAATTAGATGATGTGGTGGTTACTGCCGAGAAAAAAGAAGAGTCGGTGCAAAAGATACCATTAAGCATTACAACGCTTTCATCAAAAGATGTGACTGATTATCGTTTATGGAACAGTAAGGAACTAACAGCTATTGTTCCAAACATGTACTCGAATAATTCCGGCGACGAAAGAAATGTAACTTCTGTGCGGGGTATTACCACTACGTCATATGATCCGGCAGTAGCTACTTATATTGACGGCGTTAACCAGTTCTCACTGGATACCTATATCAACACTTTATTTGATGTGGAGCGGATAGAGGTTTTGCGTGGCCCGCAGGGCACCTTGTATGGCAGGAATGCCATGGGTGGCGTTATCAATATTATTACCAAACAACCTTCAAATATCACCAATGGTTTTGCTGAAATAAATATCGGGAATCATGACCAGCAACGCTACACACTTGGATTGCGCACGCCATTGATAAAGGATAAATTATTTCTTGGTGTTGCAGGTGTGTATAATAAGCGGGATGGTTTTTATACGAATAAATATTATGATGATTCGTATGATAAGCTTCACACTTTTACAGGCAATTATTATTTGAAATACCTGCCTGCAAATGATTGGTCAATTACACTAAATGTAATGAACCAGGAAAACCGGAATAATGGTCCGTTCCCGTTGTCAGGAACGGTGGAAGAGGCATTTGCTTCGCCATATGTTATTGAACAAAACGCGGTTGCCAAAATGATCGATAACACGCTGGATGCATCGCTTACGGTATATCATTCCGGCGCCGCTTTCAACTTCACTTCATTAAGTGCCTGGCAACACAATTACAGGTATTACAACAACCCGCTTGACGGCGACTTTTCAGCATTGGATGCAGTGACAATAATCAATGATTATGGCAGCAAATGGAATAACGTTAAAGTGTTTACCCAGGAGTTTCGCCTTACCTCTCCGGCGAACACCGCTTCACCTTTTAAATGGACCACCGGCGTTTATTTCTTTCATCAAAATATTCCCAATAAGCAGGCTACGCATTTTGGAAAAGATGCGGGGTTGTTAGGCGTGCCGGACACTGATTTCGCCACCATCAATACCAGCAAGGGAAATAATACCGGCATTGCTGCATACGGACAGATCAGTTATTCCATAACAAAAAAACTTGACCTGGTGGGTGGATTGCGGTATGATTATGAAAACAAAAAGCTTAATGTAGAAGGTGAATATGCCAAAGATGATGGCCCTTCTTTTGTTACATTGCCGGATACTGCTGCGAGTGTTGATTTCAGCGCCTTATCGCCAAAATTGGGTTTGAATTATGCGGCTGCTGAAAACTCCAATGTATTTGTAACCTACAGCCGCGGCTACAGAACCGGAGGATTAACGCAGTTATCGTCAGACCCATCGCAGCCGCCTTTGTATCCATATAAACCTGAATACAGCAATAACATTGAAGCGGGCATTAAAAATAACTTTTGGCAAGACAAGCTGCAATTGAATTTTACTGCCTTCTATACGCTGGTAGATGATGCGCAGGTGCCCACTTTAATTTTGCCGGATGCCATTACGGTAACAAAAAACACAGGCAAATTGAATAGTAAAGGCATTGAGGTTGAGCTGGCTACAAAACCAGTAAAGGGATTGCAGATCGATTATAATTTTGGTTATACCGATGCCGTATACAAATCTTTAAAAATTGCGCAGAATGGCGAGACCGTAGATATGAATGGAAAGAAGCAAATATTTACGCCTCAGTATACTTCGATGCTGGCCGCGCAATACGCTCATGCGGTTGGCAAGAAGCAAGCCTTGCAAATTATCGTTCGTGGCGAATGGTCTTCTTTTGGAAAGGAATACTTCGATCTTGCCAATAATATCAAGCAATCTCCTTATAGTTTATTCAATGTTCGTGCGGGTATTGCCGCAAAACATTTTGAATTGTTTTTCTGGGGAAGGAATCTAAGTGATGAAAAATATATCGCTTATGCTTATGATTTTGGTGCTGTGCATTTAGGCGATCCGAAAACTTATGGTGTAACACTCAGGGTAAAAATGTAAGCTTCCTTCGCGATATTAATTATTCAACTTATTTAATTTAGGTACTTCCAACTTAAAGCTGTCTTTCCATTAGCTGGTCTTCGATTTGCAAAATTTCAAACAAGTAAATTCTATTATGTTACCAACGGCAGTATCAACAGTTATCAATGGGGTATCCGTACCATGGTAAACGGAACCAATGCGTTTGCTCTCAGAAGCCGGCAGATGATCATCACTAAATAAAGAATGGCTGATTTTGGGATTTAGCAATTTTGAGATACACCTTGGTTAAATGCAATCAGATAAATTACAAAATCGCTACATCTCGAAATCCCAAAATGTCTAATTGGCAACTGCACTCAATAATTGTGGATTGGCAGATGATTGTATATCATACAATTTTATTCCTGATTGTACGTAGCATATAAGCAGGTCGCCGTATATAATAACATCATTAAAATAATCATTGGAAATAGTATTGCGCAATACAGGATTACGTGGGTTTTTAACATTGTAAATGCTTAACCCATTTTCCTGCTGGCAGATATACAACAAACTGTCTTTTAAACCAAGTCCGTGCGGTGTGGGCATCTCTACTGTTTTTATCAATACCGGGTTCAGAATGTCTTTGATGTTATGAATATACAGGCCATCGGTTGCAGGACCACAGGCTGTGTTGCCTCTTAATGTAATAAAAGCAATACTGTCGTTGGCTACAACGGGATCGCAACTTCTCACATGTGATGCCTGCCCGAGCAATTTTGGTTCTGCCGGTTTTGAAAGTGAATACACAAACATGCCGGTTGTTGAGCCAATGAAAAGTTTATCATTATAAGGGAAAATTGTTTCAGAATTGCCTGCAAGCATTATAGAAGATTTAGATATGGGTTTAGATTTGCTGATATCAAATACATTGAGGTTAAACCCGCTTGCGATGTAAAGATAATTGCCCACTATCGTAAACCTTGCCAGGGATCCTCCTGTGCCAGTATTGCCTGCAGCATTGTTATTGCTGGCCGATTCTTTTGAACAGGTTACATTCACCAAAATGATCAGCGCAAAAAGACTGGTATATTTAAGCATAATATTTATTGTTTATAGCAACCATAATAAATTGAATCCTGCACCCAGCCTGAGATAACAGAATCCATATAAAACTGAGGACATTCAAAATAGCCGGATGCATCGGGTGTCTCCCATGTATGTTGTGTAGTTGATGCTGCATAAAATGCGTTCCTGTTTCTTGCAACCATATAGGCTTTTTCAGGAACTGATATATCAATTGTTACGAGATCGTAATAATTATTAGTGTATAAGAGATTGCCTTTTATAGAAATTTCTTCAGCGCCTTTTACGGAAAGAAAGGCAATGCGATGTGCATTGGAAGGGTTACTGTTGTCTATAATATGGATGCCCTTTCCTGTTTCGCATTGATAAATTAAATTACCCTTTACATAAATTTTGCCCGCATTAACCACTGGCTTTGCTTCAGGCAGGTATTCAATTTTACGATACGCCGTATCAGCTGTATAAACGGGTTTATATCCCCATACTTTCGGCGGTTTCGGCGATACCGTTTTGGGAAAGCAGGAAATAAAAAAGGCGGGTATTAGTAAAGCAGTAAGATATTTCATGCAAGGGTTGACAGCGATAATTTGTGAAACGTTGTTTTAGGTTTAAAACTTTTTTAAAAAATGAAAAAATTAAATATTGCCTTCCTTAAATTTTTTACTGCATAATCACAGGCGCGTGCTGTAAGCGACATGTAGGTGAGCGATGGATTCTGGCAAGGCGATGAATCCATGCACGAGCCATCAGTTATAAACAGGTTGGCGATATCATGGCTCTGGTTCCATTATTAAGCACAGAAGTTTTCAGATCATTCCCCATGCGGGCAGTAACCGGGAATCAGTTGTTTGAAACCTTCCTTAATCACCGACTGTTGTTCAGGCGTCATGCATTGGGAAAACACCTGATCTAAAAATACCTGTGTGTTTACCTGCAATGCTGATTTTGTTTTGGTGGCAGGAATAATAACATCAATGATCTCCATGATCGATTTGTATTCATCCTTTGTGAAGAATGCCGGGTCATAATCATTCAGATCTTTATTACTGCAGCCGGTTAAAAATGAAGAAAGGACTGTTGGGAACATTGCATGCCCTTGAAACCAGTGCGGGGGATTGAATAAGTTCACAGTGTAAAAAAATCTTCCGTGCTTCTGGTGCAATTAGTGGCAAAGGGAGCAGTAACTATTCAGTATACCTGATCTTAATGACTATCTTCTTATCAGGTTTGTTTCCGTTAGTTGTGATATTAGGCCGGTGTGCATCGCCGGGGAAGAAAAGAAAAAATGTGGCGGGTAACGCATTATAGAATTTTCCATCGCCTGAATAATTTGCAAGGTCTTTTGACGCATCATACGGCATGGTAACCGTAAGCTTTGCAATATCTGCAACGCCTATTTTTTCTTCGCCTTTTATCACACTCTGCAGGTCAATATAGTTACGGTGTGATTCCCATTTGGTGCTGTCTAAATTTTTTGTTGGGTTTTCCGTAATCATCGCATAAACATTATCTCCATCTATAGCATACCTGCCAACAGCCATTGTTTGGAGATCATTATTTTTTAAAAAAGCGAATGCTTTGTCCCAGTATGTTTTATTTACCAAGTACTGCTTTGCAAACACTTCTTTGTTCACCGATTCATGCGGTTGCCATGGCAGTCCTGATAGCCATTCTTTTTTTTGATACCATTCTTTCACCTGTTGCTTTGTCATTGCCGGAGAGGTTGTTTGCGCTGTTGTGTATAGGTTGGCCAGCAAAAAAGTGATTGCAAAACAAAGAATTATTTTTTTCATATTGTTATTTATAAAATAGATCAATAAATAAAGCATGGAACACTTAATGCCATTAATGTTCGATAGCAGTGAAAGATAGCATTATTTATGTTTCAATTGCCCTTGTTTGTTTTGCCCTGTATTTTTTAAGCTTATTTATTTTTGTTTGAATGATGTACAGCGGGATCAAACCTATTACACCAAAGGAACAATCGATCAATATGTGCAATAAAGGAATGCCCCTGATAGTGCCTGCAATAAAAGCAAGCGGTAAAATACCGATGCAGGTTATCATCGCCCATTGAATGATCCACCTGTTGCGAACCGGGTGCTGGTAAACACCAATGAATAAAATGGCAATAACCAGGTGCGCGAATGCAAGCCAGTCAAACCCGTAAAAAATAAAAGGATATTCTTCATGCGCATGCTTTACTCCTTTCCACACTTTTAACAGCCATTGTTGTATAACGGAATCACCGGGAAATAATTCAGACTCTATTATCCATTTCAATTCTGAATATATTGGAAATGCAGTTAAGCCGCTTAACACAAGTACGATTATAAAAAATACAGTCAGTATGCGAATCTGGGTGAAAAGCTTTTTCATTAGGCAATAGGTTTTAGCAACGTGTTGGTGAATAAGCAAAAGTAACCATTAGTCGAATTTTGTTATTGCAAACATGCTTTGACCTATGTAAAATTTTGCCAGGTAATTTAAAGAGATAAAATTGTTAAGAATTAATTTTCATTGTAATGACCACCGAATACACAAAGCCTACCTGATGGGAGGTTGCTTAAGAAAGAAAAATGTATTAATGTGTGTTGATTACACATTAAATTAGAATACAGAATTATGGAATACTTAAAAGGCCTGTTTTTCGACAAAAAAATAGTAAGGGCTATCAGGCAATCCAACACGGATGCCGATTTTTTATATAGCCGGTTGTTTATAGGAAAGATTACGTTGCAGGAGTTTTATCTGCTTAAATAAATAAGAATTGTTTTACCGGTAGAGCAATGTTCCTTCTTTCAGGGAGCGGTTGCCTTGCAGCCCGCCGCTGTGTATGAACAGAATGCTGGAATTGTCGTTAAAATATTTTTTTTCCGCAAGATCATATACAGCGTACAAGGCTTTTGCAGTATAAACAAAGTCAAGCGGTAAGTGATGCAATGTCCATTGCTTATTCATAAAATCAATCAGAGCCTGCGTGCATTTTGCGTAACCGCCAAAATGATAATCATGTAAAAGCTGTACACGCTTTTGGGCTTCATCAGTCATTAAAAATTTCGTTTCCTTTTCCAGGGCTTTGTTGTTCTTCATTACACTTATGCCGATACATTGTTGGTGCGACAATGCAGCATTGGCAATACCTGCCTGCATGGTTCCTGTGCCAACAGCACAAACTATGTAATCATAAGTTGAAAGATCGGGGACAAGCTGCAAAATTTCTGCGACGCCTTTAACACCGGTTTCACCATAACCGCCTTCAGGAACAAAAAACATAGCTGGGTTAGCGTTCGGTATTGCCTGTTTATTTTTATAATCTGAACGGCTTATAAACTGTAGCTGCATATTTAATGACTCTGCATCCAACAATGTTTGAGACAGGTCTTTTGCTGCTTCACCTCTTATAAAACCGGTGCATTGCAGGTTTTGTTTGTTGCAGGCGTAAGCTGTTGCCAGGATATGATTCGAAAAAGCACCGCCAAATGTTCCGACAGAAGAATAATTCTTTTCAATTGCTTCCCGCAGATAATATTTTAACTTGAACCATTTATTGCCGCTGACAACGGGATGTATTTTATCAAGCCGGAGCACGTTTACTTGAACACATTTATCCTTCAAATATTCATCGCTGAGCTTTTGAATAATAACTTCATTGAAATTCATTTCCTGTAACAGATCCATCTTTCAAAATTCTGATTCTTTTAGAAATGTTTTTGCATGTTCATTGAAGCTGCAGGCATTTTAAATTGATGAGTATTTTTTGTTTGTAAATAAGGTTAACGCTCCTGTATTTACTACGATCCATTTTAAAAAGGTTGGGAAAAAGAAAAATTTTTATTGACGGGTTTTTATAATCTTTTCCTATTGATAAAATAGGATTAACGAATTACTTGTTTAACTTGAAGCTTTTCAATTTATTTTTGACGAAAAGCGTTGAACTTTCCTGCTGTTGCGATAGTAATATTAAATTATAACGGCCGCAATTTTCTTGAAAAATTTTTGCCTTCTGTTGTTGCATCTACCTATCCGAATAAGCGAGTCATCATTGCAGATAATGCATCCTCTGATGACAGTGTGCTATATGTCACAAATAATTTTAAACCGGTAGAAATTATTTTGCTGGACAAAAATTATGGATTTGCAGGAGGATATAATAAAGCATTATCAAAAGTTACCTCTGATTACTACATTCTCCTGAATTCAGATGTGGAGGTTGTGCCCGGCTGGATAGAAGATATGATCAGCTTAATGGAGAATGATAAAAATATTGCCGCCTGCCAGCCAAAAATTTTATCCTACAATGATAAAACCTTATTTGAGCATGCAGGCGCCTGTGGCGGATGGATCGACAAATTAGGCTATCCTTTTGCGCGGGGAAGGATCTTTGATATTTGTGAAGAAGATAAAGGGCAGTATGATACGCCTGCAAAAATTTTTTGGGCAACCGGTGCAGCTTTATGCATAAGGGCAAAATGCTTTCATGAAATGAAAGGCTTTGATGCTTATTTTTTTGCGCATATGGAAGAGATCGACCTTTGCTGGCGGCTGCAGCGGAAGATGTACAGTATTTATTGTTGCCCTTCTTCCGTTGTATTTCATGTGGGTGGCGGCACATTGCCTAAAACAAACAACCATAAAACCTATCTTAATTTCAGGAACAATTTAATTATGCTGATAAAGAATCTTCCTTTTACAGAAGCTATATGGAAGATGCCTTTGCGTGTATTGCTTGATTGGTTATTTGCTTTTAAAAGCCTTTCGCAAAAAGATACAGGATCATTTGCGGCCGTTTTTAAAGCACATATAAACGTGCTGAAATGGGCGGGCGTGCAATTTACCTACCAGAAGCTTCCATCAAAAAAATTAAAAAAGATCGATGGTGTTTACGATGGCGTGTTGGTATGGTGTTACTTTATTCAGAAAAAAAAACATTTTTCAGAAATTATCAGGCAGGGGAAATAATATTGCCTGCACCCCTTATTTTTGCAGCGTAAATTTGTATCATGTCATACGCAACAGAACATAAGGAAAAAGAGTTTGGATATAACTGGGTGAATTCCTCCCGTTTTTTATTCTACCTCCAGGTGCTTTGCTTAATAGCGCTTTTTACCGGGATGTGTTGTTTTTTATATACAGACCGGTATAAAGGGAAACCTGATGTGCAGGTACCTTCCAATACTTTGTACACTCCGCAATACAAATAAATTAGCATAATTTTTTTTGGTTGTAAAAGGCAGATTGCTATTTTTGCCGTCCTTTAAAAGTTCTTATAATAAGCGGAAGTAGCTCATTTGGTAGAGCATCCCGCAAAATGCGGGACCAAGGTTGGGGTGGCAGGAAATATTAAAAAATTTAAGCTCTTATACATAAGCGGAAGTAGCTCATTTGGTAGAGCACAACCTTGCCAAGGTTGGGGTGGCCAGTTCGAGCCTGGTCTTCCGCTCTTTTTAAAAAAGTTATTTGTTATAAGTTATTTGTTTTGATAACAGTAACTGTAATGAATAACTTTTTTTATTGCCCTGGTGGTGGAACTGGTAGACACGCA
>DASUGF010000091.1:0-57233 GCA_036274175.1 Parafilimonas sp.
CCAAGCCCTTCTTCCTCTATCTCTTTAACAACTTTTTGCTTAAAGCTAATACTGTACCGAATGATTGTTCGTGGTTGTCTTGTCATAATATTTCAGATTTTTTGTTTTAAAAATCTGTCTACCTATGTCAGGACAAGACACGTACATCTTACATCCTACATCCTACATCGTACATCTTACATCGTACATCGTACATCTTACATCTTACATCTTACATCGTACACCCTGCATCAGACATCGTACATTAAATCACTAAATCCCACAATCTCAAATCTCAAAATCAGAAATATATCTTTAGATTTATCTTCTGAAAATATTTATTATGCCTGATATCAACTGGCCCGAAGCCATTAAACCACTTCTAAAGAAATACAAAGGCAAGAAACATCCACTTGAATATAAAAATACCTACCAGCTTTTGGTGATGGTGGTCTTATCTGCGCAGGATTCTGACAAGCATATCAACCAGATCGCTCCAAAATTATTTGAGGCCTTTCCGAATATGAAGGCGTTGTCAAAAGCTACGGAAGATTCGTTATCATCTTATGTTGCAGGTGTCAGGAACAGTGCGAGTAAAGTGAAGTGGCTTTTGGAGCTTTCACAATCCATAAAAGAAGATAAAAACATTCCGCTTACCCTGGATGAACTTACTGCTTTACCCGGCATTGGCAGAAAATCTGCAAACGTGATAAAACGGGAAGCAGGAGCGCCTGCAGAAGGCGTGATAGTTGACCTGCATGTAGTGCGCGTTGCACCAAGATTAGGCATTGCTATCGGCGCCGATCCAAAGAAAATTGAAAAACAAATTATGGATGAGCTTCCTAAAAATGAATGGGAGGCAGGCATGGCCATGTCGTTTCATGGCCGTGAGATTTGCAGGCCCCAGCCCAAGTGTGATATCTGTTTTATGACAGATGTCTGCGCTTATTATAATGGATGGAATTAGCTTTCTGCCACATGAGATAAAATAATTCCAAAATTTCCCAATCCAAAATGGCAAAATAACATTAGTATCTACTAAAGTAGATTTCCTGCTATTATTTTCCTACTTCCATGCTATTGACTTTCGCATAAGTATAATAGCATCTTTGCTATGAAGCAACTATGAAAATAACATCAAAACAACTGCAGGTTGAGATAGAAAAAACAATAGCATCGGCAAAAGCAAAAACACCAAACGGGCTTATAAGAAAACCAGGACTGCTGCAAAGCATTGCAACACTGAACCCTTAATTTTTTAGTCTGTTCCGTTGATACTGTACGGTTTCCATACTGCTATTCCCTGATAAAATATTTAAAACAAAAACTGCTCTAATGGAAAACAAATACAAGCTAACCAGGCGCGAGATACAACTGCTTAAAATGTTTGGCCAGGGAAAGACCAGTAAGGAATGTGCGGAAGAATTGTTTATAAGCTATTTCACCGTTGAAACACACCGCAAAAACATTCACCGCAAGCTCGGCACGCATAAACTTATCAATGCCACGAGCGCTTATATTACTGTTTTAGTACGGAATTTTCCCGGGGAATTATTTTAAAAAATACCGGGGAGCCTGTATTGAAGTAAATTAAACTTTTGACAAATGCTGCCCGGCGCTGCAGTAGCCTGGATCCTTGAGGCAATATTCACGCCATCGCCAATCTCTTTTATCCAGTTGCCGTTGAATTGTTGTATGATGGGTTGTTGTATTTCCCTGCTTTTACGCAGGATATCAAAAGCCTTCCGTTCATCTTCACCCATCAGTGCGGTATAACTTACAATATCAGTAAACATGATCGCTGCCAGCCGCCGTGTTTGAGCCATCAAATAAAAAGTTTGCACAGAAAGGCAGGAAAGGAAAGGTAAAGAAGCAGAAAAATTTTGTAACGCATATAACCTGCTATCATCAAATATTTGAACGGCATGTTTAATGTTTCCTGCACCGATTTGAAGTATCCGCAGAAAGACATCTCCAGGCATAATAAAAAGGCGGGGTTGGTTCCCGCCCTTTCGATGCAGTTAGTCTTTTATAAACTTTGCTGTTTTTATTCCTTTGTCAGTGATCATTTGCAAATAATATACGCCGCCCGGATATGAATGAATGTCGATGTCATACTTATACTTACCGATTACATTATTCAATTGCCGGCGATATAATTGCCTGCCACCCTGGTCTGTAATAGCAATAGCGGCCTGCTTTTCACTTGTGTTATTGACCACTACGGATATTTTATCTTTTGCCGGGTTGGGATAGATATAAAACGACCTTCCGTCCGGGGCAATTGCTGCAATGGCATCCTCATGGGCAAAGGAAAGCGTATCCAGGCTGGCATTAAGTTTATACAGATCTGTTTTGCCGGCGCCATTATCACCATCATTGGCTGTAAATAACAACCGATTTTTCAACAAAATATACAGGAACATTGGGGAAGAACCGGCATTTCCCGGGTTAATGTTCTGAACGATCTTGGTGCCGGCTGAGGTACCGTCGGATTGCCAAAGCTCTTCACCGTTAGAACCATCGTTGGCGCTAAAATATAAGTTAGTGCTGGTATAAAAATAATTGAACGTTGATGATAATGATGAAGCGGAGCCGCTACGAATGTTTTTTACCATCTTGGTATTGGCCGCTGTGCCGTCGGTAGTCCATAACTCATTGCCATTGGTACCATCATTTGCCTGGAGAAATATTTTGCCGTTGAATAAACTATGATGTGGCCCGCCTGAAGTGCCTCCTCCGAGAAAGTTTAACCATATCAGCGGGTTTGAATTAGCCGCATTCGGGTTGATATCCTTAACCAGGGACGTTCCTCCTCCGGTGCCGTTTGAGCCCCAGAGCTCTGTTCCGGTTGCATTGGTTGTTGCAGAAAAATAAAACTTATTGCCAATAATGATCGCGTTGGCGAGGAGCGGGACAGAACTGTTTGTATTGGGATTAATATCTTTCACCAGTGTGGTACCGGCAGTTGTGCCATTGGTAACCCATAGTTCACCGCCGGTGGTGGTAAACTGAAAAGCCACAAAATAAAGTTTGCCGTTAAATTCAAAAAACTGTGAGGGGCTTGATCCAAAACCAGGAACAGTGTTTTCAATATCTTTTACCAGTTGTGTGCCCGCCGTTGTACCGTTTGTTTTCCATAATTCAGCACCATTAACTCCGTCATTGGCGCTGAATAGCACCTGCGTTCCAAGTGCGGTAAATCCTATGGCATTGGATGAGGCGGCATTGGGATTAATGTCTTTTACCAAAACAGTACCTGCACTGGTTCCATTTGTCTTCCATAGTTCTGCACCGTGAGTGCCGTCATTGGCAATAAAATAAAGGATGTTATTGTTGGCAAAAAAATAGGTTGACGTGGTATAACTGCTGCCTGCACCCGGATTAATATCTTTCACCAATACAGTACCGGCCTTTGTACCGTCGGATTTCCATAACTCTTTACCATTACTTGTTGTTGCAAAAAAGTACATGGTATTATTGAATACAAAGAAACCTGTAGGAGCAGAGCTGTTCGCATTGGCATAAATATCTTTTACCAGTTTTGTGCCTGCAGCAGTGCCATTGGTTACCCACAATTCACTACCCTTACCGGCACTAACACCGGCGAAGTAGAGTTTACCTGAATAAAAAGCAACGCTCATAGTGGTATCAAGTGCCACCTTGTTCGTATATTTTTTGGTTCCGGCAGGCGTACCGGTTGTTACCCAGAGCGAATCTTTATCATCCACCAAAATTGCTTTCTTGCCGATAGCAATGCCGGTCTGGATATTGCTGTTATTCGCGAGTTTTGTTGTTTGCGCATGAAGAGAGACCACAGAGAAAAATATCGCAGTACCAAACAAGAGTTGTAGATTTTTTTTCATAAAGCATTGTTTTAAACTGTGAAAGTGTTGGTCTAATATAAGAAGTTTACAGGTGAAGACGGAGAAAATTTTATTGCTTCATTTCCAGCCTGTTATACTCGCAGTAGCAAAAATTTCAATATAAACGCTTAGCTAAAATACGATTTGCATTCCTATTGCCAACCGTATCTTAAAAATTATATAAGCACTTATATATTGTTTTTATTTCTTGTCCACCGGCTTTGTAAAATGCTCTTTTCAATTTGATGTTATTAACAGGCATCGCAACCAATGGGACTTAATCAAATACGGCCTGATCCGCTTCACTGGTAAGCGTGAAGGAACTACAACTTTCGTTGATGAAAGTTCCGGCGCCTGTCACCGAAATAAAATATAGGAAGAGTGAACACATTTTCGATATTGGTCTTGCATCCTGCTTTCATGATGTCCTTCATTTTAACCGTTTATTCAGGAAAGTACCGGGTGATACGCTTAAAATTTTCCGTTTATCCAAATAGCAATATTGTACAATTTTTTCCGGTGTGATTAAAGTTGTTTTGTTGAACCGGTGTTGCAGATTGCTGAATAACATGATTCAAATACCATAGACAACACAGCAAGGTTGCACGCCATTCATACAATAAAAACAAAGTCATGAAAAAGATTATGAATAACCTTGCCCGGCATCTGTTGGCATTAACACTTACACTACTATGCATTATGAATGCAAGCGCACAGCAAAAGCCGAATCTTAATGTTGCCATATTTTTATATGACCGCGTAGAAGTACTCGATTTTGCCGGGCCCGGCGAGGTCTTTGCCTCAACGGCAGGATTTCATGTGTACACCGTTTCGGCAGATGGAAAAGATATCCTGTCGCAAGGTTTTGTAACGGTGAAGCCGCAATACTCGATTGATAATGCACCATCGCCTGACATAATTGTTTTCCCCGGCGGCAATGCATCGGCTGTACAAAAAGATAAAAAAGTGCTCGACTGGGTGAATAAGCACATTGAAAGCGGGAATACCGTTATGTCTGTTTGCAGCGGGGCAGGTATTCTTGCCAAAGCAGGATTGCTGGAAGGATTAAATGTTACCACGCATCATGGGTTCATCCCGGGATTACAGGCAATGCTGCCCAATTCCAAAGTACTTTCAGAAACACGCTTTGTCGATAATGGTAACATTATTACAACAGCAGGAGTTTCCGCCGGTATCGACGGCGCTCTTCATATGGTGGCAAGAATAAAAGGGACGGATGTAGCAGATGCTACCGCGTGGTATATGGAATACGAAAACTGGGATCAGAAAGAGGGTCAGGTGGATTATAAAAATCCTTACCTGGAAAAAATGAAAGCACCAGGCGAAACACAGGTAAGCTATACTGCCGCGAATAATTCAGCAGGCAGCACAGATGTCCCGTATATGGGCGAACTGAAAGATCTTGCCAAAGATTTATGGGATAAAGGCATGTATCAAAGGGAAGCAACGGTGCTCGGGGATGCCGTTAAATGGTATCCCGGAGAAGCTGCTCTATACAGTATGCTGTCGGATGTGTATCAAAAATTAAGTAAGCCCGCACCCATAAATGAGGCGGCATTTATAAAGATGCTGGATGATGGCAAAGTGGATGAAGCGGTTGCTGTGTATGATCAGGCCGGAAAAAAATACCCGGGCTGGAAATTATTCAGTGAAGATGCGGTTAACCAGGCAGGATACAGGTTTTTGCAGAAAGGAGATAATGCCAATGCAATAAAAGTATTTCAATTGAATGTAAAGGCTTACCCGGGTTCAGGAAATGTATATGATAGTCTTGGTGAAAGTTTCCTTAAAGCAGGCGACAAAAAAAATGCGATGATCAATTATAAGAAATCGCTTGAAATCGATCCATCCAACACCAATGCAAAACAGGTGATTGAAACGTTGCTGTAAAGAGAAAAGAATGCAAGTTCGTGAGTGGTGAGTAGTGAATGGTGAGTAAGCCCCCTGAATATCCGGTTTTCACTTACAACTGACTACTCACCGCTCACCTGTTTTTCTTTTTAAACAAAACTATCAGTGGTTGCCAAGCCCATAATAAATTAACGATACCGGAACGCTTACTTCCTACAATTTCTTTTCGTAACCTGGCATGACAGAATATACATCAGGGCGGTTAACAGCCGTACCGTTTTTGCTATTCAGATTTTTATTTTTTTCTTTCAACAAGGACTACAATAATTTATGGCTGTTAGCTGGTTCATTTATATTTTGGTCACCGTTTCTACTACAGGTTTTGTCTCGATAGCCTTACCTATCGCCATGCTTAGCTCTGTTTCTTTACGGGAATCAACATGTACCCGGCTACTATTTTTCTTGCTTCTTATAGCTATAATATTTACATCATCTAAAGGCGGGCTGCCGTGGAGATTGTTTTTAAAACGAAAATTTGAAACTATGTAGCGCGATGTTGAATGGCGCAACTGAACATTTGCAGTAAGGCGTATGGTAACTTTTTCTGATAACGCATAATCGAAATCGACGTCAAAAGAAATATTTGGTTTCATAAAACAGCATTTGTTTTTTTTCTAAATGGTGTTTAAAAAATGAAATTTTTATAAGTGAAAAACGATTCTTCAAATCAAAGTTTTTGCCAAACCCCGGCTCCTGAAAAACAATCAGAAATCAGCATAAAAGGCATTTTTTAAAAAGCCGTAAATTGACGAAATTTCTGTCTGCCTGCGGACATAGAATATCCGATATCAATTATACGATGGCATTCTAATGTCGTGTCAACTTAAAATTGTCGTGTCTCCCACAAGCCATAAGGTGCACATAGAAAGATTTTTGTCGCGCAGAGCTAACAGAGCACACAGAGCTTTCTCTGTTATCTCAGCGTCCTCTGTGCGAGTATTTCTTGCGCCATAATTTAGTTGACACCACAATAGACTGGTTTTTATTTTTTGCTTCCCCCTGAAACTTTTTCATCTAACTTGAATTCAGTTCGTAATAATAAATACTGAAAAATGTGGTTCCATTTCCTCAACTATTTTTTCTTTTCTTTTCATACCGCGCTCATTTTTTTCAACACGTTTGGTTGGATATTTCCTAAAACAAGAAAATGGAATTTAATTACACTGCTTTTAACTGCTTTCTCGTGGTTTGTTTTAGGCATATGGTATGGCTGGGGATATTGTGTTTGTACAGATTGGCACTGGCAGGTAAGAAAACAACTTGGGTATCACGACACCTCCAATTCATACACACAGTTTCTTGCTCAAAAATTAGCCGGCATAAATTTTTCCGCTCAGTTAACAGATACGATCACTGCAATTGTGTTTTTTGTAAGCATTGTAATGAGCATTTGGCTTAACATCAGAAATTGGCGCAAAAAGTAGCAAACAAAAACTGGCGTCAAGCTAATATAAAGTGTCGTTTACAGTATTATTCCTGCCCGACTGAATTCATTTAACGGGGCTTTTGAGATTTCTATATCTCAAAAATTCAGGCTGTGTTTGAGTTTGGAGGTTAATCCCAAAATCACGAAATCAAAAAATCCCGAAATAGTGTGGCTAACTTAATACTGGTTTTGCCCATTGCTAAATTTATTTCCGCATCATCCACGAAAGTAGATGCTTCAAAATATTTTTCCTACTTATATGCGATTGACAAAAATGCGCGAAACAAGGAAATTTGTACCGGCAGTTTAAAAATAATAAACAGTAATGCCAGGTAAAAGGATAGGCATCAGCCAAAGCCATTGCTTAAACGTTTAGATAAGAAGATCAATATTTAACTGCTTCCGAAATAGCTAACCTTTTGAGGCACGTTAATTATACCGGTGAAAAACGCTGTTATTCTCCATTGGTTGACTAGCAGGTCAATTCTTATTTCCCTTCCCTTAAATTAACCGTTTGCTAAAAGTGGGACTATTTTTTATCGTGATAAAAAGTATTCTTTATGATTGTACTATTAGGCAGGAATGACATCCTGAAATTGAACAAAACTTTTGCTTCTTTTATCATCAACTGGCAGGAACAGGCGTATAATCCTGCTCTTGAACATAACAGATACCAGGCAGGAACAATGTACGACGTGCATATCAATAAGCTCAGGTATTATTCCCAGGAAGAAGTTGACAGGATAAACGAAGAAAGGCTTGAAGCCTATAACCGGGAAAAAGATACTATGGAAACAATTCCTATAGAAGATAAATATATTAAAACGCTTATCTACAACTTCCCTTACGCACCTATTGAAAACTATACCGAAAACCTTGCCGCAGGAATACTAACATTGGCTGAACAGTTAAATTGGGAGGCTGTGCTATTTCTCCTGGTTTACCCGATGCCATGGCTCGGGCAGACTAATGAATATGCACCTGTAAAAAAGGCTTTGAATTATTTAAAAAGTATTGGCGTTACGGATGATTTTACAGGTGGCATCATAGCAAACGGGGCGGATCTTGAAGAGTTGCTGAAATATTTGTTTTGGATATGCAGGTGTAATGCTGCTTTACCCTATTGTTTCTTTTCAGGTATAGAAACAGCTTTTGCCGGAAACATTTGCCAGTATGGAAATATTCATTTGCACTTTTACTCTGAAACGGAGATGATAAAAATAAGAAGAGCAGCATATGATTTACATATGATTGAAATAAGAAAATGTTTTGAGAATTTTTCGGAAACAGGAGCCATTGAAGGGCGAAGGCCAGTTCCCGTCAAACGAATCGCAAAACGGCGAACGAAGCCCTGGTGGAAGTTTTGGTGATATGACTGATGAAGTTTTGAGTGGTGAGTTAGTTGTGAGCGATACTTTTTCTTGCATGTTCATCACTTACAACAGACTACCCAAAAAAATACAAGGAAACTGGTATTGCTTATTTGAGAAATAAATCAAAAAATTTGATGCACGGAAATTGACTTTACTGCCTGGTACTTCTTTCAATTAGAACTGGAAATAGTTTAAATCTTTTTACATCGCTGCTTAACCTTTCTTTCCATGATTAACCTGCTAACTATACACATATCTGATAACAATGAATGTATATCAGAAAAGTTACGGTTAAAATTGAATGAAGATCTGTCCGTAACGGAAGATCATAAATTGCAGCTCATTAAAAATATTATTTCCTCGGTTACCTCTGCCACAGTGGATGTGCAATTAATAATCGCCTGTAGTAATACCCGGGAGTTGAGTTTCGTTCATTTAGCAGAAAAGATCAAAGACCTTAATAATGTTATCAGACAGAAAACAATAGTAGATTCCCTTTTGTCTAAGCGTGAAAAGGAAATACTATTTCTTATCTTGAAAGGCCTTACAAGCAGGGAAATATCCGAAAGGCTTTTCATATGCCTTGATACTGTAAAAAGTCATCGAAAAAAAATCCTGGAGAAAACCGGTTCGCGCAACACTGCTTCGCTTGTGAAACTATTTGCTGCATCTGATCCATCACATTAAAATCACCCTTTTGGGTAATTGACAAAGGATTGCAAAGTGCTGAAATTTATGACTGCGATTTTGAGCTGACAAAGCATATGTATTGTTATTGCTATACACAGACCAGATTAAACAATAATAAAGGCTACAGATTTTTGACGTCATAAGAGCGCCTCGCTGAAACATGTAAAAATTGAGCAAGTAAAAAAAGTCATCCTTTATAGCATTACAAAATTCTTTAATATCAAAAACCATCGCTATGGCTTTGACTTACGATACGTTCGTTCTTGATCACTCTAAAAAAAATTGGAAGAATGATTTGCAAATAAAGGACTGACATTTCATAAGAGTTTTGTGCGTATTGATTTTATATCTGCCGATACCCGAAATGAAAAAATTCGAGGTAAGGATTTGTTGGCGGATAATGAACTTAACTATTAAATTTCTTACCCATGAAAAGTTGAATTCTGATGCACTTAGTAAAGCAGCGTTGAAAGCATAATTAGAGATTAAAAAAACGCAAATAAGACAGTATTAATTAATTTAACACTATTCACATTTAAATAATTTAAGCTATGGCCAACTCCAATCAATACGGTTCAAAAGAACTCTTTAAGTATGTACAAGTTGAACCACTCAGAGTAATAGACATTAATTTAAAAGCTAGAAAATTTCATGATGAAGAAATAAAATCCTTGCTTGATGAAGGCAATGACGAAATCAAACGATTTAAAGCAAAAAAAATTATTGAAAGTGAAGTAGCAATTAAAGATGTATCCAATTTACGATATAATTACTTTGAGCATTTAACAATAAAAAATTTACCTCAAAATTATTTGCCAACTAGAGAATTAATTAAGAGTGCTGAAGCATTTAAGTCAGCATTAAACTCAAAAGATTACAAATCATCATATAAAGAAGACTATAAAAACACTTTAAAATCTCTACTCGCCTACAAAATATTAGAAGATGAAGAAGATGTACATGAAACAACAAAAATTTTGAACTTTTTAGAGATTTTCCCCCACCTTGATGAAATAGATAACGAAGAAGAAATACGATATGCGCCTGCCATTTTAACTAGGACGAATTTTTTGCCTTTAAAACAAAAAGTAATTGAAGAACCTGAATCATTGAAAGATGAAAAAGAGCCGGAAGATTTGAAAAAAATTGCCAATAACATTCTTACCCTTTGGAAATTTAAAAATAAAATGTTACAAACAAAAAAGAATGAATACGAGAAAAAATATAAGGAAATTATTGCGCAAAAATATGAGCCCACACACGACTCTTCTATAAAAGTGTCTGAAAAAGGAGACAATAAAAAAAAGACCGACGCTCAAAAAAAAGAATATGAAAAATTCAGCAATGAAAAAAAACAAAAACTCAGCCAGCTTACAAATGATTATAACATGCATAAGGAAGAAAGCACTTTTTATGATATGCTTCATATTGATGCAAAAGAGCTTTCAAGGAATGCAAGAGGAAATTCAGCAAATAGAATACTTCAAATTCAAAATGAAACAAAAGATTGGATGACAAAAAATGATATTCAACCAGACGATTTTTCCGATGCTATGGAAAAAATTTTGGAAGAAAAAGACAAAAAGAATAATAAATCAGGTGTTGTATTGACAACACGATCTGATTCCGGTGCAGTACCATATAGTCGAATTAAGAATTGCTTCACTGAATATCCAACTTTTGACATTCAACAAAGAGACAGCATTAGGCCGCTTGGGGTTGCCAAATTAGTAAAGGTAAATGAAGCTTTAAGGAAATATGTGCACAGTGAAATTAGTTATATTGAAAATCTTCTCGCGGGTGAAACAAAAAAAAGAGTAGTAAAAAGCACAAAGTATTTTGAGCAGGTGAGTGAGTCAACTTCTGAAGAGATTACTCAAGGCACGCAAGATAAAAGCAGCAGTTCCAAGCAAGAGCTAAGCTCTCAAATTGACAGTGAATTAAACACCCGGTTTAATTCAGATATAAATTCCTCCGTAACTGGCTCAGCAGGTGGATCTGGCGGAGGAAATGTTTTAGGATTTGTTGATCTGCAGGGCAGTGGCTCTGCTGTTGCCACTGTAAATGCAAACCTGGGCACAGATGTAAGTACCGGTTTACGGACTTCTGATAAATCAAATTTTTCCCAGGAGATCGTTGACAGGGCAATTGAAATGACTAAGAAAACCGTTGCAGAAAGAAGGCTAAGCAGATCATATTCACTATTTGAAACCACAGACCTACATAAATTGCAAAATCAAGATACCAACGGGAAGTCAATAAATGGCGTGTATTGTTTCTTAGATAAACAGGTGTGTATTACAGAAACAGTCTATGATAAAAGACTATTCTTAATGGCAAATGTAATGGTACCTGGAAAAAATTTGATCTGTGAAAAACTCTACAAAATAAAATTGGCATTAAGCGATATCGGAGCGAAGCCAATATTTGATATATCACCAGACGATGTCACTACAGAAAATTATAAAGAACTTGCAGGAAGGTTTAAAGCTGCCAACATTCAACCACCACCAGCGCCAGTTATAAATATAGCCAGAACTTATAAGACCGATAGTTCAAACCTAAGTACCGAGCAAAAGGAATTTACCGGAAAAAAAATAGCTGAAATTATCGCACCTTTTTTTGAGCAATATAAAAGATATCTAATAACAGAAAACATAAAGCTTCCTGATGGCTATGAGGTTATGGAAGTAAATGTTACAGTTTTACATGGGAAAAATGGGATAAGTATTCCTCCATATATGCCGCTTGTGGCAGGTGGTACTGTATTGGTCGGCTCTATATTAGCCATGCTTGGACCCGCTGTTATAACTGGGCTTTTGGGCGCAACTGCAACAGCGGCTGCAGGAGTACTGGCTACAGTCGGGACGGGTACTGGGGCAGCTTTAGCAGCGTCCGCAGCGATGCCGATGATTGGAGCCGGTGCAGCTATTCTTGGCGGAGGTGGCGTTGCTATCTGGCAACTTCTATATATGATTTCTCCACTACTGTATTACAATATAGACTCTTCCAATGTTACGGTTTGCGTTGGAAATCAAACGGATGAAAAACGATACTATTTTTTCGATCCTGATTTTCTAGTTCAGCAAGTTTTTGATCTATTTGGAAATCTAACTTCTGCAATGCCATCAATTTTAGATCAAATTAAAGCGAGCGCTGGTTATCTTTTTATTACCGATGAAAATGATCCGAATTATGACCAAAGTCTGCTTTACAGGGCGAGTCAAGTCCCGACCGAATTCGGGAAAGTTGTTCAAGCTACTGTAAGTTCAGCAGTAACCAATATTAATAATGCTATTCAAAACATTGGCGTTTCCGTAGATTTTGAGAACTGGACAGCGTCAATCAATCATCCGGGAGATTCTACTTGGACTGCTGCTGATTTAGGCCCACTGACTACCGCTATGGAAAATTTATTTTCCCCAATAGGAGATTTTATCAAGAATGTTATTCAGATTTTCGAAAACGCTATACAAAATTCTTTATCGAACCTACTCTCTTTCTTGTTTGAACAATTTGAAAATGTTCATCAAATGCAATTCGGTCAACCCAGGGGCTTGAAAGGAGAGTTGCCGGTATCAATTAATGCGATTTCTATACATCCGGGTGTAACATTAAATCTAACTGCTGATCTTGTAAGAACTGATGAATGCTTAGATAAATGGAAATTAGAAACCTTCAATAGATTATATCAATCTTATCAGCAATTACTGGCTGAATATGAAAGCAAAGCTTTTATCTCGGGTAATCCTAATGCAATTACCACATCGCCCGGCATATTGAGACAAGAAGAAAATTTAGCAATGAAGGAGAGAGTTCTTTATTTGTTGAATAATCACGATAACGGAGGAGAGGAAAACGAATATACTATTGACAAATTGAATTTTTTTGAAAATGCAATAGACTGGAATAACATGAGCTATAAACTATACAATTATGGGCCCAATATTCATGATATTAAGTTGGAAAAAAAGGGAGTGTTTTCCGGCGTTGATGATAGGAGAAGAGCTTTCATGAAAGCTTTGTGGGCACAGGTTTTAGTGCCCATACAACCAATACCTCGCGAGGAGGATCAAATTCTCCAATATTTTACTGATGGTACTTTTGATTTCGAAGGTGCCTTAGATACACAAAAAAAGAAAGACGATTTAACTGCTCTATATCAAAATCTCATTCAAGGAAGAGAAATTAGCAAAAAGAAGCCAAAAACAAAAATGATAAGGACAGACACGATACCGACTGACCTTATATATTTATATGACGATACTAATATGCCCAAAGAGAGAGAAACATTGTGCAGGACTGACGCAAACGCACCTTTCATTGAGTAATTAGAAAACACAATTGAGTATCTGATGAAAACGATCATAGAAATGGATATTATAAAATTATTTTTGGTTGAATTATTTATTCAAAAGTAATTCTGCAACAAAAAGTTTCATAAAGTCGAAAGCCTGATAATTAAGCCTTTTGTGAACAATTTAAAGTTTTAAATATGCCAGATAGTACTGGACTTCTTAGACCAAATGAAGTCGAGTTTTTATCTTTTGAAGGAGGGGGAGGGAAAGGTAACGCCTTTTTAGGAGCTGTATTAGGATTACAACAAACAAAGGTCATAAGTTTCGAAGAAGGAAGGTTATTAGGTGTAAAAGGCATAGCAGGCTCATCTGCAGGAGCCCTTACTGCCTTATTTTTAGCATCTGGATTTGATTATGAGGGATTAAATACCGACATTTTTTCTAAAAACTTTAATGACTTTTTTGATCTGCCAAAACCCCGGGAAATAATTATTGCTGGCTGCGGAGAGAAAGCTATAAATACAAAAAATATTTCACCTATTATAGAGGCTGGTCTTGGTCCGCATCCTCTACGCAGTCTGAAAATTTGGGGGGCGTTCTTAGTCTCATGTATAATTCAAATAGTTTCCAAATTTCAAGAGGAAAGCGAGTTATTAAAAAAGTTCACAAAACCGGATGCTGTAAATGATTATGTAGATTGTTTCACTACCGATTTTGGTGTTTTCTCGGGAATAAATATACATAGCTTCTTTAATCAAAAAATAACAAAAAAAATATCTCAAATTAATGAAAAGGTGAAAGAAGAGGACTGGAAAAAAAAATGGTGGACCTTCGCCGAACATTACCAATACTTTGGAATAGATTTGAGATTTACTTCCGTTAATTTGAGAACTGAAAATATCTTCATTTTTTCTAAAGACACTACTCCTAATTTTCCCGTGGCAACTGCTGCTCGCATGTCCATGAGCCTCCCCTGCATTTTTAAACCAGTGATAATTAACGAAGCATCTCTTAATATTTGCAAACTCGATAAAGATTTTTTGGGAACATGGGTAGATGGTGGGCTATTCAATAATGCTCCTTTAGATTTATTCAATAGTAAAAAAACTATTTTACTTCGTTTAGGAAAGAGAATAGAAAATAATCAGATAGACAGCATCCTCGATTTTTTACTTTTATATTTCGAAATGGGGTTGATGGGAAGTGCGGGAAGCGGGCAGATAAATAAAACGACTGTTATTGATTATATGGCTCAAGTTATTGAATTAAGTATTAAAGATCTTGGCATGCTGACCTTTAACATAACAGATAAAACTCATCTTGAAAATTTAGTTCATGAAAATGCAATAAGGATAAGGCAATATTTTGAAAGACAATCAATTAAGCGAGAAATTTATGAATAATACTTATTAACCTGTCAACAAGGTATAAATGTGCGTGTGATTAATGAAAGAATATACAATAAAGCTCAACAGCACCACTTCAACCAAGTACATAAAAATAAATTACCCTCTCTACGAACAAATTTCTATGGCGATCCTCATAAGCTTTGGTGAAGGAATAGGCGAATACTTCATGCCGTTGTTTACATACCTACATCTTATGACAACTACTGTTCGCTCACAAACAGCTCACTGTTCGATATCGGACATTCCTTAAATTACCTATCTGCAAAACGCTATGATTATTAAGCCATTTGATGACGGCATACAATATGAATAAAAATCATTTATGATTTTTTGAGGCGAAGAAACGAGTAATTAGTTCACAAGTTCACGAGTTGGAGAAGAAACAAATTAGCAGGTGGTAATGTAAATCTGCAAATCTGCAATCGCCAATCTGCAATTGTGAGGATGAGTAATGAATAATCAATAATGAGTAATTGTCCCGGGCTCGAAGCTCGTTGCTCAAAGCTCACAACTTAATAAATCAGACACCTGTCCGCCGTGGCGGATCAGCAAATCAGACATCCAAAATCAACTTATATGTTCCGCAACTATCTCAAAACCGCTTTCAGGAATCTTTGGAGAAACAAAGCTTTCTCGCTGATCAATATCATGGGGCTTGCATTGGGTTTGGCCTGCAGCCTTTTGATCATGCTGTGGGTGAATGATGAATACCAGGTGGATGCTTTTCACCAGAATGGTTCACGGATATACAGCGTATATGAAAAACAATTTCATGATGCACGCGTGGATGCTTTTCATGGTTCTCCGGGTGTGCTGGCTGACGAAATGAAAAGGGTCTTACCTGAAGTGCAATATGCTACCAATTATGCCTGGAACGACCTGAGCACTTTTGAAGCGAATAATAAAATTTTAAAAGAGAACGGCAATAACGCCGGCGCAGATTTCTTTAAGATCTTTTCTTATAAAATATTACAGGGCAATGCAATTACTGCACTGCAATCACCTTCAGATATTGCTATTTCAAAAAAAATGGCGGAAGACTTTTTTGGCTCACCGGAAGAAGCTATCGGGAAAACGATACGCTATCAAAACAATAAGGATTTTAAAATAACAGCCGTATTTGATAACGTGCCAAAAAACAGCACGATGGAATTTGATTATATCCTGAACTGGCAAACATTCCTCGAAAGAAATTCCTGGGCAAAAAACTGGGCTAACAACGGGCCTGCATGTTACATCATGTTGCGGGAAGGAACAGATGCCAAAGCTTTTGAAAAAAAGATCACAAAATTTTTGGACAACTATAATAAAGAACAAACAAAGTATTCCTACATACATCTGGGTATTGAGCGTTATAAAGATGTTTATCTCTATTCCAATTTCGACAAGCTGGGAAATATATCGGGTGGCAGAATTCAATATGTGCAACTGTTCAGCATAGTTGCCATTTTCATTTTGCTGATCGCCTGTATCAACTTCATGAACCTCACCACGGCGAGATCGGTAAAACGTGCAAAGGAGATCGGTATAAGAAAAGTAGTGGGCGCCTTCCGGTTTACACTTATAAGGCAATTTATCGGCGAAGCTTTGCTGATCGTATTGATCTCTGTTACTATTGCGCTCACATTAGTGATGCTGATATTGCCTTTGTTTAACCAGCTTACCGGGAAAGATATTCACATTCCATTCAATGATTCCATATTCTGGTTTAGTATAACAGGATTACTATTGGTAACAGGGTTTATTTCGGGAAGTTACCCCGCATTGTACCTGTCATCCTTCCAGCCGGTCCGTGTTTTAAAGGGTGCACTAAAATTCTCCAGCGGCGCGTTGTGGTTCCGCAAAGGCCTGGTGGTTTTTCAATTCATGCTTTCTATCATATTGATCATTGGCACCATCGTAGTGAGCAAACAAGTGAATTATATACAGACCACTAATCTTGGTTATGATCGCGAGAACCTTATTTACATACCGATGGAAGGTGACCTTGTTGCAAAATATAAAGTATTCAAAGAAGAGCTGTCAGGCATGCCTGGCATTAAGGATATATCCCGCATCACCGATGTACCAACACAAATAGAAAACGGAACCGGTGGTGTTGACTGGATCGGAAAAGATCCCAATGCTGACATAGAGTTCACGCAATCTGCAGTGGGTTATGATTTTACCAAAACCATGCGTCTTCAAATGGCGGAGGG
The DNA here is from genome assembly GCA_036274175.1 of Parafilimonas sp. GTDB lineage: Bacteria > Bacteroidota > Bacteroidia > Chitinophagales > Chitinophagaceae > Parafilimonas. The sequence goes on from DASUGF010000091.1 coordinate 17,172, forward strand.
AAGGGATTTTTCAAAAGATTTTGCAACCGATTCTGCAGGCTATGTTATTAATGAAGCTGCTTTAAAAAGGATAGGCTACAAAGATCCTATTGGCAAACCACTCACGTTCTGGCAAAAGAAAGGAACCATCATCGGCGTTCTGAAAGATTTTCATTTCAATTCATTGCATGAGGAAATTAATCCGTTGGTGCTTCGTTTGGGTGAAGATATCAGTTGGGGAGCTGCGTTGGTTAGGACAGCACCGGGCAAAACAAAGGAAGCGCTGGCAAGCCTTGAAAAAGTATGCAAACAACTCAATCCAAAATTTCCTTTCAGCTATAAATTTTCTGATGAGGAATATGCAAAGTTGTATAAGAGTGAACAGGTGGTGAGCCGGTTAGCCAATTACTTTGCCTTTCTTGCCATCTTTATATCCTGCCTGGGTTTATTGGGATTGGTCATATTTACTTCCGAACAACGCACAAAAGAATTTGGTATAAGAAAAGTGTTGGGGGCAAGCCCGGTTTCCTTATTCAACCTGCTTTCAAAAGAATTTTTATTACTGGTATTAATTGCAATGGTTATTGCATCACCGCTTGCATGGTTGGCCATGAATAGCTGGCTGAAGGACTATGCTTACAAGATCAATATATCATGGTGGATGTTTGTTGTTGCGGGCATAACTGCTGTTGTCATTGCATTGATAACAGTGAGTTTCCAGGCGATAAAAGCGGCGGTGGCAAACCCGGTTGAGTCTTTACGAACGGAGTGAGTCCCGCTTAATGCGGGATTGAGAGTTTACGAACGGAGTAGTAGGTTGATTAGTTGAATTGTTGATTGGTTAATAAGTAAGAAAGGAATTCGGAATTAGGAATTGGTAGTGAAATTAAAATTAATGAGTAATGAATGATGAGTAATGAGTAATGGCTACCGGCTCGAAGCGCGTAACTCAAAGTTCACAGCTCAATAAATCAGACACCTGTCCGCCGTGGCGGATCAGAAATCATCTATTATGTTCAAAAATTATTTTAAAACCGCATGGCGGAATATAACCAGGACGATTGGATACAGTGCATTGAATGTTACAGGACTTGCGATTGGAATGGCAGTGGCACTGCTGATCGGGCTGTGGGTATATGATCAATACAGTTATGACAGATCCGTCCCTGATTACCAGCGTTTGTACCGGGTGCAACGCAACTTTGACAGCAATGGGGATACCCTGACATTTCTTTCCACTTCATTAAAGCTTGCAGATGCGCTACGCAACCAGGTACCCGAAGTAGAATATGTTGCTGAAAGCGCCGGTATGGGTCCGCGAGGCTTAATGGTTGGCGACAAAAAACTATACATGAATGGCGGCATCATTGGCAGTGACTTTTTGAAAATGTTTCAATACCCGCTCATCACAGGCAATGCAGGCACCGTTTTTAAAGATGCTTATTCCATAGTATTAACACAATCCACAGCCAAAGCATTATTTGGAAAGGAGAATCCCATCAATAAAACGGTGCGGTTTAATAACGAAAATGATCTTAAGGTAACAGGCATTCTAAAAGACCTGCCTGCCAACTCCTCGTTTGATTTTAACTTCCTTGTTCCCTTCTCTTATCTTGAACAGACCAACGAGAGGATAAAGGCAAACCGTACAGGTAGTTATGGCAATAACTCCTATCGTATTTATGTAAAACTGAAACCCGGAGCGGATTATGCGAAAGTGTATCCTAAGATCAGGAATATAGAACATACCGAAACAGACAACACCAATGCCATGAAATCTTATGTAACGCTGCAGCCGCTGGAGCGATGGCATTTATACTCTAATTATGTAAATGGAAAAGATACGGCAGGTTTTCTTGAATACGTGCGCATGTTTACTATAATTGGTATGCTGGTGTTGCTGATCGCCTGTATCAATTTTATCAACCTTACCACTGCGCGCTCGGAAAAAAGAGCAAAGGAAGTTGGTGTAAGAAAAGCCATCGGTTCACAAAGAAAAGACCTGGTGATACAATTTTTACTGGAAGCATTTTTACTGACCACTATTGCCTTTGTTTTTGCATTCCTGCTGGCTTGGTTGGTATTACCTGCATTCAATACACTAACCTCCAGCCATATCAGCCTACCGGCTGATAATGTTTATTTCTGGATGCTGATGGCAGGCTCTCTTTTAATAACAGCATTGCTTGCGGGCAGCAGGCCGGCATTTTATCTTTCTTCCTTTAACCCGGTAAAGGTTTTAAAGGGAACCATGCAGGCAGGCAAATCTTCCCTATCAAGAAAAGTATTAGTGGTGCTGCAATTCAGTTGCTCGATTGCATTGATCATAAGTACGATCATTATTTACCAGCAGATACAATATGCCAGGAACAGGCCAACGGGTTATAGCCTGAACAGGCTCATGTCAACCGATATGAATATCGATCTCAAGAAAAATTACACAGCGCTGAAAAATGAATTGCTTCAGAAAGGAATTGTTGATGCAGTTACCACTGCTACAAGCCCGGCAACAGATGTGTGGTGGCATTCCGATATTGATCATTGGCCCGGTAAGAACGCCGGCGAAACAATAGAGATGGGGACCATAATAATATCAGAAGATTATTTCAAAGCAGCGGGCATGAGTTTTAAAGAGGGAAGAGATTTTACGAATGATAATGATACAACCAGTGTAATATTTAATGAAGCCGCCATAAAAGCGATGCGTATTAAAAAACCGCTCAATCAAACCATAACATGGGGCGGTACGCCGTTCAGGATAGTTGGCATAGTGAAAGATGCATTAATGGTGTCACCTTTTTCAGCCGCAGAGCCTGTCATGTTTTATTGTTATCCCGAAAGGCAGGACATCATGTTGTACCGGCTTTCACCGTCTGTTAAAACACAGGATGCCATTAAACAGTTAACATCTGTCTTTAATAAATATAATCCTGCGTTTCCATACAAATACAGTTTTGAAGATGAAAACTATGCCTCGAAATTTAAGCTGGAAGTACTCATTGGAAAACTGGCCGGCATTTTCGCAGCATTGGCCATTTTTATTTCCTGTCTTGGTTTATTCGGGCTTGCTGCCTACGTTGCCGAACAACGCACCAAAGAGATCGGGATACGCAAGGTGTTGGGCGCATCTGTGCAACAGGTTTGGTTGTTGTTGTCAAAAGATTTTATAGTGTTGGTTATAATAGGCTGTTTAATTGCTGCCCCGGTTTCCTATTATTTTTTACATAACTGGTTGCAGAACTATGATTACCGTATCAGCATTGGTGCAGGCGTATTTGTTTCGGGAGCGTTGCTGGCGTTGTTGATTACGATTATAACAATAAGTTTCCAGGCGATAAAGGCAGCGGTTGCAAACCCGGTTGAGTCACTACGAACAGAGTGAGTAGTGACGAAATCCCGCTTATTGCGGGATTGAGTCGTTGCGAACGGAATGAGGGTTGGTTGATTAGTTGATAGGTTGAGTGGTTGATTAGTAAGAATGGAATTGGTAATTGGGAATTAGTAATTAGGATTGAAGAATCATGAACTATGGGTTGGTTGATCGGTTGATAAGTTGAATGGTTGATTAGTAAAAAAGGAATTAGGAATTTGGAATTGGAATGAAACCAGGAACCTTCGTGAAACGTGAATGAGTAAAGAATAATGAGAAATGAGAAAACAGAAATTAAGTTAATGCTATGAACCATGAACGATGAACCATTTGCCTGCTCACGGCTCGTGGCTCAAAGCTCGCAGCTTTATAAATCAAACACCTGTCCGCCGTGGCGGATCAATAAATCAGACATCAGGCATGATAAGGAATTATTTCAAAACAATGTGGCGCGGATTGATGAAAAATAAATTCTACAGCGCCATCAATATCCTTGGATTAACGATAGGTATGGCAAGCGCCATTCTCATTTTGTTATGGATACAAAATGAAATGAGCCATGACAGGTTTTATGAAAAAACAGACCGGATCTATCTCGCCAACAACCGCGATAAAGTGAATGGTAAAATGATGGCCTGGAACAATACGCCGAAACCGCTTGGCCTGGCAATAAAAAAAGATTATCCTGAAGTGGAAGATGTGGTGCGTTTAAACGAATATGCTGCTAACTTCTTGCTAAGCGCAGGAGATAAGCATTTCAGCTTACATGGCGAATTTGCTGATTCGGGTTTTTTAAAAATGTTTAGCCTGCCGTTATTGGAAGGCAATCCTAACACTGCATTGAATAATCCTAACAGCATCATACTTACACAACAATTGGCTATAAAACTTTTTGGCAAAGAAGATGCCATGGGCAAAACGGTAAGAATAGACAGTACGGATTATTTTACCGTGACCGCCATCTTAAAAGACCTGCCCGCCAATACGCGTTTTAATTTTGAATATGTTCTGCCCTGGAGTTATCTGACTAAAAAAGGCATGGATGATCAAAACTGGGGCAACAACAATGTGCTGACTTATATCTTATTAAAAGCCGGCGCTTCGCAGGCAGCATTTGATAAAAAGATCAGGGACATAACGATCAATCATACAAAAGACGGTGAACGGTCAACTACACAAGTGTTCACACAACGGTTGAAAGACACCTGGCTGTATGAAAGAGAAGAAAATGGTTATTATGTTGGCGGCAGAATTGAGAGAGTAAAAATGTTTGCGGTTATAGCTGCACTCATTCTGGTAATCGCCTGTATCAATTTCATGAACCTTTCTACAGCACGCAGCGAAAAGCGCGGCAAAGAAGTGGGTATCCGGAAAGTAGTGGGTGCACAAAAAAGATCATTGGTCGCACAATTTATTGGCGAGAGCATAGGACTTGCGACAATTGCCGGTATCATCGCTGTGTTTATCGTGCAACTTGTCTTGCCTGCTTATAACCAATTACTGGCGTCCAAGCTTTTTATAGATTTTTATAACCCCTATTATTGGTTGTTTGCAATAACTTTTATTTTATTTACAGGATTGCTGGCAGGTATATATCCCGCGTTGTATCTTTCTTCATTCAGACCGGTAAAGGTTTTAAAAGGCAGTTTCAAATCAGCCGGTAAAGCAGTAACACCGCGAAAAGTATTGGTTATACTGCAATTCACCTTTGCTATCGTTTTGATCATCTGCACCATCATTGTGGAAAACCAGATAAACTACGCACAAAAAAGAGATTCAGGTTATTCGAGAGATAATCTTGCTTTTATTATTGAGTTTGGAGATGCACGCAGAAATTATGCGTTAATTAAACAAGGGCTATTGCAAAGTGGTGCTGCAACAACGGTAGCGCAAACCAGTGCGCCCATGACAGAAAGCTGGGGAGATAGCTGGGGATTTACATGGCAGGGCAGTAACGAAGACGATAAGAAGACCGATTTCAATATATATAGCGCCGATGGAGATTTTGCAAAAACGATGGGCATAAAAATTATACAGGGCCGCGGCATTGATATCAATACCTATAAAACGGATTCAGCAGCTTGTTTGCTGAATGAAACTGCCGTTAAGGTGATGCGTTTAAAAAATCCATTGGGTACAATGATACATTCAGGCAATGATAGCGTGCACGTGGTAGGTGTGGTGAAGGATTTTATTTTAACAACACCCTACGAACCTGTTCAGCAAATGATCATCTGCGGGCCGATCTTTGGTTATAATGTGATCAACTTCAAACTAAATCCTAATCCATCGATAGCATCAAGCCTTCAAAAAGCTGAAGCTGTTTTCAAACAATATAATCCGCAATATCCATTTAATGTGCGCTACTACGATCGCGAATATGATCTGAAATTTAAAGATGAAAAACAAACAGGAACCCTTGCAGGATTATTTGCAGGTCTTACCATTTTTATTTCCTGTTTAGGCCTGTTAGGTTTGGCTACCTATATGGCAGAAACGCGCATAAAAGAGATTGGTGTTCGCAAAGTGCTTGGCGCAAGTGTGCGGGGAATAGTTGCATTATTGTCAAAGGATTTTTTAAAGTTGGTATTGATCTCTTTTTTGATAGCATCTCCGGTTGCATGGTGGATCATGAGCGAGTGGCTTCAATCCTATTCATATCGCGTGAATATTTCAATGTGGGTATTTATTATGGCAGGATGCATGTCGGCAGGGATAGCATTTATCACGGTAAGTTTCCAGGCGATAAAAGCTGCGGTGGCGAATCCGGTGAAGAGTTTGAGAACGGAATGATGTTGAGTAGTTGATAAGTAAGAAAGGAATTGGGAATTGGGAATTAGTTTCTTGAATGGTTGAATGGTTGATTGGTTGATGGGTTGAGAGGTTGAGAGGTTAATTAAGGAAGAAAGGAATTGGGAATTAGTTTCTTGAATGGTTGATTGGTTGATGGGTTGATAAGTTGAATGGTTAATAGGTCGATTGATAAGAATGGAATTAGGAATTAGGATTGATGTTATCAGCTATGAACTATGAGCCATGAACTATGAGCCATGAACTATGAGCCATGAACTATGAGCCATGAACTATGAGCCATGAACCATGAGCTATGAACTATTTATAACAAAAAATAAAGTCATCATGAGAAAAAATTTTATCACCCTTTTATTGTCGGGCGTTTCACTTATGAGCAATGCCCAGTCTTCGCAGGATCTTTATCTTACAAAACCGCTCTCCAACGAAGCCATTCAAAATGTTGAGGCTTCAACAGTCGGTGGCAGCATTGCAGTTTCAGGAGGAAATAATGCGGATGCACGAATAGAAGTGTATGTAAGGGATAACAAAAATGCAGCGCTCACCAAAGAAGAAATGAAAACCAGGATAGAGGAAGATTATGATCTGAATGTAACGGTAAGCAATCATAAACTTACAGCGGTGGTAAAGCAGAAACATCAGAATATAAAGTGGAATAAATCTGTATCCATCTCCTATAAAATTTTTGTTCCGGAAAATGTTTCTACTGATCTCAGTACAAGCGGCGGAAGTATAAGTTTAAAGAACGTTTCAGGCACGCAGGATTTCACGACGAGTGGCGGCAGTCTTGAAGTGGATCATGTAGGCGGTAAGGTAAAAGGTGTGACTTCCGGCGGCAGCATTGACCTGAGTAATTCTAAAGATGACATCGATCTTTCTACAAGTGGCGGCAGTATTGAAGCTTCTGATTGCACAGGCAAAATAAAACTCATCACTTCCGGTGGCTCATTAAGACTTAGCAGGATGAACGGTGACATCAATGCAGTTACAAGCGGTGGCAGTGCTAAAGCCGATAACATAGAAGGCGCATTATCCATTCATACTTCCGGCAGCAGTATTAAATTGGAAGACCTGTCATGCAGTCTCGAAGCTTCAACCAGCGGTTCGGATATTGAGGTGAGTATGAAATCGCTTGGCAAATACATAAAGCTTTCCAATGGAGGTGGTGATATAGATCTCAAAATGCCGAAGGGCAATGGCATTGATCTTGATCTGCGTGCAAGAAAAATAAGAACGGATTCACTGAATAATTTTACCGGTTCGCAGGACGATCACCGTCTTGCAGGCACATTGAACGGGGGAGGCACCCCTGTTACTGTTGATGCGGGCAACGGAGCGATTTATCTGAGTTGGAGATGAGGGGATGGTGAATGGGTTAGATGAATGATGAGTAATCAGTGATGAGTGAAAAGGAAATTCGTGGTTGAATAGTTGAGAGGTTGAGAAGTTGAGAGGTTGAAAGGTTGATAAAACTTTTCGCTTTAAAAGAAATAAACTTTATAAGAATGGTAAGTTTAAATCTGCAATCTGCAATGTTCAAAAGTTCACATGTTCACATGTTTACGGGGTTCACGGGTTGGTACGAAAACAAGTTGATGGTTGATATGTAAACCTGCAATCGCTGTGGTAGTTGAGCAGTTGATAGGTTGATATATTGAAAGGTTGATAAAACTTTTCGCTTTAAAAGAAATAAACTTTATAAGAATGGTAAGTTTTAAATCTGCAATCTGCAATCTGCAATCTGCAATGTTCAAAAGTTCACATGTTCACGGGGTTCACGGGTTGGTACGAAAACAAGTTAATGGTTGATATGTAAACCTGCAATCGCTGTGGTAGTTGAGCAGTTGATAGGTTGATATATTGAAAGGTTGATAAAACTTTTCGCTTTAAAAGAAATAAACTTTATAAGAATGGTAAGTTTTAAATCTGCAATCTGCAATCGCCAATCTGCAATCGAAACTTCAATCTCCCAATTTGCAAATTCCAAAATTGCATACCGTTCAATAAAATTTCTTTCTCCAGAAAAACATTCGTACTTTCTCCCATTTATTTCTTTCACATAAAAAAAACACTATGTCAAAAGCAGACCATCTCAGTAACAAGACTTCACCAAAACGCATACTGGCGCTCGACGGCGGCGGCATACGCGGCGCATTGACCTTAGGCTACCTGCAACGCATTGAAGACATTTTGCGGAAGCAACACGGCGATGATAAAAATTTCCGGTTAAGCGACTATTTTGACCTGATCGGCGGAACAAGTACAGGCTCTATTATTGCATCGTGCCTGGCCATAGGATTGTCGGTTAAAGAAATAAAAGACAAATACATGGATCTTGGCGATAAAATCTTCGGAAAGAAATATAAATGGTGGAAGATATTCGAGATTGACGACGTAATAAAAGCAAGCTATAAATCAAAACCGCTGGAAGATGAACTGCAAAAACTTTTTGGAAATGAAACACTGGCCAGCGATAAAATCCTAACCGGTTTATGCATTGTTGCCAAACGTGCAGATACCAACAGTGTGTGGCCGTTGCTCAATCATCCGGATGGTAAATATTATAACAGCGTGGATGGCATGAACAAGGATATATTATTATGGAAAGCGGTGCGGGCAAGCGCTGCAGCACCCAGTTATTTTTTGCCGCAGATCATTGATGTTGGGGGAGGTATGCGTGAAGCAGCTTTTGTAGATGGAGGCGTAAGCATGGCGAATAACCCCGCATTGCAATTACTGATGATAGCCACGCTGAACGGCTTTCCCTTTAAATGGAAATGGGGCGCGGATAATCTCCTCGTTGTTTCCGTTGGAACAGGCATGAGCAAGTTCAAAAAAATCCCTGCTGATGTTAAAAAGAGCAACCTGCTTAACTGGGCATCAACGCTGCCCGATATGTTCATGCAGGATGCAAGCTGGCACAACCAGCTCTTACTGCAATGGTTTTCCAATTCGCCTACCGCATGGGAAATAGATGGTGAAACAGGCAAACTGGAAAATGACTTTATCGGTAATGTAAAAAAAGAAAAAGGTTTGTTGAGTTACCTGCGCTATAATACATGGATCGATGCGCCAACCATCGGGCCTTTAATGAATAAACAATACACACAAAAGGACATAGATGGCCTCACAGAGATGAGCAATGCAGACAGCCGTTTTGAATTATATGACATCGGCGCTGCTGCGGCCGCAAAACAAGTTGACCCGGCGCATTTCCCCGATTCATTTAAAGTATAACCCTATTTTAAAACTTATAGATAGACTATGATTCTACAGGAGCAGCTGAAATACACATAGCAGTAAATGGTCATCCCTGTAGCTAACCAATCGCCTCTATGCAACTCCTTTCACAACTCGAAATACAAAACACGAATGGTGTTGCCGTAATAGAATTACTGCATGGTGACCTTTCTTTATTGCCACAGGAACATGAAGTAGATATCATGGTCGTGTCGGCATACCCGGGTAATTATGAACCGATACCGCATACACTGGTCGGCGCTTTATTTGAAGGTGGATTAAACATTTATGAAATTGCAGCAGATAAAGAAGTTGACCTGAGCACACAGCTTGGTTGCTGGCTTTCCCGACCACTAAAGCCATACCTGCAACATCGGTTTAATACCAGGCGCATCATGAGTTTTGAGCCGCGCATACTCGGCAATAAGCCCGAAGACGTGGTGTCAAATGTTTTCCGCTGTCTTAATAATTTCCTGATACCCGACATTGAAACTTCAGAAACAAAAACACAGCGCGAACCGCTTGACATCAGTGATGTGGCTATGCCTATGCTTGCTACAGGAAACCAGCGTGCCTCCGTGGAAGTGATACTGCCGGCTATTCTTACTGCAGCCGTATTCTGGCTCTCGCAGGGATTGCCCATCAAAAAATTGAAGCTTGTGGTATATAGTACGGCAGAGGCACAGTTAAGCAATGGTATTTTCAGCAGGTTTGCATTGCAGTGGCAGCAACAGCAAAGCCTGAAAACAGCAGGAGAGTCAATAAAAAATGTCGCCGATACCATGCAGCCGCGTAACTGGAAACAGAAAATAGCAGACCGCATCAGCGAGCTCATGGATGATAAGCTCATAGATTATCTTTTACAGGATCTGTATGCCGTTGCAGATAACGAAGAAAAGGAAGTTGTAAAGCGATTGATCGGCAAACTGGAAACAACAACGCCGGCAACAACCGGCTTCGTATCTATACCGGAGGAATATGATTATTTTATCAGTTACGCACATGCCCACAATAAAGAAGTGCAGGAATTCGTAAATGAGTTCAGCACAGCAAAAAATGGTCTGAAAATTTTTTATGATCGCGACAGCATTCCTCCCGGTGGTTTATGGATAAAAAAAATTTCAGATGCTATTCAAAATTCAAAACAGGTTATCTGCATATTGTCTCCTTCTTACAGCAATTCGCCTGTTTGCTGGGATGAGTTTCAATGCGCCAAGCTGAAAGAATATAACACAAAACAGTCCGTGATAAAAACGATAGCTCTTTATAAAGATGTGGCATTGCCGCCTGTAATGGGAATATATAGTTACATAGATTGCATGGAAGGCGATATTCAAAAATTAAAAGATGCGGTGATGAAAATTTAAGAGGTGAGTCAGTGGTGAGTAGTGAATGATGAGTGAATCTGCAATCTGCAATCTGCAATCTGCAATCTGCAATCTGCAATCTGCAATATTTATAACACTACCTTACATAACAGAAATTAAGATTTTTATGTTAAGAAATTATTTTAAGATCTCGTGGCGGAATCTCCGGAAGAATAAAGCAACCAGTCTTATTAATCTTTTTGGTTTGTCAATTGGCATGACGGCAGCGGTGTTTATTTTTTTATGGGTACAGAATGAACTGAGCTTTGATAATTACCATCCGCAGAAAGACAATATTTACCGCATCACGAATGCGATCAAAGTCAGTAAAAATGAAACATGGGTTTGGGAATCTTCGCCAATGTTGATGGGCGAAACCGCAGTCAAAGAAATTCCTGAAGCGGAAAAATCTGCAAGACTTATGGTTAACAGTTGGGGTGGCCCTGTTTTAAATATCAACCATAAATTATTCCAGGAAAAAACCAGTGCGTGGATTGATAAAACCTGGTTCACTATTTTTCATTACGATTTTATAGCAGGCAATGCAGCCGCTTTTGGTAACGATCCTTTCAGCATAATCTTGACAGAATCCAAAGCAAAAAAATATTTTGGCGATGCCGGCGCGATAGGACAGGTGATAAAGGTTGATACGGTGAATTATACCGTACAGGCGGTTATCAAAGACAACCCTGTAAATTCAAGTTTTCCGTTTGATATTTTATTACACATGGATGGGCGTTTATCAGATCCGGGCGTATTTAAAAACGATAAAAGCTGGAATAATTTCGGCTATACCACTTTCCTGCAGTTACAGCCCGGCGCCAATAAAGTTGCTGTTGAAACAAAACTGAATAATATTATTAACAGCAATCGCACGAATGATAATGATGATGTAAGCCTGCAACCATTGAATGATATGTATTTTGAGCGTGACCTCCAATCTTCAGACCTGCCACATGGAAATAAAAAGACCACTTATATTTTTAGCTTATTGGGTATTTTGCTATTACTGACTGCCTGTATCAATTATGTAAATCTTACAACGGCAAAAGCCAGCCTCCGTGCAAAAGAAGTAAGTGTAAAAAAGATCGTTGGTGCAAAAAGATCGCATTTATTTTTTCAGTTCATTATCGAATCGCTCGTCATAAGCCTGTCGGGTTTGATAATTGCTTTTGTGCTTACCCGTTTATGCCTGCCGTTGTTTAATACAATCACGGAGAAAAATTTTCATTTGCCTGTAACCTCGCCTGCCATGTGGAAAGTGCTGACAGGAACTTTGATCTTTTCTACTATCTTAAATGGTTTATATCCTGCATTGCTGTTGTCATCATTCAAGCCATTAAATGTATTTCGCGGTAAAAGCCTTTTAAAACTCAGTGATGGTTCCGTACGGAAAGGCCTGGTTGTATTCCAGTTCACTTTGTCTGTAATATTGATAACCGGTACGCTGATTATCTACAAACAATTGAAATATATACAAACGACAAACCCGGGTTACAATGTGGCGCAGGTAATGTCGATACAAATTCCTTATAAAGTGTATGATGCTTTCCCCGATAAAAAAGCGAAGGCGGGTTTTTTCACGACATTTAAAAATGAGCTGCAATCGAAAAGCAGTATTGCGCAAGTATGCAGCGGCGGTGCAGAGATTGTGAACGTAAGTGGCTTGAGTTCAGGCAATGCAGACTGGGATGGCCGCGACTCAACATTTAATCCGTCGATAGCGCGGCTTTCGGCAGATGTGGATTTCCAAAATATGTTTGGGTTGCAAATGAAATACGGGCGCTGGTTTAGGCAGGGAACAGGGGATGATCATAATTACATATTGAATGAAACTGCTGCCAATTTATTCAACATGCACAAGCCGGTAATTGGTCAGCGCTTTACTTTTGGTGGTGACACCGGTCAGGTGATCGGCATTGTAAAAGACTTTTATTTTAAAAGCATGCATGAAAAAATAGGGCCGCTGGTTTTGTCTTATAACCGTGGCAGCGACGCTTATTTTTTCTTTAAAACGGCTCCCGGGAATATACCTGCGGCAATACGCGCTGTTGAATCTGCCTGGAATAAATTCATACCAGGCCAGCCCTTCAATTATAATTTTTTAGATGATAGCTTTAATACGTTATACAAAAACGATATAAAAACTTCAAGGCTTATACTCATATTTTCTGTGATTGCTGTCATATTATCGGCAATGGGTTTATTCGGACTTGCAGCCTTCACAACAGAACAACGTACAAAAGAGATAGGTATAAGAAAAGTGCTGGGCGCCTCTGTTCAGCAGATAACCGGCCTGCTTTCAAAAGATTTTGTAACACTTGTTGTGATTGCAATTCTCGTAGCCACGCCGGTCGCATGGTGGGTAATGAATAAATGGCTGCAGGATTTTGCTTATCGCATAAAAATGGATATCCGGATATTCATTTTTGCCGGTTTGCTCGCTGTAATGATCGCAGTTTTATCGGTGGGATTGCACGCAATAAAAGCAGCGATTGCAAACCCTGTTAAGTCGTTGCGAACAGAGTGATAAGGTGAATGGTGAACAGTCAATAGTGAATGAATCGGATGATTAGTTGAATTGTTGATTGGTTGACAGGTAAGAAAGGAATTGGGAATTAGGAATTGGGATTTGGACGGACGCAGCAGCATTAATCGTGAATTGAATCTGCAATCTGCAATCGTCAATCTGCAATAAATGACTCGTAGCTCGCAGCTCATAGCTCACAGCTTAATAAACCAGGCACTTGTCCGCCGTGGCGGATCGTCAAATCAGACATCAGACATAAACAATAAGAAATTTTTAAACAATAAAAAAGGCAACCTTACGGCTGCCGTTTTTCTCTAAAATAATTTTATTCAGTTACAGCGTTTTCAACAGATCATTAGCCTGTTTTATATAATCATCGTTTTTTGCAGCGGTGGCTGTTTCAATAGTTTTTTGAGCGCTTGCTTTGGCGCCTGTATTATCGCCTGCTGCTTTTTGAATACGCGCCTTCAGCATATGCATCCAATACGCGTCCTTATTGGTTTCGAGTGCCTTATTTACATTATCCAAAGCCTTTGTGTAATCTTTATCATATTCATAATAAAAATTAGCAGCCTGCCAGTACGGTTTGTCATTCCCTTTCATTGCCGCATCAATACCTGCCCTCATTTTGTCTTTAATGTTGGTATTAATGGGAATAACCACTATCGTATTACCCCATATCAGGGCAAGATCACAGCTTTCAGGTTTAAGGTTTAAAAATTCCATAGTGAATGTTTCCACATTTAAGTCAGTATTATTTTCAGCCGGTACTTTAAAGCGTACGACATCTTCACTTTGTTTATAACTGTTTGTGTTGCTATTCACATCTTTGTTTACAATAATCTCCCATTCTGAAGCACCCGGAATAGTGTACAACGCGTAGGAACCGGTGTCAACATCTTTTCCGCCAAGGGTTACCTTATCTGTAAAGCTTAAACGTGTGGCGGCATTGGCGCCGGTACGCCACATTTTGCCAAGCGGAGCCAGATCACTGTTATCCATAAATAAGGTTCTCCCTTTGATAGAAGGCCTTGAATAAACAAGCGTTATTTTTCCAACTCCAAAATTTTGAGAAACAGTGGCTGTCGGGCTTGCCTGGGGCATCGGAACTTGCGCTGTCAGGTAACCGCATGCCAAAACAGCGATCAGTGGTAATAATAGTTTTTTCATACTGTGCAATTGTTTTGCGCAAAATAAAGGCTTTTCATGTATGTTTTTAAGTTTCAGGATACAAATATGAATAGCAAATTGGCGAGGATAACTTTAATGTGAAAAACGCTGCATCCATTTCCCGAATGTGTATTAATGATTGAAATACGTTTATAACTTTCAAATATAAACTTTGAACTTAAATTTAATTTCGCATCCGATTGAGTGCTAACGGTTAGTTATTGTTACTGGCACTTTTTTACCAATATCTTTTTCGAATAAATTTTGTTCAATTTAAAACCTTGTCCATGAAAAGCTCTACATTATTCCGCGTACATCTTAATGTTTGTTTGTTATCTTCTTCCACGTCACCGCGTAGCAGCAACTTATGCTTTGCGTTCGTTTTCCACGAATAGCCGGCAGCTGCTAATTGTTGACAAGATCTTTTATTAACATCCCGTTTGACTGTATGCTTATTGATACAGCTATTAGCACGTGTGATTATTATTCTGTATCACCATCAACGGCAAGTTCATACGTTGTTGATGGCATTTGCCCATATGTTTTTATCTAACAATTTCATTCACTTCAAAAATCTTGTTCATGAAAAAAGTCCCGTTAATCAGAGCAAGCCTTAGTGTTTGCTTATTTTTCTTTTTTTACCTGGCCACAGGCCAAACAAAAGCTGTTACAGGCAGAGTCGTTGACAGTGCTCAAAACGGTTTGCCAAATGTTACGGTAAAAATCAAAAAACAACCCGGTGGCACTACCACTGATGCTTCCGGTAATTTTTCCATTTCAGTTCCAAATTCATCTGCGGTGCTGGTATTTGATTATGTTGGCATGCAAAGCCAGGAGGTTACAGTAGGTGAACAGTCCACCATTAATGTAACATTATTAGCCAATACCAATTCTACATTAAACGAAGTAGTGGTGATTGGTTATGGCACAGTTAAGAAATCAGATCTTACCGGTGCAGTGGCAACCGTTAAGGGCGAAAGGTTGATGGATATGCCATCCGCCAATGTTTCACAGGCATTGCAGGGTAAGGTTGCAGGTGTTGATGTAAGCATCAATAGTAACGCGCCCGGCGCCCCTGCAAAAGTGCGTATTCGCGGTATTGGCTCCATTAACTCCAACATAGATCCGCTGTATGTGGTGGATGGAGTGATCGGTGTTGACGGTAATTCCATTAATCCTAATGACATTGCCTCTTTGGAAGTATTGAAAGATGCTTCCTCCACTGCCATCTTTGGCGCCCGTGGCGCTAATGGTGTAATTATAATTACCACCAAGCGCGGAAGAAAAGGCGGCAGCACGGTTTCTTATGATGGGAATGTTAATATGGTGGATCTCTACAGGCATCTGCCAACGTTGAATTCAGAAGAGTTTATTGACATCTACAACCTCTCTTATGCCAATGGTGCGAAGTGGGATCCAAACGGTGCGGTACAAACGCCGCCAAAAGCATTGAATCATGAAAATTTCCCATTGTTATTTGATCAGAATGACAGGCCGTTATATAACACGAACTGGGAAGAGGAAACCTACAAACCGGCCTTTTCACAAAGCCACCAGCTTAATTTCCAGGGCGGTGGCGACAAATCATTGTACAGCCTTTCCCTGGGTTATCTTGACCAGAATGGTTTGATGATCGAATCATGGTTCAAACGCTATTCAGCAAGACTTACGTTGGATAACGACATAAATGACTGGCTGAAAGTGGGTGGCAATATCAATATCGTCAAAAGCACCCAGCGTGTTGTATCAGATGCCAATGGTGCATTAAATGTTCCCAGAATGGTGACCGAAGAAGTGCCTATTGTCCCGGTAAAATATCCCGACGGTACCTGGGCAGGTAATAATGATATTGCAGGACTCGAAGGTGGCCCTAACCCGGTAAACATCGCTACCAACAGGTACACCATTAATAATAATATGCAGATGCTTGGTGATATTTACCTGTTATTTCATGTGACGAAGGACCTTGATTTTAAAACTGACTTTGGATACAATGTAAATTCTCAAAAGAATAATTTTTATTCATCACAGGACCTGGCGCATCTTTCACAAGACCAGGGCGGGGTGGCAAACATCAATGCCTATGCAACTACTTACTGGCAAAGTGAAAATTATCTCACTTACAACAAAACTTTTAAGAATAATCACAAGCTAACAGCCTTGTTAGGTATATCTTTCCAGAAATACTATAATGAAAGAGTACGCTCAGAAACACAAAATTTCATAGATGATGTTTTCCAGTGGCATTACCAGCAGGCAGGTTCTGTAAGAAGCGCCAACGAATCCCAGGATTATCAATGGACGATGAATTCTTATTTTGCCCGTGCTACTTATGACATCGCCGGCAAATATTTCTTTACGGCTACCGGCAGGTACGATGGTTCATCCAAATTTGGTGAGAATAATAAGTATGCCTTCTTCCCCTCAGTAGGCGCCGCATGGCGTTTGTCTGAAGAAGATTTCCTGCAAAACAGTTCTTCCATCTCCAACTTGAAACTACGCGCGAGCTATGGTATTTCCGGCAACCAGGAGATCGGCCAGTATCTTTCCATACCGCAGATACAGCCAAACTCTACTGTGTTTAACGTGAACGGCGGGGGATTGCAATCAACATTGTTGCCGAGCTATATCGGCAATCCTGATTTGAAATGGGAAAAATCATTGCAATTTGATGCTGGTCTTGAACTGGGTTTGTTTGCGAACCGCATCAACCTTAATCTTGATTTTTACACGCGTACTACAAACGATCTTTTGTTACAACAACCAATTCCATGGTCTGCTGGTTTTGTTAACGCATACGTGTACCGCAATGTGGGTTCTGTAAGAAATACCGGTATTGAAGTAAACCTGAACACAGTTAATATTCAGAGCCGCAACTTTACGTGGACTACCAATTTCATTTTCACCTCCAATAAAAATGAAGTAACAAAGCTGAATGATGGCAATGCGGATATTTTCCCCGGCCCCAACTTCCTTGGCCAAAACTTTGTGATAAGGGTAGGAGAGCCCATTGGTTCTTTCTATGGCATGACACGTTTGGGTACGTATAGCGATAAGGAAGGAGATCTGGCTGCGCAACATGGTTTAAAAACAGGCGACAGGAAATATATATATAACCCGGATGGAAGCAATTATTATAGTATCATCGGGCAAGCTTATCCCAAATGGACAGGCACATTCAGCAGTACTATTACCTACAAGCATTGGGACTTCAGTTTCGACATCCGTTTTGTAGAAGGTGTTAACACGGCTGCTAACTTTAAGCATTCCTCAGAAGACAGGCAAACCATCGCCAACAGTCTCAAGACCGTTTTAAATGGCTGGACACCTGACAATCAAAACACGATGATCTCACAGGTGCGTAACTACAAGTATGCACAGGACTCTCATTTTGATACGTGGTGGGTAGAAGATGGTTCTTTCATTCGCGGGCAAAACTTTGTACTCGGTTATACGGTGCCTACCTCTTCATCAAAAGCGAAAATCCAGAAGCTTCGCTTTTATGTAAGCGTGCAGAATCTTTTCCTTATTACAGATTATACAGGGTATGATCCCGAAGTTGATACATTTAATTCAGGGTATGGCTCAAACAGTTCATTCTCTCAAAATCTCGACTTTTTTGCCTATCCCCGTCCGCGCACATGGAACCTGGGCGCATCGCTGGTATTTTGATAGTTAATACCACGAACAATATTTTATCAATCAATTAATGATTTTAAATAATTTAAGATGAAATCAACAAAAAATATACTGGTAGCAATAGCTCTATTGTTTACCTGTTCCTGTACCAAATTCCTGGAGGAAAAGCCGACCAACTTTTTAACTCCGGAATCAGATCTCTCCAGTGTAAAAGTTGCCCGGGCATTTGCAGATGGCGCCTATCAAAATCTCCAGGCAAGCATGCTTGGCGGCCAACCATCTTCCTATGGTGGCAATACATGGAATCTTATGGAATTCATGACCGGCAAATCGCTAAGCGATCTTGGACAAACGGGTTTTGTAACGTTTCAAAATCTTTCCTACACGGCTACTTCATTTTACTTTGATACATGGTGGCAATACCTTTACAGGGGCATTGGCGCCTGCAACCTTGCACTTCAAAAAATACCGGATATTAATGCAAGCGGCTTAAGCGATGCTGACAAAACAAACATGTTGGCAGAAGTGCATGCAATGCGTGCCTTGTATTATTTTTTCCTGGCCAGAATGTATGGAGCAGTGCCAAGTGTCACTGAGTTACCGACAGGTGATAGTTTAAAACTACCAAGAACACCTGCAAAAGAAATCTACGACAATATTATTATACCAGACCTGTTGACGGCCGAGCAATCCACACTTCCATGGCAGGATAATATTGGCCGCGTTTCAATGGGTGCGGTTAAATCAATATTGGCAGATGTGTACCTTACTTATGCCGGTGCAGCTATCAACGGCGGTGAACAGTATTATGCAGAGTCTGCAAAACGCTCGCTTGATGTGATTCAAAATGGCGGTTATACTTTGTTCCCTGAATACACGGATATGATTAAACCGGCCAATAAAAATACCGGCGAATTTATCTTCCAGGTGCAGTATGCGGCGAGTGTGCCTTCAACCAACCCTTTAACGCCGCTTACTATTCCAAACTATTCAGGCATATCCCAATATTCTGATGAGTACGGTTCCGTTTATCCTACGGATGAGTTTTATAATTCATTTCCTGCTGGTGATAAAAGAGCAGAGGAAAGACAATTTTTCTACAGCAAATACAAAAGAAAATCTCCGGCTACAGATACTGTTTATTTTTCGCATCATTACATTTATAAATGGTTTGATTCTTTAGCAGTAAACGACACTAAAAAATCTGATTTAAACTATTCTTTATACCGCCTTGCAGATGTTATGCTCATGTATGCGGAAGCCTCCAACCGTGCTGAAGGCGGGCCCAACGGTAATGCGATAGCCTATGTGAATCTCATCAGGACAAGGGCAAAATTGGCGCCTATAGGCACAATGAGCCAGGCAGATTTTGAGCATGAAGTATGGTTGCAGCGTTATTTCGAATTATGTTTTGAAAACAAAATGTGGTTTG
Source organism: Parafilimonas sp. (assembly GCA_036274175.1). GTDB lineage: Bacteria > Bacteroidota > Bacteroidia > Chitinophagales > Chitinophagaceae > Parafilimonas. Next base: position 36,710 of record DASUGF010000091.1, read on the forward strand.
ATATGGTTCGCACCCGCAAAGTGCATAATGATATTACAGGCAACTGGGATGATTTTGTAGGGCATACCACTACTGCCGGTTCAACCTTTACAGAAAAACAATTGTTGTTCCCGGTGCCACAGCAGGAGATTGATGTTAATCCTAACGTGTTACCCAATAACCCGGGTTTTTAATTGCAGATAGTAAGTTGTCAGTGCTGAGTAGTGAATGCATATTTGAAAATACTTACTTGTTGCGGGTAGCTTATACTTAACTCAACATCAGTTCATACAAAGCCGCTTCAATCATGAGGCGGCTTTTGTTTAAATGCATAAAACTTCACCCAGTCAATTTCCATTTCAACAGGCAGATCTGCGGGATCTATTTTTCCAACCCAGCTACCGCCAAGCTGCATGTCGAGCAATAAATAATGATCCGCACCTGCAAAGGGAAACTGGTCTTTCTTATCTGTTTGAATTCTCGGGTAAGCAAATGTTCTTTTATCATTTACATAGAATACAATACTGTCGCGATACTTCTCTACTGCATAGGTATTGAATTCATTTGCATGGATGCGCGCAATGCCGCCATGCGGCGGATCATTTTTTATATTTAAAGTAATGGTATAATAGGAGTGCACCGTTTGATAAACAATGCTGTCATAATTAAGATGCTCCATAATATCTATTTCTCCGCCACCGGGATATTTTTCACCCTGCCCCAATAACCAGAACGCAGGCCATACGCCAGTGGCGCCATTAAGCCTGGCCCTTATTTCCAGCCTCCCGGATCCAAAGCTTACTTTATCTTTTGTATAAACGCCGCCTGTGAGATATTTTGAAGTATCATCCGCCACTGTAGTGTTGTTAATGCCGCGCAGGATAAGCCTGCCATCACGCATGGCATAACAGCTATCAAAGTTGCTCATGTGCCTGTCCCAGTCTGATGTGCCGCGTGGTATCTTTGACCACTTGCCGGTGTCGAAACCATTAAGCCGGTTAAAATTTTCTTCCCAGTCAGGATTTTTTTCATGCGTGTGTTTTGTGCCTGTGCACGAGGCGAGCACTGCAGCTATAAATAAAAAGGCCAATAATTTTTTATGCTTCATTCAATGTATTTGCTGGTTACGTTCTTTACCGATGGTTATTTTAATTGCAGTACGGCCACAACAGGCATGTGATCTGAAGCCTCTTTATCCTGGATCACGGTATGCGACAGTATGTTCCAGGCATCCTTCGGCTTTGATGCAATAAAATCAATAGCGCCGGTGTCATTATCTTCCCAAAAAGTTGGCGCGCATTTATTACAGGTGCGTGTAAAATCTTCATCGAGGATATTTATTACATCACTGCCTTCATTTGAATTAAAATCTCCGGCTATAATAAATGGCAAAGCAGTTTCCCGGGTAATGCGGTTGATCTCTTTAACCTGTAATACCCTGCTTGCATTGCTGCGGTCCGCATCCAGGTGTGTACAGCCAAAGCGGAAAGTTTTCCCACCCGCAAGTGTAACAGTTGCTGCTGCCAGCATGCGCTGTTCGCCGCCAATAGTTTCATCCATTGGCAAAGGATATGCTTTGGCGCCTGATAAAGGATACTTTGACAGGATAGCAATGCCATACTGGCCGCCATCAAAATCTATTGCCTTTGCAAAAAAGAAAGATTTATATCCTGCTTTTACAGCCAGTTGTTCTGCTTCATTGATTTTTCCCGACCGGACTGTGTTCACATCTATTTCCTGCAGGGCAACAATATCCGCCTTTTGTTTTTTTATTACGGCGGCAATGGCGTCAACATCAATAATACCCGGTTTTTCCGGCGGGTTGCAGTGATGCACATTATAGGTCATCACTCTGATAGTATCGTTGCGTGCTTCACCGCCCGGTATGTTCTTCACTGAACCGGATGTAAAAAATATCAATGCGGCTATTGGCATTATCTTTAAGTAGATGCGTTGCATGTAATAGTGTATATCAGGTTTTGAAAGATAATTTTTATACGCTTTACAACCACCTGCAAACAATTGTGTAATTTATTAACGCCAGGTGCGCTGCGAAGTCTCCGGGTTTTAAGTGTTCGAAACCTGGAATAACTGTAATGCATATCCGGCAATTTGCATGAGACCTTCATAACAAAGAGGTTTAAGGTAGAGCAAGACCTTATCACCTCATTGCTTCAAATAAAAATAAGCTAATAAGGTCTGTCATTGCACGACATTGATTGTTACTAAGGTTTCGAACACTTGTGGTTTCCGGCTTTATCATAATGATGCATAATTTTCTTTTTCACGTGTAATAAAAATAACCAACATAATTATACAGTAATCATTTTAATTTGATCTTTAAAATTTATCATCATGAATACATCATACAAAAAAGGAACGGCAGCAGTTTGGGCAGGAGAAGGCGATGTTAATGTAAAAGGCGCTGCAACAACACCGATAGTGAACAGCGTTGCGTTTGCTTATGATGATTTGGAAGAATGGTATGATGTATCTAAAGGCAATAAACCGGGCTATATCTACAGCCGCAATACCAACCCGACTGTCGCGGCGCTGGAAGAAAAGATACGCGTGCTGGAAGATGCCGAAGCTGCTACATCATTCGCAACCGGTATGGCGGCTATCAGTAATAGTTTATTTACATTTTTAACGGCGGGTAAAAAAGTCGTTTCGATAAAAGATTCTTATGGCGGAACGAGTAAATTGTTTCTCGATTTCCTGCCAAAATATAATGTGGGTGTTGAGCTCTGCGATACAACAGATCATGAAGCATTGGAAGCTGCTATTGCGAAAGGTTGCGATGTTGTTTATCTTGAAACGCCTACGAATCCCACTTTAAAAATTATAGATATTGAACGATTGGTAAAAGCAGCAAAAGCGGTTGGCGCCGTTGTTTTGGTAGATAACACTTTCGCTACACCCATCAATCAAAATCCTTTGCAGTTAGGTGCCGACCTGGTATTACATAGCGCTACTAAATATCTGTGCGGCCACTCAGATGCTATGGGCGGATTGCTTGCAGGTAAAAAAGAATTGGTACAAAAAGTTTTTCAGTTCAGGGAAATAAATGGCGCCAGTTTACAGGCAGACCCTGCTTATATGATCGCACGGGGCATGAAAACCTTAGCGTTGAGAATTGAAAGACAAAACACATCCGCATTAAAGATTGCCCAATATCTTAAAGCACATGATAAGGTAAGCGATGTTTTCTATCCCGGTCTTGAAACGCATACAGGTCATGATATTGCTAAAAAACAAATGCGCGGTTTTGGCGGTATGATGAGTTTTTCTTTACATGGCGGATGGAAAAGTGTACAAAAATTTTTACCTGCACTTAAGCTCGCGCATCGTGCAGCAAGCCTTGGTTCTGTAAGCACACTAGCCGGTCCGCCGCGCACCACTAGCCATGTAGAATTAACAGAAGATCAAAGAAAACAACTTGGCATTCCCGAAGGCTTAATACGTTATTCTGTGGGTATTGAAAATGTTGATGACCTGATGAATGATATTAGCGATGCATTGAAAAAAGTCTGAACCAGGGTTTGTAAGATTAACTGATTAACAGGATAAAAAATAAATGCGCTCTTATACCTTACAGGTTTGTCCGCAACCGTATAATTACTGTCCGTTTCCGGACACCTCAAAAAGAAAGTATTTTCTAAAACTCTTATTCACAAAGCTTTTTGTATTGGCACAGGCATTGGGACTTCTTGCCGAGGGCAGACATTTGCTGGTACACTGAAATATTTTTTCTGCTGTCATAAATAATCCTTATATGTTCAGAAATTATTTCAAAATAGCCTATAGAAATTTATGGAAGAATAAAGGCTTGTCCTTTATCAACATTTTCGGGCTTGCTTCCGGAATGGCCTGCAGCCTGCTGATATTTTTATTTGTAACAGATGAACTTAGCTATGACCGTTTCAATAATGGTGCAGACCGCACGTACCGTGTTGTAAAAGATTTTGTGAATGATGATGGCAGCCGCCTGCCCGATGCTACCTCGCCGCCGGCACTTGCACCTGCCATACAAAAAGAAATTCCGGGCATAGAACATGTAACGAGAGTATTTCCTGGTTGGGGTGGCAACTTCCTGTTCACATACAAAGACAAGCATATCTACGAACAAAATCTTTATCGTGTTGACAGCAGTTTCTTTGATGTATTTACTTTTCCTTTTGTAAAAGGCGACGCTAAAAATGCTTTTAAGCACGTAAACTCGATTATCCTTACACAATCCACTGCAAAAAAATATTTTGGCAATGCAGACCCAATGGGTAAGGTATTGCATGAAGACGGGCTGGGAGATGTTATAGTAACCGGTATTGTAAAAGATGTGCCGAAAAATGCCCATTTTCATTTTGATCTTTTGGCTCCTGTGCGCACGTTTACAGGAGATATCGATGGCAATTGGGGATGGTATAATTATTATACCTATATCAAACTGCAACCCGGTGTAAACATTAATAGTATTGAACAAAAGATCAAGACAATTTACAAAAGGAACTATCCGGAAGGAACCAGTATATTTTATACCCAGCCTTTAACAAACATTCACCTTGATTCAGATCTGAAATGGGAACTTGAACCAAACAGTCAAAGACTATACGTGTATGTGTTTTCTATTGTTGGTTTACTTATCATTCTTATTGCAGCTATCAATTATATTAATCTCGTTACAGCAAGGTCTTCTTTGCGCGCGAAAGAAATTGGTATCAGGAAAGTATCAGGCGCCTATAAATCATCGTTAATCAAACAGTTTTTACTTGAATCAATTATTACCTGCCTGATTGCTTTTGTGGTGGCATTGATCATTGCACAACTATTGTTACCATTTGTAAACAATACTACGCAGAAACAACTGGAACTTTTTGCACCCGGCAGTTATGTAACAGTATATTTCCTGGGTGGCGTTTTGTTGACGGGCTTTTTAGCAGGCTTAATTCCCGCTTTTTATCTTTCATCGTTTAAGCCTATTATCGTTTTAAAAGGAAATAAAATAAATGAGAAAGGCGTATTCAATTTAAGGAAGGCGCTTGTTGTACTACAATTTACAATTTCAATTATTCTTATTTCCGGGGCATGCATCATTTATCAGCAGGTAAATTATATACAGGATGCAAAACTGGGATTGAATAAAGACCAGGTGCTTATCCTGAAAGATTATGGAGCGCTTTCAAGGGCAACAGCAGATGCATGTAAAAATGCGCTGATGCAAATACCGGGTATTAAAAATGCTGCAACTGCTGATGGCGTTGTCGGCGGACAGAACTGGACAAATTATATGAGCGCGAAGGGTTCAAAGAATGCACAGCTTGTTAATTTTTTAAGTGTTGGATACAATTACCTGGATGTTACAGGAATTCAGTTAAAAGAAGGCCGCGGCTTCTCTGCTGACTTTCCCGCCGACACAATGAATTTCACTTCCAACGGGCAATTAGAGGAAGACATTGGTGGTATCATCTTAAATGAAAAAGCGGTAAAAGATCTTGGTGTTCCTTCACCTTCAATTGGCCAACGCGTATTATGGGGTAGCGATGGCGATACCAGTTATTATATGAAAATAGTTGGTGTTGCAAAAGATTTTCATTTTGCTTCTTTTAAAAACGAGATAAAACCATTTGCCTTTATTGTAAATCCGCGGCGCACTGCAAATCTTACAATAAAGCTTTCAACCCAAAACCTTTCTTCCACGTTGAAGCAAATAGAAAACACATGGAAAACCTTTGCACCTGACAGGCCCATTCAGTATTCATTTCTCGATGAAACATTCGCTCGGTTGTATAAATCAGAATCAAATTTTCAAAAGATATTTATTGTACTGGTGATACTAAGCATCGTAATTGCCTGTTTGGGTTTGTTTGGATTGTCGGCTTTTGCAGCAGAGCAACGGACAAAGGAAATCGGTATAAGAAAAGTATTGGGTGCAAGTGTTGCCGGTATAGCTGCCATGCTCTCAAAGGATTTTTTAAAGCTGGTGATCATTTCAATTTTTATTGCAACACCGCTGGCCTATTTATGCATGCATAAATGGCTGCAGGATTATGCTTATCGTATAGAAATTAGTGGATGGGTATTTTTAGTTACAGGCGTACTGGCGGTTTTGATCGCGGTGATAACAATGAGTTTCCAGGCTGTTAAAGCGGCAGTGGCGAATCCGGTTGAGTCTTTGCGAACAGAGTGAGTCCCGCTTATTGCGGGATTGAGAGTTTGAGAACGGAATAGGAAAGTTGATCAGTTGAATTGTTGATTGGTTGATAAGTAAAAAAGGAATTGGTAATTTGGAATTTGGAATTAGGTGAAAAATGAAGTTGATAGTTTTTAAACTTAAAATCAAAAATTAGAAATAAGGAATAAGGAATTTGAAATTAGATTGTTGAATGGTTGATGAGCTTTTTCATTTTAAAAGAATTAAATTTTTTTGAATGGTCAATTTAAATCCGCAATCTGCAATCTGCAATCTGCAATCTGCAATCTGCAATCTGAAATGCTCGAGGCTCGAGGCTCGAGGCTCGTATCTCGTAGCTTTTAAATAAGACATCTCAAAATCAGAAATAATAAATTATGTTCCGTAATCATTTTAAAACTGCGTGGCGCAATTTGATGAAGTATAAATTTATTTCCTTCATCAATCTTTTTGGCCTTACAATAGGTTTAACCTGCTGCCTGCTTATCCTTACTTATATTTTGAACGAATTGAGTTATGATAAGTATAATAAAAATGCCGATAATATTTATCGTGTTACAAGAACTTTTTACAACGGCAATGGGGAAGCGACGTTAAAGCTCAGCACCGTATCACCTCCGTTTGGATATTATTTCCCGGCAGATTTTCCGGAAATTCAAAAGATGACCCGGTTGCTGAATTATGGCACTGTACCGCTTCGTTATAAAGACAAACTGATCAACGAACAGAATGTATATTTCGCTGATGAGAATTTATTTGATGTGTTTACGGTTAACATTGTAAAAGGAAATCCTAAAACTGTATTGAATGACCCTTTTGCAGTAATGCTTTCAGAAGAAATTGCAAAAAAATATTTCGGCAATGAAGACCCTGTCAATAAAGTTATACGCGCCAATAACCAGTTCGATATAAAAGTAACCGGTGTTTATAAAGCATTTCCATCCAATGCCCATATGCATCCCAGCATGCTGGTTTCATTTAATACCTTAAGGGATTCTGCTGTATATGGCGAAGAGGGCCTGCGCACGAATTGGGGCAATAATTCATTCTTTACTTATTTGTTACTGCCACAGCATTATAATATTGAAACTATGAAGGCAAAGTTTCCCGCTTTCCTGGATAAACATATGACAGGTGAATACGGCCCGAACAAACCTTCAAAATTTACAACGCTCGACCTGCAAAAACTTACGGATATTCATTTGTATTCTCATACCGATTATGAGGCAGAACCTAACGGCGATATTAAACGTGTATATGTTTTCTCTGCTATTGCCTTATTTGTTTTATTGATTGCCTGTATTAATTACATGAACCTTTCTACAGCACGCTCTGCATTGCGCGCAAAAGAAATCGGCATAAGAAAAGTTGTAGGTGCAAGAAAAAGAGAACTGGTATTTCAGTTTTTAAGCGAATCCATATTGCTCACATGGACGGCTATCATAATTGCATTCGCATTATTATATTTCACATTACCCTGGTTGAATAAAGTATCAGAGTCAAACTTGGCAATAAGTATATTAATGAAGTGGCAGATTCTACTACCATTGTTGTTATCGCCATTTATTATTGGTTTTATTTCAGGTATTTATCCAGCATTATTCATGTCGTCTTTCCAGCCTGTAAAAACATTGAAAGGATTATTTAAAGTTGGCGGCGCCAATATCAGTTTCCGCAAAGTGCTTGTGGTAACACAGTTCGCTATATCAATCATACTTATTATAACCACGGTAATTGTATTTCAGCAACTGCGTTATATGCAAAATGCTTCTTTAGGCTACGACAAAGAACATATTGTTACGCTGCCCTATTACACTCAATTGAACGATCAATATGAATCATTCCGCAATACCTTGTTGCAAAATCCTGCTGTTAAAGAAGCAGGTCGTTCTTCAAGAATCCCCACGGGAAGATTATTGGATGGCATGGGCGCCCAGGCTCCGGGCTCAGATTCTATGGTTCCGGTAAAAGCCGACATACGATATGTGGCAACGGATTATGATTTTATCCCAACTTATGGCATTTCAATAGCGGCAGGCAGAAATTTCTCGCATACTTATGGAACGGATACGGCCGGTTTTGTCCTTAATGAAGCTGCAGCAAAAGCTGTTGGCTGGAAATCACCGCGGGAAGCCGTTGGGAAAGATTTTATATATGGCGGCAACAAGGGGCGCATAATCGGTGTAATGAAAGACTTTCATTTTGAATCATTGCATCAAACGATAGCGCCGTTAATTTTTATTATGCCTGCTACTCCTCCCAATCAGTCTTCTTACAATGCTATCTCTATAAAAATTTCGGGGAAGAATATTCCTTCCGCATTGGCAACAATAAAGCAAACATGGCAAAGATATCTTCCAGAATTGCCTTATCAATATACTTTCCTGGATGAGAATTTTGCGACACTCTATGAGTCAGAACAACGCCAGGAAACAATTTTTACAACGTTTGCCTGTATTGCCATTTTTATTGCATGCCTTGGCTTGTTCGGACTTTCAGCATTTGCTATTTCACAACGTGTAAAAGAGATCGGCGTGAGAAAAGTTTTGGGCGCCGGTACAACAACAATTGTTGCATTATTATCAAAAGAATTTTTAAAGCTGGTGGTTATCGCAGCAATCATTGCATTTCCTGTGGCATGGTATGCCATGCACAACTGGCTGCAGGATTTTGCTTACCGCATCAACATTCAGTGGTGGGTGTTTATCGTTGCAGGAATTGCAGCTTTATTTATTGCTTTGGCAACAGTCAGCTTCCAGGCGATCAAAGCAGCGTTGGCGAACCCGGTGAAGAGTTTGAGGACCGAGTAGGAGGTTGATTGGTTGAATTGTTGATTGGTTGATAAGTAAGAAAGGAATTAGTAATTAATGAGGAATGAGGAATGAATAATGAATAATGAGTAATGAATAATGAGTAATGAATAATGAGTAATGAATAATGAGTAATGAATAATGAGTGAGTGAGTAACCAGAATCTGAGTTGACTATGAACCATGAACTATGAACCATGAACCATGAACTATGAACCATGAACCATGAACTATGAACCATGAACTATGAACCATGAACTATGAACCATGAACCATGAACTATGAACCATGAACTATGAACCATGAACCATGAACCATGAACCATGAACCATGAACTATGAACCATGAACCATGAACTATGAACCATGAACCATGAACTATGAACCACAAGCTGCTAGGATAAAGATTAATACCCGATTCCCCTTGCCATTGCTGTTGCTAAAAAAACAATGATTGTGATCAGGCCTAATTCAATATGGCTCAGCAATGCTAACTGCCGGGCAGAAGAAAAATCAATTGTTTCGTTTTTGCGCTTCTTAGCTCGCCATTTTATCAAAGTAACCATTGGTTTTATTTCGATAAGGAAAACAAGAAGAAAGAGAGCCATCTTCGCAATAAAAATCTCACTGTGTAAATAATAATCACTTCCTTTTTCGAGACCGCCAAAGGCGCGCCATAACCCGGTTGCGATCCAAAGCAATGCAGCAAGCCCCCAAAAATTATCCGCTTTAAAGACTTCATTCAAGCCCGAAATGTCTTTTAATTTTTTTAGTGCATTGGCACGCGTCCGGATAGCATAAAAGCCAATGCCGAATGTAAGAATATGAAATGTTGCAAGGAGGTATGAAAGATTCATTATTTTATTGGTGAAATAAAAAAGCGCTCGTAAACATACAGAAACTTTCATTGCATGCTGTATTGACTTATAGAAAAATAATTCCGTCTCTGGAAAAGAAATAATTAATTGTGGTCAGAAAGTAATGATATGGTTATTTTACCTCAACTCTCAAAAGAAATATGATTTTTGCCAAATCTTATGATAGGGTACTAATTCCCAATATCCTGTTATCAGATATGTCGAAACATACATTGCAATGACAAAATCAACACAAATAGGAATCATCGGCGCTGGTCCTGCAGGATTAACGCTGGCATTGCTTTTACATCGTGCGGGTATTGATTGCATCGTTCTTGAAAACCGCAGTCGTGAGTACGTGGAGTCAAGAGTGCGTGCAGGTTTGCTTGAACAAAACACGGTAACGCTTTTTAATGAATTGGATGTTGCTGAAAGATTAAATAAAAAAGGGCTTCAGCATCATGGTGTGTATTTAAGTTTTAATGAACAAAGAATCCGCGTTCCGTTTGATGAATTGACCGGCGGGCGTTGCATTACCATTTACGGGCAACAGGAAGTGTTGAAAGACCTTATCAAAGCGTGTATGGAAAGAGGTATAACCATTCATTTTGAAAAAGAAGTAAAGCAAATAAAAAACATTGAAACAGGTAACCCTTCGATCGTTTATGATAACAAAGAAGAGCAACATGAAATAGCTTGTGATTTTGTCGCGGGCTGTGATGGCTTTCATGGCATGGCAAGAAAAACGCTGCCAAAAAATATCTATAAGGAATTCAGGAAGGATTATCCTTTTAGCTGGCTGGGTATTCTCGCACATGCAAAGCCTTCTTCCGATGAATTGATCTATTCGTATCATGAAAGAGGATTTGCCTTGCATAGTTTAAGGAGTGAAACAGTCAGCCGTTTATACATACAGGTTGATAATGATGATACCATAGAAAACTGGAGTGATGATAAAATATGGGAAGAACTTTCATTGCGGTTGCATACAGAAGGCTTTCACTTAAACACGGGAGAGATTTTCGAAAAAGCCATTACGCCAATGCGTAGTTTTATGATTGATAATTTGCAGCATGGCCGGTTATTTCTTGCAGGTGATGCAGCGCATATTGTTCCTCCAACAGGCGGTAAGGGGTTGAATCTTGCAGTGGCGGATATCAAATGGTTGTCGGATGCATTTATTCATTTTTATAAAAAAAATAAAACAGATCTGTTGCAGGCATATACCACCAATGCATTGCGCAGGGTGTGGCGGGCACAGGATTTCAGCAATTTTATGACCTGTCTTTTTCATAAGCAGGCCCCGCATGGTTCGTTTGAATACCAGTTGCAGAAAGCAAAATTTGATTATATAAAATTGTCAAAGGCATATGCAACAACGATTGCTGAGAATTATGTGGGGTTGATGGAAATGTAGGCTACGTAATCCATGGTTGTATTCACCAAAAAGCACTATTTTTAGTGAATACAATCTCTAAAATGATAAATAGGACGCTTAAAGCAATAATCGAAAATAAAATTGATTCAGGCAAAGCAATAATTGTTTCAGGTGCAAGGCAAACCGGTAAGACAACGTTGGTAAAACAATTTTTAAAAGAGGATAAATACAATGGTATTTATTTGAATGCTGATGACCCCATAGTGGCAGAACAATTATCAAATGCAAACACTCAAAGTTTAAAACGAATTATAGGAACCGCAAAGTTGGTAATAATTGATGAAGCGCAACGTGTAAAAAATATCGGGATACGTTTAAAATTAATTGTAGATACCATGCCGGGAACGCAGTTGCTGGTGACTGGTTCTTCGGCGCTTGAATTGGCAGATGAAATGAATGAACCGCTCACAGGAAGAAAATGGGAATATAATATGTTTACGATAAGCTGGAAAGAGTTATGCGATTATTCAGGTGTATTGCAGGCAAATCAAGACCTGGAAAACAGGTTAATATACGGCATGTATCCGGAGGTAATTGTGCATCACAGTGAAGAACGGGAAAGGTTAATGAACTTGTCGCAAAGCTATTTATACAAAGATGTATTAAGCCTGGGAAAAATAAGAAAGCCGGAGTTGTTGCAAAAATTATTGAAAGCACTTGCACTGCAATTGGGGAATGAAGTTTCATACAACGAACTTTCATTGCATCTGCAGATAGATAAGAATACAGTTATCAATTATATTGATTTGCTTGAAAAAACTTTTGTTGTATTCAGGCTTGCTTCTTTTAGCCGCAATGCAAGAAATGAGATTGTGACTGGCAGGAAAATATATTTTTATGATAACGGAATAAGAAATGCATTGATTGCAAATTTTTCACCTTTAGCGTTAAGAAATGATACTGGGGCATTGTGGGAAAATTTTTTGATTACGGAACGCATGAAAGTTAATCAGTATAAATTAAAATGGGCGAACCAGTATTTCTGGCGAACAAAAACACAACAAGAGATTGACTATATTGAAGAGGCTGACGGAAAAATTTTAGCGGTTGAATTTAAATGGAAAAATTATCGAAATACAAAAGTCCCCAAATCATTTGCTGAAGCTTATACGGATGCAACTTTTAAGGTAGTGACAAAAGAAAATTTTGAAAATTTTTTATTAGAATAACATGCAGTTTGTCAATATTAACGGGCATACGATTTACTACAGGTATCTTAATAACTCACTTTAGGAGATGGGGCATGAAGGTTCGGGTCATATTCTGTGTGCTGATAATACTGGGATATTAAGCAAACTGATTTATTGATTTTATAAGGTGAGTGGTGAGTTATATACTCACAACTGACCCCTCGTCGCTCACAAACCAGTAAAGCGAAAATGAAAAATAAAAAGATAAATAAAACCAGCGCCTCTTTAACTCCCCTTCAGGGGACAGGGTCTTCAAACTCTCCTTTAGGGGCTGGGGGTAAAGGCATGCAAACACGCCGTTCTGTTTTAGGAAATGAGCATGTTGACAATGCAGAGAAAAATAAAACCGAATTTGATAAAGATTTCCAGGAGTATATTACAAAAAATGCATGGGGTGAAATATGGAGCAGGCCTGGATTAACTAAACGGGAAAGAAGTTTGATCACTATCGCATTGCTTGCGGCATTAAAATATGAGAACGAGTTAGCCATACATATCAGGGCAACAAAAAACACAGGCGCAACGGAAAATGATATAAAGGAAGTATTGTTGCATACTGCTGTGTATGCCGGTGTGCCTGCTGCCAACAGCGCTTTTAAAATTGCAAAGAAAGAATTAGGATATTAGGTGATTGAGATATTTTTTAAAGTGCTCATAAAAATTGTAACTAATGGACACAGTGAACTTCAATGTACATCCGCCACATTTATATCCCGAATATAAATCATCGGTGTTGCGCAGTCCGACCAAACCTTTATTACCTGTTGCAAAATATCTGAAAGATCTGTCATTGCCGGCATTTGGTGAATCTGTTATCAGTAAGTTTGACAATGATCTTACTAAGAATGCACGCAGAAATGGCGAACCAATTGGTGAACGCATCAAAGTCTCAGGAACAGTTACCGACGAATACAATCGTCCTTTAAAAAATGTATTGATAGAAATATGGCAGGCAAATTCTGCAGGCCGCTATATTCATAAAGATGAAATTCATGATGCACCATTGGATCCGAATTTTTTAGGCGGCGGCAGAATGCTCACAGATAGTGATGGCCGATATACTTTTTATACGATAAAGCCGGGCGCTTATCCGTGGGGCAATCATTATAATGCGTGGCGGCCTAATCATATTCATTTCTCAGTGATCGGCCACCAGATCGGACAGCGCTTAATTACACAAATGTATTTTCCCGGCGATCCTTTGTTTGAATATGATCCGATCTTTCAGTCAGTACCGAAACATGCACGTGAATTGCTCATTTCAAAATTCAGGATAGATTGGACGGAAGCTGAATTTGCGCTCGCTTATGAATTTAATATTGTATTGAATGGAAAATATCAAACATTGTTCGAGAATGTCTGATGTAGGATGTACGATGTCGGATTTTGGCACAGTTTAAATTTTATAATGCATTTTGAATTTGAATGACCGAAACAGGTATCTGAAATAAATTAAGAAGCATGACAGAAAAAAGAATACGCCGCACGCCTTCACAAACAATAGGCCCTTTCTTTGCATACAGCCTTGCGGCGGAGCAATATGGTTATGCTTATAACAGCATTGTGAACGGAACTTTACTTGATCCTGCTGAAGAAGGCGAACTCATTTATGTCACAGGTAATGTATTCGATGGAAAAGGTAACAGCATTCCGGATGCACTGATAGAGCTTTGGCAGGCTGATGCAAATGCAACATATCGCACATTGCCGGTCAGCAAAAAGAACGATGGCTTTACAGGCTTTGGACGTTTAGGTACAGGTACACATGCCACGCACAAGTTCTCATTCGTTACTATAAAGCCTGGTGGTACAACTGAACTGCAGGCGCCGCATATTAATGTTATCCTTTTCATGCGCGGATCATTGCTGCCCTTGTACACGCGCATTTATTTTTCTGACGAAAAAGAAGCTAACAGTAAAGATGAATTGTTGAATGCTATTGGACCCGCCAGAAGGAAAACATTGATAGCACAACGCATTGAAAAGCCCGGCCTCATTGAATATATTTTTGATGTGTATATGCAGGGGGAAAATGAAACGGTTTTCTTTGAAGTGGAGAAATGAAATATTGGAATATGGAGATCTTAAATTGTCACTATTGTTTGACTAACCCGGATAAAGCCCGCAGTAACAGCGTTTGAATTTGTAGCCCCGTCCTTAAGGGCGGGGTTATTGAAAACCGTTCGAGATAAGGCTTTAGCCCAAATTGGTAAATTAGTCGGACAACAATGTTGAACTACGATGCGAAATTCTTCCATCTTTTCAAAATATTTGTGTGATGAAGCCTTGCAACGCAGGGTTTCTGATGATGCATTTATTCAAAAAATGTTGCAGTTTGAAATGGCGCTTGCAATTGCCCAGGAAAAGCTGGATATAATACCAAAGGAAGCAGCAACAGAAATTAGCCGGCAGCTAAGTCAGATAAAAATCTCGCCGGAAGATCTGGCTGAAGGCACTTTAAAAAACGGTATTCCTGTTGTATCACTTTTATCAGTAGCAAAAGAAAAATTATCATCTTCATCAAAACAATATTTACACTTTGGTGCAACCTCGCAGGATGTGATGGACACTGCGCAGGTATTAATCATTAAAGATGCAGTAACATTAATTGAAGAAAGATTAGGCATACTTGTTCAGCATCTTCAGCAATTGATTGATCAGTATGGCAATGTCCCTTGCATGTCGCGCACCCGCGGGCAACTGGCTATCCCCATAACATTTGGTGTAAAGATCAATGCCTGGCTGTTGCCACTGCAAAGACAGGTTGAAAGATTAAGCGAAATAAAAAAAAGAGTGTTTATTGTGCAGTTAGGCGGTGCAGCAGGCACGCTTTCAGCGTATGGCAATAAAGGAAATTTATTGGTCGATGCACTAGCGCATGAACTCGCTTTGCAACCATCACCTACATGGCATGCACAAAGGGATAATTTTTGCGAATGCACAAACTGGCTTGCCATGCTTACGGGAATTTTGGGAAAGATGGGAGCAGATATTGTAGTGATCGCGCAATCGGAAATAAATGAAGTGACTGAAAATACAGAAGGTGGTAAAAGCAGTGCGATGGCGCATAAAAATAACCCCGTGTTAAGTGAAGCATTGGTTGCATTAGCAAGAATAAATGCAAACCTGCAGTCACAACAATTATTAAGCATGATTCATGTAAATGAAAGAGATGCCACTGCATGGATATTGGAATGGGATGCAATACCGCAGATGATTATTAATACGGGCACTGCATTGAATCATGCAATAACAATTGCAACAGGCATGAAAGTGAATACAGCAAACATGAAAAAGAATGTTGAACGGTTTTTATTTAAAGAATAAATAACAGTATTGTCCGGTTAACTTGGGCTAAAGCCCGTTGGATAAGGATTCCGCTATATAGCCCCAGGCTTAAGCCTGGGGCTAGTGAAAACCAAGCCCATCAAGGGCCTTAGCCCAAGAATTAAAATTTTAGTCGGACAACAATGAATAAATAACTATAAAAATTTGATAAGCTAATAAGGTTTTATCAGAATGAGTATGATGGGCTACTAAGGTCATAAGGTTTTTAAAAGGTTAGACCTGTTGCACTAATGCAGAGTACATTTCAGATTTTCGCTCTTTGTATAATTTTCCGGTCGATGAGATATCCGATTGGTAGCGACTCCGGGGGCTGACTAAAAAGGTTACCCTCTTTTTGAGAGAGGTAATGGAAATAAAAGGTCGTTTATGCAATTCTCAAAGCCTGTATTCGTGCGCCGGGATTAAAAGATAATGATACAAGAATAAATGTAAATGGCGGCGCAATTGCATTAGGCCATCCGTTAGGCATGAGCGGTGCAAGAATCACTTATACCGCCGCTTTGGAGTTGCAAAAAACAAAACCTGCCTGCCGGCAGGCACGGTAAGCAATATGCATTGGCAACCATGTGTATTGGAGGTGGTCAGGGATATGCGCTAATTCTTGAAAAAATGTAAAAAACAATTTTTATGATGGATGAAAAAACAATTCCGGGAACTCAATCACCTTCACCGCTTACCGTTCACAGCGGCCTTTTAAAGTGGGTGAATGAAATTGCAGCGCTTTGTGCGCCAAATGCAGTTTACTGGTGCAATGGCAGTAAAGAAGAGTATAATAATTTATGTAATAAGCTGGTAGAAAAAGGAACGTTTGTCCGGCTTGATCCTCAGAAACGGCCTAACAGTTTCGCCTGCTTTTCTGATCCCAGTGATGTTGCCCGGGTGGAGGACCGCACTTTTATCTGCAGCAGGAATAAAGAAGATGCCGGGCCTACCAACAACTGGATGGATCCGGGCCAGATGAAGCATATCTTATTTGGATTGTTTATGGGCTGCATGAAAGGGCGCACCATGTATGTCATTCCATATTGCATGGGGCCGCTGGGTTCAGCGTTGTCGAAGATCGGTGTGGAAATTACCGATAGTGAGTACGTGGTGGTAAACATGCACATCATGACAAGAGTGGGTGAGAAAGTTTTAAAACAATTAGGCGACAATGGTGAATTCATTAAAAGCCTGCATTCCCTCGGAGCGCCTTTGCAGGAAGGTGAACAAGATGTGCAATGGCCCTGCAATCCCACTGTAAAATATATTGTTCATTATCCTGAGGAACGTACGATCGTATCATACGGCTCCGGATATGGCGGCAATGCTTTGCTTGGAAAGAAATGTTTTGCATTACGCATCGCATCAGTGATGGGTAAAGAAGAAGGCTGGCTTGCGGAACATATGCTGATTTTAGGAGTGGAAAACCCGAAGGGCAAAAAAACATATATCGCAGCTGCTTTTCCATCGGCTTGCGGTAAAACAAATTTCGCAATGCTTATTCCGCCCAAAGAAATAGAAGGTTGGAAAGTAACTACTGTCGGCGATGATATTGCATGGATAAAGCCAGGCGACAACGGGCACTTGCATGCTATCAATCCTGAATACGGATACTTCGGTGTTGCGCCGGGAACCAACAAAAAAACGAACCCAAATGCGATGGCTGCTATGTGTGCCAACAGCATTTTTACGAATGTAGGTGTTACACCTGACGGTGATGTGTGGTGGGAAGGATTAACGGAACAGCCACCGGCAGATGTGGTTAACTGGCGCGGAGAAAAACACGACCCGGCGAGCGGAAAACCGGTAGCGCATCCCAATTCACGGTTTACGGCGCCTGCTTACCAATGCCCTTCCATTGACAGTGATTGGGAAAATCCGGAGGGCGTTCGTATCAGCGCTTTTATTTTCGGCGGACGCAGAGCGGGCACGATACCGCTGGTTTACCAGGCATTCAACTGGAATTTTGGTGTGTACCTCGCATCCACAATGGGTTCTGAAACTACTGCCGCTGCATTTGGCGAACAGGGAAAAGTAAGAAGAGATCCGTTTGCCATGCTGCCATTCTGCGGTTATCACATGGCCGATTATTTCAACCACTGGTTACAGGTGGGGCGAAGCCTGCCCAATGTGCCCCGCATATTCGGCGTAAACTGGTTCAGGAAAGACAAGGATGGAAAATTTTTATGGCCGGGTTTTAAAGAAAATATGAGAGTGCTGCGATGGATAGTGGACAGGGTTAATGGGAATACTTCTGCCATAGAAAGTCCGATAGGGTGGATGCCGCGCTATCGCGATATTGACTGGAGAGGGCTTGATTTTACCAGGCCACAGTTCAGGGAATTGATGGAAGTAGACAGGGAGGCATGGAAAGCAGAAGTGTTAAGCCATGAAGAATTTTTTGCCCGCATGTATGACAGGCTGCCAAAAGAATTTGTGTTCATGCGGGAAATGCTGTTATCCGCATTATGGCGCTCACCGGAACATTGGGGGTTGCAGCCGGAAGTGATTTAGTTTGTGTTGGTGAGTGATCAATGTTGATTATTGACTATAAACACTCAATATTCAATGTTCAATATTCAATGCTCAGGTGGAAGAGGCTGCAACTATAAAGTTTCCGTTGAATATTGATTATTGAGTGTTGAATATTTGATCATTTAATTATTTATTTTAATACTCAATATTCAATGTTCAATATTCAGTGCTCAAGGAGAAATTCCAAAAGCTTGAATATTGGTTATTGAATATTTTAACCAGAAAAATTCCCCTTTAGGGGATAGGAGCGTGACAGGGGCATGAAACAGGTTCCGCAAATAACTGCTGAAGCAGCAGCAGCGTTGGTAAAAGATGATGACATTATTTTTGGCGGCGGGTTTGGAATGACGGGTAATCCCGTGCATCTTTTGCATGCGTTGGCCAAAACACAAACAAAGAACCTGACTTATATAGGCAATAATGTTGGCGAACAAAATTTAGGTGGTGGCAAATTATTGTTGAATGGGCAGATCAAAAAAATGATCGGTTCATTTTTTACCAGTAACCCTGATGCGGTAAAGGCAGCCCAAAGCGGCAAGGTAGAATACGAATTGCTGCCCCAGGGAACGTTGGCGGAAGCGATACGAGCGGGCGGCGCTGGCATTGGTGGTTTTTATACGCCGGCATCTGCCGGAACCGTAATTGCAAAAAACAAAGAGGTGAAACTGATAGATGGCAAAGAATATGTTTTCGAAAAGGCGTTGCATGCAAACGTAGCGTTCATCCGTGCATGGAAAGCTGATACGGCGGGCAATTTGCAATACCGCATGACAGAACAAAATTTTAATAAGGCAATGGCAACAGCCGCTGACCTGGTGATTGCTGAAGCAGAACATATTGTGCAAGTCGGAGAGATCGAGCCGGAAAATATTCATACACCGGGATGTTATGTAGATTACCTCGTACAGGCGAATCTCACTATCGACGACCTTGGCTCATCGGCATCAGTAAAAGCAAGCAGCAAAAAGATAGATGATGCCAGGATGAATATGGCAAGGCGGGCTTTTGCTGAATTAAAGAAAGGCAATGTGGTGAATCTTGGTATAGGTATTCCTACGCTGGTAGCGGATATGATCAAACCTGAAGATGGCATTATTCTTCATACAGAAAACGGTATGCTGGGTGTTGGCCCTGTTCCGGAAGAAGACGCAGGCGCCCTGCATTACCCTGTTAATGCAGGCAAAGTTCCCGTGACTGCGCTGCCCGGAAGCAGTTATTTTGATAGCGCTGATTCTTTTGCCATGATACGCGGCGGGCACATCGATGTAGCCATAATGGGAGGGCTGGAAGTGGACGAAGAAGCCAACCTGGCCAACTGGGCTGTACCGGGTAAACCTTTGCTCGGCGTGGGTGGCGCTATGGATTTGGCATCAGGAGCAAAGAGACTGGTCATAACCATGACACACACGAACAGCGACGGAAGTCCGAAAATCGTTCCTCGATGTACATTGCCTTTAACAGCTATAAAAGCTGTTGATATGATCATTACTGACCTTGGGGTCTTTAATTATAATAAAGGAAAATTAACGCTCATCGAACTAATGCCCGGTATTACTGTAGAGCAAGTGAGAAATAAAACAAGTGGTGTGTTTACTGAGGATTTAAAATAAAGTTTGGAGTTCTTGCCGTCAACATAAATGCAATCAAAGAACAGAAAGCGCATTTTGATCAGTTTATAAAACTGATAGATCCAGACAAGAACATTGGGTAAGTAAAAACACCGGAATTTAAAATTGATACGCAGAACGTGTGGAAGCCATGAAGAATCAGGAACATAAATAACATTAAAAGGCAGGCCTGATTAATGAAATGAATTCTGTTGTTATGCCGCTTGCAACCGGCAGGGTTATTTTACTTTTCAATTTACCCACTTTCATGCTATAGGAATTGGATATTTTATGATCTAAATTGCAGTTGTCATTTTTTCTGTACTCGTAAAAATTTGTAAATGCCAATTAATATAGCCATAGTAGAAGACGATGCAGATATATGCCAGTCGCTGGAAGAAATAATTAATGCGAATGACGACCTGCACTGCGTGGCTGTTTTTTCCAGTGCTGAAGAATTCATATCCACGTTCAGGCACATCAATGTTCAGGTAGTACTGATGGATATTAATCTTCCCGGCAAAGATGGTATAGCAACTGTGGCGGAGATGAAACCTGTAAAGCCGGCTGTACAATACCTCATGTGCACCGTG
>DASUGF010000092.1:0-155512 GCA_036274175.1 Parafilimonas sp.
GGAAGCGTAAGTATCAATAAAATCAATGCTTTCAGAGGATATCCACAATTAAAATGTGGAAACTAAAAAGAAAAAAAAGTAGCAAAAAAAAGAAAAAGGTAATAGTAGTAATACTGTCTACTTTTTTTAGGACATGACACAGATTGACTATTCACTTTGCTAGCAGTAAACCTTGACATGAGGGCTGCAGTCATCGCTCATTACTGATCACTCATTACTGATCACTGATCACTCATCACTCATTACTCATCACTCATCATTAGCAACTCACCATTGACTATTCACTACTGACTATTCACCATTGACCACCATTCACTAATTCAATATCTCATATCCGCCCTTCATATCAATAGAAATAACAGGCAGCTTTTTTTCCTTTTCGAAATAATCATACACTTCTTTAAGCTTTGCGGCAAATTGCTGAACCGAGGTGTCATCTTTTGTTGTTTTATCAAAGTAGGCCATGCTTTTAGGATTATTAAACCGCACCGGGAAAATATGTACCGGGATAAAGTCCTGACCGCTGCTTTTGGCGCTCATAGCAAGTATGTACACTTCTTCGATCTGGGGATCCTGTATGGGAATGCAGCCAACTGTAACACAACTGCCATGAATGTAAATATCACCACCCGGGTTGCTTCCCTGGGTTACTATCTTATCGGAAGGATTCGGATAATTTAAGCCAAGAGACATGTGATAAGTGCTCTTTGGCTTAAACTCATTGATATAGTAAAAACCTTCAGGCACCTGGTAATCGCCCTGCATGCGTTTGGGGCCCATAGTGCCCGCCAAAGCACAGATGGAATAAGTTTTAAATAATTTAAATGGTTCAGAAGTGCTGTTACGTACCCAAACTTCCATCTGGCTGTCATACTTGAAAGAACGGATGTATATCTGTTTGGCAGGCCACTGCAAACCGGCAGCCGTAAATTGCTTTTTTAAAGTATCTGCCTTGCGGTTCATTGCATCGGCAACCCGTGGAAAATTACGCTGGTAGTCAATAAAAGAAGGTTGCGCAGCCACTTGCAAACAGACAAATAGCATTACAATGGAAGTCAATAATTTCATATTGGCAAAATAATTTAAAATTGACATGTTGCAAAAATTACCGGCTGTTAATGTTGAAATAATTTAAGCACGAATGTCCGGAACTATTTTAGCTGAAAAGGCAATAATGAATGATGAATAATCAGTGATGAGTGAAAACATGAATCGTCAATACGCAATAATCAAGTTGTGAACTATTCACCATTCACTATTCACCATTCGCTATTCACTACTATAAATTTCCGCGCAAAGCCTGTTCCCGCTCTATTGCTTCAAACAAAGCTTTGAAATTTCCTTTGCCAAAACTTTTTGCGCCTTTACGCTGGATGATCTCGAAAAATAAAGTGGGTCTGTCTTCCACAGGTTTGGTAAATATCTGTAACAAATACCCTTCGTTGTCACGGTCAACAAGAATGCCCAGCTCTTTTAAAGGCTGCATATCTTCATCAATCTTTCCAACACGTTCCTCCAGGTCGTCATAATAAGTGGAAGGCACTCTTAAAAATTCAATACCCCGCGATTTTAACTGCGTTACCGTTTCAACGATATTATCTGTTGCCAT
This sequence comes from Parafilimonas sp., assembly GCA_036274175.1. Lineage (GTDB taxonomy): Bacteria > Bacteroidota > Bacteroidia > Chitinophagales > Chitinophagaceae > Parafilimonas. The sequence goes on from DASUGF010000092.1 coordinate 1,610, forward strand.
CGCCACATGCTGCACGCCTTCGCCGTTGTAAAATTCAAGGTATTCTTCCACCTGCGATTTCTTTTTTCCTTCTGCCGGTTCATTGATCGGGAATTTTACATAGCCATTGCCATTGCTCATTACCTTGCTCATGAGGGCAGAGTATTCGGTAGAAATGTCCGCATCATCAAATGAAAGAATATTCTTAAAACCCATTACATCCTCATAAAACTTAACCCACTTGTTCATCTGGTGCCAGCCAACATTGCCAACGCAATGATCAACATATTGTAACCCCGTAGATGCAGGATTATATTCATTTTCCCATGCCGAATAACCGGGTATAAATGCACCGCTATAATTTTTCCTTTCAATAAATAAATGCACGGTATCGCCATAAGTTTTAATACCGCTCATTACAACATCGCCGTATTCATCATGCAGGATTTCGGGCTCCATATAACTTACAGCACCGCGTTTTGTTGTTTGCATCCATGCATCATGTGCATCATTTACACGTAGTGCCAGGGCTTTTATACCATCACCATGCTGATGAATATGTTGAGCGATAAGAGAATTCTTTTTCAAAGGCGTTGTTAAGACGAATGTGAGCTTGTTCTGCCTGATCGCATAACTGGCCTTTTCTTTTACGCCTGTTTCCGGTCCCGCATAAGCCAGGCTTTGAAAGCCAAAAGCCGTCTTATAAAAATGTGCTGCCTGTTTTGCATTTCCTACATAAAACTCAACGTAATCTGTTCCCTCTAATGGCAAAAAATCTGTTTCCATAATGGCAATCTTTTTACCGGCAATCGTTGTTTCCATAAATAGACTTTTGAATAAAAGGATAAGCGCACAACCGCAAGGTTAACTAAATTCATACAGCAAAATCAAGGCAAATATAATAAGGGCTGAAGCAGTAAAAAGGCCTTTTAACATCTTGGCGTTAGTCCGGATCGATGGGACTGAATTCTTTCAAACCGTATTATGTCATGTGAAAAAAATCTGTCTTTATTGAGATTTAAAGTTGATGAAATGTAAAGCTTTCATTTATAGCCGGTCAAGATCTGAAACAAAAGGGCTTAGAGATTGACGGGGCAATTGAATTGAAAAAATTAATAAAATACAATTTATATTGTTTTTCCGGTGAGGCGCTGCAACTCGTTAAATCAAATTCATCACTCTCGCTTTTTGCACTGCTTCTGTTATATAATATGTATTTAACTTTTTGCTGATATTGTGCTCAATTGTTTCTAATGTATATGGAGAAAGTAAAAGCACAACCGGGATTTCTTCTATGGAACAGCCCTCGCTTATCAATTGCAACACTTGCTGTTCGCTAAAGGATAATATCCGTTTTGTGGATGGGGTGAGATTCATATTCAAATGGTTAAGTTTTTGAGTCAGCAACTATAAAAGCCAGCATACAAGCATCGTCGATACAACGGATTCAAGCACCCAAAGCAACCACAGTTTTTTACCGGCCAGGTAGTTCCATATGGCAAAATCAGCAAATACAAAATTTATTAACAGGAACGGGTAAAGGATAAGTTTTGTTGTAATCGTTGCCCCTGTTCCTGCAACAATTGCATAGAGCGACCAGAAACTAAGAAACAGGCTTAATAAGAAAAAAGGGGTAATTCTCTTTATTATTAATTGTTTTTCTCTTTTTGCATATTTTGAAATATCCTCCCAGTGCGAATACTTGAAACTTGTTATGGCTTTCATAAGCTTTATTTTTAGCACTTAAAATTGAACAGGAATAAAATCCGGCAGGCCAACCCACCGGATTCTAAAACCTAATGTATCCATCATGAAAAATTCAAATTTTGTTTTTGCACCATGTAGTTTTATTGTGTTATTTATAGTTGCAATGCAAAGTTGTTTATTACCAGGAAGTCTGCCAATCACATATAAGTAGGAAAAATGAATCATACACATCTACTTTAGTAGATTGTTGAGCATGTTAACGATATAATTCAATCTTAAAATAAATAAGAATCTGTTTGTTGAAAATAGCAAACGCATTTCTAACTCAATTTCAAACCTGTCGGGGCTATAAACCGGCAGGTTTTATTTTTTTCTTTTGGCATAGAAGCTATAATTTTATTCGATAGAATTTTGTGAGGTATGAAACCGGTGATCAGCTTTATTTTATTGCTTATTTCCGCCTGCTCTTTTTGCCAATCTAAAAACATCAGTTTTTCCCGTATTGATGCAAGGGCAGATGATATTGACGCATCTTCGCCCGATACATTATCTTACCTGCTTACATCGCCTTATACAACAGATCTTGAAAAAGTACGTTCCATTTTTTATTGGATAACAAGCAATATTTCTTATAATACCATCCGTTATCAGCCACAGCCCGTTCTATATGAAGATGACGGCTACGCGGCTGAAGATGATGCAGATTCCGTTTTAAAACCGCTGGATGAAAGAGTTGCACGCATTACTTTAAAAAGAAGGCATTCCCTATGCGATGGCTACGCACGTTTATTCAAAACGCTTTGTGATCATGCAGGCATCAAAAGCGAAGTGATCACGGGTTATGCGAGAACAAATTCCGGCAGCAACCAATTCCGGTGTAACCATAAATGGAATGCCGTAATGATTGACAGCAACTGGTATTTGCTTGATGCCACCTGGGCCGCCGGCTATTTAAATTTTTCCGGCGCCATTTTTATCCGGAATTACAATGATTATTATTTTTTGACGCCGCCAAAAGCTTTTATCAGGGACCATTATCCTGACGATATTAAATGGGCATTGCTGGATGATGTGCCGGTACTTCAGGAATTCAACCGCTCTCCTTTCAGGCAGCCTGCCTTCAATTATAAAATAGTTTCCTATAAACCTTCAAGAGGCGTTATCAATGCAAAGGTTGGAGATACGATCGCTATTGTTTTGAAAACCATTGACAGTAAAAAAAACCTGTTCCTGCTTGACAAACCTTCCGTTGATTCATCAGACATTGCTTTTGCAGATTCCTCGTTGAAAGCAAACATGACCTGTATAACAAAAGGCGACAAAGTAAGCGCTGTTTATATTGTACCCAATGAAAATGTACAATGGTTGCAGGTTGTATATAATAGTAATGTTATACTCCGGTATAAACTGGATATTAAAAAGGAGCCCTTTAACTACCCTCCCATTATCATAAAAGATATTGTGCTGCATAATTGAGAGCAAAATTCTCTTGTTTATATAGCTTCTTATCCTATTTTTAGCCCGATTAATAATTGCGTTTATGAAAAAAGCAGGACTATTCTTAATTACGTTTTTTATTGCCGCCGTTAGTTTTGGTCAAACCAGCGCTACAATCGCCATAGTGCCGGAGCCGGTAAAAATGGAACAAAAGACCGGCTATTTTACGCTTCCTCAAAGCATAACCATTCGATCATCTGAAACAACAGAGCTGAAACAAACTTTAGGCGACCTTCAAAAAAAATTATCCGTTCCAACGGGTAATAAAGTGTCTGTTTCAAACAATGCTTCATCGGCAACAATAAAGTTGGAACTGAACAAAACCGAAGACGCCACACTGGGTAGTGAAGGCTATACTTTATCAGTAACAACAAAAGATATAACGATAAGGGCCAATAAGCCTGCAGGCATTTTTTATGGTGTACAGACCCTGATGCAATTGCTTCCCAAAGAAATAGAAAGCGCTGAAAAAACAGATAACGTTGCATGGAAGGTTCCCTGCATTGAGATAACCGATTATCCACGTTTCGGATGGAGAGGTTTAATGTTGGATGTATCCCGCCATTTCTTTACCAGGGAAGAAGTGAAAGCATACATTGACCAGATGGCAAAGTATAAATTCAATTTGCTGCACTGGCATTTAACTGATGATGAAGGTTGGCGTATAGAAATAAAGAGCCTGCCTAAACTGACAGAAGTTGGCGCCTGGAATGTGTACAGGGTTGGAGAGTTTGGAACTTTTGCGCCGCCTGCAGCCAATGAACCACGTAATAACGGAGGCTTTTATACACAGGATGATATAAAAGAAGTTGTGCAGTATGCTAAAGACAGGTTCGTAAATATTCTGCCCGAAATTGATGTACCCGGGCATAGCATGGCAGCTATTACGGCCTACCCTGAGCTTTCCTGTTCAGGCGGTGTAAAAAATATTGGCGTCTCTTCGGGTGAGCCAATCAAGGATTGGGACACGCATACTGCTATATATGATGACAATCTCTGCCCTGCCAACGAAAATGTTTATGAGTTTTTGGATAAGGTAGTAACAGAAGCCGCCCAGCTATTTCCTTTTGAATATATGCATATGGGCGGCGATGAAACGTTTAAAACTTTCTGGAAAAGCAGTGATGCCATAACCGCATTAATGCAAAAAGAGAATTTAAAAACGTATGAGGAAGTGCAGGCTTATTTTGAAAAGCGCGTCGAAAAAATTGTTGAATCAAAGGGTAAAAAGTTTATTGGATGGGATGAAATTCTGGAAGGCGGCATAGGGCCAAATGCAGCGGTAATGAACTGGCGATCTGCCCATGACGGAATTGCAGCGGAAGGAGCATCATCAAATCCCAACGGGGCTGTTGCCGCAGCAAAACTGGGACATAAAGTAGTAATGACCCCGACCGAATTCGTTTATCTTGATTATATGCAAAGCGACCGGATAATGGAACCGCATGTGTATGCATCATTACGTTTGAACAAAACGTATAGCTTTGAACCGCTGCCTGAAGGTTTAAACAACAATGAGCAAAAATTAATTCTTGGCGGCCAGGGAAACTTATGGACAGAACAGGTTTATACTTTCCGCCAGGCACAATACATGACATGGCCGCGTGCGTTTGCTATTGCAGAGAGCACATGGTCGCCAAAAGAAAAAAAGAATTGGGATGATTTTGTTCGCCGGGTGGAAGCCCAATTTAAAAGATTTGATGTTGCTGAAGTAAAGTATGCACCCAGCATGTACGATCCTGATTTCCTTCCGTCGCTCAACAGTGATGGCACGCTTGCAATAGCCTTGCAGAACGAAGTAAATGGGCTGGATATTTATTACAGTTTTGATAACACTTACCCTGACAGGTTCTATCCAAAATATACAGCACCTGTAACTGTTCCAAAAGAAGCAACACAAGTAAAAGTGATCACCTACCGCGGTAAAGAACCGATCGGAAGAATGATATCAATGCCGATCGGTGAATTAATGGGAAGGGTTAATCACAAAGAATAGCAGGCAAAAAACATTGTTGACAGATTTATTAAACCGCTTTCATGGCGGTTTATTTTTATAATAATTCACAGGAGTTTGCAAACTAGTGGTAAGTCAACATAATAATGTCGTACCAAATTCTTTCGTATTTCTGTGTGATCCGTGGCAAATAAAAGCGACAATTTCTGCATGACATAACACTATCCCACACCGTCATTCCCGGTCTGACCGGAATCTCCTGATAAGTGTATTGGAAAAGCCTCTTTAATCTTTATTTATGGAATGAAATCAAAAATTCATCTCATTAATAAAAATTATGGCTGAGATTTCTCAACAGGAACACCGGCAAAAAGCAGGTGTTGCCAAACCAAAAAAATCATCCTTACGTGTTGATCTCACTCCAATGGTTGACCTTGGATTTCTTTTGATCTCTTTCTTCATCTTTACAACTACACTTTCGCATCCAACTGTTATGAAACTGGGAATGCCGGATGACAGGGACAGCACACATCCTTTAGAGGCCGGGGAAAACAGAACACTTAATATTATATTGGGCAATAATCATCAACCATATGTATATAACGGATCGGAGTTGAATCATATCAAAAACATCGGCAATAGCATAACTGCTGTTCGCAAAGCCGTCATTAAAAAGAAAAATGAAATAAGGAATTACTATGGGAGTGATTCAGGAATGACAGTATTGATAAAGCCAACCAAAACTTCAACATATGCTGATGTTGTGAATACACTGGATGAGATGGTTATCTGCAATGTAAAAACGTATATGCTTATAGACGCAAATGCATCAGAATTAAAAGCGATTGGTCAGTAACATCCTTTACCTGTACACACTAAAAAAGCAACGCTGTACACGTTGCTTTTAAAATTTTTTATTGACCACCTGTTACTGATTGCCCGGCGGTGGCGCTTGCTGCATCTGTGGATAGGCCGGAGCTGCAGGCGCTTCTTTTACGTCGGTAACTTCTATATCAAATATAAGGTTTGAAAAGGCCGGAATATCTTCGCCCCTGGCCTGTGGCCCATAGCCAAGCATTGCAGGAATAAGGAATTTTCCTTTTCCGCCCTTACCAAAATAAGGCAAACATTCACTAAAACCCTGGATAGAACCCCTTGTACCCACAGCCACCTGTATAGGATCTGTATGCCCTTTGGTAGTATCCATATTCGTATCAAATACTTTACCGTTGCTTTGCAGGTAACCGCGATACATTACTGTTGCGATCTTTCCAGAGTCTGCTTTATTGGTTTGATCACCCGGGTTATCGATAACTACATAAGCACCTAATTTTGTTTTTGTGCCTTTCAGGCTATTTTTTGCCATGTAATCTTCAAGCGATTTTACTTCTGCATTTTTTTCGCGTTCCAATGAGCTATCATAATCTGCAAGCATGGCTTTTTCATCTTTGAGGATCTGAAGCAAAGTGACCCTTACGGATAATATTTGTCCTTTTACAAGAATCGGAGAATACTCCGGTATAATGCCTTTGCTTTTTAAAGAATCTATGCTAAGGCTTACTACAGCGCTATCGCCAACACTTAACAAAGGCATAATTTCCATAAACGTATATTTCACCCGTTTGCTGGTATCTAAATCGCTATAACCGGGAATGCCATTGTAAGTGGTTTGTAAAACAGAATCCCTGTCTAAAAGCCTGTATTCCAAATTAAACTTTATGAATTCTCCCGCTTTTGGTTTTTCACCCCCTTTGCCGGGAAATATCTTATAAGCAAGGCCCGAAGGAGTTTTGTCATAATTCATGCTGCAGGCAATAAAGCTTATTGCCATTAACACTACAACTGTTCTTTTCATTTTTTTATTTGTTTTAATCACATTGCTTTAATAAGCAACAAAAATTTATGTTAACTGGTTTTCGTATAGTTTAACGACTTCTTTAAATCTTAGTACGTTATCCTCCAGGCTTTCTGAACTTCTGCCACCCGCTGCATTTTTATGGCCCCCGCCTTCAAAATGATTACGTGCAAGCACATTCACATCAAAATCATCTTTACTTCTGAAACTCCATTTACGTTCTTCTACCCTGTCGATCAATAAAGCGCCAAGTTTAATTCCTTCGATCGTAAGCAGGTAATTTACCAACCCTTCCGTATCCCCTGTTGTAATCTCATATTTAATGAGATCCCGTTTGGGTATTGCCATCAACGCGGTATTATATTCATACAATACCTCCAACCGGTGCAATAAGGCATTGCCAATAAAACGCAACCTGTTCTCCAGGAAATTATCATACATATTTTCATGGATAATGCTATGCTCCAGGCCAAGCTCCTTTAAATGTGCGACAGCTTTATGTGTATTGGCGGATGTGATGGAAAAACGGAAAGAGCCGGTATCGGTCATAATGCCGGTGTAAAGACAGGCAGCCATATCAAGGTCGAGCTGATCGGCATAGGGCGACCGTACAATAAAATCATACACCATTTCACAGGTGGAGCTTTTGGCAATATCGCTTTCGCCATAATCAAAATGCTCTTCTGCAGGCTGTTCATGGTGATCTATCAGTACCTTTACACATTTGGCTCCCAGTAATACGGTCTCCATTTTTTTGGTGCGGTGCATGCTGTTGAAATCAAGACAAAACAGTATATCCGCTTTGTCTAAAAGTTCATTACAGTGCAATGTATTCAGTTCATAATCCACTACCATCTTGCAACCGGGCATCCAGTTTAAGAACTTTGCCCAGTTAGTAGGCGAGATCACCGTAACATCATTACCGATGCTTTTTAAGAAATGATATAATCCAAGCGCCGCGCCCATAGCATCGCCATCAGGCTTTTGATGCATGGTAATTACAATATTCCTCTTATTTTCCAACAATGCGTATAAATGCTCAGAAGGCTGCATAGAAAGGCGGCAAAATTGCAGGTTTAAACCCACACATTCAAATGAATTTTCAATTTAAAACAATCTATAACAATTTAGAGGTTGTTAAAAAATAATGAAGCCTTACTTTTGCCGCCAATTTTTACAAGCTATGAGTAATATAACATTTACCATGATAAAGCCTGATGCAACAGGCAAATCATATACCGGAGCCATTACAGACCGCATCCTGAAAGCGGGTTTTACCATCAAGGCAATGAAGTGGACCAAACTTACAAAAGAGCAGGCAGGCGCCTTTTACGCTGTTCATAAGGAAAGGCCTTTTTATGGGGAATTGGTGGAATTCATGAGCAGCGGCCCAATTGTGGCGGCAGTGATTGAAAAAGAAAATGCAGTGGCAGATTTCAGGAAATTGATTGGAGCAACCAACCCGGCACAGGCCGATGAAGGCACTATCCGCAAAGATTTTGCGGCTTCAGTGGGTGAAAACGCAGTGCATGGAAGTGACAGCGATGAAAATGCAATCATCGAAAGCAATTTCTTTTTTTCACAGCTGGAAAGATTTTAAAAAAGAAAATATAATAAAAGTTGCGTTATGATATTTTGATACATATCTTCGCCACTTTAAGGGTTTAGGGTTGAAAAAAGGGGCGGCGATTCCTCGCCAGCCCCATCTTATTTTAATACACCGTACAAGCTTCCTCCCTTATTAAATATGTGTTTGATCTTCTTTTCGGTAATCGCATCTTTTTCCAGCGCCGGCGCATGATGTGGTTTGATGCGGGCATCTATAATAACTGCATCACATCCCCAATGTTTATAACTATAGAAACTGTTGATGCCATAGATATCATAAGAAGGATTAGACCGGGTAAAGGTTACCCATAAAAAATTATTCAGCTTTTCGGAAGTAAAAACGGCATCATCACAAACAATGATAAAAGGACATTGTTGAAGCAATCCTGTTGCTGACCGTAACTGTTCATTTAAGTCAGACATTTCTTTTGCTGCATTCTCATAATTGCTGAATGCTTTGGTTTGAATACAAATGATACCCGGCAAAGCCAGTTTTGGCTTTTCAAAATTCTGCAGGGAAATAAATTCGCCTGGCACTTCTGTGCAAAGCTCTCTTACAACATCCCCGTAAGCCGCAAATGCAACCTTGCTTCCCCTGTTAAGACCGGTGCCCGAATAATCCAGCGTATCAATGGTGGTGTTGGTATGAAAATGTATATCTCTTGAAAGATCTATCCGCTTTAATATATGCTCAAAAAAAGAAGGAATGTGTTGCGGTGAAATCTTTCGTTCATCATCAGCCGTGATAAATAAAAATTTTGCAAGACTTAACTGCCCGGTTCCCAGCATACGATTAGCAATAGTTAAGATCTCCGCCGGTTGTTTTATTTTATTATAAGGCGTATATCTTTCGCTGCCTGTTGCGAGCAATAAAGGATGTACACCTGCCGCGTCCACTGCATGTAATTGTTGTAAACCGGGAATTTCCTTTGTGAGCACATGCCCGGTTAATTCATGGATCAGGCTGCCAAAAGAAGTATCCTCCTGGGGCGGCCTGCCCACCACAGTAAAGGGCCATATTGCATTTTGCTTCGCATACACATTGCGTACGTGCATCAAAGGAAAATCATGCTTCAAACTATAGTAACCAAGGTGATCTCCGAAAGGTCCTTCCGGTTTGTTTTCACCGGGAAAGACTTCTCCTGTAATTACAAAATCCGCGCCTGCACTTATGCAAAAACCATTATTGTAAAAATACCTGAATCTTTTTCCTGCCAATACGCCGGCAAACATCAATTCACTCATTCCTTCCGGCAATGGCATTACTGCTGCGACTGTGTGCGCCGGCGGGCCGCCAATGAATATACTTACTTTTAAAGGAAGCCCTGCCTCATTTGCTTTAGCCTGATGCACCCCGATGCCACGATGGATCTGGTAATGCAGCCCGGCTTCTTTATTTAAAATATAATCATTACCGGTAAGTTGAATGCGGTACATGCCGAGGTTAGAATGTTGAACACCCGGCATATTAATATCTTCTGTATAAACCTGGGGTAACGTAATAAAAGCGCCGCCGTCATTTGGCCAATGTTGTATTAAGGGCAGGTCGGTAATTTTAATTTCATTCTTTAAAATGTTTTTTGCAGTTGTTTTCTTTGGTATGGATGACAAAGCAGTAACACCTGTATTTAATGCTTTAAATGGCTTTTTAAATATTTTTTGCGGATCGTTTCTGAGTTGAATAAGCTGTTGTATAAGAGCAAGCCTGTTCCTGAAAATGAATTTGCTTCTTTCGATGGTTCCGAAAATATTGGATGCAGCGCGATATGGAGTATTTTTTACGTTTTCAAATAACAATGCCGGGCCATTTGCTTCATGCACCTTTAAATGAATAGCCGCCATTTCAAGATGTGGATCAACTTCTTCTTTTATTCTTACAAGATGCCCGTTCTTTTCGAGATCAATGATGCAATCTTCCAGCGAGTTATATAGCATGATGCAAACCTATGAAATAACCATGGACGTAATTGATGGTTCATAGATCATGAAACAGACAGGCTTATCAGTGTTGTAAAAAAATAGTGCAATGTTCTTTTAAACCCGGGTGGTTTAGGCTACCTGTTTTGTATTCACGGTTTAACTGCCTGTAATTTTTTATTTTTTTGCATGGATAATAGTATGGACACGGTAATACAAACTATAATTACACCCAGTGAAATAAACACGAGAGTTGTGTCACTAAACCATTGCTCCAGCCAATGGGCCCCCAGCATTTTCAGGCCGATAAATACAAGCACAATGGCGATACCTTCATGCAGGTAATCGAATTTGGCAACAGCGCCTTTCAACAAAAAGAACAAACTTCTTAAACCAAGCACTGCAAAAATATTTGAAGTATAGATCACCATTTTATCCCTGGAAATACCCATCACGGCGGGAATAGAATCCACCGCAAAAACAATGTCTATGGAAGCAAGCATCATTACTACCACAAACAGTGTAGTATAAACGCGCTTACCGTTCTCAGTCAACCAAAGCTTGCCCTTGCCATCATGCGGAGCAAGCGGAAAAATTCTTTTTACCAGCTTATAGGCTTTGGATGTTTCCGGGTCGAAAGCTTCATCTTCCTTGCTTCTGAACATGTGTATCCCGGTATAAACCAGGAAAACGCCAAAAATATACAGTATCCATTCAAACCGGTCCACCAACGCCACCCCAACTGTTATAAAGACTACGCGAAGCAATATGGCCATTAAAATACCTATCAGTAAAACACGGGAATAGTATTTTTCATTCACCGAAAACGAAGTGAAGATCAATATAAACACAAAAATGTTATCGATGCTTAAGCTCCATTCCATCAGGTAGGCGCTTATATATTCTAATGCCGTGCGTTTACCATTTTCAAACCATAGAAAAACAAAAAAACCAATTGCAAGTGCCACCCAGAATATAGTTTGAACCAATGCCCGTTTTAAGGTGACCGTTTTATTCTTTTTGCTTATTAAGCCAAGATCAAAAAGAAGGGCTGCCGCAAGCACAATTCCGAATACAATATATGTTACTGTTTCTCTTGTCATGAGGCTGCAATATTACGTTCCAAAACACTTTCTTCTCCGCCACTGGTAAACAAACCCGAATAAAATAACTGCAACAACCGGGCTAACAATATTTATTAACTGCCAGTTTACTTTCTCATCGGCCACTTTCTTTTTGTCTAAAAGTCTTAATGTAAAATCTTTATTCCGGCTTTCAAATATGCCGCTGGTGCTGGTTAGATAATCAACGCAGTTTAAGAAGAACTCGCGGTTCGCAAAGCGGTAATTTTCATACGGCAACTCTCCCATCGCTAACGGGCCGCTGGTCTGGCTTACCTGGTTGGTCACAATATCCGCATCGCTCATAACAATTTGTTGCGTTGGGTTTATATTGGTGGGTGCAAAAGGTTTATTCAAAGCTTTGCTTACAGAATCTTTTATATTCTGTGTAAGCCTGTTCGTATAGAGTGAATTAAATTTTCCTTCCAGCAAAACGGCAACAGGTACATAATGTTCATTGTAAGAATTAAAATTCTCCGTACTGATATCATTCATTATTTTATTAATACTCACAATAGCCGGCGAACTGATCAACCGGCTCGATGTATCGCTCGTTAATAAAATTGTTTTTGCAATGCCCGGCGCTTTTATTGTATCAATGCTTGACGGAAATATAGATAGGACGCGGTCTAAATTTCTTGAAACAATATTATTATTAGGCGAAGAAAGAAATGGGTAATAAGGCCAGGGGAAACGCTGCATGCGCGGACTGCCATCAGCATTAAAACCAGTAACCAACGGAATTTTACTACAGTTCAAATCCTGCAATAAATTTCCATTGATACGCACACCATAGCGAAACAAAATATCATCCACGTTTAAGTTTCGGTCAAACGCAACAAAATCTGCCTGGCTGCGCATTAAGCTGTCCAATTCTGCATATAATTTATCAATGCACCAGATGATCTTTCCGCCATGCATTATATACTGGTCGAGCTTTAATTTGTCTTCATCTGTAAAAGGAATGGTGGGTTTTACAATTAATAAAGTATTGATGAATTCCGGGTTGGGGTATGCCTGTTTCAGGTCGAACACCGCAAGCCGGTAATCATTGCGCAGGTTTTGAATAAGGTCGTTTACATTTTGCGGGCCTGCTTCTCCGTTGCCCAAACAATAAGCAATAGTTGGAATATTCTTTCGTGTAAGTTTATCAATTGCATTGGCAAATTTGTATTCCAGCAAGGCTTCCGCTGCATTTAACGTGGCTTCCTTATCTTCCTGCGGCTCATCATTTATTACATTATAATTTTTAAACACAGTCCGGCTGCTTCTCAGGTCAACAGCTACAGGACGATAATCTCCATATTCAATAATAGCTGAAGGGATGATTAACTGTTGCGTTGCCTTTTCGTTACCTGAAGCAATATCGCTGCTTTGTTCAAATACAACACCGATACGCTGAAGGCTGTCATAGAAATGCGTTCTCTGGCTATCGGGCAAATTTTCTCCCGGCTTTTCAAAGTGAAAACGGATATTGTTATGGCTGAGATCCCTGAACTCTGACAGCAGATCATTGGTAGCCATGCTTAATTTTTTATAATCAGCAGGCAGATCACCGGTAAGAAAAACGGTAATATTTATAGTTGAATCAATACTATCTAATAATTGCTTTGTTGATTCATTTAAGCTGAATCTTTTCTCTGCGGTGAGGTCAATCCGGTAGCGAAGTGCAGTAGATATAAAGATCAATATTACAAAAGCTGCCAATAAAACATACCACTGGTTTTCAGGACGTAAATATCTGTTTATTGACCTCATTATTGTGTTTCAATATTTCTTTTAGTAATGGCAATAAAAAATACGATGACAGCAAAAAAATAGATTATATCCCGTATATCTATCACACCTTTGCTGATGCTTTTATAATGAAAATTTATACCAAGCATCTGCACATAATAATCCAGCCCGTTTGAAAAAAAAGGCAATTGGCTTAATGCATCAAAACCAGTGTATACTATCAAGCAAACAAATGCGCCGATGATAAATGCAACCACTGTATTGTTTGTAAAGCTGCTGGCACACAAACCAACTGAAGTAAACACGGCGCCCAGCAAAAACAAGCCAATATAACTGCCGGTAGTTGCACCCGCATCAATGCCGCCGGCGGCACTTAAATGCTGTAATGAAAATGCATAAATGATTGTCGGTATTAGAGCAAGCAATACAATTAACAAAGCGCCGAAAAATTTTCCCCACACGATTTGCGAAGAAGTTAAGGGTAAAGTTTTCAACAATTCAAAAGTGCCTGCCTTATATTCATCAGCGAGGCTTCTCATGGTGATTGTTGGAATAAGGAACAATAAAACCCAGGGCGCCAGGGAAAAAAATCCGTCGAGCGAAGCGTAGCCAAAATCAAGCAGGCTTGTATCAGGAAAAACAAAAAAAATCAAGCCGTTGAGTAAAAGAAAAACGATCAATGCTACATAACCTGTAAGGCTGCTGAAGAACTGGTTCCATTCTTTTTTGCAGATCATCCACATGCGTCAAAACTACTATCTATAAATTGATACTAAAGAAGATTTTGGTAAGGTTTATTTAAAATGGCAACAGGCAACAAACTTCAATATGATTTATTGCTGTTTGACTTCACCCCGGCTTCTCTCCAAGGGCGAGCGGCTTTGAAGCCTTTTACCTGAAAACATCTCTTTGAAATTAAAAAATTAACCAGGCTACATCTCTATATATTATTTAAAAATTGCATCGTTTACACCTTTGTTAATAATGTAAGAGGAATAGGTTATTTCCACTTTCCCTTTTTTATTTTTCAGTTGATCGGTATCAGAAGATTTGGTAGTTTCATCAAAGTCAAGCGTAACACCTTTGGGTAACCTATAATCTTTCGCATTAAAGCTAAACTGTATTTTATCCGGCAGCCCATAATCAGCATATTTTCCATAGGTCATCGTTAATTCATATGTGCCGTTATCACGGGTGGTGGTGATCGTTTTAAGAATTAAAAGATTGGCTTCATCAATATAAAGGGTTGATAACACAATATTGCCCGCATCATCATTGGGCAGGAGTTTAATCACTTTTGTTTTGATATTTTGTACAACGGTGTTGCCTGCATCAAGCGCTGTAAAATCACCGGCGCTTATTACATTATTCATGTTCACACTTATGCCACCTTTGGGCAATACCGAAACACCGCTGTCTTTCACCATGTGAAAATGATCAGGTTTTTTGTAATAAACTTTAACATTGCTCACCGGCGCTTTAATAAAAGGAATATCTGTTTTTAAAACACCGTTTGCGGTGTAATCATTCACTTTATCCAGCTTTGCTTTCACCTTAACTATAAGTGCATTCGCATCCTGGGCGCAGGCGAGTAGTGAATAGTGAATGGTGAATAGTATCAAAAATATTTTTTTCATCAGGTAAGAGTTTGCAAAGCAAAACAATTATGTGTTTGAGCGTATATGTGTTGATGTATAAAATTGTAATAAATCTTATATTTATATTGTTGTCCGACTAAAATATTTTTCCTGGGCTAAAGCCCTTGATGGGCCTGTTTTTCACTAGCCCCGGGCTTAAGCCTGGGGTTATATAACTGAAACCCTACCCAAGCGGTTACAGCAGATAACAATTTTTCTTTTAACGCAAGCCAATTATCAGCAGGAATGTATTTTATAAAAATTAATGACCAGGGAAAAACTACAACACTGAAATTTATAAAAGAATAAAACAATTCAACTCAATATATCTTTCCTGCGCATTACAAAAACTGTTGCGCCAATCAATACAATAATATAAACGGAAAGCACGATTAACGCGTGAATTATTGCCGGGAAGTCCTGTATGCTTCCTGCAATAACCTCATTACTTGCGGTAACCTTTTCATCAAAAAATTCTTTCCATATTACCATCTGTGTTGTAAACAAGTATGGATTTAGTGCATCAAATACAGGCAGATTTAATGTGCTTAAAACAGTGAACAAAATTATTATACTCATGGTTGCAACAATCGGCCCTATGGAATTTTCTGCTAATGCAGAAAGAAAAAAACCCAGGGCGGCAACTGTAACCAATGAAACAAATGCAAAACCAAAAGCGCAGCAATACCGCCAGAAAACATCATCCTGCTTTATGATGACAATGTATTCCGTCTTCATTAAAAAAAGATCGCTGGCGCCAAAGATCAATACACTTACAAATAAGGCAAGCAATGCAACCCATATCAGCAAGAGCAAAGTATACATACAGGTTGCTAAAAATTTGGCCAGTACAACCGATGTGCGGCTATAGGGCTTAGATAACATCAGTCGCAGTGTCCCGATATTCGCTTCACCGGATATCATATCTGCCGCCACCAATGTTACCAGCAGCGGCACATGCACCAGCATCAACTGCAGTATTATATAACATACCATATAACCATTGAGCAACTTGCCCTGCACATCAAAATTGCCGAGGCTCTGCAGCATGAAATTAACATACTCCTCTCCGTCCACTTTCAAACCGAATTGCAGTAAGATTATCAATGCGGCAATAGCGCCAAAAGCAATGTACGTTCTTGGCCGACGGAAGGTTTTGTATAATTCAATTTGTAAAAGCTGCCACATGCTGTTGTCCGCTGGTTACCTGTAAAAAATAATCTTCGAGTGAATGCCTTGATTGTAAAGAAATAATCCTGATGTTTTGCTGCACGAGCCAAACATGAAAATCGGGGATAGTATTGCGGTGCATCTTCAACACTATATTATTATTTCGTTGCGGTTGTAATGTATTTTGCCATTTACTTTCGTTGATTAATGAGAGTGCTTCTTTGTTATCAAGTGTTTCCAGTTCAAGCAAAGTTTGCGCAGGATCAAATAATTCGCTGGCTGATCCCTCCACGAGTTTTTTCCCTCTGTCAATGATCAGTAATCTTGTTGCCACCTGCTCCATTTCATTCAGCAGATGCGAAGAGATGAACAGGGTTTTTTTCATTTCACGGCTGAGGTGTAAGATAAGATTTCTTATATCCGCAATGCCTTGCGGATCGAGGCCATTTGTGGGTTCATCTAAAATGATCAGTCCCGGATCGTGTATCAAAGCAACAGCGATACCAAGCCTTTGTTTCATGCCCTGGCTGAATGTGTGCACTTTGTCATAAGCCCGTTCCTTCAATCCAACCATATCTAATTGCCGCAGCAACTCTTTTTGGGTTGGATGCATACTGCTCATGCGCGCAAACAGTTTCAGGTTATTGCAGGCAGATAAATATTTATATACATCAGGCTTTTCTATTACCGCGCCGATATTGCGTAAAATTTCTGTGCGATGCGTATTTAACTTCAGCCCAAACAATTCTATTTCCCCGCCAGTAGGTTGCACCAATGTAAGCAGCATCCGTATTGTGGTTGATTTGCCGGCCCCATTCTGACCGAGGAATCCATACACCTCGCCTTCATTCACCGTAAATGAAAGCGCATTAACTGCCATAATATTTTTGTATTGTTTTGAAAGACCCTGAACCCGTATTACCGCCTGCATAGTTAACCAAAGATAAAAGCAAGGTTTAGTAATAAATGAATTATACCAACAGAAAATAAAACAGTTATTTCATTTATCCCTATTTTTAAAAAGATCAAAAAATCCAACAGATAAAATTTGCTATATGGCCAAACGCAGGAATATTATCAAACAATTAGGCGGCTCAGCGAGAACGAGGTGAGAAGAGATGATGGGAGGTGTCAAGCTCAGATTTATTAGAAAGAGACGTAAATACACACAAGAATACAATGATAGACAAAGTAAAAATATTAGATACAAAAGTTTTATCAGATAATTGGTATGTGCTGCGAAAAATAACCTATGAATATTTGAAGAAAGACGGTACAAAACAAACACAAAGCCGCGAAGCCTATGACAGGGGAAATGGCGCTGCCATATTACTGTATAACAAAAAACAAAAAACGGTAATTGTTACGAGACAGTTCAGGCTGCCAACCTTCATTAATGGCAATAAAAGCGGGATGCTGATTGAAGCATGTGCAGGGTTATTAGACAAAGACAATGCGGAAGATTGCATTAAACGGGAAACAGAAGAAGAAACGGGCTATAAAATATTTGAGGTAAAAAAAATTTTCGAAGCTTATATGTCGCCGGGATCTGTGACTGAAATTTTATACTTTTTTATTGCTGAATATTCCAAAGAAATGAAAGTTGCTGCTGGCGGCGGCATTGATCGCGAAGAAGAAAATATCGAAGTACTTGAAATAAGTATTGATGACGCAATGAAGATGATTGCAACCGGCGAAATAAAAGATGGTAAAACAATTATGCTGCTTCAATATGTGAAACTGCATAATATTCTTTGATCAACAAATGATAAATTATTCAAGCTTCTTTAATTGATCTTCAATAACTTCTTTTGGTAATGGTACATAACCTGCACCTTTTATGTATTGCTGTCCATCTGTAAGCACCCATTTAAAATAATCAAGTATCGCCCGGTCAGCAGGTTTTTGCTTGCACACAAAGTACAGGTCTCTAACCGGCGGAGATGGATAGTTACCGTTAATTACTGCATTTTCAACAGCTGTTAAATCGCCATAGAAATTTTCAAGGCTATCAATTTTTCCGTTGCCGTTCACATCAAGCGGCAATATATCAACACCGGTAATTTTATTGCCGGATCGCATGTCGAAAATATACTGTGGGTTGTTGAACCCGATGCCGTTCACATCTTTCTTTACAGCGTCAGCAATACCCGGATCACCCATCATGGCAACACCTTTTAAACTTTCCTGTCCCATATTAAAATAAGCAGCCCAGGATTCCGCTGCGCCGGATGCATCAGACCTTGTATAAATATCAATTTTAGTTTGCGTATTTCCTTTAATGCCGAACAATTCTTCCCATGTAGCAGGATTGCCTGCAATAAAAATATTATTTAAAGCATCTTTTGTTAAGCCGCGTGTTTTTAAAAGATCAGCATAAGGATTATTAGTATTAATGGTCGGAAACACAGCATCTTTTGCAAGTGCTATATACCACACGCCTTTGTTTAATTCATTATTACTTATCTCGCGGCTGAACATGCCAACATCTGCATTGCCTGCCAGCACATCCGTTAAACCTTTACCTGCCCCACCGGGTTGTATATTAAAAATGATACCAGGATGTGATTTCTTATATTCTTCACTCCATTTCAGGTTTAACGGATATAAAGCAAAAGCGCCCGAAAAATTAATTTGTTTTGAATGAGAATGAGATTGGTTGCACGCCGATGAAATTGCAATAATCACAGCCACAAAAAATAAACATTGTTTTTTGCGCAACATAATATAAAGCATTTGTTGGTTTAATAAATAATGCGTGTGGTAAACAGAAGAATAATTAACCCAAATTGGTATTGCTGCAAAAATGCAGAGAAAAAATGAATAGCGAAATTTTATTCCGTCTTTATTCAACTTTCTTAAGCACGATATCATAATACAATGGTGAGTTGGGTGGCACCTCGCCTGATATGCCCGTGCAGCCATATGCAAGAACAGAAGGAAGTATCATTTTTATACGGCCGCCTTGTTGTATATAAGGCAGTGCCAAACGCCACCCTTCAATGAATTGATTCAACGGTTGGGCAACAGCGGTTGCAGTGTTATCCGCAACAACATTTCCGTCAAGGGTAGCGGCCATGTAGGTGACTGTTACAACAGAGTTCAGATTTGGCGTCATTCCTGAACCCTGGTCGATAACCTGGTAATAAATTCCATTAGTATCAACGGTATAACTTATTCCCTGCACATCGCAAAAGCTGGTCATCTCCCCTGCTTCGGAGTCGGGTGTTACAGGAGTGCAATGGTTATCATTTTTTTTGCTGCAGGAAATAAGAAAAAAAACAGTTGAAAATAGAAATATTAATCTTTTCATTCGTTTGTTTTTGGGCTGCGCCTCATTTAATAACCAGGCACTGTATGTTATCCGGGTTTTACAGAAGTATCTTCATCATCTTCTTTTTTGAGCTTTAATTCTTTAAAAGCCTGCTCATTCATTTCCCACCGGAATTTTTTATAAAAAAAACCTGTAAAGGCAACTATGCCTGCAATAGCTATAAATAAAACAACCGGGTTGCTTTGTGTCCGGGCGATCATGTTGGCTCTTTCATACCACCCTAAATCCAATACCAGCAATATGGCAGTGCCTAATGCCAGTCCTATCGGAAGCCCCGGAAAAAGTTGCTTCAGAATTGATTTTTCCTTTAACCGGTTTTTTTCCCAATATTCAATAAATGCCTTTTCTTTTTCGGAGAGCATACCACCTGAAAGCATTAAGATACAATGTTAAACGGTAACGCTGCTTCATGAAGTATTTTGCATAAAAAAAGCATGCGCTAAACCTGGTGAGCGGAGAAACAAAATAATAATTTCCCGCTCTGCATTAGATTTGCGCTATAATAATAATTGTGAACAGATTTGACACGTACATAGCCGGGTATTTATACGATAACAAAGAAGTGGCACTGGAAAAAATAGGAATTATTAAAACTTTAACAGGTTCAACCCAGGATGCCAGGCCACTTATACAATTTATACATGATAAAAAGGCAACCAATTCTGAAGGCCTGATAAATTATATAGCTGAAAGAGCAGGCAAAAACAAAAACCTGATAGCATCTGACCTCGAATCTCATTTAGCACAGGTACGGGAATTTATCAATATCGGGAAGAATTATGAGATTCCGGATATCGGATTTATTAAGTCCAATAATTCCGGCTCCTATGAATTCTTACCTTATTCTGAAGCAAACAAGCCCTTAAGGATAAGCAGCCAGACTGTTCCGGGCTCCAGGCGAAATAATAGCCGCTCTATTGTGCAACTGATCAGCTTTATTATTGTAATTGCAATTCTTTCAGGGTTGGGCTGGCAGGCTTATCGTTTTTTTAGAAACAAACAAACCAATAGCACTGTCAATTCGATAAGCAATGCTCCTGATACCATTACAAATACCAATTTGCCCGACACAAGCAAAGTAAACCAGGATAGTACAATAACACAGCCGGTTATCCATTCAGAAAATGATACGGTGAATGTCAGGTATATTTTTGAAAGAACTGCTTCCGGAATGCGTGCCCGCACAAGAACGGCGCAATTACAAAACTTTGGCAATAATGCGAGCTATGATAGCTTTACAACCAACAACACGAAATTTTTCGACCTGTATATCTTAAAACCAACCAGGCTGGCAGACACGCTTGCTGTTAAAGATTCTCTCTCGAAATTTTTTCAGAAAGATATCAGGATAGTAATTGAACCGGCTAACCAGTAACATGAAGTCATTATCTTCTGTTTTATTGATCCTTTTTATCATTGATTTTATTGCAGATGTCATCGTTGCACAAACAGGAAATGAATCGGCCAGGTATTTCACAAAAGGTTTATTGATGCCGTTACTGTTTGCTTTTTTTATAGTTGAAATAAAGCGCTTTGGAAGAGGAAACAATTTGAAATATATAAAGTTTATTGGTTTAGCGCTTGCCTTTTCTTTTGCAGGAGACATGTTTTTGGTAAGCGATAACGGCTGGAATTTTATCTTGGGTATTGCTTCTTTTTTGATAGCACATATTTTTTATATCCTGTTTTTTTACAGGATAAAATCTTTTACAAAAAAGAACGGGTTTTTTCTTTTGACCACCGGGTTTATTATAGCGGTTTACGTTGCGCTTATGAATTATTTGTTCCGGCCGCTTGTTTCAGAACAACAATTGACCATTCCTGTAATGGCCTATTCTGTTGTATTAGGAACCATGTTATTTACCGCGTTCAATGTTAGCAATTCAACACTGCAGCCTAAAACCTTTGCTTATTATATTATTACAGGAGCGGTGATTTTTGCAGCTTCTGATTCGATGATAGCATTTAATAAATTTTATCTTACAACACCGCTACACGGATTTTATATTATGCTTACTTATTGCCTGGCACAGTGCTTAATTGTAACAGGCGCGATACAGTTCATCAAAAAGGAAGTTGCTTTAAGTTAGTAAGACAATCTCTCACCAGGCAATAAAAAATTGTTGGATTATAGCCACGTGTGATATACCTCGCGTTTGAGTATTTGTCTTAACCCCAATTAAATTTTCTTGTTTTAAAGTGTTAAAGACAAGAATACTTATACAGTTCAAATGTAAACTTTTCGAAAAGGGTAAAATATTTATCGAATTCGCTCGAAGCAATTTGCGAAGCCCTCAATTGCCAGCCCGCAGATATATTGAAATACACAAAATAATAACCTCATCCTGAAAAAGCTGTTACTAATTGGAGAACCATGTGCTCAGCGCATATAACTATTATGTTCCCGGTTGCAGGCAAAAGCAAGAAAAAATATTCGTACGAATTATTACTTCGTCAGTTGCCCTCTTATTTCTCCTTCAGTATGCGCTGAAGTGCTTATGTTCAGATAGAATTTATCATTAAGAAGATCTGCCTCATGTTCCTGGTCAATAGTGACGCTTCCGGAAATGCTGGCGCCTGATTCAGAAGGGAAACCAGCAATGGCAACATTAGTAAATCCCGGAGGGTCGGTGGCAGGCTGCTGAAAATTGATGGCTGTGGGCGCTCCGGTTAGGTCTTTCCATCTTATGGTATAAACTAATTCGTTTTTTATGGAATCATATGTGACATTGCAGGAACCTGTTGAAACTTCGGCATTAGGCGGCAATGCCCCTGCACCATCAAGAAAACCTTCAAAGGCAAACAAATTATCAGGTCGATCTTTTGAGCATGCACTGAAATTTAAAAGAATCACAACTAAAAATACTGCCGGTACAAGAAGGCTAAAACGTTGTTTTAATTTTGTCATATTTAATAGTTATAATTTTAAGCGGGTTATTGCAAAATAAATGCCTGTTAAAATACGAAGATCTATAATGGCTCATGTTGAAACAATTGAATTCTGATTATTACAATGTTAAATGCATAATGGTTCGCTTATATTTACCCTCGGCTACAACCTTAAAACCTGATAGACAGGTTCATAACAGGCTGTAAAGTTTCAAGTTATTATGATCGTTCGAAAGCATTAGCACTGGCTGCTAAATGTACAAAACTTCAACTTGTAAAAGCCTGAACCAATTCCCTCCTATCTGTTCGCTGATCGGAGCTTTTATCTTGAGCCGGTTATTTATCCTTATCTAAGGCCGTATCTATTTTTTTACCAACCTTTTCTGCCGCATGTCCTACTGCTTTACCGGCATCTTTTACCGCATCTTTGGTATCCTGCCAGGCATTATCTATGGCCTTACCTGTTTTGTCGAAGAAGTTACCTGTTTTGTTCACAATGCCTCCATCTTCCAGTTGTATTTCTGTTTCACCTCTTTTTGCTTTACCGGTTTTATCTATTACCACACCATTATCAAGCGTAATATCTTTATCTGTCTCAACCCATTGTCCGTTACGCATTACCATTACCTTGCCGTCTTTATAAATTATGTCTCCTTCAACAGGTGTATAAACCACTGTTGTAACTGTATCAGGTGTTACAATGGTTTCATTCGTAACTGTATCCTGATCGGTAACTGTTGTGGCTGTGTTATTGCATGCCGCAAATGTGGCTATAACAACCGGAAAAAAGATTTTTTTCATGTGTGATGATTTATGAATGAAACACAAATAAAATTTTCGTGCCAAAAAAAGCATTGTTAACATACTTTGATTAAATAATGCCTGCTTTGATAAGATTAGAATTAAGAAGCGGAAGAAATAAAAACGAACTGGTTTTTATTGCAGCTTAACAACTTTTAATCCCGGGATCAATTTATACGGCAACTTTAATTATTGGTCTTTGCCTCAATAACATCTACAATTTTTTAAATTTATAAAAGGCAAGCTTGCAAGGTATTAACAAACAATTTCCAGGCTAAAACTGTCTTTACAACTTAATAGCGTATCTTCACTGCCAATGTTTGAGTGATTACAATAAGTATTGATCGAATTTCTGCTAACAGATAGTCTGCATACAGCTTCTCTTTTTTTACATTGTTTTTCTCAAATAATTTTTAATCAATCAATCAAAAAAAATGAACATTTATGTTTCAAATCTCGGCTTCCAGGTTGGAGACGATGATTTAAGAGGCCTTTTTGCAGCCTATGGAGAAGTTACATCAGCAAAAGTGATTACTGACAGGGAGACCAACAGAAGCAGGGGCTTCGGTTTTGTTGAAATGTCAAATGAAGCCGAAGGGCAGGAAGCTATTAAACAATTAAATGGCGCTACTGTTTCAGGAAGAGCGATCAGTGTTAATGTAGCAAGGCCAAAAGAAAAACCGGCTTTCAGGAAAACGAATAATTTCTGGAAATAAATTAAATTAAAGAGCGGTTAAATACGCTCTTTATTTATTGTACTTACTTGCAATATTGATATGTCGGGCGGTTTACAACTTGCCGTTTTACAGCATTAAAACAAAGCAACACTATATGGCAAAATCCAAAGAAACTTTTGGAAAAAAAGAAAAAGAAAAGAAAAGGTTAAAACAGCGACAGGATAAACTGGAAAAAATGGAAGAACGTAAGGCGAATGCTAAAAAAGGAAAAACGCTGGATGAAATGATGGCCTATATTGACGAAAATGGCAATCTTTCCTCGACGCCGCCGGACCCCAAAAAGAAGATCATTTTTAAACAGGAAGACATGAATACCGGCGTTCCCAAGCATGAAAAAGAAGAAATTGAAAGGCAAGGCATCGTAAGTTTTTTTAATGACGACAAAGGTTACGGTTTTATAAAAGACCTAACATCGCAGGAAAGTGTTTTTGTTCATGCCAACCAGCTTTCCGAGCCTGTAAAAGAAAACACCAGGGTGAGCTTCCAGGTAGAAAGAACTGCAAAAGGATTGAGCGCTTTAAATGTAAAAAAGAGCGTTTAAAAGGTTTATTATGAATTCACATTTGCTATCCGCTAAAGTTTATTGAGCAGTTTGCATTCTTATTTATTACATCAGTTAAGCACATTTAAAAGATTATTTTATTATGACAAATGAACAGATAGAAAAATTTTTATCCTCAGATATAAAAGAGAACTCATTGATCCGGATCAGTTTTAAAACCCGTAATTCAGTTGTTGGCATTTTTATTAAAACTCCTGATTTTGATGAACTAAAGTCAAAAAATTTCTGGCGAATAGTTTCTGAAAGCAATTTTGAACAATGGAAGAAGTCCAGAGATTTTAATTTATGCCGCATGTTTAATGGCGCAGAATTTACAAAGCTGGCAATTGCTTAATTTTCGAATGAAGCCTTAGCGTATTTATTTATTGAAATTTTCGCATTGAGCATTCCCTGTTCCGTTAACAAGAAAATATTTCCGGACACTTGATTATATGCATAACAACCCTGTTCGTGTCGGTTATATGTTTTGCCTGAAACTTACATATTCACTACGTCTTTTTATTTAGATGTAAGAAATAAAAAAGTTCCCCGGTCTTGGCCCGCTACCGCATATAGGCTGATATTGCTAATTTATTTTTATATACTTTGTCCGAAAGTCAGCAGGTTATTGTCCGGGTCAAGCATCGCAAATTCTTTTTGTTTCCAGGGCTTTATTTGCAAATGCCCGGATGGGTGTATATTCAGTTTCTTATCTAACATTGATTGATAAAGGTTATCAATGTCATCTGTTCGAATATAAACCTGTCCATAATTTTCTTTTGGGTCGAGTTCTTTAAATTCAAAAAAATGAATTTGAATGTTGTCTTTTTGAACCATTAAATATCCATGATAATCATTTCCGAATTGTTGAAAACCTAATTTATCTACATAAAATTCCTTCGTGAGGACTTTATCACGCATTGGTAATTTGGGATTAACGTCTGTGAGCATATTTTTTTTTTACAAAAATGGATAATTCCCTGATCAATTACACTTGATTGAAGTCAGGAAATTTTAAGGTTTGCGCTTACCCTGCTTAATGTTTCCGGGAAATCTTAAGATAAGATGCGATCATTTTAAGCGGAAAAGCCTGCAACAGCATCGGTTTGGTTTCCATAATGAAATTATATTTTTCAGCAGGGCTTAAAGCATGATCAAAAAAGTGAATCCTGGCATTTGCCCGATCTAAAATTCTGCTTCATTGGAGAAAGGATTGTGGTTGTACGTTGTGCTGTAATTTTCAAGGCTGCATATTTGTATCCACATTTCAATTCTTAATGTTTTATTAATAATCATAATTACCTTGCATTTGAGTCATTTGACGCATCGGTTTATTATTTCTACAATTAATTTTGCCCTGCATTCAAAAAGCAGACGGGATGAGCATGTGTAGGCTGGCGCAAGTATGCAGCAAAGCTTTGTGAGAAAGATACTTGTGCTATTGTTTATAAGGCCTTTGTCCCATCCGATACCGTATAAAACTCCTGCTTTATAATCAAAACATTATATGCTTAGCTGCTAAAATTTAATCTAAATATTTAAAAATGAGACTACAGAAAATTCTTCTGATTATTGCTTGCATTTTAATAATGCATAGCATGTATGCCCAGGATCAATCATCCGGTGTTTCAGTTCACTTCGAATTTGACAAATCTGATATAAGCACATCAGACCTTGAAGCTTTGCAAAGCTTCAAAGCGGCACATCCGGATATTGAATCAATTATTATTGACGGATATGCTGATACAACCGGCAGAGATGCTTACAATTATGCGCTGTCCATGCGCCGTTGTATAGCAACGAAAAAAGCTTTAGGTTATAATGAAGCCAAAACAGAAGTTATTCTTAAAGTAACAGCACATGGCGAAAAAGATTTGCTGTTTGCAACAGATCCTGAAAACCGTGTAACTATAGTTACCATAAACAACAAAAAACCTGTTGCAATAAAAGAAGAAGAGAAGCCACAGGAACCCGTTGCTGTTGACACAGTTGTAACTCCGCCTCCGCCGCCAGTGGCTGCTGTACCGGCACCTGCGCCGCCGGTAGTGGAGAAAGATACTGTTGCGACACCGGTTTCATCAGTACCAAAAGAGTTTGGTGATGATGCTTCCGACCTGGTAAAAACATTCCAAAACAGCAAACCGGGTGAAAGTGTTGTGTTGAAAGAGATATTGTTTCAACCGGCAAGCCATCAATTGCTGAAATCTTCCAAATCATCATTAAATGCAGTGCTTGATGCACTTAAAAAAATACCCACATTAAATCTTGAAATACAAGGGCACATGTGCTGCGGCGATCCGCTTGCTATAGACGGCTTTGATCAAGACTCCAAAGATTTCGCATTAAGTAATAACCGTGCAAAAGCCGTGTATGATTTTTTGGTATCAAACGGCATTGATGCTTCCCGCCTTGCTTATAAAGGCTTTGGTACACGTGAGCGTCTGGTGAGCCCGGAAGTTACAGATGATGACAGGAGCAGGAACAGGCGTGTAGAATTTGTAATTACTAAAATCTAACTGAATAAAAATTTTATTATGCAAACAATGAAGCTAAAATGTATTCCTATCGCAATTATTGTATGTTGTCTTTCACTTTTTAATACAGTGAATGCCCAGAAAGGAGCATCTGATGGTTATGTTTTGTCAACGATTTCGCTTGAAGATAACAGCGTGCCCGACTCATTTCAGCAGACCCCGGTTTTTGAAGATGCCGGCATCTCCTGCCTGTTAAACAGCGAGTGGCGGCTTTCAAAAGGTAGCGGTTACTACAAGATTGTCAACACAGATGACTGTATGCCGGGCATGCGCGAGGTTTCGTGGAAATTTTTCAATGTAAAAGGTTCTAATTATTTCCAGTTTTTCAGAACATCTGCCGTACCGGGCGTACCGGCAGACCCGAGGATTATTTACGTATGCGAAGTAAAATCATCAGCAAAAGAGGCATTTACATTGCGTTATCCCATTCTGTTTGCCGATAAACCCAACGCTATACTATTTACGTTTACGAAAAAATAAAATATCTTTTATTGCTTAAACACCTTGCTGAAAGCTTTACGTTAGCAAGGTGTTTTGGTTTTATTTTTTCTGGTGATTAAGCGACGACAGAAAAATTATATTCTTAAGTTCAAACCATTTAAACAACCGAAACAAATTATAGCCACTATCTGTTCATAAGTACAATGGAATGACCCGAATCGCTTCGCTGTCAGTACAGGCACAGTCGGATGCATAAATACAACTGCCATCATCAAAACATCTCTGCCAATAAAACTTCGTTTCACCCAATAAAAAAAGGCCGCCTTGTTACGGGCAACCTTTTTATTGTATGCAAACTTTACATCACACTAAATCAAACCTGTCTAAATGCATCACCTTACTCCATGCGGCTACAAAGTCTTTCACAAATTTATCTTGTGCATCTGCGCTGCCATACACTTCTGTTATAGCTCTCAGTTCAGCGTTGGAGCCAAATACAAGGTCTGCACGCGTGGCAGTCCATTTCGGCTGACCAGAAGCGCGGTCGCTGCCGATATATAATTCTTTGTCTTCAGCAGTAGCTTTCCATGCGGTGTTCATGTCGAGCAGGTTCACAAAGAAATCATTGGTAAGCTGACCCGGGCGCTGCGTGAAAACACCATGTTTGGAACTGTCGAAATTCGTATCCAATACACGCATGCCACCTATCAATGCTGTTAATTCAGGCGCAGAAAGTGTAAGCAGGTGCGCCTTATCTATCAGCAATGCTTCAGTAGATACTGCAGACTTTGTCTTGCGGTAGTTGCGGAAACCATCAGCAGCAGGTTCAAGATAACCCATTGATTCCACATCGGTTTGTTCCTGCGAAGCATCCATGCGGCCGGGTGCAAAAGGTACGGTAATATCATGTCCTGCATCTTTCGCTGCTTTTTCGATAGCAGCACCACCGGCAAGAACGATCAGGTCGGCCAGTGAAACTTTTTTACCACCTGTTTGAACTGCGTTAAAATCTTTCTGAATGCCTTCTAACACATGTAATACTTTATGCAACTGTACTGAGTTGTTCACCTTCCAATGTTTTTGAGGCGCCAGGCGAATGCGGGCGCCGTTAGCGCCGCCTCGTTTATCAGAGCCGCGGAAAGTAGAAGCGGATGCCCATGCTGTTGACACTAATTCGGATACGCTCAATCCGGATTCCAAAGCTTTTGCTTTTAAAGCGGCAATATCATTCTCATCAATCAACACATGGTCAACTGTGGGAATTGGATCCTGCCAGAGCAGTTCTTCCTGCGGTACATCGGGGCCGAGGTAACGGGAACGCGGGCCCATATCGCGATGCGTTAACTTAAACCATGCACGGGCAAAAGCATCTGCAAATGCATCAGGATTTTCAAGAAAATGCCTTGATATTTTTTCATACACCGGGTCAAGTCTTAAGGAAAGATCGGTGGTAAGCATGGTTGGCTTGTGTTTTTTAGAAGCATCAAACGGATCAGGGATAATATCATCTGCATCTTTTGCTACCCACTGATGCGCACCACCCGGGCTTTTGGTGAGTTCCCACTCAAAGCCAAACAGGTTTTCAAAGAAATTATTGCTCCACCGGGTGGGCGTTTTTGTCCATATAACTTCCAGTCCGCTGGTAATAGTATCAGCGCCTTTGCCGCTGCCAAAACTATTATCCCAGCCAAAGCCCTGTAACTCCAGGTCTGTAGCCTCCGGTTCTTTACCAACATGCGACGACGACGCTGCGCCATGCGTTTTACCAAAACTGTGGCCACCGGCAATCAGCGCCACCGTTTCTTCATCATTCATTGCCATGCGGCCGAATGTTATCCTGATGTCATGTGCCGCTGCAACAGGATCAGGATTGCCATCGGGTCCTTCAGGGTTTACATAGATCAAACCCATATGTGCCGCTGCCAAAGGGTTTTCAAGTCTTTCTGAATGTATCTTTCTTCCCGGATCTTCATCTGATGATACCACGCCATGACCTTCCACCACACCCGGAGAGCCATGCGCATACCGGGCATCATTACCCAACCATGTAGTTTCAGCACCCCAATACACATCTTCATCCGGTTCCCACACATCAGGGCGTCCGCCGGCAAAACCAAATGTTTTAAAGCCCATCGATTCCAATGCAACATTACCGGCAAGGATCATGAGATCAGCCCAGGATATTTTGTTGCCATATTTCTGTTTGATAGGCCAGAGCAGCCTGCGGGCTTTATCGAGACTCACGTTATCAGGCCAGCTATTCAGCGGCGCAAAACGTTGCTGCCCGGCGCCGCCTCCGCCACGGCCATCATGTACACGATACGTTCCCGCGCTGTGCCATGCCATTCGGATGAACAAGCCTCCATAGTGGCCAAAGTCAGCCGGCCACCAATCCTGTGAGTCGGTCATGAGTGCATTCAAATCTTTTTTTACTGCTTCAAGATCGAGGCTTTTGAAGGCTTCGGCATAGTTAAAATCTTTGTCCATCGGGTTGGATAAGGACGAATGCTGGCGCAGAATACCAAGCTTTAACTGGTTGGGCCACCAGTCGCGGTTCCTGGTGCCGCCGCCGCCAACATTGTGTTTTAAGCTGCCGTTATGAAACGGGCATTTACTGATGTCGTTAGAATTGTTTTCCATGTTTAAAAATTTGTGGTAAGAATTTATTTATACCTGAATAATATGCGAGAACTTTTTCAGATGGCAAACTTATGACATTGAGCAGATAATTATAATCAATTAATTTTATAGATCAATAGGATAAAGCTATTAATATCGTCTCAACCAGGATTTGAAGGATTTATTTGATTAACTGGATGATAAAGCCTCCAAACATTCAAACCCTACATTCAATTAATTCTGTGGACCAGGCGTCCAGTTAAAAGCAACAAATTCAAACATTCAGCATGCAATGCAAAAAATGACGCTTGCAATACGGCAAGCATATAACAAGTTATTGTAAATAAACAAAGCTGCACAGAGGGAGGCGCTGGCCCGGACGGAGACGCGCAGCGATCATGCCGCCCTTGTCCGCCGCGGCGGATTGGTTCTTTTGCATCAAGTCAAAAGAACAGAATAAAAATGCAATACAAACTCAGCCTTAAAAATGTATAAGTCAATGATGGTGTGTTTATTTGCTATGTAATTAATAAATACAATTAATTTTACACTTTAATAGTTTAAATCTATCATGACCTTAATACAATTAGAATACATTGTGGCATTAGATGCTTTAAAGCATTTTGCAAAAGCAGCCGCGCATTGCCATATCACGCAACCGTCCCTTAGTATGCAGGTGCAAAAGCTGGAAGAAGAGCTTGGAGTGCAAATCTTTATTCGCACCAATCCTGTTACCACAACTGAAACAGGGCAAATAGTAATTGACCAGGCTAAAAAGATATTGGCAGAAGCACGTATGGTGCAACAACTTATTCAGCAGGAAAAAAACATTGTGGCCGGCACCCTGAAAATAGGAATAATACCCACGTTGGCGCCTTATCTTTTACCACAATTTTTACAGGCATTTATTAAAAAATACCCGCAGGTGCGTTTGAGCATACATGAACTTACTACAGAAAATATAGTACGACAACTTAAGAACGGATCACTGGATGCAGGCATCATGGCCACCCCACTCAATACCGCCGAACTGAAAGAAGAGTTTTTATTTAATGAAGAATTTGTTGCCTATGTTTCGCGTAAAGAAAAATTGTTCAATAAAAAATATCTTTTGCCCGATGATATTGATGTACACAGCATGTGGCTGTTGGAAGAGGGCCATTGCCTGCGCAACCAGGTTATGAATCTTTGTGCCCTGCAAAGGGATGCTTCTATTGAAAAGCATTTTGATTATGCAGCCGGCAGCATTGAAACACTAAAACATTTTGTTGACAAAAATGGCGGCATCACTCTCCTGCCTGAACTGGCTACCTATAATATGAACAGTGCCAAAAAGAATATGTTACGTTATTTTAAAAGCCCCGCACCTGTACGGGAGATCAGCCTGGTTACTTTAAAAACATTTACCAAAACAAGGTTGATCCATATTTTAAAACAATCCATTATGGAAAGCCTTCCACCACAAATGGAGCAGAAAAAGAAGGTGGATGTAATACCGGTATAGGAGGGCGCGATATTGGATTAGAGAGGTTTCCGCAGTCATTTGATGACATAACGCAGCATCAGGTGCAGCCTGGTCAACACCTGTTTGTCCGCAGGAAATGATCTTTCGTATCAAACAAAATAATTATTGGTCAGTCTTCTTCAATATGGCAACTGTAAGCCTGCTTATGCATACAAGTTTATTCCGTTCATCGTGTATACGGATATCCCATACGTGCGTACTGTTTCCGATATGTATTGGTGTACACGTGCCGGTTACAATGCCTGATTTTACACCGCGGATATGATTGGCATTTATTTCTATACCAACGCAAATAAATTTCTCGCTGTTTATAACCAATGCAGAGCATACGCTGCCCAATGTTTCTGCCAGGGCAACTGAAGCGCCGCCATGCAACAAACCATATGGTTGATGTGTGCGATGATCAACAGGCATGATGGCCTTTAAATAGTTATCACCCAATTCGGTGAACTGCATATCGAGATGTTCACTAAGTGTATTCCTGCGCCATCCATCAAAGTGCGCTATTGTAAGTTCTTTATTGTACCAGATACTCATGCTACAAATTAAAGCATTATAGCAATAAAGCATCAAGGGTTGACAACCTTCGAAAGGTCAACCTTAGAAGACCTTCTATATAAGTTCGGGATATCGTGTTTTACACTATTATTTTTTTATTGTTGCCGTACAGGCAATAAGGCGTTTTCTATTTTACCGTTACTGATGAAAAGTGTGTCCGGCTCGCGGGTTGACCATATCTTGCCGGAAAAGGTCGCGTCAAAATATTTATCTGTTACATTCGTAATTGTAAGTTTAACTGTAGATCCGTTAAAAGCAGTATCCGAGGGCTTAAGCTGGCTGCCGTAATTTCTCGAATTCCAATAATACAACACAAAAGGAATATCCAATACCTGTCCTGCTTTTAAAGGATATGTTGATGCGGTAGAAAACATCTGCAAAAAAATGTCACGGAAATAAAAAGCATACGTAGAAGATGCCACATAAAATGCAGATGTCGAAGTGATAAAAGCATAGTTTGAAAAATTTATAGTATCAAGGTTGGAAACAAAGCTTACCGACGTTACCGGGTCTGTGGGGTGATAATATGTCCAGTCATCTGAAGGTTTAATGGGATTAAAACCAAATGTTTTATTAGTACACTTCACCGCTGTTATTTCAACAAAATCAACATCCCAGCTTCCGTCAATGCCTGGTGATGGCATGCCACCGCTTGTTGAATCATAATAATTGGTATAACTCCAAACATTCAGGTACATATTACTTCCCCATGATTCAAGATTTTTATAGCCCGCCGGAATATTAAAAGGCACATCGTGTTTTTGCCCGTTTTTCAAATGGAATGTTACAGTGCCATTGATGGAGGCATCAATAACATTATTGAATTTTATTAACAGGTTTGAGGGAATAGCCGTTGTATAAATTGCAAGTATTTCAATGGTAGAATCCCCTTGCTGTATAGTATAATCAGAACCGGAATCTTTTGTGCAGGAGGAAGAAATAACTGTAAACAAAAAGCAACTTACAATTAAAAGGATGAGGGGGAAATTTGTTTTCATTAAGAATTGAGTTAATTGATGTAGGATGGGTAAAATTTTTATAAAAACAATGTTTACTAATCTTATTCTGATAGCTTACTTAAGTTTATTTAAAGTCGCTTATATCACTGCAGGTTAACGTCATAAAATTCATTTTTGCCATCTTCCGGTTTCATGACTTCCATTTTTAATTTAAAATTACCGGAACCGTAAATACCCCAGGGTACGCTTGACTTTACATAATACGTGTTGCCAAATTTCACGTCAAGATCTGCTGAACCTTCCTGTTTCATTAACCGGCTTTTGATTTTGAAATTGCCTTCTTTCAATATCTTAAACATATAACCTGAATTATTTTTTGCCGCGCACATGATCTCATCATCAAAATAAACAAGATAGTTGGCGAGTGAATTGGTAAGCTTGCCCGGTCTATACACGTAAAGAATAGCGTATTTTGAAGTATCGCTGAAATGTGCCCTTTTAATTTCAGTTGGCGACTTTATTGGCTGAAACAGCAAATTGCTGCCAACATTATTTTGTATATTCAGCCACATAGTATCTTTTAAGACCGGCTGGTTGGAAGTTTTATCTATATAACCGGTGAAGATGTAATAATCTTTAGTGATCTTATTTACCTCGAATAACAGTTTGTGCTTTTTATTGAATTGTACAACTTCCTCACTCATTGCTGCATTTCCCGAAACATATTTCAATGTATATACGCAATCATCTGACCACTTAATTTCATACACTGCTGAATCGCCCTTTGTAAGGTTGATCTCATACAAATATTTATCCTCTCTGATCTCAAGATAACTATCAGTTGAATTCTTAGGATAATAATAAAAAGTACCTGTTTTAATATTCTCGCAATCGCTTTGCGCTTGCGCAATAACACAAATAAAACTAAACAGCAGACATGTAAAAAATTGCGTGGATCTTTGGGTCATCAATTGTCTCATAAACTTATACTGAATATTGCGGGAAGGGAAGCCTAGTGTTATGTTAATTGTAAACTGTCGCATTTAGGTGAGTGGTGAGTGGTCAGTTGTGAGTAAGCACCGCACTTTACTCACCATTCACCATTGACAACTCACGCTTAACTTAGCACTAGTAATAATCCCTTCTTCCAAATGTAATCGCATGCGAAATCCTGAAGGCAAAAAGATTAGTTGGCGCCTTACTAAAAGTATGTTCGTAGCGTAATGCAAGATTAAATTGAACTTTCCCGGTAAAATTAAAAAGGTATCCAAGATTCATTCCTGCCACAGGTCCTTTCACCTCTTTATAACCGCCTATATATTGACCTTCATCAGTGTATGACTCTACTGTTGATTCACCAAAACAATATCCTGCATTTGGTTCTAAATACAGGCCTGTGCCGGACTGGTTTAATGTATAACGATAACCCGCCAGTATAGGAATCAACGCAACTTCCTGGTCATATTTGTCCCTGAAATATTGTACTCCCAATTCAGCAGTAGCATAATTGGCATCTGACACGGGAAGGCTGAAGTTTAGAAAGCCGCCAAACCCGATCGCCTCAAATTCTTTTAGTTTTAAATAATCTGCTTCAATTTGAGCTTTACCGGCAAATGAACATGCAAATAAGAAACATATAATGCATGCCTTTTTAATAACCATAAGGATTGGATTTTAAGTTTTGGTTTCTCTTGCGGCCGCAAAAGTAATTAATGCGGCTAAGTGAAAGCGTGAAGATTGTGTTATAACAGATGCTCTTGCCCGATGTGATTTCGAGCTATGTCATTTGTTTCAAATATCTTATTCGTTGTGCCTATTACATAAGCTAGTGCAAGTATGCAGCTAGAGTTGCGGGAAGGGTACTTGTGCGGGTTAATTTGTTTCAGTTAAAAGCACGAATACGCTATGCACATTTGCAATGCTGCATAGTCGCGCCAGGTTGCGAGGTGGTTGCAGGACACGGCATATTCATTTTATTCACCGGTTTAAATTTTCAATGTGTTATATCTTTTAATGGATTTCATTTTTTTGTTTTAGCTCCGTTTACAGGATACTTTTGTTAGTGATTATCTTTTGTAATTTTCGGAAGCCCAATTTTATCAATCGTTTCTTTTGCCTTTGCAACTTTTTTAGGAAAAAGAACAACATTATTTAGCTTGTCTAAAGATTTATCAAGTATTACAATTGGAACTTTGCTTTTATTAAGCTCTTTGATTGTTTTCATATCTCAAATTTAAGAAGTTTTTAGTTTAGCGATGAACGCCTGGTAATGTCTATACTTTTCAAATGGATACCACTTATCTTTAATTCGTCCATAAATTTCAAGGTCATCACTTATTTCATCATAATATTTGGCAATTCCCATTTGATAAAGCCTTGTCCTTGACAAAGTACTACCTGCTGCAAAAATCCATGCATCCGGATGTTGATCAAGAAAAGCAAATACAGCACCAACTACTGTTGCCAATACTTTCTCACTGCCTCCATTGTTACTAATCACTTTTTCATCTAAGTCACCCGTTAGGGAATTCTTGTCACCAAAAGCAAGATTGTAAACACCTTGCTTATTTACAAGTGTGAATTGAATACATTTAAGAATTAATCCTTTTGGTCCCTCACTAATAAATTCATAGTTTAATAATTCGGGTCCTGATTTGAGTTGATATTGTTCTATGTGCATGCGCTTTAACTATATTGGCATGAAGATAATAATTTAAGGTTTGCTCTGTAAAGGATTAGGCTGCGAGCTTTAGAGAAATTGTTTTATCAAAATACTAAAATGGTTTGCAAAATGAACAGGGTTGTTATTGGTCAAAAAGTGGTTGCAAGGCACGAGTACACTACGCTCATTTCCAACGCTGCATACTCGCGCCAGGTTGCGAATTACATTAAGCAATTTTAATAACAAATATAGAGTTACTATTCTCCTCTAAGTTTTCTTAATTGTTCAATATCTTTCAGGTCTTTCCTTCTTGCAGTTGCTTCCTTATCTTTCATCAGGTCAAGATAATTCATGAAATGAATTTCAGTTCCATCTATTACAACAGTCTCTTTTTGTTTATATGCTTTAAGGAATTTAATGTCTGCTTTAATTGCCGGTAAAATATCAAAGTTGAAATCTTTAAAGTCCTAATTTGAAAAAAGATCTGCGTGGATCAGGCGCTTGTTCGTTTTTAAATTCAGTAATATCCTGTCCCAAACCTTCAATTACTTTTAAAACCTTGAAGTAATTTTCATAAGTAGGATTATACCAAACATCAATATCAGGTTTATTCGTGAGTTCACCGGCTGCGTTTATAGAATGGCGGTAATAACCGTTCAAAGCAACTGCTGTTCCGCCAATCAGCATATATTGAACGTTGAATTTTTCAAGCAAGTTGCATATTGTCACCAAACTGTTTTTTAAATCATTATCCATCCGTATTTATTTGGACTGATGGGCAACTTTCTTCTGATTAATAGCAGTACTTACAGATGTGATAAATTTTTCAAATTCCTTGTGCCTTTTTAAACGGGTTTTATAATCCGACGGTTTTTCTTTGCTGGATTTTAAATCTTCAAATGAGGTATATCGTTTAACGGATTTCATTGTTTTGTTTTCTCAATATGTAAATATACAAAACTATGTTTTCAGTCGTAAGCTGTAAGGCACGAGCACACTACGTTCATTTACAATGCTGCATACTCGCGCTATATGGGGGGTTCGGGAGGTGATTTTTGGGTGGATGAGTTGGGTTGCAAAGCACAAGTACGTCAAGACGCAGTTTCCTTCGCTGCATACCTTGCGCCATTATCAATTCTACAGGCAGCGCTATACCAAAAATGGAAGTAAATTTATGGCTTGAATGATATACTAATGTGCAATTTTACATTGAAGGTTTTCCAACCAATTTTGTCTTGCTATCAGACAACTTTTTGGAGATATAAGCTTTTAATTCTTCAAAGCTCATGTTTTGAGTTTCAATACTTATTTTATCTCTTATTTCACGCATCATTTTTACAGCGTCAAATGTTTTTTCCTGTTTAATCGTTTCCATAATTGATAATATCCTTTGGGCTTCTTATTTCAATCATCATATAACCTAAACGTAAATTTACAGAATTATACCCTTTGATTTTGTCAAGATTTACAATGTGTTTAAAATTCCAGCTTGCTAAAACATCCACTTTATAAATTGTAGCCAAGGCAATATGCCTGCAATCTGCAATACTTGTTTTGCCAACAACCTTCTCGTTAATATAATTATCAGCAAGTGTTATTGCTTCTTCTGTCAGTTCAATCCTTTCAAACTTATCTGTTGAATAATTTAATAAAAGTTCTCTAACACGTTTAGGTGCATTCAATAATTCTAAATCGAGTAAATCGGAAACAACAAACATGATTTCATTGTTTTCGAGTCTTTCAAATAATCTGCCTATGTCTTCTTTAAATTCTTCATCAAAATAACCACCGATAATGGATGTGTCAATATAAATCCGTTGTTTCATTTTTTAAATCTACAGCTAAAGTGCAAAGAAAATTTTACCGACACAAAATAATAAGTCAACACCGCCGTAAAATCCCACAGCACAAGTGTTGCGCAAGAGATGATGCCATGCAATACAATTGCTCGTCACACCAAAAAATAAAAATCCTAAAACGAAGTTTAGCAAATCATCAAAACAAAAAAAGGCTGCTCATTACGAACAGCCCTTTTAAATTTATAAAGAACCTTTTTGTTCTAACAGAACGACCTTGTTATTGCATGTTTTGAATTTCTGTGTTCATCCAGGCAATTCGTTTTGACAACCAGTCTTTCATATGTTGTACTTCATTTTGGTAGGAACCGAACACAAATCCATTTGGCCAGGTATAGTTGTATAATGTATTCCATTTATTGTGATTCTCTATTTCTGAAAGTCCAAGGTAATTTGAACTTCCATTAATAAATGAAAATATTTGCGATTTATCTTTCATTAGAAATGCCCACCGCTCTTTCAGTAAATTTCTGAAATAAGGATCTTCGAATAAGCGGGCAATCCAAACGGATTTTCTTATCCACCATCCCTCAGGATTATCATTTTCATTGTAATTGATATTTCCGGTGGAAAGATCGAAGTCCCAAAGCGGGCCCATCACCAGTTTTCCATCTTTCTTTTTATGCATATAAACGCTTGAAAAGAATATCGCATCGTTATTCCGGAGCAATTCATTTACTATGTACCAGTCTGCAAAACTTTTTACATCGAGGTATTTCCGGTAACCGTTTTCAGGATCTAAAAAAGAGTCACTATAAAGTACGTCTTCTGCGTTTTCAACATAAGAAGCAATTTCCTTTTGCTGTGCTTCTGTTATGTCATCGCTATCCGGATATTTTATGTTGACTACACGTGCTCCGGACAATCTTTTTGTGTGAAAATAAACATCTCCCTTATCCAGGCGCGAAAGCTGATCCACTTCCACCAAATATCCGCCGTCTTTAACATCAACACGATCACTTCCTTCTTCTAACTGTTCTGCAAGTTGGTAAGTTCCAACATACATTTCATTCAGAAAAACTTCCACGAATGCAGATTTTGTTACATAGTCCATTTGTAACCGGCGCCCAATATCAAAGGCCAGCGCATTACGCAATAAAGATTTGTCTGTATAGTTAGCAAGCAAAACCCAATCTTTTTCAGCCGGCATTCCAAGTAAAGATTCTTTAGACTTGAGCTTGATCTTATAAGGCTTTTTTGGGAAGGATGCCCACGTTGTATTGCCGCGCCCACGTATTTCGATCTCGCCGTTATAATCCTGATTTAAATATTGTTGTGTTGCATAAATCGACATTTTACCTTGCACATAATCCACTTTTGAAGTAATAGCTGTTTTATTCTCAGTCGTAATAAATACGCAGGGTAATCCTGTGAAATTTGTTAAAGACACTTCATAGTTACGGCTTGACCCATCTTCAGCCAATACCGTATACAGCAGATTTTGTCTGAAGTTATTGGTATCCCGGCCGCTTTGCTGAACAACTCCGCCCATCTTTATTGATTGTCCCGTGGTTTCGTAAGTGGCCACCAGTTGGCTTATATCGGAAAAAAAAGGAACTCTTCCAACAATTTTATCCCCTTGTATTTCTAAATGAACATCATTTACCAAATATTGGGGATTTTTGGCTGCTTCAAAAACAAATGAAGTGATTTCTTTTTCATCGGATAGTACCGGCCCAGGAACATCCTGCACTTCTTTCTTACAGCTAAAGCAAAATAAAAGAAGTGCAAAGACCAGATAGCCATTTAAACCTGCATAAATTTTATTTTTCATTGTTCAATTAATTTGCTGCAAACTTATTTTGAACTTAAAGGCTTATATGCGTCATCTGACTCAAAAAAAGAAAGCGGAACATTTTATGATAATTTTAATAACCAAAGAATTCATTTCTTAAAACAAAAAAGGCTGCTCATTACGAACAGCCCTTTTAGATTTATCAAGAATCTCAGATTAATAATCCATTCCCATTCCGCCACCTGGCATTGGAGGTGCTGCAGCAGTTTTAGGTTCAGGCTTATCAGCAATTACACATTCTGTTGTTAACAACATGCCTGCAATAGAAGCTGCATTTTCCAAAGCTACGCGGGTAACCTTGGTAGGATCTATGATACCTGCAGAGAACAGTTTTTCATAAACTTCCGTGCGGGCGTTAAATCCGAAATCACCTTTACCTTCTTTTACTTTCTGTACAACGATAGAACCTTCGATACCTGCATTGGCAACGATCTGGCGCAATGGTTCTTCCAATGCACGCTTAACGATGTTGATACCGGTAACTTCATCTTCGTTATCATTTTTTAACTTATCCAAAGCTTCTACAGCACGGATGAAAGCGATACCACCACCGGGAACAATGCCTTCTTCAACAGCAGCACGTGTAGCATGCAAAGCATCATCAACGCGGTCTTTCTTTTCTTTCATTTCCACTTCTGTTGCAGCGCCAACATTCAATACGGCAACACCACCGCTTAATTTAGCCAGGCGTTCCTGTAATTTTTCTTTGTCGTAATCAGAAGTTGTTGTTTCGATCTGTGCTTTGATCTGGTTAACACGCGCAGTGATATCTTCTTTTTTACCTGCACCACCCACGATGGTTGTGTTGTCTTTGTCGATTACAACACGGTCTGCACGGCCTAAATATTCAAGCGTCGCATTCTCCAGTTTATAACCTTGTTCTTCGCTAACGACAATGCCTTTTGTAAGGGTTGCGATATCATTCAGCATTTCTTTTCTTCTATCGCCGAAACCAGGCGCTTTTACAGCAGCCACTTTGATGGTACCGCGAAGCTTGTTCACGATCAAAGTAGCCAGTGCTTCACCTTCCAGGTCTTCAGAAATGATCAATAACGGAGCACCCTGCTGAGCGATCTTTTCAAGGATGTGAAGAATATCTTTCATAGCGCTTATCTTCTTATCATAAATAAGAATGTAAGGCTTTTCCAGTTCAACTTCCATCTTCTCACTATTGGTAACAAAGTAAGCAGAAAGGTATCCCCTGTCGAACTGCATACCTTCTACAATTTCAATATTGGTATCAGTTCCCTTTGCTTCTTCAACAGTAATAACACCGTCTTTTCCTACTTTGCCGAATGCTTCTGCGATCAGTTTACCGATCGTATCATCGTTATTAGCAGAAATAGAAGCTACCTGCTGAATTTTGCTGGCATCAGCGCCTACAGTCTGAGACTGGGATTTCAAATGCTCCACAACAGCAGTAACTGCTTTTTCGATACCGCGTTTCAGATCCATCGGGTTTGCACCGGCAGCTACATTTTTTAAGCCTTCGCTGATGATAGATTGTGCCAACACAGTTGCAGTAGTAGTTCCGTCACCTGCGATATCTGCAGTTTTAGAAGCTACTTCTTTTACCATTTGCGCACCCATGTTCTCAATTGAATCTTCCAATTCAATTTCTTTGGCAACGGTAACACCATCTTTTGTGATGGAAGGAGCGCCAAATTTTTTCTCTAATACCACATTGCGGCCTTTAGGACCTAATGTTACTCTCACAGCGTTTGCCAAAACGTCAACGCCGCGTTTCATTTTATTTCTTGCTTCAATTTCGAAGAAGAGTTGTTTAGCCATAATTATAATTTTGAAATTTTGTAATTGGGAAATTTTGAAATTTTTCCGGTTTCATTTTTTTAATTAGCATATTAGCACATTGGCTAATCAGCCCGTTTAAACAATCGCTAAGATGTCGCTTTCTCTCATGATGAGGTAATCAGTTCCTTCGATACTGATCTCCGTTCCTGCATATTTGCCATACAGAACAGTATCTCCTGCCTTTACAGTTACAGGTTCGTCTTTTTTGCCAGGCCCTGCAGCAACTACAGTACCGCGCTGGGGTTTTTCTTTTGCAGTATCAGGAATGATAATTCCGCCTGCAGTTTTTTCTTCGGCCGGTGCCGGTTGTACTATTACCCTGTCGTGTAATGGGGTAACCTTCAGATCTTGTTTAGCCATAGATGTGTGAGTTTTAAAATTTAAACTTTAAAAGATTGCAATCCGTTATCAATTTGTTTGCCATCAGTCAGCATAAAGCCAAATTTTCACTATTGCTTTAGATTGGCAGTTTTTATTGAGGCGGCAAAGAAAAGGTTTACCTGATAAATGACAAAATTTCACTTTAAATAGGCGCCGCGGGTGGAAGTACGGGGGTGAAAACTAAAAAGTCGGGACTTTTTGTACATGTTCGTACACCTTCTGCTTATTATTGTCATGCTCTCTGCATTTGCAAATCTTATACAACGGCATTTGCGACCGGTTTAAAAATCAATGTGATGGGTTAAAGTTAATGACAACCCGCCCTTTTTTCTTTTTGGATGAGTTTGTCCACTTAGGGCCATTTTTCAATATCTCGACAGCCTTTGAGTTATGCTGTTCGTTTAACGACCTCGTAATTTTTATGTCATAGGGACTACCGGTTTTATCTACCAGGAATTCCAGTTCTACGAGGTCTTGGGTACTGGCTACAGCGTCGGCAGTTGTATCGGTATTCAATTGGGTTAATACATAATTATTGAAATTGTTCCAGCCGCCTACAGGCATTGCGGAGTCAGATTTTGTTTTTTCTTGAACACGAGCAACAGAATCGGCGAATGCTTTTCTTTGCCGCTTCCCATAGCCAACTACCACTACTTCATTTAAACCTTCGCTGCTTGATTTTAAAATAATCGGGTTGTTGACACCCTGCTTCAAAGCCACACTGCGGTTGTTAAAACCAATCGCACTTACTGTTACATTTATTAAGCTGTCTTTTTGATACAATTTAAAATCGCCATTCGCATCTGCAACTGACTGTTTTGCTATATTGCCGG
This sequence comes from Parafilimonas sp., assembly GCA_036274175.1. Lineage (GTDB taxonomy): Bacteria > Bacteroidota > Bacteroidia > Chitinophagales > Chitinophagaceae > Parafilimonas. Next base: position 44,069 of record DASUGF010000092.1, read on the forward strand.
ATTCTATTATAGCAAAGGGAACAGGAATATTGTCTTCATCTACTACCTTGCCCAAGAAGACGGCAGGTGAAACAGAAAGGCCGCTTTTCTGTTCCGATAACAGCAACGGCGTATCCGCAACAGTTTGCGATCTTGCCACCATTGTTTGTTCCGGGGTGGATGGTTTGTTCGTTTTAAAAACATATCCGGCAGTATCCCCTGGGGCGGGTGTCACGTCATAATTTAATGGAGGTGCTGCTGCCGAAACCGCTGCAATTTCTTTGTCCTGTTCTTTTACTGCTGCTTCCGGTACCTTACTCTTTAAAACTGGCTGCTGCATTTTTTTTGCCGCCTTATTTTCCGCAATCAATAAAGTTGTATCCTCTTTTTTGGCCAAAGTATTTGTATTGGCCATAGCTGACGATGAATCCTGAGCAGGTTCATTTTTTGCCGCTGCATTTTTAACCTGTGCTACTTCCGTTAACTTATTTGATGTAGATGATTTTATAAAATAGGATGCCGCCACGCCTATGCCAGCCAGTACAATTATTACTGCCGCCACATTCAGCCATTGCGTTCTTTTATTGAAGCCGACAACCTTACTCCTTTGCTTTTCGGCAAAAAGGGAGGCATTTATTTCATTCAAATGCTGTTTAGCCGTAGCGAGATCTGCTTCGTTAAAACCTTCAATAGCGTCAGCCAAAAATGGGTCCTGCAGTGCAGTTTTCTCCAGTTCATGCATTTCTGCAGCGCTCATTTTGCCTTGCAGGTAACGCTGGATATCTTCAAACGAATAATTATGATATGTTGACGGCTCAGCCATTTTTTTCCATACAGATTTTTAAATTACGTCTCCCGTTTTGAATTAGACTGCGTACTTTATTCCATTCAAAACCTGTTGAATCTACAATTTCATTGTAACATTTATTCTCAAGATAAAATAGCCGGATACTTTGCTGTTGTTCATCCGGGAGGTTTTCTATGCAAGACTCCAGCTTTTTCAACTCCTTTTCCTTTTCCAGCACGCTGTCAAGATGCGTAAAGTCCTCCGATTGCATAACCGCCGGTGTAAATTCAACCATTATCATTTTCTTTTCGTTGCGTAATTGCATCAGGCAATGGTTTTTTGCGACCACATATAACCAGCTTTTAAAATTCTCCACTTCATGTGTTTGCAGTTTTGTTAATAATTCCTGGTAAATATTCATTACAGCATCCTTTGCCGCTTCCCCGTCTTTTAAATATTTCATGCAAACACCGTATACCAGGTCGGTATAACGCAGGTATAATTGTGCCAGTAATTGCTGATCAGCATTTTCTTTAAAGGCCTTTAGCAATGCTTCATCACTTAGCTCCGCAACTGATTTTATATGTACGACAGGCACTGCCAAAATTTAATTTTCAAATCCTTTATTAACAGCAAAGTAAATTTTTATTTTTATTGATAGCAACCGGGGCAAATCACTTTAATAAACAATTATTTCGATCATTTGCATGGTTATGTATCTCAGTTTTTTTACCAGCTATAGTTTGCTGCTCCTGAAAAAAGACGCACATCGTGGTTCGTCGGGTCCTTTGAGGCCTTCATATCCCTTGTAAAAATTTTTGCATCTTCTTATGTAATTAAAAAATCTTTTGCATCTCCCTATTAAATCATCTGACATGCAAAAACAAACTACCCTTTATATTCCCAAGCCCTGCCATGAAAACTGGGATAAAATGACGCCAACCCAACAGGGAAAATTCTGTACCAACTGCAATAAACAGGTTGTCGATTTTAGTTTAATGAGTGATAACCAGATATTGAACTTCCTTTCCAGTCAATCCGGAAAATTATGCGGCCGTTTTGATACACAACAATTGGAAAGACCATTAGTCGAAACAAAAATTAAAAAGAAAAAAAGCTGGTGGATGGCCTTAACGATGCCATTGCTGTTTTTATTCGACAGAAGTGATGCACAGGATAATAAAGTTATTGGAGATACTATACATGCCGTCCCTTCTAAAAAAGATATTACTGATATATTAGTTGGCAAAGTTGCTATTTGTGAGCCGGTAAAGCCAGCTTCTTTAATAGATACCGTTATAAGTATCTCCAATAAAGTAATCATTAATGGAAAAGTTGTTGATGAAAATAATAATCCACTAGCTTCTGCTTCTGTGATGGAAAAAGGCACTATGCATGGAACAATAACAGACAGTTCCGGCAACTTTTCAATCGAAATAAGATCTTACAACGGCAACGCGACATTAACCGCTTCTTATGTTGGATATAAAACAGCAGAAAAACAAATCAGCTTTAAAGATGACGACATTGAACCAACAATGAAGTTAGAGCCTGCTTTAACCGGAGAAGTAGTGGTGGTTGGTTATGCGGTTAAAAGATTAGAAGGCAGCGTTGGCGGAGTTAGTATTTGCCATAAAGTAACATCCATTGAAAAAATAGATTCATCTATCCGCAAATCACTGAAGATCTCCGGCTTTAGAATTTATCCAAATCCTGTAAGCTCAAAAGATATAGTTCATCTTGAAATTAAACAGGCTGGCGACTATCAAATCCAATTGCTCGATAATCAATCCAGGTTAATACTGATTGAAAGCATAAATGCAATTGGTAATAATGCACTTTCCGGTTTTGCACTGCCGTCAAATATTTCAGCAGGTATTTATTACCTGCGTTTAATTAATGAACGGAAGAAAAAATCTTATGTGGAAAAACTGGTCATCCAATAAGCGCTTGTAGCTTCTCAGGTATGTGATCGTTATTAAAATTTTCCCTCCGCGTTATGTAATTATAAAAAATCATGCATCTTAATAACGTACCAATTTACAACTCATCATTCAATAATATGGCCTGACGTTTTGAAGTATCAGACCGGTGATCGTAACACTCAACTAATAAAACAGACAATATGAAACGTAAATTATTTGCGGGCTTAATACTCGCCTTGCTAAGCTTTGCTTTTATTACAAAGGCAGATAGAACAATTACCGGAACGATCAAAGACGACCAGGGGAACCCGATTCCTTTTGCAACGATAAAAGCAAAAGGGACAAACGTTGCGACAACATCAGATATCAACGGGAAATTCACGATAACGGTCAACGATAAAGTTAAAGCGCTTGAAATTTCATATGTAGGTTATAAAACAATGACTGTTAAGCTTACCAATAAATCTGATTATGCTGTTTTGCTCAAACCACAGGCTTCAAATCTTGATGAAGTCGTTGTAACAGGTTATAGTAACACGAGTGCAAATACACAGTCAGCTTATTCCCCTGGCATTAAAACAAAAATGAGTGAAAGGGCCGCAGGTGTAAATATCGCTTATGATAAAGCTTATAAACTCACTCCGCCCCGGATTTTAAAAGATGAAGAAGCCGATGATTCATGGCGTTACAACGGAAACTTTAATATAGAAGGCTATGATCATATTGTTGAAAACCCCCTTTTAAAAACAAACGATAATCCGCTCTCTACTTTTTCCATTGATGTAGATGCAGCTTCTTATGCAAATGTTCGCCGCTTTATTAATGCAGGTGAATTACCACCTGCCGGCGCAGTGCGTATTGAAGAGCTCATTAATTATTTCAATTACAATTATCCGCAACCACAAAAAGAAAATCCATTCAGCATTAATACCGAGGTTTCAAATTGTCCGTGGAACACACAGCATAAACTGGTTTTAATTGGCTTGCAGGGAAAGAAAATTTCAACCCAAAACCTCCCTGCTTCCAATCTTATTTTTTTAATTGATGTAAGCGGCAGCATGAATGAAGAAGACAAATTACCATTGGTAAAATCATCTTTAAAACTATTGGTTGATCAGCTCCGCCCGCAGGATAAAGTAGCCATGGTGGTGTATGCGGGCAGCGCAGGTTTGGTTTTACCATCAACAAGCGGCGATAAAAAAATAAAAATCAAAAACGCAATAGATAACCTGGAAGCCGGCGGTTCTACAGCAGGAGGTGCAGGAATTAAACTCGCTTATAATACTGCAAAAGAGAATTTCATAAAAGATGGAAATAACAGGGTGATACTTTGTACTGATGGAGATTTTAATGTGGGCATAAGCAGTGAAGACGGATTGCAGCAATTGATAGAAAATGAAAGGCAATCCGGTATATTTTTATCGGTGCTGGGTTTTGGAACCGGCAACTACCAGGACAGTAAAATGCAGTTACTGGCGGACAAAGGCAATGGCAATCATAATTATGTTGATAATCTTTCCGAAGCAAAAAGAATTTTTGTAAATGAATTTGGCGGAACGCTGTTCACTATTGCAAAAGATGTAAAGCTGCAAATAGAATTTAATCCTGAAAAAGTGCAGGGTTATCGTTTAATCGGGTATGAAAACCGTTTGCTGAACAAAGAAGATTTTAATGATGACAAGAAAGATGCCGGTGAATTAGGCAGCGGCCATACAGTTACTGCTCTGTACGAACTAATTCCAACAGGTATAAAAGATACCATGCTTAAAAGTGTTGATGCATTGCGTTATCAGAAAGTAAAACCATTGCCAAAAAGTAATTTTGATGACGAAGTAATGAACATAAAACTGCGTTATAAAAAGCCGGATGGCGATAAAAGCACACTGATTGAACATCCTTTAAAAGATGAAAACATTTCGTTCGGTTCAACATCGGATAACTTTCGCTTTGCCGCTGCTGTTGCGGAGTTTGGAATGTTGTTGCGTAATTCTCAGTATAAGGGCAGCGCGGATTTTCGGTCAGTAACACAAACTGCACTTGCTGCATCGCAAAATGATGAGGGAGGTTACCGGAAAGAATTCATTCGGCTTGTACAAACCGCGGCTTCTTTAAAGGAAAAAGAGACAGGCAAGCAGGTAGATATGATGCCGGTTGAGGACAGCAAATAAAGCGAGACATTTTCATTGTTCTATTTTTCAACCCTTACTTTTTATCATAGTAACTCAGATATTTTCGGGTAAGCATCCATGTTTCGTTAGTAGATTCCCAACTTGTATGAGCATTGTTTTTTGCAAAGATGAAAACATATGGATTGCTTTTACTGCGTATGAAGCCGGCAATTCAGGATGCAGCTAAAACCCCCTGTTTGTGACAGATGACTCTTTAAGAATCAAAACCTGATAGTGAAATGCTGTTTCATTTTTTGTTCAGCCCTGAAAAAAACAATGCCGATAAAAAACAGGTCAATAGTAAGTGTTACAGATGGGTGTTGCTGTATTTCATTCCATGCTTCTTCCATTTCCCGGCTCCAGTGAATATCATCAAAAATAAAAACGGTGGACGGGGTTGACAATTTAATAAGCTGATCAAAGTAATTCAGAGTTGGCTGTTTGCGATGATTACCGTCTATAAAGGCAAAGTTGACCGTTGGTAGTTTATGGATGACAGTGGCAAGTGTTTCATCGAAATTGCCTTCTTTAACCTGTATGTTTGACAAATGCAATTGTTTAAAATTATTTTCTGCGACAGATGCAATTTCCGGCGCCCCCTCCATTGTTACGATCCTTGCATCAGGATTAGCAAAAGAAAGATAAGACGTAGTGATGCCTAAGGACGTTCCCAATTCAATCATCAACGCGGGTTTATAATAATGCGCAATACGGAATAATAGCTGGCTGTACTTTTTTGGTTTTAATGATGATTTGGCTATCGCTGAAATTTTGCGTTTATTATTTAATTGCTTCCTTGAACCGGCGCCGAAATCGGGAACATTGATTTCAGCATTATTTTTTTTCAATTCTTCCCTTAATAATTCGATAGCGTGAAAGCAATCAAACTCCCGTTTATCATTCAGCACATTGGTTATAAAATCAAACACAAACGGAGAATGGACGTCATGTCCCTTTCCATTTGCAGCGGTCAGCCAGTATTTTAAATATTTAAAAGCAAGTTGTGTTGAAGAATACATGCCCCAACCCTAAAGGGAGTTTTGTCCCGGCTCTGAAGGGAGACTTTTTCCCCTCATGCCCGGTTGTTAGTAATGCGTCAAAAATAATTTCATTCAGTTGGATAGAAAAGGAATTTTCCGTTCCCTTTAGCGTTAGGGCTTTCGTTCCCACAACTGAAAACTATAGTCATAAGCATGCTTATCGTCTTTAAAATGGTCTTCATTTGAAACCAGTTTCCATTTCTTTTCATCAATCACCGGGAAAAATGTGTCGGCATCTTCAAATACATGATGCACCCTGGTAATGTAAATCTTATCAGCATTGTCAATTGTTTGAGCGTACACATTGCCGCCACCTAAGATCATCAACTCTTTGTAGTCGTTCTCCTTTGCAAAAAATTCTGCATTTTTTATTTTATTCACCACTACAATGCCTTCGCCTTTCAAAAACCTGCCGGACGTCAAAACGATATTTATTCTTCCATTCAGTGGTTTATTTCCCAGGGAGTCAAAACTTTTTCTACCCATTAAAACAGGCATTGCCCACGTGACATTTTTGAAAAACCGCAAATCGTTGGGCAGATTCCAAAGCAATTTGTTGTCTTTGCCAATGGCGTTGTTTGTTGATGCGGCTACTACCAAACTCTTGATCATTGTAAATAGATTATATCAAAATTGCAAATTACTTCAATCTGTGGTTTAGGCTGATAGTTGATGGTTCATAGTTCATAGCTCAGTCGTCTAAATCTGCAATCCGCAATCGCCAATCCGCAATCGCCAATCCGCAATTGCTACACTGCAACCGGCGCCTTAATAGCCGGGTGATGCTGATAATTCTCCAACGTAAAATCTTCAAACGTAAATTCAAAAATATTTCCAACGGAAGGATTAAGTTTCATCGTTGGCAGAGGATAAGGTTTCCGGGACAACTGCAATTGCACCTGTTCCATATGATTGTTGTAAATATGAACATCCCCGAACGTATGAATAAAATCCCCGGGTTCCAGATCGCAAACCTGCGCCATCATCATGGTGAGCAATGCATAGGAAGCAATGTTGAACGGAACACCAAGAAAAACATCTGCGCTACGCTGGTATAGCTGGCAACTAAGCCTCCCCCTTGCCCCCTCCGGTCGAGGGGGTTCTACATAAAACTGGAATAACGTATGGCATGGCATCAAAGCCATTTCAGGCAAGTCTGCAACATTCCAGGCGCTCACAATAATGCGGCGGCTATCAGGATTGTTTTTGATTTGTTTGATTGCATCGCTGATCTGGTCGATCGTTTTGCCGTTTGCGCCCTGCCAGCTTCGCCATTGTTTGCCATAAACAGGACCAAGCTCACCGGCCTCATTCGCCCATTCATCCCAGATACCCACACCATGATCCTTTAAATATTTAATATTGGTTTCACCGCGTAAAAACCAAAGCAGTTCATAAATAATACTTTTCAAATGAACTTTTTTGGTGGTAACCAGCGGAAAACCATCCTTCAAATCGAAACGCATCTGGTACCCAAAATAACTGATGGTGCCGGTCCCGGTACGATCGGTTTTCTGTGTACCGTTATCTAATATGAATTGTAGTAATTGCTGGTATTGCTGCATGCATGCAAAGTAAAACAGAAAGCCCCGAGCTTTGTGGCCGGGACTTTAAGCCTGTGAGGAAAGTGTGCATTAAAAATATCGTGCGCTATCCCTAAACAGTAAATTTTATTCCTTGTGCCAAAGGCAAATCTGTACTATAATTAATGGTGTTGGTTTGACGCCGCATATACGCCTTCCATGCATCGCTGCCGCTTTCGCGCCCTCCGCCGGTTTCTTTTTCTCCGCCAAAAGCCCCTCCTATCTCAGCGCCGCTGGTGCCGATATTCACATTGGCAATACCACAGTCGCTTCCCTCATTTGACAGGAACAATTCCATTTCACGCATATTATTAGTAAAAATAGATGAAGACAAACCTTGCGGTACGCCGTTCTGTTTAGCAATAGCTTCTTCCAGCGTTGAATATTTCATTACATATAACACAGGCGCAAAAGTTTCCTGCTGCACAATGTCCAAATCATTTTCCGCTTCTATTATGCAGGGCTTCACATAACAACCACTTTCATAATTTTTTCCGTCCAGTTTACCTCCTTCCACGATCATTTTACCACCTTGTGTTTTGGCTGTTTCAATAGCTTTAAGATAATCATCCACGGCTTTGGTATCGATCAGCGGCCCAACATGATTAGCTGCATCCAGCGGATCGCCGATCTTTAACTGGCTATAAGCCGATTGGAGCGTTTCAACGGTTTTATCATAAATACTTTCGTGAATGATCAGCCGGCGTGTGGAGGTACAGCGCTGACCTGCCGTTCCTACCGCGCCAAATACAGCTCCTGTCAAAACCATTTTTAAGTCTGCATTCTCTGTAATAATAATGGCATTATTTCCGCCTAATTCAAGAATACTTCTTCCAAAACGTTCTGCAACAGCCGTAGCAACTATTTTACCAATACGTGTAGAACCTGTAAAAGAAATAAGCGGTATTCGCTCATCCGCATTCATCAGGTCGCCGCAGGCATTACCGGTTATAAGGCAACTTACACCTTCAGGTACATTGTTTTTTGCAAAAACTTCCGCAGCAATTTGCTGGCAGGCAACAGCGCATAAAGGTGTTTTGGAAGAAGGCTTCCAAACACATACGTCACCACAAACCCAGGCAATGGCGGCATTCCAGCTCCAAACCGCCACGGGAAAATTAAAAGCGGAAATAACTCCGACAATCCCCAGGGGATGCCATTGCTCGTACATCCGGTGCCCCGGCCTTTCGCTGTGCATGCTCAACCCATATAACTGGCGACTTAATCCCACTGCAAAATCGCAGATGTCTATCATTTCCTGTACTTCGCCCCAGCCTTCCTGGAGGCTTTTTCCCATTTCATAGCTTACCAGCTTGCCAAGCGGTTCTTTGTATTTCCGCAGGGCTTCACCAAACTGACGTACGATCTCCCCGCGTTTTGGCGCCGGAAACTTCCTCCATTCCAGGAAGGCTAGCTGTGCTGTTTTCAATGTTTTGTCATAATCCTCTTTAGAAGTTGCCCAAACGCTTCCAATCAGTTTGCCGTCAACCGGCGAAAAAGAATCTATTTTTTCTGCCTTTCCACAAATATTCTCAGATCCGGTTGAGGTTCCTGCATTTTCGACTTGTATGTTGAGTTGCTGTAAGAAATCCATTGACCAATTTTTGAAGTTTAATAATCAAAGTAAAAATTCCCACGAAAAATTCTGTGCCATACAACCAGGCCGCCTTATGGAATGTGCGAGCAGGTACTTCGTAAAAAAGACAGCCAGGAAAATAAAACTTTAACGGCGCAATACATAGAGGCGCAAAATTAAATATCTATTCCAAGCTAAAGAAGAGAGATTTTAAATATCAAAATGAAGAAAGTGCCTAAATAATATACAAAATTAAATAATTCAATACTTATTTGGATTTAAAATAGAAATTTATTGATATAGATAATTTATAATCAATTAATTATATAAATTTTTTTATAACTTAAAATTTAAAGTTCTTCTAAAGGGTTTTAATTTTAAATTGGACTGCCTGATAATTAATTATACTTAAAATAAAAACAGTTATTTACTCACATAAACTACTATTCCATAGGTATTTAATATTAAAATACAATAACTAAATTAATTAGCCTAATAATCAACGGATTAAAAAAGAATATACTAAAAATAATAGCTTAATTATTTATTTAATTTAATGAAAATAATATATGATATTTTTACGGCGGCTGGAAATTCGCGAAGAACCTATCTCCTTTTTGATGCTTTGTCTTTGAAAAATTTTCATAAGACGTTATCGCAACTTTAGCGGTCTAGCCTGCTTTCTTTTAACAGACCAGGGGCCGTTCTTTCTGTAATGGATTTTCAAAGGGTAAACTGAAGGCGCTGAGAATTGGTTAAATGAAATCATCTTCACATAATATTGAACAACGAAGCTGATGAAGGACTTTTGAAACACTTCCTTACTTTCGGGTTCGGAATCTATACATTTCATATTTTTAAGATCTTTCAAAAAATTGCTATGCAGCTTTTTACCGGGGATACATATAATTCAATGTCGCAGCAGTGCGCTGATATCATTGCAGAAATAATTAAACCAATTGCATCGCCGCTGGTGTGTGTGCCTTCCGGGGATTCGCCCAAAGGTTTATATAAGGAATGGGGACGTCAACAGGAAAAGAAGATAATTAATGTGCATGACTGGCATTTCCTCGGACTTGACGAATGGATAGGGCTGGGAAAGGAGGATGAAGGCAGTTGCCGTTTTATGCTCAACAGGGATTTGTTTTACCCGTTGGGCATCAGTTCTGAAAAAATTTGCTGCTTTGATGGCGTTACAACGGACACCACTGATGACTGTAACCGTATCGAGAATTTTATCCGTCAACACACGGTTATTGATGTTGCCGTTCTTGGTTTAGGCATGAATGGACATGTTGGGTTAAATGAACCCGGGACCTCTCCTTTGCTCAGGTCGCATGTTTCAGAGATACATCCGGTAACCAAAGAAGTCGGGCAAAAATATTTTTCGTCACCACAACATCTGCATCGCGGCATCACGCTTGGCATCGCTACCCTTATGGAAGCCAGGCATGTTATTCTTATTGTTAGCGGTGCTAAAAAGGCCTCCATTTTAAAACAGGCGCTTGAAGGAGAGATAACGCCGGAAATACCCGCTTCCCTCCTACGCAACCATGCTAATTTTATGGTATTTGCCGATAAGGATGCGGCAGGCATGTTGAGCAAACAATGATGATGTTTTCAATTAGACCTTTAAATGCCACTGATTGCTATTTCCCCGAAACCTGCCAGGACTTTCAGACCCTACAGGTTAGGAACTTGCGTTTTATAAATAATTTTATCGTATGCATAATTATATTATCAACGCATCCATTCAGATCGTTCCGATTGCCCAGGATAAACACCCTTATGAATGGGTGGATGAGGCCATTGCAATCATTCAACGATCTGGTATTAAATATGAAGTAGGACCCTTTGCTACGGTGCTGGAGGGCAGTTATGCCGAGGTAACGACCCTGATAGAAAATATCAATGAATATTTATACAGCCGGGGTTGTCCGGAATGGATCAGCAATATCCAGATACAAATCCGCAGTAACAGCGATATAACTGCAACAGAGAAAACCGAAAAGTTTAAATGAAAATTATTGATCGCATGCTTTCTGCATAAAGCATTGTTTGATTGTTATAACCAACCGGAGCGTCTGAATAAAAAATATAATACGATACAGGCTATAATGGTTAAGACAATGATGGAATAAAATCCATATTCTGATTCGGCCTCCGGCATAAACCTGAAGTTCATTCCCCAGAAGCCAGCTACCATAGTGGGCACAGCAATAATGGCTGCCCAACCCGCAAATTTTTTGGAAGTATCGTTCTGCGAAATAGAAATGAGCGAAAAATTAGCTTCCAACGCAGTGTTTAGCAACTCGCGGGTATTGTCTACCATCTCATTGATACGAACTACATGATCATATATATCACGGAAATAGGGTTGAGCTTCGCTGGAAATGTTTTTAATATCCTGTCGCATCAGCCTGTTGCAAATATCAACTAATGGCGATACCGCTCTTTTTACTTCAAGCAATTCACGTTTTAACTGGTAAATCTGTTCTGTAGTTTCACGACGTGGTTTCTCCTTGAATATTTTATCTTCAATTGATTCCAATTCTCTTTCCAGGTCATCTACTACAGGAAAATAACGATCCACAATAAAATCCATTACAGCATACAAGACGAAGCTTTGTCCATTTTTGAGCAGTTCAGGCATCGATTCGCAACGTGCCCGCACCTCCGTATAGGCCACAGTAGATCCATGCCGTATTATCACTATAAAATTCTTTCCGACAAAAAAATGTGTTTCACCAAATTCAATATGCTTTTGCAGGTTCATTTGGGCAGTGCGCAACACCATAAAAACTGTATCCCCGTACAACTCTATCTTGGGTCGCTGGTGCGCCCTGTGCGCATCTTCAATTGCCAGGTCGTGAAGATTAAATTCTTCCTGTACCTTTTGTAACATTTTTCCCGAAGGTTCATGCAGTCCTATCCATACAAACTGATCAACATCTTCCAGTACATTATGCACTTTGTTCAATTCGATGTCTGCAATGCGATGACCATTAAGATAGGCTGCACAATTAACGATTTCTTTCATAGAAGGATGTTTTACAAGCAATGTTTGATATGAAAGTTCGGATTTTTTAAGGATTTCTACCTCTAATTCCGGTATTGATCTTCTATACCTGAGATTTATGCGAGAACCGTCTTACAGCAGATTGTTTTTTATAACCAAGAATATGAATGCCTATGCCCGGGATAATATTTTCTTTTTACTGAAATAATATTTTTAACGGCAACTTATCTTCTAATCCAACCCCTCCTATCTGCAGTTGTTTAGGAGCGATCCTATTTCATGAAGAAAATGAGCACACATTTCTTACCAATGTCTAATAAAATTATTTGATTATAACAATGAGGCTGGAGACGATCTAAAATTAAGTCAGCATACTGATGTAAATTGATCAAAAGTATAAAGGGGTTTTAGCTTTATAAATGGAATATTTCAATTGAACGCCGTTATAACCATCAAATTATTTCAGCCTTACTATTTTTACTCAAAATTATTGAATGAAAATTGGCAGGTACCTGTCGTTAATTTTTTTGGTTTGCTGTTTTAGCATACAATTGAATGCGCAAAACAAGATCGTTGTTTTTCAAACGGATTTTGGTTTGAAGGATGGCGCTGTATCGGCTATGAAAGGCGTTGCCATGAGTGTTTCGCCCGACTTAAAATTGTTCGACCTTACACATGAAATTCCGCCTTATAATATTTGGGAAGCAGCTTACCGTCTTCAGCAAACATTACCCTACTGGCCTGCGGGAACAGTATTTGTATCTGTGGTCGATCCGGGTGTTGGGTCATCAAGGAAATCGGTTGTACTTAAAACAAAAACCGGTTATTTTATTGTAACGCCCGATAATGGGACGCTTACACTTGTTGCGCAAAGCCAGGGTATCGAAGCCATTCGTGAGATTGATGAAACAAAGAACAGGCGGCCCGGTTCAGGCGAATCTTACACTTTCCATGGAAGGGACGTGTATGCTTATACAGGCGCCAGGCTTGCGGCGGATGTGATGAGCTTCGAAAACGTTGGCCCCCTATTGCCTGCAAAAATTGTCACCATAGATTACCAGCAACCTGTTTTTGAAAACAATATGATAAAAGGCAATATACCCGTTCTTGATATACAATATGGTAATATTTGGACAAACATTGATAAAACAACATTTGCAAAACTTGGGTTGAATCATGGCGATAGCCTGCATGTCAGTATTTATCATAACCGGCTAAAAATATATGAAGGCGCCATGCCTTACGCAACCACATTTTCTGCAGTTGCAGCAGGAAAACCATTATGTTATCTAAACAGCTTATTGAATGTGTCCTTTGCATTAAACGAAGCAAATTTTTCTGAACAGTATAAAGTGTATAGCGGTGCTGAATGGAGCGTGGAGATAAGGAAGTAGATGTATGATGTACGATGTATGATGTACGATGTATGATGTACGATGTATGATGTACGATGTATGATGTACGATGTATGATGTACGATGTACGATGTATGATGTACGATGTGAAGAGGTGAATAAATCAGACATCAGCAAATCAGACATCAGACATGCCGGATGTACGATGTAATTTTACCAAATTAAATTTATAACATGTCACAATGTAATTTTTCGCTTCCGTTTTCCGGCAATGCCGAAGATATCTTTGCCAAAGCTCAAACTGCGATCACCGGCGCCGGCGGTCAATTTACAGGCGATGTTGGAGCCGGCGAATTTTCGCTTTCAACTTTTATCGGTGCTATAAAAGGGAGTTATTCAATGAAAGGTTCAACCATGAATGTGATCATAACAGATAAACCTATGTTCTTAAGTTGCTCTCAAATTGAAAAGGAATTAAGTAAATATCTTGGGTTATAAACAAAGTTATAATGCATTAACCTATCCTGCGTTTTACTAATGACCGGGCTTATCCTCTTTATTATTATAACGCCAATCATTAGCCTATTGATCTGGCGTTATAAACGAAAACATAAAGTTGAACTTTCAATTAATTATCGTGAATTGTTGCAGGAGCACGTTGCTTTTTACAATAAGCTGGATAATGCCGGCAGAATAAAATTTGAAAACAAGATAAAAAATTTCCTTTCTTATGTGCGCATCATCCCGGTTAATACAGAGATGACAGAATTGGATAAAATATTGGTGGCGTCCAGCGCTGTTATCCCGGCTTTTGGCTTCGACTGGCATTATTACAATTTATCGCATGTGCTTTTGTATAACGACACTTTTGATGCTTATGACTTTTCAGTTACAGCAGAAGACAGAAGTATATCAGGAATGGTGGGCACCGGAGCGCTGCAAAGAATAATGCTACTTTCAAAACCTGCATTGCGGCAAGGCTTTGCCAATGAGATTTCAAGACACAATACCGGTATTCATGAATTTGTGCATTTACTGGATAAAGCCGATGGCGATACAGATGGCATACCAGAAGAATTACTCGAAAAACAATACACTATCCCCTGGATAAAATATATGAGTGAGGAAATAGAGAGAATGAAAGAAGGGAAATCTGACATCAATATATATGGCGCCACAAGCCAAGCGGAATTTTTTGCAGTAGCATCAGAATACTTTTTTGGCTCGCCGGAACGCTTCAAAATAAATCATCCTGAATTATTTGATATGATGACAAAGATTTTTCACCAGGAACCTGATCATGAGCGTATTCACTTTTAGTCAAATTTGAGCAACAAAACACGTGAAGCATATAGCTTCAGAATTTAAAGTACACAAACAGCCGGCCAAAATTTTTACTGTCGTTTTCAATGCGGTGATATTGACTTTTAATGTGCGGCTGCTGTAAAAAGCGTTCCACTTTTTTACGCAATTGGCCGCTTCCTTTACCTGGTATAATCTCTACTTCACTTATTTTTTTATTAACTGCATCATTAAACGCCTGTTGCAAAGCTTTATCTATGGCAGCACTGTTATTGTATATATCGTGAAGATCGACTTTAATACGAGCCATCTAAACTATTGTTATGTTAATTGCAAGTTGTCGCATTTCAGGTGAGTTGTGAGCGGTCAGTTGTGATACCGCATATGTAGGTTACTCACCATTGACCATTGACCACTGACGACTCACTATTAACTTAGCAGACTTATTTTTTAATCTCTCTTTTTGTCCCTTTAAAATCAGTAATAACAATTTTACTCATCTCACTTGTTAGTTCGAGCTTCCGTGATGATTGGGAGAGATAAGTACTGCCGTAGTAAAATTCAACATGTTTTTTACTGCCATCCTTATACAATATATCTGCAGAAAAATCTTGTGGCTGAAGATCGATCCATTTGTTGTTTGTGTTATTAACTGATTTTGCATAGATCATTAAACTGTCCTGGTTTTGCGTAGCGATATATAACTCCTCTCCTTTTTCGCCATGAACCTTTGCCAAAGTCTTTGCATCCCCGGGAACATAAAACCCTGTTTGAGCTACCGGCAGTGGTTTAAAATTTCCTTTCCCATTTCCCTTCAAATAAAGGCCATTAAAAGCGTCCATTCTACCCGTATAAGGATCCATCCCATAGTCATTCCCCACCATCAACAGATCGAGGTTACCATCACCGTCAATATCTTCAGCCATCATTCCAAACACAGACGAAGCCTGTGCCTCAAGCGGCAAAGCTTTTAAAGTGAAATGCCCGTTGCCTTCATTTTCTATGTAGGAAGTATGCATGTCATTTGCCTGCAGCATGATCGCACCTTCCCTGTCTTTTGCACTCCATATATCATCCATTTCCGCAGCGCCATATGCTTTATAGGTTGGATATTTTTTCCTGGTGGAGATCAACTGGCTTACCATGTCCCCTTTGGCTGACATCGGGAATGGCTTCATTCTTCCGTCTTCCGCTTTCATATAACAAAATACCATCGCATCCATTGAACCATTATTATCCAGGTCTTTCGCAAGAACTGTAAGCGGTTCTGATGTACTGCATGTATAATTTGTATTTAACCCAAGATTACCGGCGATGTAATCAATATCGCCATCATTATCAAAATCCCCGGCAACAATGCTGTTCCACCAACCAATGTTATTTTCCAGGCCGGTGTTTTTCAGTTCTTCAAAACCCTGACCGGTATTCTTAAAAAAAATCACCGGCATCCACTCACCTGTGACTACCAGGTCAACTTTACCATCATTATTAAAATCGGTGAACAAAGCATCTGTCACCATGCCGATATTTTTTAACTGCGGACAAAGCTTTCCTGTTGCATCAGTAAATTTTCCATGATCATTTAGAAGCAAAAAGCTTTTTGGCGTTTCAGGATAACGGCCCGATACAACTCTTCCGCCAACAAATAAATCAAGGTCTCCGTCTCCATCAAAATCTGCTGCACGCACACAACTGCCATTGGTCGAATCCGTTGGCAAAGCATTTACACTTTTTGCAAATTTTCCCTTACCATTATTGATGAACAGCCTGTCGTTGCTGATCGGATGATTGGGTGGAATTTCATAACTGCCGCTTACAATGTAGAGATCAAGATCTTTATCGCCATCAGCATCAAAAAACAAAACGCCCATATCTTCATATAAAGGATCATCTTTCGGAATAAGCCTTGATGAATCCAGTGTAAATTTTCCATCTGCGCTTTGCATAAAGAATACGCCTGCATTACCAGAGGTTCCACCGACATAAAAATCCTCGAAGCCGTTATTATCAATATCGCCAACAGCAATACCCGGGCCGTATTGACTTAATTTATGCGGTATGGTTGGCTGAATATTATAGTCAACAAAATCTCTTTCTTTAGGCCTGAATTTTATTCCAATTTTTGAAGACATATCCGCGAATAAAGGTTGCTCAACAGGCAAAGCTGTTTTCTCATCCGATGCATCTTTATAAGCGACCATGATTGTTTTATCAACGTCAATATCGAAGATCACCTGGCGTTTCCCGTCAGGCCATTGCACTACAAGTGAGTCAACTTTTGTAACTGTGCCCATTCCAAAATGCGCTCTCGGATCATCAGCAGATAAATAGCCGCGCGTTGGATACTGTTCATAATACTGTTGCTTTCCGCCATAATAAATACGCAACCCTGCACCAATTCCGTTTATATTTTTTTCATTGCCCTGTATGTTTACAACAAGATAATGTTCATCAGTGTTTTTCGTTCCACTATTAAACGAAGTATTCTCATAAATAAAGGCTTCTTCGTTGATGTTGTTGATCACAACGTCGAGATCACCATCATTATCCAAATCAACATAAGCAGAACCATTGGAGAAAGAAGAATGTGTTATTCCCCAATCCGTTGATTTATTTTCAAACGTAATTCCGTTAGTATTTTTAAAAGCATAATTGGCCAGTTTTACAACGGGCAAAGGATTCGTCATGGCTAATGTATAACTGCTATTGCTTGTTCCAAGACCGTTATCATAAGACACATAATCGAGGTCGGTAACATCGCGCGGCAAACCATTTGAAATGATCATATCGCGCAAACCATCATTATCAAAATCTGCAACCAGCGGGCACCAGCTCCAGTCTGTTTGATAAATGCCTGCCATAAAACCAATATCGGAGAATATTGGATGATGGTCCGGAATATTGCCGCTGTTTAACTGTAACACATTCCGCACGTATTGATGCGTATAGCTAAATTTTGCGCTGTTGAGATAATTGTAATATTCGTTACCGCTAAGCATACGTTTTTTACGCATGTTAGTTTCAGGCAACATTTCAAGAGAGATAAGATCAATAAATCCATCATTATTCACATCCACAGCATCAGTGCCCATTGCATTCCATGCCGTATGTTTAAAATATTTTGGTAAGCTGTCTGTAAAAGTTCCGTCGTGATTATTAATATAACACAGATCATTCGATACAAAGTCATTTGCCACATATACATCAGGCCAGCCATCGAGGTTAATGTCTGTTATACAAGCCGCATGTCCCCACCCTTCGATGGTTATGCCTGCCTGTTTGGATACATTGATAAATGTTCCGTCACCATTGTTGCGGTATAAGCGGTCCGTGTTTAGTGCACTGCCGTCTTTTACTTTTGGCCTGAAACGGATTGGCGTTTTCGCATCATACAATTCATTCGTCACCTGGTACATATCCAGGTCGCCATCTTTATCATAATCAAAAAAATATGCCTGCGTGCTAAACCCGGTATCAGCCAAACCATATTGTTTTGCAGATTCTTTGAAAGTTGGAATGTTGTCTTTATTCAACCCTTGATTTATGTATAAAAGATTTGTTCTTAACGGCACATTATGTTTAAGGAAGGAACAGGATACATAAATATCAGGCCAGCCATCATTATTGACATCTACAACAGCAACGCCGGTACACCAATGATGATCTCCATTAACACTTGCTGCATCTGTTATGTCATCAAATTTCAGGGCGCCTTTATTCAGATAAAGTTTGTTCGAAACCATGTTGCCGGCCAAATAAATATCCATAAGCCCGTCTTTATTAAAATCACCAATACCCACGCCACCGCCATTATAAATATTTGCCTGGTTTAAAATATTAAAGCTGTCACTTTCAGTAATCGTATTTTTAAATGTTACGCCCGTTTGTGATGAAGGCAGCAGCTTAAATAGTGTAGCGTTATTCTGAGACCAGCTATACAATCCTGAACATATTAACCCGGCAAGCAGTGGGAACCGCAATAAAAATTTACCCATCATTTCAATCATTTCAGGCGCGTAAATTAAAGATTTATTAGAGTAAACGGTTTCCGGTGAAAATTTTGAGACAGATATTGGAATTATTGAGACAATTAAATCAGCCCATATCTCAGTCAAATAATTTTTTTACAAAAGCTTTACGATAGCCCAGCGGGCTGAGTTTTGTTCGCTGTCTGAATGTTTTATAGAAATTGGAAATATCGTTAAAGCCGCTGTCAAAGCCAATTTGTGAGACAGCCATGTCCGTATGAACCAACTGCCTTGCGGCAAAATCCACCCGATAATCGTTAACTGCTTCAATAAAAGTTTTCCTTGTTACTTTTTTAAAATATTTACAGAACGCATGCGTTGTCATATTGATTAAGGAGGCTGCTTTATCTAATGAAATTTCTTTTTGAAAATTATCTACGATATATGCCATCACTTTATTGATGCGTTCTTTTTCATTCGATGAAAGCTCTTCATAATAATTTTCTTTGTTTAGCATCGTATATTTTTTTGAAAGGGTAAGCTCATGCAAAAGCTCAAGCAGCAATATGAATTTTTTGCAGTCGCTTTTCTCATGTAACACAGCAAGCATTTTTTGTTGAAGGACATTAATATCTCCGGTAAAAAAAATACCGTTGCTGCTTTTGTGCAGCAGGTTATCAATGCGCTTCATTTCGGGTTTGCAAAAAAAATCTTTACCCATACAATCCGCACGGAATTGCACCACTACAGAAACAGAATTTTCATTTGTGCCGTTTTCTGATTTCCAGCAATGCGGAAGATTGGATCCCAGTAACACAAGATCGCCGGGGAAATAGGCCTGCATATGTGTTCCGACATACCTTTTGCCGGAACCCTTCAATATTAAAGTAAGCTCGTACTCCGGGTGAAAATGATAAGGTGCAGAAAAACTTTTCTCACTAAACCGCCTTACAAGAAAAGAACGGTTGCCCGTATCCAATGATTCAAAGGAAGCCTTCATTCATAGACAATTTTAGCTTTTATAACGCGCCAATTACCGGCAAATGAACAAAATAATCCACAAATATGCCAATACACGCATTTTCTGTTTACCAGGCATGATCTTATTTTGAGCTCACAAAAACGATATAACTATGTACGATTTGAAATTGCCAACGCTGGATAACACTATCAGCATTTCTCCTGCACAAAAAGAAGCCTTTCAAAAAAATGGCCACACACTTATAAAAAATATTTTAAACACAGATGAAGTGGCTGCTTACCGCGATGTAATTAATGAAGCGGCTTACAAATACAATACTGAAAAAAGAAAACTGGAAGACCGCGACACCTATGGAAAAGCATTCCTGCAGATCATGAACCTTTGGAATGTTGATGAAGATGTGAAAAAGTTCACGCTGGCAAAACGTTTTGCGAAGATCGCCGCTGACCTGCTTGGGGTAGGGAAAGTACGTATTTACCACGACCAGGCTTTATATAAAGAACCGGGCGGAGGCTTTACACCCTGGCACCAGGACCAATATTACTGGCCGTTGAGTACTAAAAATACCATCACCATGTGGATGCCGTTGATCGATATAACGGAAGAAATGGGTATGTTGACATTTGCATCCGGTTCACATAAGAATGGGTCTGTAAAAAATATAGCGATATCAGATGAGTCTGAAGAAGCATTGAACGATTACATTCAAAAACAAGGCTATGATATAACCCGGGCAAAAACAATGCGCGCCGGAGATGCAACCTGGCATTACGGCTGGACCTTACATGCAGCACCCGGAAATAATTCCGATAAGACAAGAGAAGTTATGACGATTATTTATTTTGCCGATGGCGCTACAGTTACAACACCAATAAATGAACACCAGGAAGCAGATCGAAACAGGTGGTTATGCGGATTGCAACCGGACGAACTGGCAGCATCCAGGTTAAACCCGGCCCTCTAAATCTCCCTAAAGGAAGACTTTAAAGAACGCATACATTTGAAATTTGTTGATAAACATTCAACAGTCCGATAACTCATTATTGATCACTCATTACTCATCCAAATTATTCATGAAAAAATTATCCGTCTTTTCCCTTTTCTTAATTGTAGTAACATCATTATCCGCCCAGAATTCCGCACAACGCTGGAGCGAACAAAAAGCCAACGAATGGTACAAACAACAACCGTGGTTATGTGGCTTTAATTATATCCCGGCTTATGCTATTAATTATACGGCGATGTGGGACAAAACAAGTTTTGATGCGGGTGCGATTGATAAAGAATTGGCGCTAGCAGAGCAATCAGGTATGAATGTATTACGTGCCGTTTTACAATACGCAGTATATGCCGATGACTCAACTTATTTTTTAAAAACACTCGATGCATTTATGGCTGTATGTGATAAGCATCATATAAAATTTGTACCGTCCCTTTTTGATGATTGTTCATTTGGTATAACACAGGATCCGAAAATTGGTAAACAACCGGAACCGCTTGCCGGATGGTATGCATGGGCATGGTCGCCAAGCCCCGGGCATAGCATGGTGGTTGATTCAACAACTTACCCAAAGCTTGAAGTGTATGTAAAGGCGGTGATAGATCGCTTTAAAAATGATCAACGCATTTTATTTTGGGACTTGTACAATGAACCAACAAACGGCGGGCTTGGTTCAGCAACTTTTCCTTTGCTGAAAAAAGTGATAGTATGGGCCAGGGCAGTGAATCCATCGCAACCTTTAACGATCGATGTGTTTGATAAAAACCCGCGCTTGAACGAAATTATTTATGCTAATTCAGACGTAATAACCTTTCACAATTATGAAAACAAAGAAGTGTTACTGAACCAGATCAAAGAATTAAAAAAACGTAACCGGCCAGTAATATGTACAGAGTGGATGAACCGCCCGCTGAAAAGCACCATTGAAACTAACCTTCAGGTTTTTTATGATGAAAAAGTTGGTTGCATGTTATGGGGTTTGGTAAATGGTAAAACACAAACCGACCTCCCCTGGGGGCATCGTCCCGGTGATCCTATTCCAAAAATCTGGCAGCATGATCTATATCGCGGAGATCTTACCGCATACGATGCTTTGGAAATTGAAACACTGAAAAAATACATTTTAATGTCAAAACGGAATTCGAATTAGTGTTAGATGTATCGTGATGCTTATGGGCACATAACATAATATGTCTTAATCCGCCAGCATTCGTTTTGCCACAAGTACTTAAGATGCTTGATAAAAATTGATTTCGCCACGTTGCCGAAGTCAATTTTTATTTCTCCGCATTATTTATTTCCTACTGCATTTTCCAAACATAAAATTGCCGGGCATACAAATAACAGTGCACAGTAAAGCTTATAAACTGCGATAACCTTCCCCCTATCTCCGTCAGCCTGAAATCTGCAAAAAACCGTTGTACTTCAAAAAAATAATCAGCCTTCTAAAAAAAAAACTTAATTAAACGTTTGTTTAATTTAAACAGTTGTTTAAATTTGTGCCCTGAATTTATTCTGTCACATGAAAGATAAGCGTGAACAAATCATAGACACCGCCATGCAACTGTTTGCACAACGTGGATTCGAAGGCACTTCCATACGCGATATCGCGGAAAAAGCTTCGGTTAATGTGGCAATGGTGAATTATTATTTTGGAACCAAGGAAAAGCTTTTTGAAAAGATAGTAGAAAATAAATCTTCGGTAACCCGCGGCTTACTGGACGAGATAATGAACAACAAAGACCTCACACACATTAAAAAAATAGAGGCTGTCATTGATTCTTACATAGAAAAGCTTTTTACGCACAGAATGTTTCACCGCCTTATTCAACAGGAATTGATATTGAACCAACGTGAAAATTTGCAATCGTCCATTGTAAATAATTTCATTCCTAATGTAATGATCATCAAAAGCATCATTGAATCAGGCATCAAACAAGGCGATTTTAAAAAAGTTGACATTGAGCTTACGATCGCAACACTTACCGGAACTATTAACCAGGTGCTGCTTTCCAAAAAGTTTTGCAACAGGCTCATGAATAAGAGCGACGATTATATACCATATGAAGATGTAAAATTTAAAAAACGTGTATCAGCGCATTTAAAACAACTGATGCATGACCATCTTTTAAACAAATAAATTAAAAAGATTTATGGACCAGGAAAACAAGCAACCGGAAAAGAAAAGGAAATCTCCTGTTCGTTATGCGATCATTGCTATCATATTAATAGCCGCAGGCATATTCGGATGGAAGAAAATTTCTTATGCTATTCAACACGAAAGCACCGATGATGCGCAGGTGGAAACACAAATTTCTCCTGTGTTGCCAAGAGTCAGCGGTTATGTAAAAATGATCGATGTAAAAGATTATGATTCCGTTAAAGCCGGCCAGCTATTAGTTGAAATTGATGATGCGGAATTGCAAACACAGTTGTTGCAAATGCAGGCAGATTATGAATCAGCCCGGGCAGATATTTTAAATGCGCGGGCAGCCTTAAAAAATGCACAGATCGGTTTGAGCACCAACCGCGGAAACATACAGCTCTCCTCAATAAAAATACAACAGGCACAGGAAGATTATGATCGTAACCAAAGTCTTTATAAAGACCAGGCCATCACAAAAAAACAATTGGATGACAGCAGGTTTAATTTAGAGCAGGCGAAACAGCAATCTTCTAACAATGAGAGCGAGTTGTCAACAGCAGAAAGCCGCATTGCCATTTTACAGGCTGGTCTTCAAAAAGCACAGGCCGGTTTGGCAACAAAAGCAGCAGCTATTCAGCAACAGCAATTAAAAATTTCTTACACCAAAATAAATGCGCCGCAATCGGGGAAGTTGGGTAAGCTAAATATCACTGCCGGCCAGTTTGTACAGGCAGGCTCGCCGTTGTTTTCCATTGTGAATGACACCACGTATTGGGTCGTTGCTAATTTTAAAGAAACACAAATAAGAAAATTTTATCCAGGCATGCCGGTTGAAATTTCTTTAGACGCCTACCCTGATTCCTCTTTAAAAGGCCGTGTTGCCAGCTTAAGTGAAGCCACAGGCGCAAGATTTTCTGTATTGCCCCCGGATAATGCAAGTGGAAATTTTGTGAAGGTTACACAACGTATTCCGGTTAAGATAAATATAGATGATCTTAACAGCTACAGTAATATCCTTCGTGCCGGCCTTAGCGCTGATGTGAGCATTAAAATTAATTAAGAACGTCAATCGTCAAACGTGAATCGTGAATGGTCAATAGTCAATGCATAAGTAATAGTTGAACTCTCATTCCCGGATAAGCTATTCACTATTCACCACTCACTACTCACCACTCACGTTTGACGATTCACGTTTCACGAAAAAAATCAACACATGAAAAGGCTCGCTAAATATATTATTGTTATTACGACAGTATCAGCAGCCGTAATGGAACTGGTTGATACTTCCATTGTAAATGTTGCCTTGAACGATATGGCCGGCAGCCTTGGCGTAAGCATTGAAGATATCAGCTGGGTGATCACATCTTATGCTATTGCTAATGTGATCATCATTCCGCTTACCAGCTTCCTGGCTGAATTTTTCGGCAGAAAGAATTACTACATAGCCTCCATGATAATTTTTACGTTGGCATCATACCTGTGCGGACAGTCGACAGGTCTGGTCGAAATTATTATCTGGAGATTTGTACAGGGTGTTGGTGGTGGTGCGCTGCTATCAACATCACAGGCAATTTTATTTGATGCTTTCGAACCAAAAGACAGGCCCATTGCATCAGGATTATTTGGAATGGGGTTAGTGCTCGGCCCAACATTAGGACCAACATTAGGCGGTTATATCATTGAACATTATAACTGGCCGCTGATATTTATGATCAATGTGCCTATTGGCTTAATAGCAACCTTACTTGCTTATACTTTCGTTGATAGAAAAGATGGTGAAGGTGAAAACAAGAAAAGCATTTACATAGACTATCCCGGCATCGCCATGTTGATGGCAGGGATCGGCTGTTTACAGTTTGTTTTGGAAAGAGGTGAATCAGAAGATTGGTTCAGCAGTAATTCCATCCGCATCTGCGCCGTAATTGCTGCTGTAGGTTTAATAAGTTTTATCATTCGGGAAATAAGAATTCCAAAGCCAGCAGTAAATTTAAAAGTATTAGGCAACCGCAATCTTGCCTTTACCACCATATTCACTTTTGTTGCGGGATTTGGTTTGTTTACATCAGTGTTTGTTTATCCCGTGCTCGCACAAAGAGTGCTGGGTTTTTCAGCATACGAAACAGGCTTATCCTTATTGCCGCCTACATTAATGGCTGTTATCATGATGCCCGTCATTGGTAAAACCATGAGCAAAGGTGTTCCCGCAATTCCGTTTGTAGTAGTAGGTTTTATTTTATTCGCTGTTTATTCAGTGATGTCTGCAAAGGTTAGCCCTGATGTGGGTAAATGGGATTTTTTCTTCCCTCTGGCATTACGGGCATTGGGCATTTCAATGGTGCAGTTGCCTTTAATTAACCAGGCAGTTGTCGGTTTGCAGCCAAAGGATTATGCGTCGGGTATTGCATTGAATAATATGATACGCCAATTAGGCGGAGCTTTTGGTATTGCCATTGCAAACAATTATATAGCGCATAACTACGCGGTGCATCGCACAAGTCTGGTAGGCAATCTTACACAAGGTTCGCCCGAGTTTACACAACGGTTAAATACAATAGCGCATGGCTTATCATCGGGCACAAGTATCGACAGCGCTTCTGCTGCACACACAGCATTAAGCATTATTAATAGCCAGGTTGACAAGCAGGCATATTACCTGTCTTACTTGGATACATTCAAACTGATAGCGATATTTTTTATCGCCGTTATTCCGTTGGTAACATTTTTAAGAACTAAGAAAAAAACAAACGGTAACGGTGAAGCTGCAGCAGCGGCAATGGTGGAGGCGCATTAGAAGAATTTTTAGGTGACGGGCTTTCAGTACTGTCTGGCATCGTCCCTTGCGTCGCAACACTTCTACGACATCTCATTAAGCAGCAATAAAAGGCCGGTATCCTCAAAGATACCTGGCGCATTAGAAGAAAATAACAATTGACAAAAAAGATATAAACAATGAAAAAGTATTTTATAACATTCACTTTGTTGTATGCTTCCATAATGGCAACTGCGCAAACGCAGGTAAGCAATGAACTGAAAGGTATCATTAACCAATCGTTCAGTTATTATCCAAAAGTGCAGGAAGCAAAAAACCAGATCAACATTGCAGAAAAACAAATTGATGTTGCTCAGACTAAACTGCCAACAGTTGACCTGAATGGCAGCTATGAATATGTACAGCCCAAAATTGTGTTGCCTTTGGAAGTTGACGGAGAAAAAACAAATTTCCAGTTTGCGCCGGTGAACAATGTCAATGCCAACATAGGGGCTGAATATTTGTTGTTTGATTTTGGAAGATTAAAAGCAAATGTTGACAAAGCAAAAACAGACCTTAAATATGCAAACGACAATGTTGCCAACGTACAAACACTGCTTGCCAGCCAGGTAGCGGGCATTTATTATAACATTATTTATTTCAGGAAAGCAGTTACGATTGAAGACAGCATTTTAAATTATTTGAATGCCAATAAAACGGTCGCAGCAAATAAATTAAAGAATGGCGATGCCATTAAGCTGGATGTATTGAATCTGCAATCACAGATAGATATAGAAGTGAACCTGAGAGAAGACCTTTTAAACAACCTGCAAAGGCAAATAACTTTGTTGCAATACACAACCGGCAACAATAATATAGCAGGCAACAGTTTCGATTTTAATTTACCTGTTCAAACATTGCAGGATGCATTTGCAACCGCATCTGTTTCCGCCCCTGATTTTTTGTTGGCACAGGATCGTATTCAACAGGCTAAAGACCAGTTGAATATTGTAAGGCAAACAGATAAACCCAGCGTTGCCCTGAATGGATCAGCAGGTGTTAAGAATGGCTATGTGCCTGAAGTAACACAGATGCGTTTCAATTATGCAGGCGGTGTAAGTTTAAAAATTCCTTTGTACGATGGCAGAACAAAGAAACAGATCGCTGTTGCAGAAGCCCAGGTTAAACAAAACCAATTGGCACAGGAAAGTTTGAATAACGAATACCAGAACAATATTCAGCAGGCGTTAACAGATATTCAAACCAATACAGACAAATTAAAGAATATGCAGGGCCAGATTGAAACAGGTATGGAGGCTGTAAAGATCGCTTCCAGCCGCTATTTGAATGGCATCGGTTTAAACACAGATATTACAGATGCTGTTGTGAATTTGCAGCGTGTTTTATTAACCAATCTTCGTTATCAATATCAATTAGCTACAAGTAAAGTTGAATATGCAAGGGTAACGGGGTATAGGTATTGGTAAAAATTTATAAGAAACTTTTGATCAAAACACGTAAATAAATAAGTGTTGTTCAAGTTTATTATTAGCTGTTTCAAAAATCTGAAACAGCTTTTTTTATGTTAGACCTTGTTGGGAGAAACCCGCAATAACAGCAATAAAAAGTTACTGAAACAAATAATAATGTCCAAGCCACAAATAAAAAATTTTTTGTTTGTATTGAACTTCCCTTAATTTAGTTCCGAAATAATAAGACTACTTTTTTCAGAAAGGATATTTAGGATTGCAATACTAACCGGATTTCAGATTGATTACTTAACCTATAAACACCTTATTATTTTCACCTTGCAGCATTAACATACATCGCTTCAATTTACCACTATGCACGTATAGTTGTTTGTTCCATATAGCTAACCGAACAAATGAAATGCTTATTTATAACCTTAAATTTTCACTTTTATGTACAACAATTTACCTATGTCAAAAACCGGGCTTTTAAAATTAGCCGGTATCTGCTTTTTTATCTTTTTGATTGCTTTGTTTCAAAAAGTCAACGCGCAAACACGAACTGATAAAGCGCGAAGGCCAATGCCTGAAAAATCGGCATTGCTAAAACGCATCCCACCCAATGTAAAAAATTTTACAACACTTGATTGCAGTAACAGTAGCCCTTTTTACGTGAATGATAATGATCAGACAGGGGATGTATATACAACAGCGGTGGGCAACGATGCCAATTGTGGCACGGCGGCTGCCCCGTTTGCAACCATTCAATTTGCAATAAGTATAGCGCAACCAGGCGATGTTATTTATGTCGATGCCGGTTTATACCCGGAAGACGTTTCAGTAATTCAATCGGTGACCCTGGTGGGGCTTGATACAGGTAAAACTACCATAGAAGGGCCTATCGGAGGAGCAGGTTCAACAGTTGCTATTGCTGCTAACAATGTTGATATATCGAAATTTAAAATAACCCGCGCCGGAAACAATGTTGCAGACTGGAATGACCCGGGCACAAACACTGCCGGCATCTCGGTCCAAGGTGCTTATACAGGCATGGTTATTCATGATAACCTGATAACGCAAAACCGTACTGCTATAGATGTAAATAATAGTAGCAACCATACCATACGTAATAACGTTATAACAGACAACCACACCGGGCTTATTTTCCGGAATGTCACCGATAATATGACGGTCACAGAAAATGCAATTACAGTTAACAGGACTGTAGGCGTTTTGTTTCTTGATGCCAGCGGCGGAACAAACAGCCCGCTGCAAACCGCATTAAACTGTACTTTCAACAACAATAACATTAGCGGTAACTGGTATGGCCAGATTGTTGACCGTCAACAAGGAGGTTCACTACCAACGCCAGGCACTACCAACCTAAAAAATTTTAGCGGTAATTGGTATGGAACTAACCAGCCGTCCGTAACAACAGCCAACAGTGATGAACCAGGCTATTCTGTTCTTATCCCGGCTGAATTTGGCGGTACAGATCCAACTTCAATACCTCCTTCGACTCCCCCGGACGAAATTGCAGGCCAGGCCTCTGCCAATTTCGATTACACTCCCTACCTTAACACAGGTAATGATGCGAATGTGGAAACAACTCCCGGCCGCGGTACTTTTGGTTTCCAGGGGACTTTCACCAACCTGTGGGTAACTGCTTCCGGCGCACAAACCGGATCCAGCGGCCGGATAGACGAAGGTATCGGTCTGGTGGCAGGGAATACTTTAAATGTAACATCGGGTGCTTTTAATGAAAATGTCACAGTAAACAAAAGCCTCACTTTAAAGGGTGCTAACTATAATGTTTCCTGTTCAGACGGGCGAGGCACAGAATCTGCGATCAATGGAGTTTTAGCAAGCGGTACCGCAGCCATTTTAATTGGTGCAGATAATGTTACTATTAATGGGTTTACCATCACCAACCCGGGTGGATCTTTCGGGATTTATGGATATGGAAGAAGCAATGTTAAGGTTCAGAATAACATAATAACCAATGTCGGTGATGAAACAACCGGGTCGCAACCAAGCTATGGAGTAGCTATTGAAATAGGGACTACGGCTGATATTTCTAATATCAATATTGCCAAAAACTGTATAGGTGATATCCGGGGTGGCGCCAATACATCGCTTTCAGGAAGTGCTGCCAAAGCAAACAATGGAAGCGGCGGGGGAATCGGAGTTGGTTTTTCAACGGCCAACCATGATGCTTTAAATGTAACTATCAGTAATAATATCATCAATGATATAACTGCAAATACAGCTGACTTCAATGATGGCGGAAAAGGAGCATACGGTATTTTGATTAATGCCGGGGCCAGTGGTGCAGCCATTGGAAAGGCTGTTAACCCACTTGTTACAAACAACGCTATCACAAACCTTGAGGGCTTATGGGCCCATGGAGTTGGATTAGAGGGAGAAACTCCCGGCGCGCTAGTGACCAATAATTATATCAATGGCCTTATTGATCATAAAGGGAACACAGATGCTGTCGGGGTTCATATTGAAGACAATGCCGGTGCTGGTTCTGTTTCTGTGCATTCAAACAGCTTCACTTCAACAGCATTTGGCATTAAAAATTCTACAGGTCTCGCGGTAGATGCGAGCTGTAACTGGTATGGGTCTAATGACGCCACGACGGTGGCTTCCAAAGTGGATGGAAATGTATCTTATATACCTTTCCTGTTCGATGGCACCGATGCCAATACGAACGTGCTTGGCTTCCAGTCTGTTAACGGCGCTTGTCTTCAGCCCTTTTCTCTTGTTCTTGCTTCTAAAACCGATCTCACCTGTAACGGAGACAAATCCGGCGCAATTGATATAACGGTTTCAGGCGGCTCCGGTAAGTACACTTATGCCTGGAGCAATGGCAAAACAAAACAGGATCTCACTAGTCTCGCTGCCGGTACCTATACTGTTACGGTTACCGACAAGAAGTTCGGAAATACAGCCAATCTTTCTGTAACGCTTACCGAACCCCCTGCCCTTGTTCTCACACTTGTTAATAAAACAAATGTTAACTGCTTTGGAGATGCTTCAGGTTCATTTACTGTAGCTGCCAGCGGTGGAAGCGGCGGGGGTTATTTATATAAGGTTAACACAGGTCCTTACACCGCCCAGGATCAATATACAAGTTTGATAGCAGGCAGCTATGCTGTTACAGCTCAGGATGCTAACGGCTGCATCAAATCCATTACTGTTAAGATTACACAACCTGCGAGTGCCTTAACTGTTGTGGTTACAGATCATAAGGATATCCGTTGCCACGGTAATTCAACCGGTTCAATTAAAGTCTCCGCTACCGGAGGTACTAAACCTTACAGTAATTATATCTTGTCAGGACCAGTAAATCAATCTAATACCAATGGATCGTTCAAAAACCTGCCTGCAGGTGATTACACCATTTCAAGAACGGATGCTCATGGTTGTGTTGCAAGCACAAGCTTGACGCTTACAGAACCTGAAACAGGTTGTAATCCCGGCATTTTAGCCGATGGTGATAATGAGAGCTTGACTGTTAAAGCCGGTAGCTTTGAAACAATGCTGTCTCCCAACCCCGCAATAGATGAATTTACACTATCTGTAAAAAGCAGCAGCAGCGCCCCTGTAACGATAAAAATTGTAAATATGGCAGGAAAGGTTGTTTATAATAAACAGGCTTTTCCCAATCAATCTTACCGTTTTGGGCAGCAATTTGCCAATGGTGTTTATTCTATCCAGATCATTCAGGGTTCAACAGTTAAAACAATAAAAGCGGTGAAGGGTAAATAGATCCGTTTACAAAAGCGTTATAAGTTTTAAATTACCAGAGGCCGTCTCAAACTACGAGACGGCCTTTTTAATATTCTTTGCATTATTAATTGCAGGACTCTCCTTCTGAATTATTTTCCGATATCATTACTGTCAAAGTCATTACTTTGCCGCATTAAAAAACAAAATCTCATTACTATGAAATTGATTGCATGTCTTTTAACAGCAAGCATGTTCGTATTTGCCGCCTGTAACAGCAGCACCTCCTCCTCATCAACCGGCGACTCTACATCAGTGGACACCACGGCCGTATCAACCGGCAGTACTGCCGGTTTCAAGCTGGGCGTACAAATGTGGACGTTTAGAATGTTCACATTCATGGAAGCGTTGGACAAAGTTGACAGTGCGGGAATTAAAAGCATTGAAGCATTCTGGGGACAAAAATTGGGTGGTAGTTTCCCGGGAGAATTTGGCTTGAGAATGTCTCCCGTTACAAGAGCCGGGCTTAAAAAAATATTGCAGGATAAGGGCATCCAGATCGTTGCCATGGGCGTGATCTCACCCCAGGATAAAGTTGAATGGATAAAGGCCTTTGACCTTGCAAAAGAATTCGGGTTAAGTTATATCACATGCGAACCGAACAAAACACAATGGGATATGATAGACAGCCTTGCGGGCGTTTATGGCATCAGGATAGCCATACATGACCATCCCAAACCAAATGCATACTGGAGCCCTGATTCTGTTTTGGCCGCCATACAAAATCATCATAATATCGGTAGCTGTGCTGATATAGGCCATTGGGCACGCAATGGTTTAAATCCTGTTGATTGCCTTAAACAACTGGAAGGCCATGTTTTCGGTGTACATCTGAAAGATATTGTAAAGTTCGATGACACACAGGCTGCCGACACAGTTGTTTCAAAAGGTGTAATAGATTTTCCTGCTGTGTTTACCGAGTTGAAAAGACAGAACTTCAATGGCATGTTATCCATTGAGCATGAATCAAACTGGTATCATAGTTTACCTGACGTAATTGAAACAAAAAATTACTATGACGGGGAGATAGCCAAGCTACAATAAAACAAGCGCGTTAAACTTTACAACAAGGTGTTCATTGAGAATATGAACACCTTGTTTATTATAGCTTATCTCTTTTAAAAGGAATTCTCCGTATTTCAACGCTTCCGAATATTTACTTAAACAGGAATATTTTAAACTGAAAGGCATGTCGCAAAAATCCATGCAGTCTCTTTATAAACGCAGGCAAAAACAACCTGCCAGGGCTTTGCTTTCCTAAAGCAAAAAAGGCAAAACCGGTAAAAGTTTTGCCTTTTATAATAGTATTTGGAAATTTTATTCTTCTGTTCCTTTCTGAATATCTGCTTCGCCTTCAACGGGAGTTGAAGCAGCTTCTTCAACAGCGGGAGTTGTTGTTGCAGTTGATTTTTCAACTGTTTCCGCATTTGTCTCAGCAGTGTTTGGAGCAGCAGCTTTTTTAGAACGGCCGCGGCGTGTTTTCTTACCGGCTTCCGTAGCAGGTGCTGTTTTACCATATACCTCGTTGAAATCAACCAGCTCTATCAAGGCCATTTCAGCATTATCACCTAAACGTGTACCTAGCTTAATAATGCGGGTATAACCACCGGGGCGGCCTGCTACTTTGGGAGCAACAACTGTAAATAATTCTTTCACAGCATGTTTGTCCTTCAAATAACTAAACACAACGCGATGCTGGTGCATGATCTGCTCTTTGCTATCACCTTTACGTGTTTTGGTAATCAGCGGCTCAACATAAATCCTGAGTGATTTTGCTTTCGCCAATGTGGTAACGATGCGCTTATTTACGATCAGCTGGCTGCCCAGATTGGCAAGCAACGCATCCCTGTGTGCCTTTGTACGGCTTAAATTTTTTATCTTATCTCCGTGACGCATGACGTTTAATTTTTAGCCTTGTACCGTGTCAAGGAATTACAAGGATAGAAGCCCCTGACCCCTAAAGGGGAAATGGAAAACTTCTGATTATTTAAGAATTAATATTTATAAAGAACTTTGTATAACTCCCTTTAGGGCCGGGGCTTGGGCTTAATTTATATCATCCAAACCAAGCTTGCTCAAATCCATTCCGAAGTGCAAACCTCTTTCGCCTAAAACCTGTTCGATTTCGCTCAAAGATTTCTGACCGAAGTTGCGAAACTTCATCAGGTCTTCCTGTTCGTACTGAACCAACTCGCTTAAGCTGTTGATCTTTGCAGCTTTTAAGCAATTGAATGCACGCACAGAAAGATCGAGGTCTTCCAATGGAGTTTTCAATACTTTGCGCAACTGCAGCATTTGCTCATCAACAACATCTTCTTTCCTGTCTTCTT
This sequence comes from Parafilimonas sp., assembly GCA_036274175.1. Classification (GTDB taxonomy): domain Bacteria; phylum Bacteroidota; class Bacteroidia; order Chitinophagales; family Chitinophagaceae; genus Parafilimonas. Next base: position 77,242 of record DASUGF010000092.1, read on the forward strand.
TATTATCGAAAGTGATATTTTCATCCGTGATGATCATCAGGTGCTGTATCAAAATGCGTGAAGCTTGTTTTACAGCTTCTTCAGGATTGATGGTACCATCAGTTGAAACATCGAGCAACAGCTTTTCATAGTCTGTTCTTTGTTCCACACGATAGTTTTCTACAGCATATTTTACATTCTTAATCGGCGTATGAATAGAATCGATCGGAATATAACCCAGCGGAATATCTTTTGCGCGATTTTCTTCAGCGGGCACATAACCACGGCCTTTCGAAATAGTCAGCTCGATATCAAGCTTGGCGCTTTGATCCATCGTACAGATAACCAACTCAGGGTTCATTACCTGGAAGCTCTGCATGCCATCATTCAGTATGGCTGCAGTAAATTCAGATTTGTTCTTAACGCTCAATACAACTTTTTCAGTGGCTACATCATGATCAACTGTTTTCTTGAACCTAACCTGTTTCAGGTTAAGAATAATTTCAGTTACATCTTCTGTAACGCCTTTTATAGTTGCAAACTCATGTTCAACACCTTCAATTCTTACGCTCGTGATTGCGTATCCTTCAAGGCTGCTTAATAAAACCCTTCTTAAAGCATTGCCGATGGTTAATCCGTAGCCTTGCTCAAGCGGGCGAAATTCGAATGAACCTTCAAAATCAGTTGCTTTCTGTAAAATGATTTTGTCCGGTTTCTGGAAGTTTAAAATGGCCATTTTATATTCCTTTGTTTTTGTTTTTATTGTTTGCCCTAAATCCCTAAAGGGACTTTAAGAAAAATGTTTACTGTTTGAACCCATTTACTCCCCGCCGCGGCGGAGATGGGATTTCTTACTTGCTATACAACTCCACTATCAGTTGTTCCTTGATATTTTCAGGAACACTTTCTCTTTCAGGATAAGTGATGAAGGCACCCTGTTTTTCAGCTTCATTCCAGTCGAGCCAGTTAAATTTAGGGCTCTTGCCACGGATCTGGCTGGTAATAGAACTGTTATCGCCGCTCTTGGGTTTCAAACCAATTCTGTCACCTGGTTTTAACTGGTAAGAAGGAATATTTACGATAACCCCATTCACGGTAACATGCTTATGAGAAACCAACTGCCTCGCAGCCGGGCGTGAAGGCGCAATGCCTAAGCGGAACACCGTATTGTCCAAACGTGCTTCCAGTAATTTTATAAGATTTTCACCGGTAACACCTTTAAGGCGTGAAGCTTCTTCAAATGTTTTGCGGAACTGGCGCTCTAAAACACCGTAAGTGTATTTTGCTTTTTGTTTTTCTTTTAGCTGAACAGCATATTCACCTAAAGTTTTGCGTTTGCGGGAAGCGCCATGCTGTCCGGGAGGGTTGCTGTTCTTATTTAACCATTTTCCATTGCCTAAGATAGGCTCGCCGAAAATACGGCTGATCTTTGTTTTGGGACCGTTGTAACGTGCCATAATGTATGTACGATTTTTTAGTGACGATACAGCATCAGTAAAAATCTTAAAATGAATGCTGTACCCGATTATTAAATTTTAGATTTCAGATTGTAGATTTTAGATTTAAAGGCAATCCGAAATCTGCAATCGTCAATCTGCAATTGTTTAAACTCTTCTTTTCTTTGGAGGACGGCAGCCGTTATGAGGTAAAGGTGTAACGTCTTTTATCATCACTACTTCAATACCATTAGTTGCCAGGGCGCGGATAGCACCCTCACGGCCTGCACCAGGACCCTTTACATATACATCCACTTTTCTGAGGCCTGCATCTGTTGCAGTTTTTGCCGCATCCTGCGCTGCCATTTGAGCTGCATAAGGCGTATTCTTTTTAGAACCTCGGAAACCCATCTTTCCTGCAGATGACCAGCTTATCACCTGTCCCTGCTTATTGGTCAAAGACACAATGAGATTATTAAAAGTAGCACTGATGTGCGCATCGCCATAAGCATCTACTTTTACAATCCTTTTTTTAGTTACGGTTTTTCCGCCTGCCTGTGCTTTTGCTGCTTTTGCCATAATTATTTTTAAAAATTCGAATATTTTAATATCAAAACCCGGATTGAATTCCGGGTTTCGGATTTAATTATTTCTTAGGTGCCTTTTTCTTACCGGCAACTGTTTTACGCTTACCTTTTCTTGTACGGCTGTTGGTACGGGTACGCTGACCGCGAACCGGCAATCCTTTACGATGACGAAGGCCACGATAGCAGGCTATATCCAGCAAACGCTTAATGCTCATCTGAACTTCACTGCGCAGGGCGCCTTCCACTTTTATTTCATTTGTGATGATGTTACGGATATGATTCAGGTCATCATCATCCCAGTCATTTACCTTCTTATCGTAATTAATATTTGCTTTATCCAAAATGTAACGGGCAGTGGAACGGCCAATACCATAGATATAGGTCAATCCTATTTCCCCTCTTTTATTTTTTGGTAAGTCAACACCGGCAATACGAGCCATACTTCAATTTTAGATTTATGATTTTAGATTTCAGATTGAAACTGGCAAAATCTGCAATCGCCAATCTACAACCTGCAATTCTTTTACTATCCTTGTCTTTGCTTAAAGCGAGGATTCTTTTTGTTAATAATGTATAATTTGCCTTTCCTGCGTACGATCTTACAATCGGCGCTGCGTTTCTTTACTGAAGCTCTTACTTTCATTTTATTTCGCTTTGGGCTTTGAACTTTCGGCTCTGAGCTCGCGGCTCGCGGCTCGAAGCTCGCAGCTTATGTTATTTATATCTTAATATTATTCTTCCTCTTGATAAGTCGTATGGACTCATTTCCACTTTCACTTTATCACCCGGCAAAATTTTGATGTAATGCATGCGCATTTTACCCGAAATTGTGGCCAATATTTCATGACCATTCTCCAATTTAACCCTGAACATCGCGTTACTAAGTGCTTCTGCTATAGCGCCATCCTGTTGAATTAGTGATTGCTTGGACATAAATTTGGGAGCGCAAAGATATAGGAATACAACTAATTGAGAAAATTTTTACAATTTTTCAAACCTAAAAGAGTAGTTAAATAAATGAGATTTGCCGAAGAATTGCAACTATTTCAATTTTTGCTGAATTGCAGCTGATATTTTAAGGCCCCGTCTCTTTCGATTTTATAAAGATTTAATGGTTCCAATGTTTGAGCTGCGAAGTAAACGGCAATGTGTTTTTTTTTGTGAGTTGTTGACTCTAATATAAGCTCACAGGCAGCACAACCTCCCATTGATTGGGTGCCCTGCCCTTAAAATCATCATTTAAAAGGCGGCTGTAACGAATCCCGATACTTATAGGTTGCTGGTTCCACCATTTGGTATCAAAAAATATTTCAGCTCCTGTGGATGCAAAATTAAAACGATTGCCTGTACGCAAACTTTTTGTTTGAGTGAAATCGTAAAACAGGTTGGCACGAATTCGTAAAAAGTAAACCAGGTTGCCAAAACCCCAATCAGGATAAACCAGGGGGAAATGATAATTGACAGCAGCTTTATACATTCTCGGGTAATCCGGCACTGAATACCCCCGGGAAAAGGGAAAATTATTATCATAATAATATTTGCCCGATGTATCTCTTTGCTGATAGGCCAGGTTTACAACAATGCTGTGATTAACGCTGATCCCGGGAAAATAAAAATACCCGCTTGCCAGGAACTGGTGTGCCGTACTGCCTGTTCTGTATTGCAGTAATAAGGATTGCGCAAAACGGGGATGAATGTGCTGGATTGCCTGTTGTATAAACTGGCTGTATTGTATGCGCATTTGTGCGTATCCAAAACCGGTATTATCAAGGTATTGTTTTGCCAAACCTGTCCATTGCACATTGCTGTAATTGTAACTTACAGACGGCGTTAAATTCCTGTACATTTTTCCTCCGGTAAAATTCAGTGGTAACTGTACCCCTCCAGAGAGTTTGGTTTCATTCCAATGCAAAGCCGTATCTGCATTTAACCTTAAAGTGCGGTTCCAGGTTTGATTAATATCAACAAAAGGTTGCAGGTACCAGCCACCATAAATTCCTTTATACCCCACCCTGCTGAAATGTTCATTCCGGTTATAAGTGTAATACAACTGGCTCTGGACAGTATTCAGTACATTTTGTCCAAATACAATAAAAGAGTAATCAGGATCGCTGAAATATGGATTGTAACTATGGAAGTTGAAAATACCCGATGCCTTGGAATAACTGCCGGTTTTAAAATCTCTTTCCTTAATACTTTCTAACAAACTATTCGATCCTTTTTGAAAAGGATTTGAAACATACAGGTCTTTTAATGTGTCAGCATCATTTACAGCATGCCATACAGATTCTGTTACCGCAAGCCTGTAACCGTTTGCTGTGAAGGCAGATGTAATGATCTTATTATTATAAATATCCGCCTGGTACAATCCCGTTGCAGCAGAAGCCACACGGTAATTTTTGTTTTGGGAAGTCACGAAAGCCCAAACTTCATCTTTTCCGTTATTTGAACAACTGTATAATAATGTATCGCCCTTCACAACAGGAAAACCAACAACCCTGTTTTTGAAAGGAATGATTTCGGTTAAACTTCCACCGGCAACGGCCTGTTTTAAAATGCACATCTCACCTTTGGCATTTCTATCGCATACATAAATGAATTTATCATCTGCCGAAAACTTTGGATAAGAAAAAATATGTGTACCGCCGTTGTTAACCGATCTTATCTCATTGCCGCTTACGTCCAGTAAAACCAAGCCGGAACTTCCATCAATAAATGCTTTTACAGCAACGATCATCTTTCCGTCATGTGAAATATCCGGTGAGAAATACCTTGTTTTCGAACTGATCTTTTGCTCCTGCTTTGTTTGTATGTCGAGCAATCTTATTTCACCAAACTCCCTGTTTCCCCAACGCGCATCGGGCTTGAACGATATATAAACGATCTTACCGTTATTGTAAGAAAAATAATCATCATCCGTGATATCCTGCACGGAGAGCTTTTCAATTATTCCATCATTATGCCTTATTACGAACTGCGGCAGATCTTTATAACTTTTTCTTAGTGAGACTACGGAGCCATCTTCCGTGACGTACGGATATTTGTTATCCACCACATTATGCCTTTCAGTCGAATCAAAAAATATGAGATTGGAATAGGACTGGCCCGTCCACTGCCGTTGATAAAAATCAAAGGCATTTTTTACAAACTCATCAAACCCCGCATCAGTATATTTTTTTACAGCGTGTTGCATCGGGTAAAATAACGATTGGTAGGAGGCAGCGCCATGCGTTATGTGCTTCCAGATATCATCTCCATATTTTTCCCTCCCATACGCAACAAGCATATACCCCAAAGGATAATGGTTTGGCACATAATCCCTGTACGAACCATTACGCAGCTTCATATAGCTGTAACTCTTTTTTTCCAAATACAAACTTTTGTACCCGTTTAAAAACAGAGGTAGTCTGCCCCTACCCTGTTTACTCAACAGTGTTTCATTATACACGGCATCGCCTTCAAAAAACCAGTCGGGAATTGCCGCAGCATTAGCTAAAGCCTGCCCGTTCTGGCCGAATAAAATACGCATGGCGTGTGAAAGACCTACATTAAAATTGCTGTATTGTTCTACATGCCTGTATTCATGTATGCTTAACAGGTCAGGCCAGTTCATTGAGCCCAACTCAAAAGCATTTTGCTCAGGCGTTAAAAAAAATTCACTTCGCCACGGGCCCAGTGTAACAAAGCCATTGGAAAAAATAGTTTGATTATGCAATACAATACTCACCTTTCGCAGGTTGTTGCCAATAGTGCTGTTATATTGTTGTTGCTCTGTTGAAGTAATAGTTGCGATGCGTTTTGCAATACTGTCGAGCCCGGCTGGAAATATAACTTTTAGTGTGTCTGTATCCGCCTGCTTCCATTTTACTGATGCCGGTTCACCACCAAATTCCTGCGCACCTGCCCATGAAAATATAAAAAGGAAAAAAATAAAGAGTATATAACGCATGATATTATTAAAACAGCATTAAACAAAAAACCATCACACTATTGCATGATGGTTAAAAATTATTTCAGGCAAAAACATCAGACTATCGGTTCACTGGTTAAATGCACTTTTGTCATTTGCAGGTAATGGTTCTGTAACTGGTGTACATAATGAATGTCTGGATTCCTACGCTTGTCATCACGGTACCATATATCCATGTGGCTGAAATCGCCTGGCTTTGGTATCAGCATTCTGAACGCGCCTTTTTTATATTTAACAGACCCGTCAGGCATATCTTCCCGAATAAAATTTATCTTAAGCAATGACTCATTGCTTAAAGGAATCGGGTAAAGGTCTTCTGTTTCAAACCAAAAGTCCTGTACATCGGTTGCGAGGCAAACCTGCTTTTCATCGCCGTTAAGACGTGTTACTTCGCCTTCCCATTTCTGGCCTTCATACTCTCCGATAAGTAAATCTCCAATTTTAATTTCATTGAATTTTATCATATAGCTTTAATTTTTAAGGCAAAAAGATAAAACTAAATTTCATATCGCGTTTATTGATGCCTTAATTTTTTAAATTAATTCTTATTGGATACGGATGATTTTACTTTATCATCATAGCATTTCAATGAATACTGCATGCAAAAGAATTATGCTACTCACCTGTCCCAACTCTTTTCAAGGGCTGGTATTGCGCTAATCGATTGGCAGCAGGGCATATAAATTTATCAGCTTCCCCTGTTAGCTCCGGTTGACCTGACTTTTTGTTTGGCGCCGCCAGGCTTCGAATTCGCCTTTATAAACTTTGAGCCGGCGTTTGTATTTATCTGGTTTTTTCCCGGCTTATTTCCACCCTTCTTGTTGTTTGTTGGTAATGACATAAATAAATTTTTATCAAACAAAAATAAGTTTTGAAAAAATATCGGGATTCAAAATTTATCCATAAAGTATCGGCCTGAACTGTTCACCTGGTTCCTTAAAATGAGCTTATGGCACGCACATTCAATGTAAAGCCCTTATTGTCCTTAAACGCGAAACCCCCTCCGAACTCCTGGTCCCAGGCTTTAGCTTTGCCTGTTTCAGAAGAACTCCAGTATTGTCCTGAAACGCCTATAACCGCTTTTTGTTGATAAAGCAGATCCAGTTCCTTCTTTGAAGGCAGGTACCAATCTTTGTACTGGCCTGTTTTATACTTATAACACAACAAGGCGGCGTACTGGCCTGTCGTACCCAATGCGTCCACAATCTTTTGCGTGTTTGAAGCACCCGTTCCAACAGCAATGTCTGACGCACCTGTAACAATATTCTTTCCTTTCTTCCAGGAGATTTGGGCTGACTGACTGCTATTTACGAGGTCTGTTTTTGAGACGATCAATCCGTGTTTCCCGGTTTTGTCAATGTAAAAAATATATCCGCCATGATATGTCTGCCCTATATGAAAAGCGGCAGTGGCGTCATCGGTAGAAGTAGATTGCAAAGCAGTAGAAGTCCTGGCGCCTTCTTTTGTACAGGCAATTGCTGATATGCACATAACGGCAATTAAAGTTTTTAATAGTATTTTCATATAAAATATTTTACATAAAATAACACAAAAAAATATGTTGCACCTAAAAAGATGCGGCAAAAACTGAAAAATAAGACCCAATGAAAACCCAGACGGCCAAAGCTTTAAAAACTAACGGTCATAAGCACAAAAAATCCTTTCTTCGTTACTTTCAGCAAAAACATAAAGAAATTAGTTAGGCTAAAGCCTCCGGTTATCTTTTCTTTGCAAACCCAAAAATAATGTTGGATCAGGCTATAAATATAGCAGGCCTAAAAATTTAATTATTCAGGATGAAAGTTTTAAAATTCGGAGGCTCTTCAGTTGCCAATGCGGAAAACATACAGAAAGTAGTAAACATCGTTCTTGGAAACACGGAGCTACAGGTTGTGGTAGTAAGCGCGCTTGGAGGCGTGACGGATGCACTGATAAAAGCAGGGACACTCGCAGAGCAAACAGATGAAACCTACAGGGATATTTTACAGCAACTCGAAAAGAAACACCTGGATACGGCCCGTATATTGCTGCCTGTAACGCATCAAAGCAGTTGCTTAAGCATGATAAAACAACAATTCAATGAACTGGATGAGATATGTAACAGTGTTTTTTATTTAAAAGAATTATCGCTGCGTACCAAAGACCGCATCATCAGTTTTGGCGAGTTGCTATCCTCAAAAATTATTGCGGCATTTCTTCAGACAAGGCATGCAAAGATCGAATGGCTTGATTCACGGAAGCTGATAAAAACCGACAGGAATTTTGGTTTTGCCGCGGTTAATTTCCAGGCAACCAACGAGCTTATCACAAATGCAATATCATCTGGCAAAGAAATATTTCTTGCGCCGGGTTTTATTGCCAGCGATGATAACAATAACACCACCACGTTAGGCCGCGGCGGAAGCGATTACACAGCAGCGATCTTTGCTTCTGCTCTGGATGCTTCTTCCCTGGAAATATGGACAGACGTAAGTGGTATGATGACGGCAGACCCGCGCTGGGTATCGAACGCCAAGCCTATCGACCGCATATCGTACCAGGAAGCAATGGAATTATCGCATTTCGGCGCCAAGGTTGTTTACCCGCCCACCATTCAGCCTGTACGTCAAAAGAACATTCCTACGTGGGTTAAAAACACATTTGCGCCAGGCGACGCCGGTACTATCATTGATAGCGCGGTTAAACATGAAGGCGATATTGTAACAGGGATTTCAAGCATTAACGCCATTGCCTTGTTAAGTCTTGAAGGCAGCGGCATGATCGGTATTCCTGGTTTTTCAAAACGTTTATTTGAAGCCCTGGCAAATGAAAATATTAATGTGGTACTGATCACACAGAGTTCGTCCGAACATTCGATCTGTGTGGCTGTAAACACAAGCGACGCGGTGAAAGCAAAACAGGCGGTTGACAAAACATTTGAAGTCGAGATCGCCCAGTCAAAAGTTGAGCCTTTAAGAGTAGAGACAGAACATTCTGTTATTGCGCTGGTTGGTGATAAAATGAAAAGTCACCCCGGTATAAGCGGGCGGATGTTTGATGCCCTGGGAAGAAACGGTATTAATGTAAGAGCTATTGCACAAGGTTCATCTGAAAGAAATATTTCTGCTGTGATTGCACATGCCGACATAAAAAAAGGCGTGAATGTTTTACATGAGGCTTTCTTTGAAAATGTTTATAAGCAACTGAACGTTTTTATTGTAGGCGTTGGCAACGTAGGCAGCAAATTGCTGGGGCAGATATTACAGCAACAACAGTTTTTGCAGGAACACCTTAACCTGCAGGTGAGAGTTACCGGCATTGCGAACAGCAAAAAAATGCTATTTGCAGACAATGGTAATGATATTCATCTCAAACAATGGAAGGAAGAATTGAAACAACAGGGCGAAAACACGCAACTGCATAAATTTGTTGAAACCATTATTCAAAAAAATCTGCGCAATTCTGTTTTTGTTGATGTAACCGCCAATGCTGAAGTAGCAAAAGTGTATGAGCAGCTCTTGTCAAAAGCAATATCCGTAGTGGCCTGCAATAAAATTGCAGCTTCATCTTCCTACAGTCACTACAGCGAATTAAAATCTCTTGCCAAAGAATATAATGCCTTGTTTTTACTGGAAACCAATGTGGGGGCAGGTTTGCCGGTGATCGGCACATTGAATGACCTGAGAAGAAGCGGCGATGTGGTGACAAAGATCCAGGCTGTTTTATCAGGTACATTAAATTTTGTTTTCAATCATTATGATGCAACAAGGCCGTTTGCTGAAGTGGTGAAGCAGGCGCAGGATGAAGGATACACAGAACCTGATCCGCGTTTGGATCTTGGCGGCACCGATGTTATGCGTAAGATATTAATTCTCGCACGTGAAGCCGGTGAACATATTGAAATGGATGATATCACCAACAATGGTTTTTTACCTGCAAAATGCTTTGAGGGAAGTGTTGCTGATTTTTATAAGGAAATGGCAAAGCAGGAAGATCATTTCAAAAAATTATATGAAGAAGCTTCAGCAAAAAACTGTAAGCTGAAATTTGTTGCCGAGTACCAGGGAGGCAAAGCAAGTGTTGGATTAAAACATATTCCTGCTGATTCAGATTTTTATCATTTATATGGAAAGGATAATATCGTGTTGTTTTACACACAGCGGTATCCTGAACAGCCATTGGTAGTAAAAGGCGCCGGTGCAGGAGCTGATGTTACAGCAAGTGGTGTATTTGCGGATATAATAAGAGTGGCGAGGGTGTAGCCTCCCCAAACCCCTCCGGTGGAGGGGCTTTTAAGAACCTGATTAATGAACGATTTACATAAACATGAAGCTGTAACCAATCTTCCCCCACCGGGGGAATTAAAGGGGGCTGTCCTTTCTCCCGCAACCGTAGCCAACATCGTTTGCGGTTTTGATATCCTGGGTTTTGCATTGAATTGCCCCTGTGATGAACTTACCCTTGAAATAAGTGATGAACCTGGCGTTCGCATCATTAATAAAGATGATTTTGATCTTCCAACCGACGCTGAAAAAAATGTTAGCGGAGCTGCGTTACTTGCTTTGCTGGAAGAATCGAAAGAGGTAAAGGGCTTTACACTTACAAGTAAAAAAAACATAATGCCCGGTAGCGGTATTGGCTCAAGCGCCGCCAGTGCTGCGGGCGCCGTAGTCGCAGCCAATCATTTATTAAATAACCGTTTTACAAAACAAGACCTGGTGCGCTTCGCCATGAATGGTGAAAAAGTTGCCTGCGGTGTAAAGCATGCAGATAATATTGCACCCTGTATTTATGGCGGCGTAACGTTGATACGCTCCGTTTTTCCGTTGGATATTATCAACATCAATGCTCCTGAATTGCATGTAACGGTAGTACACCCGCAGATAGAAGTGCGCACTTCTGATGCAAGGCAGATCTTAAAACAACAGGTATTATTAAAAGATGCCATCAAACAATGGGGTAATATTGCGGGGCTGGTCACGGGCTTCCTCAATCATGATTACGATCTTATTGGCCGTTCACTTGAAGATTTTATCATCGAACCTGTGCGCAGTATATTAATTCCCGGTTTTGACGATATAAAAAGATCAAGTAAAGAAGCAGGTGCGTTGGGTGGTGGCATCTCCGGTTCAGGCCCGTCAATTTTTATGTTGAGCAAGGATGCATCAACAGCTATCTCTGTAGAAGCTGCCATGAAATTTGTGTATGATAAAATGGGTATTGCCTATCATACGCATGTAACAACCATTAATAAAGAAGGCGTGAAGATTGTCTGAACCTGGATTAACCCAAGACTTTAGTCTTGGGCAACAAGGGACGATATTTTAAACTGGCTTTAGCCAAAGTCCACGATAGAAGTTCAAATGTCTTATATCAAAATTTGGATACACGCAGTTTGGTCAACTAAAAACCGTGACCCTGTTTTAAAGACAGGCATTTTAAGCGAAGTATGCCATCATATTCAATCTAACGCCAAAGACAAAGGAATTTATATCGACAGGATAAATGGTTACGATGAGCATATTCACACTTTAATGCTTTTAAAAAGTGATAATAGTATTTCAAAGCAAATGCAATTATTAAAGGGTGAAAGTGCCTTTTGGGTCAATAGAGTCGGCATATTAAAAATCAAACTGGAATGGGCAGATAAATATTTTGCCGCTTCTGTTAGTGAAAGTAGAGTTGATGCAGTAAGAGCTTATATAGATAGTCAGCAACAGCACCATAAAAAGCAAACTTTTATGGAAGAATATAAACACTTCATAGAAAGTTTGGGATATAGCGAAGCAGACTTTGGCTAAAGCCAAATATTTTCTTCAGCGTTATTCCCAAGGCTAAAGCCTTGGGTTAAATTATAAATAAATAATGATTTCCTTAACCTAGGCTTTGACCTTAAGGATATATGAGCACATAAGAATTGGCCTTGGCCAAAGTATATTATAAGATTTATGAAATATTACAGCTTAAATAAAATTTCACCAGACGTAACATTTAAAGAAGCAACCGTTAAAGGACAGGCGCCTGATAAAGGTTTATACTTTCCATCATTCATACCAACGCTTTCAAAAGACTTTATTGCCAATATAAAATCATTGTCAAAAGAAGAAATTGGTTTTGAAGTGATGAAGCCTTTTGTTGGCGAAAGCATACCCGGTAATGTGTTGCAAAACATCATTACCGAAACGATCAGTTTTGATTTCCCGTTAGTGAATGTGCATGAAAATATTTATGCGCTTGAACTATTTCACGGACCTACACTCGCGTTTAAAGATGTTGGCGCAAGATTCATGAGCCGCTGCCTCGGATATTTCAACAGGAACAATGATAAACATACAACTGTTTTGGTTGCAACATCCGGCGATACAGGCGGGGCTGTTGCCAATGGTTTTTTAGGTGTGGAAGGTGTTGACGTAATTATTTTATATCCTTCAAAAAAAGTTAGTCCTGTCCAGGAATTACAGCTGACAACTTTAGGTAAAAATATTTCAGCGCTTGAAATAAACGGCAGCTTTGATGATTGCCAGGCAATGGTAAAGCAAGCTTTTGCCGACACTGCCCTGAATAAAAAATTTGTATTGACTTCTGCCAACTCTATTAATGTTGCAAGGTGGCTGCCACAGCAACTGTATTATTTCTATGCTTATCAGCAATGGCAGGGTGAAAAGCCGCCGGTAATAAGTGTTCCCAGTGGAAATTTCGGGAATATCTGTGCGGGCATTTTGGCGCATCTGTCTGGCCTGCCGGTTAAACATTTTATTGCTGCCTGCAATGCAAATGATGTAGTGCCCGAGTTTTTGCACACAGGAAATTATCAGCCAAAAAATTCAATAGCAACCATATCCAACGCGATGGATGTGGGCAATCCAAGCAACTTCATCCGCATATTGGAATTGTTTCATCAACAGTTGAATGATCTGAAGCCTGTTTTGAGCAGTTATAGCGTTGATGACATCACCACTCAGGAAACCATTAAAGATGTGTATGAAAAATACAATTATGTTTTAGACCCGCATGGTGCTGTTGGTTATCAAGCGCTCCATATTTACTTAAATGAGCATAATAGTTCTTCTTCAGAAAAGGGCGGTATATTTTTGGAAACAGCACATCCCGTAAAATTCCCTGAAACAGTGGAAGCCGTAACACATTCAAAAATTGCAATTCCGGAAAGCGTTGAATATTTGTTCGATCAAAAAAAACAGAGCATAAAAATGAATGCTTCTTTTAACGATTTCAAGGAGTGGATGATGGGAAAAAAAGTTCAATAAAAGATTAAATTTGTGAAATGAGCACACTTACGCTTCAAATACCCGACGCTTTTCAAATGAATGAAAACGAAACCTTAAGATTTCTTGCAGCTAAATTGTATGAATCCGGTAAACTCTCATTAGGTCAGGCTGCGGAACTTGCTAATCTCTCTAAATCTGCATTTTCAGAAATTCTTTCTGATTATGATGTTTCCTTAATAAATTATTCATTGGAAGATGTAATCAGGGATGCAGCAAACATATAAAGCGGTAATAGCGGATACAAGTTGCTTCATATTACTTGGTAAAATTGATGCGCTTACCCTCCTTCAAAAATTATTTTATGAAATTATTACTTCGTAGAAGTTGCAAATGAATTTGGTGAGCTATTGCCCGATTGGGTTAAAATTGTAGAAGTAAAAAATCAAGAATTTCTTAATGAATTATTATTAAAAGTAGATAACGGAGAGGCGAGCGCCATCGTTCTTGCGTCGGAATTGCAGCCTTCACTTTTGATAATTGATGATCTGAAAGGAAGAAGGTTAGCAAAAGAGTTACATCTCAACTTCACAGGAACCTTGGGTGTATTTCTTAAGGCAAGGCAAAATGGAACAGTACCTTCTCTCCGCTCATATTTTGATAAAATTAAAAATACCAATTTCCACATTTCGCATCAATTACTTGATGATATTTTAAAACAAGTGGGAGATTAAAAGCATTCACTCAAAATCATCATACAACAAATAGTTCTTTCTTATTTGTCTGAACTTATCCAAAGCAGGTTGCCAGCTTGCATGAATTTCATTTGCTGTTTTACCATTTTTTATCTGCTGCATCAGAATGTTATTACCGGCGAGCTTATTAAAGAAATAATCACCCGTTGTTGGTTTAATAAAAAATTCCCCCTTATCAGGATATAATGCATACGCCTCAATTAAATACCGAAGATCAAGCTTTTTATCATCTGCTTTTTTATCACTTACATTCCATCCATAGCAGGTTTTATTGACGAACTTAGGCGATGTGGCGCCCGGTTTTGATACCGGCGTAAAAGCGTACATGTTTTTGGGCAACAGAGGCGATCCAAAAATTTGAAATGGTTTATCAGTTCCCCTGCCCTCGCTTAAATTGGTTCCTTCAAAAAAACAGGTGGACGGATACCAGTTAACGGAACCCATATCGGGTAAATTCGGCGAAGGTTTTATGGGCAATTGATATTTGCTTTTATGATCATAGTTAGCGCATTTGATCACTAAAAAATGAAAAGGTGTATCTGTAGAATTTTGTGCAAACTTTTTATACCATGCAAATTTTTTATTGGCTGCTTCCGTTGACAGCCATCCTTCACCGGAGATCATCATGGCATATTCCCCGATCGTCATTCCATACACAACGGGAACAGGTTGCATGCCGATAAAACTCTTATAGTTTGTATCCAGCACCGGCCCGTCAACATAAAAGCCATTAGGATTTGGTCTGTCTAAGATCATTAAAGGTTTACTGTTCTCCGCAGCAGCTTCCATAAAATATTGCAGGGAAGAAATGTATGTATAAAACCTAACGCCAACATCCTGGATATCGAACAACAAAACATCAATATCCTGCAGATCTTCTGCTGTTGGTTTATTTTTTTTTCCGTATAAGGAAACAATAGGAACATGTGTTGCCGGATCAATCGAATTGGTAGTTGAAGCTCCGGCATCTGCATTCCCGCGAAAACCATGTTCGGGTGAAAATATTTTCGTTACGTTAATGCCAAGCTTTAATAAAGTGTCGATCAAATTTGTATTACCGATAACAGAAGTCTGGTTGGCAAATACTCCAATACGTTTTCCTTTTAATAAGGGCGTATAAACATTTGTCCGGTAAGCCCCGGGAATGATCGGTTTTGATTCATCCTGGCAAAAACAAAATTGCGTACCGCCAAAGAGCATCACAAACACAAAAAATATTTTCATTAAATAAAATTATGGTTGAAAAAATAAAGTGGTTGTTAAATGAACACATCATCTTTAAACAGGTTTATAACATGAATTTTGCACAAACGAAATAAAACAGACCGCCTGCCAGGATTTTATTTACTTTGCCGCTTACAGCCAAACCGACTGCTGATATGAATGATGCAAATATTGAAATGAAAACTAACCGCAGAACGTGGATAGTGTTAGAAAAATTTATCGGGATCATTCTTTTGTTATGGTCAGTATTTATTTTTTACAGCGTGGTCTCCAATATAGCGGAAATGTATCGCTCCGGTTTTATGGCAACAGGCAGCATCACTTTTTCCTCCATTGTGGCCAACAACCATTTCAACATAATACTCAGCGTTCTTTGTGTATTTGGCAGTTGCATGCTTTTATATAAAGACAGAACGGGTTGGATGTTGTGTGTTATATCATCATTCATATTTGGCATTACGCTATTTATTTCTTCCCGTTCAAAAGCAACTGACAGCACATTGCCGCTTGCCGGTTATTACAAAAGTTATGGCGCTGCTGCATTGCTGTTCTTCGTGATTTTCATTTTACTTCTCCTGAAACCAATACGGGAGCGATACAAGCCAACATCAAAAATATGGTTCTGGATTACAGGTGTAGTTTTATTGTTGATAATTGATAAGATCATTTTCTGATTTATGTATTTGTAAAAATTTACTGAGATAATTCTTTATATCGATAGTTATGAGTTTTTTTTACCTTAACGGCTCATCATCAAAAATTTCATAATGAAAATTCAATCATTTTTCTCAAGAACTTTTACATTGTTCATTTCATTATTTATTTCAATACAATTATTGTGTGCGCAGGAAATAGGGCTTCAGTTATACAGCCTGCGCAACCAGTTTAAGACGGATGTGCCGGGAACCCTCGCCAAAATAAAAAGCTGGGACATACATGAAATTGAAGGCGGCGGCACTTATGGCTTACCCATGGATGAATATAAAAAACTGCTTGCACAGAATAATTTAAAAATGGTGAGTGTTGGGGCAGACTTTAATCAATTGGCCAAAGATCCACAGGTAACAATTAATGAAGCGAAAGCTTTTGGAGCGAAATATGTTATGTGCGCCTGGGTTCCGCACCAAGGTACTGATTTTACAATACAGGACGTTCAGAAAGCAGTGGAAGTATTTAATGCTGCGGGGAAACTGATGTATGAGAATGGCATCAGCTTTTGTTATCATCCGCATGGCTACGAATTCAGGCCTTATGAAAATGGAACTTTGTTTGATTATCTTGTACAACATACCAACCCGCAGTACGTTAATTTTGAAATGGATGTGTTTTGGGTAAAACATCCCGGGCAGGATCCGGTTGCTTTACTTGAAAAATATCCAACCCGTTTTTTGATGATGCACCTTAAAGACAGGAAACCGGGTACTGAGGGCAACCAGAATGGAACGGCTCCCGATGAAACCAATGTGGTACTCGGCCAGGGCGATGTAGGCATTGCAGCCATTATGAAGGCCGCAAAAAAGATCGGCGTTAAATATTATTTTATAGAAGATGAATCAGAACGTTCGGTTGAGCAGATCCCGCAAAGCCTTGCTTTTCTTAGGCAGTTGAAATAGTAGTTCGTTGTTGGCTATTTCTGTTCATTCCTTAAGTGAAATAATAAGAGCTGGTAGTTCATGGCTGATAGTTCATGGTTGAAAATAGTTTCTGCTATGAACCATGAACTATGATCTATGATCTATTTGCTAAATCGTACATCCGACATCTGACATCGTACATTTCTAAATCCGCAATCTGCAATCGCCAATCTGCAATTCCCTGCATCAATCCTCAGCAAATATTCTTTCCAGTTTTACTGAAGGTGCAGGGGAAACTATCAGCGGAAATTTTTCAATGGAAACAAAACTTGGGTCGAGGCCGAATCCACGCTCTTCGCTGAGGCTTATATCTTTCAGCCAGAGATGAAGCTTCATGATTATCTTTTCAAAAAAAGGAAGGTCGTTATCATTGCTGAGAAATTTTTCCATTACAATAAACTGGAAATCCCCAGCAATATTATTGCGCTCAAGGCTTTCGTACCTGCTGGTTATATTCACTTCGTTGTTTTCCACTAATTCTTCAACAACTTTCCTGAACATTAAATTTACCCGTTGCTGAATGCGGAAACCCAGGCGAAATTCAACGCGGATCACATCATTTGGTATGATATGCTCCACATGATATTCGCAGGTATATGGATCATCCAAAGTATGTATATGCACAAACCAGTAAATATCTGCGCGTTTCGGTTTCTTATTAAGAATGGAATAAACGATCTTATGCTCAATTTCTTTTGGATTATTTGCGCTGGTCATATAAACAAGGTGTGTTGCGTGCTTAGTTACAGACCTGTCATTGCTTAATTCCTGTATCATAGGAATATAATGTTCCAGCTTTACAAATTCCACATACCTGTTCTTGATCCTCCGGCTTCTGTACCATACATACATTACAAAGAACAATGCACCGCCTGCCAGTAAGGTAACATATCCTCCATGCGGAAATTTTTGAAGATTGGCCGCCAAAAAAGCGATCTCGATAGTAAAATACACGACGAGGTACAAATAGATCCAAAGGGTTAACACTCTTCGCGAAACCATGTAATTGGCAAACAGGATAGAAGTGCTGATCATACACATGGTAATAGCAAGACCATAAGCCGCTTCCATATTACTCGATTTCTGAAAATAAAGTACCATACCCGAGCAACCCAAAAACAGCATCAGGTTTACACCCGGGATAAATAGCTGGCCTTTTTCAAGAGTGGGATAAATTATTTTCATCTTAGGCCACAGGTTTAACCGTTGCGCTTCAGCGATTAAAGTAAAAGAGCCTGATATTAATGCCTGGCTGGCGATAACGGCTGCCGCCGTAGCTATAAGAACACCTGCCATTTTAAACCATTGCGGCATTATTCCAAAAAAAGTATTGAAAGACTCTGCAACATGGCCGCTTATCTCAATGCCTTTATAATTGGCAAGCAGCCATGCACCCTGACCGAGATAATTCAGAATAAGACAGGTCTTTACAAATATCCAGGACACGCGTATGTTCCCGCGGCCACAGTGACCAAGATCAGAATACAGCGCTTCAGCGCCTGTGGTACAAAGAAAAACTGCACCCAATATCCAGAAGCCCTTAGGATAAATTGTAAGCAATTCAATTGCATAGTGCGGACTTAACGCCTTGAATATATATATATCATCTGCGATGTGCAAAGAGCCCAGCACAGCAAGCATAACAAACCATAAAGCCATGATCGGACCGAACATTTTCCCTATGGAAATCGTGCCAAACTGTTGTAAAAAGAAAAGCAGGCTTAAAATTACCAGCACTATTATTACGATTGTTTTTGTAGTTATATTGGCAAAAACATGTATTTGTTTTAACCCCTCAGCAGCTGAAGTAATCGTAATCGGCGGAGTGATCATTCCATCAGCAAGCAGCGCTGCCCCGCCGATCATTGCCGGTAAGACCAGCCATTTTTTTTGTCTTCGTACCAGTGCATATAAACTAAAAATACCACCCTCCCCCCTGTTATCTGCTTTTAAAGTAAGTATCACATACTTAATGGTAGTTTGTAGTGTTAATGTCCAGATGATGCAGGAAAGCGAACCGAGTATAAGGCTTTCACTTATAACCCTGCCGGCAACAATGGCATTAAGTACATAGAGTGGTGAAGTTCCGATATCTCCATAAATAATTCCTAATGCTATCAGGAGACCGACAGGCGTAACACGATTGATATTTTTGCTCACGTTTTTAGATTAATTCCCAAAATTTTATTGCGAGCAAGCAGGCGTCAGGAAGCTCTTTCTTCAGGCTGTTCATCAAAAACCCGCCGCAAAGATATTTGTGGGATTGGTGAAACCATCAAAGGAAATTTTTCGACGGTTACAAAACTGGGGTCAAGGCCAAAGCCCCGTTCTTCACTTAAGCTCGCTTCTTTTAACCAGAAATGTATCTTCATTATTACCTTCTCCAGGAAAGGCAGTTCATTATCCTGGGAAAGATATTTCTCCATAACCACAAATTGAAAATCGCCAACTACTTTATTGCGCTCCAGGCTTTCATACCGGCTGGTAATGTTTACCTCGTTGTTGGCCACCAGGTCTTCCACTACTTTGCGAAACATTAAATTTATTTTCTGCTGCACCCTGAACCCAAGACGGAATTCAACCCGGATGATATCATTTGGAATAATATGCTCTACGCTATATTCACTGGTGTAAGGATTATCAACCGTATCTACATGCACAAACCAGTAAATATCTGCGCGCTTGGGCTTTTTATTGAGTATGGAATAAATTATTTTATGCTCTATTTCTTTGGGGTTGCCGGCACTCGTAAGGTACACCAGATGTGTGGCGAATTTTGGCACAGATTTATCATTGCTGAGCTCCTGTATCATAGGTATGTAATGTTCAAGACGCACAAACTCTACATACCTGTTCTTGATCTTGCGGCTTCTGTACCAGACATACATTATGGAGAAATTTACGGTAGCGATAAGCATGGTGATATAGCCACCTTCCAAAAATTTATGTGACAGGGCCGCAAGAAAAGTTAATTCTATTATCAGGTAAAAAATTAGAAAGATATATATCCATAAAGCTTTTACGCGGTGTAATACCATGTAATTGGCAAAAAGAATGGTGGTGGCGATCATGGTAATGATGATTGCTAATCCATAGGCCGCTTCCATTCTGGACGATTCCCTGAAATAAAGCACCACGCCGGCACAACCCAGGAACATTAACAGGTTCATCACTGGTATGAATAACTGGCCTTTTGCCTCTGAAGGATATTTTACCTTCAGTTTAGGCCACAGGTTTAAACGCAGCGCTTCACCGATAAGGGTAAAAGAACCGGCTATCATTGCCTGGCTTGCAATAATCGCAGCGCTCGTAGCCACAATTACGCCAAAAATCACAAACCAGTCAGGCATCAGGTCATAAAAAGAGTTAATGTGCAACTGCTCCTTTAACTCGCTGGTTATTTCGAGACCCGCCCTGTGGGCCAGCAGGTAGGAACCCTGGCCAATGTAATTCAGCAACAGGCATGTCTTTACATAAATCCACGAAATACGGATATTCGACCGCCCGCAATGCCCGAGATCGCTATATAAGGCTTCAGCGCCCGTTGTACACAGGAACACTGCGCCCAGCAATACAAAAGCCCCCTTATGATTAATAAGAAATTTTATCGCGTAGTAGGGATTAAAAGCCTTGAAAATGGAGAGATTATCCAATAAATGCACGCAGCCCAAAATGGCTATCATGGTGAACCATATCAACATAATGGGCCCGAACATTCTTCCTATTGAACCCGTTCCAAATTGCTGTAAAAAGAAAAAGATCACCAATATCACCAGTACTATATACATGATGGTATCTGTAGAAATGTCATGGAAAACAGGAATATTCTTTAACCCTTCAATAGCAGATGTTATGGAAATGGGAGGCGTGATAATACCATCAGCCAGCAAAGACGCCCCGCCTACAATAGCAGGTATCACCAGCCATTTACGCCGGCGTCTTACCAACGCGTATAAGGCAAATGTTCCGCCTTCACCTTTGTTATCGGCCCGCAGGATCAGCAGCACATATTTAACAGTAGTTTGAAACGTGATCGTCCAGATTATACAGGAAAGACTTCCTATAACAAGGTCTTCGTCTATTACCTTTTCGGTGATAATGGAGTTGAACACATATAAGGGCGAGGTGCCGATATCTCCGTAAATTATTCCTAAAGCAACAAGAAGGCCGGCTGCTGTAACTCTGTTTATGCTTTTGCTCACGTAAACGAATTGTGCTAATAGTTATTCGATGCAAATGTATAATGAAATCAGTTCATCGTTCGTTTATAAATAACACGAAAATTATTGTAAGTTATTGGTTAAATTCAGTTGCTGGCTTTTTTAAAACCTTACATTTGTTCGTGTTTAAGATCAATATACGATGATACAAAAATATTTTTTCTGCATTGCCGTAATCCTATTTTTACCCCTGGTTGTACCTGCCCAAAAAATCGTTTATTCAGAACCGGAAAGAGATGACGTTCGTTCTGCCGATTTTGATATCATCGGGAAATTAAACAACCATTATCTTGTTTATAAGCAGGTACGGTCTGCTTACACCATTTCGGTATATGATGATGAAATGAAACTGCTGGAAAAAGTAAAGATGGAATTTCTCCCTGACAAACTGATCAATTCAGATATCATTACTTACAGGGATCATTTTTACTTTATTTACCAGTACCAGCGGCGCAATATTGTTTATTGCACTGCAGCCCGGTTAGACGGTGACGGGAAAATAACCGGTGATCCCATAGTGCTTGACACCACCTCCATTAATTTTTTTGCAAGCAACAAAATATATAATATTCTTTATAGCGAAGATAAACATCGTATAGGCGTTTATAAGATAAACAGTAAAGATCAAAGCAATTATGAACTTACCTGCAGTGTATTCGATGACGCCCTTACGCTCTTATTTAAAAAAATCACCAGGATCCCGATGCAGTCAAATAATGATTTCCTGACGGAATTTACCCTGGATAACGAAGGATGGATGGGTTTTGTAAAAGCCTCCGGCAATTCTGCTAAAAATGACAATGGTACGATACAGGACCTAACGTTAATGGTGGCACGTCCCGCATTTGACAGTATTGACACCTACCCGCTTGATATACCTAAAATTTACCTTAACGATATTCGCCTGAAAGTAGATAACCTCAATAACAATTTTCTTATTGTGGCCTTTTATTCAAAACAAAGAAGAGGAAATATAGAAGGGTTATTTTACACTATATGGAACCGCAATATTGATTCGGTGGTGACCGCCAAAGAATATGTTTTTAACGATGAATTAAAGAGCAATGCCAAAAGCGAAGGCTCCACCCGCGCCGCATTTAATGATTTCTTCCTCCAAAATATCGTGTTACGCAGAAATGGGGGATTTGCAGTTGTTGCAGAATCGGCCTATTCTACAAGTCGCGGCGTTTATAATGACCGATGGAATTATATGTACGGAAACCCGTATTGGTATAACTCCAATTCTTACCTCTATGGCGGCGCTTACGGCTACACCTATTATCCGTGGATGAGCCCTTACAACTATGGTTATTCACCCAGCCAGCTCACGCGCTATTATGCCGATAATATTGCCATATTTGCATTCGATTCTGTTGCTAACCTGGATTGGGCTAGCATTATCCCAAAATCGCAGTTTGACGATAACTCTGATAATTTTATCGGGTACGGTACATTTGTTACCTCCGGACACGTTAACTTTCTTTTTAACCAGTTTGTGAAAAGAACATTATTGCTACAGGCAGAAAGAATCGACCCACAGGGCAATGTGAGTCAATCTCCTACACTCAAAAGCCTCGACAGGGGTTACCAGTTTATGCCAAGGTACATGAGACAGGTGAGCAGCAGTGAGGTTTTAGTACCCTGTCAATACAGAAATTATCTTTGCTTTGCCAAAATCGAATTTTAAATTACACAGTGGTATCATTTTTTAAAGACAAATCTGCCGTTGCCGTTTTCTGGCTTGTTTTAGTTTGTTTTGGACTTCATGTTCATTCACTGGTAACCCCGCCACAGGTGACCATTTCTCCTGCAGACGGCTTTTTTTATTATGTGCTCAATCCGCTCCGGAATGCAGATACTTATTTTGCTTCCCTGTTATATGTGTTTATAATTTTTGTGCTGGCGCTGCAGCTCAATTTCGTCCTGAACAGCCTGCACATGTTTCCCAGGCCGTCATTTACCCCGGCGCTGGCTTTTGTTTTACTTTCGGCATTGTTGCCGGCATTCAATGATATCAGTTCGGCCTTATTTGCCTGCAATTTTGTTATATGGATATTATACCAGGCTTGCAAACTATATGCAGCGCCTAATGCAAAAACCTCCATTTTTAATCTGGGTCTTCTGGCGGGGTTATCCGTCGTACTTTACTACCCTTCTTTACCGCTCATTCTCATCATAATTATTGCTTTGGCTATCATCCGCCCTTTTAATCTTAATGAATGGTTTGTTCTTTTTTTTGGCGCCATAACGCCCGCATATTTCCTGATCATTTATCTTTTTTTAACTGATAAGTTCAGCCTGCTCCCTTTACCACGGGCAGTATTTGATCTTGTTAAATTGCCGCTGCAGCCCTTTTCCATAATTACCAGTTTAATTGTGGCAGCCCTTGTAATAATATGGGGAATATTTTCGGTGAAAAACTCGCGCGGTAATGTGTTGATCCAGGTAAGGAAAAGCTGGGCTGTCTTTTTTGCGTCTCTTTTGCTTTTTATTCCGGTTGTATTTTTTATGAATGGAGCCTACCCTTCTGTTCTTTTATTGGCCGCAATACCTGCAGCATGCTATACGGGCTTTGCATTTGCCGGCAACCGTAACATAGTGCCGGTTGTTTTCTTCTGGGTGCTGGCAGGCCTCGCGGTATATAACAACTGGTTTGCAAAGTATTAAGCTATTATTAGTATAACAGAGTATATTTTTGCAACACTGGGGCAGATTTTTAATGTCGTGGCTTATATTGCAAACAATAAAATCATCTAAATGAAATTTGGTATCGTTGTTTTCCCGGGCTCTAATTGCGACAGGGATATGCAGGATACGCTGCAACAGGGTATGAACAAAGAAGTGATCATGCTCTGGCATAAAGATAAAGACCTGAGCATGTTTGGCAAGGATGATTGTATAGTGTTGCCGGGCGGCTTTTCTTTTGGCGATTACCTGCGCTGCGGCGCTATCGCTCACCTAAGCCCTATGATGCAAAGTGTTGTAAGCTTTGCCAACAGTGGTGGTAAGGTTTTAGGCGTTTGCAACGGTTTCCAGATATTATGTGAAAGCGGCTTATTGCCCGGCGCCTTACTTCCAAATGGTAACCAGAAATTTGTTTGCAAGAATATTCATTTGAAAAGTAATAACGGCGCTATCTATAAAATACCTGTTGCACACGGCGATGGCAGGTATTTTGCAGATGAAAGCACACTGGATAACCTGGAAAGGAATAACCAGGTGCTGTATTATTACTGTGATGAGCAAGGAAATATAGACCATAGTTTTAATCCTAATCATGCCATCAGGAATATTGCAGGCATACGCAACAGGGAAGGCAATATTTTTGGTATGATGCCGCACCCGGAAAGAGCTGCTTCGGCAGAACTGGGTAATACGGATGGCCTGAAAATATTTGAGGAATTAGGACTGAATTAATTTTATAACAATAAAAAATTAAGATCGCTCTGTGTTATATAAGCCTGGTAGTTTCCGATAAATAAAGATCGGATATCGAGAATAAAACTCCCGGGTGTCTTAACTGAACGGATGGTCTGAAAATATTTGAGATTTAGGTTACATTAATTTTTATAAAGAATGAAAAAACTGGTAATAACGCTTGCTGCATTTATTTTAATTTCAACACTGCATGCCCAGGTACAGGATCCCGTAAAATGGAATTATTCAGCCGTAAAAAAAGCAGATAAAGAATATGCAGTCACTATTTCTGCAAACATCTCACCCAACTGGCACATCTATTCTATGAGCACTCCCGATGGCGGGCCTGTCGCCACCACGTTTAATTTTAACCGCAACCCGTTAATAACGCTGGCTGGAAAAACACAGGAGAACGGTAAGCCTCAAACAATTTTTGATGATATTTTTGGCGTGGATGTAAAGTACTATTCAGAACTGGTAACCTTTGTTCAAACTATAAAGCTTAAATCAGCAGTTAAAACAAATCTTTCCGGCACAGTGAAATATATGGTTTGCAACGATAAGATGTGCCTGCCTCCTAAAACTGTTCCTTTTAATATCCAACTTCAGTAATGCCGATGCTGCATGAAGAAACTTATAAATCTTATTGTTTTCATTGCAGTCATTCAGTTTTCATTTGCTCAAAAAAAACCTGTCCACTTCTCATTTTCAACAGAAAGAAAAAATGACTCACTTGTCTATTTTATTATAAAGGCTAAACTGGATACAGGTTTTTTTCTCTTTTCTGTGAAGCCTTTAAACACAGATGATGCATTTATTTCACAATTGAATTTAGACAGCAATGCTGCAAAATATCTAAGTGATACAAGCATTGTTCAGTCATCTAATCTTAGTTTAATTAAAGATGATAAAACAGCTACCAGTTTCAGGGCTTTTGCTGATACAGCTTTGATTATTTACCCGCTGAAAGTAAAAAATGAAGACAGCTCTGTTATTAAAGGTTCATTTGCCTGGCTTGGTAAATTGGGTGACGAATTTCCCAGCGGAGAAGAAAGTTTTGAGGTAACAGCCGCTCCCGGAAAAACAAGTATATCGGGTATTACGGTTGCTACACAAGAATCCAAAAGTTGGTTTGGTTTTTTCCTGATAGGCCTTTTAACAGGGATAATTGCAGCTTTTACGCCTTGTCTGTATCCTATGTTCCCGGTCACCATAACCTATTTCATGCATCATTATGGCAGCAAAAAACAGGGACGGAAAAATGCTTTATTCTATTCCCTTTGTATCATTCTTATTTATGGTATTCCTACAACATTGCTTACATTAATTTTTGGCGATACAGCGCTTTACAAAATTTCTATTAACCCCGTTACTAATCTGCTTTTCTTCGCCATTTTCATTGTGTTTGCGCTTTCTTTTTTTGGCTTGTTTGAAATCACGTTGCCTTCGTCATGGTCAACAAAAACAGATAAGCTTGCCGGCAAAAAAGGTTACCTGGGCATCTTTTTTCTGGCGCTTACTTTAGTGATTGTTTCGTTTAGCTGCACCGGCATTTTTGCAGGGCAGTTATTAAGTTATCTCTCATCGGAAGGAATTGCTGCAGGCCCGATTGGAGGTATGTTCGGTTTTGGCACGGGGCTGGCATTGCCGTTTACCTTGCTGGCTTTATTTCCTTCCCTCATTCATGCCATGCCTAAAAGCGGCGGATGGCTTAACACCGTTAAAGTAAGTTTTGCTTTTATTGAGCTGGCGATGGCGCTGAAATTTTTAAGTAATGTCGACCTCATCTATCACTGGCGCCTGCTTGACCGCGAAATTTTTATAGCCTTATGGATCGTGCTTTCTTTTTTGCTTGGTTATTATTTACTGGGTAAAATAAAATTCTATCACGACAGCGATATAAAACACGTAAGCATCATGCGATTGTTTTTTGCCATTGCATCTTTTACGTTTGCTTTATATCTCCTCCCCGGCATGTGGGGCGCCCCATTGAAAGCTTTAAGCGGTTGGATACCTCCGGAATACACACAGGATTTTAATCTGTACAATGCACATAGCAGTGCTTCGTCAAAAAGCAATGACCAGGCAGCGCTTCCTCCAAAAAAGTTTGCCGGTAAAATTGCTGCTCCTTATGGACTAAAAGCCTATTTCGATTTGGATGAAGGTATCGCCGCTGCGAAGGTTCTGCGCAAACCCATCATGCTTGATTTCACCGGTTACTCCTGTGCCAACTGCCGCAAAATGGAAGCGCAGGTTTGGAGTGATCCTGAAGTGTTAAAACGTATCAACGAAAATTTTGTGTTGGTGAGTTTATATGTTGATGAACCAACTGCATTATCGCCAAATGAAAAATATACAAACGCCAAAGGCGAACAGGTTAGCACTGAAGGTGAAAAAAATCTTGACTATGAAATAACCAAATTCGGTTTTAATGCGCAGCCTTTATATATGTTCATAGATGCCGATCAAAATGTTTTGAGCGACATCAAATATGGTTACGACCCTGATATCGATAAGTTCATAAAACATTTGGATGAAGTGAAACAGAAGTTTGATGGCGCTGTGCTGCACTGATCTGACAAACAAGGTATTACTACTGTTAAGTTAAACATGAGTTGTCAGTGGTGAATGGTAAGTAATTGCCCTAAATATGCGGTATTCGCTCACAACTCACCACAATTACGACAATTTATAATTAACATAACACTACTTTCCAAAACCTGTAGTGCTTTTTGCCTACAGGCCTGGCATAAGACACGGGTAAAACAAGTTCTACTTAACGTTTTTTCAAGGCCCATTTCTTCGGTATTTCCTCGCTATAACCTCGCTACAACGTCGCTATTTCCTGGCTTTTTATACGAAGAAGTATTAAAAAAATAACGATTATTCAACGCAAATATCACGGCACATGGTACCGGGTATATTATTCGTATTCAAAATGGGTATCTTCCGGCTTTAAACCAGAACTGGTTATGAAACCAAAACCTTTTCTTCTTCTTGCCTTTACACTTATTACCCGGTTGCTATATGCACAGTTGCCCGATAGCCTGGATGCTGCCAAATGGGCAAAGACTTTAAGCAATAAAAATGATAAAGAGAACAAGGCTTTTAATAAATTAGGCTCGGTCTTAAATGTTACAGATAGCAGTACTGTATACGATCCCGGGAAAAGGTTTTGAACGAAGCGGCATTATAGACAGTACGGCTATGTTTATCGGGTATTGGTATCCTGAAATGGCAGTTAGGGATGACATAGACGGATGGGACAGGATTGTTTATGATGCCGGCACTGAATTCTATCATGATTATTCCGACTATGATGTGGAAGTGGAGGCGCCGGATAATTTTATGGTATGGGCATCTGTTGCGCCGGATAATGGCAGTGCCGTTTACCCTGATTTTATACAGCAAAGAATTTCAACAGCGCAAAAAAGCAAGGCGCCGGTAGTGATTGTTGGAAGTGAAGATTATAAAAACAAGCTGCAAATAAAATCGCACACCTGGCATTACACAGCTAAAAATTTTCCTGATTTTGCATTTGCGCTCAGCGATCATTTTATCTGGGAAGCCCGGCAGTATAAAAATATGCATGGATGGATGAAGGCATGGCGCAATACACTTTTTATTATGCAATGGATACAGTCAATTTGGAGTTCAGCTGGCCTCAGCTCGCTGCTCAAACTGTTTCGCCTATGATGGCGCCAACCTACACCCAGCTATATCCAAACTTAAACTCCTACGATATTGCGGGCATGTCGTATTATGCTTTATACAACCTGTTGGGCAAAGACCTGTTTACAAAATGCCTGCACAGCTATATGGACAGGTGGAAATACAAGCATCCTACGCCTTATGATTTTATGTTTACTTTCAATACAATTTCCGGTAAAAATTTAAACTGGTTCTGGAAACGCTGGTATTTTGACTGGGCTTACATAGATATCGGGATAAAGGATTTTAAAAACAATACAGTAACGGTTGAAAATACAGGCGGCCGCCCCGTAGCATTTTCTATTATATATACTTTTTCAGACGGCACCACAACCACTGAAGGTGTAAGCCCGGCCGTATGGGAGCATGCTTCGGTTTATTCTAAAAAAATAAACACCAATAAAAAGGTAACTGCCATCCATCTTAAAGGCTTTACATATGGAGATGCTGTAAAAGAAAATAACTGGTGGAAAGTGCCATTGTGAAAACGGGTTTTTTATCCTCGCCTTTGCTTACTCACTTACCTGTTTATACGCAGGCATTATGGCCGTTGTTTAAAGCGCAATGGTGGTGGCAGAACAGCAACAGGTGGTTTACGAAACACAACACTACCGGTAAAGGGATTTTTAAAGGCCTTTTGCTAAAACCGGCGAACTGAAAATAAAAGCACTGCGGGATAAATATGAAAAGCAATTGGGTGCAAAGTTTAGTTTGAAAAGCTTTCATAATGCCATACTTACGGGTGGCGCTATGCCGTTTGATGTATTTGAAAGGTATATGGATAATTGGGCGATGAAACAGTAGGGGCCAGCCTTGATTTTAAAAATGAATGCACCGTGCCTACGGCACTCAATGCACACCGTACGGTTTTATCACCGGATTAAAATCCGGTGTTACAAGACGAACCGAGCCTACGGCTCTTTAGGCCAACATATTAAAAGTGCTTTACAGATGCGTAGCATCGGTGCATGTTGTAGCAACGGACTTCAGTCCGTTGGAAAAGCGTAATCAAAACACAAACGAGAGCCGTAGGCTCGGCACATATAAGCAAGAGAAAAAACATGAAACAAAATACACCTGCATCTGCACAATATGCACCGTGCCTACGGCACTCAATGCACATTGTACAGTTTTATCACCGGATTAAAATCCGGTGTTACAAGACGAACCGAGCCTACGGCTCTTTAGGCCCACATATTAAAGTGTGGCTTTCAGATGCGTAGCATCGGTGCATGTTGTAGCAACGGACTTCAGTCCGTTAGAAAAAGCGTAATCAAAAATTAAACGAGAGCCGTAGGCTCGGTACATATAAGCAAGAGAAAAAACATGAAACAAAATACACCTGCATCTGTACAACATGCATCGTGCCTACGGCACTCAATGTACATCGTACGGTTTTATCACCGGATTAAAATCCGGTGTTACAAAATGAATCGAGCCTACGGCTCTGCAATTGGCAAAGGCATTCCGCAAAATATAGTTGATAAAATATTTCAGCCATGCTTTACCATCAAACCAACCGGAAGCGGAACAGGATTAGGATTGAGTTTAAGCAATGATATTATTAAAGCGCATGGTGGAGAAATAAAAGTGAAAACAAAGGATGGTGAAGGCACAACATTTATTATTCAGTTTCCTGGTATATAAACAACAAACTAAGAAGCGTAGCTTCGATACATGTTGTAATCCCGCTAAAAGCGGGAGAATTTATTCCGTTGAAAAAGTGTAATCAAAAAATAAGTGAGAGCCGTAGGCTCGGCGCATTAGAAAAGAAAACCAATTAATATGGCTAATACATATCATCAAATCTACCTGCAATTTGTATTTGCAGTAAAATACAGGAATGCTGTCATCAGCAAGCAATGGAAAAACGAACTCTTTGGTGTTATCGGTAATTTAATAAATGAAGCAGGCTGCAAAACCATTATCGTAAACGGCGTAGAAGACCATGTGCATTGCTTTATTGGTTTAAAACCTGTTGTGCCTGTTTCTGAGTTGATGAAAACAGTAAAGGCAAAATCATCAAAATATATAAATGATAATGGATTAACTCCCCAGCGATTTGAATGGCAGGAAGGCTATGGCGTGTTTTCATATAGCCAATCGCAGGTTGATGATGTATATCGTTACATACAAAACCAGGAAGCGCATCATAAGAAACAAACATTTCGCGATGAGTACATAGCTTTTTTGAAAAAGTTTAAAATTGAATATGATGAGCAATATATTTTTCAGGAGCTGGTATAAATATGAACCGTGCCTGCGGCACTCAAATCACATTATTTTCACCATCGGATTAAAATCCGGTGTTATAAAATCGGTCGAGCCTACGGCACTTTAAGCCAACATATTAAAGCGTGGCTTTCAGATGCGTAGCATCGGTACATATTGCAATCCCGCAACATGCGGGAGATTTTAATCCGTTGAAAAGCAGAACTAAAAATTAAAGCGAGAGCCGTAGGCCCGGCACATATAAGCAAGAGAAAAAACATGAAACTAAATACACCTGCATCTGCACAACATGCATCGTGCCTACAGCACTCAACTTATATTCAGCGTTTTTATCACCGGGTTAAAATCCGGTGTTACAAGACGAACCGAGCCTACGGCTCTTTAGTCCCACATATTAAAGTGTGGCTCACAGATGCGTAGCATCGGTACATGTTGTAGCAACGGATTTTAATCCGTTGGAAAAAGCGTAATCAAAAATTAAACGAGAGCCGTAGGCTCGGTACATATAAGCAAGAGAAAAAACATGAAACTAAATACACCTGCATCTGCACAACATGCACTGTGCCTGCGGCACTCAACTTATATTCAGCGTTTTCATCACCGGGTTAAAATCCGGTGTTGTAAAACCGGTCGAGCCTACGGCTCTTTAGTCCAACATATTAAAGCGTGGCTTACAGATGCGTAGCATCGGTACATATTGTAACAACGGACTTCAGTCCGTTGAAAAGAGTAAATATAACACAAACGAGAGCCGTAGGCCCGAAACATGAACAATAAAAAATCTTTCCATAAAAAACTTTTTATATAACCCAATTTCTAAAACATGAAACATATAACATCATCACCTGCTTACAGTTTGTGCTTAATTATTTTTTCTATCATTGTTTCAGCTTCATTACACGCTCAACTGCCTAATTCGCAAAAATTATTTATACCGGATTATAATGACCCCGGCGCTACTATTTACCGCTCGGCAAAAGGTGTTCCGGGACCGGGCTACTGGCAAAACACTGCCAGTTATTTAATACATGCAACACTGAGCGAAAAAGACACAACGGTGTCTGGCGATGTTACCATAACCTATACCAACAACAGTCCTGACCAACTGGACTATCTATGGTTGCAGCTTGATCAGAATATCTTCAGGCCATCATCAAGGTCTGTAGCAGCAACAAAATACCCGGGTGATTATTTTGGTGTACTGGATGCGGTGAATGGCGGTTATAATATCAAAAATATTTCGGTAACGTATGCAGGTAAAACCTATACGGTTGAGCCCGTTATAACCGATACAAGAATGCAGGTGCCATTGCAAACCCCTATGCATGCAAAAGGCAGCCTTATCACTGTAAAACTGGGATTCAGTTTTAATATTCCCATTAACGGTGCAGGCCGCTTTGGAAGGCAATACACAAAGAATGGCGTAATCTATCAAATTGGCCAATGGTACCCGCGTATGTGCGTGTATGATGATGTGGAGGGATGGAATACTTTGCCGTATATGGGCCTTGGTGAATTTTAT
This sequence comes from Parafilimonas sp., assembly GCA_036274175.1. Taxonomy (GTDB): domain Bacteria; phylum Bacteroidota; class Bacteroidia; order Chitinophagales; family Chitinophagaceae; genus Parafilimonas. The sequence continues at coordinate 109,131 of DASUGF010000092.1, forward strand.
TGCGATTATGGGGATTATGATTATTACATAACAGCGCCGCCTGAAATGATTGTGTATGGTTCGGGCGATTTGCAAAACCCGAAAGAAGTATTAACGGCAACAGAAATTAAAAGGCTGGCTGAAGCGGCAGCAAGCGATAAAACTGTTACCATCATCAGCGCAGATGAAGCAGGCCAGCCAGCCACACGGCCAACCAATAAAGGCAACCTCTCCTGGCATTTTAAAATGCACAATACAAGAGATGTTGCATTTGCAGCAGGCAGGGGAATGATATGGGATGCGGCAAGCGTTAACCTTCCGTCGGGGCGCAAAGCCATTGCTATGTCATGCTATCCCGCAGAAAGCGTGGGCGATACTGCCTGGACAAGGTCAACAGAATATTTAAAGGCCAGCATAGAAATCTATTCACAGCATTTTTTTGAATATCCGTGGAATGTTGCCGTAAGCAATGCAGGCATTACCGGCGGCATGGAATATCCCGGTATGATATTTAACGATTACAGGGAAGTGAAAGCACGTTTATGGTTTTTGATTGCGCATGAGATAGGCCATAACTGGTTCCCGATGATTGTTGGAAGCAACGAGAGAAGATATATGTGGCAGGATGAAGGCTTTAATACTTACATCAATTATATCGCCACCGATCTTTTCAATAAAGGTGAATACGTAAATGCACCGGCCTTCTTTGACAAGAAGTTTTTCGCATCAAGGGATTATAGTCAATTCTCTTATTATAAAGACCCGCTGATTACGGTTTCAGATGCAATGGATGAAGAACAGCACTACCAGTTTTATGGCAAAACCGCTTATGGGTTAAATCTTTTGCGAACAGTGGTTGTGGGAAAAGACAGGTTTGATTATGCCTTTAAAAAATATACGGAAGCATGGGCCTTTAAACATCCCACACCGTATGATTTTTTTCATTGCATTAATAACGCAGCCGGCGAAGACCTTAACTGGTTCTGGAAAGAATGGTTCTTTACAACCGATATATTAGACCAGGCAATTTCAAACGTAAAAATTTCAAATGATACGGCTCTTATAACAGTTGAAAATAAAGGCGGTTTGATTATGCCTGTTATTGCCAAAGTATATCAATCCAACGGTGATACAGCAACCATTAAACTTCCTGTTGAAATATGGCAGCGCGGCAGCACATGGACTTTTGCTTATAAAGCGCAGAATCCTGTACAAAAGATAGCACTCGATCCTGATGGTTTATTACCGGATGTGGACAGGAAGAACAATGAATGGAGCGCCGGTAAGTAATGCATAAAAACAATACTCTTTAACAAACAAAACCAACAGTATGAAAATAAAATCAACTGCAATTATCGCATCATTCTTTATCCTTTTTATAAACAGCATCCATGCGCAGCTTTCTTCAACACAAATTGACTCGCTTGTACAAAAATCCCTTAGAGAATTTAATGTGGCCTGCATAGCCGTAGCCGTTGTTAAAGATGGAAAAGCAGTGCTTGAAAAAGGCTATGGCGTGCGTTCCATTGCAACAAAACTACCGGTTGATGAACACACCAATTTCCAGGTAGCTTCCAACAGCAAAGCTTTTACAACGGCGGCCTTATCTATTTTGGTGGATGAAGGAAAGATAGCCTGGAAAGATAAAGTGCGGCAATACATTCCTGAGTTTAAAATGTATAACGATTATGTTACAGAGAATTTTTTAATCGAAGACCTGCTGTGCCACCGCAGCGGGCTTGGCCTTGGCGCCGGCGATTTAATGTTTTGGCCTGCCGGCACAGACTTTACCATTAAAGATGTGCTTACCAATTTTCAATATTTTAAACCTGTTTCTGCTTTCCGCACAAAATATGACTACGATAACCTGCTCTATCTTGTTGCTGGTGAATTGATAAAAAGGGTAAGCGGGATGCCGTGGGAGCAATTTGTTCAAACAAGAATATTGGAACCACTGCAGATGAAGAATTCCTATGCTTCTCTTGCCGGTATGAAAGACAAGACCAACCTGGCAACGCCGCATTCAACATCAACCGGAACAACCAGGACTATTGCAGCTTTCAGCGACCAGATGAATGGCGCTGCCGGAGGTATTTTATCCAATGTAGATGATATGAGCAAATGGCTCATCATGCAACTGAACAAGGGCAAATATGGAGATAGCCTGCAAAAGCAGCTTTTCACAGAAGCGAGGCAACAGGAAATGTGGACACTCCATACTGTAAGGCCTGTTGGCTCTGACCCGCGCTATAATATACATTTCGGCGGCTATGGTTTAGGCTGGGGATTGTACGATGTAAAAGGGAATTTATGGGTTAGCCATACAGGAGGATTACCGGGTATGCTTACCAGCGTTACAATGATTCCCGATCTTAACCTCGGCGTGGTGGTATTAACCAATACGGAAAGCGGCGGCGGCGCTGCTATGAGCGCCATTTCACAAACCATCATTGACAGCTACCTGGGCCTTGATGATTTTGGCTGGATAGCAAAGTATAGTAAGAACCTGCAAGCAGGTAAAAGCAATGCTGATTCTGTAGTGGAAAGCGTTTGGAAAACGGTAGAAGCTTCAAAGAACACAAAGGTTAATGCTGCTGATTATACAGGCGTGTATGAAGACAAATGGTTTGGCAAGGCCGAAGTGTTTTTGAAAGACGGGCAGTTATGGTTTCGCTGCCTGCGTTCATCCAAACTGAATGGCCCTATGCAATTATATAAAGCTAACACGTTTGCCATTAAGTGGGAATACCAGGATATGAACGGCGATGCTTTTGCCATGTTTGCCTTGGATGAAAACGGCAAGGCGCAAAGCATAAGAATGAAAGGCATTTCGCCGGATATAGATTTCAGTTTCGATTTCCAGGATTTGGATTTTGAAAGAGTGAAGAGATAAAATCAAATGTTTAACAGCGCTGCTGCGCACCAGATAAAATAAGAATCGCCGGCTTTGTTGCGTGTTTATTCCGCTTGATAACTGTCGTTTTCTGTCGCTGGTTGTCACTGTTAGAATTTGCCATGCAAAGGGTTAATTGTATAAATTGAAAAATAAAAAAGCGTTGGAATTAAATGCTGCAAGTGAAAGCGCAAAAGAAACTACTGGTATTGAAAAAAATAGTAGTCATTTGTTTAAAAAAATACATGTACATTAAAAAAAATTCTATGAACCTGAGACTAATTGCCGCAATGGCAACAATTGCTATAGTAGCCTGTAACAACAATAATGTAAGGCATGAGCCATACAAATGGCCTGATGTTGCGCCTCCTGTTGCTGACAAAAAAGAACACCTGAGAATTATGCACGGCGATACCGTGCCCGATCCTTATTATTGGATGTATGATTATTTTGGCAAAGGCCCGGACAGTACTAAAGTGGTAGATTATCTAAAAGCCGAAAATGCTTATTTAGACACCATGATGAGCGGAACAAAAAAATTGCAGGCCGATTTGTTTACAGAAATGAAAAGCCGCATCAAAGAAAAAGATGAAAGCGTGCCTGTATTTAAAAATGGATACTATTATTATTCAAGAACAGAAGATGGCAAACAATATTACAAGTATTGCCGTAAAAAAGGAAGTTTAGATGCTGCAGAAGAAATTTTGTTAGATGTAGATAAAATGGCGGAAGGCCATCCATATTTTGCCGCAACCGGTTTCGATATCAGCACAGATAATAAATTACTTGCTTTTGGTATTGATACAGTATCGCGCCGCCAGTATGTAATTCATATAAAAAATTTAGAGACAGGCGAAATCTATAAAGACATAATTCAAAATACACAAGGCGATCCATGCTGGGCAAATGATAATAAAACAATCTTCTATACCTCAAAGAATGCAGTTACCCTTTTGTCAGAAAAAATCAGGCGGCATCAATTAGGTTCGGATGTAGCAACTGATGCAACGGTTTATGAAGAAAAAGATAAAAGCAATTACATTGGCGTTGCCAGGAGCAAAAACAATAAATTCATTTTTATCTATTCACAGGCCACCATGAGTGCCGAGCTTAGATTTCTGGATGCGTCCAAACCCACAGATAATTTTAAAGTGTTTGCATCCCGTATGAAAGATGTGTTGTATGATGTTGCCGTTTTAGAAGATAAATTTTTAATTCGTACCAATAAAGACAGCGCCAGGAATTTTAAGTTGATGGAATGTCCATTGAATAAAACCGAATCTGCTAACTGGAAAGAAGTTATACCAAACAGGCCGGATGTTTTATTGCAGGGAATCGAAGAGTTTAAAAATTTTATCGCCATCAGCGAAAGAAAAAACGGTTTAACGCAATTAACCGTCAAAAATCTTTCAACCAACGAACAACACAGCCTCGATTTCGGCGAACCTGCTTACTCAGCAAGCATTGGTGCAAATCCTGAATATAATACCAATACACTTCGCTATAACTATACATCCCTCACAACACCCAATTCTGTGTATGATTATAACATGGAGAGCAAAGGCAAAAAATTAATGAAGCAACAGGAAGTAGTTGGCGGTTATAACCCGGCTGATTATGTTACTGAAAGATTATATGCTACTGCAACGGATGGAACTAAAATTCCAATTTCAATTGTTTATAAAAAAGGGTTTGAAAAAAATGGGGATGCACCATTATTATTATATGGTTATGGAAGTTACGGATATAGTATAGATGCAGCATTCAGCAGCCCCAGCTTAACGTTACTGAACAGGGGCTTTGCTTTCGCTATTGCTCACATTCGGGGTGGCCAGGAAATGGGCAGGTATTGGTATGAAGATGGAAAGATGATGAAAAAGAAAAACACGTTCACCGATTTTATTGATTGTGGCGAATTTCTAATAAAAGAAAAATATACAAGCAAGCAACATTTATATGCGCAGGGCGGCAGTGCCGGAGGTTTATTAATGGGCGCTGTGATCAATATGGCTCCTGATTTATGGCATGGCGTAATTGCACAAGTGCCTTTTGTTGATGTGATAAATACTATGCTGGATGAAAGTATCCCGCTTACCACAAATGAGTTTGATGAGTGGGGCAATCCAAAAAATAAAGATGCTTACTTCTACATGAAAAGCTACAGCCCTTATGAAAATATTCAAAAGAAAAACTATCCCAATCTTTTAGTGACAACAGGTTTGCATGATAGCCAGGTGCAATATTTTGAGCCTTCAAAAATGGTGGCTAAATTAAGAGATATGAAAACAGACAAGAATATTTTATTGCTTCATACAAATATGGAATTTGGCCATGGTGGTGCAAGCGGCCGTTTTGATTATTTAAAAGATATTGCCCTTAACTATGCTTTTCTGTTTGCATTGGAAGGAATAACGAAGTAGGCATTCAATTACAGCAGTGAAAGCGTTCACTGTTATATAATGTATAGTGATTATGCACATAAATTTCAGGTTGTTGGTGGTGATTCCTTCCAATACCAAATCAAAAGTTTTATAATAGTAATGTTTCAGTTTGAACCACAATAATATATATGGCACAATAGAAAACACATGGTTATATGGAAGTCCGTGCCGGATGGCGGAATAACTTGTTTCTGTTATGCCCTATGTGGTTCAATTCTAAAATACACTACTTTTTATTCAATTGATAGCTGTCGCTTTTGTCGCTGATTGTCCCTATAAAATTTACCATGCAAAGAATTAATTGTATTAAATAAAAACCACGGGCACAATTGCATGTTTAAGAAAAATCTTACAACCATCATTATCATAACAATTGCATTACTGCTCATTGCAATTATTATGATAGTGTTTAACCATCGCATTGAGCAGATAGAAATGCACACGCCCAAAAAAACAATAGCCAACACCCAACACCCCGCAGAATATTCATTCGTAAAATATAAACACCGGCCACCCGCTGCCAGCCATCAATCAGCCAGTTACACAGAGGCATCCCTCTCCACCTGTGGAGAGGGAACGAGGGTGAGGTCTAAACAATTAATAATGCCATATTATCTTTCTTTTATCTTTAACGCGAAAACAAATTGCATGAGAATTTTCTTCGCCTTGCCTGCCCTTATGCTGTGCTTGTATTGCACTGCCCAAACCAACACTGCGCCCGAACTGCACTTAAACTATCTTACTGTAAAAGACGGATTGCCGGACGGTTCGGCAATGGCCATATTACAGGATAAAGAAGGTTATACCTGGATGGGAACACAGGATGGCCTGGTGCGCTACGACGGGTATAAACCAAAAACCTATATACTGGGGCAGGATATTCCTTATAAGAAAAATGTAAGGGTATTATATGAAGACAAAAGCGGGACACTCTGGGCAGGCACAGGGCTGCAAGGGTTATTTTATTATGATCGGGGAAAAGATAAATTCATCCATGTAGTAAGCACAATAAAGTCTGACTCGCTGTCATCGGCTATTGTTTATACTATACAGGAAGACGCTTCCGGCAACCTTTGGGTGGGAACATTGATTTCAAAAAGCCTTACTGATTATAGCGGGGCATCAAGGGTGTGTTTTCTCATTAATATCAAAACAAAAAAATACAGGCGGTTTGATATTACAAAAACCGGAGGAGGTTTTTCGCAATTATCAGAAGATAAAAATGGCAGCGTATGGTTTGGTTCCCGTAATGGCATATATAATTATGATTACAGCCGCAATAAATTTACCACTTATTACACCGCATCCGATTCTTCCAAAAAACGATACTTTATGAATGCTGTGCAGGATCCTGTACAAGCTAATTTTATATGGATGAGTTATGGAAACACTTTATCAAACGAACCCATTGGCCTATGCCGTTTTAATACGGCTGATAAGTCAATCGCGATATATAAGCATGAAGCAAAAGACACCAACAGCATTTCCGGCAATAACATTTCAGCAATTATTACTGATTCTGCACATCGCTTATGGCTGGCTACCGAAAACGGCCTATCGTTATATAATTCCGGTAACAATAATTTTTCCAATTATATTTTAAAGGATGACTATAAAAATACGGGCGGCGATTCCATCTATGATCTTAAACAGGATAAAGAAGACAATTTCTGGTGCAGCACTGCTTCAGGGTTACTCTATTTTAATACCACAACAAAAAGCTTTACGCGTTATACAGCAAGCGAAAAGCAGGAAGATGGCCTGCTTGGAAATTACATCTATAACACCTTAATAGACCGTAATAATACATTATGGCTGGGCGCGAATCAGTTAGGCCTGCAATGGGTAAATAAAAGCAAATCAAGATATACTGTTTATAAAAGCAACCCTGCGCAATTACACCATTTTCCCGGCGGCGGCGTAAATGCATTTGCCGAAACGCCTGATGGCAGCTTTTGGCTGGCGGCAGACCATGGCCTGTATCACTGGCTGCCGCAAACAGATTCATTTGCAATAATAAAACTTGATAAAACACAAAGCAGCGATGTTACAGTATGGGCTGTTGCTATTGATAAAACCGGCTGGGTTTGGTGTGGTGTTCCTGATAACAACACCAATGTAAAAGGGTTGTATGGCTACAACCCTGCCAATGGCATGATAAAGAACTACAGGAACAAGGCTTCAGATACCGCTTCTTTACCGGCTAATACTATTTATTTCCTTTTATCAGACCACACCGGGCTGTTATGGATGGGGACTGGCAATAAAGGCATTTGTTATTTTAATAAGCAATCCCAAAAATTTACAGCCTTTGGCTTTAAGCGAAATGAAGATAACAAAATAAGGGTGAGTGATAAGCTGGATGACTTTTTTGTGGGAAGTATATATGAAGACAGGAAAGGTAATATATGGATAGGTACCAATGGGGGTGGTTTAAATAAATACAGCCGGCAGGCAAACAGTTTTACTTCTTTTCAAAATTATAATGCAGGGTTGGTTTGCCCGGTTGCTATATATGAAGACAATAAAGGCAGGCTTTGGGCAGGCAGTTTTGCAGGTTATTTATTTCAGTTTGATGAAAGCATGCAGTCTTTTAAAACAGTTGCTAAAAGCAATCTTATTACCGGCATTCAGCAGGATGGTTACAACAATTTATGGGTATATTCTATGAATGGCATCAGCCTGCTGGACACCAATAAAGACCGGTTGCGCAACCTGCCCGAAATTCCGGGCATTCCTTATGGCGGCCCTATTTTTAAAACAAGCGGCGGCCTTTTTTTTCTTGGTATAAAAGGCGGTTTTATTACGCTTAACCCAAATGCTTTTTTGCCTGATACAACCGTGCCTGTAATGCACATTGAAAACGTTGCTTTTAAACTGCCGCAGAAAAACAGTATGTATTATAAGGATTCATCCATTGCGCGGTATGGCAAAAACGAGATTAACCTGCGGTATAATGAAAACCGTGTAACATTTAGTTATGTAGGATTGCTGTACCAGAATACAGCTTTAATACAATATGCTTACAAATTAGATGGTTATGATAAAGACTGGATTGAGGCAGGCGCACAACGTACAGTTACCTATACTAATCTTTCGCCGGGCACTTATACCTTTCATGTAAAAGCCGCCAACAGCGATGGCGTGTGGGCAACAAAAGAAGATACCATAACGGTAATTATTTCACCTCCCTGGTGGCAAACCTGGTGGTTCTACATTTTGTCTGTGATTTCTATGATTGCTGTTGTTTATTTCATTGTGCAAAAACAATCACGCAATCTTAAGAAACAAAATATAGTGCTGGAGGAAAAAGTGCAGGGCAGAACGAAAGAACTTAAACATTCGTTGGAAGAATTGAAATCAACACAGGCGCAGCTCATTCAATCAGAAAAAATGGCAAGCCTTGGCGAGCTTACCGCAGGCATTGCTCACGAGATCCAAAACCCGTTGAACTTCGTGAATAATTTTTCTGAAGTAAGTAATGAATTGGTTGATGAAATGAAGGAAGAACTGGCAACCGGTAACCTGCAACTGGTAACAGAAATAGCAGACGACATTAAACAAAATCTTGAAAAAATAAATCATCATGGTAAACGTGCAGATTCAATTGTAAAAGGCATGCTGCAACATTCACGTACGAGTAGAGGACAAAAAGAACCAACAGATATCAATGCCTTGTGTGATGAATATTTACGTTTAGCTTATCATGGATTAAGAGCAAAAGACAAAGAATTTAATACAGAAATAAAAACAGATTTTGATGAAAGCATTGGAAAAATAAATATTGTTCCGCAAGATGTGGGAAGAGTTCTTCTCAATTTAATCAACAATGCTTTTTATGCGGTAAACGAAAGGTGTAAGGCAGAAGGCCGAAGGCAAAAGGCCGAAAGCGGCACATATGTCCCCACAGTCACTGTTGTCACTAAAAAGCTAAACGATAAAATTGAAATAAAAGTAGAAGACAACGGCAACGGCATTCCGAAAAATATAGTTGATAAAATCTTTCAGCCATTCTTCACTACTAAACCAACAGGCAGCGGAACAGGATTGGGTTTAAGCTTAAGCTATGATATCATCAAAGCTCATGGCGGCGAAATAAACGTAAAAGCAACCGAAGGAGAAGGAAGTGAATTTACTATCCGGTTACCTGTTAATAAATAAGCAAGAAGAGTTGTCACCTCCTAGTGTTATGTCATGCAGAAATTGTCGTTTTTATTTGCACCGGATCACACAGAAACACCGAAGAATTTGTTGCGACATTATTATATTGACTTAGCGATAGCATTAATTGTCACTATAAAAAACCTATGTATAACTTTCTGAAGGCGCTGATTTGTATTGATAAAAGTAAAGTATACCGTAAAATGCTTAAAAAAAACCTTGCGCTGTACTTATCATTTTAGTTGCATTGATAGCTGACCGAAATTATCATTATAATGTTTGTTAAGCGCATTAAACAAATTGAAATACAGCAAAGCAAATAACAAAAATTAGTTTTGACGGCGGTCAACACCTGGTATTTTGTAATCCTCGGGACTATTTTTAATCTCCGATTTATGAACGCTGTTTAAGCATAAAGCCACGGAATTTAGAGTTTTAAGACCGATCTTTATATTTGCTCTTCAACATGCGCCAGAAAATTATGGCGCGGATATTGGTGGGTTTATTGTTAATTTAACTGAAGTAAAGTTCTGGTAAGCGGCATGTGCACCAAGTTATGTGTATAAAAATCCATAACATGTTGCATTTCTGGTGAATTTTTGATGTATGACCATTACTTCTGTCCTATCATTAAGCTATTTTTACTTAAATTAATAATCAAAGGAAATCATTTTATGAAGACCAGGAATTCGTTGCTTATAACTGCGTTAATGTTATTTTTTACTTCTGGTTCCTATAGCCAGCTTAATTGTATTGATAGCGCTTTGAGTTTTTCAGGGGATGGACAATACCTCAAACTTGCGCCAAATGATTTTTCAGGAAGTAATTTTTTAAGTAGCCTCCCCGGCGATTATACCATTGAATGTTTAATAAAGTGGAACGGTGGTGCAGATTACCAGCGCATTTTTGATTTTAGCTGGAGCGGAACCTATTTGTTATTTCTTACACCTTCTGAAGACGTGAACCATTTTCCACGTTTTGTTATATCGGCCACCGGCCTTAGCGCTCCTCAAATTGTTGACGCCAATACCGCTATTACGCAAGGTATTTTTCACCATATAGCGGTTACATATAGTCAGTCCGCCAGCCTTGTTAAAATCTACCTGGATGGAACGGAAGTGGGTTCTAATACAGTTACCATTGATGCTGATTCTATTTATTACGGTAACGATGCCCATAATGGTTCTTATAATTTTGTTGGCCTTTCCTCTTTTCCAAATGATCCGCAACTCAATGGCACTATAGATGAATTCAGAATTTCAAACATTGTAAGGTATGAAAGCAATTTCACCCCGGTTGTGCCTTTTTCCACTGATGCCAATACAGTTATCCTGCATCATTTTGACGAGGGCTCAGGGCAGTTTGCTTTGGATGATACCCCAAACAGCGATACAGCTCAGTTAGGTGAAACGATCAATACAGAAACAAGCGATCCAACCCGGGTATCGTGCAGTGGCGTGTTAGCTACTAATTTATCTTCCTTTACGATCACTTCAGTGCAGGATAAAGTTCAATTAAAATGGACTTCTTCTGAAACCAATACTGATTATTTTGAAGTTCAGCGAAGCGCAAACGGTAACCAGTTTCAACCTGTCCATAAAATAACTGCTTCACCCGGAACTAATGTGAATTATTCTTACACAGACGATTCCCCTATACCCGGTAAAAATTATTATCGTTTGAAACTTGCCGATAAAGCTGGCGGTTACGATTATTCGCAGGTGCTTTATACTACTGTTACTAAAAACAGCTTTACTGTATATCCAACTTTTACAACCGGTAAACTACATGTATCTGCATTGCAGACACCTTCTGACATCATTATTTATAACGCAACAGGTAAGGCTGTTAAAAGAATCATGTTACAAAGCCCGGAACAGGATATTGATATTTCATCATTGGCAGCAGGCAACTATATCATGTATAATACAATGCTCAACAAGTCTGTTAAGTTTGTAAAACGATAGCCTTAGCAATTGCCATAACCGTACAGGAGATAATATAAATACAGGTTTTATCTCCTGTTGTTTTTATATTGAGGTTTATTATTCAGAACATTGTTGTCCGGCTAAAATTTTAATTCTTGGGCTAAAGCCCTTGATGGGCTTGGTTTTCACTAACCCCAGGCTTAAGCCTGGGGTTATATAGCGGAAATCTTTATCCAACGGGCTTTAGCCCAAGTTAACCGGACAATACTGTATTCAGAAGATGCTTTTGCACAGGTAATGCAACAAAGAATCGAGAATCGCTTTTAGCCCTGTTATCATAGTGCGACAGAATTTAAATAACTCTTAATTTTATTTTCTATCTTCCTTTCCAAATATTACCTGCTATGAAAAAATATTCTCTCCTGTTTTATTTATTCATGATGACATCTTTTACAAATGCACAAAATTCAATCGGAATATTCCGGCAGCAAAAGGATATAGGAAATACACAGCCCGGAAGCGCAACCTATAATGCACAAACACAGGAATATACTGTTGAGGGTTCAGGTAATAATATTTGGTTTAATCATGACGGCTTTCATTATGTATATACACAATTAAAAGGTGATTTTATTTTACGTTGTAATGCAGCTTTAATTGGTAAAGGTGTTGAAATGCATCGCAAGCTGGGTTGGATGGTACGATCTTCATTGGATAGTACTTCAGCCTGTGCCAGTGTTGCCGTGCATGGCGACGGGCTTACTTCGTTGCAATACAGGGCAAATAATAATGACAGCATGAAAGAAGTAAGATCTAAACTAACAGGCGCCGATATTATTCAGCTTGAAAGGCGGGGTCACATGTATATCATGTCTGTTGCGCACAAGGGTGAAATTTTTACGGAAGACAGTATTCAGCTTGATTTGGGCGACAATGTGTATGTTGGCTTGTTTGTATGCTCACACAATAATACTGTACAAGAAAAAGCAAGTTTTTATAATGTGCGGATTGTTATCCCCGCATGGCCAACATTGGTGCCTTATAGAGACTATTTAGGCAGCCAGATGGAAGTAATGGATGTTGAAACCGGGCACAGCAGGATCATTTACCAGTCTCCGCGTTCGTTCCAGGCGCCTAACTATATGCCGGACGGCAAATCGCTATTGTATAACAGCGATGGATTAATATATACACTTGACCTGGCAACCATTAAAACCTCTGTTTTAAATACCGGAGCAGTTAAACGCAACAACAATGACCATGTAATTTCCTTTGATGGAAAAATGCTGGGTTTAAGCAGCGGCAGTGCTGATGATAATGCATCAAAAGTATATACTGTCCCGCTGAGCGGCGGCGAGCCCAAACGCATAACAGCTACCGGCCCTTCTTATTTGCATGGCTGGTCGCCCGACGGAAAATTCCTTTCATTTGTAGGGCAGCGCAACAACGAATTTGACATTTACAAAATAGCTTCAGACGGCAATGGGGAAGAGATACAATTAACAACTGCCAAAGGACTTGATGACGGATGCGAATATACCCGTGACGGTAAATATATCTATTTCAATTCCACAAGAACCGGCTCGATGCAGATCTGGCGCATGCATCCCGATGGCAGCAACCAGGAGCAATTAACCAATGATGAATTCAATAACTGGTTCCCGCATATTTCGCCTGATGGCAAATGGGTTGCTTTTATATCTTTTGGCAAAGATGTAAGTCCTACCGACCATCCGTTTTACAAGCATGTTTACATCCGTTTAATGCCTGCTGACGGTGGGGATATAAAGGTGTTGGCAGCCGTATATGGCGGCCAGGGAACCATGAATACGCCTAACTGGAGTCCGGACAGTAAGCAGCTTGCCTTCGTAAGCAATAGCAATTTCTTATCGCCGGTGTATCCAACTGAAGTTGTAAAGTAAAACCAAAAGCTTTCTCTTTTTAAATAACTTTTGTGTTGCTTATTTGCACCCGGATTTGTTTACCTACCTGTTTGAGCGGTTCACCTACGCTTTTAACAGTTAAGCCTAAATACGTTTTATATTTATATAGAGCAGGAATATTTTTGTATCACAAATTAAATGAACATTTACATGGACAGGGAAGAAAGAAAATTGCGCAGGGATGAAATGAGAAAACAGATGCATAGCAGTGGCGCAAATCGCATATGGATCGGTTTATTATTATTCGCTGCGGGTGGTTTGTTACTGGCAAAAAAAGTGGGGGCAGATATACCTGGCTGGTTGTTTAGCTGGCAAATGCTTTTAGTAGCTATAGGTTTGCTGATATGTTTTAAAAGTGGTTTCAAAAACGCAGGCGGCTTGATCATGATAGTAGTGGGTGTTGCTTTTTTATTGAATGAGATCATCCCAAATGCACACATGCTGGATTTTATCTGGCCGGGTATATTGATAATAGCAGGAATTATTTTCATTATAAAGCCGAAACCCAATATACATTATATCAGGGACTGGCGCGGATGGGAGGATAAGTGGAAGGAACACACAGCAAAATGGGATAACTACGAAGACCTCAGCCAGCCACATCAGGTGACAGCCGATGCCGGAGCAGCCGAAGCAGATGCAGAATACATTGAAATCAATGCGGTATTTGGAAGCGCCAATAAATTAGTGCTTTCCAAAAATTTTAAAGGCGGCGAGGTGAATTCTTTTATGGGCGGCGCTGAAATAAATCTCTTGCAGGCTGACATAAAACAACCGGTTCAACTTGAAATAAATACAGTCTTTGGTGGCACCAAATTAATTGTGCCCGCCAACTGGAACATAAAGAACAGCATCACCGCAGTGTTGGGTGGACTGGAAGATAAACGGAATCCCAATATTGCCAATCCGGATCCTAATAAAATATTAATTCTTAAAGGCGCCTGTGTATTTGGCGGAATTGAAATAAAGAATTTCTAATAACAGGCTATTGATTAGCGTTCTAATATTTACAACAACTTCTTATCAATAATTAGTCTAACCAATTACAACAAAAACTCTATTATGAAGTGGTATCTCGCAAAGCTGGTTTACAGAATTTTATGCGGAGATGGAAAACACACACCGCAGTTTGATGAACAGTTACGTTTAATACATGCAGATGATGATTTGCATGCTTTTCATAAAGCAAGATTATTCGGCCACCGCGAACAGGATAATTTTCTAAATGCTGCAGACAAGCCTGTTCACTGGAAATTCATTGATGTTTCAGAGATCCACGAAATAAGCGACCTGAATGATGGCGTGGAAATTTATTCACGCATATCCGAAGAAGAGAACGGGGAAGTATATACAAAGCTTACATTACTACGCGCCTCTCATCTGCAGGAAAATTTTATGCATACGAGCATGCAATTAAACTAAATTCATTTTGGTCGCAGCAGAATCAAACAGAAAATTATTATTACTGAATTTAAGCTGGTGGATCGTCGTAAGCCTGATCCATGCTTTTATTCTTTCTCAGTCTGCTCTTACGGTAGATGAAATACTCATTGATACACTGGTAACATTCGGTTTGCTCGGCGGTATATGTTTTCTTATTGTGAATAACATGCGTTATTACCTGCCGCAACGGGAAAAATACTGGTATATACTTTTCATCAGCTTAAGCGTAAGCGGTTTCTGTTCGGTGATGTCGAAATTTTTACTTAAGCTGCTGATGGGTGGTGATGCATTGTATATACAGGAAATGCACCAGAGCTCAGGCATAAGGTTCGGGATAGGATTTTTACTGGTGAGTTGTATTGCAATGATGAGTTTATTATGGTATAACCAGGAGGAACAGAAACAGATGGATGCAAGAAAAACAGAGGCGGAACAATTGGCAAGAGAAGCTGAGTTATTTAAATTAAGACAGCAATTGCAACCGCATTTTTTATTCAACAGCTTGAATTCTATAAGCGCTTTAACGGCAAGTCATCCCGAAAAAGCAAGGCATATGATCAACCAGCTAAGCGAATTTTTGCGCGGCACTTTAAAGAAAGATGAAAAGCAATGGAACTCACTGGCAGAAGAAATGCAATATCTCGAGCTATATCTTGAAATTGAAAAAGTACGGTTCGGCTATAGATTGCAAACAGATATTTTTTGTGACGAAGCCGCGCTGGAGCTTAAACTGCCTGCCATGCTTTTACAACCGGTAGTGGAAAATGCCATCAAGTTCGGGTTGTATGATACCACCGGTGAAGTGCTGATAAAAGTAGCGGCAAAAAAACAGGATAACAGTTTAAAAGTAGAAGTAGAAAACCCGTTTGATCCCGAAACATCCCAACCGCTGAAGGGAACAGGATTCGGTTTACCTTCCATCCAGCGAAGATTATTTTTGCTGTTTGCAAGACAGGATTTATTGAACACACGCAGGGAAGAGAATCATTTTATAACAACCATTCTTATTCCACAAAATATATGAATATAATTATCATTGATGACGAGCCGCTTGCCAGGAGCATCGTAAAAGAATATTTACAATCATATGATGCAATAAAAATTGTTGCGGAATGCAACGATGGCTTTGAAGGCTTGAAAGCAATTCAACAACATCAACCCGATCTCATTTTCCTGGATATACAAATGCCAAAGATCAATGGCTTTGAAATGCTCGAATTGATAGAAAATCCGCCATCTGTGATCTTTACAACAGCCTTTGATGAATACGCGATCAAAGCGTTTGAATCAAATGCCGTTGATTATTTATTGAAACCATTCAGCAAAGACCGTTTTGATAAAGCCGTTCAGAAATATTTGCAGCAGAAAAAAGTTTCGCCTCAAAAAACAGAAGCAGTCCTGGAAACTGCTGCACAATCCCCTGTGCAGCAAAACCGTGTTGTAGTGAAAGACGGAAGCAAGATCAAAATTATTCCGGTCAACCAGATACAATACCTCGAAGCTGCAGATGATTATGTAAAAATATGCACAGCAGAAGGCTCTTTTCTCAAGAAAAAAACAATGAGTTACTTTGAACAATCATTGCAATCATTTCAATTTGTCCGTGTACATCGTTCTTATATTGTAAATACACAATTGATCACGCGGATAGACGCCTATGAAAAAGACAGCCATTTATTATTATTAAGCACCGGTGCAAAATTGCCCGTAAGCAAGGCGGGATATTCTAAGTTGAAGGATGTGTTGGGAATTTGATTGGTAAGGAATTAGTTGATTGGCTGGTTGGTTGATAAGTTGATTGGTTGACAAGTTGATTGGTTGATAAGTTGAAGGGTTAGATGAGTAGTGAATAAGGAATTAGTAATTGGTAATTTGGAATTAGGTAGAAGTGCTGATTGTGTTGTGACCATGCATAAATCGTCAAAAGTCAATCGTGAATATTATATGCCAATCTGAAATCTACAATCGCCAATCTAAAATCGGGCTAATAGTTCATGGCTAATAGTTCATAGTTAAGACGTTCCTGTTATGATCTATGAACTATGATCTATTTGCCAATCGTACATCCGTCATTTGACATCGTACATTTAAAAGCTCGTAGTTCATGGCCGATAGTTCATAGTAAAAACAGCTCCCGCTATGAACCATGAACTATGATCTATTTCTAATCTGCAATTTCTAACCTATCAACCAAGCAACTTATCAACCATTCAACTACCCTAATGCAACTGCTTCATATTAGCCAAAAACTCTTTGCTTATCGTTTTTTCCTTTGGGGTCATATTCGCGAAAGGAATAGGATGCTGTTCTGCAGGATCGAGCTTTATATTGAAAAACCTCTTGCTGAATTTTGCATTGGGTAATGAATCATATTGTTTATAGTTATGATCATTCATCCATCTTTTTAGAAACAACGGATCAGTTTCATTTTTACCGGCGCCAGGGAAATGACAGAACACCCATGGCCTTGCACCTGTGTAATTTCCTAACAATTGTTTATAAAAACTTATTCCGTCGGTCGTACCATAGGATTTCGGAATATTGGTACCGCCAACCTTCGCTAATGTCGGCATGAAATCAACAAGGCTTATTAAACTTGTATCATCAACATTTGGTATTACATGCCCGCGCATATAGGCCACCATGGGTACGTGTGTACCAGCCGCTGTAGGTGAAGATTTTCCGCCTTCTACAACCTGTCCGTTCCAAAGGCTGTGGATACCCGCTGCAGAGCCATTATCTCCTACAAACAATACCAGCGTTTTGCTCTGCAAGCTATCCGCCTGCAGCTTGGTTAGTAGCTGCCCCACTAATTTATCCATGTATTTTACCATAGACGGATAATAAATAGAATCACCCGGCTGCTGTTTCTTTAAAGGATTCCACGAAGCAAACTCCGGATCGTCAGGCGTTGGCGAAAAAGGTTTGTGCACCAGGTTCAGCGACCAGTAGATAAAGAACGGCTTCTTGTTTTTATTGTCATCAATAAAATCAAACATATAATCCCTGAAAAGATCTTCGCCATATTTTCCTTCCACTTTGGAGGCCGGCCAATATTTACCTTTTTCATACACCTGCGGGTTTTTATACATGCTTATGGCAGCATCATCTTCGTCCGGGTTAAAAGGATTTGATACAAGATATTTATTAAAGCCCAATGCACGTATGGAAGCATCACCCCCGTCGAACTGCCATTTGCCGGTTACACAGGTAGCATACCCTGCCTTCTTTAAAAGATTGGCAATAGTGTGTTCTGTAGTATCCATTTTACCCCAGGTGGTGTAATTCCTGAAATTATATTTGGCTGTCATCAGCATAAACCTGCTTGGCGAGCATAAAGGAGCAGTATAACAATTGGTAAACCTTGTTCCGTTTGCAGCCATATAATTTAAGCCAGGCGTGGAGTAAGACTGACCACCTGTGTAATTTGGTGTTTCGTATCCAACATCATCAGCAAGTATCAGTATGATATTTGGTTTTACTGCGGCGTTTATGGCGGCAACATTACTATCAGCAGTTATCGCTTCAGTGAAATCAGCTTTACGGCAGCTTGTAATGAAAAGTATGAATAAAAAAAAGATGATTGTACGTATGGACAAAGTGCTCATGTTATTACAATAAACTGATGAATAAATTCAAATATAAAGGATAAAAAGCTCGCGGTAATTAATGGTAGATCTTGCCGGCGAGAATATTTCCCGCAAAGCACTCAAAGGTCACAAAAGAACTTTGTTCGGTTGGGGTACTTTGCGTGAAACCACAAAACAGTTATATGATACCCGAACTAATGATATATCATATCTAAATCCTCGTTTTGATTACTATCTCCCGAATGGGATAAGCATTTATTAATTTCCTGTATTCTTTCCTTTAGGGGATCGGGCAAGCAAACCAAATTGCTGGTTAAAAGCGCGTGAATGCTGCAATATTTCATTCATGAAATCTTTATTGCCGGTTGCAAAAAAGCCGGAAAAGTTTTCTATGCGTTCCTGCAAACTTTCACCAGGGAATAGCGATGCCTTTAATTTTTTTATATGCTGTTGTTGCTCGACAAACCTTCTTTTTTCGGCACGAAGCATTTTCTTTTCAAGCTCAGTTATTTTTTTTAATGCTTTTGTCTTCAGCGACAACACATGATCATTCAGGCTTGCATCAATTTCATTCGCTTGCTGTAACAGTTTATTATACAGACCCTCGAAACTTTCGATCTTGCCATTTAAACTGTAACTGTTGTTGGTGTTGATATCAACAATCTTCTTCATTAATTCATGCTCCGGTAAAAACAGATCTTCAGTGGGTAAACCCAATTTCTTTATTTGCTTTTCCTGTTTTTCATCTATCAGTAAAAATGAATTGCGCAGTACCAGCATGGGATACGAAACGCCTGCCTGCTGAAAAACTGCTTTCAGCTCAATCCAGTATGCCAATTCGCCACCGCCGCCAACAAAAATTATATTGGGCAATATAGTTTCCTGTAAAGCTCCGCGTAAGATAACATTCGGGCTAAAGCGTTCAGGATGCTCATTAAGTTCCTTTAATATTTCTTCCAGCGACCATTCAAGACCTAAACTTTCAACCTTAAACTTTAAACCTGCATTACCGGCAGGCAGGCTTTCAACTTCGATCCTTTCCCGTTTGTCATCTGACAGGTAAAATAAATTTATTTCCCTGCCGCTCGCCTGGACTTTGTAATGCGCTTCTAATTTGTTTATCGTGTCGGTTACGGCCTTATATGAAAATTGCTCCTTTATTTCTTTTTCAAGAACAGGCAGAAATAGTTTTTTAAAAGACGGATTATCCGGAATTATAATCACCAAACCATATTCGCCAAACAAACTGTTTAATACGTGAAGTGTTGCCTGCTGGATGGTTATTTTTTCCGTGTAGGCTGAACGAAAAATATCGATCAGGTCTTTACCGTATGGCAATACGCTGAGCTGGCCTTCCATTTCATTCATCAGTTGCAATAAAGCTTTATCAACTTTCATCCTGCCAACGGCACCGCTTTGCTTTGTTTGCCAAACATATTTTCTTTCGTTGATGGTAATATTGTTTAACTCATCAAGATCGGCATCTTCGCTGCCCATAAAATAAACCGGCACAAAATGATTCTCTTTAATAGCAGCATTTAGTTCTTCAGCGATTTTTATTACATGAAAGATCTTATAGATAACATACAAAGGACCCGTAAAAATATTAGGTTGGTGTGCGGTTGTAACGGTAAACGTATTGTCGCTTAATAATAATTTAATATTGCCAGCTGTCTTTTCTGAGATATTTAAACCGGCATATTGCTTTTGCAATTGTTCAACCAAAACCTGCCTGTGTTCAAAATTTTTTCTCCGGCTGATGGCTTTCTCTATATTTTTTATATCCGGATATAAGTTGTAAAATGGCTGCAGTTGCGGCTGGTTATCAAGATAATCAATAACAAGTTTTGAAAAATAGCCGGTTTGTTTATACGGAATGTAAGTACAATGTGTCTCCATGCTGCTGACAAAAATAGGGTACGAAGTAAGAATAAATTGTTCAACTTAAATTTCCATTTAAATAAAATATAACTGATGCCGGTTTACCGGCAAAATTTGCCCGGTTGCCGCAAATATTATATTGCTTTTATATAGTTTCTGATATTTGAAAAAATGAAAGCCTCAAAATATACAATCCTGTTTCATATCGTAGGGTGTATCAGTTTTTTCCTGTTGCCCTTGATATTTTTTCCCCACCCTTCCAAAGCATCCGAGATATTAAGCAACCCGCCAACCCAAAGAGATTTTATAAGCCAGTTATTATTGATAGCCTTCTTTTATTTCAATCACTTCTATCTTATACCGTTATTTTATTTTAGCCGGAAATATGTCATCTTCCATTTAGTGATCTTTTTATCTCTTTTGAGCATTGTATTGCTGCCTTCATTGCTAACACATCATACGCCTTTTGCGCGTCCGCTCTTGCACATTCCGCATGATGGTCCCGGACCAAAACCAAATGATTTTACCGGGCCGCCACGATTTATCGATGATTTTCCTTTTTTTGCTGAAGCAGGCCATGTGATATTTTTATTCTTTGTAGTGTTTTTTTTCTCGCTTGTATTAAAGACCAATGACCGCTTACAAAAAGTGCAACAGGAGAAAACCGATGCCGAACTGGTTTACCTGAGATCACAGATCAATCCGCATTTTTTGTTCAACACTTTAAATCTTATTTATTCGCTTACCATAAAAAAAACAGAGCAGGCTTCTGAAGCTATAGTAAAGCTGGCCAACATGATGCGTTATGTTTTGTATGATTCAGACAAAAACTATGTTTTGCTTCAGCAGGAGATTAATTATATAAAAAATTATATTGAACTGCAGCAAACACGGTTTGAAAATGCTGTTGACGTTTTGTTTGATATATCCGGAGAAATAAAAGCAGATCAAAAAATTGCGCCGCTTATTTTTATTCCTTTCGTCGAAAACGCTTTTAAGCATGGCGTGAACGCGGAAGAGAATTCAACTATTAAAATTCATATCGACATCAAAGATGAAAGCGTAAGCCTTGCTGTTTATAATCGTAAAGTGAATACCATAATCATTAATGAAGACGAAGGCGGTGTTGGGCTAACGAATACAAAAAACCGTTTGCAGTTGTTGTATCCCGGCAAACATGAATTAAAGATCGAAAACAACGATGACGATTTTAGTGTTTATCTAAAAATTAAACTTGCATGATTAAAGCTGTTGCTGTTGATGATGAATCGCCTTCGCTTGAAATTATTAAAGATTTCTGCGAAAGAATTCCCGGTTTGTCACTGGAAAAAACCTTTAATAAACCAACACTGGCCCTACAGTATTTAAAACAGTTTCCCACTGACATTTTGTTTCTCGATATTAATATGCCCGCGCTGAACGGACTTGAATTTTCAAAAATACTTACGCAAAAAATAAACATCATCTTTACAACAGCTTACAGTGAATATGCCGTTGAAGGATTTAATCTTAATGCGGTTGATTATCTTTTAAAACCTTTTACTTTCCAACGGTTTCAGCAGGCTATAGATAAAGCCATGCTCTTCATAAAAAATACTGAAACAAATGCATCTTCGTTTATAACGCTGCGCATTAATTACGGACTGGTAAATATCAGCACTGATTCTATTCTTTTTATTGAAGGACTGGATGATTATCTTAAAATTCATTTGTCAGATCAAAAGCCTGTTGTTGTAAGAATGACCATGAAAGCGATGCTCGAAAAATTGCCTGCTGACAAATTTATCCGCGTGCACCGTTCTTTTATTATTCCGTTATCAAAGATCAGCAGCATACGCAATAAAATTATCCATATCGGCAGTGAAGAAATACCACTTGGCAACAGCTATGAGGAAGACTTTCTTAAAGCTTTCAAAAAATAGAAAAATTAACCGCAACAAATATTCTCTTTACCTCATTTTGCTTTTCTCTTTTTACACGCTTTAAAAGATTTGCAGTACAGTAATACAACTGCAACTAAAAAGTTTTTATCGAACAGTTCTACATCGCTCATTAATTCATCATTAGCAAAAAATCAATTTATGGAAAGAAAAATTTTTTTAAAGAAAAGCCTCGGACTTATAGGCATAAGCGCTGTAGTTATTGACGCCTGCAAAAAAGATGCAACAGGAACAAATACCGGAAGTGACACCGGTACAACCGGCGATTGCATTGTAACGCCAACAGAAACAGAAGGTCCCTATCCTTATCCTCAAGGCGAAATAAACAACCCGCTCAACCGCGCAGATATAACAGCAGGACAAACCGGCGTACCATTGACATTAACGTTAACAGTTGTAAATGCAAATAATAACTGCACCGCTGTGAACAATGCAAGGGTGGATATCTGGCACTGTAATAAAGATGGTTATTATTCAGGCTATGCTAACCAGAATAGTGCTTTAGGTAATAAAAGCTATCTCGGCGAAACCTGGTTAAGAGGTTATCAACTGGCGGATGCAAATGGTGAAGTAGTGTTTACCACGATATACCCGGGCTGGTATAACGGCAGGGCCACGCATATTCATTTTGAGGTTTTTGTAGATAATGTTTTAAAAAAGACAAGCCAGCTTACTTTTCCTGATTCAGTATCCGACATAGTACATGTTTCATCTTTGTATGTAGCACACGGTATCAATACTACCAGGATCACAGGAGATAACATATTTGCCAACTCCGCTACCGATCTTGCTAATGAAACGGCAACAATTTCAGGGAGCGTTGCAGATGGTTATAAGGCTTCACTTACCATCGGTATTACCTTATGATTTTTTAATGCCGGATTATTGTAAAGAGGTTTAATCGATCTTCAAAGTCTCCGGACTTTGAAGACATTATGCGCAAAGTCTCCGACTTTTTGTAATCAATAAAATTTAGCACAATGGAAAGAGCATTAATACAACTTGCTTACCGGCAGGTTATAACGGAACAAGGCAAAAGCCCTTTTGAACAAAATGCCTGGCTTGTTTCTTATAACGAATTCCTGCTGAAATCGCAGGCATATAATTTAGATAGAAAGTTCAACACCTTCCGGGAAATGGTAAACAATGATGGCCGTGCTAACTCCTTACACTATAAACTGAGCTTTCCTGTCCTGCCTTTTATTGAACAGTTGCAAAAGAAAATTCCTTTATTAAAAGATAACGCGGGTAAAAATATTGTATTCGACACCTGGCAGTTTGAGCTGGTAGATTCAGATATAAGGAACAGGTCGCAGCACACAATTGCCATCCATTATCACACGGATATTATTACCGTTATAGAAACGCTTGGTGAATACATGTTGCTTGCTTCCGGCGACAGAAGCGATAACCTTACAGATATCCCGGATTGTTTTGTCTTGAAAATGCAGGACAGGCTTTCTATAACAAAGTTTCAGCAGTTACCGGAGCCTGTTCATGTATAACTTCTCCTTCGAGGTCATAATCAAAAGCATTCGTGATCTTCACCTGTACAAATTCGCCGATGGGTAATTTTTTATCAGCATGAATGATCACTTCGTTATCCACTTCAACACTGTCAAATTCAGTCCGGCCTAAATAACGGCCGGCTTCTTTTTTATCAATGAGCACTTTAAATGTTTTTCCAATCTTCTCCGCATTCTTTTCATAACTTATCTCCTGCTGTACTTCCATGATCTCTTCAGCCCTTGCCTGCTTTTCCTTTGCAGTAACATCGTCATTTAACGTATAACCGCTTGTGCCTTCTTCATGGCTATAGGTAAAAACGCCAACACGGTCAAATCGTTGTTCTTGCAGGAATGCTTTCAGTTCTTCCACATCATCCCTTGTTTCGCCGGGAAAGCCGGCTATCAAAGTTGTACGAAGACAAATGCCCGGTACTTTATCACGGATAATATTTAATGTTTCTTCTATTTCAGCTTTGGTGCTTTGCCGGCGCATCGCCTGCAGCATCCTGTCGCTGGCATGTTGCAAAGGCATATCAAGGTAATTGCAAATGTTCTCCCGTTCGCGCATGACGTCCAATACTTCGAAGGGAAATTTATTCGGGTAGGCATAATGCAGCCGGATCCATTCAAGGCCTTTTACATCGCTTAACCGCTTCAAAAGATCAGCGAGCATTCGCTTCTTATAAATATCGAGGCCGTAATAAGTAAGTTCCTGGGCAATAAGCATGATCTCTTTCACACCGCGTCTAACCAGGCCTTCCGCTTCAGCAATTATTTCTTCAATTGTTTTACTCACATGTTTGCCGCGCATTAATGGGATAGCGCAGAATGCACAGGTGCGGTTACAGCCTTCGCTGATCTTTAAATAGGCATAATGTTTTGGTGTGCTTAACAACCGTTCTCCTAATAATTCTGATTTATAATCAGCATTGAATTCTCTTAATATTAAAGGCAGTTCCAAAGTGCCGAACCAGGAATCCACTTCGGGAATCTCCGCTTCAAGATCGTTGCGGTAACGTTCACTTAAACAACCTGTAACATATACTTTATCCAGCCTGCCCCTTTTCTTCAGGTCAACCTGCGATAAAATGGTGTTAATGCTCTCTTCTTTAGCCTTATCAATAAAACCGCAGGTATTCACCACCACGATATTGTGATCGAGCTTCGCATTTTCATGCACCACATCAATCTCATTCGCCTTCAACTGGCCGCTAAGTACCTCGCTGTCAACAAGATTCTTGCTGCACCCCAGCGTAATGATGTTTACCTTATCGCGTTTTAATGTTCTTACCTTCATATTGAAAAGGGTGCAAATTTACGAAGGGGATTTTTATGTTACTGCATATTAACAACCAGGCAACGTAGAAGCTATGAGCTACTCATTACTCATTACTCATTACTCATTACTCATTACTCATTACTCATTATTCATTACTGATCACTGTTCAACCAATCAACCAATCAACCAATCAACCAATCAACTTATTAATCCCACCAGTTCCTTAAACAACGCCGTCATTTTTGGCTCAGCTTCCTTGGCTGCTGCCAGCACTTCTTCATGTGTGATTATATTTTCTTCTTCGCGGATACCAAGATCGGTAATGATACTCATTGCGAACACTTTCATGCCGGCATGAACAGCAGTGATCACTTCCTGCACCGTACTCATCCCTACCGCGTCGCCGCCAACGGCTTTTATCAGTTTGTATTCTGAACGGGTTTCAAAGGTTGGGCCGGTTACACCACAATACACACCTTCTTTCACTACATATCCTAAATTTATTGCAATTGATTTTGCTGTATTAATAATAGTCTTATCATAAGGCTCGCTCATATCCGGGAATCTTGTACCCAGCGCTTCCTCATTTTTTCCAATCAATGGATTTATGATGAACATACTTATATGATCGGTGATAATCATCATATCACCTACTTTAAAAGACGTATTTACGCCACCTGCAGCATTGGAAACAAGCAAGGTTTCAACGCCCAGCATCTTCATCACACGAATAGGATAAACAACCTGTTGCGGCGTATATCCTTCATAATAATGAAACCGGCCTGCCATCACCGCAATATCTTTACCAGCCATGTTACCAAATATCAGCTTCCCGCTGTGCCCTTCAACGGTGCTCACCGGGAAATGCGGCAATTCACTGTAATCAATCTCAAAATCAACCTGCATGCCTTTGGTAAAATTGCCAAGGCCGCTGCCGAGCACAATCCCAATTGAAGGCTTTGCAAAATATTTTTGTTGGATGTAACCGGTTGTTTCGTGAAGCTGCTGTAAAAGAGTCTGTGCCATAGACGCAAATATAAGCGGCGCAGGTTTGCCAAACGAAAGCCATCAACTGGTGTAGCTGAGGGCTTTAACGCCAGCGGATCCCGTTTGTAAACCCTGTAAAACAGTCGCTGAAAAACATATTAACTGCTTTTTATCCAATTCCCCTATTTTTGCCGCCACTAAAAAAATCACAATTGCTTTATGAATGAGACGCTCTTTTTGCTCGTGCCGGTTATGGGTGTAATCGGGTTACTGTACACGTTTGTGAAATTTAACTGGGTTAGTAAACAGGATGCCGGCAACGATCATATGAAAACCATCAGCAAATACATTGCTGAAGGCGCTATGGCTTTTTTAAAAGCTGAATGGAAGATATTAGGATATTTTGTGGTAATTGTTGCTTTGTTGCTTGGCGTTATGGCCAGCAGCAACCCGCATTCACACTGGGCGATCGCACTTGCCTTTGTTATTGGCGCAGTTTGCAGCGCTATTGCAGGTTATATAGGCATGAAAGTGGCTACCAAAGCCAATGTGCGCACGGCACAGGCTGCCAGGACAAGCTTGTCAAAGGCATTACAGGTTTCGTTTACAGGTGGTTCGGTGATGGGTTTAGGCGTTGCCGGTTTAGCCGTATTAGGATTAAGCGGTTTATTTCTTATTTTAAAACAACTTTTTGCGCCCGGCGCTCCCGTTCACTCTGACGAAATGCTGCGTACCGTTGAGGTGCTAACCGGGTTTTCATTAGGCGCTGAATCTATTGCTTTGTTTGCCCGCGTAGGGGGTGGCATCTATACCAAGGCTGCTGACGTTGGCGCTGACCTGGTTGGTAAAGTGGAAGCAGGCATTCCTGAAGACGATCCGCGCAACCCGGCCACTATCGCAGATAATGTGGGCGATAATGTAGGCGATGTTGCAGGTATGGGCGCCGATCTTTTCGGTTCTTATGTAGCAACAGTACTGGCTACAATAGTTTTAGGACAGGAAGTTACCGGTACTAATGGCGATGTGCTTACAGGAACATTCGGCGACACTGCTCCTATTCTTTTACCAATGTTAATCGCTGGTATCGGTATTATCTTCTCCATTATAGGAACCTTCTTTGTTAAGGTTAGTGATGCTGCCGGAATCAATACAGCTAATGTGCAAAAAGCGCTGAATATGGGTAACTGGGGTTCTATCATTTTGACAGCATTGGCAAGCTTTGCATTGGTTAAGTATATCCTTCCCGATCAAATGGAATTACGTGGTGTGGTTTTCACCAGCAATGGCGTGCTTGGGGCAATTTTTGTAGGCCTTGCTGTAGGTACACTCATGAGCATCATAACAGAATATTATACAGCAATGGGCAAACGCCCGGTATTAAGCATCATCCGCCAAAGTGCTACAGGGCATGGCACCAATGTAATCGGCGGATTAGCCATAGGAATGGAATCAACATTTTTGCCAATATTGGTACTGGCAGGTGGTATTTATGGCTCTTACGCTTTTGCCGGTTTATATGGCGTGGCTATTGCTGCCGCCGGCATGATGGCAACTACCGCCATGCAGTTAGCTATTGACGCCTTTGGACCAATTGCTGACAACGCCGGTGGCATTGCAGAAATGAGTGAACTGCCGAAAGATGTGCGTGAAAAAACGGACGTGCTGGATGCTGTAGGCAATACAACCGCTGCAACCGGTAAAGGTTTTGCCATCGCGTCTGCAGCGCTTACTGCACTTGCTTTGTTTGCTGCCTTTGTAGGTGTGGCAATGCCTACTAATCAGCATATCGACATCTATAAAGCCGATGTACTTGCATCATTATTTATTGGTGGTATGATACCTTTTTTATTTTCTTCTCTTGCTATCCGTGCTGTTGGCCAGGCTGCCATGGCAATGGTGGAAGAAGTGCGCCGCCAGTTCCGAACAATTCCCGGAATTATGGAAGGTACCGGCAAACCGGAGTATGACAAATGCGTGGCGATTTCTACAGAGGCTTCTATTAAAAAGATGATGTTGCCTGGCGCTATTGCGATCATTTCTCCGTTAGCGATCGGTTTTCTTTTAGGCCCTGAAGCGTTGGGCGGATTTTTGGCCGGTGCTACGGTAAGCGGCGTATTGATTGGAATGTTCCAAAACAACGCCGGCGGCGCATGGGATAACGCAAAAAAATCCTTTGAAAAAGGCGTTGAGATAAACGGTGAAACTTATTACAAGAAAAGTGAGCCGCATAAAGCTTCTGTAACCGGTGATACTGTTGGTGATCCGTTTAAAGACACATCAGGCCCTTCTATGAACATCCTGATTAAACTGATGAGTATTGTTTCTTTGGTGATCGCTCCTACATTGGCACAAATACACGGCGATAAGGAAACTACTTCTCTCAAAAAAGAAAAAACAGAAATTACAGCTACGGCTGTGAAACAATAATCAAATAAAAAATCTTATTTTTTAACGAATAAAAAAGGTTGCATACAGCAGCCTTTTTTACTTTTACCACTATGAAAAAAATAATCTTACCTGCCGTTGCCGCCTTTAGCGCCATGGTTTTTGCAGCCTGCAATGGCAAGCCGGAAATTAAAGCAGAAAGAGAAACTATAAACCCCGGGGCTGTAAAAACTTACCAGGAAATAGTAAAAAGCGAAGAAACAATAGACACGTTTAATGTAGCGCTGTATGAAACCAAATACACATTCAAATATCTTATCAAAATAAATTATAAAGGTATTGAGGCTTCAGACAGCCTGCGCATACCCAACTTAGGTTATGTACCCGTTCCCGAAATAAAAGCAGGTACGGTGCGCCCTTCATGTATCGTTGGTTTTTTAGATGACAAAGAACAATTTATGGAAGGTAATGAAGTTGTCTTTGAGGATAATAAGCTGAAATTTCATACGCTTAAAACCTACGATGTTTCTGAATAACAGGAAGTCCATAGTCAACAGACCACAGTCCATAGTAAAACGACAACGGGTTCCACAACGTGAACAGCCGTGGACGGTTGACTGCCGACCGTTTCGACATATAATTTACAATAAGAGGTTGCTATAACAAGCGGCCTCTTTTATTTTTACGACATGAGAAATAGGAAACCCGTTTACCTGGCTTTATTAATTCTGTTATCGGCATGTAATTCTACAAGCGAAAACACGGAAAGCAACGAAGATTCAATTGTATTTACAACCAAAAAAATTCCAGCTAAAAGGGGGAATGTAAACCCACAGCCTGTAAAGATTTATGAAGAAACAGTAAAAAGTTTTGAAACCACCGATGAGTTTGAAGTGAGGTTGTATGAAACAGAACAAACCTTTAAATACTTAGTAAAAATATCCTACAAAAACCTTCAGGCAGAGGACACTTTGAAAGTTCCGAACTTTGGTATGGAGCCAGCTGTGGAGATTGTAAAAGGAGAAAAACGGCCTTCATGCATTGTCGGTTTTTTAGATAAAAACAAGCAGTTCAAAGAATCGAAGCTTATTTATTTTGAAAATGATAAATTAAAAGTTCATGTGCTTAAATATTATGGAGTGTATGCCGATACGGCTAAATGATAATTTTTACAGACGATCATCAAATGTAAAGAACATTGAAAACCGTTAAATTCAATTACTTTGGTATTGAAGCAATTTGAAATTAGAAATTAGTTTGACATAAACTTGTGAACATTGAACGCTTAAATGAAAAACACATGAATAATCCAACAACAATTACAATAGCTGGTAAAAGTAACCAGCCTTTAACGGTTAACCGTCTCGGCTACGGAACCATGCGTCTCACAGGAGAAGGTATTTATGGTGAACCGCCACGGAGAAATGAAGCGCTTGAAATATTAAGACGAACCGTTACACATGGTATTAATTTTTTAGACACGGCAGATTATTACGGCGAAGATGTTACCAATCGCTTAATTGCAGAAGCGCTATATCCGTATAACGATGATCTTGTCATTTGCACCAAAGTGGGCGGAGCCCGTAAGCCTGATAAAAGCTGGATACCGTTCAATAAACCGGAGAACCTGCGGAGCAGTATCGAGAATAACCTGCGCACGCTTAAACTTGACCGCATGGCCCTGGTGCATTTCAGGTTAATTGGCGATGACAGCGGCTTTGAAGCATCTATGGGAGAAATGTTTCGCATGCAGCAGGAAGGAAAAATTCTTCATATAGGCGTGAGCAATGTGAGTAAAGCGGATCTTGAAAAAGCTATGCAGATGGGTGAAATTGTTACGGTTGAAAACATGTATGGCCACGCACAACGTCACGCTGTACACGCACCGTATGGGCAAACCCACGGCGCAGAAGATATATTGCATATTTGCGAACAGAACGAAATGCCATTGATTCCATTTTTTTCCCTGCTCACAGCGCATACAAAAAAAGATGAAAGGGTTGCCGCCATTGCAAGAAAATATGATGCTACGGAATCGCAGATAAATATTGCATGGCTGCTGCACCGTTCACCATGGATGCTGCCGATACCGGGCACATCTTCTTTAAAACATTTTGAAGAAAATGTACAGGCAGTGAATATTGATCTTACACAAGAAGATATGGATTTCCTCGAATAATAGTTTACGAGTTCACGAGTTCACAAGTTTACGAGTTGTTTGAACCCGTGCGCTTTTGGAACATGTGTACTATTAAAACTGATCCTTTGGATTGATGCACTTAACCTTAAATGCATTTATTTTTCTTCTGCTATCTGTATCTGGCTATGTGTTAATCTATGTGTCTATGATTATGTGGTTCGAAAATAAAACGCAGTTTTTTATGCTCAAATAAACAAATTCCTTGATCAGTTCTTCAAATTATTCCTGAATAAGGTAAAAAATAGTTATAAGTTTATTTGCCAAACCAATTACTGGTTCGGGAAATAAACATCACTGCAACTATGAACCTTGCTTTGTTTGAAAAACTGCTTCACCAAAATTTTATTAGTGAAGAGGAATTCGATGCGATAAAGAAGCAGCAGGAAAAACCCATATCCATACATTGGGACCTGCGCACTTTATTATACGCGGGAATATTGCTGGTTACCACTGCGCTTGGCATACTCGTATATGAAAACATAAATACGATCGGACATAGCGTTATTATAATCACCATTGGAATTTTATGTGCAGCCTGTTTTATTTATTGTTTCAGAAAAGCAACAGGTTATTCATCTGCCAAAAAAGAATCACCCGGTATTTTATATGATTATATCCTGCTCACCGGCTGTTTGTTGTTGCTCATTTTTGTTGCTTACCTGCAATTTCAATACAACGTATTTGGAAACCGGTGGGGACTTGCGGTTTTCATTCCAATGGTCATTTTATTTTTTGCCGCTTATTATTTTGATCATCTTGCTGTATTAAGTATTGCCATAACAAACCTTGCCGCGTGGTTGGGTATTACTGTTACGCCCGCAGAAATTTTAAAAGAAAATAATTTTAGTGATGTCAGGCTTATTTATACCGGCATGGTGTTAGGCGCAGGCCTCATTATATTTTCCCTTGTCGCCAAAAGAAAAAAGATCAAAGACCATTTTGCTTTCATCTATAAAAATTTTGGCGCGCATATTCTTTTTATTGCTCTGCTTGCAGCCTTATTTTATTATGATGATGTTTATTTGATATGGTTTATTGTTTTGATAGCGGTTTCATTTTTATCCTTTAAGAACGCTGTACAGGAGAACTCCTTCTACTTCCTGGTAATAACAGTTTTATACGCTTACATAGGTTTATGTTATGTAGTGCTGAAACTCCTGTTTATTGCGGCCGGCGGAATGGGCAACATATATCTTGTTTCCATTTATTTTATCGGTTCAGGCATCGCGTTGATTAAATTCTTAATGCATTACAACAAAAAATTAAAACATGATGCAGGCGTATAAACACAGTTCACTTTATAACAAATATGTGCGGGAGCAGGCCTCGGAAGCGTTTCACGACAAAAGCATCAGCACTGCATCCTACGAAAAAATCGTACAGGCACATCCATTAGGTTTGTATACGCCGAATTATTTTATACGCATCGCACTAGGGGCGCTTACCATTGTTGCCGTTTTATTTTCAACACTGCTTATATTGCTTATATCCGATGCGGATGGTGATAATGCATTTGTTGCGTTATCTGTTTTCAATGCGCTCATTTGCTATGCTTCATTGGAACTGTTTGTTAAATCAAAACAATATTATAATGCCGGAATAGATAATATTTTACTGTGCTCAGTAATTATATGCATGTTAACTGCATTTTTGATCAATGACTATGCAAACAGCGACGTAGTGACAAGCAGTTTCATGTTATTGCTCTGCCTTTGGCTTTGCATACGTTTTACGGATGCTTGTATGGCGATACTTTCGTATTGCTCATTGCTGCTGTTGGTATTTTTTATTTGCATGAAGATGGGTGACCTGGCAAAAACTATTATACCTTTTATTTTAATGATCATGTCTGCGATTGTTTATTTTATAGCAAAAAAATTATTGAATAAACAACGGTTATTATTGTATGACTTCAGCATCAGGTCAGTTTTGTTCTTAACGCTGATCACTTTTTATGCATCCGGAAATTATTTTACAGTGAAAGAATTAAGTGATGCCATATTCCCCGGTTCAGCAGGCAGTACAGTTCCGTTAGGCTGGCTTTTCTGGATATTTACCACTATGATTCCGCCTGCTTATATTTTTTGGGGGATTCTGAAAAAAGATATCCTTTTTATTCGTTCAGGCATAGGACTGATAGCAGCAACAATTTTTACCATAAGATATTACTATGCTTTTTTCCCTCCGGAAATTGAAATGATAGTAATTGGCTTAATCATCATTACTATAAGTTATATCCTGATCAAATACCTGCGCACGCCGAAACACGGTTTCAGTTTTGAAAAAAATGGCTATAACAAAAAAGAGCTGCGCAATATAGAAGCATTAATAATTGCACAGGCATTTGGTAAAAAAGAAGTCGAAAACAAAGGTTTTGAATTTGGCGGCGGAAGTTCAGGCGGGGGCGGTGCAACAGGAAATTACTAGTGTTAAGTTAATCGTGAGTTGTGAGTTGTTAATGGTGAGTACTCACCCTACCTATGAAGTATTCACTCACAACTGGCCACTCACCACTCACAAACATAGCACTAGTGTCATCTCAAAATAATATTGTCATATTCCCATGAAAGTCATTATGAATACGGAAAGTATAATGTTACGTTGTGATCTTTGTGTCTCTTTGTGCACTTTGTGACCTATTTGCAGATGCATACCGGTACGACATACAATAGTTGACTTTACACTATTGCACCGCAAATTATTATTTCATAAGTAGAATGGTAACCGTTGCCACTTTTTCCGGAGTATCATTATTCAATTGAAGCACAGGAAAATTATTATTGCCTGCCCATAGTAGCCAGTAACTATTCATCGCAGGATCATCTTCAAAAACCATCTGTAGATTCTTCCCGGTATAACCTCTTGCCGTTATGTTGTTATGTATATGTTGCGGTATCGTTCTTCCGTTATACTGCATAGGATAGCTGGCGGGGCGTATGGTATGTATCTCAAAATTCCCGTTTGCATCTGTCTTCAAAAAACAAAACAATCTTGCATCAGGCTCGCCCATCTTTTTCTCGATAGAATCAAGCGGTGTGTAATAGCCATGACTATCCGTTTGAAAAATATGTAAAGATGCATTGGCAACAGGTTTGCCCTGCGTATTTATGATTTGTCCTTTAATGATAATTTTTGTACCTGGTTCTTTAGATGTGTATAATGTACCTGTTGACCAAATTCCATATTGCTGCAGTACTTTTCTCAATCTCGCTCTTTCTTCTGCTGTGAGCTTTGTATAATTTTCGTTCATCAATGCATACAATTGCTGCCATGCCTGCTGATCTTTCGGATGTTGCTTTAATGCCTGTTCTGCCTTCCGGATTGCGGTGAGCGTGTTGTTATTAGTTTGAGCTTTACAACTTAGCAGGCTGAATAAAAAAACTACAGTAAGGAAAAAGCGGTGTGGTTTCATTGCAGTATTTGTTACTGTAAGGTACAAAGTTTGAAAAGCTCTGCGGCATTGAGTTTCCATGCACCCTGTTTTTTACGACTAATTTCCGGGTATTAATTTTTTAATACCTTTCTAATTTATAGTGCTGAAAATTAAAATATAAGCGGAATTTAGCCCTCGTATTTCGCTAACCTAAAAACACCAATATGCCATATACACTAATTAAAGGAAGTTTCCACATTTTTTATCCGGCCAATCCTTTATCCGGACCTGAGCCGGATGGTGACACCATCAAATTTCAGCCAGACGATAAACACCTGGTAGAATTGTTGCCGCATACTTCCGGAACGGCAAAATTTAATCTTGCCGGTATCACGTCAATACGCTTTGAAGGCATTGATGCATTGGAAACCCATTTTGAGGTGGAAGGAGACACATTTCACCAGCAATATGAACTGGCGATACATGCCAGGGACACTTTGCTTGCAAAAGCGGGTTTCGGGAACATCACTTATTTTAGAGACAGGCCTTACAAGGTGCAATCGGTAGAGCACCACCCGATAAGAGGATATATTTTATCCAACGGTCTCGATACGTATGGAAGAGTGATCGCGTTTGCATTTACCGGCGATACACAGATCGTGGATGGCTCAAGTTTATTTGCATCTCCCGAGATGATCGATGAAAGCCTGAATGCTTACATGCTAAAACAGGGACAGGCTTATGGCGAATTTTATATAACCCTGCCTGCTGAATTAAGAACGCATTTGGAAGAACATGTAACAAATGCCCGCAATGAAGGGAAAGGCTTATGGAGCAAGGATACCGCCAATGTTGAAAAGAGCGCCCACATTACGAACCTGGATGAGTTACAGGAACTGGTGTTATGGCCTAAACTTTTCCGCAGACTGGTTTCCTATTTCCAGTCAGGTTATACCGGGCTGTCAAAGTTTGACGAATGGTTACGCGTGGATCCTGTTAACAGGGATGACAGGCTTATCTTACCCACAATTGAACTGGGCAACATGCACGACCTTATGCATATTGAGAGCGATTACCTCAGCATGAATTACTTGCCGGAAAGCATTGTTATAGTGCCTGATGATTACGTATTACCCGCTCCTGTTCCGGTGCCTGTGCCCGCGCCTGCTCCGGCAGAGAAAGGTGTGATCAGAATTGTGGCTGCACTTATTAATACTGTAGAAAAAGAGGAAGTAGGTTTCGAAACGGTCACTATTTTAAATACCACTGGTGATACTATTGACCTGGACGGCTGGTTTGTGGCAGACACGACTGGTAAACAACCATTAAGCGGCAGTATTAATAAAGGCGATACTTTACGGATACATTTGACCGGCCAGGTAAGATTGAGCAATACAAGAGATACAATCACTATTCTTGACAGCGATCAAAAAATAATTGACCAGGTGACTTATGAAAAAAAGCAATTGCCGGCGGAAGGGATTACGATGAAATTTTAGGGGATGAGTGATGAATGATGAGTGATGAGTAAGAACAGTTCATAGTTCATGGCGGATGGTTCATAGTAGCAAATTACAAATTCACAATATTCAACACTCAATAATCAATATTCAAGTTAATGACTCTCCTGGCCATTGAGCACTAAATATCGATTATTGATTACAGATCATTTCACCATGCACTGTCACTCATTCACTCATTACTGATTATTCATCACTCATCAGAACAAGGCATTCACTATTGACTATTCACCATTCACCACTCACCAATTCATTAAAATTCTCTATTCGCTTAACACTTGTATAATCAGTATGCAATTGTAATCTATCGTACAAAATTGCTTCAATGCCTAAATCCTGTGCCGCTTTGATCTCTGAATGAAGGTCATCGCCTACAACCAATACTTCAGATTTATCATAACCGTGTCGTTGAATAATATCCTCGAATACATCTCTTTTGGTTCTGGCTGAGGTCAAAGGATCAACGATATGTATCTCTTTGAAATCACTTGCTATTTTCATGCCTTCAATCTTGCTTTGTTGCAGCTTCAGAAAACCGGTGGTTACTAAAAATTTATCTACAGGTAATTTTCTTATGACCGGGTAATCTTCAAACGGTTCGATTTTGCCATCGTAGGTAATGTCCTTTAAAAGCGCTATACCCTTATTCGTTAAGGCTTCGCTGAAATGATAATCGTTTGCAACGAGTTGAAAAGGCCGCCGCATAATCTCATCTCTGATTTTATCCATTTCCCGTGCATGATTTCCATCTTGTGTTATCAATTCAAACAAAGAGGCAAACAATTCTTCACCAATTGTGTGAACAGCATATATAGTATTATCCAGGTCAAATATGATGGCTTTCTTTAGCATGAGTGTAATTTAGCTGCGAGCTGTGAGCCATTGATGATTGCAGATTGGCGATTGCAGATTTTAGATTGCAGATTAACTATCGATCGTGTTGTGTGAACTGTATTCACGTTTGACGATTCACGCCTCGCAATTCTACTAATCAAGTTCAAATATGATGGCTTTCTTTTGTATGAATTTGATTAAGTATTAAACCGTGATGAAAGGGCAATGATGAAGGTACTGTAACCATAATTAATAGCTTCTTCAGGTCAACTTGCACGCTTTCGTCTGTTTCCAGTTTACGGCGGCGCTTACATAAGTGTGCTAATTTGCACGTACAGTTTTTAGAAACGCCGTTGTTCAGTATCGAGCACATACAGATAAATTTATTTTGATTAACGAGATGAATAATGAGTGATCAATGATGAGTTGCTACAGGCTTTGAGCTACGAGCTGCGAGCCATTGAAATTGCAGATTTGCGATTGCAGATTGAAGATTGAAGTTCAGGCATGCACATTATGACGTGCAAATTCACTATTCACCATTCACCTCCACTCATTACTCATCACTCATCATTCATTTTTACCTACTGGCTTTTGAGCTGCGAATCCTTCAACTTATCAACCATTCAACCTTTCAACTTTACACTAATTCCAAATCCCCAATTCCCAAATCTCACATCATTCATCAACTCACCACTTCTCCAACCCCAACAATTTCTTTCCCAGCAACGATAGTTCCGCTGTTTCATATTTTGTCTGTTCCCATTTCCTCGGGTCGCCGGGAAAAGCAAAACCTTCCGGGGCTCTTCTTTCTTTCCAGGAGGAAATACGCCATTCGCGCAATGTGTCATTATCTTCTTCAGCCGGCATCATCGAAATGTATTGTGCCATACGCACTTTGTTACCGCTCCTGTTAGGCCTGATGCCATGTGGTTCTGTACTGTTGAAGATTAAAAGATCACCGGCTTCCATCGGTACTTTTACAACATCAAAGCCTGTAACATCGGGTTTGAAATGATCCCTGTCTTCCGGCTGGGTCAACTTCCATGTTTCATACGTTCGGTATAGTTCCGGCACACATTGGAAACCGCCCATATTTTCATCCGTCTGGTCTGCCAGTGCCAAAACACCTTGTACATTCTGCGGCTTTGTCTCAGGATCATAATCCCAGTGAATAAACCCTTTGTACTCAAAACCGGGACGGATAGGAAAGTTGAGATTAGCCCTGTCGATAGTCACCCATAATTTTTCTGTGCCCCATATATCAGCAAATGCCTGGTGCACTTTCGGATATTGCCTGTTCTCCCACAGATATTGATGATTATACACTTCCACCATGCCGGTGTTAGCTAATTCTTTCATCTTCATTTCAGCCCTTGGCGGTGTATACCAGGTTTCGGGATCGTTGGGATCTTTTTCTTCAAACTCCCAAAGAAAATCAGCCATGCGTTTCACCTGTTCTTTCGGAACAGCATTTTTGATAACGATATAACCATTCTCTATCCAGAATTTCCAGTCGTCTTCTGACAAAACACGCAGTGGTTCACCATTGCTGCGGTCGTTGAGTTTTACCTTGCTGCTTTTGGATGTGGAAGGATTACCGGGAATGTCTTTGTGCGCATTGGTTGCCATTGCCGGAGCCATCGTAGCTGCCATTGTTTGCTGTTCCATATAATAAGTTTTAGATGATTTAATGACACAAAATTCATTCAAGATCTAAAGCGTCACAGCCGCTGGAATGACCATTATTTGCTCTCTATTGACATTCTTTATCATTATACAAGGTATTTATTGAACTTTACAGATAAATACACGCTATTGAAAATTCAAAAAGAGATCGTATTGCCTGATCCCGGCCAGTCATTTAGATTGTTTACACCGAGTTTGAGAAATCACTTTTACTGGCATTATCATCCTGAATATGAATTGGTTTACGTAGAAGCGCTTACCGGCATCCGCCATGTGGGGCAACATATATCCAGCTTTATGGAAAGCGACCTGGTTTTGATCGGGCCGAATGTGCCGCATTTGAATTTTGATTACGGCATTGAAACCGATTATCATCAGATCGTAGTGCAGTTGAGAGAAAATTTCTTGGGCGATGCCTTCAGGGAAACACCCGAGTTCTCTAAAATTTATGACCTGTTTGAAAAAGCCTATTTGGGACTTTCCTTTAGCGGGGAAACAAAAAGGATCGTGTCGGAAAAGTTGAGACAGATGCAGGACCTTCCGCATTTTGAGCAACTGATCAGTTTACTGGAAGTCTTTCAGCTACTGGCAACTTCGAAAGAAATAACCGCGCTGAATGAACAGGACACCAGCATTAAATTGTTTTTGGATGATAAGATCAGGATGGGTTCTGTTTACAAATACATTCATGCCAACTATGATAAAGATCCTGATGTAAATGCTGTTGCTGCCAGTGTACATCTGAGTACGGCGGCTTTCTGCCGGTATTTCAAAAAGCAGACAAAGATGACGTTTACTGATTTTGTGAACCAGTACCGCATCACCCAGGCAAAGACTTTATTAATAAAAGGCCTCACAGTTTCAGAGGCCTGCTACGAGGTAGGCTTTGAAAGCCTGTCGCATTTCAACAAACTGTTTAAAAAGCTGGCAGATGAAAATCCATCAATTTTCAGAAAAAAATATGCTTAGCTGTTTTGTGAGCAACTTATTTCACCGCATAGCTTTGTGCATCTTAATACAGGCCGATGGAATTAAAGAATAACCGTTACAAAAAAACCATTATTGTTTTACCCGAACACCTGGATGATATCAACCATGTTAACAATGTCGTTTATGTTCAGTGGATGCAGGATATTGCCGGAGAACATTGGAATAGCGTTGCCACGGATACACTAAAACAGGACTTGCTATGGATGATCAAGCGGCATGAAGTAGATTATTTTAACCAGGCTTTTCTTGGTGATGAGCTGGTAATGGAAACATGGACCGGTGATTTTACCCATGTCACCTGGAAAAGACATTATGAGATCATTCGCTCGTTAGACAATAAAAAGATCATTAGCGCTTCCAGCGTGTGGATACCCTTTGACCGCAAAACACAAAGGCCAAGAAGAGTGGATGAGGAGATGGTAAATATGTTCGCATAATGAGTGTTTTATTCACACCTTAAACAACAAAACCTGTGAGGTTTTAGAAACTTCACAGGTTCGAGTCACTCCATTTTCTTTCGAAGGCTGAGATGAGATAGAAATAACAACTAAACGCCTATCCGAACTCACATTAGCGATAATAGTTTACGCTAAATGCACTCCCATATAGGCCACTAAAAAAACACAAAGCATAAGCTTAGCGGTCTTCGTGCATTTGTGGGAACTTTATAAATTAAGCTGACGTCACAATTAATACTTCTTTAAAATTTTTACCAGCATGTTGGCAATAACAGTATTGCCTTTATCAGAAGGATGAAGGCCATCATAAGTCATATCAATTGCATCAACAGGATAAGGATATTCATCGGTGTCAGGGTTAAATGGAATATCGGCATAATCAGGATAATGGTAATTTTTATATTCACCTGTTTGCGGATCTTTTAACCGTTTATACTTTACTGCATTGTTGATCGTAATGCCACTTTTGTTGTAAAGATCAACGAGCACAAAATGCTCATAACCTGCGATGCTGTCAATTGCCTTTGCCACCTGTGCCAGTGTTTGATGCTTCTTTTCCTTATAACAGCCATAAGCATTGTTGTGCATGTCGGCTATGTAGACAAAATCTGTGCGTTGCATGGGAGTGATCAAAATCATTTTTGCTCCTGCGTTCAGATTTTTTAGTTTATCAACGATGATGCGAAAGGAACCATAAATGGTGTTGTTGCCTGTGTTGTTTTGATAGTCGGAAAATTTTCCAACAGGCCTTCCCTGCCACCAGTCATTGGTGCCCAAAAAAACCGAATAAACATCAGCCTTAACAATACCCAGTTTATCAAACTCACCGG
Organism: Parafilimonas sp.; assembly: GCA_036274175.1. Taxonomy (GTDB): domain Bacteria; phylum Bacteroidota; class Bacteroidia; order Chitinophagales; family Chitinophagaceae; genus Parafilimonas. The sequence goes on from DASUGF010000092.1 coordinate 149,383, forward strand.
CTATTCCACCTGATGTCCACCCGTTGTGGCCCTGGTTAATAAATTGTATGGTGGGTAGCTGCTCAACTACTCTGGTCATATATCCTTTGGAGACCCTGTTGCCGGTTTCGTTAGTATGATCATTCAGGTAAGTAATGGAATCACCAATGGCGACCCAGGTAATTTGTTTTGGCTTGAAAGACGTTATGAGGAAAACAATCGAAATTGATAACAGTATTTTTTTCATAACTGATGTTCCAATTTGTGCTTATTAAAAGTATAACGATGAACGCTTCTTTATATAAAGCGAAATATCATTTTATAAAGATTCATTCGTTACATCACTTGCTATATTGTTCATCGGTGACTTTTTCCATCCAGTCCACCACTTTGCCATTTAAATTTTCCTGTATGGCAATGTGTGTCATCGCTGTTGTTGGCGTAGCGCCGTGCCAATGCCTTTCACCCGGTGAAAACCAAACCACATCACCGGGATGGATCTCTTCAACACCACTACCCTCCCGCTGCACCCATCCGCAACCGGATGTAACAACTAATGTTTGGCCTAGCGGGTGCGTATGCCATGCTGTTCTTGCGCCCGGTTCAAATGTAACTGTGGCTGCTGCTGCGCGTCTTGAATCATTTGGCTGGAATAACGGGTCAATACGTACCGCACCGGTAAACCAGTCTTCCGGTCCCTGAGCAGAAGGTTGGGTACCAATTCTTGTAATTTCCATAATTAACTGTTTAATGCATTTAATTTAATTCTGTTGAGCAAACTTAATAATGGCAGCCTGAATAAAATTTCAATAATATCAACTTCTTCAGGTTGACCTGGCGCTTTGTGTTCTGAAAACAGCCGTAACGTGCACAAATATTACACATCCACAAAGAAATATATAAAGGCTTTTTTATTGATACTGAAAAAATCGAGAGCATAGACTTTGTGTCCGTTGTGTTTCGTCGTGCACTTCGTGACCTAAAAAATAGCAGGAGCACAATGAAGAGCTTTAGCTATTACCTTTGTGATTCTTTGCGCCTTTGCAATTCTTTGCACCCTTGCGTGAAATATTTTGCGTGAAATTATAAGAACAACACTTGAGCCACTTAATTCCTATCCCCTTATAGAGATTTTAATTATTACTTACATTTACAATACATCAAATAAATTTTACTTTATCAAATCAATATGAAACTGATTTTATATGCTGTTTGCCTGCCGTTACTGTTTGTTGCCTGTAATCAACAGGTAAAAGAGGCCGAACAACAACCGCCTTTCAATCTTGTAAAAGATGAAATGGTAAAAGCAGAAGGAAAAGATTCAATGATCCTGTTAACCGACAGGCCTGCCAATCTTGAAACTCCTTTGAAATATTTTAAACAGGACTTTACACCAAACAGCGTGTTCTTTGTTCGCTGGCATCTCTCAAAGCTGCCTGCCAAAATTGATTTGGATACTTTTCGGCTTCGTATCACAGGTAATGTAGCACACGAGCTTGCACTTTCCATGAATGATCTCAAAACAAAATTTGAGCCTTATTCAATAGTTGCTTTGGCGGAATGCGCCGGAAATTCAAGGAGCTTTTTTGATCCGCGTGTTCCCGGGGGCCAGTGGAAGAATGGCGCCATGGGTAATGCAAAATGGACAGGCGTAAAATTGAAAGATGTACTCGAAAGCGCCGGAGTTAAACCAGGAACAAAAGACGTTGCATTCAATGGACTGGATGCTCCTCCCCTCGCAACGGTTGCTGATTTTATTAAGTCGCTATACGTTGACCATGCAATGGATGGAGAAGTGATGATAGCCTATGAAATGAACGGAGAACCGCTTCCATTATTAAATGGTTATCCTTTAAAACTGGTAGTGCCCGGGTGGTATGCCACTTATTGGGTTGGAATGCTGAGCGACATAACACTCTACACCGATACCTTTAACGGATTCTGGATGCAGAAATCCTACCTGGTACCAAAAAATGTATCTAACGGAAACGAAAAACCTGATTCCCTTGCAAAAGATGTCGTTCCGATTACCCGTCTTGATGTGCGTTCCATTTTTGTTTCACCTGAACCGGAAACAGTTGTAAAAAGCGGGCAGGATTGCGAAATTGAAGGGCTTGCTTTTGATTACGGCGCAGGAATAAGTAAAGTAGAGATCTCTGCAGACAGTGGTGAATGGGTGAATGCAAGATTGGATAACGAGATAGGAAAATATTCATGGCGAAGATGGCATTACACGTGGAAGCCCCCTGCTCCGGGCGTTTATACCATTAAAGTAAAAGCGACAAATATGAAGGGAGAAACACAACCGGAACATCAATGGAATCGCAGCGGCTACATGCGGAATGAAATTGAAGTCTTACAACTTAAAGCTGAATGAAATGAGGAAAAAATTCAGTCTTAATTTCGACAAATACAAAATATTGTTTGCCCTTACAGCGGCTGCCCTGGTAATGATCACTTGCAAACCGGCCAATGAAAAAAATATAGCTGATAATACCATAAGCACTGAAACGAAACTCGTTGATGTGCCGGAAGCATCTCTTCCTAACGCACCCGGCGCCGAAGCTTTCAGGATGAATTGCATGATATGTCATTCGGAAAGATATATTCAAATGCAACCTGAATTTCCAGGAAAAACATGGGAGAAAATCGTAGATAAGATGATTAAGAGTTATGGCGCTCCTATCGCAGATTCCACAAGCCAAACGATTGTGAATTATCTCACAACGATCAAGGGAAAAAATTAGAGGTAATGCATTATGCTTTGAAGGCCGCATGCCTGACGACGCTGTGTTGTATGGCATTACAGGCGGCTCCACTTTCGGGCATGAAATAACGCATGGATTTGATGACCGGGGCAGTCAATATGATAAAGGAAACCTGCAAAACTGGTTGACAAAACAAGACCGTGAAAAATTTATACAGAAAACCAAACTTATCGTTGAACAATTCAGTCAATACACCATGCTTGACAGCCTGCATATTAACGGTGATGCCACACAGGGTGAAAACATTGCTGACCTCGGCGGCGTGGTAATGGGGTATGAGGCATTTAAAAAACAGACCAGTACAAAAACAATATCATCGTCGGCGGGCTTACACCGGATCAGCGCTATTTTCTTGCTTATGCATATGCCCGGATGGTTTTCTTAATTGCCACGACTTTTAAGTCGTGGAATGAATGATCCATCAAAGTAAACTGGCTTTAGCCAAATAGCTTACGTATAATAAGAGGCTGGAATTTTTATTTCTGTTTCATGAGCAAGCCATCAGAAGATCTTACTTATCCAACTGCTCTTTCACCTGTACATAGCACCATGCAGTAAAAGGCATAATCAAACACATAAGAAAAACCCAGGCGCTTTTAATAAATAAAAAGAGTAATGAAATTATCAGCAATAAATAAACAGGATAGGAAAAAATTAAAATACCGGTGAGCACCGAATCATAATGATCAGTATGATTGAATTTTTTCAATACAAAACTTTTTACAGGTAAGTATAAAGGCGCATGAAGCAGCCATCCGGCAGCCGCAGGAACAGATAGAAGAATTTTTGTAAACAAAGAAGGCCTTTGCTCCAGCAAGTCCGACTGCCTGGCCTTGTCTTTTTTATCAATTTTAAAAACCAGGTGTTCCAGTTGCCTGCGTAACTGATTCGTGAAGGAAAGATTGCGTGCGCCATCGGCGCCATTCCATTCAATATTTTCTTTGGCAATGGTCTCTCCGAAATTAATAAAAATATTTTTGCCAAACCGCCTGAATGAACTGTAATTAATACCAACCGGTAATACCTTCAGCGGGATATTTTCTTCCCATGCTTTAACGGCGAGACGCGCTGTTCCTTTTTTTAATGGACGCAAATGCCATTCATTGATGCATTTGCCTTCACTAAAAATATGCACTACACCGTTTTCCTTAAAGATATTCAGACAGGCGTCAAAAGTTTTATAATTTTCTGAGAGGTTTTCCATGCCTTCACTGGTTCGATACAGCGGCATTATGCGCACTGCTTTGAAGAAACGGCTCACAGTTGAATTTATAAATGAATCACCCCGCGCCAGCGACCACACCGGTTGTTCAAACAAAATGTCAAGCATCACTGAATCCAGGAAAGAATTGGGATGATTGCAGGCCAGCAATAAAGGGCCTTTTTCTTTCAACACTTCCTTTTTATTGATGACTATTTTCCGGCAAAATATCCAGGCAGCTAAGCGAACCCAAACTTTCAGAATTGAATAGATCATGCGTTTACGGTTAACGGTCGGTCCACTGTCAACAGTCCACTGTCAATGGTCAACAGTCCACCGCCGTTCACGTTTTATGAAAATGTTTACCATCCGCCATTTCTCTGTTGACTTCTCAGAATACTGACGCTTCCAATTTTACATCGCTCCTTACCAAAGCTTTTGATAATGCTGTTTTTACCTGTGCTGCTTCATCATTTTTGCCCTGTAACATCAGTGCCTTATGCAGGCCGGTCAACGCCCAGGCATTGTTAGGATTCACGCGCAGGTCTTCTTTATATACTTTTTCTGCTTCATCATATTGCTTTGCTTTCAGTAAGGTATTGCCAAGATAATGTCTTGCGGGAAGCACCCAATCCCGCGGTTCATTGTATAGCATCACTTCTTCCATATCAACCGCTTCCTTTAAGATAGAAACAGCCTGTGTAAGATCACCTTTTTCTTCTGCTATAACACCTTGCAAAATTTTTTCTGCAAGACTCACTGCTGTAATACCGGGATTAAAGGCTGCCGGACTTTCCTGTAACTGGCTGCTTTGTGCACTGTCTTTCATATGGCTGAATTCCATTGTTGCTTCTGTGAGGTTATGTTTACGCGCCTGCGCCAATCCGCGGGAGAAATGCCACATGGCAGTTGCATAAGCTCTTGAAGCGGGAACAGCAGGAGCATTTAATATATCATCCCATTTTCCAAAACGCACCTGTGTAAAAAAAGGAGTCATGTACACATACTGTGAATACATCGACCAGTAATCTCCGGTGTCCATCCAGCCGCTGTCAAAACTATTCCTTGCTTCAATGGAAAGTTTTAACGCTTCGGCATAGCGGGCGTCCATTTGCGCACAAACTGCTTCGAGATGTACATTATGAACGAGATAAAGAAAGGAAGCGCCGCTTACTGCAGGGAATTTTGAAAGGTATTCACTATAACCATTCAATGCATTCACGTTTGACTGAACGCCCTTATCATAATAACCTGTACGAATATAAATATGCGATGGCATGTGCACGAGATGTGCCACTTTGGGCATCATAAGGCCAAGGCGGTTGGCTACTTCAAGCGCTTTTTCAGGATGAGCCGATCCTTCAACCGCATGAATATAATAATGACTCGCACCGGGATTATCAGGGAATTCTTTTATCAATGATTCCAGCACGCTTACAATTTCGGACGTCCATGGTTTGGGGTGATAATACCTGTCGTACAGGTCCCACGGATGCTGTACCATCAATGCATCTGCATATAATGCCGCGGCATCCGCACTCTTTGGAAAATCGTTGTGCACTTTCTTCATTGCATCGGCATAGAGCTGGTTTAAATGTTCGCGTGTTTGGGTTGTATCACTCGAATAACGCACTTCCATTGCAGCTATCAATGCTTTTTCTACCGGCGTACAGTTATTGCATTTTTCTTTTGCGTTTTCAACAGCAGTAAGCGCTTCCGGCGAGGCGGCATATCCAACATCATTAATGTTTGGTCCGTAGCTTAGCGCCTTTCCCCAATAACCCATTGCGAAATTCTCATCAAAACTTATCGATCTCTCGAAAGAGGCAAGTGCCTCAATAATGTGAAAGCTGTAATACATATTAATTCCCTGCTGAAAATAAATATTGGCGCTGTCATTATTGGTAGTTACCGGCATCCTGTATTTACCCCATCCATCCAATAAAGGAATGGCATTCCCCGGATCGCTAAAATCAATTGATGCAAGGTCAGGTGCGCAACCGAGTGTATAATTCCTCTTATACGCTTCAACCCTTTTCCGCGCATCATACGAATTTTCTTTTTTCTGAAACGGATCAAGCGTTATAAAAGCAAGGCTAATAAATGCGATGCCTGCTATAAAGAAAAGAGTTTTCATGCGGATAAAATTTAGCTGCTAAAATAAGGGTAATTCACAGAGTGG
>DASUGF010000093.1:0-53563 GCA_036274175.1 Parafilimonas sp.
GGAAGCGTAAGTATCAATAAAATCAATGCTTTCAGAGGATATCCACAATTAAAATGTGGAAACTAAAAAGAAAAAAAAGTAGCAAAAAAAAGAAAAAGGTAATAGTAGTAATACTGTCTACTTTTTTTAGGACATGACACACATTTGACGATTCACGAATAATTGATGACTTATTAATAACTATTCATTATCATGCTGAGCAGACTTGCAGATTCTTTATTCTGGCTTAACCGTTATATGGAGCGGGCGGATGGTTTATTACGCGCCATGAAAACAAATTATATTTTATCACTTGATAAAGGCATCAACAGTAATCTTACCTGGCGCCCGGTGATAGAAATATTTACAACGTTGCACGGCGATGATATTGCCTTGCTGGAAAATGATACCGCCGCAACCTTGCGTTATTTATTAACGGATACAAGTAACCATAACTCACTTCAAGCAATACTTACGAAGGCCCGCGAAAATGCAAGAGGCGTGCAGGACCATATCACAAAAGAAGTGTGGGAGCAGGTTAATGAAATATACCACATGGTAAATTACCCAAACATCTCCACGCATCTTTCAGGTTATGATACGTTCCAAACCATAGAAAATCTTTCAAAAAACTGCCTGTTGTTTATGGGTATTACCGATGTGACCATGCCGCGTGGACTGGGGTGGAGCTTTATGAACCTCGGCAAGTATATTGAGCGTTGTACGCAAACCAATGAGATCGCAGACAGGCAATTCAGAAATATAACTTACAACACGGAAGACGACATAGACATTGTGCAATGGCAATATGTGTTGTTGTCAATTTCAGGTTTTGAGCTGCACTTAAAAACTTACCGTTCATCGAGCCATAACAAAAATGTTTTACACCAGGTATTATTAAATGAAGATTTTACGCGTTCCGTTCTTTATTCCCTAAACCGCATTGATAAATATCTCGACGACGTAGTGAATGAGAACCGGTCACAAAAAAATGATGATCTCGTACGGTTTTTCGGCAGGTTACACAGCTACATTAAATATATAGATTTTGACAAGCTCGATGGTGATGAATTAGAGCGTTGCCTGCAAACTGTCAGGACAAACGTATCGGAATTCAGCCGTTGTCTCACCAGGAACTTTTTTTCTTATTCTTAAACTATATCAATGCCAGTTTTTAAAATACATCATATCACAAAGTATGAATACGACAGGCCGGTTGGGGAAAGCGTAAATGAGATCAGGATATACCCATACATGGGTGCAGGGCAGGAAACACTCTCGCATGAATTGTTTATCACAGGCCATCCCCATGTCCTTACTTTTTTTGACTATTGGGGAAATAAAACAGGTTTATTTAACCTGCTGGCCCTGCACAAAGAACTTTTTATTGAAAGCAAGCTTATACTACGTACCACAGATCCAGATGAAGCACAAATAAATTATAATGCAAGCTTTGATGATTTGAAAAATGAGTTGGCTGATAATTTAACACTGATAGAATTAGCGGAAGCACCTATCATCAAAAATCAAAATGCCATTAATGATATCATTGAAAAAATTACCGGCGGTACTGCAAACATTAGTGAGATCGTTACTAATTGCAGCGCATATATTTATAGGGAATTCAAATATATCAAAGGCATTACTAATATTGAAACAACAATAGATGATATCCTGGAAAAACGTGCAGGCGTTTGCCAGGATTTTGCACACCTGATGCTCCAGGTTTTGCGCACACTGAAAATTCCTTCGCGATATGTGAGTGGTTACATATGTCCTAATAAAAAAGGTGTGCGTGGTGAAGGCGCCACCCATGCCTGGGTTGAGGTATATATTCCGGGTAGCGGTTGGGCAGGTATTGATCCTACGAATAATTTATGGGTAACCAATAATCATGTAAAGCTGGCTGTGGGTCGCGACTTTGATGACTGTAGCCCTGTTAAAGGAACATTCAAAGGGCCCGCTCATCAAAAATTGTCAGTTTATGTATCGATAGGTTATGAAGACGGGCACATGTTTGAAGAAATGAATAATGTAAAAATGGATGAACATCCGGAGCTGGTAGAAGAACTCGTTGACGAAAGCTTTGCCGCACAGCAACAGCAGCAATAGTTAAGATTAGTTTGGTTCACAGGTTTCAATGTTCACGAGTTCACGTGTTATGGGGAATTCAACGTCGGCTTAGAAATTGTATTTGAAACAAATTCTGGTCAATATAATAATGGTCAGTTGATATATTGCTTTTTATTTCCACTTCAGTTAGTTTTGTTAACAGAACTCAATGTTATATTTTCACCGGGTAATTGAAATAATGCTGCTATATGGCAACACAAAACTTGGGAACAAAAACCACACCGCCACGGAAATCACGCTTTAAGAGATTCCTTACCACACTTTTGATAATAATTATAATAATAGGTATTGGATTTTTTTGGTGGAATTATCTTTTCGTGTTTGGCGAGGGTGTAAAATCCGGACAGCTTAATTATGTTGTAAAAAAAGGCAACCTGTTCAAAACCTACGAAGGCAAATTGATACAAAGCGGCATTCGTTCGCAATCCGCCGGTTCAGTGCAATCGTATGAATTTGAATTTTCAATAGCGGATGATAGTCTTGCGAATATCTTAATGAATAACAGCGGCAACTATTATGACCTGCATTATAAAGAATATAAACATGCTTTACCGTGGCGCGGGTTTAGTCCGTTCGTGGTTGACAAGATAATCCGTATGCAACCGGCTGAACATTGATCATATAAGCTACTGCTATGTTAAGCAAAATATGACGTTTCAGTTTGTGAGTGGTGAGTGGTCAGTTGTGAGTGAATACCGCATATTTAGGGGATTACTCACCATTCACCCCCGATAGCTATCGGGACAACTCACGATTAACTTCACACTAGTATTAATTTTCATTCAGCATCATTTATTGGCTTCATAATAATCCCACATTATTTTAAACACTTTTTCTTTCAGATCTTTTGCTGAAATATCATTGCTTTCAACCGGGGGCAGAAAATGCATTTCCAGCGGATGCGGTAGCATATAAAAAGTTTTATGCACAGGCAATACTTTTTTTGTATTAAAAACAAGGGTTGGCACAATGGGTTTTCCGGTATCAGCGGCCAGCTTGAATGCACCGTCATAAAAAGCTTTCAAAGGATCATCGGTGCGGTTTCGTGTCCCCTCGGGATAAATCACCATGTCCAATCCTCCGTTCAAAACACGCTTCATATCTTCATAACTTTTGCGCCGGCTTGCATCATTACTCCTTTCAACCAAAACGCTCCCAAAGCTATATATCCAGCCAAAGACTGGAATAACAGAAAAGCTTTTTTTGGCAATGGTCTTATTAGCGCGCGGCATAAAAGGTGTTGTAACCGGCACATCCATTAAGCTGTTATGATTGGAAACAATAACGCAGTTAGGCAGGCCATTGAAGTATTGTTTACCTTTTACTTTCAGCGGGCAGCCGGTTAAAGTAAGAAAGATAAACATCCATACCCTTGAAACATGCCGGTGCCATTTTGCCTTTTGCGGCTCCTTTAAAAAATGACAGGGAATATAAAATATGTAGGCAACAAACATCGTAACAACAAAAAGCACTGAAGCCCAGGTTGACCAAATGCGGCCGAAGATGTCCTTGAAAAAATTCATTAAATATTTAATTGATAGATAGACCTATGAAACTGATCGAAAACAATAATTGGATGATGGCCTGTAAAAGTTATTTATTGCTTTACACCTCCCATAATAATTTGATTCACCCGATATCTGCACCAACCCTCTCAAGGGGGGAATTATCATCAGTTAAGAACAATGACACAACATTTTATTTCTCAAAGAAAACCATACTGCCACCAACCCATTCCCTGTCTTTATTATACCGCACACCGATCATTTTCCCCTTGCTGATGCGTGCCAGATTTTGTGTGGCAACAGGCCTTGCTTCACCATCTTTCCAGAAATAAAAAATTCTTATTTCAGCCTTTGCATTTTCATCAGGCGTTACAATAACATTGGCATATTTTACCTTACGTTGCAATATCCAGTTTTGCGGATCTTTCACTGCATCAATATCTTCTTTCGTTACATCAATAACAACGCCTTGCCCTGCAAAAGAAAATAAGGGCTTCAACACATAATTTTCAAGATCAGCAGGAATGGCTTTTACATCGCTTAAAAAATTTGTTTCCGGCACATATGGATGTTTAATAAAAGGTAACGTGTATTTGCTGATGCGATAAAACCAGTTGGGATGAGGCGCCCATTCAATATCCAGTTCTTCAAATAATATCTTTCCTTTTTCCTGCACTTCCGGTGACTGCTGCTGAAGGTCATCAAAAATGATTCGATTATAAATGCGTTTTACTTCGGTCTTCTTTCCATCCTGTACATAAAATAATTTTTTGCCTTCCTTTACAAGCTCGGTCAGGCAAACGACCGGAATATGTAAGTAATCCTGCGTGCAATAAAAATCAATTTTTGTTTTTTGTTTGTGCGGAAATATCTCAAGCAGTATCACATTTTCAGGGTTATGATCAGCAATAATAATTTCTTTCAATAATTGTATGTACGTTTCTTTTGTAAAGCCGCTCAAATAAGAATTATAGTTGGATGGTATATCAAAATATTTGCGCGTTACCTCATCATCAAAAACCTGGTAAGCGAATAATGTAGGAAATCCCTGCATTTCTATTAACTGTGGCTCATATTCTCCTTTATCATTTTCGCAAATGCCAAAATCAAAAGCAATAAAATGCGAGTGATCATTTTCATTTGGCACATTTAAATTTTTGGGAACTGCATTGGCTGTAAGCGATTTAAAACCGGGCGCTACGATCACATCAACAATACTTTCACAGGCTGACAATATTTTATGCGTAAAATCTTTATCAACAAATATGGGTGTTTCGGCCAGCCTGAATTCAATGCCACCCGGGTGCAGTGCATGCATGGCTTCGATGTAATCATTATATTTTTTTTCAGTGAAAGCAGCATTGAATTTTGCCCGCAAGTCAGCTACCATAAAATTGTTTTTTTAAAGATAACAAATAGAAAATGTAAAATACAAAATGATATGGGATGTCAGATGTTAGATGACAGATGTAACGATGACAGAGGTGTAAGACGATTTAAGAAGCAATGAGAAATAATGAGTGAGTGAAAAATTCACTATTGACCATTCACCATCAAAAATCTTTCGGTATATAAAACTTATTCCGCTCCTTTACCTTATTGTCTTCAGTCAATTCAAAATAAAACCATCCGGAACGCATGAAATCTGTTTTGTCAAGAAGCAATTGGGCCTGGGTTATGTTTTTAATTCCAAAAAGAAACTTGTGATTTTCATCGAAAAAGCGCAGGCTGTATTTTTTTTGTAACGCATCGGCCAGTGATATCTGCACATAGCCATCGGTATTGGTAAATATGTGCGAAGAGGGTATCCAGTGAATGTTGTTATCATAATAACGGAGAAGCACATCGGCATCACTCAATGAGAACAGTGTATCTTTTGTATAGTACACAATTGAATCCCGGAATTTTTTGTACTGCTCGTAATTAAGTTGGGCTATTACGGTATCGTCATCATGCACCGTTACAAGAAAGTTTTTATCTGTGGCTTTGTCTTCGGGAATCTGGCTGGTGAGGTCAGAACCGGAAGATGTTTTCATTCCCCTGGTGAAAAAGTAAGATCCGTCCGCCAGCACATAAAATATACGGTAATACATGCCTGAATACCCGTGAGTTTCATCTATAAACCCGTTCCGGGGAAGTTCCGGTGATAAGGGTACAAATACGGTCAGGTAATTTCGGGCGCTATCCCATGAGCGCTGCACATTTAACTGCACAATGCTGTCGCCGTAAGGATTGATCCATTCGATTTTCACCTTGCCCTCTCCCACCTTGGAAACGCCGACTGCCATTTTTCGCTGCTGCGACTGAACAGCGCTACAAAAAAATAAAAAGAAATAAAGAAAAAGAAATACTATTCTCATATGTTATGGCCCGCAAATATAATATGAGTGCCATTCACAAATTCATAAAGTTTACAGCAGGCATTAAACATAATACAATCAGATTTTTCAAGTCCCCGGCATTTTGAAATTCATTCCTTTTATTTTTGGCGTATGAATAAAACAATACTTGTTACAGGAGCTACCTCCGGTTTCGGAAAAGCTATTGCGGAGAAATTTGCCGGTGAAAACTGGAACTGTATAATAACAGGCAGAAGAAAGGAAAGGCTGGATGAACTGGCAACAGCCTTATCATCAAACAGGCAGATACAAATTTTGCCGCTCGCATTTGACGTGACTAAAAGAGAAGCAGTATCTGCCGCTATCAACAGTCTAAAAATTGAATGGCGTAACATAGATGTTTTGGTAAATAATGCCGGGCTTGCTGCGGGCCGCGACCCGTTTGATGAAGCTTCCCTTGACGATTGGGACGCAATGATAGACACGAATGTAAAAGGCCTTTTGTATATGTCAAAAGCGGTAATTCCATTAATGAAAAAAAATAAAAGAGGGCATATCATAAATATTGGTTCAACGGCGGGAAAAGAAGTGTACAAAGATGGCAATGTGTATTGCGCCAGCAAGTTTGCTGTGAATGCTATAAGCCAGGCGCAGCGTATGGATCTTCTTCCTCATAAAATAAAAGTAACATGTATAAACCCCGGCGCCGCGGAAACGGAATTTTCTTTAGTGCGTTTTAAAGGGGATGAACAAAAAGCCAAAGCCGTTTATGAGGGTTTTGAACCATTAACTGCAAAAGATATCGCTGATACGCTCTATTACTGTGCTACGCTGCCTGAACATGTTTGTATAAATGACCTTGTAATTACATGCCTGGCACAGGCCAATTCTTTTTATACGCATAAAGGTTAGCTGTAAATTTTGAGCTTATTGTATGCTTGTATTGATCATGCAAATGCTTAAAAGCAGATAGATCAGGTTATGAGCTTTTGGTTGTTGATCCCCGAATCATTTTTTGAGAAACTCCGTGCTTTCCGTGTGTAACTCCGTGAAAAATTCCAGTAGTTTAAAAATTTTACCACAGAGCAGCCCGAAGCTTAAGAGATGCTTTGAGATCACTAAATGTTTACTTAGCCAGCTTTTCCATAAATGTTTTGTAACCATTATTTGATCTTATCAACTTAAAATCAGGATCACTTTCAATTTGCTGTTTGGAGCCATAGCCATATTTCAATGAATTATCCAACGCTTTCAAAGCTTTATCTGCATCATTCACTTTAGCATAGGCGCAGGCAAGGTTATAATAATCTATGCCACGCGGTTCCATAGCCAAAGCCTTTTCATAATAACCGGCAGATTCTTTGTCTTTGCCGGCCACCAATAAGGTAAATGCAATATCTGCATACCTGTCACGCGTCATTTCCCCTGAATTAATAACATCAGCAATGTACTTCTCCGCCTCTGCCGGTTTATTTTGTCTATAGGCTAATCCTGCCAGGTTGATCATGGCGCCTGCATCCTTTGGGTCAAGTGCAAGCACTTTTTTAAAAGCAGCTTCGGCTCCGGCGAGATCGTTATTGTCACCTAAAGCATCAGCATATATTTTTAATGCCTGGATGTCATTTGGATTTTCATCAACAATGGTTTTTAACAGCGCTAATGCTTTTGGCCTGTTCATTTGCAAAAGTCCAAGCACATCCCTGCCGGTTGAATGCGGAAAGGAAGGCGCCGGAACGGGATCGAGGTAATTGCGCCAGAAAGAGATAGTTTCTTTTACAATTATTCTTGCGCTGTCGTTGTCAGCAAAAGCGTCAAAAGCATGCGGCATTCCCATTCCCATTTTTATGGTCCACGGAGCATTATTCTTTAACACCTGTTCCCAAAGCCCGTTGTATGCATCCGGCCGTACATCGCCTTCAGACACTACAAACAATACCGGCAAATCTTTACGAAAAGGGCCGCCAGGCGCACGGCCATAATACAATACGGCAGCTTTAATTCCTTTGTAAGCATTTTCCCCCATGAGATAATCAACAGATCCCGTAACATTTGCCGAAGCGGCATACACACCCAGCTTGTCCTTGTCAATGTTATATTGGCTTCCTTTTGAATCAATAAAATCGAACACCGCCTTTATCGATTCATTTATGCGTAAACCATCAGCTTCCATTGAAATGCCTATATATCCTTTGGCAGCCATTAATGTTGGCCAGGTGGTGTAGATGCCCCAGCTCTTTACTTTTCTTTGCCCGTTTCGCTCTCCTATCGCATTCAGGAAAATAATAGCTGGATGTTTTTCACCTGCCTGCATTGCGGGTAATGAATACAGGTCGAGTTTCAAAGTGCCTTTTTCATCACTCAAAAAAGTTATATCCTTTTGCACCTGTACATTTTTCATTTGCGGATCATCCAATACAACACCGTATTGCAAGGCATCCATTGGAGACGGAGCATTGGAAGGTTGCGAAAAAGAATAACTGCCTGCAATCATCAGGACAAGCATAACAATCGTGTATTTATAAAATGAACTTTTTTTCATAGTACTAATTTGTAGATATATTGAAAGTGTGATTACAGCTAATCAATCCAATCTTTTCTCCGCATTTGCTTTTAATCCTTTTTCAAAATCAGACAGGTTATCTTTTTTATTAAGTATTTCTATTACAGCAACAGACGTTGTTTTCATATTTTCTTTATCGCCCGACATCTCATACGCTTCAGCAAGACTGTCGAATAAATTCGCATCATTTGGATGCAGCTCAGTGTTTAATTTGAAAATGCTGATTGCTTCCTTATATTTTTTTTCATTTAAAAAATTATAACCCACCCTATTAAAAACAAACGAGGTATAAAGATCAGTGAGGGTATCGTTTTTAATAGTATTCTTTACTATTTCTATCGCTTTGTCAAATCCCTTTGTCCTTACGATATAATCAAAATCGTCTTTACCCGGAGCAGGTTTTGACGCGGCATAGGTTGTTATATCCCAAAGAGATGGTTGTGTATTGGGCAATGTTGGTTTGGATGCCAAAAATGTTTTTGCCTGTACATCATCTTTCAATACAGCATTAAAAAAGTTAAGCAGGTAAACAGAAGCGATCTCAAAGGATTGCCGGATATTATTGCTTTGTTCTTCCCTGTTATTTAAGAAGATGCTGGCGGTAAATCCTTCGGTAGCAAAATCCCAATGGTGCAATGCCGGTTGATTTAATATAAGACGGTAACGTGTGGCAAATTTGGTTTTGCTTTCAAAGTCATCAATAAACTTTTCCTGTTTAGACAAGTCGCGGCTAAAAATGTGTAAAAAAGGAGCGCGCAGCTTGTTGGGATGATAATAGTCGGACGCAGAAAAATTCTGGTACAACTGGTCCATATAAATGCCGCTTTCAATATCGGCTACCGCTTTAATGCGGTAATCATACATTGAAAAAAGCACCTGGCTGAAGCCCGAGCCGCTGAAACCGAAGGTGCCGATCTTATCCGCATCAACACTCCCCTGTTTTTCAAGCTGAACAATGGAAAACTGCATATCAGGAATTTCCTGCAATGCAGATTCGGCAAAACCGGCAGTGACATTATTATCCTTTATCATAGCTACCACATACCCATTGCTTGCCAGCATTTCATTGGTAACAGACGTGGACAGATCACGCAACGCACCTATGAGCAGGGGGAATTTTTCCGGTAAAGGTTCCGCATCAGCCTTTGCCAGCATGGAAGTTTGGATCAACTTGTTCCAGGCTTCATCCGTTGTTTTTCCAAACCAGTTCTCTACGCTTCTTCTTTTGGAATTGATTGCAACTTCCTGCTGATTCTTACCAAGAATGTCACTGGTATGGGTAAGCAGATTGTTATAACAATAGTCGCGATACGATACTGTTTGTTTCCCTGTATTTGGTTTTGCAGGATACCAGAGATGAATGGTTATTTTTTTCCGGCGGTCGCCTTCATTTTTTTCACCGAGGTAATTATATTCCGGCCTATCGACTCTTGATTCATCGGTAAGCGTAAATATTTTAAACCCGACCGTGTATTTGCCGACAGGGAGATTGGTGTAAATGAGATCCTTCTGCGCGGAAGCAGTCATTCCATAAAATACAATAAGTGTGGCCGCATAAGCTATCGTGCTTTTTTTCATGTCGATCAGTTTAATAACATCCGTACTTTATTGTTCCAGGGAAATAATGCATAGTCGGTTTGCACAATAGATTTTGGAGCAAGCGCATTTGAAAGGACCATGTGTTCGTCACCGGGCTTTTCTGCCTGCAGTTTTTTAGCAAAGGGGCAGCTTTTTGCCGGGCAATGGGAGCATTGTTTCATATCCGGTTTCCACACAGCAGCGTAAGGCTGGCCGGAATGAAAAGAAGTTACTGTGGAAAAAATAGCATACACAATAAAGCAGGTTATCAGGCGCATAGGTATTTTTTTAGCAAAATAGCTATGCGATAGAGCGATTCCTACCGAACCGATAATTCCGGATTTGTTTGAGTGTTAAAATAAAGTGAGTTTTAACTGTTATACGCTTGCTAACCAGGTTGGAGCTGCCTCTGTGTTCTCAGTGCAATACCTCTGTGCGATTCTGTGGTTTGAAAATTTTACCACAGAGGTGCAGGAGTTAATCGCACCGGAGTTACACAGAATTATTCTACAGAAGAATTTGAAAATATTTTACACGGCATTATTTTGATTGCAGGTGATAGAAATAAACCGGTTTCCCGGGAGTGCCACTATCTTTTTCGATCTCAAAACCTTCCTGCAGCGACCGTGCTCTCCTGTCCGGTGTCAAACGCGGGTCGTCATCAAATAATAATTCACCGGGTAACCCGGAAACGTACTCTCCGTTTTTCGATACCGCGATATGAATATGCGCCGGCAGGTCGGAGTTGGGATAGCCTTTGGGCTCAATGGTTGCAATTTCAAATTGACCTTTGCTATCTGTTTTCAGGTAACAAAATAATCTCGCATGCCGCACATCGCCCTCGTAAGCACGGATGTGGGCGCCGGTATCGGAGTACCAGCCTTTGTCTGATGTATGATAAAGATATACCAGGGCATTATCCAGCGGTTTGCCATCTTCGGTAGTGATAACGGCTTTTACCGTGATCTTCTTCCCCGGTTCGTTGGGCGTGACCATGGTTACTCTTTCAGCTTTTGCATGCTTGGCTATCACTTCCCGAAAAGGTGTCAGCGAATGCAGGTACATATATTTTTCATCGGATAAAATATTGCTGATGGTGGTTTGACCTTTGGAAAGGTTTTCATCAATGGCTGCAATAGTTTTATCAGCATTTTGGCTGCACGCGCAGGATGCCATAAATAATACGAGCAGGATAAAACAAAACTGTTTCATTCCACTAATTTAAAACAACAGAACGGCTGATAACTACCGAACCGATAGGGACAGAAAAAGCCGGTAAAACTTTTCGAGTTACGATAATGTATTACTGCAATAAACAAAGAAAGCATTAAAACGATAATAGCATTGTGACGCAGGCGCATGTTGACAGTAGAGTAGAGAAGGAGAAGTAATATATACTACTTCCCTCCCCCCTCATCAATCCGTACATGCAGTTTTCCCGCATACGGCTTTCCTGTAACCTTCTTTACAAGCTTTCACAAGTGAGCTTTGTACAAAGATTTCGTTGGGTCTATCAGTCCATGTTTTTGAACTAATATCTCAAAGGCTTGTTGACCATATAAGCGACTTTTCCTTTGGCTCTTGCGGTTATAGTACCTGTTTAGTTTGTCGTACAAATAATAGCGTAATTTACGTTTGTTCATTGCAGCATAACTTACTTTCGGTATATCAAAGTAATTCAACCATCCTCGTTCCAGTACCGTTTGCTCCTTCCTTTTAAATCTTTGTCGTATCGTATAGTGAATCCAAGAAAATTAAATGATTCTTCTTTTGCTTCTATTTGCCTTGTCTTTGTTTCATTTATCTTCAGTCCCATTCTGTTTAGCAACTCCTGTAATTTTTCCCGACTCTCTTTTGTTATCCTTGCTCCCATTTAGTACAAAGTCATCTGCGTACCTTACTATCTTTATTCCTGCCTGATAAAACATACTCTTTGTGTTGTTCACTATTCTATCCACAAGGTTCATGTATATATTTGCCAATAGTGGTGATTTAGCGGCAATATTGGAAGCCCAATAAAACAAAAGTCAGCCAGGTAAAAGATGAACAACCTAATGCCAAATATCCATACTGAACAATGCAGTATTCATCCTGCATTACGTTCGTTAATACGGAATCTCATTATTATAAAGGCTGATTTTGGAAATGTTTCCATAAAAATGGAAGCCAATTTTATGCCTTCGCCCTACCAGGCCATGTTCGTCAATCTTTATACCCGGTTTAAGTCCAAAAAATCAGGAGAAAACAATTTAAACACCGTTACGTCTTGTACATTGATGGGAGCACAAATTACTCCCTTCAAACTACTGGCAGAAGAAAGCCATACAGCCGTATCAATTATTTTTCAACCGGGAGGGCTTAATCGGTTTTTGAATATTCCGATCACGGAAATATTTGATAATGGTTACAGTGCCAGGGAAGTTATAGGCAGGGAAATAGAAGAACTTTTAGATAAATCTCATGACAGTACTTCTTTTAACGAATTAGATAGCATTGTACAGTCTTATTTTCTCAGAAAACTATCTCAGGTAAAAGAACCGTCACCCATTGATTATGCCCTGCGCCAGCTTTTGACAAATTACAATACGAGTTTAGACAAGATTGCAGGAATGGCTTGTATGAGCATCCGCAATTTTGAGCGAAAATGCAAAGAACGATTGGGTATGCCTGCCAAGATGTATGCACGAATAGCCAGATTTAATAAGGCATATAAAATGCTGGAAACCAGGCCAATCGTTTCCTGGACAGATTTGACCTATGAATTAGGATATTACGACCAAACACACTTTATCAAAGACTTTAAGGAATTTGCCAGGCTCACGCCTACGCTCGTACTCAAAGAATTATCGGACGGGAATTTTCGGTTTCAGTTGGATTGGGACAGGATGTGATTTTGTCGTTTTTCTACTATCAGAGCTTTTTTCTCATTAATAGCTTTGCAGAAATAAAAATGACGAAAGATGAAAAAAATAGTTCTTTACGTATCCGTTGCGTTTTCAAGCGGATTGTTTTTTACCCTTATCTACAATTCCATAGTTAACGCAGCCAACTGGGAAAGCAATATCCCTCAATCCATAACCGCAACCAAAGATTTTTTTGTAGTTGCAAATCCGGGTACTTTTTTCAAAATGATAGACCCAACAAATATGCTTTTGATTGTGCTGGCATTAATTTTTTTTTGGAAAAAATCAACTTCCATCCGGTTGTATCTGGGGATAGCTTTACTCTGCTATATTTCCTCTATGATTTTAACCTTTACCTATTTTTATCCCAGAAATGAGATTATGTTTCTTTCAGAACAGCTTCCCGATACAGAAACACTCAAAAAAGCCGCATCCGAATGGGGAAGAATGGGCTGGGTCAGGTGTATCCTATCGTTGGCAGGTCTTATCTGTACCTTCTTAGCTTTGGACAAAGCCACTTCAAGCACTCAAATGCTATCTTAATTGTATAAAAATTCTTGCAAAGAAAGAGAAAAGAATCTGCTCAAAAAACACTATCCGAAACGAAAAGACTGCAGCTAAGTGCATTGGCAATATGGCGGGGCGAGTAACATATTCCCAGCTTTTCGTCCGCTACTCGGCTTCGGTTTCGGCAGACGAATAATGCCAGGCAACAGAATAAACAATGAACTTTTGTACCTTTAATCAGCAGCGGCACCGGGTTGACGGAACACAGGATACCGCCACATCGCCAATGCTTCAACGTTAGCGGTACTGCAAAGACATCGCGATTATGGTGTATAATGTTTTGAATGGAGATTCTCTTGCTTACAGCTTCCCGGACACTAAAATTGAAGGAGATGTAATAGTTGTTAGAGAAAGTCTTATAGATGGAGACTTATCAGGCGACAATCTGCATGACTTTTGGCAATCAAGGGCTACGTACATGGGATTAACAGAAGCTGAATATCACAACAACGTTGTAAAAGAATTTGAAAAAATAATGGATGCTTCTGATAGTTCGGAATTCAACCTGTGGTTTGAATATGATTTATTCTGCCAGGTTAATATGTGGTTCACTATTTCAATTATCAACAGTTTGCCAATTAAGATAAAAGTGTATGCGGTTTATACTTCCTATTTAGATAGAACTGATAAACAGTTTTGGGGTGGATTCGGACCCGCAAATTCAAGTGATCTTGCAATCTGTTTTGCTGACAGAATTCCTTTAAATGATGCTGACTTGAAATTAGGTCACGACTTATGGACGGCTTATAAAAGTGGAAATCTTGAAGAATTAATTCGTCTTGCAGAAAATCAATCTCCGGCTTTTCCATATTTGCAGGAAGTAGTTAAAGCTCACGTTGACCGTTTTCCGAAGGACGGGACAAAAGGAAGACCTGAAAAAGTTATTGAAGACATCACAAGAAATATTTCCACTGACTTTCATAAAGTGTTTAAAGAGTTTTGGAATAGAGAAAGTATTTATGGCTTTGGCGACATTCAATTAAAACATCTTTATGACAAGGTAATGCACTACCGCTAATATGGTGGTTTTGCAAAAAACCGGCTCGACGCAACGCAGCATCTCCGCTTTGGGCGGATGGCTAACCAGTTTTTGTTCTCAGCCTAGCATTATAAATTTGACGACATTAATGACAATGAACTTTTAATTATAAATTTAGTCCCGAGTGCTATCGGGATTTAGGTTACACAATTTCAAATACCAGTTAATCGTCCAGCCCTTACGCCGGTGTCAATTAACTTACTGGTGAAACAAAAAATATTTAAACATAATTTATATGGCAACTAAAATAAATTTCTTCTTGCTAATCTTCTCTTTTACAAGTTTAATAAGTTGCAAAACCAGTCAAACGAAACAATCGTCAACAACAGAAATTGGAATGTTTAAGGTAGCAATACTTTATCCGGATGGGGAAGATAAAACCTTTGATATGGACTATTATGAAAAGAAACACATGCCAATGGTAGCCGGGTTTTTAGGCAAAAATTTAAAATTTTATGAAATTGACAAGGGCATCGCCGGCAGAACACCAAATGACAAAGTGCCTTTTGTGGCGATAGGTTATTTTTACATTAATGATGTTGCTGAATACAATAAAGCAATAGCACAAAACAGAGATGCAGTAATCAGTGACTTTAAAAACTATACTAACATTCAGCCTGTTGTACAGATTAGTGAAGTTAAACAGGTGGGATACCTTGACGCAAAGTAAAGAATCCACAAAGCATTAAGTTATTGGGAGATTTGAAAGATAGTATTGGATGAAATTTCCTAATCGACAAATGCTTAAACGTTGATGGTAACGCGTTGTGACGTTTCATGTTTGAACAGGGATATTAAATGAAGATAGCGCCGGACGTAAATAATTAGTTTTTAAAATAAAGCAGCAAAAGCAGATTATTGAATGAACTTTACTCAAGTTTTAATTTATGGGCAATATTATGCCGGTAATAATTGCCGCAGCCGGTCTGCATAAAAAAACAAAATGAGTATACTCAATAAACTTGCTTCTTCCCTCAATCGCAGGGATGAATTGCCGAACCAGGAATTGGCAAAACAAATCGCCGACAAAAATGATAATGAAGCTGTGAAGGAACTGGTCGCAAACCTTGCCAACAAAAGTAAAGACATACAAAACGACTGTATCAAGGTATTATATGAAATTGGTGAACGCAAACCTGTACTGATAGCGGGGTATGCAAAAGAATTTATTGGCCTGCTTGACCACAAAAACAATCGCCTGCAATGGGGTGCAATGACAGCTATCGATGCCATCACATTTGAAAATCCAAAATTGATCTATGCTTCACTATCAAAAATTATTGCGTCAGCAGACAAGGGTTCAGTGATCACCAAAGACCATGCAGTAAATATTTTGATCAAACTATGTTCGCTTAAACAGTATGCGGCCGATGCATTTTCATTGCTTGTTGAACAACTGCTTAATAGTCTAACCAACCAGTTGCCCATGTATGCTGAAAAAGCAATGCCGGTCATTAATGAGAAGAATAAGCAGTTTTTTGTAAGAACACTCAACTCACGGCTTAACGACATAGAAAAAGAAACAAAAAGAAAACGGGTGGAAAAGGTGATAAAGAAATTTAGCTGATAACCGTTGCGTTGTTGCTTTTCTGAACTGTAGAACAGTAAGTCGTAAATTAATAGTGTTTGGTTGATCGTGAGTTGTCAATAGTGAATGGTGAGAGATCACCCCAAATGTGTGGGTATTCACTGACAACTGACGACACGCTTTTTGAGTTAAAAAAACAAATTGAAAATGAAGCGGAGCAAAAAATGCGGAATGCAGGCATCAACACACATGCAGTAAAACAAAGGGTGAATTTAGATAAATAAAATTCTATTTGATTTATCTCAACGGTTGACCACTACGCTTCATTATAAAAATCACTTTTTAAAAATGCCGCAATATTGCTTCCTGCTGCCATATCACAGGCATTTACATCATTAAAATTGGATAAGGGTCTTTGTGTTGCTTCCTTCTTAAAATTCAGGTACGTGTTTTTTTCCGGCTGTTCTCTTTCTGTAAGAAAATAATCAGTGCCGAACATGATCCGCCCGCCGTAATCTTTATTATTTAGTTCATCGAACAACACTTTAAATAAGCCGGTGTTATACAAGGCATATGATATATCAACATAAAGCCCGGGATATTTAACAAGCATTTCCCTGATCTGTAAAAACCAATTCTTTTTACCTGCACCAAATGGTATTGTTGATTTTTCCTTGTCCAATATCTGGTTGCCTCCGCCAAAATGCGCCAGGCATAGTTTAAGGGGTTTTGGCCTGTTATTAAAATGATCCATCATCGTTAAAAAGCTATGCGGTTCCATAAAGTAAGAGCAGGAGTTAAGATTATTATTGGAATCACTTGTTCCTAAAAGCCATCGCAAAAAGCCTTTTTCTTTTATATATTCTCCTTTATAAAGAGAACCGGTATATGGATCTTTTTGACTGAGATGCGATCTAATATAGTCTTCATCATTATTGTAAACGCCTCCGAGATAATTGCAATGGCTTAATACAGGAACACCGTGCTGGGCTGCCCATTCAAAAGTTTCCAGCAGGCGTTCATCAAAAGGATAAAAACCCATGCTTGGATATATCTTAATGCCGCAAAACGGGTGTACACTTTTGGTATCATTTATTTTAAGCGGCGTTGTAAAATATTGTTCAACCGTTTCTTTAATTGTTTTTTGCCCGGTGTTCCACCTGGGATCAAGACCTAAAAATATAAGCAGCCGGTCAGGGTACTGCCGTTTTAAATTCAGGAGTTCCTCAAGCTGTCCTTCAAACCCGGAAACGGAAGCCCCGGCACCGCAATATTCCATGTTCTGTGTAAGGACAATAAACCTGATCTCCGGGTCATCTGCATAAGAAGCTCTGAGCATTTCGAAAACTTCCGCCTGGTTTTTACTTTTGCCGATCCTCAAAAAGCTTGCATACCGTTTGCCTCCGTTCCCTCCCAGCTTGCTTAAGAGAAATTCAATCGTAGCCTCGCCCGGTTTGGTATTGGTAATTCCGTCTACTGCATCAGCTAAAAAACCCGGAAGAAAAAGATGCAGAAAATGCCGGGGCGCATTTGTCATGGTGAACGTGTGGCTATGAACATTATAATATTGCATAGTAAAATTTTATTGTTTTACAGAATAGGCTTTTTTAAGAACATCAAACCAGAAGGGTCCGCCAAAACTTGCGGCAAACCCGCTGAGAAGAACCCCGATAATTTTCCAGATCCAAAACCACCAATGATGCGTTCTTGATTGTTCATTTTTGCGATCTATGATAGCAAGGTTTATTGCGCTGCTGTCAAAGCCAACCGGCAAATTTGTTTGCATTTGCAGCGTGTCGAGTTTGGTCAAAAGAATTTTCAGGTCAACAGAATCAGATTGAAACTTACCTGCATTGGCATTATAAAAGGAAGTAATTGCCTGCCGTTTGGCCGGTGAGTCCTTATAAATATTGAACAGTTGGATGCTGTCAACATTTATAAAAAAGGCGAGAATTGCCCCGGTAATGAACAAGGCTTTCTTTGTTTTCTTTTTATACCATAAGGTTAATCGCTGATTGAGCTCAATATACCAGTTCTTCAGGTTTTCAACCAGCTTTTTATAAACCACATTTTCATCTATAGCATCTCCGGAGATGCTGTTAAGTTCGGCACTTTTTAAAGCCTGTGTCAGCATCATCATTACATCGCTGGGCAATAATGTTTGGGTGGCTTTTTTAAAATCAGCAAGTATTGTATTGGTGTATGCCGGTGCCTGCAGGCCTGGTTGAATTTGTACGATCTGTGCATTGGCCACCACATTTACCAACGTTTCTGCAAACAAGTGCGGATCAATATCGCTGGAAGGCTTGCCAGGGGTCCGGCTAAGTAAATCAACATTGCCATGATTGTAAATAAGTGTGGCCCAGTTTACACCATTTGGAAAATCCTGTAGCTGCTGCTCAAGATAATTTTTCATAAATCTTCCTCTTTCTGCTTTGAGCTGTGCAAAAGCTTCATAAGCAAGGCTGCAGAAAATTGCAAAGAGCGCCCAGGATATAATAACCGATATGGCAATATTAATGATGGGAATGTCAAAAAAATTCATATGCGCAGTTTTAGTGAGTGTTATTACAGTTGCGGTTGTTACTTTGATTTACATGGTTGCTTGCAACGCACGCCTGAATGTTTCATAACCCGGATCTGTATGCAAGTCAGTAATAAATCAGTTAGCAACACAAGTTAACAATTAAATTAATCATGGCATTTGTAAGTATTTACGAATATGCTTTTTTGAAAAAAACAGGTTGCCGGGAAAATTCCTGTATTGCTGCGTGAAGCCTTTTCTTCAAAGACAAAAGAGAGTGCTTTACAAAATGCGGGAGATATTAAAGAGTGGTTGAAATTGTCGAGACTTACACAGGTAGTTATTCAAGGTTAATAAACCCGGATAACATTATAAATTTGGCCGGCTGTGATAGCAGGGAACTAAATATAATAGCAGGAATGATAACTCAAAATAATGAATCAAAAATTAACTGGCGGCAAATATTAATTCATGCTGTTGCTGCCTGGTTTTTCATGGCTGCTTTTCAAACACTTTCTTATTTATACAATGTTGACCTGATTAAAATACTTCGCCAATCAAATTTTGAAACCGGGACAGAAGACGTTTTGAAAAAACATGGTATCTCCATGGAAGAATTCACTGCTTTTCTTTTGTTCACCAATTTTTCCGCCCTGGCCGGGTTATTGGTTGCATTCATTATTTCATTGTTCGTTTCATCGAGGCAACATTGGTATTGGATAAACAGCTTACTGGCTTTTATTTTGACCTATATTCTATTCCGGTTTGATTTGCTGGGATGGGAATATTTACGAAAATTCTTTTGGTACCCCGGCCAATTATTCACGAGCACTGCAATTGAATTTTTAGTTAATGGACTTATACTGTTGGCGATAGGCTTTTTGGTTCTTTTTTTACCACGGTCAAAAAGGTTTATCAGTAAAGAAAGTGGTGAGGGAAAGAAAGGCCATTCAAATTAATAACCCTTTCGTTCCGGATACAACCTGCGTTGGCTTGCATGCCGATGTTTATGTATTTGACTGTCGATGCCAATTAGTGCATTCAATATAAATAACCTTATAAACAACTACTGTTATCTTAAGCAGGAATTGTCATTTTTATTTGCCACGGATCACACAATAACACGGAAGAATTTGTGCGACGTTATTATGTCGACTTACCACTACCTTGCATGTTAGTTGTACCTGTTAAAACCATCGCATGAGCCAACAAGCTTTAAAACTTATTGAAGAATGTCTTAAAAACGGTGATACCTACCTGGACCTGGGAAATTGCGGTTTAACGGAAAAAGATTTTATTGAAGATGGGTTGCTCGATAAAGCATTGCGGAAATGTACTCATCTTGAAACCCTCGTTTTAAGCAATCAATGGTTTATATGGAACAAACAAAATAGTTCGTGGATCTATAAAACAACTAAAAACGAAGGCGCCAGGAATAAATTCACAGCCTGCCCTTCTGCCATATCTGCATTGAAAAATCTTTCGCTGTTCATTTTTATGGGCGATTATAACGATAAATGGGAAGTGAGCGATGTGTCGCCTGTTGCAGGTCTTAAAAAACTTAAGGAACTATACCTGGGTTATAATAATATTTCAGAGTTGACATTCCTGTCAGGCCTTACCGAACTGGAGGTGTTGGTTGTTTACAGTAACAAAGTTGAGCGCTTACACGGCCTTGAAAATTTAACCGCCTTAAAAGAATTATATATCGATTCCAATAGGATCAAAGAACTGATAAGCTTAGATAATTTAACTGCTTTGGAATACCTTGACCTAAGCAGCAATGAAATAGACAACATCGAACTCTTACTACCTTTCCTGACACGTAAAAACAATTCTCTGCAAATAGATACGAATGCAACCATATCCACAGCCGGTTATTTATTAAAACTGCATGGCAATCCCATAACTACGCCTCCCGTAGAAATAGTTCAGAAAGGCAATGAAACCGTATTGAATTATTTCCGCGCATTAGAGCAAAAGGGCATAGAATATTTATATGAAGCGAAAATGCTGATCGTTGGCCAGCCCAGGGCCGGAAAAACATCTTTACGTTATAAGTTATTTGATGTGAATGCACCCTTACCCGATGAAGAAAAAACTACCAGGGGCATAGATATACAACAACTGGAATTTGATATCACTGATAAAAACGGGGAAGATCGAAAATTCAAATACAACGTATGGGATTTTGGAGGCCAGCAAATATACCAGGCAACACACCAGTTTTTTTTAACCAACCGGTCGCTATATGTGTTGGTGATGGACACCGGTAAAGACAGTATTGGGAATGATGATACCACGGTTAATTACTGGCTGCAGGCGATAGAAGTGCTGGGAGGCGGCAGCCCGATGCTCCTGGTGAAAAATGAAAAAAATGAACGGCAGATAAATATCGACCTGTCACAAAAAAAAGCCCGTTTTGATTTTTTAAAAAATGATTATACTATTGACCTCAATGCATTGATAGCCGGATCTAAAAACTATAACGAGAAGCGGTTCCGCGATTTTCAGCAATTAAAAGAGGATATTCAAACATACCTTGAGCGTTTGCCTTTGGTGGGTTTCCCTATGCCGAAAAACTGGGTAAAAATCCGCGAGGAATTACAGTTATTATCCAAAGATCATCCCTACATAACAAGGCATGAGTATATTAATTTGTGCAAAAAATTTGATGTTTCAGATTTTGAGAGACAGATGGAGTTAAGCAGGATATTCCATGACCTTGGCATCTTTTTGCATTTCCAGGACTATGCGGCATTAGATGAGTTTATCATCCTGCAAAATACATGGGCAACCGATGCGGTATTTGCAGTGTTGGATAATCCTGAAGTAAAAGCCAACAATGGAAAATTTACCGAATCCATGCTGGCTGCGATCTGGAAAAACAAACATTATGAACCGGATGTGCACAAGCGATTGCTTGCATTGATGATGCAGTTTGAGCTCTGTTACCAGGTTGAAAAAGGAAAGGATAGTCTTTATATAGTACCCGAGATGCTGGATGAATCGGCGCCTTTAAATTATACCTGGGAACCCAACAACGATCTTCCTTTGCAATACAGGTATGATTTCATGCCTAAAGGTCTTCTCACCCGGTTAATTGTCAGGCTACATAAAA
The DNA here is from genome assembly GCA_036274175.1 of Parafilimonas sp. Taxonomy (GTDB): domain Bacteria; phylum Bacteroidota; class Bacteroidia; order Chitinophagales; family Chitinophagaceae; genus Parafilimonas. The sequence continues at coordinate 21,777 of DASUGF010000093.1, forward strand.
GCATTGCCATTGAGCACAACCGGCAATCAGTCTGGAAGACGGGTGTAAAAATCGACGGAAATACCCTGGATTGCCCGCACAGTTTTGCTGAGATAAAAGAAGCCTGGAACAATAAGCAGTTGCTCATCCGGGCACAGAGCCTGTGGTCGAAAGACCTGATGAGTAAAATAACTGTTCAAATTGATCTTTTGAATAACGAGTTCTTCAGGACGACCAATGAAATTAATGCCAATCCTAAAAGCAAGGTGTACAAAATGATCCCTTGTAATTGTGAACTGTGCAGGAACAGCGATGAAAAATATTTTTATGATTATTCCATTTTATTAAAGGCAAGAGAAAGAGGAAAGAATATCCAATGCCAGAAAAGCTTTGATGAAGTTAAAGTGAATGAATTATTGGATGGTGTTTTTACAAGTTCTACTGTGTCAGGTGAAAAAAAAGAAAGAGATGCGCAAAAAAAATTGCCGAAGATATTTATTTCCTATGCGCATTTGGATGAACCATGGAAAGATGAGTTGATAAAACATTTATCGGCATTAAGAAACAACGAACTGATAAATGACTGGAATGACAGGAAAATAGAACCTGGCTTATGGGATGATCAGATAGAAAAAGCTATGGGAGAGGCTGACATTTTTCTTTTATTGATAACACATAATTTTTTGGCGTCGGAGTACATCACTTCAAAAGAAATAACAACTGCCTATACTAAATTCAAAAAAGGGGAAACTAAAATTTTCCCTGTTATTTGCGACTCCTGCGATTGGGAATTACAGCCTATTACAAAATCAGAAAAGAAGTTGCATCCAACATTAAACAAAAAAATATTTCCATGGCTGGGAGAATTCCAGCCTTTTCCTAAAGACGGCAAGCCGATAAAAAACTGGAGTAATCCGCAGGACGGTTTTCTCGATGTAATAAAGCAATTGAAAAAATACTTGTAAGTTATTATGCGCTGTAACCAAACTTGCTAGTGCCACGTCAACATAAAATTGTCGTGCCTTCCACAGGCTGCAGGTGCAGAGCGAAAGATTTTATCGCACAGAGCTAATGAAGCAAACAGGGCTTTCCCTGTTATCTCTGCGTCCTCTGTGCGAGTATTCCTCACGCCATAATTTAGTTGACACCACACTCGTGTAACGTCAAGATAATATTGTCATATTTTCGATGCAGGTATTTCTTGTACTGCACGTGTGTTATTTCCGTCATCCGGTAAACCGGGATTCCAAATAAAGGCTTTATTGTGTATTCAATCACTTGGCCTGTATGCATTATCTTGTGATGAAGACCGGTGATCTTAAAGTCAAGCTGCTTTGGTGTTATTACAGCGAGGTTCTCCGGGTCGCTAAAAAAATTCCATACAGCTTCAAGACCGGCGGGAATTATCTGTATCGCTTTAAATGAATATATTTTGCTCATAAATGGATCTGACAAGTCAACATTCTTTTAGTTGAATATAAATACATTTGGCAGACCTTGAATAAGCAAAGCAATATTTAAAAGCGCAACCCATTTGAAACTTCCGGAAAATTTCTTATGTTGTGTGCCGGATGAACTTGTCATTGCATTGACGAAAGATAATACTGGTTTATATATTTAGTGCATGTGGAATTTTGAGGTATAAAGCCGGCGGGATGAAGTTATCTCTTGCCTTCCAGTTTGTTGCAATATTCAACGGTGCTTAACCGGAATTTTATAGGTATACCAACTTTTTTTTGCACCAGCAATTCTTTGCTGCAGAAAAAGGGTAGTTGTTTCGCATAAAAATCTCCCGGCAAATTATTTTGAAAACCTGGTTGTCTTAAAACAGCAGCGGCCTTATATGTTGGTAATAATTGAGGTACAACCTGCTTCACAGAATCACGGTTTGTTTGCGCCTGTAACAGCGAAACAGACACCAGTAATTTAACAGTTATTGCAATGAATGTTTTCTTTTTCGAGTTCATATTTGCAGGTAAATTTACGGTAAGTAGTATTTTGCGCCTTAAAAATCGATTAAACTTAGTTAGGACAACATAGCATGGCATTGAGTCAAACATTACAGCAAAAATTGCAGCAAAGGTTATCGCCGCAGCAAATTCAGCTTATGAAGCTGCTGCAAATACCTACTGCAAATCTTGATGAGCGGATAAAAGAAGAGCTGGAAGAAAATCCTGCACTGGAAGTCTCGGAAGAAGGGCGCGATGAGGAATATGAGGAACACAAAGAAGATTTTGATTCGGACGATGAAGAGTATGACGGCAGTGAAGATGAATATGAAAACATAGACATTTCCGATTATGTAAGTGATAGTGACGATGAAACACCTGATTATAAACTGCGCGATGACAATTATGGTGACAATGAAGAGCAAAAAACAATTCCGCTAAGAGTTGAAACAACACTGCATGATCTTTTGATTGATCAGTTAGGCATGCTCTCATTAGATGAAAGGAGGTTTAAAATTGCAGAACAGATCGTAGGCAGTATTGATGATGATGGATACCTGAGACGGGAGTTAAGCTCGGTAGTTGATGACCTGGCCTTCAGGCAGAATATAGATTCCTCGGAAGCTGAAGTGGAAGAACTGATAAAATTGATACAGCAATTCGATCCCCCGGGTGTTTGCGCAAGAAATCTCCAGGAATGCCTGATGCTGCAATTAGTGCGGCTGCAGGCTGATGGCAAGGATGTTATCCTCGCCATTAAAGTGGTTGAAAAATACTTTGATGAGTTTACGAAAAAGCATTACGAAAAAATTCAACGCGGCTTAAATATTGCGGATGATGAATTAAAAGAGGTCATCAATTTGATCTTGAAATTAAACCCACGTCCCGGCGGCAATGTTGGTGAAATAAATAAGGCTGAAAGTTATATCATACCCGATTTTTTTATTATTAACAATGCAGGCAAATTAGAGCTTACGCTCAATTCAAAGAATGCGCCTGACCTGCGCATTAGCGAAGGTTACCGCGAGATGCTGAAAGAATATGACCGCGGCACAAAGAAAGATAAGCGCCAGAAAGAAGCGGTGTTATTCATCAAGCAAAAAATTGATTCTGCCAAATGGTTTATTGACATGATAAAGCAAAGGCAAAATACTTTGCTTAGCACCATGGGCGCCATCATGCATTATCAAAAAGATTTTTTTCTCACCGGCGATGAAACCACTTTGAAGCCGATGATATTAAAAGATATCGCAGAAATAACAGGACTTGATATTTCCACTGTAAGCCGCGTTGCCAACAGCAAATTTGTGCAAACAGAATTCGGCACATACCGCCTTAAATTTTTCTTCAGCGAATCACTGAGCACAGATACCGGCGAAGAAGTAAGCACCAGAGAAGTGAAAAAGATATTGAGCGATCTTGTTGAAGCGGAAAGCAAAAAGAAACCGTTAAGCGATGAAAGGTTAACAGAGCTGCTGCAGGAAAAAGGCTATAACATCGCCAGGCGTACCGTAGCAAAATACCGTGAACAATTAAATATTCCTGTGGCGCGTTTGCGTAAAGAACTTTAATTACCATGATGGAACCAAGGCTTGTTTATGATGAAGACGTTTACCGGCAGCCTGTTTTAAAGATCATTGCGAAAATTGTTTCTTACGTTCTTCATCCGCTGTTTATTCCAACCTATATTTTTTTATGGCTCACCTTGCGGTTTCCCATCAATTTTGATGATATCACCGCCGCAGGGCTAACGTTTAAAACTATAAGCGTTTTCCTGAATGCGTCTTTCTTTCCCGCATTTGCGGTGTTTCTTTTGTGGAGATTAAAATTTATTGAAAGCATTTTCCTGCGCACACAAAAAGACCGCATTATTCCATACATCATCACGATGATATTCTACTGGTGGCTTTGGTATTTAAGCAGGAGTTTTACAGACCAGCCTGAGGCGTTAAAATATTTTTATTTTGGCATTTTTCTTAATACGGTTTTTGGACTTATGATCAATAATTTTATTAAGATCAGCATGCATGCTATGGGCGCCGGAACGCTTGCAACATTTGTGATCTTAACCTGTCTTCATTATCAAACTTTTCTCGGCGCCGATATCACGATCGCCATTCTCCTGGCGGGTATCATCTGCACAGCGCGTATGTTGTTGAACCAGCATTCATCCGCAGAAATTTATGTGGGAATATTTATAGGTATTATCGGGCAGTTGCTTGGAGTTTGGATAGCACTTTAGCTGCGGGCTTTGAGCTACGAGCCGCGAGCCGTTTACCAATTGCAGATTGGCGATTGCAGATTGCAGATTTGCCCTATCAACTTACAAGTGAACCCGTGAACTTTTAAACTCATTATTATGAATTCCCAATTCTTTTTTACCTATCAACCTATCAACCAATCAACCCTTCAACCCTTCAACTTATCAACCCTTCAACTTATCAACCCTTCAACCCTTCAACCAATCAACCACCCTCACCCCAAATGCCCATGCCTGTACAGGTCAAACAATACCGCTATAAGATTGAATATAAAATGAAAGACAACGCCATACCATATCGTTCCAAAACGCTTACGCATTGCCCCAACAAAAATGCCAAAAGGCACCAGCCAGAACAACGAAATAAAACTGAGATGCATCATGGCAAAAGCAAACCCGGTAACGATCACCACAAGCCTTTCGTTTAAAAAAGTATCGAGATAGTGATATAATACGCCGCGAAAGGCAAGCTCTTCAAATATGGCCGGGTTTAGCGCAATCGAATAAATCATCACGGCTGCGGGCATTGCATAAATGCTGAAACGTGTATAATAACTCGTGTCGGTTCTGAAGAAAGAAAAATTAAGCCTGATCACAATAATGTTTATAATAACAGAAGCGATTGTTGCCAGCAAAATGCAGCCCGTTAATCGCAGCACACTAAAGTTGTGAAACTTTAATACCGGCGCTATGGCTTTGTAATTTTTGAATACATGAAACAATGTAAAAGATGCAAGGAATATCTCCACCCAAAAAAGCCGGTCATAACTATCGAACCAGTTCGTAAACTGCACGGCAAGGCAAACAAATAAGTACACGATAAAGAAGCTGAATGCAGACTGCAAACTGCTGTGATTGAAGAGGCTTATTCTTGTACTGTCTGATCCAAGGTATTCACCGCAGTTATAGCAAAAACGGTGATAACCTTTTACCTGGTGATGGCAGGCATCGCAATAGTAAATATCATTGGTTGAATCTGGTGCGGTCATATTTTAACCTGCAATTCTTCGTTTATTAAATTAATGCGGTATGCTGCCTGCACACCCCTCAGCATCACGAATAACAGAACAAGACAGAGCAACATCCCGGTAACACCTGCAAGTGTTGTAAAGGATTGTACAAGGCTGCTAAAAATATTGATAGCAGAAAAAGCAATAAGAACGATAAATGCTGTAAGCAGCGCTGTAAAAGGGTTTTTCCTGCTCCAGAAAGCAAGAAAGAAAAATAAACCCGATAACATTAAGGCAAGTAATACGACAAGGTACTTGCGGCTGTTTTCTGCAAAAATGAAAAATATCCCCATGAACAAAAATGAGCCGATCACGTATAAAACTATCCTCGCAAACATGACAGAGCTTTCAGCTTTGAACAGGATATTCGTACGCTGCCGGATGCGTTTATGAAAAACATCTTCCAATAAGCTGTTCTGTAATGGGTAACCACAATTAGTACAAAAAGAAAATTCGGTTTCATTTACATAAGTACAATGCTTGCATAAAACAGCAGAGGGTTCTCTTCGGTCAACATGGGGAAGTAACGCATTAATTTTTTGCAGGAGTAATATATTTTTTTCCGGAAACATCAACCGTGTTTGTACAGAAACTATAACGAACTTATAATGAAAATATACATTTAAAACACCAAAATAAAAGTTTTCGCACATTTCCTATCAGCCGCTGATAACATTTCATTTTTAAAAAAAGGTGAAACCTCTAATTGATAATTAAACTCCACTCAATTTTGTTTTCTAATAACAAAAAAATATCATGCGAACCAAAAAACTACCCGTTCTCGAAAGGCTAATGATATTTCTGGGAATGTTCTGTTTTGGCGTGCTGTTTTACCGATGTTTTTTTACCTGGAACCTCCACTATACTTTCCTGTTATGGAATCTCCTGATCGCTTTTGTGCCGTATATTATAAGCAAGCAACTTTTAAAATGTAAAGAGCTAAATATTAAAGCAATACTGCTTCTTTTTGCATGGATGTTGTTTTTCCCGGTTTGTATTTACCTGTTTACCGACATACTGCAAATGCATAATTCCGATAACTTTTATTCCTTATATGATGGATTGCTTTTCCTTTCTTTTGGATTTACGGGGTTATTGCCTGGCTTTATCTCTTTAAGACAAATAGAAATGTTCCTGGCAAAGCATTTGCCTGGTTTTCTTGTAAAGGCTTCCATATTATTTTTTATTTTTCTCAGCAGTTATGGCATTTGCCTGGTAAGATTCCTTCATTTAAAAAACTGGAACATAATAGTTGATTTTAAAAAATTGTTTCATGTCTCAGAAAAAGACATTTTAAACCCGGAACATCATGTTAGCATCTGGTTATCAATTTTCATCCTGGTTGTGCTTATTGATATACTCTATGCCGGGTTTAAGAAATTATATTATCTTAAAACGCCGGTATTCAGGATCAAATAAAAGTTTTCAATCGCCTGTTCTTCACAAGAAATAACAATACAACGGGCGACAATATATCTTTGCACATGAAATTGCCGAACATGAAGAAGTATGTGTTGCTTTATTTTATTTTATTTTTATCGCTGATGCAGGTAACGACTCTGAAAGCCCAGTGTTCTATTTGTACAAAAACAGCTTCACAATTGGGAGAAAAGCCCGGCAGAGGTTTGAATGGCGGTATTATTTACCTGATGCTCATGCCATTAGCCATTGGTGGTTATATTGGATACCGATGGTGGAAAAATGAAAAAGTTTTAAAAGAGATTGATGCCCGGGAAAATTAAATGCCGTGTTAAGTTAAGCGTGAGTAATTGCCCTAAATATGCTTTACTCACTCACCATTTACCTTAATACGACAGCTACAATTTACCTGGCACTTAACCGTTACACAAATGCTTTGCAAGAGAAACTGTGCGTAGAAGAAAACCATAAACGTTTTAAAAATATTAATCAATGGTTTTACTCTGTATGCTTGATTGCATACCTTGCGCCAGATTGAAAGTTTTATTTAATTTGGCAAAAAATATTTTTAATAATCAGGTTTAAAAAACATCTAAAACTTAGCTGCAATGGAAAAGAAAGCAACCCTTGTCCTATTCTCTATTTTCTTAATTTTTTCACAGGCAAAAATTTTTGCTCAACCAGGAAGTCTGGATCTGACTTTTGGGGACGGAGGAAAAGTGATTACCAAATCGCCAAATCACGAAATGGCAACAGGTCAATCTATAGTGTTGCAGCCTGATGGTAAGATCCTGATGGCAGGATCTTCTACAGATAACAATATGAATGACCCAAGTTCTGATTTTATGTTGGTAAGATACCTGGCAGATGGGCAGCTTGACAGTTCCTTCGGGATTAATGGTATTATAATTACAGACTTTAGAAATACAAATGATCAATGCTTTGCTGCAGTACTTCAACCGAATGGTAAAATTATACTTGCCGGGTTTTCATTCAGCGGTATAACTGGTAATGATTTTGCTTTGGTAAGATATAAAAAAAACGGAACGTTAGACAGTAGTTTTGGTGTTGGCGGTAAAGTTGTTTCAGAAATTGGTGTTGGAGCATCGGGAGATTATATCAGATCAATGGTTTTGCAGCCAGATGGAAAGATCTTAGTTGCCGGAACATCTATAAACAGCGGCGTAAATTCATATATAGCTGTGGCAAGATATAATATAGATGGAACTCTGGATGCTACCTTTGGTGATTGGGGGAAAGTCTTCACGGATTGGGGGAGTAATTATAGCGAACGTGGTTTCGCAATTGCTTTAGATTCTATTGATAATAAATTTTATGTTGGGGGATATACAGGAGCTGTTGTTGAAAATTATGACCTGGCTATTGCAAAATATAATGCTGATGGAAATTTAGATAACAGCTTTGGCGTTGAGGGTAAGATAACACGTGACATAAACAATAACAGAAATGAATGCCATTCCCTAGTAGTCCAACCAGACAGAAAATTATTAGTTGGGGGATATTCAAATAATTATTCTACTACCTCTACTTCTTCATTCATATTACGATATAAAACAGACGGTACAGAAGATAATAGTTTTGGAGTAAATGGAATTGTTACAGGAACAGGAGCCGATGTATATCTCTCATTAAGCATGCAAAAAGATGATAAAATTATAGCATCCGGATATAGTTCTTCCAGATTTTTAATTGCCCGGTTTTATAATGACGGGAACAGGGATAGTTCTTTTGGTACAGATGGAGCAGTACGTACTTTTATAGGGGGTTCTAGTTATGCTCAATCAGTTGCAATTCAACAAGACACAAAGATAATTGCCTGTGGCTTCGGATTTGGTTTATCCGATACATTGTACATGGCCGTGGCACGGTATAACGCCATGTATATTCTCCCTGTCATTCTCACATCTTTTACTGCTGCCAAACAAAAAACTTCTGTTTTACTCAATTGGCAAACAACTTCGGAACTTAACAACAAATATTTTTCTATTGAAAGAGGTAATGCTGAAAATAATTTTTCAGTTATTGGCTATGTAAATAGTAAAGGTGATTCTCACAGCTTGCAAGATTATAGTTTTATTGACAGCCAACCATTGAATGGAGAAAATTATTATCGCCTGAAACAGGTAGATGCAGATGGGCATTTTGCTTACTCGAAAATTGTGAGTGAAAGTTTCCGCGTGGCAAATAATTACAAGCTTTACCCCAACCCCGTAAAAAATGTTTTGCACATAGACAATTTGCATGGTAGTGCGGTTATCTCGATTATCTCACAAAATGGAACAATATTGAATAAGAAAATTGTTACAGAGGGCACTTATGAATTCAATGTAAAAAATTTATCTATGGGAGTTTATTATGTAAGAATAGATGAGGAAGAAAAAGTTATTACTATGAAGTTCGTGAAAGAGTAATCATTTTCAGGTTTGATATATTCTGTAACTACCGTCGTCCTGTAGGTGACGAAGGATGTGAAAGTGCGGCAAATATTATTGCTGAAAGGTAGAATTTTTAAGTGTCGTCTTTTGGAGCGTGCGTGATTGCCGGGACAGAAAAATTCTTAGTATGGTGCAAAGCTGCGCTACATGGGGGCATTCTGTTTATTCCTCTACAATTAATAATCTTCAACGAATTGATAAAGATTGAATGTTTTTTCTCCGGATAATTGTTTTATTCTTTCAGCAAGTGCTTGCACATTTATGTCCTTCATTCTTTTTTGTTTGATAAGCCAGTAAGCTTTTTCTGCCAGCAGTAAAGTTCTGTTGCCTGTATTATTTGTTTCATTTGCCTGGTGACGGGTTATATTGTTCATCAATTCTTCTATCCCTTTTTTTTCTGTGGCGACAGTTTTAATCACGGGCGCTTGTTTTTGTTTTATACTGAATGAAAGCGAAAGCATGCCCAGCAGGTTTTTTGCAAAACGGTCAGCTTCCGGCCTGTCTGCTTTATTTACCACAAATATGTCTGCGATTTCCATAAGGCCCGATTTCATATTCTGTATATCATCGCCTGCTTCCGGTACCAGCACAACAACCGTAGTGTCGGCAAGCCCGGCAATTTCTGTTTCGGCTTGCCCGGCGCCAACCGTTTCAATAATGATGTGGTCAAAAGGCGCTGCCTTCATCAGGTCTGATATCTCAATAATTTTCGGGTGAAGGCCGCCCGTATCACCCCTGCTTGCCAGCGAGCGGATGAAAACATCCGGGTTGTTAAACCAGTTATTCATTCTTATCCTGTCGCCAAGCAAAGCGCCTTTTGTATAGGGCGATGAAGGATCAACGCAGAGCACGCCAACCTTTTGGCGCAGGGCAATAAATTCATTGATCAAACAATCTGCAATAGTGCTTTTGCCGGCGCCCGGAGGTCCTGTAATGCCAATTATTTTTTTGTCGGAGAAAGGAAGCAGTTTCAGAAAAGCGTTATAGTCTTCATATTCATTTTCTACAAGGGAAATAGCACGGGCCAATGCTTTCAGGTTCCCGCTTTTCAACCCGCTTACAAGATGATTCCATAAAACTTGCATCAGCTTAAATTTACCTGGTTTCCCGGCACTTATGCCAAACGAATTCCCAAAAATAAGCCGAATGATTTTTGAAGTACCTGTCAATGTTTACATTTGTCATTGGCTATGACAAACTTTATCCCGATATTCCCGCTTGAGATTGTTGTTTACCCCGGTGAAAAACTGAACCTGCACATTTTTGAAGACAGGTATAAACAATTGATCGGCGAATGTTATAAAGAAAAAAAAATGTTTGGCATTCCACCGGTTTTAAAAAATAAGATTTCCGAGACCGGAACATTGATGCAGGTAACAACGATCGTAAAACAATACGATGACGGGAAAATGGATGTGATCACAGAAGGGGTGAGTATTTACCGGATATTGGAAGTAATTGATAGCATACCCGCAAAATTGTACAGCGGCGCCATAGTAAAACATTTGTCAAATGAAACCAGTATAAGCAGGCAGTCACAGAAAATAATTGACGGCGTACGTGAATTGCACCGCTTACTGCATGTAAAAAAAGATTTCGGCAAACCAGATATCGAATTGACAAGCTATGACATTGCACATCATGCCGTACTCTCTTTGGAAGAAGAATATGATCTTTTGTGCCTGTTGCGTGAAGACCAGCGCATTGAATACCTTCGCCGCCATTTAAAAAAGATCATTCCCATTGTAGCCGGCATCGAAAGCCTGAAAAAGAAAATTCAGTTAAATGGCCATTTCAAAGAACTAAAAGGTTTTGACTTCAACTTTGGCAAAAAATAGTTTTCATGCAAACAACGCTCTGCTTTGATTTTGGTAACACTCGTTTTAAATGCGGCGTATTTAACGGAAAAGAGCTAAAAGAAGTTATTGTCTTGGAGGATGACAACACCGGCACAGTAAGAAGAATTGTTGAACAGCAAAATGCATCTAAATCAATCCTGTCATCGGTTGTAAACCATAACCCGGAAATTGAAACACTACTTGCCGGAAAAACAAAATTTCACAAGCTCAATCATCATTCTAAATTACCTTTTACCACCCCGGTAGGAAAACCGGAAACGATCGGCGCAGACAGGTTAGCCCTTGTTGCGGCGGCGGTTTATTTTTATCCGAAACAGCACAATCTTATCATTGGCCTGGGCTCGTGCATCACGTATAATTTCGTTAATAAATTTCACGAATTTTTAGGAGGGTCTATTTCGCCGGGTCTTGAAATGCGTTTTAAGGCAATGCATCATTTTACCGCCAGGCTCCCGTTAACAGAGCCAAACTCCAATTTTCCATTGGTTGGTTATGATACCAAGACCAACCTGCAAAGCGGCGCCATACTGGGAATGGCAAAAGAAATGGATGGCATTATCAATGAATATGCTTTGAAGTACAGCAACTTTAACGTGCATTTAACCGGGGGTGATATGCGCTTTTTTGTCCCTCTTCTCAAAAACAAGATATTTGCAAACCCTCATTTAATCTTTAATGGTTTGTATGCGCTTAGTGAGTCGAACGGTTAATTATTTTTTTTTCAGTACTGTTTTTTTACTTCTTTCTTTGATTACGTACAGCCAGGAAAATTCTCCTTTTTCCAGGTATGGCATCGGTGATATTTACCCGCAGCAAAACATTGCTTCCCGCGGCATGGGTGGTTTTAGCGTGGCATCCACGAATTCACAGGCTATTAATACCATCAACCCGGCAAGCTACGGTTCGCTGGGCCTTGTTACGTATGATTTTGCTTTAACGATTGATGTGCGCTCGCTGATGAGCGCCACACCGGTATCGAAATATAAATCAACCAATTTTATTCCTTCTTACCTGCAAATTGGGGTACCTATAAATAAAAAAGGCCTGGGCATGGCGTTTGGTTTAAGGCCTGCTACAAGAATTAATTATAGCGTTAAGCAGGATAGCATTATAACATATGATGATCTTACCACAGACAATATGGTGAAATTCTTTGATGGCAATGGAGGGCTGAACCAGGTATTTCTTGGTTTTGGCAAAACCTGGAGAAGTAAAAAGAAGTCTAACAATGGTTTTAGTGTTGGGGTTAACGGAGGGTATGAGTGGGGCACAAAATTTACAAGCACCAAGATCAATTTTCCTGATCATCCGACCGAAAACTGGTATGCTTCCAATTCCACAGACTCCACGCATTACGGAGGATTTTTTTTAATGCCCGGCCTGATGCTAAGCCTCACAATGAAAGAAAGAACAGATCCTGTTTCTAAAATAAAAGATTCCTATGTGCTTGTGCTTGGCGGTTCCGGTACGCTTGAACAAAATCTGAGTGCCAAAAATGATATAACAAGACAAACCTATTTTTTAAGGGACGATGGTTTGATCGTACCCGTTGACAGCATTTATAAAGAATCAGGCATCAAAGGAGAAATTCATATACCACTTACTTTTAACGGCGGGTTCATGTTAAACAAAATGGTTGCCAATGGCCCTTTTGAAGTGAAAAAATGGGGTATAGGCGTTGAATACAATTTTACTCCCTGGTCAGAATACAGGTACTTTGGCCTGCCAGACCGGGTTAACGATAGCTGGATGATACGCGGCGGTATAGAATGGTCTCCCAACCCGTTCAGCAGCAGAAGTGTTTTTGGAAGTGGTATTTACAGGATCGGTTACTATAACGGCAAAGATTATATAAATGCGGATGGCAACGGCTATAAAGTACAGGCATTTACGGTGGGGTACTCTTTCAATTTAAGGAGGTATCATTCCTATGATAAGCAGTTTACCATGATCAATACTGCTGTCGAATTTGGCAAACGGGGCAGCGATGTAAATAACATAACAGAAAACTTTATTAAATTCTCACTCGGTTTATCTTTAAGCGATATTTGGTTTATCAAACGCAAATATGATTAGGCAGTTTTGCTATATAAAATTTTTGAAAGCAGCCGTACTAACCGGCTGCTTTTTTGTATGCAGTTGCCACAACAGTTACCAGGAAGTACAGGACCTTGCCAGGAAAAAAATAGCCATCGATAAAGCCACCAATGTAGAAAGTTATTTAAGCCAGAATGGCGCCGTACGGGCAAAGCTTACTGCACCATTAATGACAATGATGCGTGCTGATACGCCTAAAACAGAATTCCCAAAATCATTGCATGTTGATTTTTATGACAGTGTAAAAATTCAAAGTAAGCTGTTTGCCAAATATGGTTTATACTATACCAACAAGCACCTTGTTTTTTTACGCGACAGTGTGGTAGTGTTTAATATGCAGGGCGATACCTTGCGTTGTGAAGAACTATGGTGGGACCAGGACAAGGAATTAATTTACACCAATGTGCCCGTTCATATACGCAAGCCTGATGAACAAATAGACGGCACCGGCCTTACGGCTGATCAGAATTTCAGCCACTGGACGATCAACAATGCAAAAGGCCCGATCAATGTGCCGGATAGCACCTTGCCAACCAATTAGATTCCAAATGTTTTAAAATTGATTGGGTTTGATCGTTCCTGTCAAACAATAAAAATTATTTTAGCTCATCAATTTGCTGTATGAAAAATGTAATTGTTTCTGTTTTCTCATTACTCATCATTCATCACTCATTCGCACAAGATCCATGGATCATAAAAGCTTCTACAATAGATCCTTCCAAATATTATGGCATTACCGTAGCCAATGGAATGATCGGCATCGTATCATCGCCGGAGCCGTTTAAAGTGAAAGATGTGGTGTTGGCAGGCGCGTATGACCTGTATGGACGTGGAAGAGTGAGCAATTTCCTGAAGAGTTTTAACCTGCTGAATATGTACCTCGAAGTGGATGGGAAAAGACTCGATGCAGCATCGGTCACCAACTTCAAACAGCAGTTGGATATGCAACATGCATCTTTCACTACAAGTTTTGATTATGGCGATAAAGCTTCTGTTCAATACACCTATTACGCCTTACGCCATCTGCCTTACACCGTTTTAATGAATATGAGCATCACTGCAAAAAAAGACATCAAAATAACTGCAGCGAGCGTAATGGAAGCGCCTGATGCTTTACGCGATGTTGAAAATTATTATAATGAAATTGACCGCCCGCATGTAACGATATCACTGCTTACATCGCAGGCAAAGTCACCAACAGGCAAATTGCTGATGTGTGCATCGAATACATTTTTATTTGACGAACCACATGGAAGCGAACCAAAAGTGATTCATGAAATGTGGGATAACAATATGCATCTGATGAAATTCTCTAAAGCAATAAAAGCGGGAACAACGTACACCTATTCGGTTGCAGGCTCATCCATCACATCGGCACACCACCAGGATCCGCTGAATGAAGCAGAACGCCTGACATTGTTTGCAAAGCTCGAAGGAAAAGATCGGCTCATCAATTTCCATAATAAAGCATGGGACAGCTTATGGACAAGCGATATCATTATTGATGGTGATCCGCAATCGCAGCAGGATGTACACAGCATGTTATACCATCTGTATGCTTTTTCAAGAGAAGGCACAGGTTATTCTTTATCGCCGATGGGTTTAAGTGGTTTAGGGTATAACGGCCATGTATTTTGGGATGCAGATCTGTGGATGTTCCCCGCTTTATTGGTGATGCATCCTGAACTGGCGAAGAACATGGTCGAGTACCGTTATGAAAGACTGGACGAAGCAAAGCGCAACGCATTTTCACATGGATATAAAGGAGCGATGTTTCCCTGGGAAAGCGCTGAAACAGGCGTGGAAGAAACACCTGTTTGGGCTTTGAGTGGTCCTTTTGAACATCATATAACTGCAGATGTAGCGTTGGCCGCATGGAATTATTATTGCGTTACACAAGACACCAGTTGGCTGCGTTCAACCGGCTGGCCGATACTTTCTTTAACAGCAGATTTCTGGGCCAGCCGCGTTGAAAGAAACGGCCCCGGTCATTACGATATAAAAAATGTTGTGGCAGCGGATGAATGGGCCGAGAATGTTGACAACAACGCTTTCACCAATGCAGCAGCTATAGCCAATTTAAAAGCAGCCATTGCTGCAGCAAGAATTGCAGGGATGAAAGCAAATTCGGACTGGCAAAATGTTGCTGATAATATTCCAATATTAAAAATGGCAAACGGCATTACCCAGGAATATGCAGGATACAAAGACACCGGTATTAAACAGGCTGATGTAAACCTGCTGGCATACCCGTTAAAAACAATTACAGATACAACGCAGATTCGTAAAGATCTTGAGTTTTATTCAACACGTGTACCTGATGAAGGCACACCTGCAATGACGCAGGGCATTTTTGCATTACTGTACTCCCGGCTTGGCGACGGTGAAAAAGCTTACCACTGGTTTAAAGATGCTTATGAGCCTAACCTTAATCCGCCTTTCCGCGTAATTGCTGAAACGAAAGGCGGCACTAATCCTTATTTTGCCACCGGCGCAGGCGGCATTTTACAGGCCATGCTGATGGGTTTTGGTGGTTTGGATATTACGCCAAAAGGCATCATACAAATAAAAACAGCACTGCCCAAACAGTGGAGATCGCTTACATTAAAAGGCATTGGCGTTGATAAAAAAACGTATTCTATAAAATAGGTTTAAGCATAATATTAGCAGAACCGTTATGCCACCATTGTTGTTGATGAAGGCGGTTAAAACAACCCGCCAGAAATTGAAAAATGCCATAAAATAGGCGTACATTGTTGCGATGATGCAATTCTGTTTCAGTCGAAACTTTGCATCGGTTAATCTCCCGCAAAACCCCTAAAAAGCATGTAATCCAATCCGCCTTTGTATAACCTCAATCTTTACAAATTGATCCGTCAATAAATTAATACAGCTAAGCATTACTTTTTTCAAATAAAAATTTCATCTATGAAAAAAATCTACACAAGCATTGGCATTTGCCTAATGCCTTTTTTTGTGCAACAATTACATGCACAAGCCAACACACAATTATCAAACCTTAATGCGCCAACCAAGATAAACGCAAGTCTTATTCCCAATCAGAATAATGCCAGGAGCCTGGGTAACAGCAACAAAGGCTGGAAAGACATTTATATGGGCGGAATTTTACGGCGTGGCGGTTATACCTGGCTGGGTGGCGGTGTTTTTACCGGGAACACTTTTTTAGGCGAACGGGCAGGCAACTATCTTATTGCCAATGGTGATGGCGGTAATCCCAGCAATACTTTTATAGGCAGTAGCGCAGGCTTTAATACGACCACAGGAGGCGCTAATACGTTTGTTGGTACCTCAGCAGGTTTTTACAATACCTCCGGCGACCAAAATACTTTTCTGGGCTGGGATGCCGGCACAGACAATACAACCGGCGGCTCCAACACGTTTTTAGGTGTCTGGGCGGGAAACAGAAATACAACCGGCAGCTATAATGTAATGATTGGAAAAGTCGCCGGCGCTTTTAATAAGACAGGCCGCTCCAATGTGTATATAGGCAATCTTTCCGGTTATGAGGGAGGCAACGGAAGTTATAACACGTTTGCAGGCGATTCATCGGGTATGAAAAACACCTCTTCTCATAATACTATGATGGGGCGTATGAGCGGGGCATCGAATACTTCAGGAACCGGTAATACGTTTTTAGGTTCTATGTCTGCTCATAATAATACAACAGGCGGTTATAATACAGCTATCGGTCATTATGCATTAGATGATAATGATGGCGCTTCAGGAAATACAGCATTAGGTTACAGCACCGGAACAGTATATGCAAACGGCTCCTATAACACCTTTGTTGGGTACAATGCCGACGCCAGTGCAGCCAGCCTTACCAACAGTTCGGCACTTGGCAGCCAGTCCACGATAACGGCAAGTAACCAGGTACGGATAGGCAACAGCAGTGTAACAAGCATTGGAGGGTATGTGGGATGGACTGATTTACCCAGTGACGTGCGTTTCAAAAAAAATATAAAGGAAAATGTGCCGGGCTTACAATTCATTAATCAATTGCGTCCTGTTACTTATAATATGGATGTAATCAAATTGAATCAATTTTTAAATGCGGGAAACCGGGACGAAACAAGTTCGCATGAAAAAATTTCCGGAGCAGATGAAGCATTGATTAAAATGGGAATTGAGGAAAAAGAGAAAGTTGTACGGACGGGATTTATAGCACAGGAAGTTGAGATTGCAGCGAAGAAGTTAGGCTATGATTTCAGTGGAGTTGACAAACCGCAGAACGAGCACTCACTGTATGGGCTACGCTATGCTGAATTTGTAGTGCCGCTGGTTAAAGCGGTACAGGAATTATCAAGAATGAATGATGAAAAAGACGCTGTGATATTGCAGCAGCAAAAACAAATTGATGTTATTATGGTAAGGCTCGAAGCCCTGGAAAAAAAGAATGGCATAACCGGTGCTTCCAATGCAAAAGGGGAAGGGCTTGCATTCATGGCGCAGAATACGCCTAACCCGTTTAAGTCAACCACGGTTATAAATTATTCTGTTCCTGAAATGATAAGCTCAGCAAAGTTGAATATTACTGACGTACAAGGAAGAACAGTAAAAACAATATCGTTAAAGAACAGGCAGGGAAACGTTAGTTTGAACAGCGGTGAGCTGTCCGCAGGCAATTATTTTTATGAATTGATTGTTGATGGCAAAAAGTTTGGAAGCCGGCAAATGACGGTCATAAAATAATGAGACTATTCCCGGAAACTGCGAAGCTTTTAAGTTTCGCAGTTTCAGTTTATGCCTGATTTTATTAAAGGCTTACACCCAACAAATCATTTAATGCCGTACGTCCTTACCTGCAGACAGCCAGACTGTTCATCACTAAAAATATAAGCGTGCTATAAACTTCAGCTACATCACTCTTTTAAAACTTGGAACATCGGTTTATAGAACCTTAGTAAGTCTTTTTTCTGAGGTTTTTAACCTTATTAGCGCTGTAATAGTGTTGAATAATTTGAATAAGCAAATAAGGTTCTTGTGCGCACGTTAACAATAACTACTAAGGTTAAAGAAACCAAATAAGGTTATTTACAATTTCAATAATAGAATAACATTGTTGTCCGGCTAAAATTTTAATTCTTGGGCTAAAGCCCTTGATGAGCTTGGTTTTCACTAACCCCAGGCTTAAGCCTGGGGTTACATAGCTGAAACCCTTATCCAACGGGCTTTAGCCCAAGTTAACCGGACAATACTGATAGAATAAGTAAAAAGTTATGGCACACTGTTGTCAGGATAAAATTTATTAATCTTACAAAACTTAATGCCAACAAGGGTTCTGACCCCTCTCGTTTGGAGAGAGAGGCTAGAGTGAGGTCAAATTAAGCCTGGAAATAGCGAAATGTTTGGTCGCTCATATAAACGATTGTTATCGTTGTTGTGTTAAGTTGCCTGTAAGTTATGAAGGAACGTCTTTATCTCAAGCCAATACTAAATTTCATACATTAGCGCATAACGTTTCAATTAAAAAAAAATTTCAAACTTGTTATTTGTGATCACCGGTTGAATGCAACAGTTCATTTAAAATGATTGCAAAGCCTCAGTTAATATGAATAGAATGTTCAAAAAACACAAAGCGATGAAGTATTGTAGCCTTGTTATTTTCTTATTGGTTCAAAGTACAATCACATCGGCACAACAAAATCTAACATTATGGTATAAACAACCTGCTGCAGTATGGACAGAAGCTTTACCTGTCGGCAACGGAAGATTGGGTGCAATGGTTTTTGGTGGTGTTGAAAAGGAATTGTTGCAGTTAAACGAAGCAACATTCTGGACAGGCGGGCCGATAGCACACGATGTAAATCCTGAAGCAAAAAATTATTTACCATTGGTTCGTGAAGCATTATTCAATAAAGAATATGATAAGGCGGAGCAGTTGGCTAAAAAAATGCAGGGGCTCTATTCCCAAAGTTATTTGCCATTGGCAGATCTGATGATTGAACAAAATTTTAATGGCAAACAACCAACCGGCTATAAAAGAGTTTTGGATGTAAGCAATTCAATCCATACAACCACTTTCACGATTGATGGCGTACAATATAAACGCGAAGTTTTTGCATCTGCGCCGGCGCAGGTTATTGTGATGAAACTTTCTGCAAATGCCAAACAAAAAATTACAGCTACCATTAACACAGGAAGCCAGGTGCGTTTTCAAAAAGAAGCGCAGGGAAATGATCTGCTGGTATTAAAAGGCAAAGCTCCTGCGCATGCAGACCCGAGTTATTTCAATGAAAACAAAGAATCCATTATTTATGAAGACATGGCCAACTGCCGCGGAATGCGTTTCGAACTGTTGGTAAAAGCTTTGCATAAAGATGGAACTGTTACAACAGATACAGCGGGCATTCATATAAACAATGCTTCTGAAGTGGTGTTGCTTTTATCTGCCGCGACCAGCTTTAACGGCTTTGATAAATGCCCGGACAAGGAAGGAAAAGATGAAAAAAAGCTTGCATTAAATTATCTCAACAATGCATTGGTAAAATCATATACAGCTTTGTTGAATGAACATGAAAAAGACTATCATCATTTCTTTAACCGCGTTTCGCTCGCACTCACTAAAAATGAAAACTCAAAAGACGATCGGTCGACAGATGAAAGGCTTGAAGCGTACACCAAAGGCGGCACTGATTATGGGTTAGAAGCCTTATATTTTCAATATGGCCGTTACCTTTTAATCAGTTCTTCCCGAACGCCTGATGTGCCGGCCAACCTGCAGGGAATTTGGAATAAAGAAATGAGGCCGCCATGGAGCGCGAATTATACAACTAATATCAATGTGCAGATGAATTACTGGCCTTCAGAAACAACGAACTTATCTGAAATGCATCAGCCTTTGTTTGATCTTATCGGGCATCTTTCTGTAACAGGGGCTGCCACGGCAAAAGAATTTTATGGCATGCATGGCTGGGTGGTCCATCATAATTCAGACATATGGGCTTTATCTAATCCTGTTGGCGATAAAGGCAAGGGCGATCCGAAATGGGCCAACTGGGCAATGGGCGCTAACTGGCTTTGCCGCGACCTCTGGGAACATTATCTTTTCACCGGGGATAAAAAATTTTTACGCGATACTGCTTATCCGTTAATGAAGGGGGCTGCTGAATTTTCTTTGGATTGGCTGGTGCCTGACAGCAGTGGCAATTATCTTGTTACGGCGCCTTCCGTTTCACCCGAAAATGTTTACTACTATGACGGTAATAAAGAAAGCGGCATTTCTATCGGCACCACGATGGACATGAGCATCATCCGTGATCTTTTCAGTAATGTAGTTGCTGCGGGGAAAATTTTAAATACCGACAAATCATTTATTGATTCTGTTACGGCAACAAGCAAAAAATTATATCCATTTAAAGTGGGTCATAAAGGCAACCTGCAGGAGTGGTATTATGATTATGAAGACGTAGAGCCGCACCATCGCCACACTTCTCATTTGTATGGATTATTTCCCGGGGAACAAATCTCACCTGTAGCTACGCCGGACCTTGCCAAAGCTGCTGTTAAAACATTGGAGCTGCGTGGCGATGATGGCACCGGCTGGAGCCTTGCCTGGAAAGTGAATTTCTGGGCGCATTTGCTCGATGGAGATCATGCTTATAAACTCTATCGTAATCTTTTAAGGCTGACAAGAGAAACAGCGACTGATTATGGCTCGCATGGAGGCGCTTACCCGAATTTATTTGATGCGCATCCTCCGTTCCAGATCGATGGAAATTTTGCTGGTACGGCCGGTGTTGCAGAGATGTTGTTGCAATCGCAATACAATGAATTGTACTTACTGCCCGCTATCCCGCAGGTATGGAAAAGCGGTGTTGTGAAAGGCCTGCGTGCGCGTGGCGGTTTTGAGGTAAGCATTGAATGGGATAATAGCGGCTTCAGTAATGCAACGATCATTTCTTTGTTGGGCAATACTTGTTCTGTTAGAACCAATGCGCCTGTGATGCTGAAAGGAACAAATATCAAATCAGAAAAATCAACTTATGGTTTTGTTATTTCATTTAAAACAGAAAAGGGAAAAATGTATGAACTGGTTTCAAATGGAAAGTAACATAACCGGAATATATATCTTAGATGGAGACAGTTATTGTAAAACACTAAAGCTCAACAAAGACTTTAAAGAAACAGTTCTCAAAAATCAAAAGCTGTTCGAAGTAATTTAAGAAAACACATAGATCTAATAGAGACTTAGGCTATACATAGCTTTGCTCTAATCTTCTATGTGAATTCTTAGGTGGTAAAAAATAACAATTCAACAGATTCTTAAAGTCAGAAAATAATTGTTTCTTCTATCGGAAAAAAGCAAATAACTTAGGATTAGCACCTATAGAAACTTAACGCCCTCTTCCAGTACAATTAAAACCTGCGTTTATGAAAAAGCACGCTGTTTTCTGCTACCTGTTTTTCTCTTTTTGTATGAGCCTGTTAATAACGGCTAAAGCACAGGTAAATATCCAGGATTCCCTTGCGCTTGTTGACCTGTACAAAAGTACTAATGGCGCTTCCTGGAATTACAGCGGTAATTGGTTAATTGGCCCTGTAGCAAGTTGGTCCGGAATTGTATTGAATAATAATAGGGTCACTCAAATCAGGTTAATGCGCAATAATTTAACCGGTGAGTTTCCGTCTTCGATTGGCAATCTAACCAGTCTCATTGATCTGCATTTAAAAGGCAATCACATAAACGGAACTATTCCAGCCGGATTTGGTAATCTTACAAAACTTATTTACCTGAACCTGGAAGACAACAACTTAACCGGCTCCATTCCTTCCGGACTTGGCAATCTTTCCCACCTTAACGTTTTGAGGTTATCTAACAATAAATTAACCGGTAATATCCCGCCTTCTCTTGGAAATCTTAAAAGCTTGTCAACACTTGGATTAGGGCGTAACCAACTCAGTGGTAATATCCCGTCAGAACTTACACATCTTACAGATTTGTTGTATTTAAGTTTAGCGCACAATCAATTAGAAGGCAACATACCGGATTCGCTTTCAAATTGGGCAACTCTCTTTATTTTAAATTTATCTTATAATCAGTTGAGCGGAAGTATTCCACCGCAGCTCGGTAACCTTTCAAGTCTCACCAGTTTAATTTTAGATCATAATCAGCTATCAGGTAAAATTTCTGCTTCCCTTGGAAAGCTTAAAGAACTGGCTTATTTACGCTTAAATGATAACCAATTAAGCGGCAGTATTCCACCAAAGTTGGGCAATGTGAAAAGCATATTTTTAAGTAATAATAAATTGACGGGAGACATCCCTTCGGAATTTGGTAATTCAGCTCACGACTATTTAGACTTATCTTATAATCAATTGAGCGGAAATATCCCGGCTTCTCTTGGAAATAGCTATACTTTACTCCTGAATAATAATCGGTTAAGCGGGCATATCCCAACCTTCATTGATTCAAATTTGGGAACGCTGCATTTAAATAACAATAAGCTGAGTGGCCATATCCCAGCTTCCTTGGCTAAGCAGGCCAACCTGTATGATCTGCAGTTAAGCAATAATAAACTGACAGGCGCCATTCCTGGTGTAATAAGTAAATGTACCTTTCTTCAATACCTGCTTTTAAATGGCAACAGGTTAAGGGGAGCTATACCTGTATCCATTGCTGATCTTGCTGATCTCGATTCATTAAACCTTTCTGATAACAAGTTTACGTTTGATGGCATGGAGTTGATTGCGCAAACATTTTCTTTCGCGATGTATGGAAACCAGGCGCATATTACCGTTTATTTAAACAATAGTAATAATACATTATCTGTGTCGGCAGGCGGCACTTTAAATAACAATACGTATCAATGGCATAAATTAGGAGAACCGGGCAATACAACAACTATTGTAGCTGATTCCATTTTTCATCCTTCTGAAGGTGGTGTATACATCGTAAAAGTGAGTAACAAAATTGCTACTCTCCTTAACCTTATCAGTGATATTATTACCTATACCGCGCCACTTTTGTATGATGTGTTTTCTTTAGCCGACGACCAGCGATCGCTTAAAAGCAGTTTCTCTGTTTATCCAAACCCTGCAAAAAATATATTGCATATACAAACAAAAAACAACAATTCACTTTCATTATTAACCAAGTCTGGTAAAATATTACTTACAAAAAGTATTAATAAATCCGGCGATATGTATATTGCAGGCATTGCTGCAGGCATATACTATTTAAAAGACAACGACACAAAAACTGTTCAAAAAATTTTTATTACCCAATAAGCGTTTTATGTTGCTGGTGTTTGATACAGGCAATATAATTAGGAATAGTTATTGTAATTCTTTTCACTTATCTAAAAAATAAAAAATATGGAATTATCTGATAAACCCGGCGGAGAAAAAAAGCAGAAAGGCGGGCGCTTAAAACAGGCATTAAAAGCAGCAAAGTCAACCTTGAATCTATCCGCAGAACAAGATCAAAAGATAAAAGAAATATTCAGGAGCTTCCGTGAAAAGAAGCAGGCTGTTACGCAGCAAGATGGTGATACCATGAATGATAATTTGAGCAGTTTGAAAAAAGAAAGAAAACAGCAGATAATGGCTGTTTTAAATGACGAACAGAAAAAAATCTTGAAAGACAAGTTGAAGGAATTAAAAGGTAGCTTGCAATAACTGGCGTTAGGTTAATTGTGAGTTGTCAGTGGTGAATGGTGAGTAATCATCACCCTAAATGTGCGGTTTTCACTCACAAACTGAAACGTCACATTTTGCTTAACATAGCACTATTGTTTGGAGGCCACAACGAACGCCTTATCTCTTGGTGTTTCTTTGTGTACTTCATGGCGTAATACAAAACTTCTTCGAAAGGAGGAGTCATCAATTTCAAAATTTCCCAATCGAAAATTTCCCAATAACAAATTTGCCTCACGATGGTAACACAAACCCCAAAGCAAAACTATCCCTTATGCCATCGAGCAATGCCTTCAGGTAATAAAATGTAACGACCCTTGTTGGGTCTCTCTCAAAATCTATCTTCCCCGTTCGGTGCTTTACATCAAGAGAAGCATCTTTATTTTTGGGTATAATGACCTTATGCAATAAAAAACCGGGCACTGATGCTTTTTTTAATCCATCCTTTGTAATCTTTAAGCGGTCTATTACAAGATCATGATACACGCCAACGATCTGCCCGGTGGCCTTTGTATCCGTTGCAGTAAATTCAAAATCGAGGCGGTTAAGGATACCGCTTTCAATATGAAATTTTCCAAGATTTTCTGCGGAAGGATTCATGGCGGTGAGATGCAGTTCATCAATAGCGCCTTTAATACGGGAACTGCCATCCGTCATAGAAAGATTTATATCAGCCTGTATATTTCCGGCGCCCATTATGGATGCTTTTACAAACGAGTTAATAGATGCGTTTGTTTTGGTCGCATAATTTCTCAGCGGCTTCATAGTAATGTTTACATTTTCCAGTTTAATATAGCCGGTATGATCGCCTTCTCCGGGAAACTCTTCGGAGGTAACGGTGGCATTATTCAGATCAAAACGCTGCACATCCATCCCGTAAGGAATTTGTTTGAGATAATCCAACGGCATGGGTTGTTTTTCTTTGCTTCGCGGCAGGCGCCTGTCTCTGAAAACATAAGCATTGGCATTGTTAATGCTGATCTGTCTGGCTATGAATTTCTTTTGCAGTAGTTGCTTCACATCCAAACCTGAAACTTCGATATTTTTTACAGCAGCATTTATATGATCCACCTGCCTGCCAAGCCTCTGCCCCATTTCATATTTGCCTAATTGAGGCATCAGCTTTAAAGAATCTAACGCTGCAACTGAATCCCGGCTGTTAATATGAAATTTTTTTAGTTGAACCGAGTAATAATTCTTCAACTGGTAATTGATATCCTGCAGATCGCAAACAATATTTCCGAAACGAATGCTGTCTGTTGTCAAAACTGTATCGATAGCCGGTATAAAAACATTCTTTAATAAAATATTTCCTGTACAGATGTTGGAAAGCTTTGCATTGTTTCGTTGCGATATTTTTACGTTTTTTATTTCAATGGTATTTAATGAAACATTTTTAAATGGCAATTGCATTCTTGCATAAAAGCTATCCGGCAAACTGTTATTGTGATTTAATAAATGATGATCAAGTTGTATGTCTGTATTTTTTAATGAAAGCAATCCTGCGGAAAAATCTTTATGTAGAATCAATTTAAAAAAATGAATATCGGTTATTACAGCACTCGAAAATTGCAATGTATGCGTGTGCTGTTGCTTTAGCTCAGGATCATATTTAATATATACGCTGTCCAGTTGAACGGAAGCAGTCAATAGATTGATGTGTGCTTTTGAAAACCCCGCTTGAACATAAGGTCGTAATTGCTGCAGCGATGCCTGCAATTTTTTTTCGATGGCAGATTTTACAATAAAATTCCCGGCGATCAAAAGGATCAGCAATATACCAATCACCCATACAGCCCACCTGATCCACTTGCGTTTTTTCATACTTTTACTTTCATATTATAAACTGTTTATAACGGAGCAAGGTTGTCACTATCCGTGCGGATGTTTATACACAATTATAATGTATGTTATGTGAGACAATATCTATTCCAAACCCTTGTAAAAAATTGAAAGATTAATTATGTAATCGGTATTTGCCTGTTTATCATCTTTGCATATTAACATTTTGATTGGCTAAAGAATTTTCATACAATAAAAAAGAAAAGCTTAAGAGTAAAAAGCAATTAGATCAGTTATTTCAAAACGGTAGAAGCTTTACTGTTTTTCCTCTTAAACTTTTCTATGCTTTGGCAGAAGAACAGGATAATGTTATCAAAACCGGTGTGGGTGTAAGCAGCAGGCATTTTAAGAAAGCGGTGCAGCGAAACAGAATAAAACGCCTATTGCGCGAAGCTTACAGAACAGAAAAACAGCCATTGCATGCATATCTTAACAATAATAAAAAACAATTGGTTTTATTTTTATTGTTTATTGATAAAGAACTTCCTCAATATGCCTTAGTAAAAGAAAAAATGAAATTGTGTATTCAACGGCTTATACATGTATTAAATGAAGCGGATATTAAAAATACTTAGCTACCCTTTTATCGCTTTGATCTGGATATATCAGAAGATGTTGTCTCCATTGATTGGCCCGAAATGCAGGTTCACTCCAACATGTTCTCATTATGCCATGGAAGCGTTTAAGAAACATGGCGTATTCAAAGGTTTCTGGCTTTCGGTAAAACGCATTGCCCGGTGCCATCCCTGGGGCGGGAGCGGGTATGATCCGGTACCTTAATGAGGCTATTCCAAAAAATCATACACTGCTTTTTTAAATTTTTTCGATTTCTGTCTGCATGATATGCATGCTCTTTGAGAATATACAAGCCTGCGATCCGACCATTTTCCCAATGCGCATTATTAAATTATTAATCTTAAATTTATTCAGATTTAAGCTGACCTGACGAGCATTATTACTGCTGACTGATAATTTCCGACCAATAGAACAGACATTCATCAATAACACAAGCTTATGAAACCCCTGCTTTTCTTTGTGATGCAATATTGCTTATTGGCACAGGCAGCTTGTTGTCAAAACCAAAAAATTGACAGCTTAAAAAATATTTTGAAAACACAAAAAGCAGATAGCAGTAAAGTGAATGTGCTGAATGAGATGGCAAATCAATTAAGGTATGCTGATACTGATAGTGCTATATCTATTTCCAATGAAGCACTCACACTTGCTATGAAATTGAATTTTGAAATAGGAATAGCCGATTCAAAAACAAGTATAAGTGGGCTTTTTGCTGATAAGGGAACCTACTACGAAGGTGCACGCTTTGGCAACGAGGCGATAATATTATACAAAAAATTATTGTCCTTAGCTGGAGCATCACACAGGAAAATAATTCTGGAAAAATTAGGAAATGCGTACATGGAAGTGGGACACAATAATATTGGACAGGGTAATCTTGATGAAGGCTCAAAATATACATTTCTATCGTTAAAGGTGAGAGAAGAAGTTGGAGATAAAAAGGGAATTGCTGATGCGGAATGGAATATCGGGTATATTAATTTAAATCAGGATAACTTCTCTGAAGCGCTTAAACATTATTTTATTTCTTTAAAACTATATCAACAACTGGCAAGAAAAGCAGATATAGCATCTGCCTATAATGTTATTGGTCTTGTTTATTTTTATCAAGGCAACTACCAGAATGGATTGAAAAGTTGTTTAACTGCTTTACATCTGGCGAAAGAGGTAAAAGATGATTATATTTTTGCTAGTATATATGATAACCTCGGAGTTATATATAAAAAACAAGAAAATTATGGTGAAGCCTTAAAGTATCATTTTGCCGCTTTAAAAATATACGAAAAAACTGGCAATAATGAACTTATCCCTTATACCTACAATAACATAGGCTTGTCATACATGAAGCAAAAAAGGTACAATGATGCCTCAGAATATCTGGGCAAGGCGTTATCCTTTTCAAAAAAAATTGGCAGCCTGGAATATATGAGAATGAGCTATTTAAATTGGTCAGAACTAGATAGCAGCCAGGGAAACTATAAAAAGGCACTTGAACATTATAAATCCTCCATTACCTGCCGCGACAGCCTTACCAATGAAAACAGTGAAAAAAAGATCATTCAGCTACAAATGCAATATGAGTTTGATAAAAAGGAAGACCAGATAAAACTCCTCTCCACCCAAAACAAATTACAAACCGCATTGGCGCAGCAACAAAGTCAGCGCAAGAATTTTGCTTATGCTGGTATTGGTGTCATATTGCTTGCAGGCGGTTATGGCTTTTATCGTTTCCGCCGCCGCAGAAAATTACAAAGCGAACAGGAGATGTTGAATGAACGCCTCCGCATTAGCCGCGAACTGCATGATGATATGGGCAGCACTTTGGGCAGCATTTCTATTTATAGTGAAGTAGCAAAGAACCGTTCAGCCAAAAATGAAAATGCAGATGAAGTGATCTTAAAAATCGGTGCTGCATCAAGAGAGCTGATCGATAAAATGAGCGATATTGTATGGAGCATCAATCCCAATAATGAAAGCCTCGAACAGCTTCAAAACCGTATGCAGGCTTTTGCAGCCATGATATTGACACCGCACAATATTCAATATAGTTTTCTCACAGATGAATCAATAAAAAAACTAAAGCTCACTGCGGAGGAGCGCAAAAATATTTTTCTCATTTTTAAAGAAGCCATTCACAATATTGTAAAATATGCCGACTGCAAAGAGGTGGAAATAAAATTATCACTGCAGGATGATCAGCTTGAAATGATAATAAAGGATGACGGGAAAGGATTTGATACCTCACCCCAACCCTCTCCACCTGTGGAGAGGGAGAATGGCTTAGGCGGTAATGGAATAAAGAATATGAAAGCAAGAGCAGAGAGCATGCATGCTGATTTTAAGATAAGTTCAGAAATAAATAAGGGGACAAGTATAGAATTTAGTGTGAATCTTAATTGATAATGAAGTGAAAAACTTTCTGGTTTTTATTCCTATATTATGTTTATCTATTGTTTTTGTACAAACCAAATTGATTCTTTAAAAAAATTTACAAACGCAAAAAGAAGATACAAATAAAGTAAATACATTGAATGCACTTAGCAATGAAATGAGAGAAACCGGTAATAATAAGGATGCCGGGTAGTTCAATGTTATTAAGGTAATATTGTACAAATATTCATTGCAATTGAAAATTTGTACAAGTTTGTTATCTTAGCGTAATGATTCAGCGGCAACTGGAAACAAAGCTAAAAGCACTGCACCGTTATTTTCCGGTAGTGTCTTTAAATGGGCCACGCCAATCAGGCAAGTCTACATTACTGAAAAATACATTTGCAAAGCTACCCTACGTTTCATTGGAAAATCCTGATGATCTGCAACTGGCGTTGAGCGATCCCCGGCGGTTCCTGGATAATTTTAAAAAGGGCGCTGTTCTGGATGAAGTACAAAATGCACCGTTATTATTTTCCTACATACAAGGGTTGGTTGATGGCAATGCCCGGTTAAAATTTATAGTAAGCGGGTCGCAAAATTTTTTATTGAATGAAAAAATTTCGCAGACACTCGCGGGCAGGGTTGGCTTGCTTAACCTGTTACCTTTTTCTATACAGGAACTGCAGCAGGCATCGCTCATGAAAAATACATTTGAAGAAACTGCCTTCACCGGGTTTTATCCACGGGTATTCGATAGAAAGATTCCGCCCAATCTTTTTTACCCGTCTTATCTGCAAACTTACGTGCAAAGGGATGTGCTTCAAATAGTCAAAATTTCAGATGCGGTTTTATTTTTGAGATTTCTTAAGCTGGTCGCCGGGAGGGTTGGGCAATTACTTAATTTTTCTTCTCTTGCATCAGATACCGGCGTATCGGTAAATACTGTCAGGAGTTGGATACAGGTGCTTGAAATGAGTTTTATCGTGCTGTCGCTGAGGCCCCATCATAATAATTTTTCCAAACGGATGGTACAGCAACCTAAATTATACTTTTATGATACCGGGTTGCTTTGTTACCTGCTTGAAATTGAAAAGCCTGCACAGTTGCATACCCATTTTGCGCGTGGAAATATTTTTGAGAACCTGGTATTAGTTGATCTGCTGAAAAGCAGGTACAACAGGGGTTTACCCAATAATTTATTTTTCTGGCGGGATAACCACGGAAAAGAAGTAGATTGTATTATTGAAAAAGCAGGCAGTTTGTATCCTGTTGAAATTAAAAGCAGCCAGACAAAATCTGTTCATTTCTTTGATGCGATAAAATATTATACTAAACTGGCAAACGAAAAAGCAAAGAAAGGATTTGTAGTGTATGGTGGTAAAGAAGAAATGGTTTTAAAAGAGGGGCGTTTGCTTCCCTGGAATACAATGGATAGCCTTTATAAATTATAGCATTGAAACTCCCGGCTAAGAAATTTCAGATGGGTATTTACATTATGATGAATGTTATTGAATCTTCACTACTATATTAAAAAAAATGTTTGGAGAATATGCAGAAGCGTGCAGATGAAATTGGCGCTAACTAACTATTCAATCAAAACGGAATGAAGATGTCCTTGTTTCAATGCACTTAAAAATTACCTGATAGCTATTTGTTCGACTAAATTATCATGAATCGTTAACTAAAGACATAGTATTTTTTAGGCTATGCCCTGCTTTAAACCAGGCGGTTCATAGTAGAATAAAATTTTTATTTTTATCGACATACTTCGTGTGGCGATATACCTGCTAACTTTCAGCGAAGGCCAGGATACATGTTTAGGGTGGCCATAAGCTTACGATATTATAAAAGCATATGATGGCGAAATCAAAGTGGAGGCGAACGAAGGTGAAGAAAGCAAGTTAATTGCGTTGAACTATTTAAAAGAGAATAATTAAAATTTATTAGTAATGAAATTCCTGAGTCTTGTTTTATACTTCTCTTTAATGATAACATCTGCGTTCTCACAGGATAGTTACTTCGATAGTTTGAAAAAAATCCTTCCTACTGCTCGGGACGATACAAATAAAGTTTACGCTTATTCCGATATCGCTTATTCTTATCAATGGTCTAATCCGGATAGTGCTCTTTTATATGCTTTACCCGGATTAGCTTTAGCAAGAAAATTAAATTTTGAAAGAGGAGAATACGATCTTATCCTTCCTATAACTGAAGCATTGTCGCTGAAAGGCAATTACCCGCAGGCGTTAAAATTCAGGTTTAGATCAATCGAACTCGCTTATCGACTAAAAGACCCTACAAAAATTGCCAATTCGCTGGCTTTGACTGGTAATGTATACACTTATTCAAATGAATACGGTGAGGCATTAAAATATTTATACCGGGCAAAAAACACAAATGCCGTAACCTTAGGTGGGCCTAAGGTTCTTAACGTGATGATCGGAAAAGCTTATTTCCTTCTACAGAAATGGGATTCTGCTTTTGTTTATATACAAAAGGCTTATGATTTAGACCAGGCAGACACGAACGATCGCTGGACTGAGCCTCCTCATTATCTCGCAGCGCTCTATGAACAAAAAGGCGACCTGGTTAAAGCGCTTGGTCTTTATAAGGAAAGCCTGACAATGGGCGGAGCTAACAATAGCATACTTCAAAACTATAACGGCCTGGCTTCAGTTTACAGGAAAACAGGCCAAACAGATTCGGCCATCCATTATGCAAAACAGGCAATATCCCTGGGTATAACGGTCTCGATAACGGTTCCTGTTATTGAAGCTAGTGCTTTATTAGTGGAAATCTACAAATCCCAACACAATGTTGATAGTGCGTTTAAATATCAGGAAATACTACTGATAGTCAAGGATAGTTTGTTTAGCCAGGACAAAATAAAACAGCTGCAAAATGTTACGTTTGATGAACAAATTCGGCAACAGGAAGTTAGCATCGAGAAAGAAAAATACGAGAGCAGAATAAAACTATATGCATTGGTTGCAGCGTTGACTGTATTCATCACAATTGGCGGCTATTCTTTTTATCGTTACCGTCGCCGCAGAAAATTACAAAGCGAGCAGGAAATGCTGAACGAACGCCTCCGCATCAGCCGCGAACTGCATGACGATATGGGCAGCACTCTGGGCAGTATTTCCATCTACAGTGAAGTAGCAAAAAACCGTTCTGCAAAAAATGAAAACGCGGATGAAGTGATCTTAAAAATCGGTGCTGCATCAAGAGAGCTGATCGATAAAATGAGTGATATTGTATGGAGCATCAATCCCAATAATGAAAGCCTCGAACAGCTTCAAAACCGT